>CAZKXI010000001.1:0-33585 GCA_964556755.1 uncultured Eubacteriales bacterium
GACGGCGTGCCCGGCAGCCGGACCTTGTAGGCGCCCCTGACATACCAGACGCCGGTTGAGCCCTCCACCTTGACGTTGGCGGTCAACGTCTTGGTCCCAACTGTCGCCCAGCCGATGTTCCGGGTGATCATCGTCGTCGAGGTCCCGTTCAAGGATGCGACGACATGGGTCGTGATCGGCTTGTCCTCGACGTAGAACGTGACGGTGATCCGCCCCAGAGGGCTGGCGGCGCGGTTCGTCAGCCAAACATGGACGTCTCTCTTCTCGTTGATGGCCGGCGACTTCCCATCGCTGATGCACACCGTGAGCATAGCCGAAGGGCCATCCGCCGGGGTCATGATGCGGCCGCGGACGCACTTGTCGCCCTCGCCCGACGAGTCGGAAGGCGTGCCGGCCAGTCGCACCCTGTAGGCGCCCTCGGCTATGATCTGCTCCTTGTAGCCGGGCTTGAAGACCATGGCCTTGATGGTCTTGGTCCCGACGGTGGACCAGCTGTGGTTCCGGGTCCGGGTGTAGGTCTGGCCCGCGCCCAGGAAAGCGATGGCATGCTCTTGGATGCCCTTGCCCTCCACGTAGAACGACAGCTTGAGATCGCGGACATCGGGGCCGTTGTTCACGATCCTGGCCTGGATATCCCGATTCCCTCCGATCGGGGGAGTCTTGCCGTTGCTGACGCATACCGTCAAGTCGGCGACGACGGCCTCAAAGCCGTCCATGGGATCCGGCGGGGGAATCGCCGTCCCGCCCGCGGGACGCCCAAGCCCGAGGATCAGCAGAAGACAAGCCACGACCCGCGCCACAGCCAAAAAGGATCTTCTCATGGATCCGACCCTCCTTCCCCCTCCGCACGGTGATTGTAAGGCCGGAGGAGGGCCCCGTCAACTCGAGCCCGCAATGACCTCTCGGAACTCCGGCCATGCGGACGAAGCGGTCAGTCTCGGCCTAATCCCGGGCGCGTCGATCTTCACCCTCCCCCGGCCGTGGGTTCGCCCCGGCGATTGTGCTAACATGCCCGTCAGGAGCCTCCCATGACCATCACCCGACGCGATTGCCTTCGGCTTTCCGGCCTGGGCGGCCTCGGCTTGGCGGGCCGGGGCCTGCTCAAAGGCTGGGCCGGCGACACCGACGCCGCCCCCTCGGAGCTGCCGGCTATGATGAAGCGCCGGCAGAAGGATCACGTCCAGCGCTTCAATATGTCCGGCTTTGCCGCGCCTCCGCTGGACAAGGTCCGCATCGGGATCATCGGCCTGGGCCAGCGCGGCCCGGCCCACATGATCACCATGACCCACGTCGAGGGGACCGAGATCAAGGCCCTCTGCGACATTCGGCCCGAGAAAGCCGCGGCCGCCCGCAAGCGGCTCGAGGGAACGGCTCACGCCCCCGACGTCCTGACCGGGCCGGAGGACTGGAAGCGGGTCTGCGAGCGGCCGGACATCGACCTGGTGATCCTGACCACCCCCTGGTACATGCACGCCATGATGGCCGTCTACGCCATGGAGCACGGCAAGCACGTCGCCTCCGAGGTCCCCGCGGCGGGGACCATCGAGGAGTGCTGGCGGCTGGTCGAGACGGCCGAGCGGACCCGCCGCCACTGCATGATGATGGAGAACTACTGCTACCTGCCGTTCCAGCTGCTGACCCTGGCCCTGGCCCGCCAGGGCTTCTTCGGCCAGGTCGTGCACGGCGACTGCGCCTACAACACCAGCAAGATGGGCAACAACTTCTCCAAGACGATGTACTGGGACATGTGGTGGCTGAGGCAGTATGCCGCCCGCCGCGGCAACCTCTATCCCACCCACGGTCTGGGCCCGGTCAGCGCCATCATGAACATCAATCGCGGCGACCGCTTCGAGTTCCTTGTCTCGATGGAGAGCCGCGACTTCATGATGCGGGAGAAGGCCGGGGAGCTGGCCGCCGCGGACGAGTTCTTCAAGCCCTTTGCCGGACTGGAGTACCGGGGCAACATGAGCTCGACCCTTATCCGGACGGCCCAAGGCCGGACCATCATGGTCCAGCACGACGCCACTTCGCCCTCGCCCCACAGCCTGATCCACGGCATCTACGGCACCCGCGGCGCCGCTCTCTACGACCCGCCGCCGCCGCGGCTCTCGCCCGGGAACCACGCCTGGATGCCGGCCGAGGAGCTCAAGGCCCTGGAGGAGAAGCACACCCCGAAGATCACCCTCCAGCTGGCCGAGCTAGCCCGCCAGACCGGAGCCGGCCACGGCGGGACCGATCTGATGGAGGACTGGCGGCTCATCGACTGCCTGCGCCACGGCCTGCCGCTGGATCAGGACGTCTACGACGCCGCGGCCTGGAGCGCCGTCGTGCCCCTCAGCCAGTGGTCGGTGCTGAACCGCTCGAATTCCATCGACGTCCCCGACTTCACGGCCGGGGCTTGGACCTCCAACAAGCCCAACATGGACATCGAGCTCGAGCGGGGAGGCCGGACGCGGATCGTCGTCTGAGGCCCGAAGTCCGCCGTGGCGCGGCGCGGCGGCTTCGCGGCGCGGTCAGGGACGGAAGCAGAAGACTTCGTACCCGTACTCCGTGAACTTCTCGCCCGAGGGGCCGGGCTCGAGGACCAGCCGGATGTCCAGGCGGTCGCGGCCGCGGGTCAGCGACGGGGCGATGTCGAAATCGGAGTCGAACCAGCGCAGGGCGGCGTTCTCATAGCCATGCCGCCAGACTCCGGCTAAGCGGCCATCCACGAAGACGCGGGCTTGCTGGCCGCGAAGGCTCTGGTCGATCCGGCGGCGCAGCCGGACGCCGCCGTTGCCGGGATCGATCGCCACCCGGAAGGCGATCGCTCCCCCCGAGTGAACGCGGCCGGGAGACTCGATGACCGCCTCGAAGCCCTCGCCCTCGGGGTGCGCCGCCAGCGTCTCGAGCTTGCCGCCGGGCGAAGCCTTGTATCCGTGGCTTCTCTCGCTCTCCCCCCGGCCGATCTCGATCGCGTCGGTGCGGATAAGGGCCGGACGGCGGTTGAGGTAGGCGAAGGCCAGACTGCGGTACTGGGACCGGATGTGGCTCATGCCGCCGTGCTGGATGACGGCCCGCAGGGAAGCGTAGAACGGGATCGGCGCCTCCAGGTGGAAGCGGCTGTAGCCGCTGGGCACGCGGTAAGAGCCCGGCGAGGAGCCGCCGCCCTCCTCGGCGATGCTGCCGATGACGCAGCCGAACGGCGTGTCGAAGTCGGGATTCGGCCAGAAGCAGGCCAGGTAATAGTCCTCGCTTCCCGTGCCGTTGATCTGCGGCGAGATGGCGCCGTCCACGGTGAAGCGCTCGTTGCCTTCGCAGTAGTGCATCTCGCGCATCGACTGGACGACGCCGGCCAGCCAGCCGGTGCCCGTCCCCTCGAAGAGCAGCCAGTCGTGTCCGTAGACGGTCTCACCCTCGTGGTAGAGCGTCGTGAAGTACGTCCCTTCGTCTCGAGCCACGCCGTTGGGCCCGACGAGGACGCGGGCCTTGACCCGGCCGAAGCGGTGGGGCGAGTCGTTGACCCACTCGATCTCGGCCTTGTCCCAGAAGGCCATGGGGAAGAAGCTCCGGAGGCGGATCCGTCCGCCGGGCCGCATCTCGGCCCGCAGGGGCAGGGAGCGCATCTCGTTGGGCCCGTTGGGGACGCCGAAGAAGACGCCCGTCGGCGAGACGGAATCCCAGCGGGCATGGCCGTCCCAGCGCAGACGCAGGCGGGTCTGGCGCAGAAACGCCTCCGAGCCGTCGGCCTCGATCTCGATCTCGCGGACGATGCCGGAGCCGGCTTCGATCTTGAGCAAAGACAGCTTCTCCCCGGCTTCGATCTCCTCCTTGGTCTCGGAGGCGAAGACTCGCAGACCCGCCTCCTCGAAGGGCGGCTCGCCCATCCGGGCGAAGGCGTCCTGGAGGGCTTCCCCATCGGCCGCCCCGCCCCGCTCCGCCGGCCCGGACGGCAGGGCATAGCGCTCGGAGATGATGTGGAAGAAGCGCGATTCGCCGCCGCGGACCACGATCTTCAGGGACGTCTCGAAGAAGATGGGAACGAACGAATTGCCGGCGAATGGAACGTCGCCCCAGTTGCCCCGGCGGGCGTAGGAGGTCAGCGGAGCGGTGAAGGGGGCCAGCCGCCCTTGGTAGAAGTCGAGAATGCCGACGTCCCAGCGCGGCTCGTCCTGGCCGTCGAAATAGAAGAGAAGCTTCGCCTTGGCGTCGAACCAGGTTCCCCAGAGGCTGCGGATGCAGCCCGGCCCGGCCGAGTCGAAGATGACATCGTCGCCGCGGGCGTCCTTGTAGAGGGGCTGGTTGGCGTCGTCGTTGATCCCGGTCTTGTTGTGGCTGGAGTCCTGTCGGACCGTCAATCCTCGAGGAGCCCGGAGGAGGCGCTCCAGAAGCCTATAGGCGGGACGAGGCTGGAAGGACGGATCGGCGGCCGGGGTCGGGGCAAGGGCCCCGGACGAGGCGCCGGTCAAAAGCAGCATCAGGAAGGCCGCTAAGGGAAACACACGGGTCTTCATGCCCGCATCTTGTTCCGGCCTACGTCCCTCCGTCAAGCCCCGCGGGGCTTTTCAGCGTCTCGCGGGGCCACCCGCGGTCACTTCCGCGTGAACGGCGTCCGCAGCCGCTCCTCGACCCAGGCCCGGTCGATGGTCATGCCCCACTGGCTGTGCTTCATGGCCGTCCCCGGATCGAGCTTCAGAGCCGCCCGATAGCACTCCAGCGCTGCCGAGCGGTTCCGGAGCAGATCATTCATATGGCCCTGCCAGACCCGGGCCGTGAAGGCCATCATGCCCGACGTCTCCAGCTCGGCCATCCTCAGGAAGGCCGCCAAGCCTTCCTTGTCGGCTCGGCTGTCGTAGAGCAGCAGGCCAAGCTTGAGCCAGAAGCGCGCATCCTTGATCGCCAAACCGGCGGCCTTGCGGTAGACGAGAAGGGGCGTCTCGCCCTCCTTCTCCCAGCCCAGAGCGTCGACGAAATCGACCAGTTGGGTCGCGGTCGGTCTCTCGGGGACGCGGGCTTTCTCGCCGGGAGCGAAGGGCTTCTTCAGGCGCTCCTCGACCCAGGCGCGGTCCATGGTGATCTTGAACGGGTCGTGCCGCACGGGCCTGTCGGGCGCTATGGCCAGGGCGGCCCTGTAGAAGCCGAGGGCTTCCGCCCGGCGCCCTCGAAGGTCCGCCAGGATCCCGCGCCAGCCGAGCGCTCCGAAGCGCCAGGCGGAGCCGGCCTCGGGACGGTCGGCCCGGGCGAAGCATTCCGCGGCCTCGTCCAAGCGCTTGGCCCCGTAGAGGCCCAACCCCAGCTGGTACCAGAGCGACGGACTGGAGATCGTCTCGGCCTTGACGGCGTCATAGACGCGCTCGGCCTGGTCCGCCTCCCAGCCGTCAGCCAGGGCGGCCGCGGCCGCCGCGGAGACCGGCGGGACGGGCGTCTCCACCCTGGCCCATCGGCCGGAGGGGTCGAGGACCAGGCTCCGCAGTGGAGCCCGGCTTTTGAAGGTCAAGGCCGTGACGGCCCGAGTCCGGTCCGCCCTGGCGGTCTGGGCGGAGCCGTCCCCGAATTCGGCCCGGACAGGCACGGGCATAGACATCGTGCCGAGGCGCAGCAGCCGGACCTCGGTCGTAAAGCCGCCGGCTCCGTCAGGCCGGCTGTCCTCGGCTTCCGAGCCGTAGCAGAGGTACTGGCTCGACCGCACCCAGGCGTCAAAGAACCAGTCCAGGCTCTGTCCGCTCTCCGCTTCGGCCACCGTCTTCAGATCCCGCCACCCGAAGCGCCGCCCGGCGAAGTCGCGCAGACATCGCTTATAGACCCTGAGGAAGGCCTCGCGCCCCAGCGCTTCATCGAGGGCATAGGCGACCGCCGGCCCCTTGCTGTGGACGACGGTGTTGTTGAAGTCGAAATGGACGGCGTCCTCCCGGCCCGGCGGAGCGGCCAGGGTCGTGTCGTAGTGCAGAGGGACGGCGTTGATGTAGTTTCCCATCCACTTCTTGGCCCGCTCCGGATCGAGGCCGCGGACCGTCATATACTCGGTGTCGGCGAAGATGCCCATGGCGATCCAGACCCAGGAGGGGTCGTCGCCGTCCGGAACCCACTCGCCCCAGTATTCGTGGCCGATCTCGTGCGAGGTGATGTGCTGCCAGTGCATGGGCGGCTCGCCGTCGACGTAGGTCTCCAAGCCATGAATGGCCACGATGCCGGTCGCCACCGGGTAGCCGCCCCACCGGCCTTCGCCGCCGGGAATGATGTTCAGGAAGGGGAAGGGATAGAAGCCCAGCCATTCCTTGTAGAAATGGACCGCGTCGGCGGCCGTTTCCAGGCAGACCGCGGCGGCCTTGGATCCTTTATCGGTGAAATAGGATGTGATCAGGACGCCGTCGACTTCGCGCGAGGCGGCTTTGAGGCCGGGCGCCAGCCAGATGCCGAAGGTCCTGGCCGCCGCGGCTTCGTAACGGCCGGTCCGGGGATCGAGGCGTCCGCTGGCCGCGACGGCGAATCCCGCGGGCGCGTCCACCTTGACGGAGTAGGAGTCGTGGTGAGGCAGGCCGTCCCACCACAACCGGGGGTACCAGGAGGAGCTCGAGAAGCCGGAGCGGCCCCAAGGAGCGTCCGACTTGAGGCCGAAAGCCGCCTCCATCTCGATGGACCTTCCGGGCGCCAGGGGCTCGGGCAACGCCACCAGGATGGGCCGAGGGAGGGGGCCCGAGGAGCCGCCCTCCGGCGGGAAGATCCGGCGTCCGCCGGCCATCACCTCGAGCGTCGATTGAGGCCCCACCGCCCAATCGAAGGCGACGGCGGTCAGCGGGATCCGGCCGGCATTTCTGAGAGTGATCCGCTCCCGTCCCTCCAGGGATCCCGCCGCCGCGTCCAGCCGGACGTCGATGACATAGCGGCTCGAGGGCGGATCGGCGGGCGTGAAGAACGCGGGGGAAGCGGAAGGATGCGGCGGCCGGTCCGGCCCGCAGGCCGCCAGGACGCCGATGAAGGGAACGATCACGACCCAGGCCGGGAATTTCGTCATGGTCAGCCTCCCGGGCAAAGAGACTTCTACACCCCTTTATACGCGCGAGGGAGGCCAAAGGTCATGCTCCGTCCGGAACGGGCCGGCCGACCCGGTTCCCGCTCCGGACGGAGCCGCCGAGGGATCAGGAAGGCTACTTGGCCGCCTCCGCCGCGACGACCTTGGTCTTATGGGCGCCCTTGGTCAGGTGGACGCGGTAGCCCTCCGTCCCCGACACCCAGACCTCGGACAGGATGTAGACCGTGACATACTCGGTGTAGGAGGGGGCGAAGTCCCCGACTTCGTCGAAGACCAGCCGGGCTCCCGCCGGAGCCCCGTCCGGCGGGGTCAACTTTTCGGTGAAGGGGGCGACGTATTCCTTGCCCGTGGCCTCCTGCTTGAGGGTGATCTGGCCATCCTTGATCCCGGCTACCGCATAGACACCCGCGGCGGGATTCTTGGTCCCGATCTTGAAGGCAAAGGGGACCTTGAAGTCCGCCGGCGTCTGGGCCGGGGAAGCGGCGGCCAGGACGAGGACCGCCGCCACGACCATGCATGCCGTTGAACGTCTCATCGCTCTCCTCCCCCTGATCTCACATCGTGACGTCGGCCGGATAGCCCGGGATGGGATCCGGCGATTCGGGCACGCCTTCCTTGACCGCCGTCTCCATGGCCTCGATGAAGGTGTCGATCTCTTCCAGGGTGGTATAGACGTTGGGGGAGACCCGCAGGGCCTGGTAGTCGAAGACCGAGTTCGGGGGAGCGCCGCCGACCAGGGGCACAACCACGATCCGGTAGCGGTCCATCATGAACTTGGCCAGCTGCCGGACATCGTAGCCCTCGATGTTGACGGCCATGACGCCCCAGCACTGGGCCGGCTCGCTGGTCTCGCTCAAGACCTTGATCTTGTCGTGCTTCTTGAGGGCGTTGACCCAGCGCATGTTGAGGTAGCGCAGCCGGGCCGCCTTGCGGTCGGCCCCGATGGCCTGGTGGAAGGCCAGCGACTCGCCCAGGGCCGCCCGGATGGCCCAGGGGTGCGTGCCGATGCTCTCGAACTTGCGGATGTCGGCGTCCTGCTGCTCGGGCGCGGCCTGCAGCGGCCAGAACTTCGGGATCATCTCCCGGCGGACGTAGAGCAGGCCGTTGCCCAGGGGCGCCAGCAGCCACTTGTGCAGGCTGACGCCGTAGGCGTCGCACTCCAGGTCGCGCAGCTGGAAGGGGAAATGGCCCAGGGCGTGGGCCCCGTCGACGATCGTCACGATGCCCTTGGAGCGGGCCAGGCGCGACAGGCGCTGGACCGGGAAGAGCTGGGCCGTCAGGTTGGTGATATGGGTGAAGTGGAAGACCTTGGTCTTCGGGGTGATGGCCTTCTCGAACATGTTGTAGAGGAAGTCCTGGGTGGCCGGCACCGGGAACTGCAGACGGGTGACCTTGATCCCGTCGCGGCGCATGCGCTGGTCCCAGGTCGTCAGCATGCGGGGGTAGTCCTGCTCGGTAGTGACGACCTCGTCGCCGGGCTCCAGGTCGATGCCGTTCTGGACGATCTGGAGGGCCTCGCTGGCGCCGCGGGTCAGGGCGATCTCCTCGGGGTCCGCCCCGAACTCATTGGCCATGCGGCGGCGGATGGTCTGGACGTTGTTGGCCACCATGCCTTGGTAGTGGACCGGCAGCATGTTGATCATGTCCATGTACCGGTTCACCGACTCCAGGGCCACCCGGGGCATCGGGGCGGTGAAGCCGTTGTTCAGATTGATCAGGCTGCGGTCCAGCTTGAAAGCCAGCTGGATCTCGCGCCAGTAGAACTCGTTGCGGGCGACCTGCTCGGCGGTCTGCCCCTCCACGGTCTGGCCGGCTGAGACGACCCGGGCCAGGGCTTCGGGATGGAAGACGGCGGCCGTGGCGCCGGCGGCGCCGGCCAGGCGCAGGAATTCCCTTCGATTGAGCGGAATCTTAGACATGGACAAGGCCTCCTGGGAGATGGATGGGATGCGGCATGATGAGCGGCATGATCGTATGCGCGCCCTCCGCCGCTGTCAAGCGCCGGAGGCCGGGGGGGGAAGGGCGGCGGGACGGAGGCCCGGATCAGCGGGCCGCGACCGGCTCCGCCCGGCCCCGCGTCCGGAAGGTGACGACGGCCTCGAGCCCGGGCTCCGGACCGAACGCGGCGTCGAAGGCGACGCGGTGGGGGCCGGGATTCAACACGGGCGGCGCGGTCGAAGCGGCCGCCGTCGCGATCTGCCGGCCCTTGTCGTCGTAGATCCGCGCCTCTCTCGTCCCTTCGCAGAGCAGCGTCTGACCGGCCTTGAGCTCGACGTCGAAGACGAGCTCCAGGTAGCCGTCGATCTCGAAGCGCGGGCGCCGCAGCGCCCCGGACGGGCCGGCCGCCTTGAGCTTGAGCTGGAGCGGCTGGGCCGGATCCGGGTTGGAGAAGGCCCATTCGGCGGCCGTGGGCTGGCCGGGCTGCACGACGGTCCTCTCGTGGCGGAAGGCCGGAGACTCGCGGAAGGAGAAGAGATCCCAGCCGCCGCCGGCCCGCTTCTCCAGATGGAACTCCGCCTTGGGGTTCCGCATCCGCTCGCGCTGGTCCGCGCTGAAGGCGCCCGAGCGGCGGGCCGTCTCCCACTCCCGGATGGCATCCAGGACGGCGGCCGTCTCCGGGTTCTTGCGCATGTCGGCCAGGCTGGAGGTGAAGGCGAAGCCGGCCCCGTAGCCGGCCGCGCGGGCCAGCATCCACTCGACGTCGGACAGGCTGGTCGTGTCCTTCATCAGGTACCAGCCCAGCATGGCCGGCATGTAGTTGCGCTCGAAGAGGGCCTGGTTCTTGATCCGGTACTCCTGCATGCTCTCGCGGAAGCCCTCGTACCAGGGCTCGCCCCAGTTGCAGTAAGTGTTGGTGTGCCAGTAGAAGTGCTTGGAGTTGCTCGTCCCGTTGAGGACCTCGTGGTCGAGGCCAGCCAGGAAGTCGACCGGGAAGAGCTCGTAGGCGTAGTCGCCCTGGCCGGTGGAAGCCGTGCCTTCGTGGCCGTCGAAGTCCAACTGGCCGAGGCCGGTCTCGTTGAAGCGGCGGGCCAGGCCGCGGGCGATCTCCCTCTGCATCTCGAAATTGGGAAAGAAGACCTTATAAGGGTGATCCAGGAGCTTGCCGACCTCGGCCCCGCGGGCATGGGCCGCGGCCTTGGTCCCGAACGCCCCGCGCTGGCAGTCGAGAAGACTCCAGGGCGCCGACGACGAGACGGCCCGGTAGCGGATGAGCTCCTCGCCGATGACCACGGTGTGGAGCCAGTTGGCCTTCTCGTTGGCGAAGGCGTCGGGGGAGGCGACGGGAATGACGGCGGCGGATGGCCCGATGTCGCCCGTCAGGGGGCTTGTCCCGGTCCGGGCCAGGCGGGGGTCCGGGACCGGCGTCACGTAGGGATCGTTGGTCTGGATGAAAGTGGTGAGGGTATGGGCGCCCAGGCGGATGCCCATGGCCCGGGCCTTGTCGGCGCAGGCCCTCAGCCCGGCCGCGCCGTTGGGGAACCACTTGCGGCTGATCTCGAAGTGGCCCCAGCTCTCGAACGGCTCCATGTGATAGAGGGTCATGAAGCCGCCGCGCCGGGCGTAGCCCAGCAGCTCGTCGACGGTGTCCTCGCCGTAGTCGACGATCAGGTAGGACCGGCCCCGCTCCGGCGACGTCTTGGCCCAGACGCCGTCGATCGTCGGGTGCGGCAGGCCCTCGGCCAGCTCGATGGCGCCCAGCCGGTCGAGCACTTGCGGCTCGGGACAGCCGAAGAGGGCGATCTTGGATCCGACCACCGTCTCGTCGGGGATCGGCGGAATCGGCATGCTCGGGAAATTTCCCAGCCAGACGTCGGCCGTCCGGGGCCGCGTCCGGTCCAGGCTGTAGGCCTGCAGGACGCTTCCCCAGGGACGGGCCTCGGCCGCCCGGCCGCGGGACATATCGAAGCCCTCGGCGTTGTCGGGGTAGCTGCCGATGGTCTTGGGATTGAGGGCCTGGATGCCGAGGCCGTACTCGCCGTCGCGGACGACGCCGACGATCTCCCCCACCGTCTTGCCGATCGCGGTCGGATAGGGCCCCCACAGGACGAGATCGACCTTGGCGGCCGGCTCGGCCCGCACGACTTCGAAGACGAGGTGCGTCGGCTTGGCCTGGACGCGGACATCGACCTCGGCTTTAGCCGGGGCAAAAGTCAGCCGCAGAAGGCCCGGCTCGACCTCGGCGGCTGACGACGGCGGCTCCAGGCGATCGCCGACCTTGATCGAAAGGAGGGGCGACGGCTGCCCGGGCGCCAGCAGCTCCCGGTCGCGGACGAGGTCGCGCAGGCTCGCCACGGCGCCGCGGCTGTCTATCTCCAGGCGCAGCTCGCCGGAGGTCAGGGTGACGAGGGGGGGCCGGGGCGAGGCGGCCAGGAGCCCCAGGCCGAGGATGACGGCCAGGCGGATGTGTTTCGGCTTCATGGCGGCCCCATCTTAGAAACGGCGGCCGGTGAAGTCAACCGGACAAGCGGGCCGATGGCGAAAACCGGCGATGATGGTATAATTCGGCTTTCCCGCCGTCGGGAAGGAGGTCCGTCATGACTTCGCGAAGCATCCCCCGCCCGGCCGTCGCGCTGGGCCTTATCCTGATCCTGGCCCTGTCCCTGGCGGCGACCGCGGCGGCCCAGGTCCAAACCGAGCAGCGTCCGCCCGAGTACGGCGAGATCGTCGCCGCCAGCCGGATCACGGACGCCGCGGCCCGCCTCAAGGAGTTCAACCGCCTCAAGGCCGCCTACCCCTTCTCCGTGATGATGGAGACCATCGAGAGCTTCATCCAGAACGCCCGCATCGAGCTGGCCCCCGATCTGGATACGGTCCTGGGCCTCCAGAAGGCTTTCGTCGGCGTCGGCTCGGGAGCCCAGCGGGCCACCAGCTATCTCCGGGCGGCCTCGCAGCTGATCCAGCACCCCAAGGCCGAGTCTTTCGACAAGGCCAAAGTCCTGGACGCCGTCCTGCGGTACAGCGATTCGGCCGAGAAGATGGCCCGGGACCCCGAGACCTACACCCAGATCACCCGGGAGGAGGAGAAGAGGGCCTTCGCCGCCTTCCTGTCCAACGCCTTCCTGATCACCACGGCCAAAGCCCATCTCGACGCCGGCAATCCCCCGTCGGCCCTGATCGCCCTGAACGCCTACCGGGCGGCCGGCGGGGCCCTGGACGTGGACTACTACGATATCCTCGGCGACACCAGCTACCGTCTGGGCGACGACAAGGGAGCCTACCAGGCCTACCTGCGGGCGGCGGCCGACAACTCCAAGGGAGGCGTCGAGAAGGCCCTGATGCTCTACGTCAAGCTGACCGGCAAGGAGGACGGCTTCCTCGACGCCCTCAAGGCCCAGGTCAAGCAGCTGCCCTACACGCCGGAGGAGTTCGACCCGCCGATCGACTGGAAAGGCAAGGCCGTCCTGGCGGAGCTCTTCACCGGCTCCGAGTGCCCCCCCTGCGTCGGGGCCGATCTGGCCTTCGACGGACTGCTCGAGACCTATCCGGACAAATACCTGGCCGTCCTGGAATACCACCTGCCGATCCCCGCTCCCGACCCGATGATGAACCCGGCCACGCGGAAGCGGCAGGCCTTCTACGGCATCGCCAACACCCCGACCGTGGTCATCGACGGCGACGCCAAGCTGGTCGGCGGCGGCACCCGGGGCATGGCCGGCAGCAAGTATCTCCAGTACAAGGCGGCCATCGATCCCAAGACCGGCGAGGCCCCGACCGTCGAGCTGACCCTGGCCGCGGCCCGGTCGGGCGACACGGTCACGGCCGCCTTCGGCTCGGACATCGTCGTCCCCGGCACGGACTACCTCGTCGTCCTGGCCCAGGAGGAGGAGGAATACCGCGGCAGCAACGGGATCACCTACCACAAGATGGTCGTCCGCGATCTGGCCGTGGTCGAGCCGGACAAGGCCAAGACGGCCGCTTTCGACCTGGCGGCCTCGGAAGCCGCCACGGACGCCTATCTGACGGAGTTCGAGAGGTCTTACACCCGCATCCCGGGCTTCAAGTTCGCCAAGCGCTTCCACCGCATCGCGCGCGAGGGCCTGCGGGTCGTCTTCCTGGCCCAAGACCGGGCCTCGAAGAAAGTGCTCAACGCCGTCGTGGCCAAGGTCCAGTGAGGGAGGCTAGTCGGCGTCCTTGACGCAGCGGAATCCGACGGTCGAGCTGCGGTCCAGGCCCGGGGCCGCCAGCAGCAGGATTTGGACGCGGTCCACGGCCAACGGGCCGCTCTTGACGTACCACACGCTCTTCTCCGGCGCGTAGTGGCTGCCGCCCCGGATGATCCCGTACGTGTAAACCCCGTTCTCGTAGACGTCGTCCATCATCTGCCAGACGTTGCCGACCATGTCCAGGACGCCGAAGGGGCTGGCCCCGGCGGGGTAGGCGTCCACCGGGGTCGTCCGGTTGAGCTTGTCGTTGCAGCGGCCCGGCTCCATCTTCGGGCCCCAAGGGTAGGCCCGGCCATCCGCGCCCTGGGCGGCGTACTGCCACTCGGCCTCGGTCGGCAGCCTTTTTCCGGCCCAGCGGGCGTACGCCCGGGCGTCCTCCGGCGAGACCCAGACGACGGGGTGTCTTTCCATCCCCGCCGGCGGCTTGCCGCCGATCCAATGCTTGAGGAAATTGGAAGCGTCCTCAGGGGCGTAGCCCGTGGCGGCCAGGAAGGCCGCATAATCGGCGTTGGTCACGGGAGCGCGGTCCATGAAGAAGCGGCGGATGGCCAAGGTTCGCGGCTTCGCGGTGTCGGGATAGGGGATGACCGGATTGGCGTCGTCGGGATTGCCGGCCGTCTTGAAGACGAAGGAAGCGGCCGGGATCTCGACCATGCCGGCGGGCGCCGACGGGGCCGCGGCCGTCCGGGGCGACCCGGCAAGGCGGCGCGGATGGGCCAGCGGCAGGCCGACGATGCGCTCGTCCAGGATCTCGCCGCGGCCGTCGAGGAGCTGGACGGTGAACTTCTCCTCCCGGAAGGCGAAAAGCTCGTGGAGGGCGATCGTCCGCCGCTCCGTCCCGAACCAGGCCGGCTCCCGGGCGTAGCCGGGATCCCCGGCCGAGACGGCGACCCGGCTTCCGGCGGGGGCGCCCGGGGCCTCGATCGTCACCAGCTCGCCGTCCGAGGAGACTTTCAGGATCTCGGGCAGGACGGCGACGCAGTCGACGCTCCCCTCCCGGCGGGTCCCGAGGTCCGCCGCAGCGAAGGCGGAAGTCTCGACCGGAGCGTAGAGACGGCCGCCCCTCTCGACGGGGGTCAGCTCAACGTGATTCCACAGGCTGACGAGGTGAAAGCCTTGGGGGACCTCCGCCTCGATCAGGGGGCCCTTGAAGCCCTCCGGCCGCAGGCTGAAGACGGTGAAGACCGTCTTGCGGCCGTCCCGCCAGCGGTTGGCCCAGACGCCGTCCTCCAGGACCGGGACGAGCGGCTCCCAAGCCATGTCCTGGAAGGCCGTCGCGCTCTCCCGCAGCAGCCGCGTCGTCCGGCCCAGATAGGCCAGGTCCGCCTCGATCCAGTCGGGACGGCCGGGACGCATGGTGTTGATCTCGGAGCCGTAGCCGTTGAAGAAGGCGACCGCGGCCTCGCGGTGGAGCGGCCCTTCGGCCAGCTGCAGGACCCGGAAGATGGCGAAGTCGGGCTTGATGAACTTGTTCAGGTTCAGCGGCGGCGGCATATAGAGGGCGTCGTGGACCCGCCCCGAGACGATGCCGGGCATGTCCTTGGGCACGGCCATGCCCTCGCTGTACATGATGATGCCGGGCTTGACCCGGTCGGCCGCGGCCTGAAACTCCCGGCTGCTCTCGCCCCGGGTGTCGAGCACGACGCCGTCGGCGTCCAGGGTCCGGAGCATGGCCTCCATGCCGGCTATATGGTCCTCGTGCCGGGTGCTCTCGTCCCAGGGGTTGTAGGAGATGAAGTACTTCTTGCCCTGGGCGTGGGCCAGGTCGACTTGGCGGCGCAGCTCGGCCAGCCCGCCCGGCAGGTCGCGGTACATGTCCCACTGGTTTCGCTCGTCCAGCCCCAGGCGCGGCCAGGTCGGCCAGATGGTGTAGATGTCGATGGGGCCAAGGAGCTTGTCCCAGGCCGTCAGAGTCCGGTCGTAGGCGTAGCGTTTCGCCTCCCTGTCGTAATAGGAATGGTCCCAGGCGAACTGCAGGACCATCAGATACGCCCGCCGGACCCAGGACAGGTCGGCCCGGCGGAAGAGGGCCTGGTCGAAGGACGGCAGGTCGTGGAGGAACCTCTCGCGGAACATGATGGCGAGCCCCCGCCGCCAGCCGCCCTCGTGGGCCTCGAAATACAGGGCGTATTCGACCGAGCCGCCGGGCTCCAGGATCGAGGCCCAGCGGGTCCGCTCGGCCTTGTCGGTCTTCACCCGGCGGGCGATGGCCGTCAGGCTCAGGCCGGGGGCCGCTTCGACCGTCGCGTAGCCCATATGCCAGGCGTTGTCGGGCAGGACGACCCCGACCGGCTTCATCCCGGGCCGAAAGAGCTGGGTCCGGTCCAGGGTGTGCGGCTCCGCGTTGGGCAGGCCGGCCGTGATGTAGGTCCGATCCGGGCCCTGGCCCAGGGGGACGAGGCTTTCCAGCCGGATCTTGGCCGCCGAGTCGTTGCGAAAGACGAGCGTCAGCTTGGCTCCGGGCGCGAAGCCGGGCTCCTGCGTCACGGTCAGGGCCAAGCCGGGGGGAAGGGAAGCGGCCGGCGTCAGGGCGTCGTTGACGAGCAGGCTGAAGAGCGGGAGAGGCGAGGACGGCTCGATCTCGCGGCCGTCGCCGAGGACAAGCCCGGCCACGGAAGCTTCCGCGCCCTTGGGTCCGGCGAGCCGCAGCGCTCTCAGTCCGGCGATCGGCCCGCCGCCGGATGCCGAGGCCATCCCGCCGGGGACGGGCTTCTTCGCTCCAACGAAGGGCCCCTCGACCGCCCCAAAAGCCGGGACGGTCAGGAGAAGGGCCGCTGCCAGGGAAACGAGTCCGACGATCTTGCCTGCGCGCATGCCGGCATTGTTCCATAAAGGGCGTCGGGGCCGCAAACACCGCCTGGAAGACGTCCCGGCTCGACGGCGAAGGCGGGCCGCTCGAGCGCGGCCCTCACGCCCGGCTTTGGCCCGAAACACGCCCGTATCGCCGCCGGCACCCTCGCTTTCCCCGAGTCCCCGTTTGTGGTAAAACGCCTGGGGAACTGAGGAATGAAGAATACCGCATGAGACAAGCCGACTATTCCGCCGCGGCCGTCCCGGCTTTGGAGAAGATCTTCGAGGCCCAGCATCTGCACCGGCCCCTGCGCCTCAAGCGCTACGAGCCCGGGACGGAGCTGAGCTACGAGCTTCGCGGGATCATTCCGGACGCCCGGGCCAAGGTCCGGCTGGAGATCGTCCGATTCGTCGGCGGCGGCTACGCCGGGCAGGTCTACAAGGTCCGCCTTCTGGCCTCGGAATCCGTTGAAGGGAGCGTCGAAGGCCTCGCGGCGGGGAGCGTCTACGCCCTGAAGATTCTCATCCCCCCGTCCGGGGCGGGGCGGCGGATTCGCGACTTTCTCTACCGGCTGGGCTTCCAAGCGCCCTTCTCCCTCCAGTCGCTGGCCGCGGCCGGGCGTTCGCAAGCCCTGTGGCAGAAGCTCATCCGCCGGGCGGCCCGGGTCGAGCTCGGGCGCGACGACGCCGTGGTCGACATCATCGGCACGTTCCTCGACGCCCGACTCGGCAGCTACGGCGAGATGAGCGAATGGGTGGACGGCCGGATGTGGCGGTTCGAGGCGGACGACGACCTCGACGCCCGCCGCCGCTGGAGGCCGGGGAAGCCCGGGGACGGCCTCGGCTCGGTCGAGTACCGGGCCAAGCGGGAGTTCATGCATCGCCTGGTCGGCCTGATGCATCGTCTGGGCGCCGTCGAGCTGGCCCGCCAGTACGAGTGGTGGTCGCTCAAGAGCCAGCCCAACGCCATGAAGCGCCTGGCCAGCGATCCCGACCCGGAGGCCGGGCTGACGGCGGTCGACTTCCGGGCCGGCATGGCCCTGCTGCCCTTCCTGCCCCAGTGCCCGGCCGACGTCAAGCTGATCCTGCGCGGCTTGGCCCGCGGCCGTCTGGTCCAGTTCGACAAGGGCAGCCTGCCGAAGCTTCGCGCCTTCATCGAAGCCGGCGGGGCCGCCTTCGCGGACATGAAGGGGGCTCTGGACGAGCTCGAAAGGGAGGACCGGGCTTACCGGGATTCGCTGCCCGACATCTCTTACCACCACGTCCGGCTTCTCGGCGGACGCTTGAGACGCGGCATCATGCGCGGCTTCCGGGAAAGCTGGCGGATCCGCGGGGTCGCCGATGGCCGGACCGCCGCGGCCCTGGAGCGAGGTCCCCTTCGCTCGATCCTCTTCCTCGGCCTGGGATTCCTGCCTTGGCTGCTCCCGGCGCCCATCCTCCTGGCCTGGCTGCGGAAAGACCTTCTGTGGCTGGCTTTGATCCCCGCTCTCCTCGCGGCGCCGGGGCTGAGGGCCTTGTGGGGACGGGCCGATTCCCGGCGGCATATCGGCCGGATGCTGATCAGTCCCGGCTATTTCCTGCGGGCGGGCCGCGGGCGCATCGCCGAGGCGATGATCCGCTGGATGAGGACCGGCCGGGCTTCGGAGGCGCGAGCCTTGGCCATCGCCTCGCGGCCGGCCCTCTACTACGCGAACCTGCCGCTGGCCTGGCTGCCGGCCGGCATCCACCGCTTCCTCACCGACGGGACAGTCTTTCGGGCCAGCCTGCGGGCTCTTTTCGTGCAGCCGGTCCGCCTCTTGGTGCGGCCGGAGGAGCGCGAGCGGTGGCTGCTGGACATGCTGGCCCAGGGGCGGCGCAGCGGCTTCATCGGCGAAGCCGAGGAGACGCGCATCGCCGGCCAGATCAAGGAGCCCTACATCCAGAAGTACCTCAAGAGCCTGGCCGTCCACCTGGCCACGCTGTTCGTCTCCGAGACGGTCTTCCTGATCACGGCCATCGTCTATGTCCTGTCCCACCCCGGGATGGGCTGGCAGCAGGCCACCCTGCGGGCCGGGCTGATCATCGCCGCCCTCAACCTGCTTCCGATCTCGCCGGGCTCGCTGATCCGCGGCTTCTATGTCATCGGGCTGATGATCAAGGAGCGCAACTTCAGGGACTACAACATCGCCTTCGGCGTCTCCTTCCTGAAGGTCGTCGGCTATCTGGCCTTCCCCATCCAGATGGCCTACCGCTACCCCGATCTGGCCCGCTTCATGGCCGGCCACTGGGCCAACGAGGCCGTCCACAAGGTGCCGGTCTTCGGCGAGCGGGGGGCCTGGCTGGAGCATTTCGTCTTCGACCTCTTCTACAACAAGCCCCTGACCCTGCGCCGGCGCATCCGGGAGCGGGCCGCCCGGCGGGCCGGCCGGCCGTCCCGCCGATGGCCGGTCCTGCCGATCGCGGCCGGCGCGGTGGCCCTGCTGGGCGGCCTGGGATGGGCTTGGACGAGGATCGCCGGCGGGACTCCCGCTTTCGGGAGGTATTGGGGGGCGGCGGTCGGAATTCCGCTTCTGGCCGGGGCGCTCACGGCCATGGCGGCGGGCGGGATGACCGCCGGGCGGCGGGTGGTCGCGGGCATGGCCGCGGGAGCGCTGGCGGGGCTGGTCTACGGCCTGGCGCCGTTCAGCGGGCTCTGGGCGGGCGGCTTCGGTCCCGTTCCCCAGGTCGACGGCCCCGCCTGGCTGGCTATGCTCGGCCCGAGCGTCCAGCTGCTCCTTCTGTTCGGCGTGCTGGGACTGATCGGCGCGGCCGTGGTCGAAACCCGGCCCGCGAGCTAGGTCGACCCGCAACCGGCATCTCTCGGCGGCCCCTACCGTCGGCCGCCGGGTCCCGTCCCGCTTACTTGAGATTCCCCGTCAGATACAGGATGAGCGCTAGAAGGGCGATCGCCAGGCCGACGAAGAAGGCGAACTTGCGGCGCAGAGCCAAGAACTCCGCCGCCTGGTCGAGGTCGATGTAGTAGCGGTCCTCTCCGGCCTCGGCGAAGACTCCTTTTTCGAGCAGGCGGCGGAAGATGGCGGTCTTTCGAATCCGCAGCTCGTCCAGGGTCCGGGCCGTGGCCGGACTGGAAGCGTCGGCTTTCTTGAACTTCCGGATGTACTCGTTCTGCTTGATGATGACGTATTCGCCGCTCATGATCCCCCCTGCTCCCTTGCGGTCACTTCAGCTTGAGGCCCAGCTCCGTCAGCTGGCGCTCGTCCACGTCGGAGGGCGAGCCGGTCATCAGGTCCATGGCCGATGTCGTCTTGGGGAAGGGGATGACTTCCCGGATCGACTCCTCGCCGGCCAGCAGCATCACCAGCCGGTCGAAGCCGAAGGCGATGCCGCCGTGGGGCGGGGCGCCGCTGCCGAGGGCCTCGAGGAAGTAGCCGAACTTGGCCTCCGTCTCGGCCTCCGTCAGTCCCAGGGCCTTGAAGATGCGCCGCTGGACGTCCATGTCGTGGATGCGGACCGAGCCGCCGCCCACTTCGACGCCGTTGAGGATCATGTCGTAAGCCCTGGCCCGGACCCGCCCCGGCTCGGTCTCCAGGAACGGCAGGTCCTCGACGGCGGGCGAGGTGAAGGGGTGGTGCACGGAGACGTGGCGGCCTTCCTCCTCGCTCCATTCGAAGAGGGGGAAGTCGGTGACCCAGGCGAAGGCCAGGGCGTCCTTCTTGAGCGCGTCGTCGACCGGCCAGGTGCGGCGGATCTCGCCGAGGGCCTTGAGGGCGGTCCAGGGCTTATCGGCGATGAGAAGGGCCAGGTCGGAGGCGCCGCCGCCGAGAGCGGCGAAGAGGGCCTCGTACTCGGATTCGGCCAGCTTGAGGCCGGCTTTCCAGCCGTCTTGGCGCTTGATCCAGAAGAGGCCCTTGGCCCCGAGGGACTTGGCCTTCTCGCCCAGCTTGTCGAGCTGGCCGCGGGAGAGGGCGCCGGCGCCGGGGACGAGCAGGCCCTTGAGCTCGCCGCCCGAGGCGAAGACGGCCTTGAGGAGATCCGAGGCCAGGCCGCGGCCGAGGGCGGTCAGATCCTTCATGGCCAGGGGGATGCGGAGGTCCGGCTTGTCCGAGCCGTACTTCTCCATGGCCTCGGCGTAGGTCAGGCGGGGGAAGGGCCGGGCCGGCGAGCGGCCGGTCAGGGCGAAGACGGCCTCCATCAGGCCTTCGTTGAGGGCGAAGAACTCCTCCGTCTCGATGAAGCTCATCTCCACGTCGATCTGGGTGAACTCGGGCTGGCGGTCGGCCCGCAGGTCCTCGTCGCGGAAGCAGCGGCAGATCTGGAAGTAGCGGTCGAAGCCGGAGACCATCAGGGTCTGCTTGAACTGCTGGGGCGATTGGGGCAGGGCGTAGAAGCGCCCCTTGTAGACGCGGCTGGGGACCAGGTAGTCGCGGGCGCCTTCGGGGGTCGGATTGGCCAGGATGGGCGTCTCGATCTCCAGGAAGCCGTGGGCGCTCATATAGTTGCGCACGGCCAGGGCGGCCTCGTGGCGGAGGCGGATGAGGCGCTGCATCTTGGGGCGGCGCAGGTCGATGTAGCGGTACTTGAGGCGCAGCTCCTCGGAGGCCTGGGGCGGGTCGGCCACGGCGAAGGGCGGGGTCTTGGCCGGGGAGAAGAGGCGGAGGGCGGAGGCCTCGACCTCGACTTCGCCGGTGGGGATGTCCTTGTTGACCGCCTCGCGGCGGCGGACCAGCCCCTTGACGCCGATGACGGATTCGGTCCGCAGCTTCTTGGCTTCTTCCATGAGGCCGGGGCGGTCGGAGCGGAAGACGACCTGGGCCAGGCCCTCGCGGTCGCGGATGTCGACGAAGACCAGGTGGCCCATGTCGCGGGTCTTGTGGACCCAGCCGCAGAGGACGGCTTCGCGGCCCTCGTCGGAGGCGCGCAGGGCGCCGGCGTAGTGGGTGCGCTTGAAAGTCTCCGGGATGGTGCTCATGGCAGGCTCTCTTTCTGTAAAGCGGCGCTATTCTAACATGAACCGCCGAAAGGGGTCAGGTCTTAAGATTCAAGCTATCCAAGAAAATAGGTAAACAATGGGCGACTCTGAAATATTTCGGCTCGAGAAAGCTTGAATCTTAAGACCTGACCCCGTACTCCTGGTTGACGATCGGGAGGGCGGGGGCTATGATTTCGGCGCCATGGGCGCGCGAACAGGCGGGAAAAGAGTCTTTTCCGTCCTGCTTCTCCTCGCCGCCGTCTTCTCGGCGGCCGCCGCATTCCCCCAGCCCGGATCACCGGAGACCACGCCCGGCCTTGATAGGGCCCAGTCCCTTCGTGACGTCTCGGCTCGGGAGGCGGCTCGCTTCCCCAACATCCGTCACCCCGGGATCGGATTCGCCACCCGGCAGAAATATCTCGACCATTTCGAGAAGCACGGCCGGGAGTTCGGGCGCATCTCCGCCCGCGAATACCTTCTCATGGCTCAAGATCTGCGCGACAGGAGGGCGGACCGGGGCGTTCTCGAATTCACCCGCCGGGACGGAGTCGTCACCCGCTTCGACCGCGGCAGCGGCGCTTTCCTAGCTTTTAACCGCAATCTGACGATCCGAACGTTCTTCAAGCCCAACGACGGCGAAGCCTATTTCAAGAGG
This sequence comes from uncultured Eubacteriales bacterium, assembly GCA_964556755.1. Lineage (GTDB taxonomy): Bacteria > Acidobacteriota > Aminicenantia > Aminicenantales > UBA4085 > UBA4085. The sequence goes on from CAZKXI010000001.1 coordinate 21,567, forward strand.
CAGCGGTACCGGGCGCCGAGGTGACCATGGCCGGAAAGGATCCCGTCCGCAAATGGCTCAAAGAGCGGGGCTGTCCCGATCACGTCGTCAAGGGCGGCCTGGCCGGGCTGACGGCCGGCTGGGAAAGGACCGTGGAGGCCGTCGTCCGGGGCTATAGACTGGGCTTGGACGACTACCTCAACGACATGGACGGCCGCGAGCTGCTTGCCGGGGCTCTGGCCGAAGCGACGGCTCCCCTCCGGGGCCGCTTCGGGCCGAGAGTCGAGGCCGCCGACAAGAAGATCCAATCCCTTCTTTCCCCCCCCGGAAAGTGCCTCTGGGGAGCCAAGGAGGCGCGAGCCCGCGGCTGGACCCCGGAAGTCCATTGGTGGTACTTCCGGCTCCCGAAAAAGGGGGTCGGGGGATAGGGGTCAGGTCTCAACATTCAACATATCCCCCCCCGCGAGGGCCACCGCGCAAGCCCATCAAGGGGGAATCCCGAGAAATGTTAAATGTTGAGACCTGACCCCTGATTGGCACGTTTGCTCCATTTCGTGTTACTATAGCCCCCGCCGTCATGGACATAAAGGCCTTCTTCGACCGGCACGCGCCGCTGTGGGACACCTACCAGACCGCCGAAACGCACGCCGCTCTAGCCCGCATCTTCGACACTGCCGAGCTGCCGCCGGGCTTGCGGGTTCTTGACGTCGGCTCGGGAACGGGCATCCTCTATCCCTACTTCCAGGCCGCCCGTGCCGGCGCCTACACCGGCCTCGACGTCTCTCCCGAGATGGTGCGCTTGTTCAAAGCCAAGCATCCGGAGGCCGAGGTGTTCGAGGCGGACTTCGAATCGCCTTCCCCCGCCCTCCCCTCGCCCTTCGACCTGGTCATGATCTTCAACACGTTCCCCCACCTGAGGGACGAGGAGGCCGTCTTCAGCCGAGTCCGCTCTCTCCTGGCCCCGGGCGGGCGCCTGATCATCTGCCACTCCATGAGCCGCGAAGCTCTCAACGAGCACCATCGCCAGGCCGGCGGCGCCGTGGCCGAAGACGTGCTGATCTCCGACAGCCGGTTCCGCCTCCTTTATCGCCGCGCCGGCTTCGCCTCGGTCAGGGTCGAGAACGGAGACTTCTTCTATTCCGAGGGGACGGCGTGAAAAGCCCCGAGCTCAAGGATGTCTCGCTGGCGGCGGCGTTCGGCGCCGCGGCCCTGGCCTTGCCCGTCATCTTTCACGCCGCGGGGCTTGGATCCGCCTTCCTACCCATGTTCTTGCCTCTCTCCGCGGCCGGATTTCTCCTCCCCCTTGCGGTCTCCCTCCCCTTGGCGGCGCTCGTGCCGCTCATCTCGTTCGGCCTGACCGGCATGCCCCCTCTTCTCATCCCGCCCATTGGACCGATCATGATGCTCGAGATGGGCTTCCTCATGGCCCTCAACCGCGGCCTGAGCCGGGGGCTCCGCTGGAACGTCTACGCCGCGGCGGCCGTGGCCGCCGTCGCCGACCGGGCTTTCTACCTGCTTCTCCTGTACGTCGCCGCAAGCCTCCTCGGCCTGCCGCGTCTGACCTTCTCCTTGGCCGGAGTCGTCTCCAGCCTGCCCGGGACCGTGCTCCTGATGACCGTCGTGCCGGCGGCCGTGGACCGGATCCGCAAAGGACGCCCGCGGTGATCCGCCTGGTCGCCCTGATCGCGCTGCAGGCTTTCGCGCTGCTGGCCGGGCCGGCCCCTCTCGCCGCCGCCGTCCTGCTCGGCGCGGCGGCCCTCTCGACCACTCGCCCGGGGGCTCGCCGGGTCATGACGGGCGCTCTCATCTTCTCGTCCATGTTCGCGGTGATCGGCGTCATGGGCGGGATCGAGCGGGCCCTCTTCAAGTCGGGCGCGCCCGACCTGGGCCGATCGGCCCTCCTATCGCTGCGCGGACTGGCCTCGTTCCTGGCTGCCCTAGCCGCAACCCGGATGTTCACCCTGGCCGAGGTCCTTTGCTCTCTCAAGCGGCTGGGGGCCCCCGACTACCTGCTGACGATGGCTTACCTGATGATCCAAGATCTTCATGTCCTGGGCCGCCTGGCCGGCGAAATGGGCCGGTCGATCCGGGCTCGCGGCGCCGACGCGCGGGGGTGGCGGCGGATCCGCATGCTGGCCCGGGCTTCAGGCAACTTCGTGTCCCTGGCGGCCGACACCTTCCGAGACCGGCACGAGCACCTCCAGGCCCGCGGCCTGGCCCTGGCCTTGCCGATCGAGGCTTGGAGGGATCGTGAGCTTCGGAATCAGGGCTGAGAGCCTGGCCCTGAAGCGCGGTGGGCGCAACATCGTCGCGGGCATCGGATTCGCCGCCGGGGCAGGTGAGCGGATCGCGCTCCTGGGCGCCAATGGCAGCGGCAAGACCACCCTGGCTCGGGCTCTGCTGGGCTTCGCCGATTACGAGGGCCGGCTGGAGGTCGAGGGCCGGGAGGTCCGGGACGACCCCAGAGCCGCGCGACGGGCCGTGGCCGCGGTCTTCAGCGACGCCGATCCCCAGCTGCTGATGCCGACCGTGCACGACGAGCTGGCTTTCTCGCTTCAAGCGGCGGGGATGGAGAGCGGGCCCGCCCGGGTCGGGGAGCTGGCGGCTCGGTTCGGGCTGACGGGCCTCCTCGGGCGGCACCCGTCGCGGCTCAGCAGCGGCGAGAAGAGAAAAGCCCTTCTGGCCTTGAGCATCGGCCGGCGCCCCTCGATCCTGGTCCTGGACGAGCCGACGGCCGACCTGGACGCCCGGGGCACACGAGGCTTGACCGAGGCTTTGATCTCGCTGCCGCAGACGATCATTCTGGCCACGCACGATTACGATCTAGCCCGAGCCGTCTGCCGGAAGGCGGTGGTTCTGGGCGGCGGGCGAAGCGCCTTCTACGACGAGATCGAGTCCCTCTTCGCCGACCATCGGCGCCTAGAAGAGTGGGAGCTCGTCTAAGAAGGGGTCAGGTCTTAAGATTCAAGTTATCTCTTCCGACGGGCTGAAACAGCCGTCTGGAGTTTACAGGAGTCAAGAAATCTTGAATCTTAAGACCTGACCCCATTTAGCAGCTCATCGGGAGATCCGGCCACTTGGGTACCGTCGGCCATATCCTTGAGCTGAAAGATGCCCTTGGCCGCCTCGTCCTCGCCGACGATCAGGACCCAGGCCGCGCCGAGCTTGCCGGCTCGTCCGAACTGGTTCCGGAAGCTGCGGCCGCCGAACTCGATCAGCGTCTCCACACCGCCGTTGCGGAAGAAACGGGCCAGCTCGATGGCCTTGGCCTTGGCCGCCTCCCCCTGGTGAACGACGTAGAGAAAGCGGCGCGGCTCGGGCTGGAGGGAAAGCCTCGCGATCAGCCGCTCGACGCCCATGGCGAAGCCGATGCCGCACAGGTCCGGCCCGCCGAAATCTCTCATCATGTCGTCGTAGCGGCCGCCGCCCAAGACGGCGTTCTGCTGCCCGCCGCTCTTGTCGACGATCTCGAAAGTCGTCTTGGTGTAATAGTCCAGACCGCGGACCAGGTTCTCGTCGTGGCGGTAAGCGAGGCCGTAGCGGTCCAGGCGGGCCCGGAAGGAAGCGAAGTGCTCCCGGCATTCGGCGCACAGGAAGCCCGTGATCTTGGGGAAGCTGCGAGCCTGCTCCCGGCAGCCGTCGACCTTGCAGTCGAAGATGCGCAGCGGATTGGCCTCCATCTTGCGCCGGCAGTCGCCGCACAGCTTGTCCTGCACGGCCGCGGCCCGCTCGCGCAGCGCGGCCGAGAAGGCCGGCCGGCAGGCCCGGCAGCCGACGGAGTTGACCAGCGTCTCGGTCTCGGTCACGCCGAGATCCCTGAGCAGGCCGTCGGCCATCTCCACGATCTCGGCGTCCAAGGCCGGATCCTTCTCTCCGAAGACCTCGACGTCGATCTGGTGGAACTGGCGGTAGCGGCCCTTCTGCGGCTTGTCGTAGCGGAACATCGGGCCGATGTAGTAGTAGCGCATCGGCGTCCCGAGCAGGTCCAGCCGGTGCTCGACGATAGCCCGGGCCACCGAGGGCGTGTATTCGGGCCGCAGGGTGATGGACCGCCCGCCCTTGTCGGTAAAGGTGTACATCTCCTTGGTGACGATGTCGGTCGTCTCGCCGGTGCCCTTCTGGAACAGCTCGGTCGGCTCGATGACGGGGGCCCGCAGCTCCTTGTAGCCGTACAGCTCCAGCCGGCGCTTCGTGCAGGCTTCGACCTTCTGCCAGACCTCCACTTCGCCGGGCAGGATGTCGTGCGTGCCTTTGACCGCGGTCAGGGTCTTGCCGGCCGGCCCTTCGCCGCTCATTTCTCGACGAAGACCCCCATCTTGCGGAACTTGGCGTAGCGCTCCTCGAGCATGGCGTCGACGGGCTTGTCGCGCAACGTCGCCAGGGCCGCCGCCAAGCTCTCGTCGACGGCCTTGAAGGCGGACTCGGGGTCGATATGGGCGCCCCCGGGCGGCTCCGGGATGATGCGGTCGATCAGGCCGAAGGCCAGGTGGTCCTGAGCCCTCATATGGAGGTTCTCGGCCGCCTGGCGAACGATGGCCGGGTCCGACTTGTCCTTCCAGAGGATGGCGGCGCACCCCTCCGGCGAGATCACGGAGTAGAACGAATGCTCCAGCATCATGACTTGGTCGCCGACGCCGATGCCGAGGGCCCCGCCGCTGCCGCCCTCGCCGATGACGACGCAGACGATGGGCACGCGCAGGGTGAACATGGTCTTGAGGTTCAGGGCGATGGCCTCGGCCTGCCCCCGCTCCTCGCCCTCGATGCCAGGGAAGGCGCCCTGGGTGTCGATGAGGCTGACGATGGGGTGGCCGAACTTCTCGGCCGTCTTGAAGATGCGGAGGGCCTTACGGTAGCCCTCGGGATTCATCTGGCCGAAGTTGCGGTCCAGGCGCTCGCGGGTGGTGCGGCCTTTCTGCTGCCCGACCACCGCCACGGTCCGGCCTTTGTAGAAGGCGAAGCCGGCCACCAGGGCCGGGTCGTCGGCGAAGCGGCGGTCGCCGTGCAGCTCCATGAAGTCGGTCATCAGGGCCCCGATGTAGTCCAGGGAGTAGGGCCGCTTGGGGTGGCGTGCGATCTGGACGATCTGGGCGGGCGAGAGGTTAGGGGCAATTCGGGCCCATTCCTTCTCGATCTGGCGCCGGAGGTCGGCGACCTTGGCCGCGGTGCCTGGTTCGCCGGCCAGGAGGAGCTCGTCGATCTGCTCCTTGAGCTGTAGGATCGGCTTCTCGAGCTGGTAGAAATCGTCGTTGGGGGTCATGGCTTTCCTGCTTGTCGGGATGAGGCCCGCCTTATTCTATCAGAGCCCCGGGCTCTCCGCCTAGGGGTCAGGTACGGCGTTGGCGGGCGGCCTCGAAGAGGAAGACGGCGGCGGCGGCAGCGACATTGAGGGAGCTGATCTTGCCGCGCAGGGGGATCGACAGCACCCGGTCGCAGGTCTTGCGGACCAGGGGCCGAATGCCCTGGCCCTCGGAGCCCAGCACGATCGCCACGGGCTGACTGTAATCGAACTCCCAGTAGAAGCCGTCTCCTCCGCTCTCGGCCCCGACCAGCCAGACGCCCTTCTCGCGGAGCCGCTCCATGGCCCGGACCAGATTGACGACCCGGGCCACCTTGAGATGCTCCAGCGCCCCGGCCGAGACTTCGGAGACGGTCTCGGTCAGCCCAGCCGATCGCCGCTCGGGCAGGACGATCCCGTCCACGCCGGCGCACTCGGCGCTGCGCAGGATGGCGCCCAGATTCTGGGGATCCTCCACCTCGTCCAGCAGGACAAGGAACGGCTTCTCGCCCGCCGCCCGCAGGATCTCCTCCAGGGTGGCGAACTCCTTGGGCGCCAGCGTCGCGATCACGCCCTGGTGGTGGGGCGCCATCTTGTCCATGACCGCCCGCGGCAGGAAGAGGTACGGGATATGGGCTTCCTTGGCCAGGCCGACGATCGTCCCCAGCGGGCGGTGCCCTTCCTCCTTCTGCAGGATGATCTTATTCACCCGGCGCGGCGAGGCCTTGAGGACTTCTATCAGCGGGTTGATCCGGGTGATGCGTTCCATGGCGGCTCCCGGGCGATTATACGCCGCCCGCCGGGAGAGAGTCGAGGCGGCCGGACCGGGTCGTGGCCGCCGCCCGGCTGACTTGGCCTCTTGCTCGCCTCTTATGATAATATCTCCGGCTCATGACGGGAGAAAGCAACGGCCGGCTCGTCTCTTGGAAGGAGATCGCGGCCTATCTCGGCTGCGATGTCCGGACCTGCATGCGATGGGAGAAGGAACGCGGCCTGCCCGTGCTCCGCCCCGGCGGCCAACCCGGGCCGCGCGTATATGCCTGGAAGCACGAGCTGGACGCCTGGCTGGCCGGAAAATCGACCGCGGCCGATGGCGACTCTCCCGCCCACAACGTCGCGACCGGTTCCACGCCGCTGCCTTCGACTCCACCCCAAAGCCGGACCGCCCGGCGTCCGATCCGGCGCGCCGTTCCCGTGGGCCTCGCGGCCCTCGCCATCCTCGCCTGGCTGGGCTTCAAGATCTCTTCGCGAGACCTGGAACCGGTCGACTTCACGATCGACGGCCCCAAGCTGATCATTCTCAATAAAGCCAAGAAGACCCTCGGGACTTTCAAAGCGGGCCCCGAGGATCTCGAGCCGGAGAGCCGCTACCGGACCGAGTTTCAAACACGGCTGCCGGATCCCCGCGATCCCGACAATGGAATTCTCTATGCTTCCCGCCTGGCGTTCGTGGACCTCGAGGGAGACGGCCGAAAAGAAGCTCTCTTCGTTCCCCATGCGAGGGGATCCAACAGCTGTTCCCTGCTCTACTGTCTCGATCCCCGCGGCCGGTCCCTTTGGCCCGCTCCTTTCAAGAGCGGGCGCGAAATGGTCTTCGGCCGTAAGCCCTATTCAGACGATTACTTCCTCTCGTTCGAGGCCATGGACTTGGACGGAGACGGCAAGAAAGAGATCCTCGCTTTCGCGGACCAGAACGACGATTGGCCAACCCAGCTCAGCCTCCTCTCTTGGGACGGCCGCGTTCTGGGGGAATACTGGAACAGCGGGCGCATCACATGCACGGCCCATGCCGACCTCGACGGAGACGGGCGGCGGGAGCTGATCATCGGAGGGGTCAACAGCGAATACGGGAAGGCTTTCCTCGCCGTCTTCGATCCCGGCCGGATCTCCGGCTCCTCTCCCAACTCGGGCGTTTACGCCAGTCCCTCCCTGAAGGAAGGGTCCGAGCGGGCCTATGTCCTGCTTCCCCGGACGGACGTCGACTCGGAAGTCGATGACATCCATACCGTGCTGGGAAACATAAAGATCCTGGAAAACGGCCGCATCAGGGCCCAGATCTCGCGGACGAACCTGCAGTTCGAGATCGATCCGCGGAGCCTCTCCTGCCTCGATCTGACGCTAGCCGTCAAATTCAGGGTCCTGCATAGGACCGCCGTCGAGAAAGGCAGGATCCGAAGCTCGCTCGATGACGCCTATCTCACCGGCATCAAACAGGGCCTCTTATACTGGACCGGCCGGGAGTGGACTCCGATCCCGACGTGGATCCGTTCAAGGCCGTGATCCGCGGGGCGCCCCCCGATCCGGCTTTCCGCGTTTGCTTGAGTCGGAGTGAATGACTATAATAGGCCGACTTTACGGAGCCCCCAACCCTGTGAAAGCGGTCCTGGTCCTGGAAGACGGCAGCGTCTGGCCGGGCGACGGCTTCGGCGCCTTCGCCAAGGTCTCGGGGGAAGTCGTCTTCAACACCGGGATGGTCGGCTACCCCGAGTCCATCACCGACCCCTCCTATCACGGGCAGATCCTCTGCCAGACCTACCCCCTGATCGGCAACTACGGCGTATCGTCCAAGGCCTTCGAGTCGGACAAGCCCAAGATCTGGGGCTATATCGTCAGCGAGCTGTGCGAAGTGCCCTCCCATGCCAGCTCCGAGAAGACGCTCGACGCCTGGCTCAAGGAGAGCGCCATCCCCGGTATCGCCGGGATCGACACCCGGGCCCTGACCAAGAAGCTCCGCGTCCACGGGGTCATGCGGGGCATCCTGGAGACCTTCAACACCCGGGCCGACTTGGCCTCGCTGCGGCGCGAAGCCCGGATGTGCCCCGATCCCAACAAGCGGCACCTGGTCGGCGAGGTCAGCGTCAAGCGGATCAAGGCCTACAACAAGGACCGCCGCAAGTGCGTCGTGGTCATCGACTGCGGCATGAAGCTCAATATCCTGCAGTGCCTCCTGCGCCGCGAGGCCAAGGTCGTCCGCGTCCCGGCCGACACGCCCTTCGAGAAGGTCATGGAGTACGCTCCGGCCGGGGTCATGGTCAGCAACGGCCCGGGCGACCCCAAGCAGTGCGGGGCGACCATCGCCACCCTGCGCCGGCTGATGGCGGCCGACGTTCCGGTCTTCGGCATCTGCCTGGGCAACCAGCTCCTGGCCCTGGCCGCCGGGGCCGATACCTACAAGCTGAAGTTCGGCCACCGCAGCCAGAACCAGCCCTGTCTGGAGGAAGGCACCCGGCGCTGCTACATCACCAGCCAGAATCACGGCTTCGCGGTCGACGTGCGGACCCTGCCCAAGGGCTGGGCGCCCTGGTTCCGCAACGCCAATGACGGGACCAACGAGGGCATCCGCTGCCTGGACAAGCCCTTCCGCAGCGTCCAGTTCCACCCCGAGGCGGCGCCCGGGCCGACGGATACCGAGTTCCTCTTCGACGAGTTCTTGGAGAGTCTGCCGTGAGCCCCGCGGCCGCCAAGAGAGCGCGCCGGGCCGAGCCGGGCCAAGGGCCGGCCGGCGAAGCGGGGCGCCGTGCCCGATCCGGCGACGGCCGACTGACCAAGGTTCTGCTTCTCGGCTCGGGCGCCCTCAAGATCGGCGAAGCCGGCGAGTTCGACTACAGCGGCTCGCAGGCCATCAAGGCCCTCAAGGAAGAAGGCCTGGACGTCGTCCTGATCAATCCCAATATCGCCACCATCCAGACCTCGGAGTTCCTGGCCGACAAGATCTACTTCCTTCCGGTCACGCCGGAGTTCGTGGAGAAGATCATGGAGCGGGAGAAGCCGGACGGCATCCTCCTGTCCTTCGGCGGGCAGACGGCCCTCAACTGCGGCGTGGCCCTGGCCCAGTCGGGCGCCTTGAAGCGGCACGGGGTCCGGGTCCTGGGCACGCCGATCGAGGTCATCGAGGACACCGAGGACCGGGAGAGGTTCAACGCCCGCTTGGCCGAGATCGGGCTCAAGTCGCCGCGGGGCATGGCCGCCACGACCCTCGAGGAGGGCCTGCGCATCGCCCGGACCATCGGCTATCCCGTCATGGCCCGGGTTGCCTTCGCCCTGGGCGGGCGGGGCAGCGGCTTGTCCCAGAACGAGACCGAGCTTCGGGAGGCCCTCCGAAAGGCCTTCGCCCACGCCCCCCAGGTCCTGATCGAAGAGTACTTGGAGGGCTGGAAGGAGGTCGAGTACGAGGTCGTCCGCGACAAGGACGACAACTGCGTCACCGTCTGCAATATGGAGAACTTCGACCCGATGGGCATCCATACGGGCGAGAGCATCGTCATCGCCCCCTCGCAGACGCTGACCAACGAGGAGTACCACCGCCTGCGGACGATCGCCATCCGGGCCGTCCGCCATCTCGGCATCGTCGGCGAGTGCAACATCCAGTACGCCCTCCACCCCCGGACCGGCGACTACCGGATCATCGAGGTCAACGCCCGGCTGTCGCGGAGCTCGGCCCTGGCCTCCAAGGCCACCGGCTATCCGCTGGCCTTCATCGCGGCCAAGCTGGTCCTGGGCCACGGATTGCCGGAGCTTCTCAACTCGATCACCAAGAAGACCACGGCCTGCTTCGAGCCGGCCCTGGACTACCTGGTGGTCAAGATCCCGCGCTGGGACCTGAAGAAGTTCCGCCGGGTGTCCAAGAAGATCGGCTCGGAGATGAAGTCGGTCGGCGAGGTCATGGCCATCGGCCGCAGCTTCGAGGAGGCCCTGCAGAAGGCCACCCGCATGCTCCAGATCGGCGTCTACGGCGTGGTCGGCAACGACAGCTACTCCTTTGAGGACCTCGAGCTGGAGCTGAAGCACCCCACCGACGAGCGCCTGTTCGGCATCGCCGAGGCCCTCAAGAAGGGCTGGACGGTCGACCGCATCCATCAGCTGACCCGGATCGACCGCTGGTTCATCACCAAGATCCAGGCCATCGTCGAGACGGAGGCCTCGATCCGGCGCGGCGGGCTGGCCGGGCTGGGCCGCGAGCCGATGCGGGCGGCCAAGAAGCGGGGCTTCTCGGACAAGCAGATCGCCATCCTGACGGGCTCGCGGGAGAGCGAGGTGCGGGACCGGCGCGAGCGGCTCCGGATCCGCCCGGCGGTCAAGCAGATCGACACCCTGGCCGCCGAGTACCCGGCCCGGACCAACTACCTCTACACGACCTACCACGGGACCGAGGACGACGTCCGCTTCGAGCGCCGCAACGACACCATCATGGTCCTCGGCTCGGGCTCCTACAGCATCGGCTCCTCGGTCGAGTTCGACTGGTGCTGCGTCTCGGCCGTGATGGCCCTCAAGCGCCTGGGCCGCCAGACGCTGATGGTCAACTACAACCCCGAGACCGTCTCGACGGACTACGACATCTGCGACCGGCTGTACTTCGAGGAGCTGAGCTTCGAGCGGGTCCGGGACATCTACCGGCGGGAGAATCCGCGCGGCATCATCCTGTCGATGGGCGGGCAGATCCCCAACAACATCGCCCTCAAGTGCCACCAGGCCGGGATGCGCATCCTGGGCACATCGCCCGAGAGCATCGACACGGCCGAGAACCGCTTCAAGTTCAGCCGCCTCCTGGACGGCCTGGGCGTGGACCAGCCCGAGTGGAAGGAGCTGCGCTCGGTCGGCGAGGCGAGGGCCTTCGCCCGGTCCGCCGGATACCCGGTCCTGGTGCGGCCGTCCTACGTCCTGAGCGGGGCGGCCATGAGCGTGGTCTTCGACGAGGGCGATTTGGAGACGGTCCTGCAGAGGGCGGCCAAGGTCTCGCCCCGCTTCCCGGTGGTCATCTCCAAGTTCATCCTCAACGCCAAGGAGATCGAGCTGGACGCGGTGGCCAAGGACGGCCGCATCGTCGCCTCGGCCGTGGTCGAGCACATCGAGAACGCCGGCGTCCATTCGGGCGACGCGACCATGGTCCTGCCGCCCCAGAAGACCTACATCGAGACGATGCGCCGGATCCGGGAGATCGGGCGCAAGATCGCCGCCGCCCTGCGCATCACCGGGCCGTTCAACATCCAGTTCATCGCCAAGGACAACGCGGTCAAGGTCATCGAGTGCAACCTGCGGGCCTCGCGCTCCTTCCCCTTCGTCTCCAAGGTGACCAAGGTCAACTTCATCGACCTAGCCGTGGAGGCCATGCTGGGGCGGACGCCCCGCTGCGGCAAGTCGACCCTGGACATCAACTATGTCGGGGTCAAGGCGCCGCAGTTCTCCTTCTCCCGGCTGAAGGGGGCCGACCCGACCCTGGGCGTCGAGATGGCCTCCACCGGCGAGGTGGCCTGTCTGGGGGAGGACGCGGCCGAGGCCCTGCTCAAGTCGCTCCTCTCGTCCGGGTACGCGCTGCCCCGCAAGTCCATCCTGCTGAGCTTGGGAACCAAGGCCGACAAGCAGAAGTTCCTGCACGCCGCCGAGCAGCTGCGCGACGTCGGCCTGACCATCTACGCCACCGAGCAGACCTCGCTGTTCTTGCGCCAGCACGGCATTCAGGCCCTGCGGCTGCACAAGGTCCACGAGAGGAAGACGCCCAACATCCGCGACTACCTGCGCGAGCGGCGGATCGAGTTCGTCGTCTCGGTGCCCGACCCGGCCCGCAAGGCGGCCTTCGACAGCGACTACGAGCTGCGCCGGATGGCCGTGGACTTCTCCATCCCCCTGCTGACCAACCTCCAGATCGCCGACTTGTTCGCCCACGCCCTGGCCCAGAAGAAGGACGCCGACCTGCTCATCAAGCACTGGGCCGAGTACGAATAGGGGTCAGGTCTCAAGATTCAAGTTTTCTGTCCGAACGGGAAACGA
>CAZKXI010000001.1:33685-334853 GCA_964556755.1 uncultured Eubacteriales bacterium
GTACGAATAGGGGTCAGGTCTCAAGATTCAAGTTTTCTGTCCGAACGGGAAACGACCCCTAAAGAAAAGGCCCCCGAAGGCCCGCCGAGGGGGCGGGGCTCCGGGGGATGCGAAAACTCGAACGACAGGCGCCGGACGGCGGTCAGCGCTTGTTCATCTCCTCCATGGACAGCGTGTCCCGCTTGGCGTAGCCGGCCGGGACGGACCAGACCGAGGCGGGGGCGGCCTTCTGGGAGATCTCCAGCGTTTCCGTCGTGGAATGGATCTTGGCCCCCATCATCTCCATGTTCATCTCGGTGGCGATCTGGTAGCCCTTGATCTTGGCATATTCCTTGACGCTGGCATCGTCCAGCCGCATTTGGCCCTTGAACATCTCGGCCATCATCCCGGTGTACTTGGCGTAGTCGAACGGCACCTCGGTGGAGGCCCACACTTTCATCGGCATGGACATGCCCATCATACTCATGTTCATGGTGTAGCCGGTGCAGTTCCAAGATCCGATCTTCTTCTTGTCGTTGTTCGGCGTGACCGTGACGGTGGCCTTCATCATCCCGGCCATGGCCGCCATCTCGGGCGGGAGGAGCTTGGAGATGTCGACGGGCAGGGCCGTCTCGACATAGGATTTGGAGCCGTGGTTGATCCAGAACATCTTCTTCTTGCCCATGTCGATGAGCATCGTCTGGCCGGGGGTGATCTGGGCCATCCGCCCCTCGCTCAGCCACTGCTCCTGAATCTCGTCCTTGGCCGGGGTCGTCTGGCCCATCATGGTCATGGGGTCGGTGTGGGTCTTGGTTTTGATGTAGACGTCGGCCGCCAGAGACAGAGACACCGTCAGGACGGTGAGGAACACGATCAGGACTTTCTTCATGATGTCGGTCTCCTTTTCCTGGGGGGCCCGCGGGAAGGCCGCCTCCAACAGGGGTATGATACCCGGATTGCCTCTCAATCCGCAACCGTCCAAGAAGGATGAAGAAGGGGTCAGGTCTTAAGATTCAAGATATCCGGTATATCAGACGATAATTGACATCATTAACAATAATTGTCTCGGGAAAGCTTGAATCTTGAGACCTGACCCCTTTTTAAGCGATGAGGAGGAAGCGGACGTCCATGACGTTGGTCCCGGTCGGGCCGGTCTTGTAGAGCCCGCCGGCCCTCTGGAAGAACCGGTAGGAGTCGTTGTCGTCCAGGCGGGCGCCCATGTTCAATCCCAGGGCCTTGGCCTTGACCAAAACCTCGGGGCTGCCCCAAGCCCCGGCCGCATCCGTCGGACCGTCTACGCCGTCCGTGCCGAAGCTCAGGATCAGCCAATCGCGGCCCTGGAGCTTGCCCGTCCGGGCGCAATCCGCGAAGATGGCCCGGTCGGTCGTCCCGATCCTGGCCCGCCGGTCCAGGTCGACCAGGGCGGCCAGGACGAACTCCTGGTTCCGGCCGCCGAGGCCCTTGCCCCGGATCGTCACCGAATGCTCGCCGCCGGCGATCAAGGCCACCGGCGGATCGCCCGGTCGATGGCCCCGGAGGGCGGCGAGCATGGAGGGGACGTAGCGGACGGCCGCCTCGCGGGCCTCCCCCGTATCGGCCGCAGCCAAGATCGAGGCTCTAAAGCCCAGTCCCTCCGCTTCCCGCCGGGCTGCCGCCAGAGCCGTGGCATTGCGGCCGACGATGAAGGACGAGATCCGCACGCTGGCCGGGTCGCCCCTCTTGAGGGTCTCGGGAGCCTCGCCGCGCAACCCCGCCTCGAGGACCGGACGGACGCCGGGCGGCGCATCATCCCACAGGCCGCGCCGCCGCAGGACTTCGATGGCCTCGGCGAACGTCGAGCCGTCCCAATGTCCGGGACCGGCGGCGATGACCTCGGGATCGTCCCCGGGCACGTCGGAGAGCAGGAGATTCAGGACGAGGCCCTGGGCCGCCCTGGCCAGTCCCCCGCCCTTGATCAGGGACAGGTGCTTGCGGACGGTGTTGAGCTCCCTGATGTCCGCTCCCCGGGCCATCAAGGCCAGGGCCGTGTCCGCCTTGGCCCGCAAGTCGATGCCCGGGCGTGGGGCGCAGAGGAGAGAGGATCCGCCTCCCGAAAGGAGCAGCAACAGAAGCCCTTCGGCCTCCGACCCGGCCGCCAGGTCCAACGCGGCTCGCCCCGCCACGAGGCTCCGGGCGTCGGGGTGGGGATGGGAGGCTTCCAGCCGGGTGAATCCGGGAGGCTCCGGCCCCGAGCCGGGCGGCGCGACGACAAGGCCCCGCCGCACGCGGCCCTCGAGGACCTCGGCCGCGCCCCAGGCCATCCCCGCGGCCGCCTTCCCGGCCGCCAGCACATCGACGGGCCCAGCCGCCTCGAATTCCCGGCCTTGGACCTCGATCCTCCCCCCGGCCAAGCGCAACGCCTCCTGGACCAGGCGCTCGGGACGGACGGCCTCGACGGCGGCCGCCGCCATCCGCTTTGCCGCGTCGAGAAGCGTGCCTTTCATGTCCGAGCATCATAACCTGAGCCGCCCCTCTTCGCCAAGCCCTCCCGCCCTTCCGCCCGCGGCCGCCAGGCCGCTCCGCCGCTCTCAGTTGTGATAGAATCGCCGCATGGCCGGCCGCCGCAAGACGCTGGGGACCCTGCTCAAGCTGGCCGTCAGTCTGGGCCTTCTGGCCTGGATCCTGTCCCGGCAGGACTTGACCGCCATCCTCCGCCACCTGCGCGGCGCCTCCTGGCCCTGGCTGGCCGTGGCTTTCTCCCTCAACGCCGTCGGTCTCCTCATCCGGGCCTATCGCTGGCGCATCCTGGCCCTGCCGCATGGCGACGACCTGCCCGTCGGCTATCTCTTCCGCTCCTGCCTCATCGGCGAGCTCTTCAACAACTTCCTGCCGACCCGCTTCGGCGGCGACGCCTACCGGATCTGGGACGGGTCGCGCCAATCCCGGTCCCTGGTCCGCTCCTCGGCCATCGTCATCGTCGAGAGGATGAGCGGCATTCTGATCCTCTTCCTCTTCGCCCTCGTCGCCTCGCTCTTGAGGCTGGACATGGTCCGCCGCGTCCCCCTGATCGCCGCCTCGCTGGGGCTGGGACTGGGCGGCTTCGCCCTGATGGGGCTCTTCTTCCTGCCGGCCGCGGGCCGCCTTCTACGGCGGCCGCCGGAATCGGGCTTCCTGCGCAAGGCCATGCTCAAGGTCGCGGAGTTCCGCGACGTGATCGTCGGCTATCGGAACCATCCGCGCGATTTCCTGCGGGCCACTGGCTGGGCTTTCCTGCTCCAGCTGAACGTCATCCTCTACTACATCCTGATCGGGCGGGCCCTGGGCCTGCGGGTCCCGGCCCTCGATTACTTCGTCTTCATCCCGCTCGTCCTCCTCATCCAGCTGGTCCCGATCTCCCTCAACGGGCTGGGCGTGCGGGAATGGGCTTACATCGAGGTCTTCCGCTCCTACGGCGTGACGCCCGAGATGGCTGTGGCCTTCTCCTTCGTCGAAGTCGCCTTCGGGCTTCTCGTCAGCCTGGCGGGCGGAATCCTCCTGGCGACTCGAAAGAAATGAAGCCCGCCGCCGCCGCCCTGATCCTGACCCTGACGGGAGGCTTGGCCCTTCCGCCGGCGGTCCGGCCCCTCGCCGCCCAGCAGGCCACGGGAGCCGCCGCGTACGAGCAGAGCCTGGAGAAGGTCCGCAAGGAGATCGAAGCCCTGCGGGGGCGGCTGAAGACGGCCGAAGCCCGCGAGCAGACGACCCTCAACCGCCTGGAGCGCCTGGGCGCCAGCCGGGGCCTCCTGCGCGGCGAGGCCCGGATGCTGGCCCTGCAGCTGGACAAGAACCGGATCGACCTGGAGACGGCGCGCCGGCGGATCCCCGAGATCGAAGCCCGGCTGGCCGCGGAGCGGGGGTCCCTGACCCTGGTCCTGCGCACGCTGGCCAAGCTGGGGCGCCTGCGCTTCGCCCGCTTCCTGCTCCAGGCCAAGGATCTCAAGTCGATGGCCGCGGAGAGCCGGAGGCTGGCCGTCCTGGCCTCGGCCCAGAACCAGCTGATCGACAGCTACGGCCGCAACCTGGCCGAGCTGGGCCGGGCCGCGGCCGCGCTGGCCGCCAAGGAGAAGGAGACGGCGGACCTGCTCGGGCGGGCGGCGGCCAAGAAAGCCGAGATCGAGGCCGAGGAGGAGAAAGCCCGCAGCCTGGCGGCCCAGATCCGGGCCGACAAGCGGCAGTATGAGAAAGCCCTGGGCGAGCTGGCCCGGCGGGCCCAGGAGCTGCAGGCCATGATCCAGCGCCTGCAGAGCCAGGACTACGCCCCGCCCTTCACGCCCATCCCCATGGCCGAGCGCCGGGGCAAGCTGACCTGGCCGACCCGGGGCACGATCATCCAGGGCTTCGGCGTCCAGGTCCACCCCCAGTTCAACACGGTGACCATGAACAACGGGATCGAGATCGCGCCCCCCGGCGGCGATCTGGCGGTCCGGGCCGTTCATGACGGCCGGGTGGCCTTCGCCGAGCCCTTCCCCGCCTACGGCAACCTGCTCATCATCAACCATGGCGACGGCTACCACTCGCTCTACGGCCACCTGGCCGAGTTCCTGGTCAAGTCGGGCGAATACGTCATCGCCGGGCAGCCCATCGCCGTGGCCGGCGACACCGGCTCGCTGGTCGGCGTCTCGGTCTACTTCGAGATCCGCCACCAGACCAAGCCGGTCGATCCTTTGCAATGGCTCTCGCGGAGATGATATAATGGCGCGCCGCCTATCCTTTGCCGCCATGAGCCGATCCACCCGAACCCGCCTGCTGAGCGTCGGCGCCCTGGCCGCCGGCGTCCTCTTCTTCTGGGTCGCCCGCCAGATTCGGCCGGCTTCCGCCGCCCCGGCCGCGCCCCAGACCGGCGCCGACCTGGCCGCGGCCGTCGTCCGCCTGATCCGGGCCGACTACGTCGAAGAGCCGAACGCCAAGACGACCATGGAAGGCGGCTTCCGGGGCATGATCGGCTCGCTGGACGTCCTCTCGAGCTACCTGGACAAGGAGGCGGCCCGGAAGCGGGCCGATGCCGCGCTGCCGGGATACCTCGATATCGGGCTGATCCTGTTCAAGCGGGCGTCCACGTTTCCGATCGTGGTGGGGATCGTCGAGGGTTCGCCGGCCGAGAAGGCCGGGCTGAAGACGGGCGACGTCGTCTCGGCCCTGGATGACGCCTCGACCATCCTGCCCGGCTTGTCCGAGATCCGGCTGGCCCTCAAGTCGACCGATGCCAAGCCGGTCAAGGTCCGCATCATCAGGAACAACGAGACCAAGGAGATCAGCGTCCCCCGCGGCCGGATCCACGCGAAGGCCTTCGGCTACGCCGAGCAGGCCGGGACCTCGGGCGTCTTGAGCCCGGCCCACTTCTACCCGCCGCTTGTGGACGAGCTCAAAGCCGACCTGCTTCCCCGGCTGGCCGGGAAGAGCCTGCCGCTGATCCTGGACCTGCGCTTCGCCTGCGAGGGCGACGTCGAGGAAGCCCGCCGCTTCGTCAATCTCTTCGTTCAAGCGGCCGAGGCCGGCCGCTTCGAGAAGAAGGACGGCGTCGCGGAAACCCTGGCTTGTCCCGACCCGGCCCCGCTCGAGTCGCTGCCTCTCGTGCTCTGGCTCTCTCCGGCGACCATGGGACCCGCCGAGATCGCCGCGGCCTGCCTGAAGGAGCTGCGGGGGGCCAAAGCCGTCGGCACGCTGACGCCCGGCCTGACGGCGCGCCAGGACGTCTTTCCCCTGCCCGGCGGAGACGCTCTCCTGTTGACCACGGCGGTCTTCGCGACGGCCTCCGGCGCCAGGGTCTGGAGCAAGGGCATCGCCCCGGACGTCAAAGTGGCAGCCCCCCCCTCCGACCGTCAAGCCTACCTGGATAAGACCGCCGGCTTGCTGGCCCCCCGGTCCTGACGGCGGCGCTCCCCCTCCGCTTCAAGCCGGCCCCGGCCGCTCCCCCGGGCGGCGGGATGCCTTCCCTCTTCTCCCGCAGCCGTCCCCGAGCCTATTTCTCCGTCAAGGGATCGGCCAAGGCGGGCGAGCCGCGCCGATAGAGGAATTCCTGGCCCATCCGCATCGGGACCCCGACGGCCAAGGACGGGATCCCCTCCGCGCAGGCCCTGGCGAAGTCCAAGTATCGGGCGTCTCCCGCGGCGACGTGCATGGGGAAGGCCGCCCGCGGCGGGATCTTGCGGAAGAGATCCCGCGTCTGAAGGCCATACCGGGAATCGTCCAGGAAGGGGAAGACGAAAGCCACGTCGAGGCCGGATGCTCCGACGGCCAGGAAGTCATTCTCCGGGCCGGGCTCGGCCGGCTGACAGTCGCCGTTGTGGTAGAGGACCAAGCCATCGACCTTGATCAACCAGGCCACTTCGGGTACGCCCGAATGATGGGAGTTGATGGTGGCGATCTCCAGGCCGCCCCGAGACAGCTTGGCCCTGGGGCCGGACAGGACGTGGACGCCGGTGACGCCCGGCTCCTCCCAACCGAAGAAGTACTCGATGTCGGGCACGGAACGCCGCCAGCCCAGGATGACCGGATCGAAGTGATCGGTGTGCGCGTGCGAGACGAAGACCCTGACCTTGAGATCCCGGATCTCCTCCGGGGAGATCCAGCCGTTCCCGAGAGAGGGGGCCCCGGGCTTGACCTTGAGGGTGGGCCCGTCGCGGCGCTCCTGGTAGTCGAAGATCAGCAGATGGCTGTCCGTCCGGACGGCATAGCCGCAATGGCCGAGATACCAGATCCTGGCTTCGCCCGGCTTCCCGGCCCGGATCGTTCCGCCCTGGGGGGCCATCCCGGCGGCGGCCGCCAGGAAGAGCGACAGCGCCAGCTTGAGCATGGATACCGTCCTCCCGATGAGAAGACTCAGTCCGGCTCGACGACGGCGACGACGGCCGTCAGGTTGTCGCGCCCGCCCGCCTTGTTGGCCGCCTTGACCAGGGCCCGGCAGATCGATTCGGGCTTCCGGCGGCGGCGGAAGGGCTTGCGAAGGGCTTTCTCCTCCAGCGGTCCGAAGAGCCCGTCGCTGGCCAGCAGCAGGACGTCGCCGGGACGGAGATCGAGCTCGAAGGTGTCGACCGCCGGCGGCTCGGCTCCGCCGATCGAGCGGGTGACCACGTTGCGGAACGGCGAGCGCTCGATGTCGGCCTCGGCCATCAGCTTCGAGCGGGCCTGCTCGGCCGCCCAAGAGTGATCGACCGAGATCTGGGTCAGGCCCTCGTCGCGGCCGAGGTAGAGCCGGCTGTCGCCGACATTGGCGGCCGTGGCCCTTCCCGCGACGGCCAGGACGGCGACCAGGGTCGTGCCCATGCCGTTGAGATGGGCCGTGGCCGTCGCGCGGCGGTAGACTTCGTCGTTAGCCCGGGCGAAGGCCTCTCTCAGCGCGGCGGCCGGATCGGGGATGGGCCCGGGGAGGGCCAAGCGCCCGGCCACGGAGGTCCGCAGGGCCTCCACGGCGGCCGCGCTGGCCACTTCGCCGGCCGAGTGGCCGCCGATCCCGTCGGCCACGGCCAGCAGGTACGCGGGACCGCTCGCGGACGGGTCGGCGACGGAGATCTCGGAGACAAGGAAGCTGTCCTCGTTCAGATCGCGCTGGCGGCCGATGTCGCTGAGGCCGGCCATGAGAAATCGCATGGGAATCCTCGCCTAACTTATGCTACCCCACCCGTCTTGTCAATTCGCAGACACATACCGAATTGAGTTCGGTATGTGTCTGCCAATTCGATTCTGCTACAATGGGGGATGAGGAGAACAGCCATGAAAAGCACCGCGACCGCCCTCCTGATCATAGCCGGCCTGGCCGGTCTGACGGCCAGCTGCAAGGCCCCCTCGATGGAGGAGATCCAGTCGTCCATCGAAGTCGTCGACATCAAGACCCAATGGGTCGCCAAGGAGTACCGGCAGTGGCCGGAGCCCAAGCTGGTCCTGGTGCCCCAGATCCGTTTCAAGGTCAAGAACCTGACCGGCGAGCCGCTCAAGTACGTCAACTTCAACGCCATCTTCAAGCGGAAGCTGGACAAGGAGAACCTGGGCGACAACTTCCTGGCCGCCATCCGCAAGGACCCCGTCGCCCCCGGCGGCGTCAGCGAGGAGATCACCCTGACCAGCAACTTCGGGGTGGAGGGCCGCAACCTGGCCCATTTCAAGGTCTTTCCCCAGCAGCTCGACTACGACGTAGTCCTCTACGCCCAATTCAAGGGCTCGCGGCACGCCTTGCTGGGCGAGTGGAAGGTCTCCGGGACCATCGACTTCAAGGAGGACGAGCCGGTCCACCAAGAGGGCAAGGTCATCGACAAGGCGCCCCAGGATCCGGCCCCGGTCCGCTGAGGGAGGGCCGCTCAGGGCCTCTTGTCGTCCAGGGGATTCGGCTTGAGGATCTTGATGTAGCTCTTCTTCTTCAGCCCCTGCATGAACTCCTTGAACTTGGCTTCCTGCAGGGTGGAGGTCATCTTCTCTTCGATCGCGCGCTTGGACTCCTCGAACGTCTTGGTCCGGGCCTCCGTCCGGGCTTCGACCTTGAGCAGGTACCAGCCGTTCTTGGCCTGGACCCAGTCCGAGGTCTGGCCGGTCTGGAGCGGCCCCAAGACGGCCTCCAAAACCTTGTCGGTCTGGCCCATGACCAGGGTCCCCAGATCCCCCTTGGTCTCCTTGAGCGGGGCGTCGGAATAGGCCGCCGCCGCCTCGGCGAAGTCCATCCCGCCCTTGATCTTGTCCGCGGCTTCGGCCTTGCGCGCTTCGAGCTCCTGGGCCGTCCGGTCGTCCAGGCCCAGATAGATGGCCCGGGCTTTGATCTCGGCCGGCAGCAGGAACTCGTCCTTGTGGGTCTTGTAGTATTCGACGACCTGGGACTCGTCCAGGGACAGCGACTTGCTGACCTCGCTGTAGACGACGCTCTGCTTGAGGATGGTCTCCTCCATGTCCTTCAGCCAGGCCTCGTATTCCAAGCCCTGGCTCCGCAGGGCCCGCTTCAGATCGTCGTCGGACTCCAGCCCGTTCTCCTTCTTGATGTTCTCGATGGTCATCTTCATCTGGTCGGAGACGTTGAAGTTCTTCTGCTTGGCCATCTGCAGCAGGAGCTTGTCGGTGATCATCGCGTCCAGGAGGGCGCCCTTGATCTGCTCCATGGCCTTGTCCAGCTCCTCGCCCTGGAGCGAGGCCTGGGCCTGCTGGGACTTGATGGCATACTCCCGCCGGAAGTCCGAGAGGGTGATGATCTCGTCGTTGACGATGGCCACGATCTCCTCGACGATCTCCTGCGCGGCGACGGCGGCGGCCGCGAGAAGCAGCATCCCGGCCAGAAGACGGGCCTTGCGGTGTCTCATGTCTCGTTCCTTTGGTAGATGAAGGGAAGCTTGTCGGTCTCGGCCTTCCAGTCGAGGGAGGCCTTCAGCTCGCGGACGTGGGCGGCGATCGTCTCCTGGCCGAGCTGGTCGATGAGCTTGGCCGTGATGACCGGCCGGGCCTCGATCAGGGTTTGGAGCTTAGCCGGGAAGCGCCGGTCCATGCGGAAGATGTGGAAGCCGTAGGAAGACTCGACCACCCGGCTGATCTCGCCGACCTTGAGGGCCAGGATGACCTTCTCCAGGTCGGCCGGAAGCTGGCCGGCCCGGAAGACGCCCAGCAGGCCGCCCTTGGCCGCTTCCACGCCTTTGGAGCTGGCCTTGACCGCCTCCCGGAACTGGGCCTCGGTGGCGTTCTTCAGCCTGTTGAGCACCTCGGTCGCCTCCCCCGCGCTCTCGCACAGGATCTGGCTGACCTGGACCCGCTCGGTCTGGAGGAACTCGCTCTTGTGGGCGTCGTAGTAGGCGGTCACTTCGGAGTCGGGGACGCTCAGCGCGCCGATGAGGGTCGAGAGGTACTTCTCGACTTGCAGCTTGTCCTTCACGGCCTGGGGATCGAACTCGACCGCCGGAGCCCCCATCCCGGCCGCCGACCTGAGACGGAAGAGATAGTCGCTGACTTCGGATTCGGCCGGAGCGATGTTGCGGCTGCGGGCCTGGACCAGGAGGATCTTCTCCTCGGCGTAGTTGTCGAAGAGGCCGCTCAGGGCCAGGGCGTCCAGGCTCTTCCAGTCCTCGCCCGCGTTCAGCCGCAGGTAGCCTTCGAAGTCGGCCAGGGTGTAGGCCGCCTCGCCGACCCGCAGCACGACGGGAGACGGCGCGGGGGCGGGGGCCGCTGCCGGATCGGGCGCCGCCGGCGGCTTGCGGCGACACTCGCCGGCGGCCAGGACGAGGCAGATCGCGGCGAAGACGGGAACAAGGCGGAAGGCCCGGTGGCTGCTGTCGATCTTCATTGATTTCAGGCTATTATATTACGTTTCGTATAACGCCTTCAAGACGCCGATCGTTTCACGCAGGAGGGCGGCGTCGGCCTGTCCCGGCAGAGGCACGTCCAGGACCCCGTCCGGGGACAAGCGGCCGCGGCGCTCCCGCAGAACCGCGCTCATCCGCTCCAGGGCCACGCCCGCGTCCGGCCGGAACCGGATCACCAGGCGGCTCCCGACGCGGTCGACCGATTGGGCCCCGAGAGCCTGGGCCAGCCAGCGGATGCGGCCGTAATCCAGCAGCCCGCGCACGCTGGCCGGCGGCGGGCCGAAGCGGTCCGCGATCTCCTCGGCCAGGGCGTCCAGCTCCGCCAGGCTCGCGGCCGAGGAGACGCGCTTGTAGAAGTCCAGCCGCAGGTTGGCCTGCGGCACGTAGGTCTCGGGGATGCGGTTGTCCACCCGGAGGTGGATCTCGACCTTGGCCTGGGGCGGGGACTCGCCCCGGATCTCCTTGATCGCCCCCTCCAACATGTGGATGAAGTAGTCGTAGCCGACCGCCTCCATGACTCCGCTCTGCTGCTCGCCGAAGAGATGGCCGGCGCCGCGGATCTCCAGGTCCTTCATGGCCAGCCGGAAGCCGGAGCCGAGCTGGCTGAACTCCTTGAGGGCGTCCAGGCGGCGGCGGGCCATGGGCGTCAGGGAGGAGGCCGGGGGGACCAGGAAGTAGGCGTAGGCCTGGCGGGAGGAGCGGCCGACCCGGCCGCGGAGCTGGTACAGCTGGGCCAGGCCGAAGTGATCGGCCCGCTGGACGATGAGGGTGTTGACCAGGGGGATGTCGATGCCGTTCTCGATGATCGTGGTCGAGACCAGGACGTTGGCCTCCTGGGAGATGAAGCGGAGCATGCGCTTCTCGAGCTCGGTCGGGGCCATCTGGCCGTGGACGGTGACGACCCGGGCCTGGGGCGCCCACTCCGCGATCTTGGCGGCCATGGCCTCCAGCTCGGCGATGTCGTTGAGGATGTAGTAGACCTGGCCCCCGCGGGCCAGCTCGTGCCGGACAGCCGAGCCGATCAGCCGCGGGCTGAAGGTCGTCACCTCGGTGTGCACGGCCAGCCGGTCTCGGGGCGGCGTCTCGATCAGGCTGATGTCGCGCATCCCGGTCAGGGACATGTTCAGGGTCCGGGGGATCGGGGTGGCGGTCAGGGTCAGGACGTCGACGTGGGTCCGCAGCTGCTTGATCCGCTCCTTGTGGGAGACGCCGAAGCGCTGCTCCTCGTCGACCACCAGCAGGCCGAGGTCCTTGAAGGCCACGTCCTTGGACAGCAGGCGGTGGGTGCCGACGACGATGTCGATCGAGCCGTCCTGAAGGCCCTGGAGGACGGCGGCCTGCTCGGCCCGGGTCTGCAGGCGGGTCAGGGCGGCGGTGCGGACGGGAAAGAGGACCATCCGCGAGGCGAAGGTCTTGGCGTGCTGGCTGGCCAGGACGGTAGTCGGGCAGAGGACGGCGACCTGCTTGCCGTCCATGACCGCCTTGAAGGCGGCCCGCAGGGCTACTTCGGTCTTGCCGTAGCCGACGTCGCCGCAGACCAGGCGGTCCATGGGCGAATCGGCCTCCATGTCCGCCTCGACTTCGCGGATGGTCCGCAGCTGGTCGCCGGTCTCCTCGTATTCGAAGGTCTTGTCGAAATCCTCGGCCCAGGGCCCGCGGCCGCTGAAGGGGAAGCCCTTGACCGACTTGCGGCGGGCGTAGAGCTCGAGCAGCTCCTTGGCCAGCTTCTCGACGGCCTTCTTGGTCCGGGTCTTGGTCTTCTCCCAGCCGGTCGTGCCCAGCTTGTCGAGGGGCGGCAGGCCGGCCCCGACCGGGGTGAACTTCTGGACCAGGGCCAGGTCCTCGACGGGGACGTAGAGGCGGTCGCCGTCGCGATAGCTCAGCTCCAGGAATTCGCGCGGGCTGCCGTCCGGATCCATCCGGATCAGGCCGTGGAAGAGGCCGACCCCGTAGTCGGCGTGGACGACGTAGTCGCCGTCCTTGAGGTCCTGGAAGGCGGTCCGGGAGGGCTTGGCCGCCCGCCGCGGCGGGATGGGCTGGTCCTCGGTCAGGACGTCCTCCTCGGCCAGGAGGAGGATCTTCTGGCCGGGGTAGGCGAAGCCGCGCTCCAGTCGGCCGGGGACGAGGAGAATCTCGCCTTCCGGCGGGCGGGTCAGGGCCGATTCGGCGGACAAGGCCGGGATGCCCTCCTGCTGCAGCAGGGCCAGGAGCTTGCGCCGGATCTCGGCCGAGGAGACGAAGACCAGGCAGCGGTCGCGCTCCTCCTGCCGGCGCTTCATGAAGTCGAGGAAGAAGCGGATGCGGTTGTCGAAGCGGGGCGCGGGCTGGAAGCCGAGGCGGATCTCGTCGCGGCCGGGGGAGTCGTCCGCGACCAGCTCGCCGACGGGCAGGGCCGAGGCCTTGAGGCCCGCCCAGAGGGCCGGCGGGAAGTGGGTCTCGGGCGGCTCGACCGCTGTCCCGGACTCGGCCAGGGATGCGGCTTGTTCGCGCAGGTCGTCCATGACCTCGTCGTACTCGCGGCCGACCTCTTCGGGGGAATCGAGGAAGACGACGGCGTCATCCAGGTAGCGGGTGAAGGGCACGTCGGGCCCGGGCGAGGCCGCTTCGGTCATGGCCGGGATGATGCAGGCGTCGATCTTGCGCAGGGTCCGCTGGTTGGAGGGGTCGAACTCGCGGAGGGAGACGATACCGTCGCCGCCCAGCTCGATGCGGAAAGGCGCGGGGTGCCAGGGAGAATAGGCGTCCACGACGCCGCCCCGGTAGGCGTACTCGCCGCGGAAGGCGATCAGATCCTCGCGGACGTAGCCGAAATCGGCCAGGCGCTGGATCAGGACGTCGCGGTCGATCGCCAAGCCGGGCTTGAGGGTCAGGAAAAGCCCGTCCAGGCGCTCGGGCGCGGGGAGCGGCCGCAGCAGGCCGAAGATGTCGGTCGGGATGAGGACGGGGGGGCGGTGGCGCAGGTCATAGAGGAAGCGCATCCGCGAGGCCACGGACTCCAGGGAGGGCGGGGCGCCGTAGGGGTTGCCGCCGGTCGAGGGCAGGGCCTTGACGCTGCGCGAGACGCCGAGCTTGTCGAGGTAGAACCGGACGCCCGCCTCCAGCTCGGCGGCCGGGCGGTCGGAGGGCTGGATCCAGACGATGCGGCGCCAGGAGTGGACGGCCAGCATGGCCAGGAGGTAGGGCCGGCCGGGACCGTTGAGACCGGAGACGGCCGGCTTGCGGCCTTTCTCCAGGGCGCGGATCAAGGCCTGGAATTCGGGCGCGTCCTGGAGGAAGTCGAGGCTCATGGCGGAGGGCCGCTATTATAGGCCCCGCGCTTCAAAACGCCAAATAGGGGTCAGAAATAGGGGTCAGGTCTCAAGATTCAAGTTATCTCTCTTGGTCTGACGAAAAGCGGCTCCGTTTGACACGTTTCGACACGAGAAACCTCGAATCTCAAGACCTGACCCCTTCTTCTTAAACGCGCCACCAGTAGGAGAACTTGATGAAGACGCTGTAGTCGCGGCGGTCGTAGCGGGCGGGAGCGAGAAGGCCCCGCTCATAATTGGAGTCGTAGCCGACGAAGAAGACCGTGCCCGGGCGGAGAACCCAGGACACCAGGAAGCTGCCGAAGACCTCCTCGACGTAGAGGTTGTAGTCGAGGATGGCCCGCACGGACAGCGCCTTGGAGATCTGGTAGGACGACCGGGTGTGGATGACGTTGTAGTCCCAGGCCCGCTCGCCGCCCCGGGTCTTCCAGAACGTGCTCTTGCTGAAGTCCACCCCCAGCTGGAGGCGCTTGCTGGGCTTGAAGTTCAGTCCCACGCCCCACGTCGCGGACCAGCCCAAATAGGCGTCCTCGGGATCGTAGTTGATCGTGTCGCCTATCTCGGCGTAGGCCGTGAAGGGCATCCATTTGATGAGATAGCTCTGGGCCTGGAGCTGGAACTGGGTCTTCCGGAAGTCCGCCCCGGCGTAGTGCTCCATGCCGTTCTCGGCGACCAGGACGAGCTGGTTGAACTCGGTGAAGCGGAATTGGGTCTGAACCCTCAGCCAGGTGTCCTGGGTCACGGAGTCGAAGTAGCCGTCACGGCGCCCGGCCTGCAGGTTGAGCTGGAGGCGGTTAAGGAAGGGCTTGTCCGGGTAGAGGCGGAAGCTGGCGAACACGCCGCCCAGCCGGTAATCCGTCCGGTTGACGAAGCCCGATGAGGCTTCGAAGTCCGGGTGCATGGCCTGGACAAAGGCGCCGAAGCTGTAATTCTTGTGGAAGTAGGAGCCCTCGACGTAGAGGGCCGGGGCCAGATCGGTCACCTCGCCGTCCCAGCTGGTCTTGGACGCCAAAGCCTGGAAGCTGAAGAAGAGCTTGTCGGCGAAGCGCCATTGTCCATCGATTCCGGCCACCCGGTTCCAGGAGCCGTCGATCTCCTTGTCGGCCAGGCAGAAGCCCAAATAGGAGCCCTTGTTGAAGATGTCCGTCTTGACCCGGACGATGTTGAACAGGGCGGACTCGTCGCCGCTGCCCTGGCCGCTATGGACGTCCCACAAGCTCTCGGTCGGGTGCTGGTCGTAGGCCGAGAGGATGCCGTAGGTCATTCCGCCCAGCTTGCCGGTGACCTTGGCCCCCCAGAGGGGATCCGTGATGCGCCGGGTGTAGACCATCTCGATCTCGGGGAATTGAAAGATCTCCATGCCCTCCAGGAAGAAGGGCCTCTTCTCCTGGTAGCGAAGGGCGTAGCGCAGATTGACGTCGATCTGGGGCGCATCGGCCTCGATGTGGCTGAAGTCCGGGTTGATCGTCGCGTCCAGGGTCAGGTCGGACTTAAGGCCGTACTTCAAATTGAACCCGGGCTGGAAGTCGATGCCGCTCCCTTCCCTCTTGAGCGCCGTGGCCACGGGCATCAGCTCGAGATTGTTGCCGCGCTCGACCGTCCCCTTGATGACGATCGGCCCCGCCTGGGCGACCAGGCCGGGGATGTCCCGGGAGTAGGACGGCCACATATCGATGCCGCCGGTGCGGGGGTTGTTGCGGGCCAGGGTCAACCCCCAGACCTTCTCGTCCTGGTCGGGAAAGCGGAGGCTCTTGAAGGGGATGGCCATCTCCACCGTGTAGCCGAGGTCGTCGATCTTCGCCTCGGCCTCCCAAACGGCGTCCCAGGAGTCGTCCATATCGTCGTTGCCGCCCTCCTCCACCCGGACAAAGTCCATCTGGATGCCGGCCGGATTGACGCCGAAAGTGGCCGCCCGCCGCTTCTCGTTGAATGTGTCGATGAAGGCGATGATCCAATCGTCTTCCAGGCAGCCGTCGCGGTTGGTGATGGAGGCCCGGATTTTCTTGGGCTCGGGGTCGAGGCAGCGGAAAGCGAGGTAGAGGGCCTTGGCGTCGTAGCCGATATAGGCGATCGTCTTCATGGCGGCCGGCTCGCCCGCCTTGGGCGTCAGCTGGAAGAAGCTGTCGAGGCGGAGAGCTTCCTTCTCCCAGACGCCCGGCTCGAGCTGGCCGTCGAGGCGCGGCGGAGCGGAGAGGCGGGGGACGGCCAGGGGGGGCTTGCCGGCGGGCTGGAGAGCCACCTCGCCGGAGACGGCGAAAGAGGCGAGAGAGAAAGCCGCCCAGGCCGCCAGCAGGGCGGGGATCGGACCGGCTGGCCGGCGGGAGAAAGCGGCGGTTTTCATTGCGGAAATTCCTCCAGCGTCCTGTCGATTCTCACCCATAGAGACGAAAAGCCCGCGGCAAAAGTTTCCTCAGGCGATGGCCCCGAGCGAGGGGCCGTCACGGAGCCGACCGCGATTGACAGCCGGGGCGGCCCGCATTACGATCGGGGCGCCGCCGCCCTCCCCCGGCCGCCCGGAAGAGCGGCGGCAACAGGGAAACGCCCGCATGACCGGCAAAACGATCGGACATTACCGGATCCTCGAGCCGCTCGGCGAAGGCGGGATGGGTGTCGTCTACAAGGCCAAGGACCTGCGGCTCGACCGCTTCGTGGCCATCAAAGTGCTGCCGCCCGATCGGGCCGGCGACCCCGACCGCCGGGCCCGCTTCGAGCGGGAGGCCAAGGCCGCCTCCTCCCTCAACCACCCGGGCATTGTCGTCCTGCACGACATCGTTCAGGACGGGGACAACCTGGTCATCGTCATGGAGTACATCGCCGGCGCCACCCTGGCCCAGACTCTGGCCCGCCGGGCGCTCGGCCCCGCTGAGGCGGTCCGCCTCGCGGTCCAGGTGGCCGAAGCCCTCGGCCGGGCCCATGCCGCCGGGCTCATCCACCGCGATCTCAAGCCCTCCAACATCATGGTCACGGACGCCGGCCAAGCCAAGATCCTGGACTTCGGCCTGGCCAAGCTGGTCCGTGGACCGGCCGAAGACGGCGGCACGGCCACTCTGCCCAAGACGGACGCCAACCTGGTCCTCGGCACGCCCGCCTACATGTCGCCCGAGCAGATCGAGGCGGAGCCCCTGACGCCGCGATCCGACATCTTCAGCTTCGGCCTGGTCCTCTACGAGATGCTGACCCGGGCCAGGGCTTACAGCCGGACGACCTCGGTCGAAGTCATGACCGCCATCCTGCGCGAGCCTCCCCCGGAGCTGCCCGAGACGATCGCGCCGGCCCTGCGCGAGATCGTGGCCCAATGCCTGGCCAAGGACCCCGGCCTCCGCTTTCAGTCGGCCCAGGATCTGGCCTTCGCCCTGAGGATCGCGGCCGGAATGGGGACCGGCAGCTCCCCCCGCCCGTCCGCTCTCGCCCGGGGCAAGACCCGGCGGATCGCGCCGCTTGGGGCCGCCGCGGCGGCCGGGCTCCTTCTCGGGCTCGCCGGGGTCGGCGCTCTCCTCCTGCGTCCCCGGCCCGTCGATCCGGGCTTTCTCCGCTTCACGCCGTTCGCCGTCGACGCGGCCGCCGAGACCAAGGGCGCTTGGGCCCCGGACGGCCGGACCATCGCCTTCCTGCGCGAGGCGGGGCGATCCTGGCAGGTCATGATCCGGGATCTCTCCCGCCCGACCGCCATTCAGCTGACGTCCCTGGCCGGCGGGGCCAGAGCTCAAGGCCCCGTGTTTTGGTCGGCGGACGGGGGACTGGTCTACTTTGCCACTCGGGACGGCCTTTCGTCCGTGGCGGTGGCGGGCGGGAAGCCGCGCCCCGTGCTGGACGATCTGGAGACGGCGGCTCTCTCCCCCGATGGAAAGACGCTGGCCGTTTGGCGGACCTATATGGCCCCGGTTCCCGGCCGGCCGGACCAAAAGGAAAGGCGGGCCACGGTGTGGATCTCGTCACCGCCGGGCTCCGAACCACGCCTTTACCAGCCCTCGTCCTTCGAGCGACGCGGAAACCTGACGCCCGTCTACATGCGCTTCTCGCCCGATGGCCGGAGCCTGGGATTGTCCTTCTGGTCGGGCGAGGGGGGAGAGGCGGCCTTCTGGATCCTGCCCTTCCCCGACGGCCCCAAGGCCGCGCCGCGGCGAATCTTCACGGACGCGACACTGCGTACGCCGCCGGACTTCGACTGGCTACCGGACTCCCGGCGGATCGTCTTCTCCGATCTCGGCGGCTTGTGGCTGGGAGACACGAAGACCTCGCGGCGGGCCCGGATCACGTCGACGGCGGGAATCGAGGACCATCCCCGGCTGTCCCCGGACGGCGGCCGCCTGATCCTCGACCGGGCCGAGGAGGACTTCGATATCGTCGCCATCCGGCCCGACGGATCCGCGCCGGCGCCGATTGTGGCCACCGCCCGCCGCGAGTTTTCGCCCTCGTGGTCGGCCTCCGGCGACCGGCTGGCCTTCGTCACCGACCGGCTGGGGGAAGCGGAGCTGTGGATTCGGTCCCGGGACGGCTCCTGGGAGAAGAGGGTGATCGGATCGTCGGAGCTTCCAGGCGCCTCGGGCGCTTTCATCGCGTCCGCGGCCCTGACGGGCGACGGAAGGCGCGTGGCGTTCCTGGCCCAAAGCCCCCACTCCGGGGCCAAGGTCTGGGTCATGCCCGTCGACGGCGGCCGGCCGGTGCCGGCCTTCCCCAGCCTGGAGAGGGAGATCGGGGCTCCCGCCTGGTCTCCGGACGGGACCACCCTGGCTTGCCTCGTCGTCCGGGAGGGCAACCGCGAGCTGGCCGTGGCCCGCCCGGCCGAGCCGGAAACGCTGCGGATCCTCTGCCGGGACCGCACCCGGCTCTCGACCGCGCCCGCCTGGTCCCCCGACGGGCGGTGGATCGCCAGCGGCAACCGCGATCAGGTCAGCCTTTTCGCCGTCGACGGCACCGTGGAGAAGACGCTCCGGGCTCCCGTCTCCATCCAGAGCGAGGAGGGCGGGCTGAGCTGGTCGAAGGACGGGAAGGCGATCTATCTGGCCACCGCGGACGCGGCCGGGGCCCATCTGGACCGCGTCGATATCGCCTCGGGCCGGGTCCAGAGGATCGCGGGCTGGCCCGCCGGAGCGGCCCTGCGGAGCCCGACCCAGTTCATGCCGGCCATCGTTCCGGATCCCGGTTCCGAGGCCCTGACGGTCGCGCTGCGCACGCTGCGCTCCGACCTTTGGATCCTGGACGGATTCCGGGAAGCCACGAAAGGAGTCTTTCGATGAGATATCCCCGCCGCAGACCGGCCATCGGGCTGGCCGTCCTCTTCGCTCTGGCCCTCGCCGCGCCGAGCATAGCCGCGCCGCAAGACGCCGGCCCGGCCCGCTTCTTCGACACCGCCCGCCCGCCCCAAGGCAAGGTCCGGCTGGTCATCTTCTATCCTTCGGTGGGATCGATCAAGGACCTGGTCGCCGTTCGGGGCCAGGGCTTCATCCCCTACGAGAGCCTGGAGGTCGTCGGCGTCCATCACGAGCGGGAGCGGACGGACTACGCCGCGGCGGAGAAGTACGTCCGCGACAACGGCCTGGATTGGATCCATTTCCACACCATCCGGGGCGACATCGGCCTGGACACCCTCTACAAGCCCAACGCCGTCTCGGCCGAGCTGGAGAGGATCTTCGACCTCTCGGACGGGGTCCTCTTCTTCGGCGGACCCGACATCGTCCCGGCCGCCTACGGCGAGGAGATGGGCTTGCTGACGGTGGTCACCGATCCTTACCGCCACTACATCGAGCTGACCGCCGTCTTCCATCTTTTGGGCGGGGCCCAGGATCCCAAGTTCGAGCCCTACCTCGAAGCGCGCCCCGACTTCCCGGTCATGGGCATCTGCCTGGGCATGCAGACCCTCAATGTCGGCACGGGCGGGACGATGGTCCAGGACATCCCGACCGAGATCTACGGCGCCCGGACGGTTGAGGACGTCATCCGGCTGGGCCGCGACGCCTGGCATACCAACCCCAACGCCAAGCTGGCGCCGCTGGAGCGCGGCCTCCTGCCCTACAACATGCACCCGATCCGCCTGGCCGCCGAAGGCAAGCTGGTCAAGGTTCTCGGCCTGCGGTCCGAAGACCGGCCCTTCATCATGAGCGCGCATCATCAGGCCGTCGAGCGGCTGGGGAGGGGCCTGCGGGTCATCGCCGCCTCGCTCGACGAAAAAGTCGTCGAGGCCGTCGAGCACGAGAAATACCCCAACGTCCTGGGCGTCCAGTTCCACCCCGAGTTCAACATCCTGTGGGACGCCACGCCGAAGTATAAGGTCACGCCCGGGGACAAAGCCGCTTTCGGCTGCCGGACGGTGCTGGAAGAGAATCCCCCCAGCTTCGAATTCCACAAGCGGCTGTGGGACTGGTTCTTCGCCGCGCTGAAGAAGTAATTACGGGCTAGCTCTTCCAAGCGGCCAAGAATTGCGGCAGGAAGAAGTCGAGAAAGGCGGCCGGTGACAGGATCGGGAAAGCAAGCCGATCGTCTTCGAGCCCGAGCAAGTCCTTCTTATCCCCCGTGACGAGAACAGACGCCTTGCCGGCGACGGCCGAGGCGATCACGGGCGCGTCCTTGGCAACGACGCGCGGCGTCCATGCGGCGACGGCGGAAGCCGCAGGCAGGGGCACGATCTCGAAGCCGAGCTTTTCAATCAAGCCCCGCGCCGCCGGCCATGCCTCCGGGAGGCGCTTGCCGAGATTGCGCTCGATCTCGAGGAGATTGAAGGCGCCGACAAGAGGCTGCAGAGGCGGCAAGCGCGCGGCAAGAAGATCGAGGATACGGCGGGGAGCGCCGCGATCGGAAAACAGCGCGGAGAGAAGGACGTTCGAGTCGAGGAATATCCTAAGGCTTCCGACCATAAGCCTCTCCGCGGACTTCTTCGCGAGCCTCTTCGAGTCCGGCGACGAGGTCATCGACCGTCAGCCCCGAAGCCATGAGCAGGCGGCGAAGCTCCCGCCTGGCCTCGTCCACCCCCAGCCGGCGCGGCGTCACCAGCACCGAATCTCCGATGGGGATGATGGTGACTTCCTGGCCCGGGGTGAGCGGCCCGGCTTCCCTGACTCCCTTGGGGATCGTCAGCTGGCCGCGGTCTTTGATCTCCGCGGTGTAGGAATTTCTCTTATCCATCAACCTGATTCCTCGTTATTCAGACTATCAGAATTCGGATTTCAGGTCAATCATGGCTCCAGAAAACCGCGCGGGCTTAACGACCTAATAATCGCATGCTCCGTGTCGACGGTGAAAAACTTATACTTGTCGTAACGGATCTGGGTGTCGACGCGGATTCGCTTGCCGACCCCCCATTGGGGCACAAGGTACTCGATCAGGAGGGACACACGGCTGGGAAAAAGCACCCCGTTCTTCTCCTCTTCATAGTCCGCCGTCATCGTGCCCAGGGGACTTAGACCGATCCGGGAAGCCTCATCGAACACAAACTCGTAGCCCTCAACCGGCAAGCCATGGGTCTCACAGCGGAGGATCTGGGAGGAATCCGGATCAATCCAGATCCTGGCGGTCGGGATGCGGCTCGTGGCGCCCGATCGGGCGATGGCTTCGATGACGGCGACGGTCCGGCCGCGCAGCTTGTCCTGCCTGAGAAGGCGGAAGTCATAGAGCTCCTGGCGATCGGCAGCCAACACATCCAGCGGCGCAAACAACGGCTTAAGAGAGGCATAGCGTTTTTCGTCCGGCGGCGAGGCCCCCGGGGTCGCTCCCTTGATGTTCGATTCTAAAAGGGTTCGCCGCTCCGTTGTCCGGCCTTCTTTCCGGATCATCTGGTAATCGCTCGTGAACCGATAGGATCTTGTCCTAAAGGGATTCCTCCCCAAGGCGGCCCGCCGGGTCGCGGTTTTGATGTATTCGCCTCCCCCGGCGGGCGTGGTCGTTGTTTTGATCTCTTCAGCCACCGTTTTCTCAGGGAGGTAGAGCGCGCAATCGAGAGAACGGATCGTCTCTTGACAGACGAAATCGAGCGCCGCTTCGGAGAGTCTCCGGCAATAGGCCGCCCCCAGGCGGAGGACTCGCTTCATCTCCTCGGAATACGGCTCAACCGCGGCGTCCCTCGGCCGAGCGGCCGGCCCGGGCCATCGAGCCGGATCAAAATGAATCGTCCAATCGAAAGACACGGCCACGGCCTTGAGATCCTTGATCACCGGCTCAAAGGTCCATTGCCGGATAGCCTGCATCGAGGCATCATCCAGGAAAGGATGGACAGGCGTCTTCAACACGACGCCGCGGACCTTGCCTTTTTCGTCGATGGAAACACGATATCGGCCTTGGCCGGCAACGCCTTGACGGATGAGCACGTCGGGATAGGCGGGCAGAGTCTGCCGGACCGGCTGCGGCCGCGCCGCGGGCATCAACAACAGCACGATCGTCCGATCGTGAAAAGGCAGGAAGAGAAGTCCGGGCTCCTCGACCGCGAGAGCGACATCCTTGGATAGGAGCTTCTCCATGCGGCTTCGATAAAAGTCGGGGTGCACGGCCGCCTGCAGGCTTCTTTCACCAGCCGATTCTTCCTGGCTTCCGGCGACCGGCCAGGGCGCTACCTCCTTGGCATAAAGAGCCAGATGGAAGCTCAAGGCCCCGTCGATGCGCCAAGCGGGATGGATCTCGAACCGGAAGGCGGCCGGCGGCTGAATGACGAAATCCGTCAAGGCCGGCGCTAGGCCGTCCCAGAAGAACACCAGGGAGAACAGGTATTCGGCCGACTCGATCTCGCGGACGCCGGGAATCGCTTGAAGCGCGGCGGATCGCAGATCGCTCTCCGATCCGCTCACGGCAGCCAGGAGGGGAGCCAAGCGCGGATCGGATCCCGCGGCCAGAAGCTCGACACGGCTCGACGGCGACGGAACTGACGGTTCCTGGACCATGAAGGCCCGGACTTGGAGCAGCGATTCCTGGGCCTGAAGCGAGGCGACGGCGATGGCGCCGAAACCCCATACCAAGATGGCCCAGCGCCGATAATCACGACTCATCGGCCACCTCCCCCATTCATGAGAACGCTATCAAAAGCCCCGTGCGAAGGCAAGACAACGCCTCTATCCCAGCAAAAAACGTGCCTCCGTTTCCCCCCGCGGACTCTCCAGAAGCCGCGGCACACCCGTCCGGAAAAAAGGACGACCGTCCTCTCACCAAGACCGTTGCCCAGCGGACGCCCTTATTCGGCTTGAAGTGCGGCCCTCAGCGCCGCCTCGATCTTGACCGCATGGGCGGATCCGGCGGCGACAAAGACGCGGCGGCCGGCCCTCACCAGGTGGATGACGACCTGGGTGAGATGTCCGTCCCTAGCCAATCCGGTGCGGCGGGCGATGGCTCCGAGGTAGCCGGGAAGCCCGTCCTCGTCGGATTCGTCGCGCCAGTCCGGCCCGTTGGCGAAATCCCGCCGCCATACGGCGTCAAGGGCGGCGATATCCGGCAGAGTCCCGGCGAGCCCCGGCCATCGGGTCCGTTGGCGCCGGTATTCCTCGACGAAGGCCTCGGGGTTCGCGGGCTTGCCGAAGCGCAGGCTCCCGAAGTAGGGCCGGAGAACATAGTAAAGCGCGACCTGTTCGGGGGCGAACTCCCGCAGGACGAAAGCCAGCTCGATTTCGAGCGGCTGCTCCCAGGTATAGACCGGGATACGACGCCTGCGGGCCAGGCGGAAGACGGCGCCGCTCTCACCGAACTGTTTCACGGCGTCAACGAGAACGGCGGGAAGAAAGCCCATCCTCCCCTCCACGAGCGCGACATCAGGCCGGAATCGCCCCCAGCTCTCCTCGATGAGCCCCATCTGCGGATCCTTCGGATTACGTGTGTGTTCCGCGCCGAACAGGAAGACCGCGCCCGAGCCGGCCGGGATCTCGTAGACATAAGGGCGCCGGTGGGTCTCGATGACTCGGCCATATTCGGCATCGGACATAACGGGAACGGGCAGATCGATAGGCGGAAAGCCCGCGAATTCTGGCGGCTTCTTCCAGCCCGTCAGCCCCACGATGAGAGCCAGGATGACAAGAGATCCCGCCGTGAAAAAAGCCGCACGGCCCGAGACGGTCCGAATTTTCATAGCCGTCCTTGCTTCCCTCTCGTCACAAAGACGCGCAGGAGGGCGATCTCTTCGGCCCTAGGCCGGCGCGTTCCGTCCGGCATGCTTCCGCCCCACCCTAGATCTTGCGGGCGCCCAGGCGGGCCAGCCAGCGGTTCAGCGGCAGGAGCGGCTCGAAAGCCTCCAGGCAATGATCGACGAAGCGGGCCGAATAGAATGATTCGGGGACGGACGTCGTGCGGCCGGCCCACAGCCCGGTGTGCTTGAGCAGGGCGGCATTGGGGTGGGCCGCGTCATATCCCGCCGGAACGCGCTTGTAGTGCTCGCCGCCGATCTCCCAGCCGGCTCGGGCCTGGACGGCGGCCACGATTTTCGCCAGCTCACCGCCCGACTTGGGCGCGACGACGGCCCGCCGGAAACGCTCCAGGAGAGGGGGCGGGATGACATACATGCCCCCGCCCAGCATCAGCTCCGGCGGCTCCAAGTGGACGTAGAAGCCGGCCGTTTCCCGGCGGGGCATGTCCTTCTCCCAGAAGTAGATGCCGAGGTTGGTCTTGTAGGGCGACGGATCGAGGCTGAATCGAGTGTCCTTGTGGATGCGGAAGATGGATTTGTCCACCCGGGGGACGGCGACCAGGCTGGGAGCGATCGCCTTGAGGCGTTCGCCCATGGCCATGACGAAGGACTTGGCCGGGGCCAGGACGTGGCGATCGTAGTCGCCGCGGTGGGCCTCGAACCAGGGCTTGTTGTTGTGGCGGGCCAGCTCGCGGAAAAAAGACACGGTGGACTTGGTGAAGCCCGTAAACGGCCCGATCTCCTCCGATGCCTTCGGCTTGGCCATGCGACACTCTCCTCCCGGGCGCGGCCTTTCCGCCCCTCCAAGCCGGATGGTCCCGGCCCGCCTTCGGCCGCGGCTCGATTCCGCGCTTCGGTAGGGCCCCGACTACATCCTGGATCCGGGGCGCGGACCGAAATTGCGGATGACGGTCTCGATGATATTGGTCGAGGAATGGCCCTTGAGGTAGGGCACCCGCAGAACCCGGCCGCCGGCGGCCTCGACCTCGGCCCGGCCGACGATCTCGCCCTGGCCCCAGTCGCCGCCCTTGACCAGGACATCGGGAAGCAGGGCGGCGATGATCTTTTGCGGCGTGGACTCGCCGAACCAAGTCACGTAATCGACGGCCTCGAAGGCGGCCAGGACCTCCATCCGCTCGGCCAGCGGGAAGATCGGGCGGCCGGGCCCTTTGGCCAGCCGGCGGACCGAGGCGTCGCTGTTGAGAGCCACGATCAGGATATCGCCTCGGGCCTTGGCCCAGCGGAGGAGGTGGACGTGGCCGCCGTGCAGGAGATCGAAGCAGCCGTTGGTGAAGACGACGGCCTTCCCCTGACGGCGCAAGCGGGCCCGGATCGGGACCAGCTCGTCACGGGACTTGATCTTGCGTCGCGCCGCGCGCCTCATGGCCCCCGTCACTTGCCGGCCGGCTTGATCCGGATGTGCGGCCCGAATTCCCACTTGTGCGGGAAGCGAATGATGCCCTCGTCCTTGTAGAGAGATGAGACCAGGAAGGTGACCATGGACCGGCGGTAATCGAAGGGATAGCCGTCCCGCTTGTGGGCAGCCACGTCCAGGTAGTAGGTGCCGTTGACCAGGCCCAACCGGTCGATGCGGCAGACGACCTTGCCGCCGCCCTCGATGGCCTCCGGCTCGTGCTCCTCCAGGTCGGTGTTGGTGCCGTAGCAGAGGGTGCCCAGCGAGTTGAAGACGCCGATGCCGAAGACAAAGTCCTTCTGCGGCGACTTGGCTTCCACATCCAGCTCGATGAGCATGCCGTCCTCGGGCGAGAAGACGTGCTTCTCGGCCCCGTCCGTCCCGCGCAGAGTGACCTTTCGTATCTCGATCTCGCGCTTGCCCCAGCGGCGGGCCCGGCGCCCGTCATCGGAGCCGGGAGCGGGGGCCTCGTCCGTGGCGGCGCCTTCTTCGGCGGATCCGGTTGGACCCGCCTGTCCGTCCTGCCCGGCCCGGAAGTCGCTCTCCTGCTTCTCGGCCACGTCCTGCAGGTAAGCGTCCACCGTCTCCTGCGGCTCGCCCAGCATCCGCAGCCGGCCGTCCTTCATCCAGGCCACCCGGTCGCAGATCTTGGCCACCATGGCCAAGTCGTGGCTGACGAAGAG
The DNA here is from genome assembly GCA_964556755.1 of uncultured Eubacteriales bacterium. Lineage (GTDB taxonomy): Bacteria > Acidobacteriota > Aminicenantia > Aminicenantales > UBA4085 > UBA4085. The sequence goes on from CAZKXI010000001.1 coordinate 59,443, forward strand.
GATGGTCTTCTTGCGGCGGCGGAAGTCGTCGATGCGGTCCAGGCACTTGGGGATGAAGGCCGCGTCGCCCACGGCCAGGACCTCGTCGACCAGCAGGACGTCGGGATTGACGTTGATGGCGATGGAGAAGCCCAGCCGCATGAACATGCCCGAGGAATAGGTCTTGACCGGGGCGTCGATGAACGGCTCCAGGTCGGCGAAGCGGACGATCTCGTCGAACTTGGCCGCGATCTCCCTCCGGCTCAGGCCGAGCATGATGCCGTTGATGAAGACGTTCTCGCGGCCCGAGATTTCCGGATGAAATCCCGCCCCCAGCTCGATCAGGGCCGAGATCTTGCCCTGGACGGCGACCGTCCCCGAGGTCGGCTTGGCGATGCCGGCCACGAGCTTGAGCAGGGTGCTCTTGCCCGAGCCGTTGCGGCCGATGAGGCCCAGGGTCGTGCCGCGGGGAACGGACAGACTGACGTCCTCGACCGCGGCCACCATCTCCTCGGGCTTGAGCGAGCCGAACAGGTCGCCCTTGACGATGGCGCTCTTGAAGGTCTGAAAGCGGTGCCGCGAGGAGTACTTCTGGTAGCGGCGGGTGACCCGGTCGAGGACGATGGCCTCCATCAGACCTCCTCCGGGAAGGAGTCGCGCAGGCGGTCGAAGACGGAGTAGCCGATCCAGAAGACCAGGAGCGAGACCAGGAAGGTCACCCCCAGGCGCTTCCAGTGGATGAGGCCGCCGTAGTAGAGGGCGCTGTGGTAGCCCTCGATGATGTGGGTCATGGGGTTGAGGCCGAGGACGGTCCGCAGCGCGGCCGACTTCTGGATGGGCCCGAGCTGCATCGAGTAGATGACGGGCGTGGAGAAGAACCACAGGGTCATGAGGTTGTTGAGGATGTCGCGGATGTCGCGGAAGTGGACCGTCAGGGCCGAGATCAGAAGGGAGAAGCCCAGGCAGAAGATGTACTGGATGACGATGACCAGCGGCAGGAAGAGGGCGAACCAGGTCAGGTGGCCGCCGAAGAGAAAGATGAGCAGGAAAAGGATAGGCAGGCCGAAGAGGAAGTTGACCAGGTTGGCGGTGACGGTGACAACCGGCAGGACCTCGGCCGGGAAGAGGATCTTCTTGATCAGGTTGCCGTTGGCCATCAGCACGCCGGACGACTCCAGGGTCGAGGACAGGAACCAGTGCCAGGGCAGCAGGCCGCTGAAGAGGTAGAGGGCGTACGTCAGGGGCTTGCCGAAGAGCGGGTCGCGCGGCTGGAGGATGAGGGCGAAGACGACTGTGTAGACCAGCATCAGCAGGAGCGGGTTGAGGAACGACCAGAGAAACCCGAGGACCGTGCCGCGGTAGCGGGCCTTCAGGTCGCGCCCGACCAGGCTCTGGATGAGGACGCGATACTTGAAGAGCTGGCGGAGGTTACGGATGAGCCGGGCCACGGGTCCTTCCTTCGCAGACCGCCCGCGTCTCGGGCGTCTGCTCGCCGTCCGGTCCGTAGAGGACGAGCGGCTCCAGGGTCGGGGGCGCGCCGGCTCGGCCAAAGCGGAACTCGCTCAGGAACAGGTTGGCCGGGTCCGCCGCCCGGGGCCGGACGAAGCGAAGGCGGCGGGGATGGAGGTCATGGGCGGCCGCCGCCGCGACCAGGTCGTCGAAGCGGGCCGCCGGGAAGACGAACGCAGCCCGGCCGGCGGGCTTGAGGAGGTCGGAGACGGCGCTCATGACCTGATATATATCGCACGTTACTTCCTGCTTTGCAACGGTCTTCTCGGCCGAGGGGCTGGGAAATCCGGTCCCCCGGCGGACGTAGGGGGGATTGGCGAAGACCAGGTCAAAAAGGCGCCCGGGGCGGAATTCGCGCAGGTCGGTCCGGACGACTTCGATGCGGGATTCCAGCCCGTTGAGGGCTACGTTGCGCACGGCCAGGTCGAACAGAGAAGGCTGCAGCTCCACGGCCGTCAGGCGGCGAAACGGCTTGATCGAGAGCAGGACGGCGATGACCCCGTTGCCGGTGCCCAGCTCGCAGATCTCGTCCCCGGGGCAAGTCTCGATGAAGTCGGCCAGCAGCGGCGCGTCCAGGGCGAAGCGGTAGCCTTTACGGGGCTGGAGCAGGCGGACTTTCCCCCGATAGAACTCGTCCAGCGTCTCCTCGCGCCCGGCTGCATCCCTCACCCGTCTATCCTAGCAGATATGAAATAGCAGACACCTAACGAACTCAATATCCGGGGGCCGCTGCCGGCTAGAACATCTTCCAGGAGGTCTTGATCACCTTCCCGGAGGCGTCGATGGTGAAGATCCGGTGCTCCACGTGCTGTTCTGTCCGCGTCGTCGGGGGGTTGTAGCGAGTGATCCCCGAGCTATCGGTCCAGCTTGTCCCCTCAACCTGGACCTGCTCCTGCCATCTCACCTCGAAGGTCAGCACTTTCCTTCCTTTGGAGTCGTTCGCGACGCTCCAGGGCTTGCCATACTGCTTAAACAGCATGGACTCGTCCTGGCCGACGAACCGGTTCACTTCCGCGTTGCGATAGGAAATGCCGCAACCGCAGAGAAGGAAAGCCGCCAGCCCCGCAAGGCATCCCACGCCGATGATCCGTCTCATGTCCGGCTCCTTTTCATCGGTATATCTCTGATCACGGAGATCGGTATGTGTCCGCTAATTCCGAAGGACGTAAAGGAGGAAGTGGGCGCTGGGGGAAGCGATGCGCCGAAAGCCTCTGGCTTTAAGGAGAGCGTCCGCCTCGCCCAGCCAGGGGGTGGATTTCTTGACCGCCACGCCCCCGATCCGGAGCCCTTCCAGACCGTCGATGAAAGCCGCCCGGGCCTCCAGCCGGTCCTCGGGGGCAACCGTGCCCGAGACATAGCGGACAAGGAGCGCCCGACGGCGAAATTCGGCCGGGCTCATCCGCGATCGCTTCTGGCTCAAGTACATCCGGCGGGAGACGACAGAGGAAGGATGCCCGGAGAGAGTCGGAATCCATTCCGCGACATGCTCGGGGGCCAGGACGGATCGGCCCCGCGGCGTTTTCCCGGCCAGAAGGACGGCCGTCGGGTAGAGCGTCGGATGGACCTTGAGCCCGGGTACTGCGATCCTTACCCGGTTGAGCGGAGAGATCGTCCAACGGGCCGGGACGATCGCCGCGAAGGCGGCTAGAACGGCGGCAAAGACAGCGGCCGCGGCGGGCCCGTGCGCACGGGACACGCGCAGCGGACCTGCGGACAAGAGCGAAGCCAGAAAGAAAGGCAGGGGCAGGGCCCAATAGAGACGAAAGAAAGTCACGGTCGAGGTCAGATTCGCGGCCCAGAAGGACGTCAGCAGCGGATTCATGAACAGCAGGACGAAGATTAGGGCTGATCCAGCCAGGAGACGCCTTCGGGCCCGGTCGGGGAAGATCGTCCACCCGCCCAACAGCGCGGCCAGCCAGAAGAGCTCGAAGGGGCGCCAACCCAGGACGAGATTCATGCCCCGGTTGGCCGCGCCCAGCCAGGACGGGGAGTCGGTCTGGTAGAAAAGCTCCGGAACGGACGTCCCCTTGAGAAGCAGGCCCAGCCCGAAGGGATAGATGAAGAGCAGCCCGCCCGCCAGAATCCGGATTGTGTGGCGCCGGTCGGGCCGCCAAGCGCCGGCCATGGCCAGACCCGCGGCCACAGGGCCCATAAAAAGGGCGTTCGTGCTGAGGGAGACGGATCCGGCCAGGGCCAGGACCAGGAGGCCGGCCATGACCGCCGGAGGGCGCAGCCCGGCCCCAAGCTCTATCCCATAAGCCGCCAGGATGGGCACCATGACTGTCGTCAGGATGGCTTTTCCCTGGAACAGGAGGACGAAAGCGGTATTGCCATAGGATGTATCCACGTCGCCGTTGGCCAGAAGAAGGACGATCAAGGCGGCCAGGCCGTACAGCCAGGCCCTTCCGAGCAGGAGGCGAAGAAGGCGGGCCGCGGCGGCGATGAAGATCAGGGCGAACAAGGGGGGAAAGAGAAGGTGGGCGGCGGCGATCGGCTCGATGCCCAGCCAGCGGGCCGTCAGTCCGACCAGGACATCATAGGTCCGCAGCTTGTGCTGGGGGGCCAGGAACGGCTGCCCGGGATCGTCGTCCAAAGTGTCAGAAGCCATGAGCGGGGCCCCGGGCCGGTCATGGACGCTGACCGCGACACTGAGATAGAGGGAGTCGTCGTTGTGGGGCCGGTGCGAGCAGAGGACCGTTCCCAATACGACGACCGTCAGCGCGCCAAGGACGGCCATCCCGACGGGGTCGAGACCCGGCCGCTCGATCCGCATGGAAGGCGCCGCGGCGTTGCGGATGTAGGCGACAGCCAGGAGCGCCGCAGCCCCGATCCACAGGGGCAGATAGAGGCCCGTCCAAGCGTAGAAGAGGGCCAGGATGAGAGCGAGAGCGAGAAAAAGCCAAGCCGGAGAGAGCGGCTCGCCCGCGGCGCCCCCGCCTTCAACCCGCGTCGCCGGCCCTTCCATCCGCTTCCGCCTCCGCGATACAAGGAAAGCCGCGACGGCGAGCCCCGGCGCCAGAAGCGACAGCTTGGCCAGGAGGTCCCCCGAGGCGCCGGCCAACACAGCCGCTTGGCTGATCAGGCTCCAAAAGCCGAACAAGACCACGAATCCATCGACGGCCGCGGCCAGCAGGGAGTCGACCTTCCGGCCCGAGAGGCGCATGGGCCGTGATTATAGCTCCCGCGATTCCGGGCGGTCAACGCGACGGACGCGTCTGCGGCGGCCGCCGCAGCCCGCTCTTGGAGGCGCCGCGGCCTTGACATAGAATACTGTCGATCCCGGCGCCCCGATGACCGGTCCATGAAAACGATCATCCTCAACACCGACTCCGTCCTCAATCCCGGCGACACGGCTATCGTCCTGGCCCAAATCCGCCTCCTCCGGCGGCTCCGCCCCGGGCTCCGGATCGCCCTGACCTCCCGCACTCCGGACCTGGATCGCGGCTCTCTCGGCCCCCTGGGCGTCATAGTTCATCCCCCTTTCCTGCCGGCCCCGAGCCTTTGGCGGGGCTTGGCTCCCAAGCTGATCGGGAGCCTCCGCCATCTCGCCCGGATCAGCGACAAGATCCGCCTGATTCGCGAGATTCGATCCTCCGACTTCGTCATCTCCTGCGGCGGCGGCCCCTTCTACTCCAACCGCCGTCTGAGGCCGGGTCTGACCTTCGCCCAGAACGTCTTCCATGTCCGCCTGGCCCAGGCCATGGGCAAGCCCGTGCTCTTTTTCCCGCAATCCTTCGGCCCGTTCCGTTCCAAGGCGGCCCGCCGAACCGTCCTGCGCATGCTGGACCATCCCCGGACGGTCCGGATCCTGGTCCGGGATCCGATCTCGGCCGCATCCTTGGCCCGGATGGTTCCGCCTTCCAACCGGGCCAGGATTGGTCAATGTCCCGATCTGGTCTTCGGATTCGATCCCGGCCCCCTCCGCGGCAGCGCCCCCAGACTCGGGGACCTGCCCTCTCCCCGTCTGGCCGTGTCCGTACGGGACTGGGACTTCCCCGAAGCCTCCGGCGCCGCGGGCCGGAGCGAGAGGCGCGCGGCCTACCTCGAATCCGTTCAAGCCGCCATTATCCGTTTCTGCCTCGAGCGCCAAGGCGGCGTGGCCATTGTCCCCCACACCAGAGGCCCCGGCGATTTCGAGGACGACCGGATCGTCGCCCGGCTGCTCCGGGACCGGCTGCGGCGGGATCTCCCGCCCGGCCGGGTGGCCTTCCTGGACCTCCCGGACGGGACTTCGCCTTTGGATCTGATGTCCCTCTACGCGGAGGCCGACGTCATTCTGGCGACCCGGACCCACGCCGCCCTCTTCGGGCTCCTGGCCGGGCGTCCGGTCGTCTCCATCCATTACCAGCCCAAGGGGCTCGGGATCATGGGCGCGGTCGGCCTGGCGGAGCGAACTCTGCCGATCGGGGACTGCGACGCCGCCCGGCTCTATCGGGCCCTTGAGGAAGCCGCCGGACAGGGCCCCGCCGAGACGGCCCGCATCGCGGCCCGGATCGAAGGGCTGCGGGGGGAGATCGAGGCGCGGATCTCCGCCGTCCTGGACGCGGCCGGCGGACGGTCATGAAGATCCTGCTGATCAACAAGTACCTCTTCCCCAAAGGCGGGTCGGAGACCGTCCTTTTCGCGGAGGCGGACCTGCTGCGCGGCCACGGCCACTCCGTCGCCTCGCTGGCCATGGATCACCCCCTCAACGCGCGGCCGCCCTGGCCGGCCGTCTTCGTCTCCCGCGTCGAGATGGACGGCCCGACCTCCCCGGCCGCCGCGCTCAAGGCGGCCGGCCGGATGATCTGGTCCCTGGAATCACGGCGGCGGCTGGACGGGATCATCGACCGCGAGAAGCCCGACCTGGCCCATCTCCACAACATCCATCACCAGATCTCGCCCTCCATCCTGCCTCTTCTCAAGCGCCGCGGACTGCCGGTCGTCATGACCCTGCACGACCTGAAGTGGACCTGCCCCGTCTACACCTGCCTCAGCCGCGGCCAGATATGCGAGCGATGCCGCGGGGGACGCTTCTTCTGGTGCGTCCTGCGGCGCTGCAGCAAGGGATCCGCGCTCAAGAGCCTCCTGGCTGCGGCCGAGATGACGCTCCATCGCACCGTCCTGCGGCTGGAGCGGCACGTCGACCTGTTCATCACCCCCAGCCGCTTTCTGGCCGACACGCTTCGCCGCATGGGCCTCCGCGTTCCCCGCGCGATCATCCCGCACTTCGTGGACCCGGCGGATTTCCGCCCGGCCGGACCGCCCGCCTCGCCCTCGTTCATCTATTTCGGCCGCCTCGACCCGGTCAAGGGGCTGCGGACGCTTCTGAGGGCCGCGGCCGGTCTGCCGTGGCCGTTGGTCATGGCGGGGGAAGGCCCCATGAGGCCGGAGATCGAGCGGGCCGCGGCGGCGGCCCCGCCCGGCCGGTTGACTCTCCTGCCCCACCTGGGGAGGGCCGCCTTGGCGGAGGCGGTCGGCCGGGCCTCCTGCGCCGTCCTTCCCTCCGAGTGGTACGAGAACTTCCCCATGTCGGTCTTGGAGGCCTTCGCCCTGGGCCGGCCCGTCATCGGGACCCGCATCGGAGGCATCCCCGAGCTTGTCCGCGAGGGCGAGACGGGGCTCCTGGTCGAGCCGGGCGACGCGGGGGGACTGCGCCGAGCGATGACGGCCCTGGCCTTCGACCCGATCCGGGCGGCCGCCCTGGGGCGTCAGGCCCGGCGCTTCGTCGAGGAGCGGTTGAATCCGGAGGACCACTACCATAGACTGATGGCGGCCTACGCCCGGGCCGGGGAAGGAAAAGGCTGAGCATGGAAGCCGCCGTCATCGTCACCTACCGGTGCATCCAGAAGTGCGCCATGTGCGGCATCTGGAAGCATCCGACGAAGCCCGAGGAGGAGTTCGGCCCCGAGCTCCTCCGCAAGCTGCCCCGCCTCCGCTTCGCCAACATCACCGGCGGCGAGCCTCTCCTGCGGGACGACATCGACGACATCGCCGCCATCCTGCTCGAGAAGGCCGATCGCGTGGTCGTCTCGACCAACGGCCTACTGACCAACCGCATCGTCGACTTGGCCCGCCGCCGCCCCCGCCTCGGCTTCCGCATCAGCCTGGAGGGCTTGCCCGAGGTCAACGACCGGCTGCGGGGCGTGCCCGGAAGCTTCGACCGCGGGCTGCGAACCTTGCTGGAGCTGCGCCGGATGGGGCGGCGGGACATCGGATTCGGGATCACCCTCTCGGACGGCAATCTCCAGGATCTGCTGCCGCTCCACGACCTGGCCGCGGGACTGGGCGTCGAGCTCGCCACGGCCGCCGTCCACAACTCGTCCTACTTCCACATCGCGGATAACCGCTTTCTCAAGCCGGACGAAGCGGCTCGGGCCTTGGAGGGGCTGATCGCGTCCCAGATCCGCTCGCGCCGGCCCAAGGACTGGCTGAGGGCCTACTTCAATCAAGGGCTGATCGGCTATATCCGGGGCGCCCCGCGTCCTCTGCCGTGCCGGGCCGGCTCGGACCTCTTCTTCCTGGACCCCGCGGGGCTCGTGTGGCCTTGCAACGGGACCGAGCCGGGGGCGGGGCCCGGCAGCCTGGGGAGCCTGCACGAGCGGACCTTCGAAGAGATCTGGAGCTCGCCCGAGGCCGAGGCCGTCCGGTCCGCCGTCCGCGATTGCCCCAAGCGGTGCTGGATGATCGGGACCGCCGCTCCGGCCATAAAAAGGAGCCCGCTCAAGCCGGCCCTTTGGGTTCTGCGGCGCAAGCTCCGTAGCTCGAGGCGCCGGGCGTGAGAGTCGCCTTCATCGGAACCAAGGGCATGCCGGCTGTCTCCGGCGGCGTGGAAGCCCACGTCGACGAGCTCAGCCGCGGCCTGGTCCGGGCCGGCCACGAGGCCATCGTCTACGTCCGGGACTGGTATACGCCGCCCGGGCGGACAACCTGGGGCGGCGTCCGGCTGATCCACCGGCCGACGATCCGGACCAAGCATCTGGACGCGACCGTGCACTGCCTCGGGGCCTCCCTCGATGTCCTCTTTAGGCGGGCCGACGTCATCCACTATCACGCCATCGGCCCGGCCTTCTTCGCCCTGATCCCCAAGCTCTTCGGCCGGCGGATCGTCGTCACGGTCCACCGGCGCGATTGGGCGGCCGATAAATGGAGAGCGCCGGCCCGCCTGATGTTGAGGCTGGCCGAGCGCACGGCCGTCAGGATCGCGGACGCCTTGATCTCCATCTCGGACGCCGTCCGCGACGGCCTGGCCGCGGACTATGTCGTCGCGTCCACGGTCATTCCCAATGCCTTCACCCCGCCGGCCGCGCGCCCCCTCGGCCGCGTGGCCGCGACCTATGGGCTCAAGGCGGGCGGCTACGCCCTCTTTCTCGGCCGGCTCGTTCCCGAGAAGCGGCCCGACTGGCTCATCCGGGCCTTCCGGGAGCGCCCCGACCGGGGAGACGGGCTCAAGCTGGTCATCGCGGGAGGGGCGAGCGGATCGGAAGGCTACGTCCGGAAGCTTCACAATCTCGCCGGCGGCGACTCCCGCATCGTCTTCACGGGCGAGGTCGGAGGATCGGCTAAAGACGAGATCTTCACGAACGCGCGCCTCTTCGTCCTGCCCTCCCGCCTGGAAGGCCATCCCCTGGCTTTGTTGGAAGCCATGGGGTCCGGGCTGGCCTGCCTGGTCAGCGACATCCCGCCGTTGGCCAAAGTCGTCCGGGACGGCTGCGACGGGCTCCTCTTCCGGGCCGGCGACTACGGCGACTTCAAGGCCCGGCTGGACGAGCTTCTCGACGATCCCGACCGCGCCCGGGAGCTGGGCCGGCAGGCCCGGGCATCCGCCGCATCCCGGCCGGACTGGGATGAAGTCGTGCGGCGGACCCTGGAGGTCTATGCCTCCCTCCTCCGCTGAAAGCCGTTGAAAGCCGTGTCGTTCCGAGGCCCCGGTCCTGGCCTGCGGGCCGCGCTGTCAGGAAGCCGCGCGCACCGACGAGACGGCCGGGCGGCGGGCAACGACCACGGCCCCCGCGCACAGCCATCGCGATTGGATGGGACGTCCCATGGCCTTCTCCAGTCCCATCAAGGCCAAGCCAATGGCCCGGAAAGTCAGCCCGGCGGCCCGGCGCAGGGGGCCCGGAATCGGGTCCAGGCTCAAAAAGCTAAAGTCCAGGAGCTGGATGTACGAGGCCTGCAGGACCTCCAGCCCCAGCCTCCGGTGGTGGGCGGCCAGGAGCGGCAGGTCCAAACGGGCGTAGATGCCGCGGTAGCGGCGGTCGAGGACCGGGTTCAAACGGGGGATGAAGCCGGCCAGGTTGGGAATCCAGGTCAGGAGCATACCCCCGGGCCGAAGGAACTCGGCCAGGATGGCCAGGACGGCTTCGGGATGCTCGAAGTGCTCGACGAGGCCGAGCGAGAAGACGGCGTCATAAGCCCCCCGGTCGGCCGGGAGCGGCCCGTCCCTCAGGTCCGCCTTCCAAAGCCGGGCCCGGACTCCGTTGCGGCGGAGAATCTCGCGACAGGCGGCCAGGCCCGTCTCGGAATAGTCCAGGCCCGCCACGCTCCAGCCGAGCCGGCGGGCGAAATAGGGCAGCCAGAGGGAAGCCCCGCAGCCCGCCTCCAGGAGGAGGCGGCCGGAGCCCGCCCCCAGCCAGCGGCGAAAAACCCGGTCCAGCTCGAAGTCGAAATAGCGCCTTCCCGGCCGCGGCTCGATGTCCCGGGGATTGACCGCGGCGTTCCGCCCCTCCCACGCCCCCAGCGGGACCAGGGCCCCCGCCGCCGGCTTTTCCTCGCCTCTCATGACGGGCTCCCGATCCTGGATTCGACCTGCCGGAACTTCCGGTCCGGATCGAAGGGGAAGGACGAAACGCGCGACAGCTCGACCGACATCCGGCCCCGGACCAGGTCGGTCAGGCCGGCCTGAATGAGCCGGGCCGAGGAGTCATCAAACCCCGGTCCCGGCTCGATCTCGACGAGCAGGCGGTCGATCGACTCCTGCCGGACCCGCCATCGCCTCACGCCGGGCACGTCCTGGATGGCGAAATAGAAAGGCTGGGAAGAGATCCGCTCGCCCGAGGCGAAGACGATGCAATCGTTGATCCGCCCCTGGAGGCCGGACAGGAGGGCCAGCTTCCGGCCGCAGACCGGCTCTCTCTCCGACACGACGACCTGGTCGCCGGTCCGGTAGCGGATGAGGGGCATGGCCCAGGAGTGAAGGTTGGTGATCACGGCCTCCCCGGATTCGCCCGGCCCGGCCGGGCGGCCGTCCTTCAGAACCTCGACGATCAGCGTGTCCTGGCTGACGTGGTATCCGCCGCAGGTCGGGCACTCCCAGGCCAGGCAGCCGCCTTCGACGCTGGCGAAAACGTCGACGACGGCGGCGCCGAAGACGTCCCGCAGGATACGCCGCGTGCCGTGCTCGAGCGCGCCGCCTGTGCTGAAGACGAAGCGGGGCCGGATGTCCGCGGCCCCGGCCGCGCGGACGGCCTCGGCAAAGACGCGGAGGGTCATCGTGTAGCCCACCAGGGCCTCCGGCCGGAAGCCCCGGACGGCCTCGACCCAGGTCCCCGGATCGAGCCAGGTGGAGACGTCCAGGCGCCGCCAAAGCCCCAAGCGCTCGTACCAATGCCTTCCCTCGGCCCGCTCCCGGCGGCCGACGAAGGCGGCCCGCTTATGCCGCGGCGACATGCCGGCGGCCAGGAAGGCCCGGACCCAGGTCAGGTTCATGACCGTCCAATCCCGCCGGCGATAGATCATCTTCAACGGCTCTCCGGTCGTGCCGCTGGTCGAGACGGCGACGCAGTCCCGGGCCCGGAGGCCCTCGGCCAGAAGCTCCCCCGGTGAGGCGCCCTGCAACACGGCCCGGGAGAGCAGGGGCAGGCGGGGGAGATCGTCCAGGCCGGCGATGTCTTCGGGCCGGAGCCCGAGGCCGTCCAGGAGTCTCTTGTAATAGGGAACTCGGCGGTAAGCGTGCCGGACCAGGGCCCGCAGCTTCCCCTCCTGCCCGGCCCGCAAGACATCCGGGCTTCGCCCCTGGGCTCGCTGGAGGCGGATGACGTCGGCGATCTGTTGAGGGCGCATGGGACCGCTCTACTTCGGGATGACCCGCGAGGAGACCTGGCGGAACTTCAGGCCGGGCTGGATCGGGATGGAGGGCCCGACCGCGAGCTCGATGGCCATGGCTTCGCCGACGACCTTCCTCAAGCCGCTCTCGATCCGCCGCCGGCCTTCCTCATCGAAGCCGGGGCCGGGCTCGATGAAGACCTTCAGCATCTCCAGTCCCTCCTGGACCACCTTCCATCTTTTGATCCCGGGAACGGGCTCGATGGTGTAGTAGAAGGGCTGGGAGGGGATCTTCCGGCCGTCGGCCAGGACGACGCAATCGTCGGCCCGGCCCTGGATCCGCTCCAGGAGCGGCAGGCGGCGGCCGCAGACGGGGCGGCGGAGGGAGAGGGCGGCCTCGTCCTCCTGGCGATACCGGATGAAGGGCATGGCGTAGGAATGCAGGTTCGTGACCACCACCTCGCCGGTCCGGCCCGGCGGCGCGGGAAGCCCGTCCGCCAACGTCTCTACGATTACCGTGTCGGAGCTAAGGTGGTAGCCGCCGCAGGCCCGGCACTCCCAGGCGATGGCCCCCGCCTCGAACGAGGCATAGTAATCCATGACCCGGCAGGAGAAAACCGACTCCAGCAGGCGGCGGGTGAAGTCGTCCAGGACGCCCGAGCCGCTTATGATGAGGTCCGGCCGCCATTCCGCCTGGCCCGCCTCCCTCGCCGCCTCGGCCAGGATGCGAAGAGTCATCACATAGCCCACGAGGGCCCGCGGCCGCCAGCCGCGCAGGGAAGAGAGCCAGGACAGGGGGGGCTCCCAGCTCGAGACGTCCCGGCCCCGCCACAGGCCCAGCCGCTCGTACCACTTCCGGTCCGCCTCCGGGCGCGGCGCCTTGCCGACGAAGGAGGCCATCCGCCACCACGGCCGCAGGCCCATGGCGAAGAAGGCCCTGGCCTGGGCCAGGTTGATCATCGTCCAATCGCGGCGGGAATAGAGGACCGACAGCGGCGTCCCCGCCGTCCCGGACGTCAGGAAGGACCGGCACGACCCGGGCCGGCAGCCGGCGGCGATCCGGTCCCCGGCCGGAAGGCCCTGAAGATCCCGCTTCGAGACCAGGGGCAGGGCAGACAAGTCCGCCACCGTCCGGATGTCCTCGGGCTTGAGCTTGCGGTCGTCGAAGACGGCCCGGTAGAACGGGACGCTCCGATAAGCGTGGCGGATCAGCCGCCGCAGCTTCCGCTCGCGCAGGCGCTCCAGGGCCTGGGGGGACCGCCATTGGTCGAGCCACAGCTCCGCGAAGAGCGCCCCTTCATGCGGAAGCATGTCGACCGAACCCCATGCCCTGTTTCATTCTCCCGTCCGGGTCAGGTATAGATCGAAGGCAGGGTCTCGCGCAATCCCAGCCTCTTGAGGAGCTCGAAGAACAGCCGGGGCAGATAGTAATCGAGGGGAACGCGGAAGAACCTCTTCTCCCATCGGGCCCGGGCCAACCGCCGCAGCAGCCGGGCCGGGCCGGCGAACGGCAGCCCCTCGAGCCTCTTCCGGTAGCCCAGGATGCGGTAGTAATTGACGAATTTCGCCCGCCGGTCGACGTACGGCGTCGCCGGCTGGCGGGCGCCCAGATTGACGGCCCAGTCCTCGAGCCGCCGCGGCCGGCGGAACCCCATCGCCACGGCCGCGTCGAAGAGCGCCGTGCCGGGCCAGGGCAGATAGACCAGGGGCCCTCCGACCGAGATGTCGTCCCCCATGCGGCCGAGCTCGTCCATGAGCCGGAAGGTTTCCCGCATGTCGTGCCAGGTCTCCCCGGGGATGCCGATCATGAAATTGAACAGGGCCCGGATGCCGTGGGCCCGGGCCAGCTCGGCGCTGCGCCGGATGTCCGCGACGGCGATGTCCTTCCGCATCAGGTCCAGGATCCGCTGGGATCCCGATTCGGCCCCGATCCGCAGCTCCCGGCAGCCGGCGTCGCGCAGCCGGCGGAAGAAGGCCTCGCCCCAGCCGGCGGCGTTGTCGGCCCGCAGGGACGCGCTCCAAGGCCGTCCCAGATCCCGGACGATCTCCAGGGCCCGCCCGGGATCGCTGAAGAAGTTGTCGTCCAGGAAGACGACGGCCGACAGGCCGTGCTCCCGCTTCAGCCAGTCCAGCTCGGCCAGAACGTGACGGACCGAGTGGGCCCGGAAGCGCCTCTTGTGGAGGTATTGGTTGAAGCAGTACCCGCAGCGCCACGGGCAGCCCCGGCTGGTCATCACGGTGGCGGTCTTTCCGGACAGGAGCCGGGACCCCATCTCGGCGAAATATGAGCCGTAGTCGAAGAAATAGCGGGCCGGGTCGATGCGGCTCCAAGCCGGCGGATAGAGGTCCAGGTCGGCGACGGGCTCCCGGGCCGGATTGATCCGGGCCTCCCCGCCCTCGGCGAAGGCCAGGCCCCGGATGGCCCGCAGACCGTCCGGACCGGGTCGGCCCGCGGAGTAAAGCCGGGCCAGCTCGACCACGGTCTCTTCCCCTTCGCCGACGGCCACCGCGTCGATCCAGGGGCTGGGCAGGATATCGGCCGGGACCATGGAAGGGAAGACGCCGCCCCAGACGACCGGCAGATCGGCGCGCGCCTTGAGCGCCCGCGAGAAAGCCAGGGATGGGACGAGCGAGGGCCCGGTCAGGATGGAGATCCCGGCGAACAGGGGATCCAGCTCGAGGACCCGGGACAAAACCGCCGGGATCGCTTCCGGCGTGCCCAGCTCGTGGATCACGGCGGCTTCGAAGCCGGCCTTCTCCAGGGCCGAGGCGAGGTAAAGCAGGCCGAAGGGGGGCGCGACCTCGAGATCCTTGCGGCTGTTCTCCAGCTTCAGCAGGGCGACGGTTCGCCGGCTCATTCCTGGCGGCCGCTCCCCGCGGCGCGCTGGAAGGCGGCCAGCGTGTCCGCCGTCCAGGCGAAGACCGCGCGGAAGCCTTTCCCCTCCAGCTCCGCGACGGACTCGGCCAAGCCTTGCTTGTGGATCGGAAACTGGGACCGGGCCGAGGCCGGCCGGGCGTATCCTCCCGGGGCCGTGCAGCTCGTCAGGGTCAGGATGACGCCCGCCCCGTAGCGCCCGATCAGGCGGGCGTTGGTGGCGAAGGACTCGCGGGTCTGGAGCCACAGGATGCCGTCATAGAGGATCCGGTCCAGGGCCACGTTGAGCTCGTACTCGTCGTCCGGGACCTGGTAGGAATGGACCGGGGCGGCGGCCACGAAATCGCCCTTCAGGCGCGGGGTGCCGATGACCGAGAAGCCGCGCCCCCGGCGGGACTTCAAGTGGCGGTCGAGGCCGTAGAGAACCGCCTCCTCCCGCCGCCAGTCGTAAAGGCCCTTCAGGAAGGCCCCGGCCAGATGGGGGATGCCCGCCTCGGCCGCCCGTTCGAACGAGTCCAGCCGGAAAGCCTGGTTGGCCTTGGGGCTGTGGGCGGGATGGAGGCGCCGGTATTGCGCGGTCTGGAAGGTTTCCAGCCAGACCAGGTAGCAGTCGAGGCCCGCCGCCCGCAGCCGCCGGAAGCTCCCCGTGTCGACGGGCGGTATGTTGCTCGTCATCATCCCGCCGCCGGCCGCGGCCAGCCGGTCCCGAAGCAGCTCGAAATAGCCGGCCGGACCCTCGACGGAATAGCGCTGGGCCTCGAAGCTCGAATCCGGCCGCGGGACATAGAGGGCGGGATCCTGGCTGCTGACGAGCTCGATGCTCCGGTACCCCAGGCCGATGAGGGCATCGACCTCGCGGGCGAAGTCGTCCAGGGACAGCCGCACCCCATGGTCGGAGAAGTCGCAGTAGGAGCAGTGGTTCTCACAGATGCTGGAGAAGTAGAGGGGCGGCAGGAGCAGGACCTCCCGGTCATGGGGCCGCCGGTAGCCTGCGGCAAAGTCCTTGATCAGGTCCCGATTCTCCGGGGAGGACGTCCCGTTGAGCACCTCGGCCAGCTCCTCATCCGATAGTCCGGCCGGGAGGACGGCCTTCTCCAGCAGATCCCGCATGCGGCGGGGCGGGATGACGGGCATCCCCCCGATGCGCGCGGCACGGGCGATGAGGCTTTCCAGTTTTTCGCTGAACATGGGAGGACTCGGGCGCCGCGTCCGCCTTCGCCGGGGAGGCGGCAGACAGCCCCGCTCCATTTCGCGGGCAGGATATCATCCGCTCTGAGGGCTGTCAAGGAAACCGGCGGCCTCGGTCCGTCCTATTGACACCCTGTCCGTCCACCCCTGTATAATCGGTCCGGTTTCAGGATGAAAAGGAAGACGGAGCGGGCGGACACGCCATGACCGGGCCGGATGCGAGGCCCCACCGATCGACGCTTCTGTCCATGGCCCGGGGGGCGGGGATCGTCTTCGCCGGGACCATCGCCGGCAACGGGCTGAAATACGCCTTCCACGTCATCGTCGCCCGGCAGCTGGGCGCCTCCCTCTTCGGTCTTTTCATCCTCGGCCTGACGGTCTTCACGGTAGCCGAGATCGCGGCCCAGCTGGGGCTGCCTCAGGCCGTCGTCCGATACGTGTCCCTCCATCAGGGCCGGGGCGACACGGCCAGGATCAAAGGCACGATCGTCCTCTCGGCCCGGGCCGCGGCCTTATCGGGCCTAGCCGTCGGCCTGGCCCTGTTTCTGGCCTCCGGCTTCCTGGCCGGCCGGGTCTTCGGCCGGCCGGAGCTGGCCCCGGTCCTCCGTATCTTCGCCTTGATGGCGCCCTTCTCCGTCCCGACCACCATCCTCCTGGCCTCCTTCCAGGGCTTCCAGCTCCTGCAGTACAAAGTGTACGTCGGCGAGCTGTTCGAGCCGCTGCTGAGGGTCGTCGGCGCCGTCGCCGCCGTCGGTATCCTGGGCCGGGCTCTGCCCGGCGTCCTGGCGGCCTACGGGCTGGCGGCCGGGCTGGCCCTTCTCCAAGCCGCGGTCCTCCTCAGGAGAGCTTTCCCGGCCCTGACCCGGAAGGAGATCCGCCCGGTCATCGAAGGGCGCCGGCTGGCCGCCTTCTCCTGGCCGCTCCTGTTCTCCAGTCTTCTCGGCCAGCTGCTCATCGTCAGCGACGCCTTCATCCTGGGCATCCTCGGGACGCCGGAGCAGGTGGGGATCTACGGCGCCGCCCAGCGGACGGCCCAGCTGGCCAGCCTGGTCTTCCTGTCCTTCAATGCCATCTTCGCCCCGATCGCGGCCGACTACCATCAGCGGGACGAGGGCCGCGATCTGGGCTGGATCTTCAAGGTCGTCTCGCAATGGACCTTGAGCCTGACGATCCCGATCAGCCTGATCCTGATCCTCCTGGCCGGGCCGATCCTCCGCCTCTTCGGCCCCCGCTTCGCCGGGGGCGCGGGGGCTCTGGCGGTGCTGGCCGCCGGCTGGCTGCTCCATTCAGCCCTTGGCAACGCCGGCGCCGTGCTGACCATGAGCGGTCGGCCCCGCTGGCATCTGGCGAACTTCTCCCTATTCCTGGGCTTGCAGATCGCCTTGGACTTAGTCCTCATCCCCCGGTACGGGATCCTCGGCGCCGCCGTGGGGACGGCCGGCTCACTGGCCCTCATCGATATCGTAACCTGCCTGGAGGTCTGGCTGCTGCTGGGGCATCACCCCTTCCGGGCAGCGGAGGCGAAGCCCCTCCTGGCCGGGGCGGCCGGGGCGGCCACCATGAAGCTGGCCATGAGCCGCCTTGTCTCCGGTCCGCCGCGCCTCCTAGGCCTTCTCGCGCTGGGAGCGATCGGCCTGGCCGTCTACGGCGCCGCGCTCGCGGCCCTGGGCATCGGCCGGGAGGAGAGGATGGTCCTCGGCCGGATCTGGCGGGGGATGCGGAGATCCGCATGAGCTCCGCCCGAGACGCGACCCGCCGCCGGCGTCCCTCCGCCGGGACGGCCGCGGCCCTCCTCCTCGGCCGACTGGGCCTCCGCCGGCGGCGCGGCCCGAAGCCGCAGGCCCTCTGCCTCTATGTGACCTACCTCTGCAACATGCGCTGCCGAATGTGCGGCATCTGGACCCGGGCCGGGGAGGCCGCCGCCTCCGACCTGTCTCTAGCGGATCTCCGCGGTATCCTCTCCGATCCGCTCTTCTCGGAGCTGGCCTTCGTCAATATCAACGGCGGCGAGCCGAATCTGCGGCCCGACCTGGCGGACCTGGCCATCCTGTTGACCGACGCCCTGCCCCGGCTTCGGGCCGTCTCGATCAACAGCAACGGCTTGCCCACGGAGGCCGCGATCTCAAACATCCGGAGCCTGGCCCGCGCCTTCCGAGGGCGGGGCATCCGCTTCTCGGTCTCCGTCTCCCTGCACGGGCCGGGCCGGAGCCACGACCGGGCCACCGGCACGCCCGGAGCCTACGACCGGGTCATGGAGACGCTGTCCGGGCTGCGGCGGCTGCGGGCGGAGGAGGCTTTCTATCTCTCGGTCAACTGCGTCATCACCGGCGGGAACCTCGGCGATCTCGAGGCCATGCTGGAGTGGGGCGATCGGGAGGGGATCCCGGTCAACTTCACCTTGGGCGAGGTCCGGGAGCGCTTTCTCAATCTGGGCATGGAGCGGTCCGTCCGGGTCGGCGATCGTGAGGCCCTGGTCGGCTTCCTGCGCCGGCTGAGCCGCGACAAGGCCCGCTTCGGCCAGCACGCCCTGCGCTACGCCCACCTGGCCGACCTGATCGAGGGCCGGACGCGGCGGGCCCTGGCCTGCCATTACGCCCTGTCGGGGGCCATCCTCGGCTCGGACGGGCTCCTCTACTACTGCAAGAACAGCCGGGCCATCGGAGACGCCCGGAAGAGGTCGGCCGCGGAAATCTATTTCGATCCGGCCAACCAGGCTTACAAGCGCGATGCCTTGTCCGGGGAAGCCTGCCCCAACTGCCCGCCCAACACCTACAACGAGATCGAGGTGGAGCACGACCTGTTCAAGCTAGCCTGGTTCTGGATGTTCGGGACAAGGCCCAGGAGATAGCGTCGGCAGCCGCTATCTCTCGGCCAGGCGGGTGAAGACCAGGACGTGGTCGGGGTGGATCTCGGCGTAGCCGCCGTCGATCTCGTGGCTCTCCTCGCGCCCCTCGCAGCGCAGCTCGACCGGGCCCCGGCCCAAGGCGGTCATCAGCGGCCGGTGGCCGGGCAGGATGCCCAGCCGGCCGTCCAGGCCCGGCAGGGACACCGTCTCGACCTCGGCGTCGACCAGCAAGCGCCGGGGCGTCACCACCCGCAGTCTGAGGCGATCCGGCGAGCCGCTCACCGGGCCTTCAGCTCCTCGGACTTCTGGATCACGTCCTCGATCGCGCCGGCCATGTAGAAGGCCTGCTCCGGCTTGTCGTCGTGCTGGCCTTCCACGATCTCCCGGAAGCCGCGCACGGTCTCCTCGACCGTGACATAGCGGCCCGGCCGGCCGGTGAAGACCTCGGCCACGTGGAAGGGCTGGGACAGGAAGCGCTGGATCTTGCGGGCCCGGGCTACGATCTGCTTGTCCTCGTCCGACAGCTCCTCGATGCCCAGGATGGCGATGATGTCCTGCAGGTCCTTGTAGCGCTGCAGGATCTCCTTGACCCGCCGGGCCACCCGGTAGTGCTCCTCGCCGACGATCGCGGGATCGAGGATGCGGCTGAAGGAGGACAGCGGATCGACGGCCGGGTAGATGCCCTGGTCGGTCAGGGCCCGCGACAGCTGGGTCGAGGCGTCCAGGTGGGAGAAGGTCGTGGCCGGGGCCGGGTCGGTGAAGTCGTCGGCCGGCACGTAGATGGCCTGGACCGAGGTGATGGAGCCCTTCTTGGTCGAGGTGATCCGCTCCTCCAGCTCGCCCAGCTCGGTGGCCAGGTTCGGCTGGTAGCCGACGGCCGAGGGCATCCGGCCCAGCAGGGCCGAGACCTCGGAGCCGGCTTGGGTGAAGCGGAAGATGTTGTCGATGAACAGGAGCAGGTCCTGGTTCATCTCGTCCCGGAAGTACTCGGCCACCGACAAGGCGGTCAGGCCGATCCGCAGGCGGGCCCCGGGCGGCTCGGTCATCTGGCCGTAGACCAAGGCCGTCTTGGCGATGACCTTGGACTCGGTCATGTCCAGCCACAGGTCGTTGCCCTCGCGGGTCCGCTCGCCGACGCCGGCGAAGACGGAGTAGCCGCCGTGCTTGAGGGCCACGTTGTGGATCAGCTCCTGGATGATGACGGTCTTGCCGACGCCCGCGCCGCCGAAGAGGCCGATCTTGCCTCCCTTGAGGAAGGGCTGGATGAGGTCGATGACCTTGATCCCGGTCTCGAACATCTCCATCCGGGTGTTCTGCTGCTCGAGCGGCGGCGGCTGGCGGTGGATGGGATAGCGCTGCCGGGCCGCGATCGGGCCCAAGTGGTCGACCGGCTCGCCGACTACGTTGATGACCCGGCCCAGGACCTCGACCCCGACCGGGACGGTGATGGGGCCGCCGGTGTCGAGGGCCTTCATGCCCCGGGCCAGGCCGTCGGTGGGATGCATGGCCACGCAGCGGACGGTGTCCTCGCCCAGGTGCTGCTCGACCTCGACGATGATGTCGACCGGGGACTCGGTGTCGAAGCCCTCGCTGGTGATCCGCAGGGCGGTGTAGATCTCGGGCAGCGCCTGGCCGCGGAAGGCCACGTCCACCACGGGCCCGATGACCTGGGTGACCACTCCGGCGCGTTCGGCGTTCTGTGTCGTGCTCATAGGGCCCTCCCTGGGGCTATTTCTTCAGGGCTTCCACGGCCGTCATGATCTCCAGGAGCTCCTTGGTGATGCCGGCCTGGCGGATCTTGTTCAGGACCAGGACGTACTTGTGGGCCAGCTCCTCGGCGTTGCGGGTGGCCCCGTCCATGGCCATCATCCGGGCGGCCTGTTCGGCGGCCTGCGACTCGAAGTAGGCGTGGACGACCTGGTCCTCGATGATCCGGGGCAGGAGGCCGTCGATCACGGCCCCCGGCCCGGGCTCCCAGGCCGGCGTCTCCGGCTGGTGGGCGAAGGCGGCCGGCGCCGGCGGATGGACCGGCAGCAGGCGGGTCGTCACCAGGCGCGGGGCCAGGACGGACTTGAACTCGTTGAAGACCAGGTAGACGGCGTCGGTCTCCTGATGCAGGAACCTCTTCATCAGCCGGCGGGCCGTTTCGCGCAGATCGGCTTCGGTCAGCTTGTCGGTCCGCTCGGGGAAGGCCCAGTCGATCGGCCAGGGCTGGCGGCGGAAGTGCTGGACGGCCTTGCGCCCGACCAGGACCAGCCGGACCTCGGATGCGACGGCCTTCTCGCCCGCGAAGGCCTGGGCCCGGCCGAGCAGGGCCGAGTTGAACGACCCGCACAGGCCCTTGTCGGAGCCCACGACCAGCAGGTGGACACGCTTCTCCTCCCGCTCGGCCAGGAAGGGGTGCCCCTGGGGCCCGGCCCAGCGGGCCGTCTCCCAGAGCAGGGCCGGACCGGCATGCCAGTGGGGGCGCCCCTCCTGGACGGTCCGCTGGGCCTTCTTGAACTTGGCCGTGGACACGGTCTTCATCGCCTTGGTGACCTGCTGCGTGTTCTTCACGCTGCGGATCCGGCGGCGAAGGTCGATCAGGGTCGGCATGTCAGAGGGACCCCTCGCGGAGGCGCCCGTTGAGCTCGGTCAGGGCGGCGGCGATCTCGGCGTCCAGGTCCGCGTCGATCGCCTTGCGCTCGGCGATCTTGGCCGGGATGGCCGGGTGCTCGCGCTGGAAGAAGTCGTGCATCTTGCGCTCGTACTCGCCGATCTTGGCCACCGGCGTCTGGTCCAGGAAGCCGCGGTTGCCGGCGTAGATGATGAGGATCTGCTTCTCCACCGGCAGAGGGGCGAACTGGCCCTGCTTGAGAAGCTCCGTCAGCCTCACGCCGCGGTCCAGCTGGGCCTGGCTGATCTTGTCCAGCTCGGTGCCGAACTGGGCGAAGGTCAGCAGCTCGCGGTACTGCTGCAGGTCGCCGCGCAGCTTCCCGGCGATCTGCTTCATGGCCTTGATCTGGGCGTTGCCGCCGACCCGGGAGACCGAGATGCCGACGTTGATGGCCGGCCGAACGCCGGCGTTGAACAGCTCCGGCTCCAGATAGATCTGGCCGTCGGTGATGGAGATGACGTTGGTCGGGATATAGCCGGAGACGTCGCCGGCCTGGGTCTCGATGATCGGCAGGGCCGTCAGCGAGCCGCCCCCGAGCGCCTCGCTCATCTTGGCCGCCCGCTCCAGCAGCCGCGAGTGGAGGTAGAAGACGTCGCCCGGGTAGGCCTCCCGGCCCGGCGGGCGGCGCAGCAGGAGGGAGATCTCGCGATAGGCCGCGGCGTGCTTGCTCAGGTCGTCGTAGATGCACAGGGCGTGGCCGCCGTTGTCGCGGAAGTACTCGCCCAGGGCGCAGCCGCTGTAGGGCGCCAGATACTGCAGGGGCGAGGGATCGCTGGCCGAGGCGGCCACGACGATGGAGTAGGCCATGGCCCCCTGGTCCTCCAGGGTCTGGACGAAGTGGGCGATGGTCGAGTTCTTCTGGCCGATGGCCACGTAGATGCAGATCACCCCGGTCCCCTTCTGGTTGAGGATGGTGTCCATGACGATGGCCGACTTGCCGGTCTGGCGGTCGCCGATGATCAGCTCGCGCTGGCCGCGCCCGATGGGGATCATGGCGTCGATGGCCTTGATCCCGGTCTGCAGCGGCTCGCGCACCGGCAGCCGGTCGACGACGCCGGGGGCCTGCCGCTCGACCGGGAGGTAGACGTCGGTCTTGATCGGCCCCTTCCCGTCCAGGGGGTGCCCCAAAGGATCGACGACCCGCCCGATCAGGGCCGGCCCGGCCGGCACCGAGATGATCCGGTGGGTCCGCTTGACCAGGTCGCCTTCCTTGATGACGTGGCTCTCGCTGAGCAGGACGGCCCCGACGCTGTCCTCCTCCAGGTTTAGGGCGATGCCGGAGATGCCGTGGGGGAACTCCAGCAGCTCGTTGGACATGACCCGGTCGAGGCCGTAGATCTTGGCGATGCCGTCGCCGACCGAGATGACCGTGCCGATCTCGCGGATGTCCACGTCGGTCTGGAAACCCTCGATCTCGCGCTGGATGATCTTGCTGATCTCGTCGGCTTTGATGCCCATGGCGGCCTACCTTTCGCTGATGGTGTCCTTGAGCCTGTCCAGCTGGCCCTTGAGCGAGACGTCGAAGATGCGATTGCCCTTGCGGACCGTCAGCCCGCCCAGGAGCGAGGGGTCGAGCCCGTACTCGCAGTGGACCGGCCGGCCCTCCAGCCGGGCCAGCTCGGCTTCCAGGGCGGCCCGCTGGTCCGGAGTCAGGCCGGCCGCCGAGCGGACCTCGAAGGTGGGCAGGCCGTGGGCCGTCCGCCACACGGCGGGCAGGGCTTCCAGGATCCCGGGCAGGAGCTCCAGGCGGCCGCGCCGCAGGAGAAGCTCGAGGAAGCGCGTGGACTTGCCGTCGGCCTTGATGGCCTCCAGAAGGGCCGCCACCAGGGCGGCCTTCCGCGAGCGGCCGAGGAAA
This sequence comes from uncultured Eubacteriales bacterium, assembly GCA_964556755.1. GTDB lineage: Bacteria > Acidobacteriota > Aminicenantia > Aminicenantales > UBA4085 > UBA4085. The sequence goes on from CAZKXI010000001.1 coordinate 82,373, forward strand.
GGCCGCAACAGGGCGGTCCGCAGATCCGCGCGGCCCTCGATCATGGCGTTGAAGGCGGCCAGCCGGCCGCGGACGGACTCGTACTCCTCGGCCTCGGGCAGGGCTTGGGCCAGCCCCTCGGCGTATCGCTTAACGAGGATCGGATTCTTCATGCAGGGTCTTCAAAAGGGCGATGGACTTGTCGATCAGGCCGGCCTGATCGGCCGGTGTCAGGCGGGCCTTGATCCGCTCCTCGGCCAAGGCCGCGGCCAGCTCGGCCGTGTAGGCCTTGAGGTCGCGCACCCCGGCCTTGAGATGGGCTTCGACTTCCAGCTTGGCCAGGCTTCGCAGGCGCTCCGCCTCCTGGGCGGCCATCTCGCGGATGCGCTCCTTCTCGCGCCGGCCCTCCTCCTCGGCCCCGGCCTTCAGGCGCGCCAGCTCCGCCTCCAGGGACGCCGTCTTGGCCTTGGCCTCGGCCAGCCGGGCCTCGGCTTCGCGGCGGCCGGCTTGGGCCTCGTCAAGGGTCTTGGCCACGTCCAGGGTCCGCTGGGTCAGCAGGCCCATGATCGGCTTGCGGAGAAGGAAGAAGAGCCCGCCGAAGAGGATGGCGAAGTTGATCAGCTTGCCGACCATGCCGGAGCCGCCGCCTCCGTGGCTCGCCTCCGCGGCGTGTCCTTCGCCGGCGCCGTGAGCGGCCGCCGGCGCGGCCTCGGGCTCCTGAGCGGGGGCCGGAGAGGGAGAGACCAGGGCGATCGAGATCGCCAGCAGGAGGAAGGGGAGAAGGAAGCGCCGTCGGCAGGTCACGGCAGCAGCCTCGCCTCGATCGACTCGGCCAGGGACTGGGCGCGCTCGGCCAGCTGGGCCTTCAGCCCGTCGATCTCCCGGGCCATCTCGTCCTTGGCCTTGTCCACCTCGTCCTTGGCCGTCTTGCCGACCTCGGCCAGGAGGCGGGACTTCTCGCGCAGGGCCTCCAGCTCGAGATCGTCGCGGATCTTGTCGGCCGAGGCTCGGGCCGCCTTGAGGGCTTGGTCCAGGCTCTGGAGGTCCTTGGCTTTCTGTTCGGCCGCCCGCCGGGAAGCCTCCAGGTCGCCGCTCAGGCGGGCGTCGCGCTCGGCTCGAATTTTCTGCAGGGGGCGGAAGAAGAATCGGCCGAGAAAGACGACCAGGATCCAGACCACCGCGAAGGTGATGACGATCGTGCCGTCGATTTCCAGCATGGGGCGGACATTCCGGCCGAAATCAGAAACGGGATGATAGCATACCGCCCGCGGCGATTGCAAAAGCGGCCCGGGCGCGGCTCAGGCCCGGCCGGGGGGATTCGCCAGGATCTTCTTGACCGCGCCGACCAGATAGAGGGAGCCGGCGACAAGGACGGTCCCTTTCGGCCCGGCCAGCCGGCGGGCCAAGCCCAGGGCCCGGGACGGATCCGGCTCGATAGCGATCCGGCCGGCGTGCTCCGGAAGCCGGCGGGCCACGTCTTCGGGCTTCATGGCCCGGGCATAGGGCAGGCCGGTCAGGACCACCCGTCGGGCCGGGGCGAAGAGGAGGCCGGCCGCCCGGCGCACCGCCTTGTCCTTCATCATGGCGAAGACCAGGACGACGGGCCCGCGGGCCTCGTCCCGCAGGAAGCGGGCCACGGCCCGGGCGCCATCCTCGTTGTGGGCCCCGTCCAGGTAGACGTCGGGGCGGCGGCCGACGATCTCCAGCCGGCCCTCCCAACGGACGGACTCGAGCCCTTTGATGATCGCCTCGCGCGAAGGCCGCCGGATACGACCGGGGCCGGCGCCGCTGTCCAGCTCTCGCAGCGCCGCGATCGCGGCCGCGGCGTTGAAGCCCTGATGGCCGCCCCTCAGCCCGGGAGCGAATTCGTAGGCTTCTCCCCCGAGGACATATCGGAACCGGAGGCCGAAAGGCGAGGGGATCGATTCCAGCGTCCGGCCCGGCCCGAGGACCGGCCGGAAGGGGGCCCCGACCTCGGCGGCCCGGGCCCGGATGACCCGGAGAGCCGGCCCCCGGTCCGGCCCGCACACCACGGGCACGCCGGGCTTGATGATGCCGGCCTTCTCCCCGGCGATGGCGGCCAGGGTCTCGCCCAGGTGCTCGCGATGATCGAGCCCGATCGTGGTGATGACCGAGACCCGCGGGGTGACGACGTTGGTCGCGTCGAAGCGGCCGCCCATGCCGACTTCCAGGACGGCGACATCGACCTTGCGTTCCGCGAAGTGGAGGAAGGCCAGGACGGTCAGGATCTCGAAGTAGGTCGGATGGGCATCCAAGCGCCCGGCCCGGAGAAGCTTCTCGATCGTCCCCTTCAGAAGCCCCAGCCGGCGGCCCATCTCGGCCCGGCTGATCATCCGGCCGTCGACCCGGATGCGCTCCCGGACATCGACCAGGTGGGGCGACGTGTAGAGGCCGGTCCGGCGGCCGTCCGCGCGAAGGACCGCATCCAGCATGGCGCAGACCGAGCCCTTGCCGTTGGTCCCGGCCACGTGGATGGAGGGAAAGGCCCGCTCCGGACGGCCCAGGGCTTGGAGCAGGGCTTGGATGTTCTCCAGGCCCAGCTTGACCCCGAACCGCTCCAAGGCCTTCAGCCAGGCGCGGCCCTCGGAGGGCGTCAGGGGCCGGAAAGCCGGCGAGGACGGGCGGAGGCGGGGGCTCACTGAGGCCGGCTGAGAAGAAGCCGCAGGGCCTTGATCACGAACGGCCGCAGGGCCTTGCGGGGCACGACGTCGTCGAGGAAGCCGTGCTTGAGGACGAACTCCGAGCGCTGGAAGCCCTTGGGCAGCTTGACCTTGATGGTCTGCTCGATGACCACCGGGCCGGCGAAGCCGACGAAGGCGTTGGGCTCGGAGACGTTGATGTCGCCCAGCATGGCCCAGGAGGCCGTCGTCCCGCCCGAGGTGGGGTCGGCCAGGATGGAGATGTAAGGCAGGCGGGCCTCGTCCAGCTTGGCCAGGGCGCCGCTGGTGCGGGCCATCTGCATCAGGGCCAGCAGCCCCTCCTGCATCCGCATCCCGCCCGAGACCGAGACGATGACCAGAGGGGCCCGCTCGGCCAGGGCCCGCTCGGCCGCCCGGACGATCTTCTCGCCTACCACCGAGCCGACGCTGCCGCCCATGAAGGCGAAGTCCATGGCGCAGACGACGGTCCGTATGCCGCCCAGGGCGCCGACCGCGGTCACGATGGCCTCGGGCAGGTCGGTCTTGCGCTGGTAGGACTCCAGCCGCTTGGTATATGGCTGGCTGTCGACGAAGTGGAGGGGGTCCAGGGACTTGATGGCATGGTCGACGATGTCGAACTGCCCGTCGTCGTAGAGCATGGCCAGCCTCTCGGCGGCCGACAGCCGGAAGTGGAAGCCGCAGGCCGGGCAGACCGAGAGGTTCTCGAGGATGTCCTCCTTGTAGAGGATCCTCTGGCAGTTGTTGCAGCGGGTCCAGAGATTGGCGCTCATGAGCTCGTCCGAGTCTACCAGCAAGCCTTCGGCGGTGTCAATCGGGGGCGCGGCCGGAGCCGGATCGAAATAGTCGATCTTCTTTTCAGTCAACGCTTTACCGGAGAATCGCCGGCCGAGGCCCCGGCCTTCCGACGGAGCTCGAGCAGGCGGCGTTGGAGAAAGGCGGCGATCTCGTCGGGGGTGGGCAGGTCCAGCCCGACGTCGGCCTTGTCGCGCAGGAGGTCGCGGGCCGCCTGCAGGAGGCGGGCCCCGTCGACGGGCTTCTCCAGGAACTCGGCCGCCCCGAAAGCCGTCAGGGCCTCGTGGCGGTACTGGGGCCCCCGGTAGAGGCCGGTGACGATGATCACCGGCACTCCGCCCCTGGAATCCTGGGCGATCCTCTTGGTCAGGTCGAAGCCGTGCAGGCGGGGCAGGATGGCCTCCAGGACGACCAGGTCCGGCCGCTCCATCTGGTACTTCTCCCAGGCCGAGAGGCCGTCTGCGGCCCGGGTGACGGCAAAGCCGGCCGGCTCGAACAGGGCCGCCAGGCCGTCCAGGGCGGCGGCGTCATAATCGACCAGGAGGACCTTCTTGTCGGCCACGGCAAGCGGATTCTCACACAAGGCCCGGCCAAATTCAAATCCCCGTGGGATTGTGATATATTGGCGCGGATGAGCGCCCCGATTCCCGTCCGACTGTCGGTCATCGTCCCGGCCTTCAACGAGGAGCGCAACGTCCCCCGCATGGCCGAGGAGCTGACCGCCGCCTGCAGGGAGCTGGGTGTTGCCTACGAGATCATCTTCGTCGACGACGGCAGCCGGGACGGGACCTTCGAGGCCCTCCGCGAGGCCCATCGCCGGGATCCCAGGATCAAGGTCATCCGATTCCGGAAGAACTTCGGCCAGACGGCGGCCCTGGCGGCCGGCTTCGACCTGGCCCGCGGCGAGACCGTGGTGACCATCGACGCCGACCTGGAGAACGATCCCCGCGACATCAAGCTCCTGCTGGGCAAGATCGAGGAAGGGTACGACCTGGTCAGCGGCTGGCGGAAGGACCGCTGGAAGAAGAACTTCTTAACCCGGCGCCTGCCCTCCCTGACGGCCAACTGGCTCATCTCGAGGATCACCCGGGTCCGGCTGCGCGACTACGGCTGCACCCTCAAGGCCTACCGGAGGGACGTGGTCAAGAATATCCGTCTCTACGGCGAGATGCACCGCTTCATCCCGGCCATCGCCGCGGCCATCGGGGTCCGCATCGCCGAGGTCCCGGTCAACTTCCGGCCCCGCGTCCACGGGAAGTCCAAATACGGCTTCTCGCGCTCGATCCGGGTCTTCTTGGACCTCCTGACCGTCAAGTTCCTCTTGAGCTACTCCACCCGGCCGCTCCAGATCTTCGGGCTGCTGGGCCTGTTCTCGGGCGGAGCCGGCGCCATCGTGGGCCTGGTCCTGTCCTACCAGCGGCTCGTCCTCAAGCAGGGCATCTCCAACCGGCCGCTGCTCCTGCTGGCCATCCTGCTCATCGTCATCGGCTTCCAGTTCATCACCATGGGCCTGCTGGGCGAGATCATGGTCCGCACCTACCACGAGGCGGCCGATAAGCGCATCTACGTGGCCCGCGAGACCCTGGACGGGAGCGGGGACGGGGCCGGGGATCAAGCCTAGGACGGGGGGCCGATGAATGTCCTGATGCTGGCCCCCGAGCCTTTCTTCCAGCCGCGCGGCACGCCCATCAGCGTCTACTTCCGGCTGCGGGCGCTTTCCGACCTGGGGCATCGGGTCGATCTGGTCACCTACCCGCTGGGCCGGGACGTCGAGCTCCCGGGCCTGCGCATCCGTCGGGTACCCAATGTCCTGGGCCTCCGCCGGATCAAGATCGGCCCGTCCTGGCCGAAGATCCCCCTGGACGGCCTGATGGTCGCGCGGGCGGGGACGGCGCTGGCGGGGCGCCGCTACGATGTCGTCTTCAGCCACGAGGAGGCGGCCTTCTTCGGCATCGCCCTGGCCGGCCTCTTCGGCGTGCCCCACATCTACGATATGCACTCCAGCCTGCCGCAGCAGCTGAGCAACTTCGAGTTCTCGCGCTCGCCCCTGCTCAAGCGGATCTTCACCGGCCTGGAGGACGCCGTCCTCAAGCGGTCGCGCTCGGTCATCGTCATCTGCCGGGACCTGCTCGACTATGTCGCCGGCAAGGGCTTCGGCGGCAAGGCGGTCTTCCTCCAGAACTTCATGGATTTCAACGACTTCGCCGAAAATCCGGCGGGCCCAAAGGAAGCTGCGGAGGTGCGCCGCGAGGTCGCCCCCGGCGGGGAGAAGATCATCTTCTACGCCGGCAACTTCGAGCCCTACCAGGGCATTCCCCTGCTCATCGAAGCCATGGCCCGGGTGCGGGAGAAGGCCGTCCTGCTCATCGTGGGCGGATCGCGGGAGGACCACGAGGCGGCCGGGAAGCGGGCCGCGGAGCTGGGGGCGGCCGGGCGCATCCGGTTCGTGGAGAAGGTCCCGCCTCAGGAGGTGCCCCGCTACCTGGCCGCGGCGGACGTCCTGGTCTCGCCGCGCGTCTCGGGCACCAATACCCCGCTGAAGATCTATTCCTTCCTCAAGTCGGGCAAGCCGATGGTGGCGACCCGGCTCTACACCCACACCCAGGTCCTGGGCGACGACATCGCCGTCCTGGCGCCCGCCGAGCCGGACGGATTCGCGGCCGGATTGGACTTCGCTCTCTCGTCGGATGAGGCGAGGGCGAGGGCCGAGGAAGCCAAGCGGCGGGCCGATGCCGAGTGGATCTACCCGCGCTATCTCGAGAGAATCACCCTGGCCCTGGACAAGGCCGTGGGCCGGCGTTGAGGGGAGGCGCCATGCGCGCGCTGGTGACGGGGGCCGGCGGATTCGTGGGATCGCGGCTCGCGCTCCGCCTGCGGGCCGGGGGCTGGATGGTCCGCGGCTTCGATCTGGGCCCGGCGCCCGGAGACTGGCCGGACGGCGACTACATTCAGGGCGACATCCGGGACAAGAGCCTGGCCCCCCGGGCCGTCGAGGGCATGGATGTCGTCTTCCATCTCGCGGCGGCGCTGGGCGCTTCGCGGCTGGGAGAGGGCGAATTCCTGGCGGTCAACGAGGGCGGGACGCGAAACGTCCTCGAGGCGGCCCGCGCGGCCGGGGTCCGGCGGGCGGTTCACTTCAGCTCGGCCGGCGTCCTGGGCCATGTCGCGGACAATCAGCCCGCCGGCGAGGACGCGGACCTCGATCCGCGCGACGCCTACGACCGCAGCAAGCTGGCCGGAGAGAGGGCGGCCCTGGAGATCGGCGGACAGGGATGGGACGTGGTCGTCATCCGGCCGGGCTGGGTCTACGGGCCCGGCGACCGGAGGACGCTCAAGCTGATCCGCTCGATCGCCGGAGGGCGGTTCGTGATGATGGGCCGGGGCGCGGCCAGGCAGACGCCTGTCTTCATCGACGATCTGACGGCGGGGACGATTCTGGCGGCAGACAAGGGACGGGCAGGCCAGGTCTACAATCTGGCCGGAGCCGAAGTCCTGACGGTGGCCGAGATGGCCGGCGCGATCGCCCGGGCCTGCGGCCGCCGGATGCCGAGGCTTCGAGTCCCCACGGGGCCGACACGGGCCGCGGCCTGGGCCATGGGCAAGGCGTTCGGCGCGATCGGACGGGAAGCGCCGCTCAACCCGTCGCGGCTGGCCTTCTTCCTCCACCCCAAGCCGCTGCGGATCGACAAGGCCGCGGCCGAGCTCGGCTTTGCGCCCCGGGTCGGCTTCGAGGCCGGCCTGGCCCGGGCCGTCGCCTGGTACCGCCAGAACGGCTGGCTCTAGACGAAGATGGGGGTGAAGCGGCCGAGGGGGTCGGCCAAGCGGGCCTTGACGATGGCCTCGATATCCATCCCCTTGTCGGCGAAGTACTGGGCCACCACCTCGCGCACGACGTTGTCCTGCTTGTCCCGGACATAGGCGACGGTGCCGTCCTCGTCCTGCTCGATCGGCTTGCCCAGGAGGTTGCGCTTCCAGTGCATCAGCCAGCCCGAGAAGCACATCGGCTGGCTGCGCTTGACGACCTCCTTGGTCATCATGCCGCTTATCTTCTTGCTGTGGTCCTGGCTGAGATAGTCGATGGCAAAGCCCATCTCGGCCAGCTTCTCCCGGCGCAGCTCGCGGCCGCCGAACTCGTAGGTCGGGGTCAGGAAGTGGACGCCGTAGCTTTGGGCGAACCTCTTGCCGGCGTTGACGATGCTGGGGTAGTTCTCGGCCGTGCCGGTCAGGTTGGTGTCGGAGGGGATCTGCTCCCGGTTGGAGCCGTCGGCGTAGCCGACCAGATTGTTCTCCAGGGCGAAGATCATGGCCCCGATGCCCATACTCAGGCGGCATCCGACGCACCAGCGAATCTCGGTGTTGTACTTCTTGCGCTCCTTGAAGAAGAAGCGGACGGAGATGGCCTTGTGCAGGTCCTTGATGTCGATAACCTGGTGGGTGATGCGGTCCTCCCCGAACTTGGCCTTGAGCCGGTCGACGTTGGGGATGTTGTTCTTGACCCCAAACTCGAGATAGCCCTTGTCGAAAGTGACCAGGTGGACCTTGTCGTAGTCCTGGGCCAGGAGGACCGAGGCCAGCAGGGAGTCGATGCCGCCGGAGAACATCACCGCCACTTCATTCTTGATCGGATCCATGTCAGCTCCTTGTCGCGAACGCGCCTCATTCTACCCGGGAAACGGGGGAAATCCAAGACGCCGGCCGGGGCCGGCGTCTCCCGGCGGGCCGGGGTGAGGCGATCAGCCCTGCCTCATGACCGGCTTGACGAGCTCCTTGCGGGTCAGCTTGGCCGCGGTCTTGCGGATGCAGCAGCCGCCCTGGTGGAAGAAGATCCAGACCAGAAGGCCGATGCCGAGGCCGAGGACGCCCAGAACGATCAGAAGTACCGTCAGCCAGGTGGGCATGGGAAGCGCTCCTTGATAAATACTATAGAATTACTCGGAACAGTCGGGAATAATACCCGCCGTTCGCCGGCTTGTCAAGCGGTTCTTCTTCCCCCGCCGCGCCCGATCCGACCCGCCCGCCGCGGGGCTTGATCACGGCCCGCAGCTCGGCTAGGATACCCCTCCCATGGCTTATCGCTCCGCGCCCGCCTCCCTCCTCCGCCTCGCGGCAGTCCTCCTGTCTTTGGCCGCATCAAGCCTCCCCGGACCCTCCCGGAGCATCGCTCCGGCCCGCCGTCCGGTCCAGGCCGGGCCCCCGCTCGCCGCCATCCTCGACGGGGTCGAGGCCCGCCTCAAGGCCGGCTTCACCTACCGCGCCTGGACCGCGGACTCCGTCACCATCCGCACCGACCTGGACAAGGAAGGCCGCCCCGAGAAGGTCACCCGGGTCAGCAAAGTCGTCCGCAGCGCGGACGGCGTGCGGACGGAGCGGATCCTCCAGGCGACCGAGACGGAGAACGGGCGTGAAGCCGACGTCACGGCGGACTACGCGGACGAGCAGCGGGAGCGCGAGGAGAAGGAAAGGCGCCGCCGCGAGGAGGAAGCCCGCAAGGGGACGGCGGAGGGCCGGCGCCGCTCCGGCTCGTTCGACCTGGACCAGATCCTGCCTTTCGCGGCCGACAAGAGGTCGGCTTACGACTTCCGCCTGCGGCCGTCCGGCCCCGCGCCCTCGCCCCTCGTCCTGGAGGCTCGGGCCAAGGTGCCGTCGGACAAGGCCTGGGACGGCGTCTACACCATCGATCCGGTCCGCTTCGACATCCTCCGGGCCGAGGTCCGTCCGGCCAAGAATCCCCGCTTCGTCAAGGAGCTGTGGGCCGAGGCCGACATCGAGCGCCTCGCCGACGGCCTCCTCTTCATCCGCCGGACCCGGCTGAAGGTCGACGGCGGCTTCCTCATCAAGCACATCCGGATGGTCGTCGAGGACGTTTACAGCAACCCCCGAATCCTGTAAACTGAGCGCCTCTTTTCCAAGGATTTCCCATGAACAAGGAAAAAGTCGGCCGCTTCTACGATGTCGTCTGGACGGAGTACGTCCCCGAATACGAGGCTTCCGAGCGCCACTGGGCCCTCTTCTACGCCCCCGAGGAGGTCCAAGGCAAGACCGTCCTCGACGCCGGCTGCGGCACGGGCATCTTCTCCACCATCTTCGCCCGCAACGGCGCGGCCATGGTCACCGGCATCGACATCAGCCCCGGCTCCCTGGGCACGGCCGAGAGCCTCAAGCAGCGCTTCGGCTTGGCCAACGCCCGCTTCGAGCGCCAGGACATGCTCCACCTGCCCTACCCCGACGCCTCCTTCGACATCGTCTGGGCCTGGGGCACGGTCCACCACACCACGAACCCTCCGGCCGCCATCACCGAGCTGATGCGGACCCTCAAGCCCGGCGGCTCGCTGTTCCTGGCCATCTACAAGAAGACCCGGGTCACCTGGATCCACGAGATCATCCGCAAGACCCTCGTCCGGACGCCCCGCTGGTCCTGGAACTTCCTGGCCAAGGTCATGGCCTTCTTCGGCACGCCCATCGTCTTCTTCTTCAAGAAGCGGGAGAAGTCGCGCAAGGGCGAGAAGCTCTCGGAGCTGATCCTGGACTGGTACTTCGTCCCCATCCGGCACTACTACACCCCGGAGGAGATCAAGGTCTTCCTGGAGGAGCGCGGCTACGCGATCGAGAAGTCGCTGGCCCACTCCGGCCGCTTCGACTCCTCGTCGAACTTCATCTACAAGTCCCGCAAGCCGGCCTAGAGGGACCGCCGGTCGGCGATGCGCAGGCGCCGGTCGGGCACGACGTAGGAATACTCGGGCAACGAGGCGGCCACCAGCGCGCCCGCCCCGACCACAGTGCCCTTGCCGATCGTCACCCCGTCCAGGACCGTGACCCCGGCGCCCAGCCAGCAGTCCTCCCCGATCCGGATCCCGCCCTTGGCCTCCGACGGCTGATCCATGATCGGCCGCGAGGTGTCCTTGACGGGGTGGTTGCCGCCGGCCACGAGGTAGCAGTCTCCGGCCAGGAAGCAGCCGCGGCCGATCTCGATCGTCGTCTCCGACAGCAGGCTGCAGTGGGCCGAGATGTTGCACCTCTCGCCCAGGACGATGGAGCCTTCCTTGCAGCTGAGGATGGTGTCGCGGCCGATGAGCGCCCCGGCCCCGATCCGCAGGCCGAGGTTTCTCTCGCCCTTGGCGTCCAGGACGGCCCCATCGTCGATGACCGCGCCTTCGCCGATCTCGATCTTGTGCGGATGGCGCAGCGTCAGGCCGCGGCCGAAGACGACCCCACGCCCGCAGCCGCCCAGCAGCCCGGGCAGGAAGATCCGCCGCAGGAGGAGCCCCAGCGCGCCGGGCACGGGCAGGACGAAGAGGTTCGCGATCTCGTAGGCCAGGAGCGGCATCAGCCCGCGGCGCCCGACGAAGAGCGAGCGGTACTTGGCCCGGGCCGAGCGGCCTCCGGCCTGAAGCTCCTTCTGGGTGCTGCCGGCAAACCGGCTCTCGGTCATGGCGCGATCCCCTCCGCCGGCGCGATGTCGATCCAATCCACGTCGATCGAGGCCCCGGCCGGGATGCGGAAGCGCAGGCGGATGCCGCCCTTCTCGCGGGCTTGGAAAGAGACGCGGTAGTCCTGGGCCGGCCCGGCCGCGGAGCGGGCCGGAACCCTCAGCGTCCGCAGCGTGTCGCCCGTCCTCGGGTCCAGCACGGCCAGGGACATGGCCTCGGCGCCCCCGGACGCCGCCCCCGGCGCGGCCCGCAGGGTCAGCTCCTGGCGGATCGGATCGATCCCCTCGGGGACGAAGACCTCGAATTCGTCGCGGCGCCCGCCCGCCCACGCCATCCGGGCGCCGTGCGAGTCGCCCGGCCCGTAGGCGATGGCGCCCCGGCGGGCCGGGAGCCACTCGCCTTCCAGGGTATGGCTTCCCGCGGTCAGGGCCCCGTCGGGGTCGTTCCACAAGTAGACCCACGAGACGCCGTCCCAGCCGCGGAAGACGCGGCGGGGCGATTCGGCCGCCAGAAAGGCTTGGATCTCGCGGTTGATGTGCTCGGGCCTCTGGAGCGACGTCGAGCCGACCAGCCAGACCCGGCGCCCCGGATTCTCCCCGATGACCTTCTTCAACCCGGCCAGATCGTTGATCCAGCGGGCCCCGACGTAGAAGTCGCGCCAGCCGTCGGGCGTCTTCTCCCAGGCGTCCCAGGTCCCGGGCCCGCCGGACCACAGCCAGTAGTCGACGCGCCCGACATAGACCTTCTGGAAGACGACGTGGATGGCCACGACGATGTCGTCGTCCTTGAGGAAGTGCCGGACGTATTCGCCCGGGTGCTGGTTGTCCTCGTGGGCCAGGCGGCCGGAGCGGGTGATGATATCGGTCGAGATCTCGTCGCTGTAGCCGCGCTCGACGATGTCGCGAACCCGGCGCGGTCCGGCCCCCTCGGTCAGGAACGCCGCCGCCAGGATGAAGAGGACCAGGCCGGCCGTCTCCCGGGCCTTTGGGCGCAGGGCCCCGAAGGGCGCCGCCACAAGCTCCGGCAGCGCCCGGGCCGCCTCGCGCAGCGCCTTGAGGAAGAGCAGGACGAAGATCGGATGCAGGGGGGCCAGGTAGCGCGGCTGGACATGGGTCCGGAAGAAGGCCAGGAAGAGCAGGGGGAAGAGCAGGCAAAGGATGAGATAGAGCCACGGCGAGCGGTCCCGGTCGTCGGCCGCCCCGCCCCGCCCGAGCCGGATGCCCAGGTAGAGGAAGACGCCGCCCAGGGCGACGATGCTCATCAAGGGGAAGGAGACGAAGAACTCCTTGAAGTACTTGAGGTTGAAGCTGCCGAAGAAGTAGTTGAACATCCCCCGCAGGCTGGTGTCGGTCTTCTCGTAGACGTAGCCGACCTTCCAGAAGAAGAACTCCCCGACCTGCATCAGCAGGTAGAACAGGGTGACCAGGCCGAAGGAGACCAGGACGTCCTTCTTCAGGCAGCGCTTGAGGCCCTTCATCACCAGCAGGGCGAAGAAGCAGAAGTAGACGGACATGCCCAGCTGATGGACCTGCGGGGTGAGGACGAAGAGGACCACGACCCAGGGCTTATACTTCGGGCGGTCGTCCACGAAAGCCCGGTAGAAGACGTAGATCGAGGCCAGGACCATCAGCTGGAGGGGGGCGAAGTAGAGGGCCAGCCGGGCGTCCTCCACCTCCCAAGCGGAGAAGGCCAGGATCAGGCCGGCCGCCAGCCCGACGGGGCGGGAGAAGAACCGCTTCCCGACATGCCAGGCCAGCAGGATCAATCCGGCCGTGGAGAGGACCGAGACGACGCGCAGAGCGGTAGCCGTCAGGCCGAAGACCTTGCCCAGCCCGGCCAGGACATAGGCGTAGAGGATGGCCTTCCAGTAGATGTGCCCCGAGGGATAGAGCGGGTAGCCGTGCCGGAGGACGGCGTCGGCGGCCAGGTAATGGAAGCCCTCGTCCATCCAGAAGGACAGATAGCCCAGGTTGCGCAGCATCCAGGCGATCCAGGCCGCCGTGAAAGCGGCCATGAAGGCCCAGGCCCACAAGTCGGCCTGGGAGCGGCGGGCGGGCGGCGGAGCGATCCGATCGCCGGCCACGGGATCACCTGGCGCAGGCGTCGTCCGGCCGCCGCGTGTCGATCCGCTCCAGCGGATAGATCTTCTGGTTGTGGGTGACGAAGTAGATGCGGGAGATGACCTCGGCCAGGAGGCCGGTCATGATGAACAGGCCGCCCAGGATCATCAGGAAGACGGCCAGCAGGAGGTTGCCCATGTTGTCCCGCATCGACCACTCCAGGACGTAGTGGCCGAAGGTCAGGACGGCGGCGATCAGGAAGCCCGTCCCGCCGATGGCCACGCCGATCAGGCCGAAGAACTGGAGCGGCCGGTCCAGGAAGCTGACCAGGAACTTGACCGTCATCAGATCGAAGAAGACCCGCCGCACTCGGGACAGGCCGTACTTGGACTTGCCCCGCAGGCGGACGATGTTGGAGATGGGGATCTCGGTGATCTTGAAGCCCTCCCGGCTGATGAGGGCCGGGATGAAGCGGTGCAGCTCGCCGTACAGGTGGATGGACTGGATGACCTCGCGGCGGTAGGCTTTGAAGGTCGTGCCGAAGTCGTGGATGGGGACCTTGACCAGCTTCTTCATCATCCGGTTGGCCACCCAGGAAGGCAGCTTGCGGAGGATGGCGTTGTCCTTGCGGTCCTTGCGCCAGCCGCTGACGATGTCGTAGCCCTCGTCGATCTTGGCCAGGAACTGGGGAATCTCCGCCGGATCGTGCTGCAAGTCGCCGTCCATGGAGATGACGATCGCCCCCCGGGCCCGGTCGAAGCCGGCCTGCAGGGCCGGGGTTTGGCCGGAGTTGCGGCGGAGCTTGAGGACCTCGACCCGCTCGTCCCGGCGGAAGATGTCCTTGAGCAGGGTATAGGTGCCGTCGCTGCTGCCGTCGTCGATGAAGATCAGCTCGTAGGTCCGGCCGATCCGGTCCAGGACTTCCTTGAGCCGGGCGTACATCTCCTCGACGTTCTCCTCCTCGTTGAAGAAGGGGACGACGATCGAGAGCTCGGGATCTTTGCCGTCATTGCTCATGCGCGCAATCCGTGATAGGTGGTCAATTCCGCTCCGCCGGAGTGAAGCGCGGCCCGGACCGAGGGATCGGTCACGGCCCGCAGCTCCCCTTCCCGGAACCGGTTGATGAAATACGGGCCGGTCAGCGCTTCCAGGGCGAAGAGCTCCGGCCGGACCCGACCCGGATGGATCATGATCTCGGCCGATCCCTCTCCCGCGCGCCCGATCAGGCGGCGCAGGGCCACCGCCGTCATCCGGCCGCTATTACATATACCATAAAAGCGGTCGGTGGTCACAAGGCCGGCGGCCCGGACGGCGGCCAGGGAGCGGGCGCTCCACAGGGACAGCAGCAGCGCCTTGGCCGATTGGGCGGGGTGGCGCGACAGGCGCCGCTCGCGGATCAGGCGGATCCCGCCGATCCCGTACTCGCCGGCCAGGCGGGCGGCGATCCGGAAGACAGGCGGGTAGGCGTGCATATGCTTCTCGCTGTCCACGTGGCTGGGCTTCAGGCCGGCAGCCAAGGCTTTCTCGATCTGGGCTCGAAGCTCCGTTTCGACTTCCGCCGGGGAGGCCTTTCCCGCGGCCATCTTCCGCATCAGGCGGGCGGGGCTGCCGAGAAAGCGGCCATCCGGGCCCAAGAGGGAGGGGACCTTGGCGGCAGGCGAGAGCGGCAAGCCCCGGACCAGGTTCAAATGGACGCCGACGCCCAGGCGGGGATTTTCGCGGGAAAGGGCCACCGCCTGCTCGAATCCCGGCATGTTGACCATGATCGTGGCGCTGGACAGGGCGCCTTCGCGGTGGGCCAGGACGATGCCCTCGTTGACGCAGGCGCAGAGGCCGAAATCGTCCGCGTTGATGATGATTTTGCTCATGCCGGAACCGTCCCCAGGATACCTTTTTTCAGCCTGGAGTGCTATTCTGGACTGTGGATCAAGTCGCCCCTTCACCGTCGCTAGCCCCTGGCAAAGCTTCGGAGCTTTTCCGGCGGCTTCTGGCACCGCGGACGGCTCTCTGGGGGTTCTTTCTCCTGACTCTGGGCTTCCAGATCCTGTCGCTGACCCGCTGGAAGCCTCTCTACGCGATCCTGGAAGTCCTTTTTTATCTCGTGGCGGCGCTGGCCCTTCGGCTGGCCGTCGCCGCGGCGCGCAAGGACCGGCTCGTCCTTTTCATCGTCCTAGCCGTCCTGGTCCTGCGCCTGCCTTTCCTCACCGCCCCCAGCGGCCTTCTGACCCATTCCGATAACGCCCTGGAAGCCATCCAGGCCCTGCGGATCCGCGATACGCACGTCCCGCCCCCCTTCCTGCTCGGCGTCCTCAAGCACGGCGGCATCTTCCGCCATACTCTCATCGCCTTCGTCTGGGACGTCGTCGGCCCGGGGTACCTGAGCTTCGCCCTTGTGCAAGTGATCGTCTTCCTGGCTTTTTTGCTCCTCGTCTACGACATCGGGCGGAGATTCTTCGGCCGGAAGACGGCCGCCGTCCTGTGCCTGGCCCACTTCGCGTTCATCGAGATTCTGTTCAATTACTCGCTGAACCTGCGCAGCGGCCCCTACCTGGAGATGGTCGTCTTCGCGCTCCTGGGCATGGCCCTCTTCGACTTCGACCTGCGCGACCGGGCCCGGGCCTTCCTGTCGGCCTATTTCCTGGCCTTCGCCGTCGCCACGAGCCCCTTTGGCGTCTTCCTGATCCTGCCGTTCGCCGCTGCCGTCCTTCTGACCCGAATTCGCCGGCCCGGCTTTCCGAAGACCGCGGCCTTCTTCGCCGCCGGCGCCGCGGCCGGATCGCTTCTGCTCGTCGGGAAGGACCTCTTCTTCCCCCCGCCTCCGCCCACCGGCCGCTGGTTCCGCATCGAGGCCCTGACGCTCTCGGACCTGCGCCCCGACCGGTGGCCGAGCCTCCTGGCGGACTGGGCGGCCAACTTGGGCACAGCTTTCCGCAACGTCCTCGGCTTCGAGTTCGGGCATCACAGCGAAGTCTCTCCCGAGTTCGCCTTCCGGCCCGAATCCGCCGCTTTGCGCGGCGGCCTGTCTGCCCTCTCGGGCTTCCTGACGGCGCTCCTGGCGATCGTCCTGATCACAGCCCTCGTGATGGCCGTCCGGCGCCTGCGCCTCGCCCGCCGGGAAGGCCGGCTGGGAGAGCGCTGGTTCGAAATCTATTATCTCCTTCTTGCCGGGAGCTTTCTGGGCCGGGTTCTGCTCCTCCTGCCCAAGCCGTTTCTCGAGCCGCGCCACAACCTGGATTTGGCCCTGCTGCTGGTCTGGTCGGCATTCTTCGTCCTCGAGGCCGCGTTCCGAAGACGGCCTCCCTCGCGGCGGGGCGCTGCGGCCTTGGCCGCGGGCCTGATGCTTCTGGCCGCGCCGCATCTCTTCTACTTCTACAAGAATACTCACTTCAGGGCCGCCTCCTACGCGCGCATCCTGGACGAGCTCGAAGCGCGGGGCGTCACGGCGGTCAGCACGGACTTCGGCCTGGCCCATTGCCTGTATTTTCTGTCCGGCCGCAAGATCCTGGCCTCCGACGCGACGGGCCCGATGACCATGCCCTTCTTCCTGCCGGAGGTGACCCGCGCCGTCGACGCCCTGCCGCCGGAGAAGAAGGCCTATGTCCTCTACACGCCCCTCTACCCCCAGAGCGACAGCGAGCGGCCGCGCTCGATCCGCATCCGAAACCAGCTCATCAACGACCTTCGGGAGCGGGGCATCTGGTTCCATATCGAGGACCTCAAGTACTACGAATTGATCATCCCCGAGTCCTAGCCGGCGCGGCCGCCTCCCGTCCGCGCTGCCGGGCGGGAGGGGCGGCCGGCCGATGGAGAACAATCCCGAAAAAGGCTACAATGGCCCCCATGTGCGGCATCTGCGGCCTCTACGGGGAGCCGGGCCTGCCCGAGGAAGCCCGGGCCCTGACCCGGGCCATGTGCGACGTCATCGTCCACCGCGGCCCGGACGAGGACGGCTATTACGCCGACGGCCCCGTCTCTCTGGGCATGCGCCGCCTGAGCATCATCGATCTCTCCACGGGCCGCCAGCCCATCCACAACGAGGACCGGACCGTCTGGGTCGTCTACAACGGCGAGATCTTCAACTTCCCGCAGCTGCGGGCGGATCTCGAAGCGCGGGGCCACGCGTTCTACACCCGGGCCGACACCGAGGTCATCGTCCACCTCTACGAGGAGATGGGCGAGGACTTCCCGACCAAGCTCAACGGCATGTTCGCCGTGGCCCTCTGGGACGCCAAGACGCGCAAGCTCGTCCTCGTCCGCGACCGGCTGGGCATCAAGCCGCTCCACTACGCCTGGCAGGACGGCCGGCTCGTCTTCGGCTCCGAGATCAAGTCGCTGCTGCGCGGGGGCGTGTCGCGGGAGATCGATCTGGAGTCGCTGTCGCGCTACTTCACCTTCGAATACGTCCCCGCCCCCGACTCCATCTTCGCCAAGGTCAAGAAGATCCCGCCGGGCCACCTGATGACGGTCAAGGACGGAAGGAGCGAGGTCCGCCGCTACTGGGACGTCCGCTTCGCCGAGGGCGACCCCGTCCGGCGAAGCGAGGCGTCGTGGGCCGAGGAGATCGCCGCCCGGCTGAAGGAATCGGTCCGGATGCGCCTACTGAGCGACGTGCCCCTGGGCGTCTTCCTCAGCGGCGGCATCGACAGCAGCGCCGTCACCGCCCTGATGAGCGAGACGGCGAACGGACGGATCAAGACTTTCTCCATCGGCTTCAGGGAGAAGACCTTCGACGAGCTGGACTACGCCCGGATCATGGCCGACAAGTACGGCACCGACCACACCGAGTTCGTCGTCGAGTCGCGCCAGGCGGCCGGCCTGGTGCCCAAGCTCATGGAATACCTGGACGAGCCGCTGGCCGACGCCTCGGTCATCCCGACCTACGTCATCTCCAAGCTGGCCCGGCGGCATGTGACGGTGGCCCTGGCCGGGGACGGCGGGGACGAGCTCTTCGGCGGCTACGACACGTACAAGGCCTTCAAGATCGCCCGCCTCTATCGCGCGGTTCCCGGCTTCCTGCGGCGCGGGATCATCGGCCCGGCGGTCCGGCGGCTGCCCGCCTCGGAGAAGCGGCTGAGCTTCGAGTTCAAGGCCAAGAAGTTCACCGCGGGCGCCGAATACCCGCCCGAGATCGCCAACACCCTGTGGTGGGGCGCCTACACGCCCGCCCTCAAGGCCGAGCTCCTGGCGCCGGGCCTGCGGGACAAGGTCGCGGCCGATCCCTTCGACCCGATCCGGGAGCAGGTTGCCCAGACCAGGGCCGCCGATCCGCTGGACCGCATCGCGTATATCGACCTCAAGATCAACCTCCAGGACGCGCTCCTCGTCAAAGTCGACCGCATGAGCATGGCCAACTCGCTGGAGATCCGCACCCCCTTCCTGGACTACACCTTCGTCGAGTTCGCGGCCACGATCCCCAGCCGGCTCAAGCTCAAAGGATTCCAGAGCAAGCACATCCTGAAGAGGGCTTTGGCTTCGCGCCTGCCGGCCGAGATTCTGAGCAAGAAGAAGATCGGATTTGATATTCCGCTGGGACCGTGGCTTCGCGACGAGCTGCGGGAGTTCGTCCGCGACACGCTGGCGCCGGAGAGGCTGCGGCGGCACGGATACCTGGATGAGGCTTTCGTCGGCCGCGTCCTGGACGAGCACATGGCCGGGGCCCACAACCACCGCCAGCTCCTCTGGCCGCTGGTCATCTTCCAGTTCTGGCACGACCGGTACATCGGCGGCTGAGGCGGGCATGGTCGAAAAGAAGCGCATCTACCGGCTGTTCAAGGGCCGTGGACTTTGGACGGCCTTTTACACCCGGGTCAAATTCAAGATCTGCCCGCTGCTGCCGGTGGAGCCGCACCTCCCGGGCGGGGGGCGCTTCCTGGATCTTGGATGCGGCAACGGCCTGTTCGCCGCCATCCTCAAGCTCGGCTCGCCGGCCCGGCGCGTCGCGGGATTCGACCTGGACGAGGGCAAGATCGAGCTGGCCCGCCAGACGTTCGCGGGGTGGGAGGGCATGGACTTCTGGAAAGGCGACGTGGTCGCCTCGGACTATCCGGCGGCCGACGTGATCACGATCATCGACGTCCTCTACCTCATCCCCTTCGAGGCGCAGGAAGCCATTCTTCGCAAGTGCCACGCGGCGCTCCCCGCGGGCGGCTTGCTGGCCATCAAGGAGATGGACGACCGGCCGCGCTGGAAGGCCCGCTGGAACCGGATGCAGGAGACGCTGGCCGTCAAGATCATCGGCTTCACGCTGGGGAGCCGGTTCTATTTCGCCGGGCAGCGGGAGTATGTGCCGCTGTTGGAGCGGATCGGGTTCGAGGTCCAGGTGGTGCCCCTGCACAAGGGCTACTGGTACCCGCACATCCTGTACTTGGCGCGAAAGCGTTAAGAGCCTCGACGATCCCCGAACGCCCGACTATTTTCTCGGTGAATCACGACGGGAGGCCATCCCACGGCTTCCGTCCCTGGGTCGTGCCCCCGTCTTCTCCCCCCAGCTCGAACCTCCCCTTTGTCGTTGTCAATCCGACCATAAATATGGCATAAATAGCGGGATGAAGATTTCCACGCTGGTGCGTCCGGACTGCGTCCATTTCAAGGGCGAGAAGCCCTGCCGTTTCAAGCGCGTCTGCGACGGCTGCCCCGAATTCAAAGCCTTCGGGCCCAAGGTCCTGATCATCAAGTGCCGGGCCCAAGGCGACGTCCTGCGGACGACCCCCGTGCTGGCCGGGATACGGCGCAAGCACCCCGGCGCCTTCATCACCTGGGTGGTGGACGCCGAGACGGTGGACCTCCTGAAGCCCATCCCGGAGATCGACCGCGTCCTGCCGATGGACGCCGAGACCGCGCTGGCGCTTCAGGCCCAGCGCTTCGACGCCGTCTACTCCCTGGACAAGGACCCCGGGCTGACCGCGCTGGCGGCGCTTCTCCAGGCCCCCCGCAAGTACGGCTTTACCATCAACGCCCACGGCAATCTCGAGGGCCTCACGCCGGCCGCGGCCTACTCCCTGCGCCTCGGGGTGGACGACGAGCTCAAGTTCAAGATCAACCGGAAGACCTACCAGGAGATGATCTTCGAGGCGGCCGAGCTCGACTGGCGCGGCGACGACTACGCCTTCGTCCTGCCGGAAGGGTCTAAGAGAAAGGCGGCGGCCTTCTTCAAGGCCAAGCGCGTCCCCGCGGGCCGACTGAATATCGGGCTCAACACGGGAGCCGGGGCCAAGTTCACGACCAAGCAGTGGCCCGAGGCCCATTTTCTAAAGCTCATCAAGCTGCTCAAGCGGCAGCTCAAGGCCAACGTCTTCCTGCTCGGGGGGCGACGCGAAAGGGAGCTCAACAAGCGCCTCGCGGCCAAGGCCGGCGTCCCCGTTTACGACACCGGGACGGACAATTCCCTCCTCGACTTCGCCGGCTTCGTCGACCGCATGGACGCGGTCGTTTGCTCCGACACCCTGGCCATGCACATCGCCCTGGCTCTAAAGAGGAAGACTGTAGTCCTCTTCGGGCCTACATGCCCGCAGGAGATCGAGACCTATGGCCGGGGCGTCAAGCTTTTCGCCGGGGCCGCCTGCGCCCCCTGCTACAGGCAGACCTGCCCCAATCCCGTGTGCATGGAGTCGATCAAGCCGGAAGAGGTTCTCCAGGCCCTGCGCCGATTGATATGAGCCAAGACGCCCCCGCCCGCAGGCCGCTTGTCGCGGTCATGGTCCCGACCTACAATGAGGCCGGGAACATCGCCGAGCTCGTGCGGGCCATCCGCGGGCTGCCGCTCCCCGAATACGACGTCCACGTCGTGGCGGCCGACGACAATTCTCCCGACGGCACGGGGCGCATCGTCGAGGAGATGGGACGGACCGACCCCCATGTCCACGCCGTCATCCGGACCAAGAGACGGGGGCGCGGATCGGGCGGGATCGACGGCTTCAAGGCCGCCTTGGCCTTGGGCGCCGACTTCGTCGTCGAGATGGACGGCGACTTCTCCCACCAGCCGAAGTTCATCCCCGACCTCTTGAAGGCTCTGGAGACGCACGACATGGCCCTGGGCTCCCGCTACATCCCGGGAGGCCGGGACGCCAACCGGGGCCTTCATCGCCGCTTGATCACGGCTTGCGTCCGGGTCTTCATCCGCCGGCTTTACAAGGTCCGAATCCGCGACGTCTCGTCCGGCTTCCGGGCCTACCGCCGCCGGGTGCTGGAGGCCGTGGACCTGGACGACCTGATCTCGGTCGGCCAGTCGATCGTCCTGGAGATCCTGCGCAAGGTCGACTTGCTGGGATTCTCCGTCGTGGAAGTCCCCATCGTCTTCGTCGACCGGACCCGGGGGGAGACCAAGCTGGACTTCCTGGCCCTGCTCGAGACGCTGCTGATGGCCGTCAAGTTCAAGAGGCGCTACACGCCGAGGACCGTGAAGCCGGTCCGATGAAGAAGTCGCGGCGGCATGCCCTGGGCCAGCACTTCCTCGCCAGTCCGGGCATCCTGGAGAGGATCGTCGCGGCGGCAGCGCCCGAGCGCGGGGAATTCGTCCTGGAGATCGGTCCGGGACGGGGCGCGCTGACGCTCCCCCTCCTGCTGGCCGGGGCCAAGGTCGTGGCCGTGGAGAAAGACCAGGCCCTGGGCGACGAGCTGCGCAACCGCGGCCTGGCCGGGCTGACGGTCGTCGAGGGCGACATCCTGGACCAGGACTGGCCGCGCCTGATGGAGGTCCACGGCGGCGGTGCGGGGCCGCATCTCGTGGTCGGAAACCTGCCGTATTCGATCTCCTCGCCGCTCCTCTACCTTCTCCTGGATTACCGGACGGCCGTCCGCAAGGGCGTGTTCCTGGTCCAGCGCGAGGTCGCCGAGCGGATGATCGCCGGCCCGGGCGGCCGGGACTACGCCCCGCTGGGCATCCTGCTGCAGAACTACTTCGCGGTGAAGATCCTGTTCAAAGTGGCTCCGGGATCGTTCGTCCCCCCGCCCAAGGTCGAATCGGCCGTGGTCTCGCTCGAGAAGAGGGAAGCCCCCCTGACCGAGGTCGGCGACTACGATCGCTTCCGCCGGTTTCTGCACGTCTGCTTCGCCCAGAGGCGCAAGACGCTGGCGAACAATCTGGCCGCGGCCGGAGTCCCGCACGACCGGGTCGCGGCACTCTTGGACGCCCTCGACCTCGACGCCCGCGTCCGGGCCGAGCGGATCCCCCCCGCCGCCCTCGCGGCCCTCGAAGAAGGGGTCAGGTCTTAAGATTCAAGTTTTCTGCCAACGAAAGTAGATCGATCGTCTACGGAAGTAGCCGTTTCTTGAATCTTAAGACCTGACCCCTAACCCAATCTTACTTTGAAAGGCCGTTTCGGCTACAATACCCCCCTCATGACCCGAGCGGAATACTATAAGCGACTGTGGAAGATCTTCCGCGCCTACAAGGGACGGAAGACCAGGCTCGACTACATGCCCGTGCGCCTGTGGATCGAGCCGACCAGCGTCTGCAACCTTCGCTGCGTCATGTGCCCCAACAAGGACCTCAGCAAGGCCCAGAAGGGCTTCATGGACTTCGACCTCTTCAAGAAGATCGTCGACGAGGCCAAGGGCTTCGTCTCCGACGTCCATCTCCTCCACCGCGGCGAGTCGCTCCTTCACCCCCGCTTCTTCGACATGGTCCGCTACGCCCACGAGGCCGGCATCGTCACCCGCTTCCACACCAACGGCACCTTGCTCGACGAGGACAAGGCCCGCCGCCTGATCGAGGCCGGCCTGGACCAGTTCGCCTTCTCCTTCGACGGCATGGACAAGACGACCTACGAGTCCATCCGGGTCAACGCCGACTTCGAGACGACGGTCCGCAACATCACCCGCTTCCTGGAGATCAAGAAGGAGCTGGGCGCCAAGAAGCCGGTCACGTTCATCGAGCTGATCCGCTTCCCCGACGTCTTCAAGAAGTACGACAAGGCCGCTCAAAAGGCCTTCCTGGACAGATTCAAAGGCCTGCCCCTCGACCACCTGCACATCAAGGAGCTCCACAACTGGGCCGGCGACGTCGGCCAGGCTCCCCCCAAGACCTCCTATTCGCCCTGCACCTTCCTGTGGCACGCCCTGATCATCTTCTGGGACGGCGCCGTCCTGCCCTGCACCCAGGACTTCTTCGGCGCCCTGACCCTCGGCAGCGTCAAGGACTCGACCATCCGCGAGATCTGGAACAATGACAAGATGGTCCGCCTGCGGGAGAAGATCCTGGCCCATGACGTGGCCGACCTGGAAACGTGCTCGCAGTGCGATCGCCTCTGGCGCCGCCAGGTGCTGGGCATCCCGCGCGAGTATCTCGGCCGGGCCTTGCGCAAAAACATGAACTAACTCTCTTCTCCCTATTCCGGGAAGCCCTTGCGGTTCAGGGTACCGGCCAACGGCGAAATCGCGAGGGCCTAGCCTTTTTCCACCCCTCCCCGAGGGAAGCCGATCCCCGCGGGGACGGTTGAAGCAGCGTCCCTGCGAGGACTGCGCAAGCTCCGCGGCCGCCGGAGTATGTTTGAGCACGCCACTCCCTCGGTGGATAGAGATGGAGTGGGTGGTCAAACGAGATCGTGTGGGTAAGCCTGCGGAGTTGCGGAGGCGCCGAGGGGATCGGTGGAAAAAGGCGTTAAAGGCCCGAAGCCGCCGGGACGGTACCCCGAACCGCTCTCCCCGGAATGGGGAGTTGATTCTAGTCTTCAGCGCCAGTCGGGAAAAACGTCCCGGGCTCCGCTCCCGAAGAGCGGGGTGACGCGCCGAGTCCCCACCCTGACCACCATCAGCGACCAGGTCCCCTGTGTGGGATAGTGCTCGGTGCCGGAGCTGAAGACGATGGACCGGCCATCCGGCGACCAGGAGGCAAAATAGTCGTAGGTCTCCGGCCGCTCGGTCAGCCTCTCCTTGCCGCTGCCGTCGGGGTTCATGATCCAGATATCTCCCTTGCCGTCGGCCTCGGAGGAGGTGTACGCGATCTTCGATCCGTCGGGCGAGAAATGGGGCCGGCAGGCCCGCCCGCCCTCGGTCAGGGCCCGGGCCGCCTTCGCCCCTAGGTCGGCGACATAGACGTCCCAGCCGCGCAGGCGTTTGCCGGTGAAGGCCAGAAGAGGCGCGGCGGGGGAGAATTCGGGCAGGGCCGAGGAGCCGTCGAACCCCGGCAGAAGGGGCCGGGCCTCGCCTCCCTCCAGATCCGTCTCCATCAGGACAAAGGAGCGGCCCAATCCACGCCGACGCTCCTCGGTGAAGGCCAGCCGGGTCCCGTCGGGGAACCATCCCTCTTCGATCGCGTCGGCTCCGGAACGGGTGACCTGGCGGACCCCGGACCCGTCGGCGGCCATGACGTGGATCTGGAAGCGCCCCGTCCGGTTGGAGCTGAAGGCGATCCGGCGGCCGTCCGGCGACCACTTGGGGAACTCGTCCGAGGCCGGATCGTCGGTCAGCCGGCGCAGGCCCGTCCCGGTCAGCAGATAGATGTCGTTGTCGCCGTCCAGGTCCGATTGGAAGACGATGCCGCCGCCGAACTCGAAAGCCGGCCGGTAGGCGGACAGGTCGACGGTCGGAGCCGGCGCGGCGGCGGAGACCGGGCCCAAGGCCGCGCGACGCCGGATCAGGCCCGAAGCTGTCCATAGCGCGGCGGCAGCCGCGACGATGACGATCGCGGCAAAGACGGCAAACCGCCGCCACGGGCCGCGGGCGTCTCCGCTCATGCTCCCATTTTAAGCCAGGAGGACGGACGAGACCAGCCTTCCCGCCTCAACACCGTCTTTAGCACCGCCGTCGAACCCTGCTCCACACTGGCATTTCCCCGGCGAGAATTCAGCCCCTCGATAAGACCGGGCCCCTCCGACTTGCGGCGCCATAAGCCCCCCGATTGAGGCGGGATACATCCTATGGTATAAACCGTCGAGAGCCGCCCCCATGAGAATTCGTCGCCTGGCCGCCTTAGCCGCCGCGGTCCTTCCGCTTGCCTTTCTCCTCGTTCCGCCCCGCCTGGCCGGGCAGGAGGAGATCATCCCCTACGGCCGCGCAAAGTCCGAGTCCCAGGCTTGGATCGGCCTCCGGGCGGGATCGTTCCTGCCGGGCGACGGAGTTCTGCGGGAAGTCTACGGCTCGAGCGGGCTCCTCCTCGGCCTGACCGCCGGGTTCGACCTCCATCGCTCGGCCGGCTTTTCCCTGGCGGCCGGCCTCGATGCCGGCCGATTCAGCCGCGCGGGCGTCTCGACCCTCTCGGCCACTCCGGCCAGCCTGACGCTCGTCCCCGTCGCGGCTTCCCTCCGGGCCCGCTTCGGAGCCGGCCGGCTGGCTTTCTGGCTCGAAGCCGGCGGCAAGATCGTGTTCTACACCGAGGACAGCGCCTGGCTCCTGAGTCAGGGCAGCGCCCTCGGCTTCCTGGCCGGCGGCGGGGCGGAATGGACCCTGGGGGGCGGGCCGGCCCTGCACCTATTCGTCCGTTGGTCCCAAGCGGACGAGAAGATGGACGGCTTCACCGTCCATCTGGGGGGCTGGGAGGTCGGGGCTTCGCTGGTCTACCGCTTCGGGATCTGAAGCCCGATGAAGATCCGGCTCCGGGCGTCGGTCTCGTCCGCCGAATAATCCTCTTCCGAGCTCAGGGGGCTTTCGTGGCCGGCCGCGTCCAGGGACGTGACCGCGTAGAGATAAGTCACCCCCTTGGCTAGGCCGGCGTCGATATAGGAGAAGATCGTCCCCTCGACTTCGGAGATCGCGGTGTAGGACTCGTCTTCGTCGGCCCGCTTCCGGTAGACGCGGTAGCGGGCGACGGCCGCCACATCGTCGTTGGCCGGATTGTAAGCCCACGTCACCTGATTGACCGTCCGCACCTGGAAGAGGCTGCGGTCGGTGTGGGTAGACCAGGCCACGCTCAGCGGCGCGAAGAGGCCCTGCACCTGCACCGTCTTGATCGCCGAGCCGGGCTTGCCCAGGTTGTCGACGACGGTCAGCTTGACTCCGAAATTCCCGCGCTTCTGGTAGGTGTGATTGACGGTCCGGCCGCTTCCCGTGGTGCCGTCGCCGAAGATCCAGGAGTAGCTGGCGATGGAGCCGTCGGGATCGTAGGAGGCCGAGCCGTCGAAGGAGACCGTCAGGGGGGCGATGCCGGTCGAAGGGGAGAAGACAAAGTCGGCCACGGGAGCCCGGTTGGAGGTGGTCCCCCCGCCCGAACCCGAAGTCGAGTAGTAGATCTCCCCGCCCGCGTCCCAGGCGACGTGGATGACCCCCGATCCGTCGATGGCCGCGTCGCAGAAGGTGGCGCCGGCGCTGCCGGAGACGGCGCTCTGGCCCGACCAGCTCCCGTTCTGGTACACGTTCTGGTAGACCGCCATGCCGTTGCCGTAGGCGCCGACTTGCCAGACCGCGCAGAGCTTGCCGGATTGCTCGGCCAAAGAAGGGTAGTGGAGCATCGTCTGGTCGGAGATATTCTGCGGCGAGCTGAATCCGGATCCGGTCCAGGCGCAGTGCTGGACGATCCGGTCGGGATCGGGGACGGGGGTGAAGACGATGTGGGGCGTGGAGCCGTCGGCGTACTCGACCACGGGATGCTGCTGGGAGATCGAGGAGGGAGCCAGCCGCGTGCCGGAGCTCCAGCCGGCCCCGTAGCCCGCGCCGCGGACCGCGTAGGCGGCCTGGTAGATGTCGCCGCTCTTCTCCACCCAGCAGGACATGGCCTGTCCCGATCCGACGCCGATGTCGGGGAACTTCGACCGGCGCCCGCCCTCGCTGACCTGCTGGACTCCCTCCCAGCCTCCGTTGATCCGGGCTCGGGTCAGGATCGTCCCGTCGCTCGACCACCAGGTGCAGAAGAGGTCGCCGCCGGCCGTGGCGGCGATCCGGGCCCCGTCCAAGCCGCTGCCGGAGCCGATCTGGGAGACGTCGCTCCAGCCGCCCCCGGAGCCGACGCGGAGCATGACCGCGTTCTGGGCCGTCCAGATGACGTAGAGGTTGCCGGAGCCGTCCAGGTCGCAGCCGCAGAGCATCAGGGTGTCGCTCCAGACGCGGCCCGACTCGCTCAGGTTGACGGGGCCGCTCCAGGCGCCCGTAGCCTTGTCCCGGCGGCTGTAGAAGAGGTCGCCGTTGCCCGAGCCGTAGATCTCGGCCCAGACGGCGTGGACGTCGCCGGCGCTATCGACGGCCAGCCGGGGGAACCAGGAGCCGTAGGAGGAGTTGGAGATGTTGACCTGGGCCCAAGCGGCTGTAGCCGAAATGGACATGAAAAGAAAAAGGAGCCCGGCGATCCTCGCCGGGCTCCTTCTCGTTCGCTTCAAACGGGCTCCTGGAGTCAGAACTCGACCATCTCGCTTTCGCCGCCGGTGGGATTGGCGGTGCAGATCCCGAAGCGCCGCTTCACCGATAGGCTGTTGAAGGTGAAGGAGGCGCTCAACGTGGACTTGCCCACGCTCATGAGCAGCCGGTACTCGCCGCTGCCTTCCTTGACATAGATGTTGTAGCCGCCGACATAGGCGTCGGTGTTGGCCGAATTGGCGGTCCAGGACAGGTTGTAGGTGATCTCGGGGGACTTGCGGAGGCCCTTGGACTTGATGGCGGCGGTCGGGTTGATCGGAGGATAGATGAAGCGCGGCGTGATGGGGGCGATGGAGTAGACGTAGATGTCCGAGCCGGTGGAGGTCCAATCCGACATGCACAGGGCCACGTTGCCGTAGCCGTCGGCCGAGAGCCCGACGACCTTGTTCATGTTGGAGAGGAGCCCCTGGCCCGCGGACCAGGACCCCGACACGTTGTGGACATAGGCCGCGCCGCTTCCGGTGTCGCCGCCGCCCAGCTGGGCCACGACGTGGGTGTGCAGATCGGGATCCACGGCCGCCCGCGGATAGTGCTGCATGCCGAAGGGGATGACGATCTCGCGGGCCGCCCCTGTGGTGGGCCGGATGATACGGATCTCGGCCCCGTTCTCGAGCACGGCGTCGATGTCTCCCCAGGCCAGAACCGGGACATTGTCCGGACCGACAGTGATCGAGGGGTGGGACGAGCTGCCGCCGGAGGTGGTCGCTATCTTGCCTTCCGCCCAATTGCCGCCGGCCGCCCGGCTGGAGTAGTAGTTCTTATAGACGCCGTTGCTGCCCTTCTCGCGCCAGACGGCGTAGGCCGTGTTATTGGGGCCGACGGCGACGCCGCCCTGCTTGCCGTATCCGGCGCTCAGTCTGACGGGGGCTTCCCAGACGCCGTTGATCTTGGAGGCGCAGTAGGCCCGCCCGGCCGAGTCGCTGGAGAAGAAGACGTGCAGCGTCCCGTTGGAGTCGATGGCCGGCTGGGGCTCGTCCCAGCCATAGCCCGCGGCGACCGTCTCGACGGGTCCCCAGGCCTTGGTCCGGGGATCATAGACCCGGACGTAAGTGATGTCGCCGATATCCACGCCCCAGGCGACGGCCACCTGGCCGCGGGGCCCGACGCCGATGCCCGGCCGCTCGCCGCGCATATACTCGTCGCCGGTGACATTGAAGGGCGTCGTGGACGTCGTGCCGTCGTACTTGACGTACATGATGGGATGGCCCAGATCCGTGTCGTCTTCAAAGACGACATGCAGGACACCGTCCGGGCCGAAGGCGCACTGGGACCAGCGGACGCCATGGTAGACCGTGGCGACCTTGGTCATATTGCTCATGGTCTGAGCGAAGGGCAAACCCGCCAGCAGGAGGATGGCGGCGATGAGGGCCAGGGATCTTTTCATACAGGACTCCTTGGTGAATTCCCCGACATGATGCCCTAAGACCTTCGCCCTTGTCAACGTAAAAAGATTGAAATGCGGGCCTTTTCCGGCTATATTGAGGCCCACACCCATGCGGCCCATAGCGGACGGGAGACCGAGACATCGCCGGTCGGGCCTCGTCTGCCTGGTGATTCTTCTCGCGGCGGTCGCCCCGGCCATCGTCCCCGGCCAAGATCGGATCGGGCCGGTCCGCCTCCCTGGGAGCGAGGGGGCCTTTCATCCGGCCGTCCGCGGCCCCATCTTCAACCCGGCCCTCAACGAGAACCGGTATGTCGGCTTCGGCGACAGCATCACCTACGGCACGATCAACCACGAGGACGCCCCCGAGCTGGGGTACATCCCCCGCCTGGACGCCCTCCTCGACGCCAATTTGGCTCCTTCGGAGGTCGTCAACGAGGGGCTGGGCGGCGAAGAGACAAGCGGCGGGCTCCTGCGCATCGGCACGGTCATCGCCCTCCGCCAAGCCCGCTATATCCTCATCATGGAAGGGACCAACGACGTCACCTTCCTCCGCCCGGTCTCGAGCAGCATCGCCAACCTCCGCTCCATGCTCAATCTGTGTCTCAATTACGGGATGCTTCCGGTCCTGGCCACGATCGTCCCCCGGCGCGACGCCAAGTGGGCCGTCGAGGACTACCGGACCATCCACAACGGACTCAACGCGGCCATCCGGCTGCTGGCCGCGGAGATGAGCGTCCCCCTGGCCGACATGGACAAGGCCTTCACCGACTACGTCCCGGGCGGCCCCGAAGCCCTGCTGTCGGAGGACCTCAAGCACCCCAACGAGACCGGCTACCAGGTCATGGCCAAGACCTGGGCGGCCGTCATCGAGACCCTGCCCTTCCCGCCGGAAAGCGTCAGGGCGGTCGCCGGAGAGGACAAGATTTTGTTTTACCGCCGGACGGGTAATGTGGTAACTTGGCTGCCGAACGCCAAGTCCGTGTCCACCGGAACGGCCCTGAGCTACAAGGTCTACCGGAGGAAGAAGGGCGAAGCCGTGAGCGCCTTCTTGATGCTGGCCCCGGTCGAGGGCGCCGAGTCCTACTTCGACACCTCGGCCGTCCGCGGCACGATCTACGAGTATGTCGTGTCAGCGGTCGGTGCCGACGGCGTGGAAGGGCCTTGTTCCGCTGTAGCCGCCTTGGTCCCCTAGACCCGGGGACAAAGATAGACAGAATTCATCCATCGGAGGATCGTATGAAGAAGACGACGCTGATCACGGCCGGCTGCCTGCTGGCCGCGTTGCTCGCATTCGCCCCCCTGGCCCACGCTCAGGGCCAGAAGACGCTCAAGAGCATCACCACCCAGATGGACGGCTCCAAGCTCGTGGTGACGGTCGCCATCGACGGCGAATTCACCCGCGAGGTGTCCTTCCTGACCTCGCCCAAGCGTCTCGTCGTCGATCTCCTCGGCGTCGCGGCCATCGAAGCCGCCCCCTACGCCCAAGTCGGGCAGGCCGGCGTGCTGGACATCCGGACGGGCCAATTCCAACCCGAGACGGCCCGGGTCGTCTTTGACCTGGGCGCGGCCACCCCCGCCTACACCGTGACCGAGGCCCCCGGCGGGCTCAAGATCAGCTTCTGGCTGGAAGCCGGAGAGGAGACGGTCCCGGCCCAGCCCGTCGCCGGCCAGCCCGTCGCCGGCGAGCTGGAAGCGCCCCGGCCGGCCAAGGAGAGGAAGGTCCGCGAGCCGCAGTCCGAAGCCGAGCCCGGCGCGGCCCGGAGCGGGATGTTCTTCCGGGCCGGCGGCGGCTGGGCCTTCTTCCTCAAGCCCTACGAGGTCGAGACGGAGTTCACCTATTACGGCGAGACCGCCAGCGGTATTGAGACGCACAATTGGAAGTCGGGGCTGGCCATCGAGGCCGCCATCGGGAAGTACATGACCGTGGGCAGCCTGCCGACCAAGGCCGGCCTGGAGTTCTCCTACTGGGAAGTCAAGCCCGAGTTCGGGATCACCATGTCCCTGCCCCATCCCTTCCTGTCCGACACCTACCGCGACGTCGACGCGTCCATGGCCGAGGGGCTGGCCACCAAGCTCTATCGCATCTCGCTCTTCGCCGAGTTCTCCCTTCTCGAGTCCAGCCACTTCACGCTCTCGCTGGGCCCGGTCCTCGGCCTGACCCTGGGCCAGCTCCTGAGCGTGTCGGACTACGGGATCGACGAAGTCGCGCCCTACGCGGCCGAGAACGTCACCGTCGGCGAGCTGACCGTCCAGCAGGACTCCCTGTCCGTCCTCCATTTCGGCGCCATGCTCGGCCTCGAGTACCGGCTGGGCCGGCACCTGGCCCTGTCCCTGGACACCAAGTTGCTCCTCTTCAGCCCCCGCTCGGCGGCTCTGACGGAGAGCTTCAACATGATGCACGTGCAGCCGACCCTGTCGCTGCAGTACAGCTTCTGAGGCGAATGACCAAGCGCTGGATCGCGGCGGCGGTGCTGGCCCTGCTGGCGGGGGCCGCCTCTCCGCCGCGGGCGGCGGCCCAGGAGCCGGCCCGCCGGCCGGTGCGGCAGGGCTCCTTCGAGGTCTTCTTCGGCCGCTTCGGCATCAGCGACCCCGTCTTCAGCGAGGTCTACGCCTCGGGCGGCGGCATCGGCGGCCTGGCCATCACGGCCGCGCTCTTTCTCAACATCGACTTCTATCTGGAAGCCAAGGCCTTCCCGAGGCGGGGCGAGCTGACCTTCACCAAGGAGAAGACCGACTTCGTCCTGATGCCCCTCTCGATCGGCTTCCGCTGGCGGGCGCCCCTCGGCCTCATCGAGCCCTTCATCGGAGGCGGGCTGGACTACGACGTCTACTACGAGACCAACGCCATCGGCACCGCCCTCGACTACGCCGGCGGCTCCCATATCCTGGGCGGCCTCAGCCTACGGCCGGGCCGGAATTCCCCGATCGCCCTGATGCTGCGGCTGCGCTATTCCATGGTCAAGGCCGAGCACGCCGGGATCGAGGTCGATCTCAGCGGGCTGGAGGCCGGCGCGTCCCTGGCTTTCCTGTTCTGATTCGCCGCCTTCAACCGTTTATTCCGATCTTTTATGTAAGATATATTGATTCCCGGCCCGGCCGGCCTTATATTGGACTGTCGGCTGGGATTCGGCCGCCGGAAAGGAACAACGTCATGCCCCATCGCCTCTCCCGCCCCGGACGGGCCGCCGTCCTGCTGACCGCCGGCTGGCTCCTGGCCGCGGCCGCCTGCGCTCCAAAGGCCGAGAAGCAGGAGACCGGCCAGCTGACCGGCGCCGGCTACACCGCGGCCGAGTTCGACGCCATCGCCCAGCGGGTCTTCGGCCCCATCTATCCCTATCTGGCCCGGCAGATGGTCCAGGACTACGGCATCACCTCCGGAGTCGCCCTGGACGCCGGCTGCGGGCCCGCCTACTGGGCCATCGCCCAAGCCCAAGCGACCTCTCTCAAGGTCTGGGCCCTCGATATCGATCCCGAGGCCCTGGCGATCGCGGACCGCAACATCGCCGCGGCCGGACTGAAGGGGCGCGTCGAGACCCTCCAGGGAGACATCCACAAGATCCCGCTGCCGGACGACAGCGTCGACCTGGTCTTCAGCCGCGGCTCGCTTCCGTTCTGGAAGGACAAGGTCCGGGCCTTCGGCGAGATCAAGCGCGTCCTCAAGCCGGGCGGCGTCGCCTTCATCGGCGGCGGCTTGGGCAGCCTGATGCCGGTCGAGGAGCGGCAGCGGATCAAGGAGACCATGGAGCGGGAGAAGATCGGAGCGCCCAAGGAGCTGGAGACGACCTTCCAGCAGCTGGCCGTCATCCTGCGCCAAGCGGGGATCCCGGTCTTCAAGCTGTCCCATGACGACGGCTGCCTCTGCGGCGGCTGGGTGGAGTTCCGCAAGCCCGCCTCCGGGCCGGCGGGCCGGCCCTGAGCTTCCGGGAGAGAAGCGGAGGAACGAGATGAAGAGATTCGTGCGAGTCGCGAGCCTGGCGGCGGCCGGATTGGCGGCGGCCTTCCTGCTTTTGCCGGAGGCCTATTCCTGCCACGGCATCCTGGCCTACCGCTTCCTGCCCAAGACCCAAGCCCGGGTGGAGTTCGCCAGGGTTCAGGCGGAGATGGCGGAGAAGAAGCTCCACCTGGAGCAGCTCAGCATCCCCGCTCTCGATCGCTGGATCCGCTACTACAAGAACCCCATCTTCCAGCCCGGCCCCCCCGGCTCCTGGGAGGAGATCAGCGCCGACTGCCAGACGGTCGGCTACTTCAAGGGCCAGTACTGGCTCTGGTACGTGGGCACACCCCGCAATCTCGACTGCCAGCTCGGCCTGGCGACTTCGCCGGACGGGATCAACTGGACCCGCCACCCCGATAATCCCATCCTCAAGCTCGGCCCGGCCGGCGCCTGGGACGACGGCATCCTGATCTGCCAGCACATCCTCTACGACAAGGTCAGGGACCTCTTCGAGATGTGGTACGTCGGCGGCGGGACTTCGGGGGAGTTCGGCTTGGGCTACGCCACGTCCTCCGACGGGGCCCACTGGACCAAGTACGCCGGCAACCCGGTCATGGTCCCGACCCAGCCCTGGGAGATCGGAGCCGTCATCGAGGGCCAGACCCTGCTCAAGATGGACGGCCTCTACAAGATGTGGTACGGGGCCATCGTCATCGGCAGCGACGTGTCCCACATCGGCTACGCCACCTCCCCCGACGGCATCCACTGGACCAAGCACCCGGCCAATCCGCTCATCTCCCCGGCCGGGGGCACGCCCCTGGAATGGGACGGCTACAGCGTCGACACGCCGGATGTCCACTATGACGGCCGCCTCTACCACATGTACTACCGGGGCTGGAGGCAGAAGAGCGGGATCTCCTACATCGGCTTGGCCACGTCCCCCGACGGGGTCGTCTGGACCCGCCATGCGGAGAATCCGGTCTTCGTGACCGGGACGATCCCGGGCTCCTGGGACTCCTGGCAGATCTACCGCAGCCGGGTCTTCTGGGCCGACGGAGGGGGGGACCGCCCCTCGGCGGCCATGGACCGGATGTGGTTCACCGGCCGCGACCAGACCTTCAAGTCCCAGATCGGCTTGGCCTTCAGCCCCCGCCGCGACGTCGCCCCTCCCCCGCCGCCCGGCCGCATCCCCATGAAAGTCAACCAGGACAACCTCAATCTGGAGCCCGCTTCCTCGCCCGGCCGGACGGACTTCCGCTTCTTCACGCCCTGGCTCAGCCGCCTGACGCTGCGGATCTTCGACGCCAAGGGCCGGGCCGTCCGGACCATCGTGGACGAGCCGCGCCTGCCCGGATTCTACGAGGCCGCTTGGGACGGCCGAAGCGACAAGGGCCGGGCCCTCCCCGAGGGCGTCTACTACGCCGAGCTGTCCACCCCGGACTACATCATGACCAAGGAAGTGCTGCTTGTCCGTTAGCCGCCGGTAGGCCTATAATGGGCCGGCTTGCGATGACCCAACAAGCCGTCCTCCTGCTCAACCCGCCCGGAGACAAGCTCTACATCCGGGACTACTACTGCAGCTTCTCCTCCAAGGCCTCCTACTACTGGCCGCCGCAGGACCTGCTGGCCTTGAGCGGCATCCTGAACGGGGCCTTCGAGGTCCGGGTCCTGGACGCCATCGTCCCCCGGCAGAGCGAAGCGGAGGTCCTGGCCGCCTGCGCCGATCCGCGGCTGCGGGCGGTCGTCTTCACGACGGGAACCGCCACCCTCAAGAGCGACCTGGCCCTGGCGGAGAGAATCCGGGCCGCCCGCCCGGATCTCAAGATCGTCGCCAGCGCCGGCATCATGAAGTTCGTCGGACGGGAGCTCCTCGAGGGCCATCCGGCCCTGGACGCCATCCTGCTGGACTTCAGCGACAGCGG
Organism: uncultured Eubacteriales bacterium; assembly: GCA_964556755.1. Lineage (GTDB taxonomy): Bacteria > Acidobacteriota > Aminicenantia > Aminicenantales > UBA4085 > UBA4085. Next base: position 116,832 of record CAZKXI010000001.1, read on the forward strand.
ACTGGCCGCCTGGCTGGGAGGCGCGGCGCCGCCGCAGCCGGCCATGATCATCCGGACGCCGGCCGGGCTGGTCGAGGGCCCTCTCTCCGCGGCCCGGACCTTCGCCTACCCCGTCCCCCGCCACGACCTCTTCGAGTTCCGCCGCTACCGCCTGCCCATCGCCCGGCGCTTCCCCTTCACCGTGGTCGTCACCTCGCTCGGCTGCCCCTATCACTGCGGCTTCTGCACCGCCGGGGCCTACGGCTACAAGGTCCGCGACGTGGACAACGTCCTGGCCGAGCTGCGGGCCCTGGCCGGCTGGGGCGTGCGGGAGATCCTGTTCCAGGACCCGACCTTCACCATCAACACCCGGCGGGTCGTGGAGATCTGCCGGGGGATGATCGAAGCCGGCCTCGACCTGACCTGGAGCTGCAACGCGGATCTGCACGCCCTGGACGAGGACAAGATGGCCTGGATGAAGAAGGCCGGCTGCCACACCGTCTCGGTCGGCATCGAGAGCGGCGACGAGGCCATGCTCCGCAAGTACAGCAAGATGATCACGGTCGACGAGGTCCGGGCCAAGGTGGCCCGGCTGAACGGGCACAGGATCAAGGTCCTGGGCTATTTCATCCTCGGCCTGCCGGGCGAGACCCGCGAGTCGGCCGAGCGGACGATCGCCCTGGCCCGAAGCCTCAGGCTCGACATCGCTTCCTTCGCCATCGCCACGCCCGACCTCGGCACCCGCCTCCGCGAGGAGGCCGTGGCCAAGGGCTGGATCCCGGCCGACCTGGCCGCCTGGGACAGCACCGAGTATCCCATCCTGGAGACCGGGACGCTGTCCAAGGAGGAGATCTGGTCGCTGCGGCGGAGAGCCGTCCGGTCCTTCTACCTCCGGCCGTCCTACATCGCCCGCAAGCTTCTCGAAGTCCGGTCGCCGCGCGGGCTGCAGGCCCTGGTCGCCAACGCGATCTCCCTGCTGGGGAAATGAGCCGATGACATCCCGCCGCACCCGCCGCATCGTCTTCATCGTCCTGCTCGTCCTGGCCGTCGCGACCCGGTTCTGGGGCCTGGGCTGGGGGCTGCCGGCCTCCTACCACGTCGACGAGAACCGCTTCGCCCAGATCGCCACCCAGTTCCTGCGGGGCGACCTCAACCCCCACTTCTTCCACGTCGGGACCCTGCACATCTATCTCCTGGCCGGGATGTGGAAGGTCTATCAGGGCCTCGGCGGATTCGACTCGACCGAGGCCATGATCGAGGCCCTGATCCAGGATCCGACGCCCTTCTACCTCATCGGCCGCGGCCTGTCGGCCGCCCTGGGCGTCGGCGTCGTGCTGCTCATCTACCTTCTCGGGCTGCGGATGTTCGGCTTCCGGGTCGGGGCGGCGGCGGGCCTGTTCATGGTCTTCTCCCTGGAGCACATCAAGATCTCGCACGCCATGCTCCCCGACGGGCCGACGCTCTTCTTTCTGGTCCTGTCCTTCTATCTGGCCTGGCGAATCTACCAGACCGGCCGAACCCGCTATTATCTGCTGGTCGGCCTGACCGCGGGCGTCGCCATGGCCATGAAGTACGCCGGCCACATGATGGCCATCCCCGTCTTCGCCGCCCATGTCGCCCGGATCCTGGAGAAGGGCCTGCCCAAGAGGAAGATCCTCCTCGATCCCCGCCTCTACCTCTTCGGCCTGGTCTTTCTGGCCACGTTCGCGGCCGGATGCCCCTTCGCCATCCTCGACTTCAAGCGCTTCCTGACGGACTTCCGCTGGCAGGGGGCCCATCTGTTCACCCAGGGGCACTTCGGCTCCTCGACCTCGGAGCCGGCCTGGCTGTTCAACCTCCAGTACGGCTTCCGCGACAACGTCGGCCTGTGGATCCGCTACCTGGCCTTTCTCGGCGTCGGGGTGGCCTTGGCCCGGCGACGGGCGGCCCATTGGATCCTGCTCTCCTATCCCGTTCTCCAGTTCATCTTGATCGGGATGTGGAAGGCCTACGCCACCCGCTACTTCCTGCCGATCGCCCCCTTCTTCATCCTGCTGGCGGGCTTGGGAGCGGAGCAGGCCGGGTCCTGGGCGGCGGCCTGGGGGGCCCGCCTGCGCGGCCGGCGCCGCATCGCGCTTCCGGCGGCCGGCGTCTTCACCCTTCTCATCAGCCTCGTCGCGGCGGCGCCCTCGGCCTGGACCGCCTACCGCTACGACCGGCAGATCGCCGGCCCCGACACCCGGACCACGGCCCGCGACTGGGTCCACTGGAACATCCCGGCCGGGGAGAAGGTGGCCATCGAGGAGTACGACCCGCCCATCTCGCGCGACCGCTACGACACCTTCTACCGCCACTCTCTGAGCGACGTCGACATCGATTACCTGGCCCGCCTCGGCGTCCGCTACGTCATCATCAACGACATCGACTACGCCCGTTTCACGGACTATCCGGCCGACTTCCCGGGCCGGGCGGTCTTCTACTTCGAGCTGGAGCGCAGCGCCACCCTGGTCAAGACCTTCCGCCCGGCCTGGGACGAGGACCTCATCGACCTCCACAACCCGACCATCAAGATCTACCGCCTCCCGGCCGCGCCGGATATCCGCTTCCCGGGCCACTTCCAGGCTCTGGGGGCCGACGTCGATCTGGAGAGGACGGACGGCGGGGCTTGGCGGGTGCGGGCCGAGATGGCCGGCCGGCTCGGGCCGGGCGTCGGCGAGACGCCCGCGGATCCCTACGTCCTGCTGCGGGACCCCGCGGGCCGCGAGCTGCTCCGGCTGAGCCTTCTCGAAGGCCCCTGGCCGGGCGGAGAAGGCCGGGCCGCGGCCGAAGGCCGGGCGGCGAGCCTGCCCGAAGGGACGGAGATCGTGCTGGGTTACGGCTACAGCCTGTCTCCCAACCCCCTGCGCGTCCCGCCCCAGCAGTCTTTCCGGCTGGAGACGGCTCTGGCCGACAAGGCCGACGCGGACGTCCTGCGGTCCGGACGCTGGGCCGCGCGCTTCCGCTACGCCGCCGAGTCGGATCCCGCCGCCGGTCCGCTCTATTGGCCCGTCGAGATCTCGCTGCGGGGACAAACCGCCGTGATGCGGGCTTCGCTGCGCGGCCGGGACCTGCGCTACGGAGACGCCTCCGTCCAAGCCCCGGCGGTCGGCCTGCGCGACGAGAGCGGGCGGGTCCTCCGCCTCTTGACCCTGGCCCCCGGCAAGGTCGGATCATCGGCCGGGGCGGCCCCCCCGCCGATAGAGAGCCGGGACGAATGGACGGCCGCTCCGGGCGTCTACAGCATCTTCGTCGAACGGCAGGGCTCCGAAAGCGCGGGAGAGAGGACCGCGGGGCCGGCCCGCCTCGAGCTGACGCCTCCCGTCGCTATCCGCTAGCGCGGGGTCTCTCCGCCCCCCTCATCCTCCCCGGCAGTTGCGCGTCCGGCATGCGCGGGACGAAGTCGATGTATTCTCAAGACGCGCCGATAGCCCCGGCCGCGCTCGGCCTATGCTATAATTTCCGCGGCTCATGAGCTCCTCCAAGAAGGCCAAGACCGGCAAGTCGCCCGCCCGCAACGGCAAGCCCGCCGCTGCGGCCCAACGGCCGCTCAGCCGGGAGATCGCCGGCATCATCCTGCTGGCCGGATCGATCCTTCTCCTCCTCAGCCTGATCGGCTACGACTCGCAGGACCCTTCCTGGGCCAGGTCCGTCGAGCCCGGCTACAAGGTCCGCAACCTGGCCGGCCGGGTGGGAGCCTGGCTGGCTGAGACTCTCCTGCAGGGCTTCGGGTTGACGGCTTTCCTGATCCCCTTCTTCATGGCTTACCTGGGCATCCTGGCCGTCCTGGGGCGCGGGCGCAAGCATCTCTGGCGAAAGACCGGCAAGGCCTTCCTCGGCCTGGCCATCCTCTGCCCCCTGCTCAACCTGCTGTTTCAGGCCCTGACCTTCAGGGGCGCGGAGATCGAGCCGGGCGGCTTCTTCGGCGGCCTGATCGACGAAGGCCTGACCGGGCTGCTCAACCCCACGGGAGCCCTGATCGTCCTCCTGGCGGCCTCGGCCCTCTTCCTCGTCTTCGCCACCGGCTTGTCGCTGAAGTCCGCGGCGGGCTTCCTCGGCGGCCTGTTCTCCTCGGCCACCAAGAAGGTCAGGATCAAGATCACTGACAGGGCCGCCGCCGCGGGCTCCGGACCGGAGCAGGCGGCGGAGGCTCCCGAAGCCGGTCCGTCCAAGCCCAAGCGGCCGGCCCGGGGCAAGATCCGGAACGAAGAGGACGAGGAACGGCCGCCGGCCCCCGTCGCGCCGCCGCCGCCCGAGATCAAGCGCGGCGCGGTCAAGCCGATCAAGACCGGGGCGGCCAAGCCCAAGCCCCGCGACGGCGAAACCCTCTTTCCCCCGCCGCCGCCCACGGACTACGACTTTCCCCTGCTGACCCTGCTGGACGCGGGATCGCCGCCCGAGAAGATCGACAAGGCCGAGCTGCTGGAGAAGAAGCGGCTGATCGAGGACAAGCTGCGGGAGTTCAGGATCGAGGGCGAAGTCCGGGAATACCACCCGGGCCCGGTCATCACGACCTACGAGTTCACCCCCAGCCCCGGCATCAAGATCAGCCAGGTGATGAACCTGGCCGAGGACCTCTCCCTGGCCCTGCGGGCCGAGTCGGTCCGCGTCCAGCGCCTGCCCGGCAAGGCCTCCATCGGGGTCGAGATCCCCAACAACAAGCGGGAGATGATCCGCCTGCGCGACATCCTGACCTCGGAGGACTTCCAGGGCTCCTCGTCCAAGCTGGCCTTCGCCGTGGGCAAGACCGTCCACGACGAGGTCTACGTCACCGACCTGACCCAGATGCCCCACCTGCTGATCGCCGGCGCTACCGGCACCGGCAAGAGCGTCTGCCTCAACGCCCTGATCGCCAGCCTCCTCTACAAGGCCGCCCCGTCGGAGGTCAAGCTGGTCCTGATCGATCCCAAGCGCCTGGAGTTCTCGCTCTACGAGGGCATCCCCCACCTGCTCAGCCCGATCATCAACGACGCCAAGAAGGCCGGCTTCGTCCTGATGGACGCGGTCAAGCGGATGGAGGAGCGCCTCTACCTGATGGGCCAGGTCCGGGTCCGCAACATCCAGCAGTACAACCGCCACATCGCCCAGGTGCTGCAGGAGAAGAAGGGAACGCTGACCGAGGAAGAGGCGGCCAAGCTCAAGCCGCTGCCCTACATCGTCATCATCATCGACGAGCTGGCCGAGCTGATGATGGTCAGCGGCCAGGACGTGGACTACGCCATCGGCCGTCTGGCCCAGCTGGCCCGGGCCGCCGGCATCCATTTGGTCCTGGCCACCCAGAGGCCCTCGACCGATGTCATCACCGGCACCATCAAGGCCAACTTCGCCACCCGGATCGCCTTCCGGGTCTCCTCCTCGATCGACTCCCGCATCATCCTGGACGGGACGGGGGCCGAGAAGCTCCTGGGCGACGGCGACATGATCTTCATCCCGCCCTCCAACCCGCAGAAGATCCGCCTGCACGGAGCCTTCATCTCCAACGAGGAGGTCCGCCGCCTGGTCCGCTTCGTCCGCGAGCAGGGCCAGCCGGAGTACGACGAGCGGATCGCCGAGATCCTGGAAGCCGATCCCGAGCCCGAGTGGGGCGAGGACGGGGAGAAGGACTCGCGCTATGAAGAGGCCCTGAGCCTGGTCCTCAGCACCGGGCAGGCCTCGGCCTCCTACCTCCAGCGGCGGCTGAAGCTGGGCTACGCCCGGGCTTCGCGGATCATCGACCAGATGGAGAGGGAAGGCGTCCTGGCCCCGGCCGACGGCAGCAAGCCCCGCGAGATCCTGGTCGACCCGAAGGCGTTCATGGCGGACCGCCGCAAGGCCAAGGCGGCGCCGCGCGACGACATCTGACCCGCCGCCCGGCTTGCGGCGCTCCGCCGGCGGCCCTATAATGGCCCGGACCCCGACCGCCATGCCGCGACCCAGCCCCGCCGTCGACCTCGACCGGATGGCGGCCGAATACCGCCCCAAGATCGTCTTCAAGGTCCGCCGCTCGCTGGGCGCCTCGAATCCCGACTGGGAGGATGTGGTCAACGAGATCCTGGTCCAGGCGGTGGACAGCATCCGGGCCGGCGGGTTCCGCGGCGAGTCGTCCATCGGAACGTTCCTCTACACCATCACCGTCCGGCGCATCGCGGACTACATCCGGCGCAAGGGCCGGATCCTGCCCTATGTCCCCGAGCCGTACCGGCCCGTCGATCCGGTCGAGGACGCGGAGCGCGAGCAGCGGCTGGCGCGCCTGGCGGAGGCGGTGGCCGACCTGCCTCCCAAGTACAAGGATGTCCTGGAGCTCTACTACTTTCGCGAGCTGAGCCGGGAGGAGACGGCCCGCCGACTCGGGCTCAGCCCGGGCCAGGTCAGTGAGCGGACTTACTACGCCCAGAGCCTGCTGCGCCGCCGAATGGGGGGCGATTTTCCATGTTTGACCGGGAGCCGCGACTAAATGGGTATCTCAGCGACGGAACCAAAGATGAGCCAATGCCCTTTCCGAGACCGCGTCGACGAGTACCTCCTCGGCCGCCTGGGCGAGGCCGAGACGGAGGGCCTGGAAGCCCATCTCTTCGAGTGTGACGACTGCTTCCAAGCCGCGGGGGGCGGCGAAGCGGTGCTGGCGGCGGTGCGCCGGCACGGCGGCCGGATCTTCGGCCCCGCGGCCGAGACCGTCCCTCTGCGACCCAAGCGCCGGGCTTGGCGCGCCTGGCCGTTCGCGGCCGCGGCGGCGGCCGCCCTCCTCCTGGCCGTATGGATCGGTCTGGGGCCCCGACGCCCCGGCTCCGGCATGCCCTCCTACGGTCCGCCGACGGAGGAATCCGTTCGGGGCGGGAGCCTGGAGGGGATCACGCCGGTCGGCCCGCTGGCCGATGCGCCCTCGGTCCTGGAGTGGAAGCCCGTCGGAGCGGCCGGGGATTACACGGTCATCTTGACCGGGCCGGGGCTGAATTGGTCGGCCCGCGCGGCGGCGGCCCGGATCGAGATTCCGCCGGACGTCCGGGCCAAGATGGTCCGCGGCGGCTCCTACCGCTGGAAAGTGAAGGCCTTCGCCTCCCAGGGCGGCCTGCTGGCCGTCTCGGCCGAAGCCGCCTTCCGCATCGCCGACTAGGGCGTTGATCAGTCCTCGTTGGCCGACTCGTCCTCGTAGTACATCCGGCCGCGGCCCTCGTCCTCGAAGGCCAGGCAGCACATCAGGCGGCCGCACAGGCCGGAGATCTTGGTCGGATTGATGGCGATATGCTGCTTGCGGGCCTTCTGGATCGTCACCGGCTCGAACGTCCGCATGAAGCTGGCGCAGCAGAGGGCCCGGCCGCAGACGCCCAAGCCGCCCAGGATCTTGGCCTCGTCGCGGACGCCGACCTGGCGCATCTCGATCCGCATCCGCAGATCCCGGGCCAGATCCTTGACCAGCTGGCGGAAGTCGACCCGCCCGTCGGCCGTGTAGAAGAAGACGCCCTTCTTCTCGTTGAAGAAGTAGCGGACCGAGGTCAGCTTCATAGGCAGGTTGCGGCTGCGAATGCGCTCCAGGCAGGTCTCGAAGGCCCGCCGCTCGCGCTCCTCCAGCCATTCCATCTTGCGGACGTCATCGTCGCCGGCCTTGCGCAGGACGAGCGGGGCCATCTCGATCCTCCGGGCGTGCAGGCACAGGACGGAGTCAGTGTCGATGACCGTGGCCAGCTCGCCGCCGAACTCCGAGTCGACCAGGCAGAGGTCTCCCTTGCCGATCTCGAGGCCGTTGCGGCGGGCCCGGAGCATCCGCCCCGTCCGCTCGGATATCAGGCAAACCAATTCAGGCATAGGCGTCATCCTACATCGAAACGGCCGCCTGCCGCCAGCGGGCGGTCAGGCTGGCGGCCAGCAGCCCCAGATGGACGTTGCGGTCCAGCGAGGTCCGGGCCTCCTGCAGGAGGCCGAGGATCCGCAGGGCCGCGGCGGGCGGGAGCGGCCCGGCGCAGGTCCGCAGCTCGTGCTCGAAGTCGGGATTGAGGAGCCGGCGGTCGTCCCCGCCCTCGGCCAGCAGGAGCGCGTCCCGGCCGAAGGCAGCCAGCATCTCCAGGGTCCGCCCGATCTCCTCCTTGACGTCCTTGCGCCGGCCCGAGGCGAATCGGCGCAGCAAAGCCGCCGCGTCCCGGCCCGTGGTCAGGGCTTCGAAGAGGGCCCAGGCCTCGCGCCTCTCGGTCTCGATCTCCCGCCAGTCGAGGCTCATGGCCTTGTCCATGTTGCCGTGCACGACCAGGGCGGTGAGGCGGGCCTTCTCGGGCTCCACGCCGCGAGCGATGAGGGCCTGCTCGATGTCCTCGTCGGAGACCGGCAGAAAGGTCAGGATCCGGCAGCGCGACTTGATGGTCGGCAGGAGGAGCTCCGGATTCTCCGAAAGCAGAATGAGATGGGTCGTCAGGGGCGGCTCCTCGAGGATTTTCAGGAGGGTGTGGCGAGCCGGGTCGGACATCAGGTCGACATCGTCGACGATAAAGACCCTCTTGCGGCCCAGCATCGGCTTCAGATGGGCCAGGGAGATCAAGTCACGCAGCTGCTCGATCTTGACCTTCTCGGCTTCCTCCAGCCGCTCGTACTCGATGACATCGGGGTGGGCGCCGATCCGGCCCGTCTTCTCATCGAGCTGCACGACGGCCCGGCAGGAGGGGCAGACGCCGCAGGCATCATCGCCGCCAGAAGCGCAATTGAGGGCCTGGGCCAGGGTCCGGGCCGTGGCGCGCTTTCCGACCCCTTTGGGGCCGACGAAAAGAAGAGCGTGCGGCACCCGCCCGTTGGCCAAGGCGCGCCGCAGGATGCCATGGACGCGGCGGTTTCCGGCGATCTCGCTGAAGGGCATGCGCGTCAGGCTCCCTTGTCCTCATGCCGCCGCCCGTCCCGGAGGTACTGCCCGGTGTAAGAGCCAGTCGCGGCGGCGACGTCCTCGGGCGTTCCGGCGGCCACCACCCGGCCGCCCTCCTCGCCGCCCTCGGGGCCCAGATCGATAATATAGTCGCAGGCCCGGATCACTTCAAGGTTGTGCTCGATGATCAGGACGGTGTTGCCGCGGTGGACCAGCTCGCCCAGAAGCTCCAGCAGCTTGCGGATGTCGTCGAAGTGGAGCCCCGTGGTCGGCTCGTCCAGCAGGTAGAGGGTCCGTCCCCCGGCCCGCCGTCCCAGCTCCTTGGTCAGCTTGATCCTCTGCGCCTCGCCGCCCGAGAGGTGGGGAGCCGGCTGGCCCAGCCGGATGTATCCCAGCCCGACCTGGCGCAGCACGGCCAGCTTGCGCTTCAGCTGGGGGTGGGCCTTGAAGTGGTCATAGGCCTCGTCCACGGTCATGGCCAGGAGGTCGGCGATGGACTTTCCCTTGTAGCGGACGGCCAGCGTCTCCTTGTTGTAGCGCAGGCCGCCGCAGCGGTCGCAGGTGACGAAGACGTCGGGCAGGAAGTGCATCTCGACCCGCTTGACCCCCGCCCCCTGACACTCCTCGCAGCGCCCGCCGGGGACGTTGAAGCTGAAGCGGCCCGAGGAGTAGCCGCGGGACTGGGCCTCCTGGGTCCGCGACAGCACCGTCCGCAGGTCGGCGAACAGGCCGGTGTAGGTGGCCGGATTGGAGCGGGGGGTGCGACCGATCGGCTTTTGATCGACGGAGACGACCTTGTCCAGCTTGTCGGCGCCGTGGATGGCGGCATGGGCGCCGGGCTTCTGCTTGGCCCCGGCCAGCTTGTTCTGCAGGCTGCGGTGGAGGATGTCGTAGACAAGGGTGCTCTTGCCCGAGCCGGAGACCCCGGTCACGGCGGTCATGCAGCCCAGGGGGATGCGGACGTCGATGTCCTTGAGGTTGTGCTCGGAGGCCTTGACCACGGTCAGCCAGGACTGCGGCGCCCGGCGCCCGTGGCGGCCGTTGACCTCGATCTCGCCCCGCAGGTAGCGGGCGGTCAGGGAATCGGGCGACTCGAGAATGGCCGGAAGCGGGCCTTCGGCCACGACCCGGCCGCCCTGCTCGCCGGCCCCCGGTCCGAGATCGAGGACGTGGTCGGCGGCCCGGATGGTCTGCTCGTCGTGCTCGACGACCAGGACGGTGTTGCCGTCGTCGCGGATGCGCCGCAGCAGGCGGATGAGGCGGCCGTTGTCGCGCTGGTGGAGGCCGATGGTCGGCTCGTCCAGGACGTAGAGGATGCCCCGCAGGCGCGTCCCGGCCTGGGCCGCCAGCCGGACCCTCTGGGCTTCGCCGCCGGAGAGAGTGGCCGTGGCCCGGTCGAGATGGAGATAGGAAAGGCCGAGCTCGATGCAGGCGCCCAGCCGGTCCAGCATCTCCTTGCGGATCTTGCCCGCCACCGCCTCCTCGGCCGGGCCGACCCGGAGCGCCGCCAGCTCGTCCATCAGCCGCTGCAAGGGCAGCAGGCTCCACTCGTGGATGTTGCGGCCGCCGACCTGAACGGCCAGGCTCTCGGGCCTCAGCCGCCGGCCCCGGCAGGCCGGGCAGATCTCGTCGGTCAGCGCCGGCTCGCCCCATTCGTCAGTCTCGGTCTTGCGGCCCAGGCCATGGCAAGAGGGACAGGCGCCGTAAGGCGTGTTGAAGGAGAAGTGGCGCGGCTCGAGCTCGGGCAGGCTGATGTCGCAGACGGGGCAGAGGAGGCGGAGGGAGAAGTAGGTCTCGGTCCCGTCGGGCTTCAGCAGAAGGACCTCGCCGCCGGAGACGTCCAGGGCGGTCCGGACCGCCTCCCGCAGCCGGCCGAGGGTGTGCGAGGCGACGCGCAACTCGTCGACCAGGACCTGGGCGGTGTGGGCCCGGGTCCGCTCCAGGACGATCGGCCCGTCCAGGTCGCGGAAGCGGCCGTCGACGCGGACCTCGACGAAGCCCTTCTTCAGGAGGCGGTCGAAGAGCTTGTGGTACTCGCCCTTCCGGCCGCGGATGACCGGGGCCAGGATGCGGATCTTCTGCCCGGCGGCAGTCTCGGCCGCGCGGGCTACGATCTCCTCGGCGGTCTGCTGGCTGACCGGCCGGCCGCAGGAGGGACAGTGCGGCGTCCCGGCCTTGGCGAAGAGCAGGCGCAGCAGGTCGTAGGTCTCGGTCACCGTGCCGACGGTGGAGCGGGGATTGGAGGAGATGGTCTTCTGGTCGATGGAGATGGCCGGCGAGATGCCTTCGATGGACTCCACCTCGGGCTTCTCCATCATCTCCATGTACTGGCGGGCGTAGGCCGACATGCACTCGATGTAGCGGCGCTGGCCCTCGGCAAACAAGGTATCGAAGGCCAGCGAGGACTTGCCCGAGCCGCTGGGGCCGGTGACCACGATCAGCTTATGGCGGGGCAGGCGGACGTCGATCCGCTTGAGATTGTGCTGGGCCGCCTTCTTGACGACGATTTCGGTCAGCATAACCCCTGATTTTAGCCGATTTGATGGGGAAAAGACAGCGGAGCGAGAAAAATCGCAAGACCGGGGCGTCTTGTAAGACGGAGGTACAAACCTCTGACTTGGGCCCGGAGGGGAATTGACTTTGTATATACAACGTGATAATATCCTTGGGAAATCGTTCGTCTGGGACAAAGCCAAAAGCGCCCGCCTCAAGGTCGGACGAGGGATAGGATTTGAAGATGTCCTTTCAGCGCTGGAGGCGGAGGGCGCACTTTGGTCGACGGATCACCCGCATCCCGATCGCTACCCGGGGCCGGGGCTCTTTGCCGTCGTCATCAGGGACTATGTCGTTGTCGTACCGTTGGAGGTGAAAGATGAAACGATCGAGCTCAAGACCCTCTATCCGAATCGAAAAGCGACCCGGGAATGGCGGCGAAGCCGCCTCGCGCACGGATCCGGGAAACATGAATAGAAGCGCCTTCGAGCCCTGGGACCAACAGGAACGAGACATCCAAGAAGCTCTCGATAAGGGAACTCTCAAGACCCTTCCCGACCAAGAGGGGTGGCGGGAGGCGCTCCGGCAGGCAGCTCGCATGACCCTGGCCAAGGACCGGCATATCAGCATCCGACTGGCGACTGCCGACATCCTGGCCCTCAAGAATAAGGCTGCCGACCTGGGCATCCCCTATCAAACCCTGATCGGATCCCTGCTTCACCAGTATGTCGAGGGCAAGATCAGGGCGTCATTTTGAGGCCCCAATTGACCCGGCCTAGCCAATCACCTAGCATGAAGAAAAGAATGAGGCCCTCCTATGAGCCGCACTGAAAGCCTGCTGAAGTCCCTGGAGACGATCGGCGACCTGGCCCTCAAGACCGACTCCCTGAAAGCGATCAAGCACCTGCCGGCCCAGGAAGCCCGTCTGGAGGACTACCCGCCCGAGGTCCACCCCGAGCTGGTCAAAGCTCTGCGGGGCAAGGGCTTCGAGCGCCTCTACACCCACCAGCACTCCTGCTGGAAGGCCGTCCGGGAGGGGAAGAACGCGGTCGTGGTCACGCCCACGGCCTCCGGCAAGACGCTCTGCTACAACCTGCCGGTGCTCGACGCCATGCTCAAGGACCCCTCGGCCCGGGCCCTCTACATCTTCCCGACCAAGGCCCTGGCCAACGACCAGCGGGCCGAGCTGGACGAGACCCTGGCCGCGCTGCCCGGCGAGATCCGGGTCTTCACCTACGACGGCGACACGCCCCAGGACGCCCGCAAGGCCATCCGGGCCCGCGGCCACATCGTCCTGACCAACCCCGACATGCTCCACGCCGGCATCCTGCCGCACCACACCAAGTGGATCAAGCTGTTCGAGAACCTCAAGTACATCGTCATCGACGAGCTGCACCACTACCGGGGCGTCTTCGGCTCGCACCTGGCCAACGTCCTGCGGCGGCTGAAGCGGGTGGCCGCCTTCTACGGGGCCAAGCCGCAGTTTATCCTCTGCACCGCCACCATCGCCAACCCGGTCGAGATGGCCGAGAGGATGATCGAGGAGCAGGCCGCCCTGATCGACGACAACGGCGCCCCGCGGGGGGAGAAGTTCTTCCTCTTCTACACGCCGCCGGTCGTCAATCCGGCCCTCGGCATCCGCCGGTCCTACGTCAACGAGAGCCGCCGCATCGCCTCCGTCTTCCTGAAGAACAACCTCCAGACCATCGTCTTCGCCCAGAGCCGCCTGATCACGGAGGTCCTCCTGACCTACCTCAAGGAGGACATCGAGAAGACGATCAAGGACGAGGGCCTCGTCCGCGGCTATCGCGGCGGCTACCTGCCGATCAAGCGGCGGGAGATCGAGAAGGGCCTGCGGGAGGGCAAGATCCTGGGCGTCGTCTCGACCAACGCCCTAGAGCTGGGCATCGACATCGGAACCCTGGACGTGGCCGTCCTGGCCGGCTACCCCGGGACCATCGCCTCGACCTGGCAGCGGGCCGGGCGGGCCGGCCGCAAGACCGGGGCCTCGGCCGCGGTGCTGGTGGCGAGCAGCGCCCCCCTGGACCAGTTCATCGTCAACAATCCCGAGTACTTCTTCAGCGGCATCCCGGAAAAAGCCCTCATCAACCCCGACAACCTGACCATCCTCATCAGCCACCTGGAATGCGCCTCCTTCGAGCTGCCGTTCAAGGACGGCGAGTCCTTCGGCCGGGCCGAGATCGGCGAGCTACTCAAGTTCCTGGAGGAGGAGAAGCTGGTCCACCACTCCAAGGACACCTGGTACTGGACCTCCGACGCCTACCCGGCCGACGGGGTCAGCCTGCGGTCCATCTCCTCGGACAACTTCGTGGTCGTGGACCAGACCGGCCCGGCCAAGGTTATCGCCGAGGTCGACTTCACGGCCGCCCTGACCACCCTGCACGAGAAGGCCATCTACATCTGCGAGGGCGAGCAGTACTTCGTGGAGAAGCTGGACTACGAGCAGCGCAAGGCCTACGTCAAGAAGACCGACATCGACTACTACACCGACGCCATCGACTATACCAAGATCAAGATCCTGGACCAGTTCGACAAAAAGCATCTGGAGCGCTTCGACGTCCGCCACGGCGAGGTCCACGTGGCCACCCAGGTGGTCGGCTTCAAGAAGATCAAGTTCCACACCCAGGAGAACGTCGGGGCCGGCGACCTGAGCCTGCCCCAGAACGAGATGCACACCACGGCCTACTGGGTGACCGTCCCGGCCGACCTGGTCCAGTCGCTGGCGTACGCCCCGGAGCAGAAGATCAACGGCCTCTACGGCCTGGCCTACATCCTGCACCACGTGGCGCCGCTCTTCCTGATGTGCGACATCCACGACATCGGCGTCTCGCTGGGCGACAACTCGACCGGAGAGTCCATCCCGCCGCGCGATCTGGCGGCCCGGTTCCCGTCCCCGCAGGGGCCCGTCTACGCCGACATGGACTTCGAGCCCAACATCTTCCTCTACGACAACTATCCCGGGGGCATCGGCCTGAGCCCCTCGCTCTACGATCTGGACGCGTCCCTCCTGGAGCACTGCCGCGCCACCATCCGGGCCTGCGGCTGCACGGAGGGCTGCCCCTCCTGCGTCGGGCCGGTCAAGGAGAGCGGCGAGCAGGCCAAAGAGGTGGCCCTGGACATCCTCGACCGGCTCCTGGGCTGAGGATTCCTCGATCCGTCTCCAGCGGCTCCAGCTTGACGGGAGGCCCCTCAAAAGGGGGCCGCCCGTTTTTCAAGCGCGGCTCCCCTGTGCTACAATGGGCTGAACGACCATGAATATTTTCAAGATCATCACCGAAGCCACCCTGGTGGTCAAGATCATCCTCGCCATCCTGCTGTTCTTCTCGGTCTTCTCCTGGACCATCATCGCCTACAAGGGGCGGGCCCTGCGGGCCGCCGCGGCCCAGTCGCGCAAGTTCCTGGAAGTCTTCAAGAAGAGCCGCAACCTGACAGAAGTCCAGGAGGCGGCCAAGAGCCACTCCGGAAGCCCCCTGGCCGCCGTCTTTCAGGCCGGCTACAAGGAGCTGGCCTACCTGGCCAAGCAGCAACAGGCCGCCGGCGGGGCGGGCAACGGCAACGGGACCCGCCTGGAGAACCTCGGCCGGGCCCTGACCAAGGCCAGCAACGGCGAAGTGGCCCGGATGGAGAAGATGATGGGCTTTCTGGCCACGACCGGCAGCGTGACGCCCTTCATCGGCCTCTTCGGCACGGTCTGGGGCATCATGGACGCCTTCATGACCATCGGCAAGACCCGCTCGACCAGCCTGATCGCGGTCTCCGGCCCCATCGCCGAGGCCCTCATCGCCACCGCCGTCGGACTCTTCGCCGCCATCCCGGCCGTCATCGCCTACAACGCCTACCTGCACCGGATCAAGGACCAGATCACGGACATGGAAGACTTCTCCCTCGAGCTCCTGAGCATCGCGGAGCGCCTCTATGGTACTCCCTAAGCTCGGCTCCCTGCGCTCCAAGCGCGAGATCGGCACCTCGCTCTCGGAGATCAACGTCACCCCGTTCATCGACGTCATGCTCGTCCTGCTGGTCATCTTCATGGTCACCACCCCCCTGATGCAGTCCGGGATCGGGGTCAACCTGCCCGTGGCCGAGACCGACAACGCCCCGGCCGAGGAGGGCCTGCGGCTGACCATCACCCCGGACCAGCGCATCCGCATCGGCGAGTCGCTCATCAACGTCAACCTGCTGGAGAGCCGGCTCCTCAACTACTTCGCCGGCAAGACCAAGAAGGTCGTCTTCCTGCAGGCCGACAAGGACCTCTCCTACGGCTTCATCATGGAGATCATGGACCTGGTCAAGAAGGCCGGCATCGAGACGGTCGGCCTGATGACCGAGCCCAAAGAGGTTGAGGACAAGGACAAGCGATGAGGAACCGGGCCTTCCAAAGGGCCCTCCTCTGGTCGGCGGGGGCCCACGCCGCGATCCTGCTCCTGATCATCGTCAATCCCAGCCTGCCCAAGTCGGGGCCCAAGGGCGAGATCCGCTACATCAGCCTGGGCCTGGGAGGCGGAGGGGGGGGCAACGGCGGCGGCGGAGGGGGCGGGGGATCTCCCGCCGGCCCGGCGCCCGAGGAGAAGCTGATCGAAACGCCCCTGCCCAAGCCGCAGCTCCGCGACCTGACGACCGCGGCCAAGGCCGAGACGGCGGCCAAGCTCCGCTACCCCTCCGAGAAGACCAAGCCCAACCGCAGGAAGCCGGCGCCCGAGAAGACGACGTCCGTCACTCGCCCCGAGCCCGGCGCCAAGACCGCCAAGACCGGCTCGTCCGCGAGCGGACGGACCTCCACCGGCGGCAGCGGCGGCGCCGGGCTGACCATCGGCGGCGGCAGCCCGGGCTTCGGCGAAGGCACCGGCCTGGGCGGCTACGGCGACCAGATCGGCATGGGAGACTTCCCCTTCGCCTACTACCTCCAGATCATCCGCGACCGCATCTCGGCCCGCTGGTTCCAATCGCTGGTCGATCCCGGCGTCACCGGCACGTTCCGGAGCGCCGTCTACTTCCGCATCTTCCGCAACGGATCCATCTCCAAGGTCGAGGTCAAGGAGCCCAGCGGCCTGCGGGCCCTAGACATGTCGGCCCAGCGGGCCGTCACCGACGCCTCGCCCTTCCCGCCCCTCCCCGACGACTACGACGAGGAGTACCTGGGCATCATCCTCATCTTCGAGCACGTCAAATGAACCAACGCCTCACCCTTCTCCCGATCCTCGCCCTGGGCCTGGCCCTGGCCTTCCCGGGACGAGCCTCCGCCCAGCAGGACTACGTCCTGACCATTCGCGACGGCCAAGCCGCCATCTCCTTCGCCCTGCCGCCTTTCGCCGCCACGGAGCGGACCCGGGCCGCGGCCGAGGAGATCCACTCCGTCCTGGAGGCCGACCTCAAGTACACCCGGGTCTTCTCCCTGCTGCCCAAGAGCTACTACTCCTACATCCAGACCCAGAATCTGCGGACCATCCGCTACGAGGACTGGGAGTCCATCAACGCCGCGGTCCTCTTCACCGGCGAGGTCTCGCTCTCCGGCGGCGGCGACCTGGTCCTGGAGCGCAACTTCTACGACGTCAAGTCCAAGAAGCAGATCCTGCCCGGCAAGCGCTACCAGGCCAAGCCGGCCGACCTGCGCTTCCTGGCCCACCGCCTGGCCGACGAGATCATGAAGGCCTACGGCGAGAAGCCGCTCTTCACCTCCAAGATCGCCTTCATCAGCGACCGCGACGGAAACGACGAGGTCTACATGATGGACTACGACGGGGCCGGGCAGACCCGCCTGACCTTCAACAAGGTCACCGACTACTCCCCGTCCTGGTCTTCCGACGCCTCCCGCCTGGCCTACACCTCCTACCAGCAGCTGACCGCCGGCCTCTACATCCTGGACGTCTACGAGGGCAAGCGGACCCCGGTCTCGCTGCGCGGCGGCAACTACAGCCCCAGCTGGTCGCCGGACGGCCGCAAGCTGGCCTTCGCCTCGACCATGGACGGCAACATGGAGATCTACACGGCCGAGATCGAGGCCGGCCCGACGCGGGTCGGCCGCATCCGGCGGCTGACCTTCAACCAGGGCATCGACACGGCCCCCAGCTGGTCGCCCAACGGCCGCGAGATCGTCTTCACCTCGGACCGCGGCGGGACGCCCCAGATCTATATCTGCGACGCCGAGGGCAGCAACGTCCGCCGGGTCTCCTTCGGGGCCAGCTACCACGACTCGCCCTCCTGGTCCCCGAGCGGGGACCGGATCGTCTACGTGGCCCGGGTGGACAACGTCTTCGACCTCTACGTCTACAGCATCCGCAACCAGTCGGTCGCCAAGCTGACCGAGAGCAACGCCCGCAACGAGTCGCCCTCCTGGTCGCCGGACGGCCGGCACATCGTCTTCACCTCCAACATGCGGGGCGGCAGCCAGATCTGGACGATCGACGTCGACGGGGCCAACCTGCGCCCGCTGACCTCCGTCGGCAAGAACAAGCTGGCCGACTGGGGCAGCTGAGCCGCGGCCGGGCCAACAGAACAGGTCTTCCCCCTTCTTCGGGAGGCCAGGGCGGTTCGGGGTGCACCGTCGGGGGCTATGGAGCCAAAGGCCGTGATCGAATAGTGATCAATCAACTGCCTCGGGGGGATAGAACGGCCTATGGTCGGCCAACGGCGAAAATGGCCCGATTTCGTTGACACTCCCTCGGAATTCATGTAAAAGGGGTCTTGCTCGGCGGTCTCCCCATACCCCCCCGCCGGGCCACCTTCAGGAGGTTCCATGAAGCGCGCCCTCATCCTCGCCCTCATCGTCGT
Organism: uncultured Eubacteriales bacterium; assembly: GCA_964556755.1. Classification (GTDB taxonomy): domain Bacteria; phylum Acidobacteriota; class Aminicenantia; order Aminicenantales; family UBA4085; genus UBA4085. The sequence goes on from CAZKXI010000001.1 coordinate 134,926, forward strand.
CGTGGCCGTGTCCTTTGCCGTCTCGTGCAAGCCCAAGGTCAAGCCGACGCCCAAGCCCGTCCAGGCCGTCGAGCAGCCCCGCGTCGAGAAGATCGAGCCCCAGGCCCCCGTCCAGAAGCCGCAGCTGAGCGAGGAAGAGCTCTTCATGGCCAAGACCCTCGAGCAGCTCAACCGCGAGAAGCCCCTGGGCATGATCAACTTCGACTATGACGAGTTCGTCCTCCGCGAGGACGCCAAGGCCATCCTGGCCGGCAACGCCGCCTGGCTCAAGCGCTGGACCAGCGCCAAGATCCTCATCGAAGGCCACTGCGACGAGCGGGGCACCGAGGACTACAACCTGGCCCTGGGCGAGAAGCGGGCCCAGGCCGCCTACGACTACCTCGTCGGGCAGGGCATCCCCTCCTCCCGGATGAAGATCATCTCCTACGGCAAGAGCCAGCCCCTGGACATGGGCAAGGACGATGCCGCCATGGCCCGCAACCGCCGCGATCAATTCCTGGTTATAGAGAAGTAAGACCCATCGGCCATGAAGAAAGCCTTCGGAGCGGCCCTCGTTCTCATCCTGGCCGGCCTGGCGGCCGGCCAGGACCGGGAGAAGAAGACCTATGAGCTTCTCTACGAGGACGTCCAGCTCCTGAAGCAGCAGGTCCAGCGGCTGGACAAGAAGATCGACGGCACCGTCGAAGATCTGCGCCGGCTCAAGGACCAGCTCGGCGACCTACAGACGCTCCTCAAGTCGCTGCAGACCGAGCAGACCAAGACCGGGGACGGCCTGCGCGCCGTCCCGGCCCAGTACCAGGCCCTGACCGAGAGGCTGGGCCAGATCGAGAGGCTGCTGATCCGGATGGCCGAGGACGTGGCGGCGCTGAAGGCCGCCCCCCCGGCCGCCGCCGATCCCGGGGCCCAGCCGCCCGACGAGGCCCCCGGCAAGAAGCCGCGAGACAAGGAAGCGCCAGACAAGGCCAAGCCGGACGGCGCCGAGGGCAGCCCGCCGGAGCCCAAGCCCCCGGCGACCAAGCTCTCGGCCATGAGCGTCTACGACACCGCCCAAGCCGACTACAGCAAGGGCAGCTACGACCTGGCCATCGACGGCTTCGCCATGTACCGGGAGTCGTTCCCGGCCAGCCCCCAGGCCGACAACGCCCTCTACATGATCGGCGAGTGCTACTACAGCCAGAAGAGCTTCCAGAAGGCCATCGACGCCATGGAAGACCTGATCATGACCTACCCGCTGAGCGACAAGATCGAGGCGGCCTATCTGAAGAAGGGCTACGCTCTCTCCGAGCTGAAGAAGAGAGACGAGGCCATCGGCGTCCTCAAGTACCTGATCTCCCGCTACCCCATCGCCGAGGAGGCCCGCCAGGCCCAGGAGAAGCTGCGCGAGCTTCAGGAGCGATCATGAGAGACGTCAACAGCCTGAACAAGGTCATCCTGGTCGGCCGGCTGGGCCAGAAGCCCGAGCTCCGGGTCCTGCCCCAGGGCGACCGCTCCTTCGCCCGCTTCAGCCTGGCCACCAACGAGAAGTCCTACAATCCCACGACCAACGAGTCGACCATGAAGGTCGAGTGGCACCGCATCGTGGTCTGGGGCAAGCAGGCCGAGTTCTGCGAGCGCTACCTCGACCAGGGCCGCCAAGTCCTGGTGGAAGGCAAGCTGCGGACGCGCAGCTGGCAGGACCGGGACGGCAACAAGCGCTATTCAACCGAGATCGAGGCCTTCAACATCGTCCTGCTCGGCCGCCGCGAGGGCGGCCCCGAAGGGGACTCCTACGAGCGGCGGCCGGCCGGCCCGGCCACGCCGGCCTACCAAGACCCGGCCGTCTCCGAGTTCCCGGCCGATGAGGACGCCCCGGGCGATGCCGGGGGCGACGATGAAGTCCCCTTCTGACGACGAGCGGGCCTATCGGGCCGGCATCGTCCAGGACGAGCGCCCCTGGGGGCGCTTCCGCTCCTATCCCCACCGCCAGGCCGGGGCCATCAAGATCATCACCGTCGAGCCGGGCGGCATCCTGTCCCTGCAGTCGCACGCCCGCCGGGCGGAGTTCTGGGTCGCCCTGGACGAGGGCCTGGAGATCACCGTCGGGGACAGGACCTGGACGCCGGCCCGGGGCGAAGAGATCTACATCCCCCGCGGCGCGGCGCACCGCCTCCGCTCGGCCGGTTCCCTCCCGGCCCGGGTCATGGAGATCTGGCTGGGCGATTCGGACGAGTCCGACATCGTCCGGCTGGAGGATGCCTACGGCCGGACCGGGCCCCGCCGGACCTGAGGTCCGGGATCAGATCGTCGTTCCGGCCGCCTCGATGGACGGCGTCTGGAAGACCAGCGGATGGCCGGCTACCAGCATGTAGATCCCGAAGGCCACCCCCGCCGCCAGCAGCACCCAGCCCAGCAGGTTGTTGATCTTGGCCATGATCAGGAGGATGTTGTAGTGGGGGCCGTGGACGCCTTCCTTGCGGGTGTTGTGGGCCATCTCCCGGATGGCCAGCAGCAGCTGGCCGAAGGCGATGATGGCCATGGCCACGATGGCCGACCAGAGGATGACGGCGACTCCCAGGATGATGTTGCTGATCGTGAACGTCTGTCCTTCCATGCTTCCCGTCTCCTTTCAGCGGATTGAGGACCGAACCCGGGCGCCGGGCGCCGGGAGAAGCGACATCAGGACGTCAGGCCGAGCTTGAGGAAGGCCTCGGGGTGGCGGACGAGGAGCTTCTCGATGAGATACTCCTCGACCTCCTGGGCCGACGTCAGGGTCATGGCCTGGTGGACCACCCGGCGGACGGCCTTGACTTCGACCGTGCGGAGAGCCTTCTTGATGCGGGGGATGAAGATGGGATTCATGCTGAACCGGCGCAGGCCCAGTCCCAGCAGGACCATGGCCGGCAGCGGGTCGGCCGCCATCTCGCCGCAGATGGCCACCTCCTTGCCGGCCTTGTCGGCCGTCTCGATGATGAACCGCAGCAGCCGCAGGACCGAGGGGTGGAGCGGCTTGTAGAGATACGCCACGTCCTCATTGGAGCGGTCCACCGCCAGGTAGTACTGGATGAGGTCGTTGGTCCCGATGCTCAGGTAGTCGACCTCCCGGACCAGCAGGTCGGTCAGGGCGGCGGCGGCCGGGACCTCGATCATGATGCCCAGCGGGAGGCGCGGATCGAAGGGCTTCCCCTCGGCGGCCAGCTCGGCCTTGATCTCGGCGAAGAGCAGCTTGATCTCGCCGATCTCCTCGATCTCGGTGACCATGGGGATGGTCACCCGGACGTTGCCCTGGGCGCTGGCCCGCAGGATGGCCCGGACCTGGGTCCGGAACATCTCCCGGTACTTCAGCGAGAAGCGCACGGCCCGCAGCCCCAGGGCCGGGTTGGGCTCCTTCTGGATCTGCAGGAAGGGCAGGCTCTTGTCGCCGCCGATGTCGATGGTCCGGATGTAGACCGGATGGGGCGCGACTTCGCGGGCCAGCCGGGAGTAGACCTCGAAATGCTCCTCTTCGGTGGGCAGGGCGTTGCGCTGCAGATAGATGAACTCCGAGCGGAACAGACCCACGCCCTCGGCCCCGTAGGACAGGGCGTGGTGGATCTCCTCCGGCAGCTCGATGTTGGCCATGGGATAGAAGCGGACGTCGTCGCGGGTGGCCGACTTCCAGCCGGCCACCTGGTGCATCTCCCGGCGGTAGGCGTCGTACTTGTCCTTCTTGCCCTGGAACTCCTTGCGCACCGCCGGCGGCGGATTGACGATGACCTCGCCGTCCGTGCCGTCGACGATCAGGACGTCGCCGTTGCGGATGCGGCGGGTGATGTCGTGCAGGCCGACCACGGTCGGGATGCTCATGGAGCGGGCCAGGATGGCGGCGTGGGAGGTCGAGCCGCCCATGTCCATGGCCACGGCCAGGACGTTGCCCCGGCTGAAGCGCAGGGCCGCCTCCGAGGGCAGCAGGTCGTGGGCCACCAGGATGGTCGGGCCGTCGTCGGCCGGCCCGTCCGCGGCCTCCCCGCCGTCCCCCCCCGGGGCCAGGTTGCGGTAGAGCTTGGTCAGGACGTCGGTCAGGTCGGCCTTGCGCTCGCGCAGCGACTCGTCGGGCAGGCCGTCAAAGATGGCCGCGTACTTGGCGTGGACCTCGGTCAGGGCGCTCTCGGCCGAGACCCGGCCCTCGGCGATCCGCTTCTCGATGTCCTTGACCAGGGCCGGGTCGTCCAGGATGAGCAGGTGGGCGTCGAAGATGAAGGCGTGCTCTTCGCCCACCTTGGCCTGGATGGTGTCGCGGACCTCGACCAGCTCGGCCCGGGTCCGCTCGACGGCCTCCCGGAAGCGCTTGACCTCGGCCCCGGTCCGGGAGGACGGGATGAGCGTCCGGCGGATGGAGAAGACGACCCGCTCGGTCAGGAAGGCCTCGGCCATGGCGATGCCGGGCGAGACGCCGGCCCCGCGCAGGCGGAGGAAGTCCATGGCCTATTCCTTTTCGCCGAAGCGGCCGTCGATGAGCTCGACCAGGGCCTGCAGGGCGGCCTTCTCGTCCTCCCCCTTGAGCCGGAGCAGGATGGTGGAGCCCTGGGTGGCGGCCAGGGTCAGGATGCCGAGGATGCTCTTGCCGTCGATCTCGGAGCCGTCCTTGACGATCCGGATGGAGGCCCCGAAGCGGTTGGCGGTGTTGACGAGCTTGACCGCGGCCCGGGCGTGCAGGCCGAGCCGGTTCTTGATCTGGACGCTGCGTTCGATCACGGTGACCTCAGCCCTGGCGGCCGGCCAGGAGGGCGCTGGCCAGGTGGATGTTCTTGCGGGCCTGCTCGACGACCTTGCGGGCCGTGTCCTTGAGGCCCGACGACCGCTGCAGGGAGCAGAACTTGATGAGCATGGGAAGGTTGACGCCGGTGATGATCTCGACCTGGCCCTCCTTCTGGAAGGTGAAGCTGAGGTTGGAGGGCGTGCCGCCGAACATGTCGGTGAAGATGACGACGCCGCTCTTCTGGTCGACCTTCTTGAGGCAGGCGGCGATCCGCCTCTTGGAGTCCTCCACGTCGTCGTACCAGCCGATGGACACGGCGGCGATATTGGGCGCCTCGCCCAGGATGATGGTCAGGGCGTTGAGGAACTCCTCGCCCAGCTTGCCGTGGGAGACGATGATGCCGCCGATCATTTTTCGATGTCCCGGTGCTCGATCTTTATATCATACTTCCCGCTCGGAAGGGTATCCCGGAGGGCCTCGGCCAGGGCCACCGAGCGGTGCCGGCCGCCGGTGCAGCCGATCGCGACCACCAGCCGGACCTTGCCCTCGGCCGCGAAGCGGGGCAGGAGGAAGCCGAGGAAGCCGCCCAGCCGCCGCAGGTAGGCCCGGCCGGCCGGCCCGCCCAGGACGAACTCGCGGACCCGGCGGTTGCGGCCGTTCCTCTCCCGCAGGCTCTCGACGTAGAAGGGATTGGGCAGGCAGCGGGCGTCGAAGACCAGGTCGGCGTCGAGCGGCAGGCCGTGCTTATAGCCGAAGGAGGTGACGAGCACCCGCAGCGGGGCCCGGCGGCGGCCGCGGAACCTCGGCCCCAGGGTCTCCCTCAGCTGGGCCAGCGAGGAGCGCGAGGTGTCGATGACCTCGTCGGCCAGCCCCTTGATCCCGGCCAGGCGCCGCCGCTCCAGGCGGACCCCGGCCAGGACGGAGCCGCCGCGGGCCAGCGGGTGGGGCCGGCGGCTCTCGCCGAAGCGCTTGACCAGGATGTCGTCCGAGGCGTCCAGGAAGATCAGCCGGCCCTCCTTGCGGCGGCGGATCTCGGCCCAGACCTTGGGGAAGTCGGCCAGGAAGCGGGGCTCGCGGATGTCGACGACCAGGGCCATGCGCTCGATGGCCAGCTCGCGGCGCCGCCACAGGCCGTGCAGGGCCGGGATGAGCTTGGCCGGCAGGTTGTCCACGCAGTAGAAGCCGGAATCCTCCAGGAAGCGGCTGACGACGGTCTTGCCCGACCCCGACAGCCCGGTGATGATCAGGAAGCGGTCGTCGCTCACGCCGGGCCCCGCTTCGGCGCCCGCCGGGCCAGGGCCCGGTCCAGCTTGCCGCACAGGTCGAGCGAGGCGGTATAGCCCCGCCGGCGCAGGACGTGGACCTTGCAGGCCACTTCGATCAGGGTGGCGATGTTGCGGCCGGGAGCGACCGGGATGTTCATCTGCGGCACCCGCACCCCGTGCACCAGGGTGTCCTCCGGGAAGAGCAGGCCGAGCCGGTCGAACTCCTTGCGCGCCTGCCACTTCTTCAGCCGCACCACCAGATCGATGGGCGACTCCAGGGCGATCCGGGAGGGGCCGAAGATCTCCCGGATGTTGATGATGCCCAGGCCGCGGATCTCCATGAAGAAGCGGCTGACCTCGGGGGCCCGGCCGACGACACGGCCGCGGACGACCCGGACGATGCGGACGACGTCGTCGGTGACGAAGCGGTGGCCGCGGCAGACCAGCTCCAGGGCGCTCTCGCTCTTGCCCACGCCGCTGTCGCCGACGATCAGGACGCCCAGACCGTACATCCGCAGCAAGCCGCCCGGGACGACGATCGGCAGCTCGGCCGGCTTCCGGCGGGCCGGATTCATTCGGGCTCGACCAGGCCGATGTGACCGTCCTTGCGTCGGTAGAGGACGGCCCAGCGGCCGCCGTCCTCGGAGCGGAACATCAGGATCTCGCGCTTCTTGGCGTCGAAGGCGGCCAGGGCCTGCTCGACCGACATCGGCTTGACGGCGAAGAGGTCGGCCCGGATGACCCGCCGCTCGGCCTCGGCCGGGGTGACCGGCTCGGCCGGCACGGCCAGGGCCTTGCGGTCGCGCCCCCCGCGGCGCCTCTTCTCCCGCAGCTTCTCGCGGTCCTTCTTCAGCTTCCGCTCCAGGTCCTCGAAGGCCCGCCGCAGGGCGCCTTCCAGGTCGCGGCTCTCCTCGGCCACCAGAAGCCCGCCGCCCTTGCCCAGGACGTGCAGCTCGACCTTGAAGCGGTCGCGCTCCTTGGCCGCAATGACGTCCACGTCGGTGGCGAAGGCCATCAGCTTGGCCAGGGCCTTCAGGCGCGCCTCGCAGAGGGATCTCAGCTTGGGCTCCAGCGGCGCCTGGCGGGAGGTGAAGTGCAGGTTCATGGCGTTCCCTCCATCGGGTATTTTCGCTTGCGGATATGAGAGGGCAGGATCTTCAGCTGCTTGCGGTACTTGGCCACCGTCCGGCGGGCGATGTGGAAGCCCTCCCGGGCCAGGACCGCCTCGATCTCCATGTCCGACAGGGGGGCGGCACGGTCCTCGGACTCGACCATCCGGCGGATGCGATCCTTGACCCGCAGCGAGGAGACGTCCTCGCCGGACTCCCCGGCCAGGGCCTTGTGGAAGAAGTACTTCAGGGGGGTGACGCCCTGCGGGGTCATGATGAACTTGTTGGCCACCACCCGGCCGACGGTGGACTCGTGGACCCCGATCTCCTGGGCGATCTCCATGAGGGTCAGGGGGCGGATGAACTCCATGCCTTTCTCGATGAAGTCCTTCTGCCTCTCGACGACGGCCCGGGCCACCTTGGAGATGGTCTGGTCGCGCTGGTCCAGGCTGCGCAGGAACCAGAGGGCCTTCTTCATCTTGTCCTTGAGGTAGTGGTAGGCCTCGGGATTGTCCTTGAGGGCCTTGGCCAGCAGCTGGCGGTAGTAGGCGTTGATCCGCAGGCGCGGCAGGCCCTCGTCGTTGAGGCTGACCTTGAGGTCGTCGCCCTCCTTGGTCACGACGATGTCCGGGACGATATAGGCGGGGCGGGACTCGCTGTACTTGCGGCCCGGCGCGGGATCGAGGCGCTTGATGACCTCGATGTGGTATTTGACCGCCGCCGGCGGCCGGCCCAGGACCCGGGCCAGCTGAGCGTAGTCCGACTTCTCCAGGAGCGGCAGGTGCTCGGCGACGATGGCCCGGGCCGTCTCGTCCTTGATCTGGAGATAGTCCATCTGGGCCAGCAGGCATTCCTTGAGGTCGACGGCCGCCGTCCCGACCGGATCGAAGGACAGGATGGCCCGCCGGACCGCCTCGATCCGCTCCAAGGGGACGTCCATCTGGGCGGCCAGCTCGGCCGGGGCGACCGTCAGGTAGCCGTCGTCGTTGATGTTGCCGATGATCCGCTCGGCGATGTCCCGCTCGACCGGCTCGTGGAAGGTCAGGTTGGCCTGCCACTCCAGGTGGTCCCACAGCGTGGTCTCGTCGGCCAGGGTGCTCTCCAGGGTCGGGATCTCGCGCTTCTCCGGGGAGCCGTGGCGGAAGCCGTCGTCGAAGTACTCCTGGAAGTAGGACTCGAAGGCCGTGTCGTCCTCGCCCCCGGCCGCCTCTTCGCTCCGCTCCTCGCGCCCCGCCTCCGGCGCCGGACTTTCGGCGGGCTCGCCGCCCTCGGCCGCCGCGCTCTCCCCGGCCTCCGTCCGGCGGTCGATGGACTCGTCCTCCATCTCCAGCATGGGGTTGCCCGACAGCTCCTCGTCGATGGCCTCGATCAGCTCCAGGTTGGTCATCGGCAGGAGCTTGATGGCCTGCTGCAGGGCGGGGGCGAGGATCAGCTTCTGGACCTGGCGCTGGTCGAGCCTCTGCTTCATCATGGCGGACCGGCTCCCCGCCTCAGAGGCGGAACTCCTCTCCCAGATAGCTGCGGCGCACGCCCTCGGAGGCCACGATCTCGTCGGGGGCGCCGGACTTGAAGACGGAGCCGCGCTCGATGATGGCCGCCCGGTCGCAGATGCGGAGGGTCTCGCGGACGGCATGGTCGGTGATCAGGATGCCCAGGCCCTGCCCCTTGAGCGAGCGGATGATCCCCTGCAGGTCCTGGATGGCGATCGGATCGATGCCGGTGAAGGGCTCGTCGAGGAGGAGGAAGGACGGCCCGGTGACGAGGGCCCGGGCGATCTCCAGCCGCCGGCGCTCGCCGCCGGACAGGGTGTAGGCCTTGGCCCCGGCCAGGGAGGCCAGGCCCAGGTCTTCGAGGAGGGCGGGGACCGACGAGGCTCCCGGCCAGCCGCGCGGCAGGGTCTCCCGGATGGCCAGGAGATTCTCGCGCACGGTCAGCCGGCGGAAGCTGCTGGGATCCTGGGGCAGCAGGCAAAGCCCTTTGCGGGCCCGCAGAAACATGGGCAGAGAGGTGATGTCCTCGCCATGGAGGAAGATCCGCCCTTCGTCTTGGGAGACCAGCCCCAGGATCATCGAGAAGGTGGTCGTCTTGCCGGCCCCATTGGGGCCCAGGAGCCCGACGATCTCCCCGCCGGAGACGTCCAGGGAGACGCCGTCGACGACCGTCTTGCCGCGATAGCTCTTGCGCAGGCCGACGGCTCGAAGCTGGGGTCTCATGAGGCTACGACTTGATCAGGATCTCCGCCTGCTGCTTGGATCGGTTCTCGACTTCGATCGTACCATCCGTCAGACGGAATGTCAATTTATCGCCCCGAATGGTACCCCTTTCTTTATCAACAAGATACGGGTTCCCCGTGAGCACGATGGCGTCCCGGTCGACGTCGAATTCGGCCGCCTCTCCGAAGGCTTCCCGGTCGCCCTTTTTGATCATCACGCCGCCCTGGGCCGTCACCGCGCGGGCCTTCCCGGCCTCTTCCCCGGGGAGGATGATCAGGGTTTGGGCCCGCAGGTCGGCCTCCCGGGTCCGCAGGCGCCCCTTGTCGCGGAAGGTGATCCGCCGGGTCGCGGGATCGAAGTCCATACGGTCGGACGAGATCGTGACCGGAGCCGCCGGCCGGCCCTCGCCGGCCGGGCGGACGAACTGGAAGCGGACCCCCCCGGAGGCGCTGAGGGCCTCGCTTTCGAGGGACAGGACCGCCTGAGCGGCTTCCAGGATCCGGTCATCCTGCCACATCCGGACGCCGGGCTGGACCTCGAAGCGGCGGGTCTCGTCGACATAGTTGAGGAAGCCCCCGCTGAGGAAAGCCGGACGGCCCGGCTTGAAGAAGCCCTCCCGGCCCGGATCCTTCTCCTCCGGCTGGATCGTGACGATCAGGCGGCCCTCGGCGTTGACGTTGTTGTTGCGCTCGTTGAGGAAGATCCAATCGGCCCGGATCTCGCGCCCGGGACCGGCCAGCAGGGCCGGGGCGTCCGGGCGGCCGAAGAGCCGCACGGCCTGCAGGGTGCGGTTGATGGGCGACCCCACGAGCCTCGTCTCGCCGGGCTGGGCCGGGTCGCGGACCGTCAGGGAGCTGGCCCCGCTCAGGTTCATCGTCTCCAGCTTGCCGTCGCGGTGGAAGCTGAACCGGACCGCGTCGCCGGCCAGGCGGGTCTTGGTCCCGTCGGCTCCGGTCAGGACGAAGGCGGCCCGGCCGCGGGACCGCAGGATATTGACCGTGGGCGCGTCCGGAAAGACGGTCAGCATGAGCTGGTCGGCGGAGACGTCCTGCTCCCGGCTGGAGGGGCGGAAGATCGGCCGGAACGCGTCGTCCCCGGCGGCGGGCGGGACGGCCGGCTCGGCCTTCCTCCCCCGCCCCTTCTCGCGGACGGTCGCGGTCACTCCGCCCATGAGCCAGAGGATGTGGATGTCGTCCCGGTCCGGGAAGAGCTGCAGCTCGACCGCGTCGGCCCGGCCGCGGGTCGGGCCGTGGGTCAGGCGGACGCCGCCTTCCAAGCGGGCCCGGCGCTGGGCGTAGCTGAAGACCATCCGCTCAGCCCGGATCTCGTAGGGGATCCCGCCATCGTCCGCCGCTCTCGCGGTGATCCGGACGCCGCCGCTCAAGCGGGTCGTGTCGTCGCCCAGCCTGTAGTCCAGGGTCGGGGCGCGGGCCCGGAAGCGCCGGGCTTCGACGGTCACGGGAGAGCGGCTGCGGATGAGATCGGCGGCCTCATCGTAATCGAAGGCCTCGGCCCGCCAGGTCATGCCGCGGGTCTCGATCGCCACTCCCCCCAGGAAGGCGGCCCGGGTCCAGTCCTTGTCGTAGTCGACCCGCGCGGCCGTGAAGCGCAGGTCCCGGCCGCCCTTGGCTCCGCGGTCGACGATCGTCACCGGCCGGCCGGGCTCGCCCTCGAGGTGGTAGAGGCCGTCCGGCCCCAGGGAGTTGCGGGCCGCCTTGATCTCCATCCGGCTCAGGTCGCGGTTGAATTCCCGATACCGGGGCCCCTCCTGGGTGGCGATCTTCTGCGGCGGGAGGTCCCGGGCGGCTTCGATGCCGGCGTCGGGCCGGCGCCAGTGAGTCGCGAAGCGGATCGCGATGACCAGGCCGGTCGCGGCGAGGAGGACGACCAGGGCCTTGCGCAGGATGAGGATGAGGCGCCAGCCGCGGCCGCCGCCGCGATCCCCGCTCACGTCCGGAATCCCTCCAGCGAAAGCTGGAGGCGGCTCTCGCCGTTGAAGCTGGAGAAGAGAAAGGTGTAGGCGACGTCGATCCGGCCGCCCTTGACCAGCGAGGGGGCCCACTCCGCCCGGTCCCAGGCCACCGCCTCGAAGGTCTTGTCATCCTGGCGCAGCCACATCTTCAGATGCTTGCCCTTCAAGACCTGGGGGCCGGCTGCGATCTCGACGCCTGTCGTCGCCAGCACCGGCCGGGGGTTCCCGACCCCGAAGGGCGCGAAGAGGGCGTGGACGCCCAGAAAGGCCCGATCGATGTCGCGGAAGGGGACCTCGGCGTCGATCCGCAGGCGGCGGCGCAGGAGCTCGTCGCTGATCCGGGCCTCCGCGTCGGCGTTGGCGGCCGCCTTGAAGGCCGGCAGATCCTCGCGCCGCAGGGTGCAGCCGATGGCATAGGTGTGCCCGCCGAAGGCCTGGACATGGCCGCGGCAGGCTTCCAGGCAGTCGATCAGCGAGTAATCGGCGATGGAGCGGCCGGAGCCGAAGGCCTGGCCGTCCTCGTAGGAGAAGAGGATGACCGGCCGGTGGAAGGCCTCCTTGAGGCGCGAAGCCACGATGCCCACGACGCCCCGGTGCCAGGCCTCGCTGCCCAGGATCAGGATGCGGTACCGCCCGTCGAGGTTCCGGGCCCGGACCTTCTCCTCGGCCTGCCGGAAGATGCCCTCCTCGGTCTGCTGGCGCTTGGCGTTGAGCTCGTCCAGGCGGCGGGCGATCTCCCGCGTCTCCTCGACCGACTCGGAGAAGAACAGCCGCACGGCCAGCTCGGTCTGGCCCATGCGGCCGGCCGCGTTCAGCCGGGGGCCGATCCGGAACCCGACATCGCCTTCGGAGATCCGCTTGCCGGTCAGCCCGCAGACGTCCAGCAGGCTGGCCAGCCCGGGCCCGATGGGACTTTCCAGCTCCTTCAGGCCCTGCCGGACGAAGAGGCGGTTCTCGCCCAGCAGGGGGGCGATGTCGCTGATGGTGCCGATGGCCACCAGCTTGAGGTAATGGCGCAGGAGCTTGGCTTTTCCGGCCCGCTCGAGAAGGGCCTGGACGAGCTTGTAGGCTACGCCCACGCCGGCCATCCCCCGCTCCGGGTAGCCGGACCCGTCCACGACCGGGTCGAGGATGGCCAGGGCGTCCGGCAGGGTGGCGTCGGGCCGGTGGTGATCGGTGATGATGAAGTCGATCCCCGCTTGGCGGGCCTGGGCCGCGAAGGCCTCGGCCTTGATGCCGCAGTCCACGCTGACCACCAGGCGGGCCCCGCGGGCCAGGGCCGCGTCGAGATGCTCGGCCTTGATGCCGTAGCCGTCCTTCAGCCGCTCGGGGATGAAGTAGTCGACGTCGCCGCCCAGAGTGGTCAGGGCTTTGTGGAGCATGACCGTCGACAGCACGCCGTCCACGTCGTAGTCGCCGAAGATGAGGATCTTCTCCTGGCCGGAGACGGCCCGCTCCAGGCGCAGGACGGCCTTCTCCATGTCCTTGAAGAGGAAGGGATCGAAGGCGTCGGCCGCCGTCCCGTGCAGGAACTTGCGGGCGGCTTCCCCATCGGTCAGCTTGCGGTTGACCAGCGCCTGAGCCAGGGGCGGGGGGATGCGCAGGCCGGCCGCGATGGCCCGGGCCGGCTCGCCGATCCCGGGGATCTCCCAGCGCGCTTCGTCCATGAAATCCAATCTAACATAACCCCGCGCTCCCTCGCCACTTCGTTGACAGCGGCCGAAGCCGGCCCCTATAATCCCTGCATGTTCGGCACTCTGAGGGAGCGGCTGTCCAAGACCCGCCTGGCTTTCAAGCAGCGCCTGGACGCCCTGGTCCGCAGCGGCAAGCCGCGCGAGGAGATCCTGGAGGACCTGGCCGAGGCCCTTATCCTGGCCGACGTGGGCGTGGCGGCGACGGAGAAGATCATCGACTCCGTCCGGGACCGGACCCTCAAGACAGACGGGTTTCCCGAGATTCGCGAGGCCCTCAAGGCCGACCTGGTCGAGCGGCTGGGCCGGACCCCCTCTCCCGTCCCGCCGGCCGCCGCGCCCGGGCGTCCCGAAGTCTGGATGATCGTCGGCGTCAACGGCGGCGGCAAGACGACCACCATCGCCAAGCTGGCCCGCCGCTTCCGGGACCAGGGCCGCAAGGTCGGTCTGGCCGCCGCGGACACCTTTCGGGCCGCCGCCCAGGAGCAGCTGGCCCTGTGGGGGAGCCGGCTGGGCTTGGATGTCGTCACCGGACGCTACGGCGGAGATCCCGCCTCGGTCGCCTTCGACGCCGTGCGCCACGCCGTCGGCAAGGGACTGGACCTGGTCCTCGTCGACACCGCCGGCCGCGTCCACACCAACGCCAATCTGATGCAGGAGCTGGAGAAGATCCGGCGCGTCCTGGGCCGCGAGGCGCCTGGGGCGCCGCACGAGATCCTGCTCGTCCTGGACGCCGCCATCGGGCAGAACGCCCTGGTCCAGGCCCGCGAGTTCCTCAAGGTCTCCGGGATCACCGGCATCGCCCTGACCAAGCTCGACGGCACGGCCAAGGGCGGCATCGTCGTGGCTATCGCCGACGAGCTGGGCCTGCCGATCCGCTTCATCGGCACCGGCGAAGGGGAGGACGACCTGATGGACTTCTCCCCCGCCGCCTTCGTGGACGCCCTCTTCGAATGAACGCCCCGCGTGACCGGGAGTACATGGCTCTGGCCTTCGGCCTGGCGGCCCGGGCGGTCTGCCGGACCAGCCCCAACCCCTGCGTCGGGGCCGTGGTCGTGGCGCCGGATGGGAGGATCGTCGGGCACGGCTGGCATGAGGCCTGCGGGCGGCCCCACGCCGAAGCCCTGGCCTTGGCCCGGGCCGGGGCGGCGGCGACGGGGGCGACCCTCTATCTGACCTTGGAGCCGTGCGTCCACTGGGGACATACTCCGCCTTGCGTCGACGCCGTCCTGACGTCCGGAATCGTCCGGGCCGTGGTGGCCGACCGCGACGCGAATCCCGCCGTGGCGGGCCGCGGCCTCCTCCGGCTGCGGCGGGCCGGCCTGGAAGTCGCGACCGGCCTCCTGGCCGATTGGAACCGGGCCCTCAACGCCGCCTACATCAAGCGGATCACCACGGGGCTGCCGCTGGTGACGCTGAAGGCCGCCCTGAGCCTGGACGGGCGGCTGGCCACCCGGACGGGCGACTCGCGCTGGATCACCGGACCCGCGGCTCGGGCCTACGCCCACCTCCTGCGCTGGGAGAGCGACGCGATCATGATCGGCGCGGGCACGGCCCGGCGCGACGATCCGCGCCTCAACGTCCGCCTGCCGGGCCGGAGGGGCAAGGCCGTCCGACGCGTCGTCCTGGATGGAGGCTTCCTTCTCCCTCCGAGCGCCCGCCTGCTGTCATCGGCCGGCGGGTCCGTCCTCGTGGTCGGCCGGGAAGGCGCCGGCGGGAAGAGACGAGCCGCCTTGGAGAGGGCCGGGGCCGAGACGATGACGGTCGGGCCGGGGGCGAACGGGGAAGGATTGGACTTGAGGGCCGTCCTGGAGAAGCTGGCCGGGCGCGGTGCCGCTTCGGTCATGGTCGAGGGAGGCGGGCGCCTGGCCACGTCTTTCCTGGAGAGCGGGCTGGTCGACCGCGGAGTGTTCGTCTATGGACCGCGGCTCATCGGCGGGCGGGACGCGGTCTCGGTCCTCGGCGGCCGCGGACCGGCCGGCCTGGACGGGTCGCTCCGGCTGAAGAGCGCCCGGTCCTTCCGGCTCGAGGGCGACTGGGCGGTGGAAGGAGACCTCTGATGTTCACCGGAATCATCCCATTTCAAGGCCGCTTCGTCGGCTTCCGCGAGGGCCGCTCCGTCCTGGCCGTCGAAGCCGCCATCCCGGGCAGCCGGCTCGCCGCAGGCGGGAGCCTGGCCGTGGACGGGGTCTGCCTGACCCTCACCCGGAGGGAGGGAGGGAGCCTGCTCTTCGACCTGTCGCCGGAGACCCTGGCCCGCACGACGCTGGGCGGCCTGCGCCCCGGCGCCCGGGTCAACCTGGAGCTGCCGCTGACCCTGGCCGATCCGCTGGGCGGCCACCTGGTCTCGGGGCACGTGGACTTCACCGCCAAGACCCTCCGGGCCCTGCCCCGCCGGGCCGGCCTCCGCCTGGCCTTCGCCCTCCCGCCCGCCCACCGCAAATACTTCATCCCCCAGGGCTCCGTCGCGGTCAACGGGGTCAGCCTGACCGTGGCGGCGCTCGGCCCCTCCTCCTTCGAAGTCGAGCTGATCCCGGCCACCTTGGATCAGTCCAACCTGGCGGGCTTGCGGGCCGGCGATCCGGTCAACGTGGAGTGTGACATGATCGGGAAGTACGTATATAATCAGCGCCCGGGCCGGTCCGCGGCCGGGGACGCCCGAGGACCGCGCCGGGGAGACACCCGCCGATGAGCCAGCCCCGCCGCACCGCCACGGTCGAAGAGGCCGTCGCCGCCGTTCGCGACGGCCGCATGATCATCATCGTCGACGACGAGGACCGGGAGAACGAGGGCGACCTGATGGTGGCCGCGGACAAGGCCACGCCGGAAGCCGTCAACTTCATGGCCCGCTTCGGCCGCGGCCTGATCTGCCTGCCGCTGACCCGCGAGCGGCTCGAGCAGCTGCAGCTCCCGCTGATGGTCCAGGACAACACGGCCCGCTTCCAGACCGCCTTCACGGTGACCATCGACGCCAAGACCGGCGTCAGCACCGGCATCTCGGCGGCCGACCGGGCCCGGACCATCCAGGCCGCCGTCGATCCGGCCACCCGGCCGGAGGACCTGGCCCGCCCCGGCCACATCCTGCCCCTGCAGGCCAAGGAGGGCGGCGTGCTGGCCCGGGCCGGACAGACCGAAGCCTCCGTCGATATCGCCCGCATGGCCGGGCTGCAGCCGGCCGGGGTCATCTGCGAGATCATGAACGAGGACGGCAGCATGTCCCGCATGCCGGAGCTGGAGCGGATCAGCGCCGAGCACGGCCTGCCCATCCTGACCATCGCCGACCTGATCCAGTACAGGATGCGGCACGAGTGCCTGGTCCACAAGATCGCCGAAGCCGACATGCCCACGGCCTTCGGCCGCTTCCGGATCGCCGTCTTCGAGGACCAGATCCGGGGCGAGCACCACGTGGCCCTGATCAAGGGGGACATCGATCCCGAGGCGCCGCTCCTCGTCCGGGCCCATTCCCAGTGCCTGACCGGCGACGCCTTCGGCTCCTGCCGCTGCGACTGCGGCGACCAGCTCCACCGGGCCATGGAGATGATCGACCGGGAGGGCCGCGGGGTCATCCTCTACATCCTCAACCACGAGGGCCGCGGCATCGGCCTGACCAACAAGATCCGGGCCTACGCCATGCAGGACGCCGGGGCGGACACGGTCGAGGCCAACACCCGTCTGGGCTTCAAGCCCGACCAGCGGGACTACGGCATCGGGGCCCAAGTCCTGGTGGCCCTGGGCGTGCGCAAGCTCCGCCTCATCACCAACAATCCCCGCAAGTTCATCGGCCTGACCGGCTACGGCCTGGAGATCGTCGAGCGGGTGCCGCTGGAGATCCCGCCCAACGAGGCCAACAGCCGCTATCTCAAGACCAAGAAGGACAAGATGGGCCATATCCTGGAGACCGTCTAGGCCGTGGTCAAGTTCCTGCGCCGGCAGCCGGGCGGGGATCCGGACGCGCCCGATCCGCTGCTGGCCGAGCTGGCCTTCCCCCGTCCGCTCGACCCGGAGACCGAGCCGCGCCAGCTGGCCCGCGAGATCGCCCGCAAGCTGGAGATCATCCAGAGCCGGGCCAAGAAGATCCGGCTGCTGCAGGCGGCCGCCGAGTCGGACGCGGCCTGGTCGACCCCCCTCCTGGTCGAGCTGCTCGGCGACCCGGCGGAGGAGGTCCGCGACATCGCGGTCCGCGAGCTGATCCTGCGCGAGGACTGCCCCTTGGACGACCTCTGCGAGCGGCTGAACCGGCCCCCCTGGTACTCCAAGAGCGCGGCTCTGCGCATCCTGGCGGCCAAGAAGCGGCGATCCACCGCCCGAGCCGTGCGGGCCGTCATCATGGACCCCAACGCCGACGTGCGCCGCTCGGCCGCCCTGGCCCTGGGCGAGATCGGCGGGGCCGAGGCGCGAGCCCTCCTGGTCCAGCTGACCAAGGACAAGAGCCCCTACGTCCGCACCGCCGCCGTCGCCGGGCTGGACAAGATCTGCGACTTCAAGTTCATCTAGGCGGCCGGCGGGCCTGGGCCGAGCGGCAGAAGGCCGGGACGGGGCGGTCCATCTCGCCAGTCTCCAGGTCGGCCCGGGCCGGGCACCAGAAGCACAGCCCGATGACGGGGCAGGCGGCGCATCCCTCCAGGAAGACCAGGCGATGGGAGACGGCCGTCCGGATGCGGTCCCGGACCCGGGCCAGGGCCGCGGCCAGAGGCTCGGCCTTCAGATCGGCCTCGAACTCCGGACGGCGCAAGGCGTCGCAGGGCCGCAGGATGCCGTCAGGACCGAGAGCGAAGTGGTCCAGCCCGGCGCCGCAGCGGAAGAGCCTCGGCTCGAGGCGCGGCCTGTCGCCCACGCCGTAGCGGCGGCAGAACTCGCCCAGGGCCTCCAAGCGCCCCGGATCGGCCCGCTCCAGGGCGGCGGCTTCCTCGGCCGAGATCCGCTCGGACGCGATCAGGGCGTTGCGGGCCGGGTCGCGGTCGGTGCGCAGATGAAGAGAGGCGTCATAGCGGAAATCCGCCCCCGGGCGGCTTTCGGCAAAGCGGGCGATCTCGCCCATCTCCCGAAGGTTCGAGCGCAGGGCCATGGCCTTCAGCCGGACTCGGGCGCCGGTGGCGAGCAGCCGATCGAGTCCCCGCCGGAAGGCGCGATAGGAGCCCTTGACTCGGGTCACCCGCTCATAGACCTCCTCGCTCGCCCCGTAGACCGTGACTTCGATGTCGCGGGGCGGAAAGGCCTTGAACAGGCGCACGTGCTCGTCCCCGACCAGGCAGGCATTGGTGAAGACCGAGACCAGAAAGCCGCGGCGCTTCAGGGTCAGATAGATCTCCTCGAAATCCTCCCGCAGCAGCGGCTCGCCTCCGGTGAGGAGGACCCACAGGGCGCCCATCTCCGACGCCTGGCCGGCGATGCGGTCGAGGACGGCCGCCGGGATCTCCCCGGCCCGGGCCGCGGCGTCGGACGCCGGAAGGCTGACATAGCAGTGGCGGCAATCGTTGTTGCAGCGGGCCGTCGCCTCGAACTCAAAGGAGAAGATGCCGCCCGCGGCCCGGACCTTGTCCCAGGCTGGGTGCCGGTCCAGGGGCATCCGGCGGACGGACGGGTCAGCCATCGGCCCGCCTCCGGCCCAGCAGCCTCAAGATCCGCCAACGGAGGGCGAGAACGGCCCTGAAGGCGCCGGCCCGGCTCAAAGCGGCCGCCAGCCTCCGGCCGCCGCGGCCGCCGTAGCGGACGGGGCGGCCGCCGCGCTCCACGTCCCAGACCAGCCCGATGACGCCTTCCGCGGCCACCGGAGGATCGCAGCGGGCGGCATTGTCGCCTTTGAAGCGGTAGAGGCCGCCGGCCGCCGCTTGCAGGCGGTGGACGAGCAGCGGCCCGTCGGGGCGGGTGACGAAGGCGGCCACGTCGCCTCTCTCGTAGGGCCGACCCGGCGGGCCGACCCGAATGACGTCGCCGTCCCGCAAGCTCGGCAGCATGCTCGACCCGCTGACGCGAAAGCGGACGGGCCGGCCGGTCATCAAGATCGCTCTGGCCAGCTCGGCCAGGCCGGGCGAGCCGATTCGCAGGATGCCGTCGGCCGCGCCCGGGCGCGGCTCCCGGTCAGCCGGTCTTTCGGACAACGATCTCTCTCCGCGCCAGCTCTTCGATCAGCCCGGCGACGTCCTTCTCCAACCGGCCGGGCTCGGCTTCGAATTCGGCGGCCAGATCGGCCGCGACGGCCCGCAGGCTGCGGCCGTCCAGGCGCGACCAAACGGCCCGGCCGGTCTCGTTCAGGGAATACAGCTCGCCTTCCAGATCCCCGAGCCCCGCCGCCAGGGGGACGATGACCAGCTCGCCGCCGATCATGCGGGCCACCGCCCGCGGCGAAGGGACGTAGACGGCATCAAGATCGATTCGAGGGGACATGACAGCCTCCGGCGGCGCGGTCGACCCTCCGCCGCCAATCGAGGATGAGCCAGGCTTTCTCCCCTGGCTTGAGAAGGCCCAGGCGCCTGGCCTGGGCGTGGGCCGTCCGGCAGTGATACGCGACCGGCGCGTCGAGCCGGCCGCGCTCCAGCCACGAGGACGCCGGGCACTGCTCGCAGAGGGGCTTGAGAAAGCAGCGGGCGCAGCGGGCCAGATAGAGGGGATCGCGGGCTCTCTTCCGCCTCACCCGCGGGACGACGGACGCCAGCGCTTCGGCCAAGCCGCCGGGGCCCAGGGCTGCGGTCGCCTCGGGGTGGCGGAGGCGAAGACAGAGCTGGAAGCGGCCATAGGCGTCGATGCAAGCGGTCTCGGTCCCGGCCCCGCAGCTGAACAAGCCCGGGCCCGGCGGGCGGCATTGGGCCCGGCAGAAGGCCGTCATCTCATCCCGAAAGCCGGCCTGCGCGGCGGCCAGGGCCGCGGCTTTCTCCGGCTTCGGGCGCAGAGCGGCCAGCCGGACGTTGGCCGCCCGCGAGTCGCGGCGGGCCCTCAGGTCGGAGGGCCAGAGCAAGGAAGGGCGGCCGTCGGAGCCGGCGCGCCGGGCTTCCCAGCGACGGAAGGCCTCGATCTCGGGCTCGCTGGGAGGCAGGACGACCATCTTGACGGCGTAGCGGACGCCGCGCCTGTCGAGCCGGCCGAGGCCCCGGGCCACCGCCGCGCCGGCCCCCGGGGTTCGGGTCGAGGCGTCCACGGCGGCCCGGCTGACTCCGTAGAGCGACACTTCGACCGGATCGAGCGGCGGGATCTCGGCCAGAAGATCGGCGATTCGGTCCGTGATCAGGGAGGCATTGGTCAAGAGCGAGACGCGCAGGCCGAGGCCGCGGGCCGTCCGGTAGATCGCCTCAAAGTCCGGCCGCAGGAGCGGCTCGCCCCCGGTGAAGCGGACGGACAGGACGCCCGCCTCGGCCGCCTGGCGGAGGACCTCCTCGATCGTCTCCCGGCTCATCTCGGCGGCGCGGGCGGCCCCGTCGCCGGCCGGCCGGTTGATGGTGCAGTGGAGGCAGCGGAAGTTGCAGCGCTCGGTCATCTCGATATCGAGCTTGGGGAGGCGGCGCCCGGGGCCTCCGGCGGGGGACCAGGACGCGAGGGAGACGGTCCGGACGTAGGGCGAGCGCGTCTTGGGCCTAGCCGGGCTCATCGCGAAGCCAGAATGAAGGTGACCGGGCCGTCGTTGAGGATATGGACCTCCATCATGGCTTGGAAGACGCCCGTGGCCACGGTCAGGCCGCGGCCCCGCAGGCTCTCGACGAAGCCCCGGAACAGCTCCGCCGCCCGGGCCGGCTCTTCGGCGTTGTCGAAGCCGGGCCGGCGGCCCTTGTCGGTTGATCCCGCCAGGGTGAACTGGGAGACGGCCAGGATCGAGCCGCCGGACTCGGCCACCGAGAGGTTCATCTTGCCTTGGCCGTCCGGGAAAACCCTCAGCTCGGCCGACTTGCGGGCCAGCCTCTCGACGTCCTCGGCGGTATCGCCCCTCTCGATGCCCACCAGCAGGCACAGGCCGCGCCCGATGCGGCCGACCTCCACGCCGTCGACGCTGACATGGGCCCGCCCGACTCTCTGCAGGACGATTTTCATGTCGTTGATAATAAAGGAGCGCGTTGACTTTCCGGCGGTCTTATTCTATCATAACGCGGCTTTAAGGAGACACCCATGGCCAAGCATGCTTCCGCGGTCCGCCAGCAGCGCCGCAGCGTCCGCCGCAACAAGATCAACAAGAAGAACACGTCCGCGCTGAGGACCGAGGTCAAGAAAGTCCGCTCCCTCATCGAGGATCAGGATAGAGAGGCCGCCCGCAAGGCCCTGCCCCGCGCCTACGCCGTGATCGACCGCTCGGTCAAGAAGGGCACCATCCACGCCAATACCGGCGCCCGCTACAAGTCCCGCCTCGGCCGTCAGATCGAGGCCGTCAAGCCCGCCCCCGCGAAGTGACCCCCGCCCGGCCGACCGTCCGGCCGAACTCGTAGAGAAAAGCCTGCAGGAGGGGCTTGGCCTCCACCTCGGAGGTCTTCGTCCGCGCATCGATCCCCTCCAGCGACTCCAGCAGACGGGCCAGCTCGGCCATGGAGAGCCGATCCACCAGATCGAAGTAGGCCCGAGACTTCTCGTTGTAGAGCGATCGCCACGATTCCTTGATCTGCGGCTTCACCTCGGCGAAGATCGCCTTCCGGTCGCGGCCCTCCGCCAGGCCGACCCGGCCGATGAGGAGGTCGCGGAAGAAGCCGGCCAAGTAGCCCATCACGACCTGGGGCGCCACGCCCTCAGCCAGCAGCTTGTCCATGATCAGGATGGCCCGCCCGGTCTGCCCGGCCTCCAGGGCATTGGTCAGCTCCCAGGGATCGAAGTCCTTGACCCAATCCGAGACGGCCAGCACGTCGGCCCGCTCGATGATCTTTCTCTCGCCGGCGTAGACGGCCAGCTTCTCCAGCTCGGCGTCCAGGAGCCGCAGGTCCGAGCCCACGGTCTCGACCAGGCGCTCGGCGGCGTCCGGGGCGATTCGCTTGCCCAGGCGCCCGGCCGCGTCCTCGATCCAGGGGAAGAGCTCCCGGTCCTTGTACGGCTTCATCTCCTCGACCCGGGCGACGTCCGCCGGGAGAGAGGCGAACAGCTTGAGCAGCCCCTTGGTCTTGGCCAGCTTGCCCTCGAAGAGGACGACCAGGGAGGTCTTCGGCGTCGGCGCGGCGAAGAACTCGCGCAGGACCGACTCCTCCGCCTCGTCCAGGTCGGCTTGGGCGGGCTTGGACATCTCGGCCACGAAGAGCCGCCAGGGCGAGAAGAAGAAAGGGATGGCCCGGGCCCGGTCGAGGATGTCGCGCCAGGAGGTCTCGGCCGCGTCGATGCGCTCCTCCACAGCCGGCTCGCCGTCCTCCGTGGCCAGCTCCAGCTTGAGCTTGTCCAGGAAGCGGCGGGCGGGGTAGAGCTCCTCGCCGTGGAAGAGATAGCCGGCCTTGGCCCCGGCCAAGCTAGAATCCCTCCAGGATGGCCACGACCAGGCCGCGGGCGAAGAGCTTGGCCAGGCTCTCCAGGGCCTCGGTCTCCGAGGACTCGAAGTCCTGGCCTTGAGGGACCTGATAGTCGGTCTTGAACTGGTAGGCCGGATTGGCGTAGATGACCCGCCCGCCCGGCGCCTCCTTGAGGGTCACGTCGACCACCACCAGGATGTCGTAGCGGTCG
Organism: uncultured Eubacteriales bacterium; assembly: GCA_964556755.1. Lineage (GTDB taxonomy): Bacteria > Acidobacteriota > Aminicenantia > Aminicenantales > UBA4085 > UBA4085. The sequence continues at coordinate 157,502 of CAZKXI010000001.1, forward strand.
GCCGTCTTCTGGTCGGAGAAGCCGATGGGATTGACCAGGAAGGTCAGGATGCGGCCCTCCAGGACGGCGTCCGCCTTGGCCGAGTCGGTCGTGACCTCGATCCGGCCGCGGGAGGCGAGCTCATTGATCACGGCCTGGGTCAGCTTCAGGTCGAGCTCGAAGCGGGGCGTGCGGTTCTCGAAGAGCGGCACCTGGACGGTCCGGATGCCGGGCGGCAGGAAGCCCGTGCCCACGGGCCGGTAGCCGCAGCCGGACAGGGCCAAGGCCGCGACCGCGGCCGACAAGGCGGCTACGGCGCGGCCGGGGCGCGCCCGACGGCGCTTGGAAGGTGCGGTCATGATCGCTCCTGGCGGCCTCCCGCCCGCGCGGGCGGCGGCTCCGCCCGGAATTATACAACGATATTGATGATCTTGCCCTTGATGACGACGACCTTGCGGACGGTCTTGCCGGCCAGGAGCTCCTGGATGCGGGGCAGGGCCAGGGCCAGGGACTTCATCTCCTCCTCGCCCGTCTCGGGGGCGGTCTCGTACTTGTCCCGGATCTTGCCGTTGATCTCGACCACGATGACGGCCATCTCCTCCTCGGCCAGGGCCGGATCGAATTCCGGCCAGGGGGCCCGCATGATGAGGCCCTCGCGGCCCAGCCGGCTCCACATCTCCTGGCTCAGGTGAGGTGTGACGGGGGCCATCAGCAGGGCCAGCCCTTCGACGGACCGTCGCAGGAGGTCCCGGCCCTGGCTCGAGGCGGCCAGGGCGTCCCAGTCCTTGCGGATGGCATGGACCAGCTCGTGGTAGGCGCTGATGGCGGTATTCAGGCGGAAGCGCCGGCCGATGTCCTCGCCGACCTTGCGGATCGTCTGGTGCAGCTTCTTGCGCAGGCGGGCCAGGGCTTCGCCGTCGACCGGGGCGACAACCGCGGAGATTCCGTCCGTCGCGGATTCAGAGCCGGCCTTGGTCGGCTCCAGGGCCAGGGCATCTTGTAGGACGCCCCAGACCCGGCCGAGAAAGCGGTGGCAGCCCTCCAGGCCGTCGTCCTTCCACTCGAACTCCTTCTCCGGCGGGGCGGCGAAGAGGATGAACAGCCGCAGGGCGTCGGCCCCGTAGCGCTGGATCATGGCGTCGGGATCGACCACGTTGCCCTTGGACTTGGACATGGCCGAGCCGTCCTTGTTGACCATGCCCTGGGCCAGGTAGTGGGGGAACGGCTCGTCCAGGCCGATCAGGCCGAGGTCGCGCAGCACTTTGGTGAAGAAGCGGGCGTAGATCAGGTGCAGGATGGCGTGCTCGACGCCGCCGATGTAGAGGTCGACCGGCATCCAGTACTCGGCCGCCTCGCGGCGGAACGGCAGCGAGGCCTCCCGCGGCGAGGTGTAGCGCAGGAAGTACCAGGACGAGTCGACGAAGGTGTCCATGGTGTCCGTCTCGCGCCGGGCCGGGCCGCCGCACTTGGGGCAGGCGACGTTGACGAAGGAGGGGATCTTCTCCAGCGGCGAGCCGGCCTCGCCGGTGAACTCGGCCTCGTAGGGGATGCGCACCGGCAGGTCCTCGTAGGGCACCGGGACGATGCCGCAGACCGGGCAGTGGATCATCGGGATGGGCGTGCCCCAGTAGCGCTGGCGGGAGATGCCCCAATCGCGCAGCCGGTACGTGACCGCCTTCTCGCCGAAGCCCTTGTCCTTGGCCAGGGCGGCCATCTTGTCCATGGCCTCCTCGGAGGTCAGCCCGGTGAAGGGCCCGCTGGCGACCAGCCGGCCGAGGTCCTCGAAAAGCTCGCCCGGCTTGCCGGCTTGATCCGCCTTCGCGGGCGCTCCGGCCGCGGCATCCTGGACGGGCACGATGACCTCGGGGATGGGCAGGCCGTATTTCTCGGCGAAGTCGTGGTCGCGGCCGTCGTGGGCGGGCACGGCCATGATGGCCCCGGTGCCGTACTCCATCAGGACGTAGTTGGCCAGGAAGATGGGGATCTTCTCGCCGTTGAAGGGATTGACCGCGAAGGCGCCGGTGTCGACGCCCTCCTTGTCCGCCTCGCCGATCGTCCGCTTGAGGCGGGAGGCGGCGATGGTCTTGGAGATCCAGGCCCGCAGCTCTATCTCGCGTGGGCCTTGGACCAAGTCCGCCGACAGCGGATGCTCGGGCGACAGGACCAGGAAGGTGGCCCCGTAGATGGTGTCGATGCGGGTGGTGAAGACGCGGATGGACCGGCCCAGGGCCGGCACCGGGAAGTCGACGTAAGCGCCCTCCGAGCGGCCGATCCAGTTCTTCTGCATCAGCAGGACGTGCTCGGGCCACTTGGACAGCGCCGCGTGGCCGGTCAGCAGCTCCTCGGCATAGGCCGTGATGCGGAGCATCCACTGGGTCATCCGCTTTTGCTCCACCGCGCTGCTACAGCGCCAACAGACGCCGCCGGCGGCCTGCTCGTTGGCCAGGACGGTGCTGCAGGAGGGGCACCAGTTGACCCAGCTCTCGGCCCGGTAGGCCAGGCCGCGCTCGTACATCTTGAGGAACATCCACTGGTTCCAGCCGTAGCTCTCGGGCTGGCAGGAGTTGACCTCGCGGGACCAGTCGTAGGCGAAGCCCATCCGCTGCAGCTGGGCCGTCATGTACGCGATGTTGTCCATCGTCCACTTCTGGGGGTGGGTCTTGAACTTGATGGCCGCGTTCTCGGCCGGCATGCCCAGGGCGTCCCAGCCGATGGGGTGCAAGACGTTGAAGCCGTGCATCATCTGGAAGCGGGCGATGACGTCGCCGATGCTGTAGTTGCGGACGTGGCCCATGTGGATGCGGCCGGAGGGGTAGGGGTACATCTCCAGGCAGTAGAACTTGGGCTTGCCGGGCTCCTCCCGGACGGCGAAGGCGTCGGCCTCCCGCCAAGCCTTCTGCCAGCGGGTTTCGATGGCCTGGGCGTCGTACTCCTCGTAAGGCGTCGGGGCGGTCTTGTCGCTCATGGCACGGATGTCCTTGATCCCTGGGCGGCCTGAAAAAAAGCTCGACCGGGTGGGGTGAAGTCAGCCCGAGTGTAGGGTTTACGGGGGGAAAAGTCAAACGAGACTTGCCTTCTAAGCCGGGTTCGGCTACAATACGGCCTCGTTCCCGGGGATTCTCAAGTCTCGAGCCCAGTCCCAACCCCTCAAGACCCTCCGAAAGCCCGAGTGAACTCATTTTGATACAGCGAGTTAGAAGGAACAGCCCGCCATGACGACCGCGATCGAAAGCATGCGCAACATCGGCATCAGCGCCCACATCGACTCGGGCAAGACCACCCTGTCCGAGCGGATCCTCTTCTATTGCAAGAAGATCCACCGCATCCACGAGGTCAAGGGCAAGGACGGCATCGGCGCCACCATGGACCACATGGAGCTGGAGCGGGAGCGGGGCATCACCATCACCTCGGCCGCCACCCGCGTCGAATGGGCCGGCCACCCCATCAACCTCATCGACACGCCCGGCCACGTCGACTTCACCATCGAGGTCGAGCGGTCGCTGCGGGTCCTGGACGGGGCGGTCCTGGTCCTCTGCTCGGTCGGCGGCGTCCAGTCCCAGACCATCACCGTCGATCGCCAGCTGAAGCGCTACAACGTGCCCCGGGTGGCCTTCGTCAACAAGTGCGACCGGGTCGGGGCCAACCCCTTCAAGGTCCGCGACCAGCTGGAGGAGAAGCTCCGCCACAACGCGGTCCTGATGCAGCTCCCGATCGGGCTGGAGGACAAGCTGCGGGGGCTGGTCGACCTGGTGACCATGGAGGCGGTCTATTTCGAGGGCCCGGACGGGTCCGACATCCGCCGCACCGTCATCCCGGACGAGCTCCATGACGAGGCCAAGGCGCGGCGCGAGGCCCTTCTCGACGCCGCCTCGATGTTCTCCGACGAGCTGACCGAGGCCATCCTGGAAGGCCGGGTGACCGAGGACCTGATCCACGCCGCGGTCCGCCGGGGCACCATCGCCCGAAAGCTGACGCCCGTCTTCATCGGCTCGGCCTACAAGAACAAGGGCGTCCAGTCCCTGCTGGACGGGATCGTCCGCTATCTGCCGAATCCGACCGAGGTCGACAACGTCGCCCTCGACCTGGACAACGAGGGTCGCGAGGTCAAGCTGGAGACCGACCCGGCCAAGCCGGCCGTGCTGCTGGCTTTCAAGCTGGAGGACGGCCCCTACGGCCAGCTGACCTACATCCGCGTCTACCAGGGCCGGATCGAGAAGGGCAGCGACCTCATCAACACCCGCTCCCGCCAGAAGGTCAAGGTCGGCCGCCTAGTCCGCATGCACGCCGACAGCATGGAAGACATCGCCTCGGCCGAGGCCGGCGACATCGCCGCTCTTTTCGGCATCGACTGCGCCTCGGGCGACACCTTCGCCGCCCCCGGCCTGTCCTACGCCATGACCTCCATCTACGTGCCCGAGCCGGTCATCTCGCTGGCCATCCGGCCGCTGGACAAGAAGGCCCAGGACCGGGTCGGCAAGGCCCTCAACCGGTTCACCAAGGAAGACCCGACCTTCCGGACCCACGTCGACCCCGAGTCGCACGAGACCATCATCCAGGGCATGGGCGAGCTGCACCTGGACGTCTACGTCGAGCGGATGAAGCGCGAATACAACGCCGAGGTGGCCACGGGCAAGCCCCAGGTGGCCTACCGCGAGTCGATCACCCAGAGGATCGAGTTCGACTACACCCACAAGAAGCAGACCGGCGGGGCCGGCCAGTACGGCCGGGTCATCGGCTACCTGGAGCCCCAGGCCGAGGCGCCCTACGAGTTCGTCGACCAGGTCAAGGGCGGCCGCATCCCCCGCGAGTTCATCCCCTCCTGCGACAAGGGCTTCAAGGCGGCCATGCGCAAGGGCGAGCTGATCGGCTTCCCGGTGATCGGCGTCCGGGTCGTCCTGACCGACGGCCAATACCACGAGGTGGACTCCTCGGACAACGCCTTCCAGGCCGCGGCCGTAGGCGCCTTCCGCGAGGTCTACCGCAAGGCCCGGCCCCAGATTCTGGAGCCGATCATGAAGGTCTCGGTGGAGGGGCCGGTGGAGTTCTCCGGCAACGTCTTCGCCACCATCAACCAGCGCCGGGGGATGATCGTCAGCTCGGTCGAGGACGGGGCCTTCACCCGGGTCGACGCCGAGGTCCCCCTGAGCGAGATGTTCGGATACTCGTCCCAGCTGCGGTCGCTGACCCAGGGCAAGGCCGAGTTCACCATGGAATTCCTCAAGTACGGCCGCGTCCCCTCGGCCGTGGCCGAGGAGCTTGTGGCCGCCTACGCGGAGAAGCGGCGGCAGGAGAGCGCCTGATCCGGGGCGCAAGGAGTCGATCGATGGTCAAAGAAGAGCTGATCAAGCGAAGCCCCCTGCGGGTCCTGGAAGAGGCCATCCACGGCGGCCTGGGCCGGGGCCACATCGGCGTCCTGGCCTCGCCCAAGGGCGTCGGCAAGACGGCCTGCCTGGTCCACATCGCCACCGACAAGCTGCTGCAAGGCCGCTCCGTCATCCACGTCTCGTACGCCAGCCGGGTGGACTACATCATCAACTGGTACGAGGAGATCTTCACCGAGCTGGCCAAGAAGCGCAAGCTCGAGGACGCCGTGGACGTGCACGACGAGATCGTCAAGAACCGGGTCATCATGAACTTCAAGCAGGATGGGGCCGGGACCGACCAGGTCCTGCGCAGCCTGGAGGCCATGATCTCCTTCGGCAAGTTCCCGGCCGAGACGATCATCGTCGATGGCTACGACTTCACCCGCCCGGCCGGCGAGGATTTGGCCAAGTTCAAGGCCTTCGCCGGGAAGCTGGGCCTGGAAGTCTGGTTCAGCGCCTCGCTCAAGGAGAACGGCGCGCCCCTCTACGGCGAGGCCGGGATGCCGGCCCTGCTCAAGGAAGCGGCCGCGTCCATCGACGTCCTGATCACCCTGCACGCCGCCGGCGGGCACGTCGAGCTGCGGGTGGTCAAGGACAACGAACACCCCGCCCCCGGCCTGTTGAAGCTCAAGCTCGATCCCAAGACCCTCCTCATCATGTAGGAGCGGCTCGGGGCCACGGGGGTTCGCTATGAGAAAATTCTTGCGCCGTGGCGTCTCATTTTTCTCGGCGGCTCGGAACTCGCGCCCCGCTTTCATTTAACGGTCATTGTACGGGCCGCTCGGACATCCTCGCCGTTCGGCCTCTTTCCGGGCCGAATACCCTCGAAAAACGAGAACACGCGGCGGAATTTTCCATTGAGCGCTCACCCCCGTCGCCCCTCGCCGTGATTGAGCAGGCTCGTTCCTTGTTATAATGGGTCTCGTGCCGTTGACAATCCGCTCCGCGCCTATCGCCGCCGCCCTGGGATTCTGCCTTCTAGCGCTTACGGCCAGGCCGGGGGAAGCACAACAAATCAAAGTCACGGACGATGTCGGCGTCGTCTTCTCTCTCCCGGCGCCGCCGGCCCGGATCATCTCCCTGGCCCCCAACGTCACCGAGATCCTCTTCGCCCTCGGATTGGGCGACCGGATCGCGGCCGTGACCCGCTACTGCGACTATCCCGAGGCGGCCAAGGCCAAGCCCCGCATCGGCGGCCTGCTCGACCTCGACTTCGAGCGGATCAAGGCCCTCCACCCCGACCTGGTCATCGCCTTCCGCGGCAATCCGCTGAACGCCCTCTCGCGCCTGCGCGACCTGGGAACGCCGCTCTTCACCCTGGACATCGCCGGCGGCCTGGACTCCGTCCCGGGCTTGATCGGCAAGATCGGAGCGGTCACCGGACGGAAGGTCCAGGCGGAGGCGCTCACGGCCTCCCTGCGGGCCAAGGAGGCCGCCGTCGCCTCGGCCCTGGCCGGCGTCCGCGGGACGCCCCGCGTCTTTCTCAGCCTGCAGGGCTCCGGCCTGTGGACCTTCGGCAAGCCGAGCTATCTCAATGATCTTCTGCGGCGGGCCAAGGCGGCCAGCATCACGGGCTCGATCGATAAAGCCTGGTTCGAGTACGGTCGGGAAGCCCTGCTGCGGGACGACCCCGACGTCATCATTATCCTGGCCCAGTCCCAGGACGACTTCCGGTCAGCCGTCGGATGGTACAAGGCCCAGTCCGGTCTAGGGCGGCTACGGGCCCTACGCGAAGGCCGTCTCCTCCTCCTCGACCAGAACGCCGCCAGCCGCTTCGGCCCGCGCCTCTACGACACCCTGGCCGAATTGGCCCGGATCCTCCATCCCGAGGCCTTCCCCCTGCCGGCCGGCCGATGAACCCGCCCCGGCCGCCTTCCGTACATGAGGGGGACGGTGCTAATATGGACTCTCCGATGGTCACTCTCTTCTACGTCAAGGATACCCGAGGGACCCACCGCCTCTTCTCCAGCGAGCCGGTCGGGCTGGCGGCCAAGCCGTCCAAGGTCAAGGAAGCCTGGGAGCTGGCCAAGCGCAAGCTGATGCTGCTGCCCCAGCGGACCTTGCGGCAGGAGCAGGCCCTAGCCCGGGCCCTGCGCGTCACCGAGCCCTCGGTGCGAATCCTGCACGGAGCGGAGGACGCCAAGCACCTGAATCTCAAGTTCCGATTCTTCCTCAACCGGATCCGCGGCCGCCGGCTGGCCGCCCTCATCGGGGAGCTCATCCTCGTCCCGCCCTCGGGGCTGGTGGCCTTCCTGCCGGGGCCCAATGTGGCCTTCTACGCCCTGGCCCTTCTCATCCTGACCCATTGGCAGTCCTTCCGCGGCATCCGCCACCTTCTCAAAAAGGAGCTCGTCTACGAGCTGGCGCCCGCGCTCGAAGTATGGGAAGACGCGGTCGAAGAGAAGCGGGAGACCGATTTTCCCGCCCTCCTCGAAGCGATCGAGAAGGAGCACGGGCTGTCCGGCCTGCGTAAAGTGCTCTGGAGCTAGAGCCCTGCTCCGGCCTTGTCGGCCGTCCGTCCGGGCGCGGGTGATCCTCCGTCCCCCCTGCCCGCCCGGCTCAATCCGGCTTGCGGCCGACGACCCGGACGCTCGCCACCTTGCCGGCCAGGGCGGTCGCCACGCGCCGGGTCAGATCCCCGGTCGGCGCCTGGCAGCTGCAGCCGCAGCCGCAGGAAGGCTCGGTTTCCGAATCGACAAGAGCTTCGAGCTGGGGGCCATCGTAGACGAGCCGGTCGCGGACTTCGACGCCCGTCAGGCCGACCGCCCGGAGGCCGGCCAGATACTCGGCTTCGGGGACGGCTCCCGCGATGCAGGAGGCATAGAGCTCGCTCGAGGCCAGGACCCAGTCGGGCATTGGCTCGGCGACGATATCCGAGATCGAAATCCGCCCGCCCGGGCGGAGGACGCGCCCGATCTCGGCGAAGACCCGGGTCTTCTCCGGGGACAGGTTAATGACGCAGTTCGAAATGACCAGGTCGATCGTGCCCGATTCGACAGGCAGATCCTCGATGATCCCGCGGCGCACGTCGACGTTGTCCAGTCCGGCCGCGGCGGCATTGGCCCTGGCCCTTTCGATCATGGCCGGAGTCATGTCGACGCCGATGACCCGGCCCGAAGGCCCCGTCAGCTTGGCGGCCAGAAGAAGGTCGATGCCGGCCCCCGAGCCCAGGTCGAGCACCGTGTCTCCCTCGCGGATATCGCCCAGGGCGACGGGGTTGCCGCAGCCGAAGGAGTTGACGACGGCGTCGGCGGGAAGACCGGCTAAAGACTCCCGGCTGTACCCGGCCAGGGCGGCGGCGACCCCTGTCGGTGCCGGGCCGGAACAGCACGAGGAGCCGGCGCCGGAGCCCTTCTCGACGGCCCGGGAGTAGGATTCGGCCACGCTCTCGCGGATTCTCTTGGCATCGCTCATGAATGCTTCTCCTTTTCCCATATGTTTTCCGGATGACGGGTCAAAAGACCGCATTGAAGAGAAAGCCGACCGACATGATCCCCGTCGCGACGACGCCGAAAAAGACGAGCAGCAGGGGAATTTTGAGGACTTTGCGCAGGATGACCGCTTCCGGAAAGGACAGGCCGATGACGGCCATCATGAAGGCCAGGGCTGTGCCGAGCGAAGCGCCCTTCTCAAGCAGGGCTTGGACGATGGGGATGATCCCCGCCGCGTTGGAATAGAGAGGCACACCGATCAGGACCGAGAGCGGCACCGACCACCAGGCGGACCGGCCCATGATTGAGGCCATGAAGTTCTGCGGGACATAGCCATGCACGAGAGCGCCGACGGCGATCCCCCCGACGACGTAGGGCCATACTTTTCCGACAATCTCCTTGACCGCGGTCCGCCCGGCGGCAACGCGGTCGGCGAAAGAGAGTCGGCCCTCCTCTAACGCGGGCGGGCCGCCTTTCATCTCATAGACCCAAGGCTCGACCCAGCGCTCGAGCCGGAGGCGTCCGATGACCCAGCCGGCGATGATCGCGATCGTCAGGCCGGTGCCCATATAGAGCAAGGCCGTCTTCCAGCCGAAAAGGCCGAAGAGGAGGACGACGGCGACCTCATTGATCATGGGCGCCGCGATGAGAAATGAGAACGTGATCCCCAGGGGGATGCCGGCTTCGACGAAGCCAAGAAACAGCGGCACGGCCGAGCAGGAACAAAACGGGGTGACGACGCCGAGGGCGGCCGCCATGACGTAACCCAGGACAAGCGAGCGGCCCTCGAGCAGCTTCCGGGTCCGCTCCGGGGCGAAGTAGGTCCGGATGATGCCGATCACGAAAACGATGAGCACAAGGAGCAGGAGGACTTTGGGGGTGTCGAAGAGGAAGAACCGGACCGACTCAGCCAGATGCCCGCCCGGCTTCAAGCCGAGCACGCCGAACGTCAGGGCATCGGAAATCCGAGCCAGGTTCGCATAGAGGACAACCCAAACGCCCGCCAAAAGGACAGGAAGGGCTATTCGAATCGGAGATCGCAGGCGCATGATCTTAGACCTCTTGATTATATGAAGATATTATCATATGCTAATCCTCTTCATGAGGTCAAGGCCATGATCGAGATGCTAAAAGTTTTCAAAGCCCTCTCTGACCGGACCCGGCTGCGGATTATCCGGCTCCTCTTACAAAAGGACCTCTGCGTCTGCGAGATGATGGATGTTCTGGGCCTGGCCCAGTCGCGTCTCTCGCACCAGCTCCGCATTCTGCGGGATGCCGGCCTGGTCGAGGACACGCGGGACGGACAATGGATCATCTACCGGATCTCGCCCGGGAGCCGGGCCACGATCGCCCGGCTTCTGGACGTCTTCGCAAAGGATCGAGCTGCTCGCCCGGACGAGGAGGCCGCGGACCGGAAGAAGCTGAAGGATTGCTTGGCAAAGGGCTTCCGCAAGAAGAAGGCGCCGGCCGCCGAAATCGGACCTGAAGCCTCGGGCTCCGTCTAAGAATCAAACAGGAGAAGGATATGGACATTAAAGTCTTGGGTATGGGCTGCGCCCGCTGCCATGACCTCGAAAAGCGGGTTCACAAGGCTCTGGACGATCTCGGAGCGGCGGCCGAGGTCGAGAAAGTCGAAGACATCCAGAAGATCATGACCTACCGGATCATGGCCACCCCCGGCCTGGTCATCAACGGCGTCGTCAAGTCCGCCGGCCGCCTTCCCTCCGTCGAGGAAATTAAAAATTGGCTTCAGGAGAAATGAAAGCAATGAAAACAAGGCGTCCCTCTTCATGGCTCGGCTGGGCCGCGCTTCTGGCCTTCCTTGCGGTCGCACCCTCTGCCGCAGCCAAGATGCCGTTGCGCCCCTGGTCGCCCGCTCAAGCCCAAGCGGCGGTGGATGGGACCGTCCTGGTCACCGACAACCTGAACATCGATTTCTCCAAACACTTAGTCACCTTTCTCGAGCTGGGCGCGGACAGGTGCATCCCCTGCAAAGCCATGCAGCCGATCATGAAGGAGATCGCGACCGAGTATAAGGGGCAGGTTCAGGTCGTCTTCTATGACGTCTGGAAGAATCCGGAACCGGCCCGCTTTTACAAGATCCAGCTCATCCCGACCCAGGTCTTCATCGACAAGAACGGCCAGGAGATTTTCCGGCACACCGGGCTGTTCCCCAAGCCGGACCTCGTCAAGTTCCTGAAGAAACAGGGCGTCCACTAAGGGAACGCCGGTTATGAACGGCATTTTCGGCGACGTCGCCGTTCTTCTCCAGCACAATCCCTGGCTGGCCGTCGTCGCGGTATTTCTCGGCGGAGTCACCACAGCCCTCAATCCCTGCGTCCTGGCCATGATCCCGCTCCTGATGAGCGTCGTGGCGGGAAACCGGGAAACGACGACCGTCAAGCGCTCGTTGGCCTTCTCCCTGTTTTTCGTCCTGGGCCTGGCCGTGACGTTCACCATCCTGGGCCTCATCTCAGCGCTCCTCGGCCGCATGTTCGGAGACATCGGCGCTTTCTGGAAATACGCCGTCGCCGCGGTCTGCTTGATCATGGGGCTTCACCTCTTGGGGCTCTTCCCCTGGAAGATCGGCTTTTCGTCGGGTCTTCAAGTCCGCCGGCGCGGCTATTTGGGCGCCTTCCTGCTGGGACTGCTCTTCGGCGTCGTCTCCACTCCCTGCGCCGTCCCCGTCCTGGCCGTCCTGCTGGCCTTTGTGGCCGAGAAGGGGAACGTCGCATACGGCGGCTTTCTCCTCTTCGTCTATGCCCTGGGCCATTCGGCCTTCATCCTCGTCGCCGGGACGTCCGTCGGCGCCGCCAAGGCCCTCCTGGAATCCAAAGGGCTGCGGAAGGCGCACGGAATCCTGCAGAAGATCGCCGGCGTCTTGATCATCGCTATCGGCCTTTATTTCCTGTTCGGAAAATGACGCCGATGGGAGCGAACGAAGGAAAAGGAGATTCGCCATGACGCCCAGAAATACACGCCTCAAGCTCCTGGACCGCTATCTGACCCTGTGGATTTTCATGGCCATGGCCATAGGCGTAGGCTTGGGATATTTTGTCCCGGCCGTCGTCGGATTCATCAACAAGTTCCAGTCGGGGACGACCAACATCCCTATCGCTGTCGGCCTGATCCTGATGATGTATCCGCCCTTGGCTAAAGTGAAGTACGAAGAGCTCGGCGATGTCTTCCGCAACGGCAAGGTGCTGGCCCTGTCGCTTGCTCAGAACTGGATCATCGGCCCGGCCCTGATGTTCGGCCTGGCCATCATCTTCCTGCGCGGTTATCCCCACTACATGTACGGGCTGATCATGATCGGGCTGGCCCGCTGTATCGCCATGGTCATCGTCTGGAACGAGCTGGCTCAAGGCGATACCGAATACGCGGCCGGGCTGGTGGCCTTCAATTCGATCTTCCAAGTCCTCTTCTTCTCAGTCTACGCCTATGTCTTCATCACCGTCCTGCCGGGCTGGTTCGGCTTGAAGGGAACAGCCGTGGCCATCACCATCGGCGAGATCGCCAAAAGCGTCTTCATCTATCTGGGCATCCCGTTCCTGGCCGGAATCATCACCCGGTTCGCCCTGCTCAAGCTCAAGGGCAAGTCCTGGTACGAGACCAAGTTCATCCCCCGGATAAGCCCCATCACCCTTATCGCCCTGCTCTTCACCATCATCGTCATGTTCTCCCTGAAGGGCGAGTTCATCGTCAAGATCCCGCTCGACGTCCTGCGGATCGCCGTTCCTCTCGTCCTCTACTTCGTGATCATGTTCCTGGTCTCGTTCTTTATGAGCCGGAAGATCGGAGCCGGCTATCCGATTGCGGCGACGCTGTCTTTTACCGCCGCCAGCAATAATTTCGAGCTGGCCATCGCCGTCGCCGTGGCCGTCTTCGGAATCAACTCTGGAGAGGCTTTCGCCGCCGTCATCGGCCCGCTCATCGAGGTGCCGGTGATGATCGGCTTGGTCAACGTCGCCCTCCGATTCCGGAGGCGCTTCTTCGCCGCCGGGGCCGCGGCGGGCGCTTAAGGCGGTTCCCGGAGGAATCGATGGGAGAAGGCGGGCGGATCAGGGACGAAGCGGCGGCCCGGCCGCTCCCGGCCGGCCGGCCAGCGCCGCGCCGCTTTATCAAGGCCGGTCCGCAAGGCCGCTTGAGCCTCCCCCCCGATCTGGCCAAGCATCTCGGCGCCTCGCCCGGCGCCCGGCTGGAGATCCGCGAGCGCGAAGGCCGGCTCGAGATCCGGCCCGACATCCACAGCTTGGCCCGCTTGTATATCGAGCCGACGTCCCGCTGCAACCTGTCTTGCCGGACCTGCATCCGCAACACTTGGAAAGAGCCGCTGGGCGACATGCCCTGGGCCCTTTTCGAGCGGCTCAGCTCCCAGCTGGCGTCCTTCTCCCACCTGGAGTCGGTCATGTTCGCGGGCTTCGGCGAGCCGACGGCCCACCCCGACCTCCCGCGCATGATCCGGGCCGTCAAGCGCCTCGGGCTGCGAGCCGAGATCACGACCAACGGCACCCTCCTAGACGAGCCGATGATCGACGGCTTGCGGCGGGCCGGGCTGGACGTCCTGTGGGCCTCCTTCGATTCCGCCGGCGAGGCCGGCTTCGAGGACATCCGGCGCGGGGCCAAGTTCCGGCCGGTCGTCGCCGCTCTGCGATCGCTCCAGGCCGGGAACGTCAAAAGCCGGCACCGCATCCAGGTCGGCCTGTCCTTCGTCGTCATGCGCCGCAACGTGTCCGATCTAGAGGCCCTGGACGAGCTGGCCCGGAGGGTCGGCGCCGAGACCGTGCTGGTCAGCAACATTCTTCCCTACGCGGCCGAGATGGAGAGGGAGATGCTCTGCTCCCTGACTCTGACCACCGAGTCACTCGCCGCCGCCTCCGCCAAGACGGAAGTCCGTCTGCCCCGCCTGGACGTCACCCCCGCGACCAGGGAGACGATTCTGCGCCTCCTGCGCGGCTATGAAAACCTGAACCTCATGGGCAACCCCATCTTCGCCGAGACGAACCGCTGCCGCTTCGTCGAGGGCCGGACGGCTTTCGTCCGCTGGGACGGGGCCGTAGCGCCCTGCATGGGTCTGCTGCACGGCTACAAGACCTTCCTCTACGGATACGAGCGGGACATCAAGCCGCATGCCTTCGGGAATATCGGCCACAAGACTCTGGGCGCCATCTGGCGCTCCCCGGCCTATCGGGCTTTCCGAGAGAAGGTCCGCGACTTCGAGTTCGCGCCCTGCCACATCTGCGGCGGATGCAACTTGCTGGAATCGAACGAGGAAGACTGCCAGGGCAACGACTTTCCCTCCTGCGGCGGATGCCTCTGGGCCCAGGGCGTCATCCAATGCCCTTGAAGTGAGAATTCCTCGCCGCCGAAGCGTCCCCTAAGTGTCAGACCGCCAAGACACCCCAAAGGAGGCTTCCCATGTACGATCCGCGCCTGGAAGGCGATCCCCGTCTTCCCTTCCCCACCCGGAAGATCTCCGTCCAAGGAGGGACGATCGAGGCCTATATCATTCCGGACGACCAAAAAGAGGCCGTCTTCAAGCAGCTCTACCCGTTCCGGCCGATTCCATCCCTGAACAGGACCGTCGAGGACATCCACGCCGAGAAGAAGTTCAAGATCAGGGACTTCATGGTGGTCAGGGAGGGGAACATGAACATGCTGGTCAGCCCCTATTATCCCGAGAGCGGCGGCTCGGTCATCGATTGGTGGTGATATATCGAAACGAGCCCTATCGCTTCTTCACCCTCGGACCGGCCGATCCGACCGCCTGAATTGACAACCCCCCCTTTTTCCACTAAATTGGGATATCATGTCCCTGACTCTGTCCCAGGTCCTGTTCATCATCCTGACGGTCGCCGCCGTGGTGGCCGTCGTCTTCCTCGTCCAGCTCTTCGCCCAGCTCCGCCGGACGGCGGCCGAGGCCGAGAAGACCCTGGTCGAGGTCCGGGCCCTGACCCGCAACCTCGGCGATCTGGAGATGACGGTCAAGAAGCGGGTCGACGAGGCGGGCGACGCCATCAAGATCGCCGGCAAGGCCGCCGCGGGACTGTCCGAGGCCTCGCTGCGGCTGACCTCCAAATGGCTGCCGAAGCCGGCCAAGTACCTGCCCATGATCCTGCCCCTGGCCCGCTTCCTTATGAAGAGCTATAAAAAAAAGAGCGACAAGGAGAAAGCCCATGTCGAATGAGAGAGGATCGGCCCTCGAGTCCATGGTGTCCTTCATCATCGGCGCCGCCGCCGGCTTCGTGGCCGGCATCCTTATGGCCC
Source organism: uncultured Eubacteriales bacterium (assembly GCA_964556755.1). GTDB lineage: Bacteria > Acidobacteriota > Aminicenantia > Aminicenantales > UBA4085 > UBA4085. Next base: position 172,542 of record CAZKXI010000001.1, read on the forward strand.
CGGCCAGCGGCAAGGAGACCCGGCTGAAGATCCAGACCGAGGTCGAGAAGACCGGCGAGAAGGCCAAGGAAGGGTACGAGAAGATCGCCAAGGAAGCGGAGAAGGGCATCAAGGTCGTCCGGGAGAAGACGCAGGAAGGCCTGGACGCCATCCGCGAGTTCATCGACAAGAAGAAGGACGAGTTCATCAAGCGCGGGCCGGAGAGCCTGGCCGACGACGAGTCGGCCAAGGTCTGACCCCGCTTCTCCTCCGTCCATTTCGATATCCTCCGCGAAAGGTGTGATTCCATGTCCGACACGACTATTCTGGACGTCAAGGCCCGCGAGATCCTCGATTCCCGCGGCAACCCGACCGTGGCCGCCAAGGTCGTCCTGCGGGGCGGCGCCGTCGGCAAGGCCCTCGTCCCCTCCGGCGCCTCGACCGGCACGCACGAGGCCCTGGAGCTCCGCGACGACGATCCGGCCCGCTACCTGGGCAAGGGCGTTCTCAAGGCCGTCGCCCACGTCAACGAGGTGATCGGGCCGAAGCTTCGCGGCCTGGACGCGGCCCGGGCCAAGGACCTCGACTCGGTCCTGCTGTCCCTGGACGGGACGCCGCTGAAGACCCGCCTGGGCGCCAACGCGATCCTGTCGGTCTCGATGGCCGCCGCCGACGCCGCGGCCAAGGCCGCCGGCCGGCCCCTCTACGCCTCGCTCCGGGAGAAGCCGGCGTACACCCTGCCGGTGCCGATGATCAACATCCTCAACGGCGGCGCCCACGCCGACAACAGCGTCGACATCCAGGAGTTCATGGTCGTCCCGGCCGGCTTGCCGACCTTCGCCGAGGCCATCCGGGCCGCGGCCGAGGTCTTCCACAGCCTGAAGAAGATCCTCAAGAAGAAGGGCTACGGCACGGCGGTCGGCGACGAGGGCGGATTCGCCCCCAATCTGAAGTCCAACGAGGAAGCCCTGGAGTGCATCGTCGAGAGCATTCAAAAGGCCGGCTACACCCCCGGCCGCCATGTCTTCTTGGCCCTCGACACGGCCGCTTCGGAGCTGTACGACGACGGGACATACGTCTTCAAGAAGTCCGACAAGTCCGTTCGAACCTCGGCCGAGATGATCGCCTTCTACGCCGGACTGATCGACCGCTTCCCGATCGTATCCATCGAGGACGGCCTGGCGGAGGACGACTGGGACGGCTGGAAGGCCATGACCGAGGCCCTCGGCGGCCGCATCCAGATCGTCGGCGACGACATCTTCGTCACCAACATGGCCCGCTTCCGCGACGGCGTCTCGCGCGGCATCGCCAACTCCATCCTGATCAAGCTCAACCAGATCGGCAGCCTGTCCGAGACCGTCGAGGCCGTCGACTACGCTCACGCCAACGGCTACACCGCCGTCGTGTCGCACCGCTCGGGCGAGACCGAGGACACCTTCATCGCCGACCTGGTCGTGGCCCTCGGCACCGGCCAGATCAAGACCGGCTCGGTCTGCCGCAGCGAGCGGGTGGCCAAGTACAACCGCCTGCTGGAGATCGAGGACGAGCTGAGCCCCCAGGCGACCTACGCCGGGACCACGGCCTTCGCCAAGTATCTGCGCTGACCGCGCCTCTCACGCCGACTTCAAGCCCCGGCCTTCCCAGGCCGGGGCTTTTTTTTATTGTTAAATTCCGGGGAACCAAGCGATTCGGGGCACACCGTCGGGACGACTCATGGCAAGCCATGGACTGATCGCGGGCCTAGTACCCTCGCCCTCGAGGGTATTCCCCGAAGCGCTTTCCCCGGTCATTAACGCAGTACCTTTTCTCCGTCCAGGAGGGGGCCGCCGCCGGACTCGTGGCGCAGCAGCCAGGCCTTGCGGTCGAGACCCCCGCCGTACCCCGTCAGGCGCCCGTCGGCGCCGATCACGCGGTGGCACGGGATGATGATGGAGATGGGATTGGCGCCGTTGGCGGCCCCGACCGCCCGCACCGCCGCCGGGCGGCCGATCGCGGCGGCGATGGCCTTGTAGGTGCTCGTTGCGCCGAAGGGGATGCGGGTTAGGGCTGCCCAGACATCTCTCTGGAACGGCGTTCCGGCGGGCCGCAGGGCCAGCTCGAACTCCGTCCTCCGCTTCCGGAAGTATTGGTCCAACTGGCGGATCGCCTCGCGCAGAATGCCGGGAAGGGGAGCGGCGGCAATTCCCTCCTTGGGCGTGAAGAATAGCCCGGCCAGGGCCTCGCCTTCCGCCTCAAGACGGATCCATCCGATGGGCGAGTGATAAAAAGCGGTCTTGACGGCGTCCATATAAGTGACCTCCGCGAGGCGGCTCCGGGCCGCGGGCCCGAGGGCCGAGCATACACGGTCCAGGCCGCCTTGCCAAGGCCGGGCCGGGGGGAGATTAATTGACAAATCGAGCCCTTACCCCTAAGATGAGGGATCATGAGAGGCCCAGGGAAACGACTGATATCCTTGATGTTATCAGCCCTCTGCCTGGCCCTCACGGCCCGCCCGGCCCAGAAGCCCTCCGCGGCCGACATCGACCGCGAAGTCGAGGCCATCCGGGCCGACCTGGTCAACATCCGCCGCTTCATCCACATGAATCCCCGCCTTCCGGGCGACGAGGACGAGATCGCCAAGCTGGTCTCGGGCCGGCTGCAGTCGCTGGGGCTGGAAGTCCGCAACGGACAGGGCCGGGCCGGCGTCGTCGGGCTCCTGCGGGGCGATATCCCCGGGCCATGGATCGCGCTGAGAGCCCGCCTGGACGCGGATCCCGTCAGGGAGACGGCCGACGTCCCCTTTCGCTCCCTCAACCCCGGAGTCATGCATGCCTCCGGGCACGACATCGAGACGGCGATCGCCCTGGGCGCGGCCATGGTCCTGTCGGCATTCAGGGACCGGATGGCCGGAGGCGTCAAGCTCGTCTTCCAGCCCGGCGTGCCCGATGGCGCCGACCTTGGCGGGTCCGCTCTCATGATCGCCGACGGAGTCTTGGGGGACCCGCCGGTGGTCGCGTTCTTCGGCTTCGGTCTGTCCTCCGACGTCTTGGGCCACGCGGCCATGGCGGCGGGACCCTTCCTGGCCGCCTCCGATCCGTTCCGGGTCCAAGTCCGGGGCCGGGCCCCGTCCGACGGGGGAGCCAAGGGGGACGATGCGGTCGCCTTGGCGGCCCATATCATCACCGCCCTGCAAACCCTGGTCGATCGCCTGACCAGCGCCTCCGATCCGGCCCAGATCTCGATCGGGCGCATCCAAGGCGGAAACCGTGCGGATACGGTCGCCGACCAAGTCTCCTTCGAGGGTGTCCTGCGGACGCTGAGCGAAGCCCATCGCACCCGCCTGCCCGGCGCCATGGAGACCATGGCCCGCGGCGTCGCCCAATCGCTGGGCGGAGACGCGTCCCTCAGCTTCGGGCCGGGCATCCCGGTCGTCTACAACCACCCGGACCTGCTGGGCATGATGCGACCGGCCTTCGAGGCGGCCCTGGGCGCGAAGAAGCTGGCCGAGATCAAGCCCCAGATGGCCTCCGACGACTTCGGCCGCTACTCCCAGCGCGTGCCGTCGCTCTTCTTCTGGCTGGGCTCGCGCAATCCCCGCCTGGGCCCCGCGGCGCCCCCCCGCTCGCCGGGATTCAATCCGGACGAGAAGACGATCGGCATCGGCATCCGGCTGGCCGTTCACCTGCTCCTGGACTGCCTGGAGATGCAGGGGCGAGCCGGCGACGTTCCCCGCTAGCCTTTCTGCGCCATCCGCTGCTGCCTCCGGGCCTGGCCTTCATGGCCGGGATCATGGCCGCGCGGCAGACCGGGGGGCCGGCTTCCTCCTTCCTCGCGCTCGCCGCCGCCGGCCTGGGCTTGGCTTGGACGGCCTATCGGCGCCGGAAGGACGCGCCGGCCGCGGCCGCGGCCTTGTTCGCCTGCGCGGCCCTGGGGGCCGGCTTGGCCGCCGGCGCCGAGGCCCGCTTCGCCGGCCATCCCCTGCGCGCGATTCCCTCCGGAGCCGCCGCCGACATCGAGGGCGTCCTGGCTCAGACGCCCTCCCTCGGCCTGGAGATCGATCGGCTCGTCATCCGGGTCGACAAGGTCGTCACCGGCGGGCGGACGGTCCGGGTCCGCGGCCGGGCCCGCCTGACCATCCCGCGGACGCCCCGCTCGGACCGGCTCCTGGCCTATAGGGCCGGCGATCGGCTGCGCGGCTCGGGGACGATCCTGGCGCCGCGGGACTACGCCAACTTCGGGCCGTCTTTCTCCGAGCGCTACGCGCGCACTCAGGGCTTCCACCTCCTGGCCTCGATCAAAAGCCCCCTGCTCGTCGAGCGCCTGGAGGCCGCGCCCCGTCTCTCGCCGGTCCGGCTGATCTCCGGCCTCCGGCGCGGCTTTCTCAACGTCATCGGCCGCGGCTTCGCCGACCCGGCCGCTCCCGGCGGAATCCGGCCGGAGGGCGCGGTGCTGGAAGCGCTTCTGCTGGGCGAGCGGGGCCGCATGGACGAGGCCTTGACTCGGGCCCTGCAATCCACCGGCCTGTTCCATCTGATCGCCATCTCCGGCGCCCACATCGGCATCATCGCCGCCTTCCTCCTGGCCGTCCTGCGGGGGCTGGGCTTAACGAGGCGGGCCTCCTCCATGATCCTGATCGGCCTCCTCGTCTTCTACGGCTTCCTGGTCGAAGGCCGGGCCTCGGTCGTGCGGGCGGTCATCATGGCCGTGTTCTTCCTGGCCGGCCGCCTGGCTTGGAAGGACGTCGGCCTCTTCAACACCCTGGCCGCCAGCGCCCTCGCCATCCTGGCCGCCGATCCCTTTCAGCTTCTCGACCACGGCTTCACCCTGACCTACGCCGCGACGCTGGCCATCCTCCTCTTCTACGAGCCGATCCTGAAGCGCCTGCCGCGTCTGCCGCTGAAGCTGGCCGAATCGACCGCCTTGACCTTGTCCGCCCAGATCGGGGCTCTGCCCTTGACCGTCTCGGCCTTCCACCGCGTGGCCCTCTCGGCCATCCCCCTCAACTATATCGCCGTGCCTTTGGTCAGCCTGATCATGGCGGCCGGATACGTCTATCTGCCTCTGGGGCTTCTCATCCCCGGGCTGGCCCGGCCGGGCGGCGCTGTTCTGCGCCCCGCGGTGGACCTGTTCGTCCGCTCGCTCGGGCTTCTGGACGGCATCCCCGCTCTGTCCTACCGGCTGCCGACGCTTCCGGCCTGGGTAGCCTGGGCCTACGCCGCCGCCTGGCTCGGGCTCCTGCGGCCCGGCCGCTCCCGGGGGCGGCGGCGGGCGGCGGCCGCCGCGGCGGCCTTCACCACGGGCTTGGTCATCCTGGCGCCCTTCCCCCACCGGACGCGCGATCTGAAAATCACGATCCTCGACGTCGGGCAAGGCGATTCGATCCTCGTCGAGCCCCCGGGCGCCGATCCCTTATTGATCGACGGCGGGGGATCGGCTTTCGGCAGCTTCGACGTCGGCGAGAGCGTCGTTTCGCCGGCCTTGTGGGACCGCCGCGTGCGGAGGCTCGGCATCGTCGTCCTGACCCATGCCCACCCCGATCACCGCCGCGGCCTCCTGTCGGTGGCCCGCAACTTCCGGATCCGGGAATTCTGGCAGGGCGCCTCCGGTCCGCCCGACGCGGAAGCCGAGGCGCTCGACCGGGAGCTCCGCCGCGCCGCTCGATGGACCCTGGCGGCCGGAGCGGAGCGGCGGCTCGGAGAGGCGAAGCTGGAGGTCTTGTGGCCCGAAGCCGGACCGGGTCCGCCGAAGCGGGACGAGAACGACCGCTCGCTGACCTTGCGGCTGACCTACGGGCGCACCGCATTCCTCTTCCCCGGCGATATAGGGACAGGCATCGAGGAGCGCTTGGCCGACTCCGGGCGGGACCTGCGGGCGGACCTCCTCAAGGTCGCCCACCACGGCAGCCGCACCTCGAGCTCGGACGGATTCCTGGCCGCGGTCGATCCCGAATGGATCGTCATCACCTGCGGGCGGGCCAACAGCTACGGTCTTCCGCATCCCGACGTCTTGGCCCGGCTGGAAGGGACGGGGGCCCGGGTGCTGCGGACCGATCGGGACGGAGCCGTGGAGATCCGATCGGACGGCCGGCGCATCGCCGTCCGATCGGCCCGGTCCGCCGGGAGGGAGCGGAGACCGGATTGACAAGCCGCCCCGATGGCGCTACTTTTGGGGCATGGGTCCCTGGGGCAAGGCGATCGCTTGGGCGGCGGCCCTCTGGCTGGGCGCGGGAGCCTTGTCCGGCCAGAGCCTGGTCGAAGCGGCCCGCAAGGAGAAAGCCCGCCGCGAGGCCGCCAAGGCCAAGACGGCCGTCGTCGTCACCAACGCGGACCTGTCCAAGGCCCGAAAGAAGCCGGCCCTGGTCTCGGCGGCGGCCCGGGCGGCCGCGGAAGCGGCGGGCGAGGAAGCCGTTCCGGACGACCCGCCGACGGCGTCCGCCGCGCCCACCCCCAGTGCCGTCCCGGCCCCGCGGAGCGAAGCCGCCGAGGCCGCCGAGAGCGCGATCTCCTTCGAGAAGCGCAAGGCCGAGCTGGCTTCAGCCCAGGAGAAGGCCCAGGAAAGGGCCGAGCTGCTGGACCTCAAGATGCGGGCCCTCAACCAGCAGCTCTACACCTTCAACAGCATGTCGACCAAGGACCAGATCCAGAAGTCCATCGCCGAGACCTACCAGAAGCTGCTGGAGGCGAGGGCCGACGCGACCAAGGCCAAGGAGGAGCTGGCGAAGTTCCTCAACCAGACGGCCTCGACCCGCAGCCAGCCGATCTGGATCAAAAAACCCTAGCGGTAATAGATCAGCCCGATCATCACCCCGAGCTCGCGCACGTCCTGGGAGTCGGGCATGGACTTGGCCGGCACGAACGGCTTGTCGACGCTGATGGTCAGGATGAACTCGTCCTTGTCCCCGACCATCTCCTTCTTGATGGTATAGGTCTTCTCGAAGTTCGCGTCCTCGGGGATAAACTCGTCGAAGGGCAGGCCGTTGATCTTGAAGGACAGCTTCTGGTCCGGGACGAAGTCCTTGTTGACCCCGCCGCGGATGACCAGGACGGCGTCCCGCTTGGGGTTGTCCACGACGCAGGTCGCCTCCTTGGCCGTCCAGCGCCACTGCTTGAGAGCCGAGTTCTGGTCGATCTCCAGGTCGTACCAGCCGCTCTCGTAGATGACTTCGGGCGTCCCCAGGGGCGGCGGCAGGACCTTGAGCTTCTTGGACAGCACCTCGCGCTGGGCGTTCCCGGTCCGGTCGAAGGCGTTGTAGAAGCCGACCGAGAGGCGGAGCGTCTCCTCGCCCTTGAAGGTGGGATCGAACTCGTCGATGAACTTGGGGATGAGGACGCGGCGCTTGAAGACGTATTCCTTGCCCGCCTCCCACTTCGAGGTCGGCACCTCGGGCATATAGTCGTCTTGGACGACCAGGTTGGTGTTGTGCCAGAAGTGGACGAAGACGCTGAAGTCCCGGTCCAGGGGCTTGAAGTCGGCCGACGTCTTCCAGGTGTAGGTCACGTCGGTGATCAGATTGTCGGACAGCTTGGCCTCGCCGAAGTCGACGGCCAGATCCACGCCCATGACCTGGGTCTTCTTGCCGCAGGCGACGGCGGCGACGGCGATGAGGGCGGCCACGGCGAAGAGGCGCAGGCAATGCTTCATGGGAGTACCTCCTGGACGGGAACAGCCGGAATTATAGGTGAACCCGGGGACGGAGGCAAGCGGGCCGGCGGGCGGAAATCGCTTAATCGGCGGGCTTTTCTGTTATATCATGAAGCCTCATGAGGCCCCTCCTGCTCCTCTATTCCGCCGGCTCCCGCCTGGTCTGCCGGATCCGGCGGGCCCGCTCCGGCCGCGGCGGGGGCCGGGCGAAGAGATCGCCGATCCCCGTCGTCAGCGTCGGCAATATCGCCCTGGGGGGATCCGGGAAGACCCCCCTGGCCATGGAGCTTCTGCGATTTCTCGCGGACGCGGGCCGGCGCCCGGCCCTGATCAGCCGGGGATACAAGGGCGCGTGGGAGAAGACCGGAGGCGTCGTCTCCGACGGGCGCTCCCTGCTGGCCAACGCCGCCCAGGCCGGTGATGAGCCGCTCCAGGCCGCTCTCAACGTCCCCCGGGCCGGCGTCTATGTCGGGCGCGACAGGCTGGAATCGTGCCGCAAGGCCGCGGCCGCCGGATTCGACGCCGCCGTCCTCGACGACGGCTTCCAGCATTTCCGGCTGGCCCGCGACTTGGACATCGTCCTGGCCGGGGCCGGCGACGGCGCGATCCTGAGAGAGGGCCCCTCGGCCCTGCGGTCCGCGGATATCGTCCTTCACGCCGGGCCGGCGCCGCGCATCCCCGCCCGCCCGGACGGGTCCGCCCCCCAACTCTTTCCCTATCGGGTGGTCAGCCGTGGGATCGTCCCCTTCGGCGGCGGCCCGGACTCTCCCGTCGCGGCGCCGCCGGAGCCCTTTCTGGCCTTCTGCGGCATCGCCCGGCCGGAGCGGTTCTTCGCCCTGCTCGAGTCGGCCGGTTGGCGGCCCGCCGCCCGCCTGCGCTTTCCCGATCACCACGCCTACCCCGAGCGCTCCCTGGCCCGCATCGCGGCCGCGGCCCGGGCCGCCGCCTGCCGCAGCCTCGTGACGACCGAGAAGGACGCCGTCAAGCTGACGGAGCGTCTCGCGGCCGCGACAGGCCTACCGGCGCATTTCCTCAAGCTCGGCCTGGAGCTTCCGGACGCGTTCTTCGAGGCCGTCCGATCGCGCCTGCCCCGGACCGGAGCGGGCGCCTCGTGAGCTCCCCGGGCGAGTCGGCCGGCTACCTGGTCTACCGGGTCTTCGCCGGGCTCATCCGCATCCTTCCCCGGTCGGTCGTCCTGGCCTCGGGCCGCGCCCTGGGCGGCCTGCTCTACCGCCTCGACGCGGGGCACCGGCGGATCGCCCTGGACAACCTGGCCCTCGCCTTCGGCCGCGACAAGAGCCCGGCCGAAAGGGCCAGGATCGCCCGGGCCTCCTTCGCCCACTTCGTCCGCACGGCCCTGGACAGCATCAAGTTCACCTCCTACTCCGTGGAGCGGATCCGCGGCCTGGTGGACGTGGAAGGCCGCGAGAACCTGGTCCGGGCCCTGGCCGAGGGCAAGGGCGTGCTCATCTTCTCGGCCCACTACGGCAATTGGGAGGCCTCGCCTTCGGTGCTGTCCGCCTACGGGCCGGTCAGCGCGGTGGCCCGGGCCCTCGACAACCGGCTCATCGAGCGCGACCTGCTCCGCCTCCGCCGGCGCCAGGGCGCCTCGATCATCTACAAGTCCGGGGCCGGGAAGCACGTCCTGCGAGCCTTGGCCGAGGGCGGCATGGTCGGCATCGTGGTCGACCAGAACGTCCTCCGCGGCCAGGCCGTCTTCGTCGACTTCTTCGGCAAGGCCGCCGCCACCACGCCCGGGCTGGCCGGCCTGCACTTCAAGTCCGGAGCCCCGCTGCTGCCGCTGTTCTGCCACCCCCGCGGGTCGCGCTACCTCCTGCGCATCCTGCCCCCCTTCAGGGTCGAGCCCTCGGAGGACCGGGCCGCCGACGTGTTGAAAACGACCCGCATCTACACTAAGATGATCGAGGACTTGATCCGCCGCGAGCCCGAGCCCTGGCTTTGGATCCACAAGCGTTGGAACACCCGTCCGGCGGACGAAGAGAAGCGACCATGAGAAGCCAAGACCGCCCGGCCGATTCACTCCGCCCCATCCGCTTCGAGCTCGACTGCATCGAGGTGGCCGACGGATCGGCCCTGATCGAATGCGGCCGGACCCGGGTCCTGGCCACGGCCACCATCGAAGAGAAGGTCCCGCCCTTCATCAAGGGCACGGGCTCGGGCTGGGTGACCGCGGAGTACGCCATGCTGCCGCGGGCCACGGAGAAGCGCACGGTGCGCGAGCGGGTCCAGGGCTGCCCGTCCGGGCGCAGCCAGGAGATCCAGCGCCTGATCGGCCGGGCCCTGCGGGCCGTGACCGACCTGCGGGCCCTGGGCGAGCGCCAGATCATCCTGGACTGCGACGTCCTGCAGGCCGACGGCGGCACCCGGGTAGCCTCGATCAACGCCGCTTGCGTCGCCTTGGCCCTGGCCCTCAAGAAGATGATGGACGAGAAGGACCTCGACCAGATGCCCCTGCGCCATCTGGTCGGGGCCATCAGCGTCGGCCTATTCAGGGAGGAGCTGCTGCTGGACCTCGACTATCGGGAGGATTCCGCGGCCGAAGTCGACATGAACGTCGTTCAGACCGACCGCGGCCAGCTCCTGGAAGTCCAGGCCACGGCCGAGCGCAGCCCCTTCTCCCGCCACCAGCTGAGCGAGCTGCTGAAGCTGGCGGACAAGGGCATTCGGGAGATCGTCGAGGCCCAGAAGGAGGCCCTCAAGCGCAAGAGCCTCCTGTTCATGGCCTACGGCGAGCGCTGAGATACGGATCGGGGGGAGCGGGGCCCCGCCCCGGCCCATCGATGGGAGGGAGCGGAGCGCGATGGAGTCACTCTCCGTCAGCTATGGACGCGGCTGGCACGATTGGGAAGGCCTGGAATCGGCCCCTTTCCGCTGGATGGGGCCGGACGCCGACCTCCGCGCCGCCGCCGGCCGGCGCGGCGGCCCCCGCTGTCTCCTCGTCGTCGCCCGGCACTTCTTCGCCGACCGGCCTTCGCCTTGCCTGGAAGCCCGCCTCGACGGCCGGTCGATCGGACGGCTCGAAGCCCCGACCCGCTTCGCTTCGCTGCTCTTTCCCTTCGCCGGCGGAGGCGAAGCCCGAATCTCCCTGCATCTGGACCGGGCTTTCGACGACCCGGCCGGCGGACGCTGCCTGGGCCTCATGGTCCGGCGGGTCGAGGTGATCGATCCGGAGGCGCAGGAGGATCCCGTCTTCGGCGGCGGCTGGTACGGCTGGGAGCGCGAGGAGTCATCGGTCTTCCGCTGGATGGGCCGGCAAGGAGATATCCTTTTGCCGCGAGCCAAGGTCCGGAGCCATCGCTTCCTGACCCTGCCTCTCTTTCTCGGCTTCGACGACATCGGCCAGGAGCTGGCCGTCTCGCATCAGGGCCGCCGCCTGGCGGCCTGGCCGGTCATCCGCGGCTGGGGTCATTACAGCCTGGACTTGGAGCCGCTGCGGGAGCGCCTGGAGCCCGACCGCCCGCCCGTCCTGGTTCTGGAGCTGAACAAGCTGCTGCCGGACGCGTGCCATGCCGGGGACGGGCGCGAGCTGGGCGTGCGGATCGCGCCCCTGGAGTTCCACGACGACGAGGCCTGGCACGGGGAATCGGCCTTCTTCCGCCGCAACGCGATCCTCAACCGCGAGGAGATGAAGGCCGGCCGGACCGCGCTGGACTCCTTTCCCCTGAGCCTGGGCGTGGACCTCTACAGCCGCTGCAACATCTCGCCGCCCTGCGTCTACTGCCTCTGGGACGACATGAAGGTCCTGGAAGGCGAGCGGGTCGAAGCGCCGGTGGACGAGGCCGCTCTGCGCGGCTACGGACCCTTCTTCCAGGCGGCCCGGACCCTGGTCAACTGCTCCTTCGGCGAGCCGCTCCTGCACCCCCGCCTCGGGGAGATCATGGAGCTCCTGGAGAGCCGGCGCAAGGTGGTCGAGCTCTCCACCAACGGGCAGGCCTTCAGCCCGCGGGCGATCCGGGCCTTGGCCGGGAGGCAGGTCCATCTCTATATCTCCCTGGACGCAGCCCGCAAGGAGACCTACGCCAAGATCCGCAACGACCGCTGGGACGACATCGTCGCCTCGCTGGAGCGGCTGGATGAGGCCCGCCGGCGGGCCGGCCGATGGCCCAGAATCTTCCTGGTCTTCATCCCCATGCGGGTCAACGCCGGCGACTTGGAGGACTACTTCCGCCTGGCCGCCCGGATCGACGCGGACAAGGTCGTGCTGCGCCCGCTGCTGTTCCCCGGCCGGCCCAAGCCGGCGGTCGAGCGGGGCGGATACCGCTTCGACTTCGCCCGCGAGGCGCTCGACCGGGAGGCCTTGCGGAGCCTCTTCGAGAGCGCCAAGGAGCTCTCGCGCCTCTTCCGGGTCGAAGTCGCCAGCCAGTTCGACTTCGGCAAGCCGCCGGACGGGCCGGACGGCAAGGGAGGCGGCGCATGAGCCCGCGGGAACCCCGGGACGGCGCCTCCCCCGCCGGGATGCCCCTCTGCCGGGAGCCATGGGAGAGCTTCTACATCCTGCGGCGCGGCATTCTGCCGTGCTGCTTCGGCGGCGAAGTGATCGCGCCGATGGCCGATTACGCCAAGGCCTGGAACTCGCCGGAGATGCAGGAGATCCGCTCCTACCTGGCCCGCGGAGAGCTGAGCCCCTACTGCCTGCGCAGCTCCGGCTGCCCCATCGTCCAGCGCGTCCAAGCCGGCCGGGCCGAGGGCCAGGCGGGCCCGAGCCCGGCCGGGGTTCTCGGCCGCCTCCTCCGGCGCTTCCGGAAGCGCCCCGGGCGGGCCGCTTGACTTGACCGGCGGGGACGGGAATAATGGGATTTCAACGATTTGGGTCCGCGAAGCTCCCGATGAACGACCATCCTCCAAGGAGGCCCTCATGAGTCTTCTCAACGCTCTCATCCTGGCCGGCGTCGTCCTCGTCGTCCTGGCCCTCCTGGCCCTTCTCCTGGCCAAGCAGTACAAGAAGGTCGGGCCCAACGAGGCCCTCATCATCTCCGGCCGCAAGAAGACCGTGACCGGCCCCGACGGGGGCAAGATCAAGGTCGGCTATCGCTACCGCTTGGGCGGCGGCACCTTCGTCATGCCCTTCCTGGAGACGGTCGACACCCTGCCCATGGAAGTCGTGCCGCTGTCCATCCGGACGCCCGAAGTCCTGACCCACGGCGGCGTGCCCATCCTGGCCGACGCCACGGCCCAGGTCAAGATCGACTCGACCGAGAGCGCCGTGCTCCTGGCGGCCGAGCAGTTCCTGGCCATCGGCAAGGACGGCATCCGCGAGGTCGCCGTCAACGTCCTGGAGGGCCGGATGCGGGAAGTGATCGGGACCATGACGGTCGAGGAGATCTACCGCGGCCGGGCCGAGTTCAACGAGAAGGTCATCGCCGCGGCCAAGGCCGACTTCGCCAAGATGGGCCTGGTCCTGCTGGCCTTCGCCCTCAAGGAGTTCTCCGACAGCCAGGGCTACATCAACTCCCTGAGCAAGCCGCTCATCACCGCGGCCAAGCGCGACGCGGCCATCTCCGAGGCCGAGAGCGAGAAGGAAGCCGTCATCAAGTCGTCCCAGGCCCGCAAGGAGGCCGAGGTGGCCCGCCTGCAGGCCGAGGCCCAGATTGCCAAGGCCCAGTGGGAGAACGAGACCAAGAAGTCCGACTCCCTGACCCTGGTCAACCAGAAGAAGGCCCAGGCCGACTTCGCCTACGAGCTGGAGCGCCACCGCCTGAACCAGGAGATCAAGCTCCAGGAGTCGAAGGTCCGCCAGGTGGAGAAGGAGCAGGCCATCCGGATCGAGGAGCTGGAGATCCAGCGCCGGGAGAAGGAGCTGCAGGCCAACGTGGTCAAGCCCTCCGACGCCCGCAAGTACCAGATCCAGTCGGAAGCCGAGGCCGAGGAGTTCCGCATCCAGGCCGAGGCCCGGGGCAAGGCGGAGGCGGTCAAGCTGGAGGGCCAGGCCGAGGCGTCCCGGATCAAGGAGCGCGGCTCGGCCGAGGCCGAGGCCATGCTCAAGAAGGCCCAATCCATGGAGAAGTACGGCGACGCGGCCGTCCTGGAGATGTATATGAAGGTCCTGCCCGACGTCGTCCGCGGCGTCGCCGAGCCGCTGGGCCGGGTGGACAAGATCACCGTGGTCGGCGGCGACAAGTCCCTGGGCACGACCAAGGTCACGGCCCAGGTGGCCGAAATCCTGGCCCAAGTGCCGGACGTCGTCCAGTCGCTAACCGGGGCGGACGTCAAGAAGTTCCTCAAGGACAAGCTGTCCGGCGAAAGCAAGACGGCCAAGTAAGCCCTCCCCGGGAAAGGGCGTGCCACCATGGTCTCCGAACGAGTCAAGCAAATCGGCGCCTCGCCGACGCTGCGCATCGCGGCCAAGGCCAAGGCCCTCAAGGCCGAGGGCATCGACGTCGTCGATCTGAGCATCGGCGAGCCCGACTTCCCGACGCCGGCCTCGATCAAGGCGGCCGGGATCAAGGCCATCGAGGACAACTTCACCAAGTACACCGAGAACGAGGGCACTCCGGCCCTCAAGAAGGCCATCCTGGCCCGCTTCAAGGAGGACTTCGGGGTCGCCTACGCGCCCAACGAGGTCATCGTCTCCTCGGGGGCCAAGAGCTCGCTCTACCACCTGATGCTGGCGCTGCTCGACCCGGGCGACGAGGTCATCATCCCCGTCCCCTACTGGGTCACCTACCCGCACCAGGTCAAGCTGGCCAAGGGCAAGCCCGTCCTGGTCGAGACCAAGGAGGAGGAGGGCTTCGTCCTGACGGCCGAGGCCCTCAAGGCGGCCATCACCCCGGCCACCCGGGCGGTCATCCTCAACTCGCCCTCCAACCCGACGGGCGCGGCCTACACCCGGGCCCAGTTGCAGGCCCTGGCCGACGTCGTCCGGGGCGAGGACATCTATGTCGTGGCCGACGAGATCTACGCCTCTCTCGTCTACGACGACTTCCCCTTCACCTCCTTCGCCGCCCTGGGCGAGGACGTCAAGAAGAAGACGGTCATCATCAACGGCCCGTCCAAGTCCTACTCCATGACCGGCTGGCGGATCGGCTACGCCCTGGGCCCGGCCGACGTCATCGCCGGCATGGCCAAGATCCAGAGCCACACCACCTCCAACGCCGCCTCGATCTCGCAGCGGGCGGTGCAGGAGGCGGTCTCCGGGCCGCAGTTCGAAGTGGCCCGCATGGTCCAGGAGTTCAGCCGCCGGCGCAACTACGCCTGGATGAAGCTGCAGGCCATCCCCGGTCTGTCCTGCTTCAAGCCGCAGGGCGCCTTCTACCTCTTCCCCAACGTCCGGGCCTGCTTCGACAAGGAGTTCAACGGCACGCCCATCCGCAATTCCAACGGGCTGGCCTACTACCTGCTCCGGGAGGCGGGTGTCGCGGTCGTCCCCGGCGACTCGTTCGGATCGGACGACTACATCCGCCTGTCCTACGCCACCTCGATGGAGAGCTTGGAGAAGGGCTTGGACCGCATCGCCCGGGCCCTGACCGCCCTGCAGCCGGCCCGCAAGGCCCGGCGGGTGGCCCTGTCCAACTACGCGACTCGGGTCCGCAAGTCCGTCCCGGTGGACGCCGGCACGCCGGCCGCGGTCCGCGACGGGCTGGTGGCCGAGGCCGAGTCGAAGCTGGGCCTGGAGAACACCTTCGAGTGGAACGCGGTCATCAACGGCGTGGTGGTCCAGCTGCGGACCAACGTGGCCCACCTGAACGACTTCTGGGTGGACAACTGGTACCCGGCCCAGCTGGAGGCGGGACTGGAGCCGCACGGGGTCATCTACGCCGTGGACGGCATCCCCGGCCGCGAGCCGCGGGCCCACTACAACTCCGAGACCAAGACCGGCGTCCTGGTCAACTGCGACGCCTACGGGCCGCTGCGCAGCCTGGCTCTGGGGCTGGCGGCCGACGTGGGCGAGCGGTCGTTCGGCGTCCTCCCGGTGCGGGGGATGTCGGTCGACGCGGCCGGCGAGGGCCTGGCCCTGATCGGCCCCCCGGGGACCAAGAAGACGGATCTCTTCTTCGGCCTGCTGCGCGATCCCCGCTATAAGTTCCACTCCGGCGACGCCTTCTTCGTCCGCTTCGCCGGCAAGGCCGCCCTGGCCGACGCGGTCGAGCGCAAGGCCTATCTGCCGACCTCGGCCGTGGAGATCTTCGGGCGGCTGGCGCCGCTTTTCGACGGGAGCCGCTGCGAGAACGTGGTCCTGCGCAAGGACGACTGCAAGGATGCCGAGTGCCTGCGCGGCCAGGACTGCCGCCTCGACCGGGGCGCGCCGTTCTGCTACAAGGCCGCCAAGGACGCCCACGGCCTGATCGACCCGGCCTGGATCGCCGGGGCCCAGGCGGTCGCCCGCCGGACCACCCTCAAGCGGATCGTCATCCTGCGCAAGGATTCCGTCTCTCCGGCCGTGGTGGAGCTGTCGGCCGAGGAGGCTCTCCGCATCCTGGCCGCGGGCGAGAGCCCGGGCATGAAGGCCGGGGCGACGGCCAAGCCCGTGCCGTTCTTCAATCCCCACCTGCTGGCGGGCGGGGAAGGCCGGCTGGAGCTTCAGAAAGCCGGCTTCCAGCGGCTCCTTCAGAGCGCCCGGGTGTGGCTCTTCAACTCCGGCGTAGCGGGCGTGGAAGCGCTGAAGGAATTGTAATACCCGAGATCATACCGCCCATCCCAGACCTGGGCGTACTCCTGTCCCGCCCTGTCCTCGTCACGACGGCGCTTCGCGTGTCGAATCTCGGTCTCAGCTGCCCGAGACGCCGGAGCGCGGGCCGCGGATGAAGGCCCCATTCAGCGACACGAGGTCCTTCTCGAAATCCGCGGCCGAGGAGATCGTGTACAGCCCCGCCTCGGGGGTCGCCGAGGCAAAGGTGAAAGCCTCGACGACGCCGCCGCGCCCGTAGGACGCCACGAGGAAATCGTCGGGCCCCGAGCCGGCCAAGCCGTATTGGCCGTCCACGGCCGTCCCGCAGTAGACCTTGAAATTGTTGCCCCACTGGTCCTGCAGGGGGAGCGCCTTGAGGTACATCGGAGACAGGGCGCTCTTGAGAGTCGCGCCGATGTCGCCGCTGTTGGCGGGGGCGACGGATTTATCGCCGATGTAGTTCACCAAGGTCGTGGAAATCGTCGTGATGTCCTTCTGGGTACCCCGAATCTTGGCTTTCTGCAGCGCCGACATGGCATTCGGAACAAGCAGCGCGGCCAGGATGCCGATGATCGCCACGACGACCAGCAGCTCGATCAGGGTAAAGCCGTCTCTGCGCCTGTTCATGGCAAGCTCCTTGCCGCGGCTGCCCGCGGAACGATTCCGGAGAAGAATCCAAGCAAACGGCGTGCCAACTTCTCTTGGCACATCCTATTGATTTTATTTGACTTGCCTAATCCCGGCCGCGCACGAATGGACAAATATTGTCAAAATAGACGGGTCTATTTGCCGTATTTTGTCACCATGAGCTTCCGAATCAGAGATCGAATCTCAGGCCAGGGCTTCTTCGATGTCTCCCACCAGGGCGTGGATGATGACCAGATGCACTTCCTGGATGCGAGGCGTTTCCGTCGAAGGCACGTCCAAGAGAAGATCCGCGCGGCCGCAAACCGCGCCGCCCCCTTGGCCGGTCAAGGCGATCGAAATCATGCCTCGAGATCGTCCCGTCTCGAGGGCCCGCAGGATGTTGGGGGATCCGCCGCTGGTGGTCAGGGCCAGGAGGATGTCGCCCGTGTCGCCCAGGGCTTCGACCTGGCGGCTGAAGACAGCCTCAAAAGCGATATCGTTGCCGATCGAGGTGAGGACCGAGGTGTCGGTGGAAAGAGCCAGGGCCCGCAGAGCCGGGCGCGGCCGGGAGAACTTGTTGACCAGCTCGGCCGCGAAGTGCTGCGCCTCGGCCGCGCTGCCGCCGTTGCCCAAGGCCAGGATCTTGCGGCCGCCGCGCAAGGCGGCGACGCAGGCCTCGACCGCGCTTCGATAGGCCTCCGCCCGCGAGGCGAAGAACTCGTCCGTCAGGCGGCCCAGCTCGGCGCCGAGAGATCGTCCGCTCATATCGCGTCTCCTTTGAGAGTCGAAGTGATCGCGCTCCGAACGCGTTCCGCGCAGGCAGCCATGGCCGTCTCGCTCGGGTCCGCGGCGTCCCAGGCCGGATGGAAGACGAACCGAATCCGGCCGCGGCGGGGGATCTTGCGCCCCCTCGGCATCACGTCGAAGGCGCCGTCGATCGTGACCGGCACGATCGGAGCCCCGGCGGCGGCGGCCAGGAAGAATCCCCCCCGGCGGAATTCCCCCAGCCGGCCATCCCAAGTCCGGGTTCCCTCGGGGAAGATCAGGAACGAGCACTCCCGCTCCTTCATCAGCCGGGCCGCTTGGGCGATGGCAGCTTTCCCGCCGCTCTCTCCGCGCCGGTCGACCGGGACAAAGCCGGTGAAGCGCATGGCCTGGCCCAGGATCGGGATCCGGAGGAGGGATTTCTTGAGAATGACGCGGGGAGAGCGGGGGATGAGCAGGAAGAGGATCGGGCCGTCGAACAGGCTCTGGTGGTTGGCCATATAGACGGCGGGCCGGCCCGGATCGATCGAGTCCAGGCCCGAGACGCTCCAGCGGAGCCCGAGAATGGCCAAGGCCATCCGGATCACCCCCCGAGCGAAGGCCAGCAGAGGGGCCGGCCGGCCGGCCAGGGCGCAGAAGATCAGAAGGGGAAGCATCGCCAGGAGCGACACGATCAGGAGGGGAACGAGGATGATCGTCCTGACGAGCATGGGTTCTCTAGCTTCATTATAACAAAGAAAAAGGGCCGGGTCTTGCGACCCGGCCCTTGGCCGAATGCGTGTGCTTCTCAGGCTAGCCGATCATCAGGTCCCGCTGACGCCGGCCCGGGGACCGCGGATGAACGACCCGTTCAGCGACACCAGGTCCTTCTCGAAGTCCGCCGTCGACGAGATCGTGTACAGCCCCGCCTCCGGCGTGGCCGCCGTGTAGGTGAAGCTCTCCAGCGCCCCGCCCCGACCGTACGAGGAGACGAGGAAGTCGTCTACCGCCGACCCCGACAGCCCGTAGTTGCCGTCCACCGCCGTGCCCGTGTAGACCTTGAAGTTCGTCCCCCACTGGTCCTTGGTCGGCAGAACCTTGATGTACATCGGCGACAGCGCGCTCTTCAGCGTCGTGCTGATGTCGCCGCTGTTGGCCGGCGGCGTCGCCTTGTCGGTCACGTAGTCGGCGATCGTGGTGGCCATCGTCGAGATGTCCTTCTGCGTCCCCCGCACCTTGGCCTTCTGCAGGGCCGTCATCGCGTTGGGAACCAGCAGGGCGGCCAGGATGCCGATGATCGCCACGACGATCAGCAGCTCGATCAGGGTGAAGCCTTTCTGCTTCTTCATGTTGAACCTCCTTGAGTTCATTCTGTCTCTGTCTCTCTCGCGACCCTCGCTCGAGGACACTCTCTCTATTGCAGGACGCGTGCCAAATGCAAAATAATTTTATATTATTGATTATATATGAGATACAAAATTTCTCTAGTCCGAGACTGGCCAAAACGACAATTATTGCTCAATATAAGTGACGTTATTTGTCACTTTTCAACAGGGAATGGGTGGGATCGGCCGCCCGCTCAGCGGCTGCGCTCGCGGCGGTCGGGCGAATCGGACTTCTTGAAGGACTCGATCCCGTGCTTGTCGAGCAGATAGCGCAGCGATCGGTAGCCGATCCCGAGCAGGGCGGCGGCCTTCTTCAAGTTCCCGCCGGCGGCGATCCCGGCTTCCTGGATGTACCGCTTGGCCACCTGGTCGAGGTGCTCCTCCAGGTTGAAGCCCGGGCGAAGGGCCGCGGCGGCCTCCGTCTTGTGGCGGGATCCCAGGACGTCCGCCGGCAGGCTGGCCAGAGTCACCGTCTCCCTCTCCTCGACGGCCACCAGCCGCTCGATAAGGTTTTCCAGCTCGCGGACGTTGCCCGGCCAGGGGTAGGTCTCCAGGAAGCTGACGACCTCCGGCACCAGGCGCTTCATCTTGCGGCCCATCTTCTGGCAGTGCTTTTGAAGGAAGTGGGCCACCAACAGCGGGATGTCCTCGGGCCGCTTGCGCAGAGGCGGCATCTCCAGGGAGACGACGTTCAGCCGGTAGAAGAGCTCCTCGCGGAACTTGCCCTCCTCGATGCGCTTCTTGAGATCCTGGTTGGTGGCGGCGATGATGCGGACGTCCACCGGGATCTCCTCCGTGCCCCCGACCCGGCGGACCTTGCGCTCCTGCAGGACCCGGAACAGCTTGACCTGGGTCCAGGGCGACATCTCGCCGACCTCGTCGAGGAAGACGGTTCCCTGATCGGCCGTCTCGAACATGCCCTTCTTATCGGAGATGGCTCCGGTGAAGCTGCCTTTGGTGTGGCCGAACAGCTCGCTCTCGAGGAGGTTCTCGGGCAGGGCGGCGCAGTTGATGGAGACGAAGGTGTGGTCCTTGCGCCGGCTGAGGGCGTGCACGGCCCGGGCGGCCATCTCCTTGCCGGTTCCGCTCTCGCCGGTGACCAGGACGGTCGAGTCGGTCGAAGCCACCCGCTCGATGAGGTGGAAGACCTCCTGCATGGACTTGCTCTTGCCGATCATGTTCTCGAAGCTGGCCTGCTCCTGGAAGGTCCGCTTGAGCCGGAGGTTCTCCTCCCGCAGCCGCTTCTGCTCCAGGCCGTGGGCCACCAGGATCTTCAGCTCCTCGATGTCGAAGGGCTTGGTGACGTAGTCCAGGGCGCCCTCCTTGAGGGCCTCGACCGCCTGCTTGACGCTGCCGAAGGCGGTGATGACGATGATCGGCACGGTCGGCTTCTGGGTCCGGACCGTCTTGAGGAAGGCCATTCCGTCCAGCTGGGGCATCTTGACGTCGGTGATGACCAGGTCGATGTCGCCGCCGGACAGCATCTCGAAGGCCTTGGGCGTGCCGGGATTGGTCAGGACGCCGTAGCCTTCCTTGCGCAGGACGACGCTCAACAGGTCCAGGATGCTCTTCTCATCATCGACGATCAGCAGAGTGTCCATGCCATCAAGCCTCCTTGAGCCGGCCCGGCGCGGAGCGCTCGGGGAAGGTCAGGACGAACTCGGTGCCCCGCCCCGTCTCCGACCGGACCTCGATCCGGCCCTCGAAATCGTCGACGATCCGGCGGACCACCGCCAGACCCAGGCCGCGGCCGCCCTCGAAGGCCGAGAAGAACGGCTCGAAGATGCGGGCCCGCTCCTCCGGGCCCATGCCCCGGCCGCTGTCGGCCAGGCGCAGCACCCGGGCTCCGCCCGGGCCGGCTTCGAGATCGATGCGCAGTCGTCCCCCCTCGGGCATGGCCTGGACGGCGTTGCGGGCCAGGTTCCAGACGACCTGCTTGAGCTGGGATTGGCTGCCGTAGAGGTCCAGCGGCGAAGTCTCGTAGCCGCCATCGACGGTGATCCCCTCCGGAAGCTCTCCCCCCGCCCGCAGCAAGGTCAAGGTCTCGCGGATCGCGGCGGCCAGGGAGAATCTCTGGAAGTCCGTCGCGCCCGGTGAAGCCAGGCTGAGGTACTGCTCGATCGTCTGGGAGACCCGCTTGGACTCCCGGACGATGATGTCCATGAGCTGGCCCTGCTCGCCCGTCGGGCTCAGATCGGTCCTCAGGAATTGGACCGCCCCCGAGATGGCGGCCAGGGGGTTGCGGATCTCGTGGGCGATCATGGCCGACATCTTGCCGGCCTCGGCCAGGCGCTCGCGGACGGCCAGCTCGCGCTCGACTCTCTCCAGGGCCGCCTGGGTCCGGCGCATGCTCCGCCCGTAGTGCTGGGACAGGAAGGCCACGGCGAAGAACAGCGACCAGGCCAGGAAGATGGTGTAGAAGGTCAGGCCGGCCGAGGTCTCCCGGACTTGATCGATCCGGTAGTAGGGGATCAGCCCGTAGTACATGCCGTCGGCCAGGAAGCCCAGCAGGATGGCCGAGAGGGAGGCCGCCAGATAGGCGGACCGGCCCGGCAGCGCGCTGCCGGCGGCCAGGATGGGAAAAGCGTACAGGACGTAGAGGTGGGCGCTCAGGCCGCCTGTGATATAGACCAGGACGGTGATGAACAGGATGTCGAAGAGCACCTGGGCGTAGGCCTGGGCCGCGTAGCGGCGGCTGCGGGCGTAGATCAGGAGGAAGACCAGGCTGGCCGCGTAGGCCGACAGGATGACGACATAGAAGGGCCCCAGGGGCAGGAAGACCGCCGTCGAGAGCTGGATGATGACGGCGGCCGCCAGCAGGGTGGTGACGATGACCAGGCGGAAGATGATCAGGTTGAGGATATGGCGCTTGACCGTCGTCATTGGATCTGGGCCATCAGGCTGAAGATCGGCAGGTACAAGGACAGGAGCAGCCCGCCGACGATGCCGCCGACGAAGATCATCATGACCGGCTCCAGCAGCGACATCATGGTGGCCACGGCCGCCGAGACCTCGTCGTCGTAGAAGTCGGCCAGCTTGCCCAGCATCTGGTCCAGGGTCCCGGTCTCCTCGCCGACCTTGACCATCTGGGTCATCATGAAGGGGAAGCGGCCGGTGGACTGAAAGGCCTCGGTCAGGCTGCGGCCTTCGGCCACCTGCCGCCGGGCGTCCATGACCGCCTTCTCCATGACCACATTGCCGGACGTCGAGGACGTGATCTTCAGGCCTTCCAGCATGGAGACGCCGCCGGTCAGCAAGGTGCTCAGCGTCCGGGTGACCCGGGAGATGCCGACCTTGGTCAGCAGCTTGCCGATGATGGGCAGGCGCAGGAGGATCCGGTCCACGCTCCAGCGGCCCGGCCCGGTGCGGCGGTAGGCCCGGAAGAGGAAGATCCCGGCCACGATCCCCACGGCCATGAAGGCGATGTAATTCTGGACGAAGGCCGACAGGCCGACGACGGCCCGGGTGATGCCCGGCAGCGAGGCGCCCATCTCGACGAAGATGCCGGCGAAGACCGGGATGACCTTCCAGAGCAGGAAGATGGCCACGATGATGGCGAAGGAGATGATGGCCGACGGGTAGACCATGGCCTGCTTGACCTGGCCGCGCAGCTTGACCGTCTGCTCGATGTAGTCGGCCAGCCGCTTGAGCATGGTGTCCAGCGAGCCGCTCTGCTCGCCCGAGGCCACCAGGTTGCAGTACAGGTCGTCGAAGACCTTGGGGAAGCGGCGCTTGGCCTGATTCAGGCTGGCCCCCGCTTCGACGTCCTCGCCGACCGAGGTGATGACCCGGCGGAAGTACTTGTTGCGGGTCTGCTCGGCCAGGATGCGGAGGCTCTGGATGATCGGCAGCTCGGCGTCGATCAAAACGGCCAGCTGGCGGCTGTAGATGGCCAGCTCCTTGGCCTTGACCTTCTCGCCCAGACGCCCCAGCTTCAGCCCCGCCCGCAGGGGGGCGATCGAAGCCACCTGAATCTGCTCGCGCTGCAGGGCCCGGGACAGCTCCTCGGACGAGGCCGCCGTCCGCTCGCCCTGGACGGCGTCGCCGTAGCGGTTCTTGCCTTTCCAGACGTAGGTGGGCATGGAGCGTCCTTTCCGCCTCGCTTACCGCTTGGCCCCGGAGGGGGCGGCGGCGCTCGCCGCGCGCGCCTCGCGGCGCTGCAGGATGTCGGTCAGCTCCTCGGGATTCGAGGTCACGGCCATGGCCGTGTCGCGGGTGATGAGCCTCTGGGCGACAAGCTCGCCGAGCGACTGGTTGAAGGTCTGCATGCCCGACTTCTCCTGGGCCAGCTGCATCTGCCCGTAGATCATGTGGATCTTGTTCTCGCGGATGAGGTTGCGGATGGCCGGATTGGGGATGAGGATCTCCATGGCCAGGACCCGGCCCTTGCCGTCGGCTCGCGGCAGAAGAGCCTGGGTCAGGACGGCTTCCAAGGACATCGACAGCATGATCCGGACCTGGGTCTGGTACTGGGGGGGGAAGATGTCGATGACCCGGGAGATCGTCTCGGAGGCCGAGTTGGTGTGCAGGGTGGAGAAGGTCAAGTGCCCCGTCTCGGCGACGCGGAGGGTCGCCTCCACGGTCTCCATGTCGCGCATCTCCCCGACCAGGACCACGTCGGGATCCTCGCGCAGGACCGAGCGCAGGGCGTTGGGGTAGGACAGGGTGTCGACGAACAGCTCCCGCTGATTGACCAGGGATCGCTTGGCCGTGAAGTAGTACTCGATGGGGTCCTCGATGGTCACGATGTGGAGGCCCCGCTCGGTGTTGATGTGGTCGATCATGCAGGCCAGGGTGGTGGACTTGCCGCAGCCGGTCGGCCCGGTCACCAGGATCAGCCCCCGCGGCAGGCTGCACAGCTGGGCCACCCGGGCCGGGATGCCCAGCTTCTGGAAGCTCCACATGGAGGGCAGGAAGCGGCGGATGGCCGCCCCGACGGCGCCCCTCTGCATGAAGACGTTGGCCCGGAAGCGGCCCATGTCCTTGACCCCGAAGGAGAAGTCCAGCTCCAGCCTCTCCTCGAAATGCTTCTTCTGCTTGTCCGTCAGCAGGCTGTAGACCAGGGACTTGGTCTCGGTCGGGGTCAGCGGGTCGTAGTCCAGCGACCGCAGGACGCCGTGGACGCGGACCCGGGGCGGGACGTAGGTGGTGATGTGGAGGTCGGAAGCGTCCAGATCGACCGTCTTCTGAAGCAGCTCCTGGATGGTCGGGGGCATGGCGGCGGCTCCTAGTCCTTGATGGTCTCCCGAACGACTTCTTCGATCGAGGTGACGCCGGCCTTGATCTTGATCAGGCCGCTGCGGCGCAGGGTGATCATGCCGTGCTCCAGGGCCATCCGCTTGATCTCCTTGGACTGGGCCCGCTGCAGGATGAGGTCCTTGACGGCCGGGTTCACCTCCAGGACCTCGAAGAGAGCCGTCCGGCCCTTGTAGCCGGTGTTGTTGCAGAGCTCGCAGCCGCGTCCGTGCATGACCTGCATGGAGCCGGCCTCCTCGGCCGAGAAGCCCAGATCGGTCAGGACCCGGGCCGGCATCTTCTGCGGCACGCCGCAGCGGGTGCAGACCTTGCGCACCAGGCGCTGGGCCACGATCAGGACGACCGAGTCGGCGATCAGGAACGGCTCCACGTTCATGTTCAGCAGGCGGTGGACGGTCGAGGCGGCGTCGTTGGTGTGGACCGTGGAGAAGACCAGGTGGCCGGTCAGGGCGGCCTTGATGGCCGTGTCGACGGTCTCGCTGTCGCGCATCTCGCCGACCAGCATGATGTCGGGGTCCTGGCGGAGGAAAGCCCGCAGGGCGGCCCCGAAATTCAAGTCGATCTCGTCCCGGATGTTGACCTGGTTGATGCCCGGCATGTAGAACTCGACCGGGTCCTCGGCCGTCATGATGTTCTTCTCCATGGCGTTGAGCGTGGAGATGGCCGAGTAGAGGGTGTTGGTCTTTCCGCTGCCGGTCGGCCCGGTGACCAGGATGATGCCCCAGGGGCGGGTGATGGCCTTGCGGAAGGCCTCCAGCGACTCCGGCTCGAAGCCCAGCTTGGTCAGGTCGATCTGGAGGTTCTCCCGGTCCAGCAGCCGGGCCACGATCTTCTCGCCGAAGATGGTCGGCAGGGACGAGACGCGCATGTCCACGTCCTTGCGGCCCTTGTCCAGCTTGACCCGCATCTTCAGCCGGCCGTCCTGGGGCAGCCTCTTCTCGGCGATGTTCATGTTGGCCACGATCTTGACCCGCGACAAGACCGGGTTCTTGAACTTCATCGGCAGGCTCATCGTCTCGTAGAGGATGCCGTCGATGCGGTAGCGGACGCGGAAGGACTTCTCGTAGGGCTCGAAGTGGACGTCGGAGGCGCCCTTCTTGATGGCCTCGACGAAGATGGAGTTGACCAGGGTGATGATGGGGGCTTCGTCGGCGGGAGGGCCTTCCTGGTCCTCGACGTCGAAGTCCTCTTGGACCTCCTCGATGATGCTGATCTTCGAGTCGTCGGCCAGGGCGATGTCCTCGACCGTGGTCTTGGGCCGGACGGCGTGAGAGACGCCGTAGTACTTGTTGATGGCGTTGCTGATGCCCGACTCCGAGGCGATGACCGGCTGGATGCTCAGCCCGGTCCGGAAGCGGACGTCCTCGATGACGTCCAAATCGGTCGGATCGACCATGGCCAGGGTCAGGAAGGAGCGGATCCGGTGGATGGGCATGATCATGTATTTCTTGGCCGCGTCCACCGTGACCAGGCTGATGACGTCGGGGTAGACCTCGAACTGGTCGAGATCGATATAGGGATATCCGAGCTGGCGGCTGAGCCCCTGGGCCATCTCCTCGGCCGAGGTCAGCCCCAGGGCGATGATCGAGCTGGCCAAGGACACCTCATGCTTGCGCTGAAACTCCTGCGCCGAACGAATCTGGTCGGCATTCAGGATCTTTTCACGGACTAGAATGTCACCGAGAGTGGATCCCATATCTAACTCTTTATGGACAAATTATCTGTTTTTGACATTTTTTGTCAACAATTTTTGTCACTTTTTCCATCCAATTCCCATGAAAGAAGACGCTCGGGGAAGGGAATTTTCTCCGTGACGGGGACAGGATGGAAGGAAACAGCATCTGGCATCTCACGCGGGAGATTGTCGCCCGGGGGGGAGACCCGGGTCAATCACCGGGGCAGAGCATCGCTCCGGTGATTTTTTTTCACCCCGACTCACCTTTAAGGGGGAGGAATATCAGAAAGCCGACCCAAGACTCCCTCCCCGGAGCCGATGCTGTCCGGCTCACTTGCGCTTGAGCCCTCACCCGGGCCATCATCGCGGTCCCCTCGCGGCAGGCCATCGCCGCCGACGCCTCCCCTATAGGGGCCTCCGGAAAATATTCAATGCATTACAGCCTATTGTAGCACCTTGTCACATTTTGTCTCTCCCGAGGGGATGGCCCACCGGACCCGGCCGAATTCACTTGAAAAGGACTCCCTTTTCGAAGAAAATAGGCCTCCTCGCGAGGAAGGACATGGTGGGCGGCAACGGAAAGGAAGGGCGCCTCGTCTCCTGGAAGGAGATCGCGGCCTTCCTGGGCGTCGACGAGCGGACCTGCCAGCGCTGGGAGAAGAAGTTCGGTCTGCCCGTCAAACGGCTGGAGGACGCGGCCAAGTCCCGCGTCTTTGCCGATAGAGCCGACCTCGAGCGCTGGCGGGCTTCGGCCTTCAAGGACGGCGCCTCGATCCCGGAAGCGGACGGGCGCGGCTCCCCCTCCGCGGCGGCGGAAAGCCAAGGCCTCCACGGTCAGACGAAACGGCCGAACGCCGGCCGGATTCGCCTGCTCGTCGCCGCTCTGATCCTCGCCGCGGCCGGCGCGGCCGGCCTGTTGTCTCTCCGAAGCTTCGACCGTCAGCCGGTCGATTTCCGGTTCGAGGCGCCTTTTTTCGTCGCTCTCAACAAGCACGGCCGCGAGCTGTGGCGATTCGACACCCAGCTGGCCGACTTGGGCGAGGAGGCCTTCACCCGCAGAGTCTTCCAGCGCTCTTACAACGGCGCCTCCGAATTCGGCATCGTCCATCGCTCCCAGCCCCTCTTGCTGATGGAGGATCTCGACGGAGACGGCCGGAACGAGACGCTCTACGCGCCCGTCAGCCGGGAGGACAAGAAGGTCGGCCGAATTCACAGATTCGACTCCAAGGGGCGCCTCGTCTGGACTTTCGACGCCAATACCGGCGTTAAAGCGGGCGGAATCGACTATCCTCCGGACTCGGTCATCCAGGGGATCAGCACCGAGGACCTGGACGGCGACGGCCGGCCGGAGATCCTGGCCGTCAGCCACATCCGCATGAGCTCGCCGTGCCGTGTGTTCATCCTCAACCTCGACGGCACGCTGCGGTCGGACTACTGGCACTTCGGCCAGATCTCCGACCTTGCGGTGAGGGACCTCGATGATGACGGCAAGCCGGAAATCCTCTGCTGCGGCCAAGTCAACGGCGATGCCGAAGGGCCCTGCTTCTTCATCCTCGATCCCCGGCGAATGAGGGGAGCCGCGCCGGCCTTGGGCCCCCGCTCTCGCCTCGAAGGCCTGCCGGACGGGACGGAGCTTGTCGCGGCTCTTCTGCCGCTGACGCCCCTCGAGAGGCAGCACCTGCCGGGCGTCGCGGCTACAACCATTGATGTCCTGAAGGACGGCCGGTTCTTGGTCACCGTCGATATCGACGCGCCGGTCTACGAGTTCGATCGCCAAGGCCGGCTGATCACGGTAACGCTCGGGCACGAGTTCCAGAAGACCTACAAGAAGGCGTTCTCAGATGGGCGCCTGTCCGAGCCGCCCGACTTTGACCGGTTCCGGCGCGAGCTGATGGGCGGCCTGCGCTACTACGACGGCAAGTCCCGAAGCTGGGTTCGGCGCTTCGCCCGCTCGAACCCCCGCTAGCCCGGCGGGGCCCTCCGGTCGGCCGGCTTGACTTCGCCTCCCCCCCTCCCTATTCTTGTCCCCGGAAGCGAATGAGCGACATCGCCGATTCCGAGACCGCGGGCAAGAGCCGCCGCGGCGGCGCCTCTCCCGCGCTCCGGATCGCGGCCGGGATCGCCCTTTTCGCGGCCTGCTTTCTGGCCTGCGACCGGCTCCTCGTCACCGGATTGAAGCCCCTGGTCGGCGGGTACTACGGGGCCCTGGCCATGAAGGTCTTCCCCGTCAAGCAGGGATTGGGAAGCGGCGAAGGCGAAGCCCTCATCTTCGGCTCATCGCGGACCAGACGGGCCATGGCCTATGAGCGCCTCTCGCCGGTGCTGCACATGCGGATTCTGATCGAAGCCCAGGCCGGCGTCTATCCGCGCTACGCCTACTACTTCTACAAGAAATACCGGCGGGCCGTCGGTCGCCCCCGCCTGGTCATGCTGGGCATCGACTATTTCGAGTTCGAG
This sequence comes from uncultured Eubacteriales bacterium, assembly GCA_964556755.1. GTDB lineage: Bacteria > Acidobacteriota > Aminicenantia > Aminicenantales > UBA4085 > UBA4085. The sequence goes on from CAZKXI010000001.1 coordinate 200,911, forward strand.
AAGGAGTCTTCGCTTCGCTTTCTCGCCCAGCAGGGCCTGGACGCCAGCTTCGACATCCTCGATCCGGAGGGCGCGGTCAATCCGGCTTCCCCGGCCGCCAGCCGCCTCTCCTGGCTCTTCCGGCTGAAGCCGCGCCTCGACGACTTTCTGGCCGATGTGATGAAGTTCGAGCGGACGGAGACGGATGCCGGCCCGGCAAGCCCCGGCCCACGGGCCGGACCCGACGAGGACGACGAGGGAGATGCGCCCGCCGCGCCCGAGGCCGAGCCGGCCCAGAGGAAATATGTGCCGTTCCCCGGCGTCGAAGGACGCTTCCTCAAGGCCCTGCTGGACGATCTCGACGCCGAGGGCATCCCGGCCTTCCTGGTGATCATCCCCGATCACATCGACACGCAGGCGATCAATCATGAGCGCGATCTGTTCCGCCGCGATCTGCGGTCGCTGGCGGCGGGGTACCGGCTGGTCCGCGTCCTGGATCTCGATCAGCCGGATAAGTTCCCCCTGGACGACGCGACGCTGTTCAAGGAGGGCGCCGGCCCCCGTTCCAACTGCCACCTCGGCACGGAGGGGGCGATCGTCTTCTCCGACGCGCTGGCCCGCGAGGCCAAGGAGGCCCTCAACGACCTCCGCCGGATCGCCCGGAGCGGAGAGGGGGCCCGATGAGCCTCCTGTCGCTGGAATTCGCCGCCTTCTTCGCCGCCGTCGCCCTCCTGCGGGCGGCCGCGCCGCGCCGCCTGCGGCCCGCGCTCCTCCTGGCGGCCGGCCTGGCTTTCTACGGGTCTTTCGGGCTCGGCTTCCTCGGCCTCCTCATCCTTCAGATCGGGCTCGTCTACGGAGCCGCCCTGGCCTTCGACGGGGCCGGCACGCGGCGGAAGAAGGCCCTTTGGGCCGCTTGCCTCGTCCTGGCTCTGGCGCCGCTCGTCATCTTCAAGTACCTGCCCTTCCTGGTCCAGTCGGCGTCCTCCGTCGCGCAGGCCCTGGGCGCGGGCCGGCCCTTGCCCGTCCCGCGGCTCGTTCTGCCGCTCGGCATCTCCTTCTACACCCTGCGCTCGCTGAGCTATCTCATCGACGTCTACCGGGGCCGGCTGAAGGCCGTCCGCCGGCCCGTCCCCTTGGCGCTGGCTCTCTCCTTCTTCCCCCAGATCCTGGCCGGGCCCATCGACCGTCCGGCGGCCTTCCTGTCGCGGCTCGCGGCGGACCTCCCCCTGACACCGTCCGGAGTCCTCGATGGCGGCCGGCGGATCGTCTGGGGCCTGTTCCAGAAGCTGGTCGTGGCCGATCAGCTGGCTCGCTTCGTCGGGCCGGTCTTCGCCCGGCCGCAGGACCAAGCCGGGCTGGGCGTGCTGCTCGGCGTCTTCCTCTACTCCATCCAGATCTACAGCGACTTCGCCGGGTACTCCGACATCGCCATCGGCTTGTCGGCCTGGCTGGGCCTGCCGGCCCCGGAGAACTTCCGGACGCCTTACTTCAGCCGGAGCCTGGCGGAGTTTTGGACCCGCTGGCACATCACGCTCTCGGCCTGGCTGAGGGATTACCTGTTCATGCCGGTCTCCTCCGCGCTGTCGCGCCGGATCCGGGGCGAGCGCTGGGGCCTGTGGCGGGCCGACTACGTCATCTACGCGGGAGGCACGCTGGCGGCTATGCTCATCTGCGGCCTATGGCACGGCGCGGGCTGGACGTTCGTCCTCTGGGGGGCGGCTCACGCCGCGGTCCTCATCCTCTCCCGCCTCACCCGCAAGGCGCGGATCCGTATCCTCCGCAAGCTGGGCGTGGGAAAAGCCAATCGAGCCGCCGACGCTCTTCGCCGCTTGACGACGTTCGCGCTGGTCAGCCTGGCCTGGGTGCTCTTTCGCAGCCCCTCTCTCGGCGGGGCCGGGGGGGTCCTGGGCCGGATCTCTCTCCGTCTCCCGACGCGGGCCCTCGGTCCGATGAGCTTCTATTTCGGCTTGGCCGTCCTCTTCATCCTGCTGGAGCTGTTGATGAAGCCGCGCGGGATGGCCGACGCCCCGCCGCCGGTGGCGAGGATTCCGGCCCCGGCCCAGATCGCCGTCTACGCCCTGGTGCTCTGCCTGACGATCCTGTTGGGCGCCGCCGGGTCGGCGGAGTTCCTCTATTTCCGCTTCTAGGGCGGGGGAAAGCGCGCCTCGAGAGGCTGGGAGCTCTTCGCCGGCAAGACCGATGCGCCTTGATTAGGATCGAGCCGGGAACGGCCTACCGCCTGAGACATGTGACCTGCACCCCCTAATAGCGTCATGACACTTGATCCGGCCCATGTCCTCTATGCGGATTTCACGGTAGAATGACCTGGCTATGAGAATCTTCTCCCTGATCATGATCTCCCTGGGATTGCTCGCCGGCTGTTCAGGCCCCGGAGACAACCGGCCCATCTATGACCTGGTGATCTACGGCAACAACTCGGCCGGCGTCATGGCGGGCATTCAAGCCCGGCGTGATGGCCTGAATGTGATCGTCACCGGCCCGGATAGGCATCTCGGAGGTCTCACCGCCGGGGGGCTGGGCTGGACGGATTCCGGCGACAAGGCGGCCATCGGCGGCCTCAGCCGGGAGTTCTACCAGAGGGTCAAGGCCCACTATGATCAGCCGGGATCCTGGAAGTACCAGCGGCCGGAAGACTATTCCAGGTATGACCCCAAGAACGATGCCATGTGGGTCTTCGAACCCCACGTGGCAGAGACGGTTTTTGAGGAGATGGTCACCGAGGCAGGTCTCGAGATCCACCGAGAGAAAAGGCTGGACCGCGAAAGAGGCGTCACGGTCAAAAAAAACAGGATCACCGAGATCAGGATGCTCGATGGAACGGCCTACCGGTCAAGAGTCTATATTGATGCCACGTACGAGGGCGATCTGATGGCCGCGGCCGGGGTATCCTATGCGGTCGGCCGCGAGCCCAATTCGCAGTACGGAGAGACGCTCAACGGAGTCCAGGCCCGGAACGCAGTCTCCCATCAGTTTGACTATGACGTCTCCCCCTTTATCGATCCTGATGATCCCGCCAGCGGGTTGCTGCCGCGCATTCATGCGGGGGGCCCCGGCGAGGAGGGTTCGGGAGACAAGAAGGTCCAGGCGTACAATTTTCGGATGTGCCTGACCACCGAGGAAGAGAACAGGGTGCCCTTCCCGAGGCCGGAAGGGTACGATCCCCTTCAGTACGAGCTGCTCGGCCGTTATCTGGACGCGGGCTGGAGGGGGATCTGGGTCAAATTCGATCCCGCGCCCAACCATAAAACGGATACGAACAATCACGGAGCTTTCTCCACCGACAATATCGGAATGAACTATGACTATCCTGAGGCAAGCTACGAGCGCCGCGAAGAGATCCTGCGCGAGCATGAGCAGTACCAGAAGGGACTGATGTGGTATCTGGCCAATGACCCCAGGGTCCCGGAGGACGTCAGGGAACGAATGAGCCCATGGGGTCTGGCCCGGGATGAATTCAGGGATAATGGTCACTGGCCGCACCAGATCTATGTCCGGGAAGCCCGAAGAATGGTCGGCGACTTCGTAATGACCGAATGGCATCTCAGGGGGAAAAAGCCCACCGGCAAGTCGATCGGGATGGGGTCCTATAACATGGACTCCCATCATGTGCAGCGGTATGTCGATGCCCGCGGCACCGCGCGCAACGAGGGCGATATCCAGGTGAACCCCGGCCAGCCCTACCTCATCAGCTACGACGCCATCATCCCTCGCCGGGAGGAAGCGGCCAATCTCCTTGTCCCCGTATGCCTGAGCTCATCCCATATCGCCTACGGCTCCATTCGCATGGAGCCCGTCTTTATGATCCTGGGCCAGTCGGCGGCCGCGGCGGCGGGGATCGCGGTCCGACGGGATATTCCGGTGCAGGACGTGGGCTATGATGTCTTGCGGCCCGAGCTTCTCCGGTTGGGCCAGGTCTTGGAGGGTCTCCGGAAACCCATCATGGACGATTAAACCGTCGGGACATCGCGAACTCCGTTTGACCCCCGTCTGACATGGGGGCGTTGGAACGACGACTTGCGGCCAAGGCTGGCCGAAATCAAGACCCGAGGAAAGCGCTGAAAACGGAGGGGAGAGGAGCGCGCCTGGAGAGACTCGAACTCCCGACCCGCTGCTTAGAAGGCAGCTGCTCTATCCACCTGAGCTACAGGCGCGCGTCGTCGGTCGCGGCGGGATGGACATCGGGGAGGACGGATTTGAACCGTCGACCTCTTGCTCCCAAGGCAAGCGCGCTGCCAGGCTGCGCCACTCCCCGTCCGAAAGCCCACTCATGGTAACAGCGCGTTGAAATGAAGTCAATTTAACATCTTACGAGAAAGAAACGGCCAAATCGAGTAGGAAAGGAGTTCGAGGGCGAGGGGTTTCGGGGGGCAGGTACGCGGGCTCTGCAGCCCTAGGCGCAAGCTTAGGGTGGACGAGTGAGCGGGCATGGATCCCTGCGAAGCAGGGAGAGCGAACGAGGAGCGTGGCGCGTTTCCTCGCCGGGGAAACGCGCGTGCCTGCCCTCCGAACCCCGAACCCTCTCTATCGTCTCCCAAGCCCCTTCTCGAAGACGGCTCGGTCGAGCCGCACGACGATCGGCCGCCCGTGCGGGCAGACGGCCGGGTTGGAAGTCCGGAAGAGCTCCCGGACCAGGAACTCCATCTTCTCGCGCGGCAGCGGCTCGCCGGCCTTGATCGCGGTCTTGCAGGCCATCGTCGCCAGCAGGCGGGCCTTGCGGTCGCCGGCCTTGTCGGAGCGGACATCCTCCAGCAGGGCCAAAAGCGCCGTCAAGGCGTCCGCGGGGGCGAAGATATCGGGGTATTCGCGAAGGGCGTAGCTTCGCCCGCCCATCGGCTCGACCCGGAAGCCGGATTCCTCCAGCAGGGCCCGGCCGCTCTCCACGGCCATGGCTTGGGAGGGCGAAGCCTCGAAGACCAGCGGGATCAGAGCCGCCTGGACCGGCCAGCTGCGGCGGCGGTCGATCTCGACGTAGCGGTCGTAGAGGACCCTCTCATGGGCGTTATGCTGGTCGACCACCATCAGCCCCTGCGCGTCGGCGGCGATGATGTAAGAGTCGGCGTACTGGCCTAGGACGCGAAGCTCCGGCGGGCCTTCAAGGACGGCCTCCGTCTCGCCGCTTCCCGGCGACGATGCGGCCCGGCCCCGGGAGTCCCCGCGTCCCTCGGCGACCCGGAATAGCGGGTCATCTCCCGCGGGAGGCCGGCCCGGGATGTAGGAAATCTCCGGGGCTTCCCCCGGCGGCGGCGTGTTCGCGCCGCCCGCGAGCCCCGGGATGGCCACGGCCTTGACGCCGACGGCCAGCCGGCGGGCCTTGTCCACGGCCCGCAGGACGAGCTGGAAGACGGGCCCGGAGTCGCGGAAGCGGACCTCCGACTTGGCCGGGTGGACATTGACGTCCACCTCGCCCGCCGGCACCGTCAGGAAGAGGAAGGCCTCGGGATAGCGCTCCTTCTCCAGCAGACCGCGATAGGCTTGGCTGAGGGCCGAGGCGAGGATCTTGTCCCGGACCGGGCGCTTGTTGACGAAGAAGAGCTGGTGGGCCCGATTGGAGCGGCCGGCGGGAGGGCGGGACGCGAGCCCGGACAGCCGCAGGCCGCCTTCGGTGAATTCCACCTCCATCAATCCGTCCAGGGCATCCCGGCCGTAGAGCTGAAAGATCCGCTCGCGCAGCCCCTCCACGGGCGGACATCCCAGCACGTTGCGGGTTCCATGCCGGGCCGAGAGCCGAAGCCAGGGATAGGCCAGGGCTACTCCCGTCAGGTACTTGATGATCTGGCCCAGCTCGGCCGTGTCGCCTTGCAGGAACTTGCGCCGGGCGGGCAGGTTGAAGAACAGGTCCCGGACCTCGACCGAGGCGCCGCGAGGGAAGGCGAGAGACGAGATGGAGGCTCGCGTCCCGCCGTCCATGTCGATCCGGGTCCCCGCTTCCGCTCCGCCCTCGGAGGTCTTCAGGGTCAGACGCGAGACGGCGGCGATGGAGGCCAGCGCCTCCCCCCGGAATCCCAAGGTCGAGATGGCGGCCAGGTCGCCCTCGCCGGAGATCTTGCTGGTGGAGTGGCGCTCGAAGCACAGCTCGGCGTCGCGGCGGCTCATGCCGTGCCCGTCGTCGCGAACCAGGAGCAGGGACTTGCCGCCGTTGGCCAGCTCGACGGCGATCTCGGCGGCCCCGGCATCGAGGGAGTTCTCGACCAGCTCCTTGACCACGGACACGGGCCGCTCGATGACCTCGCCGGCCGCGATCTTGCGGGCCACGTCCGGAGGCAGGACGGAGATCCGGTTCACGCGACCAGCTCCCCGCGGGCCTTCTCGCCGCCGGCCGCGGTGATACGGACCCGGACTTCCCGACCCCGAATCGGCCGCGGTCCCGCCGCGGCGACCTCGATGCCGTTGCCCGTCAAGACCTCGGCCCCGGACTCCGCGGGCGCGATGGCGATGCCGTCCAGAACGCGGCCCTCGAAGCGGGCCCGGAAAGCCCGGCTCTTTTCCCGCGACAGAGCCCGCAGGCGGACCGCCCGCTGTTTCCGGAGGGAGCCGTCGACCGGGGGGCGCGAGGCGGCCGGCGTCCCGGGGCGAGGCGAGTAGGCGAAGACATGGACATAGGCCAAGGGCGCCCTCTCGATCAGGGCCACGGTCCGATTGAAGTCCTCCGCCGTCTCGCCGGGGAAGCCGACCATGATGTCGGCGCCCAGGGCGGCCTCGGGAAAGGCGCCGGCAAGCCGGAAGAGCAACGCCTCGTTGGCCTCGGCCTGGGGAGCCCGCCCCATGGCCGCCAGCACCGCATCCGAGCCGTGCTGGAGGGAGAGATGGAAGTGGGGCCGGAGACGCGGAGCGCCGACCAGGGCCTTCATGAGATGATCGTCGAAAAGGCGCGGATCGAGCGAGCTCAGACGGATCCAAGGCCCGGCCGGCGGCGGCGGGAGGGCCGACAGGAGCTCGGCCAGCCCGGCCCGGGGCTCGAGGTCCCGCCCGTAGGAGCCGAGGTGGATGCCCGCCAGGACGACCTCGCGATAGCCCCGCCCGGCCAAGTCCGCCACGGCCGCGGCGGCCTTCCCGACCGGCAGGCTGCGGCTCCGGCCGCGGACCGAGGGGATGATGCAGAAAGCGCAGGCTCGGTCGCAGCCGTCCTGGACTTTCAGGAAGCCCCGGGCCCGGGGCCTCGCCGCCGGAGCCGCCGCACCGATCGCCTCGGACGGGATCGCTTCGGCCAAGGCCTCCTTGCTCCCGTTGGGCAAGACCTTCCAGACGCCCGGCAGGCCGGCCAGCTTGTCCGGCGCCCGCTCGGCCAAGCAGCCTGTGACGAGGATGCGGGCCGACGGGTTGTCGCGGGACGCGCGGCGGATGAGCTTGAAGGCGTCGCGGTCGGCGCGGGCGGTCAAGGTGCAGGTATTGACGATCAGCCAGTCGCCGCGGTCGGGAGCCGGCGCCGGCCTCAAGCCGCGCGCCTGCAGCGCCTCGGCCCAGCCGAAGGCCTCGGCCTGGTTGACCCGGCAGCCGAAGCTGCGGATGGAGAACGAGGTCATAGAGCCTGCTTGACCTTCTCCGAGTCGGACTCGACCTGGGAGGCCATGCGGGCCTTGAACTCCGCCAGCTTGCGCCGCAAGACGGGGCTTTTGAGGGACAGGATCTGGGCCGCCAGCAGGGCCGCGTTGGCGGCCCCGGTCTTGCCCGTGCCCATGGTGGCGACGGGAATGCCCTTGGGCATCTGGACGGTCGAGAGCAGCGCGTCCAGCCCCCCCAGCCCGCCGCTCTCCACGGGCACGCCGATGACCGGACGCGTCGTGTGGGCGGCCACGACCCCGGCCAGATGGGCGGCCTTTCCGGCCACGGCGATGAAGACCTCGGCGCCTTCCGCTTCGCCCCGCTCGATGAGCTCGACTGTCCGCTCGGGGGAGCGATGGGCCGAGGTCACTTCCAGGGCATGGGCAACCTCGAAGGCCTTCAGGATGTCCAGGGCGTCCTTGACGACGTCCAGGTCGGATGCGCTGCCGATGAAGATCATCACGTCCATGCGTCTCTCCTCAGGCGGGGTCCGGGCCGGCCGCCGCCCCGATGTCGCGCCGGTAGTGGGCGCCTTCGAACTCGATGCCGGCCGCGGCCGCGTAGATGCGCTCCATGGCGTCCCGCAGGGTTCGCCCCAAGGCGCAGACGCCCAGGACGCGGCCGCCGCTGGTCTTGTAGACCCCGTTCTCAAACCGGGTTCCGGCATGAAAGACGGACACCCCCGGCCGGGCCGAGGCCTCTTCCAAGCCGCTGATCGGGAGGCCCTTCCGGTAGGATCCGGGATAGCCGCCGGACGCCATGATGACGCAGCCGGCCGCCTGGGGGCTCCAGCGGATCTCGTCGCCCAGGACGTTGCCGTCGATGGCCGCGTTGAGGATGTCGACCAGGTCGCTCTCCAGGCGGAGCATCTGGGGCTGGGTCTCGGGGTCGCCGAAGCGGCAGTTGTACTCCAGGACCTTGGGGCCCTCCGCCGTCAGCATCAGCCCGCAGTAGAGGGCGCCCTTGTAGGTCCGTCCCTCCTCCTTCATCCGGGTCACGGTCGGCAGGACGATCCGGCTCATGACCTGGGCGAAGAGGGCCTTGTCCAGGTGCGGCGAGGGCGAGATCGTGCCCATGCCCCCGGTGTTGGGGCCGCGACCGCCGTCGAAGGCCGCCTTGTGGTCCATGGTCGTCACCAGCGGCAGGACCTGGGCCCCGTCGGAGATGACGATGAAGGAGGTCTCGCGGCCGCGCAGGAACTCCTCGATCAGGAGCAGGTCGCCGGCGCGGCCGAACTGGCGGTCGACCATGATGGCCTGCACGGCCGCCTCGGCTTCGCCCATGTCCGCGGCGATGATGACGCCCTTGCCCGCGGCCAGGCCGTCGGCCTTGAGGACGACCGGCCAGCCGAGCTCGCCTCCCTTCAGGACGGCCCGGGCCTTGTCGGCCGTGTCGACGACCCTGAAGCGGCCGGTCGGGATCTTGTGCCGCTCCATGAACCGCTTGGCGAAGACCTTGGAGCTCTCCAGCTCGGCCGCCTTGCGGGTCGGGCCGAAGACGCGCAGCCCCTGGCGCTCGAAGGCGTCCACCAGGCCCAGCGACAGAGGGACCTCCGGGCCGACCACGGTCAGGTCGATGCCGGCCTGGTGGGCGAAGTCGGCCAGATGATCCGTCTCGCTGTCGGGGATGGGGACGTTCTCGGCGACCAGCCGCGTCCCGCCGTTGCCCGGCGCGCAGTACAGCCGGGTCGTCTTGGGGCTCCGGGCCAGCTTCCAGGCCAGGGCATGCTCCCGGCCGCCCGAGCCGACGACCAGGATCTTCATCTCAGGCCAGCCCAGCCAGGCTCTCGGCGAAGCGGGCGGCGAAGCCCGGCTCCGGCACGGCGGCGGCGAAGATCCGGGCCGCCAGCGGCGCAGCCTCGGCCATGGGCAGGCAGTAGCGCATCTCCAGGAACTCCCGGCGGTAGGCGGCCACCTCGTCCTTGACCGGGCGGTTGCGGATGATGCAGTCGGCCATGTAGCCGGCCAGCTTGTCGAAGTCCGGCTCGGCCATGCCGAAGCGGGTCATCTCCTGAACGCCGATGCGGATGCCGGAGGAATCCAGGAAGGTGGCGTCGTCGGGCAGGGCCTGGTAGTTGACCACGATGTTGTTGTCCTCCAGCCGGCGGGCGATGGCCATGCCGGGGCCGAAGGCCTTGACCCGGGCCAGGACCTGGTGCGTCTCGGTGTAGCCACAGGCGGGATCGCCCTCGACCGGAACGCCGTGGGCGGCCAGGGCCTTGGCCAGGGCCTTGGCATTGCGCCGGACCGCGGCCTGGTAGTCGGCCTTGAAGGCGTTCATCTCGTAGGCGGCCATGAGCAGGCCGAGCAGGGTGCCCAGGTGGTGGTTGGAGGTCGAGCCGGGGAAGGCCCGGGAGCGGATGTCGGTCCAGAGCGGGCGCAGCGGGCTGCCCTTGGCGATGTTGCCGGCCACGACCCCGCGCTGGGGCCCGAAGAAGGTCTTGTGGGTGCTGCCGGTGACCAGGTCGGCCCCTTCCGCGAAAGGCTCCTGGAAGGCGCCGTAGAGGCCGAGGACGTGGGCCATGTCGAACATCAGGATGGGACGGACGGGCCAGGAGCGGACGATGTCGGCCACGAAGCGGACCGGCTCGCGGCTGATGAACATGCTCTTGCCGAAGACGATCAGCTCGGGCTTGTGGGTCTCCAGGAGGGCGGCCAGGGCCTCCGTGTCGGCCTCGTAGGGATTGTCCTTGCGGACCGGGAAGTTGACCACATTCTCCTTGCCGGTGGCCGGGTCCTCCTCAATCCAGTTATAGAGGGCGCCCATGGGCTGAGCGCTGAGGTGACCGCCCAGGCCGAGATCGTTGTTCATGACCAGGCGCATCCGCCGCGAGGCCGTCCCGGCCGGCTTGGACCGGTTGATGTACTTGACCACGCCCTTGAAGACGACCTCGTTGGCCATCTGGCCGCTGATCGGCCGCAGCTCCATGTCGGAGCAGCCGAAGAAGGCCGCCAGCTCGCGCTGGGCCTCGATCTCGACGTCGCGGATAAAGTCGATGCCCTGATAGAAGTAGACTTCCTCCCCCTTCATCGAGCGGTGCTCGGCGTAGCGGCCGGACGGGTCGGAGATCTCGCACATCCGGACCAGCAGCGAGGGCGAGGATTCGGAGGGGATGAGGTTGAAGCACTGCCTCTGACGCCAGGTATTGTTGCCCTCGATCCGGCGGCCGAGGGCTTCGGTCTTGTCTTGGAATGACGGCATGGGAGCGGACTCCTTGGGGATTATGATTTCGCGGCTTCGGCGCCGCAGCGGCGTTCCTCCACGGCCCGGATCTTATCCAGACGGCGCTGGTGGCGGCCGCCCTCGAAGGGCGTCTCCAGCCAGATGCGGACGATGGCCAAGCCTTCCTCGACGGACAGGACCCGGCCGCCCATGGTCAGGCAGTTCGAGTCATTGTGGCGGCGGCTCATCTCGGCGGTGTAAGCGTTCCAACAGAGGGTGGCCCGCAGGCCGGGCAGCTTGTTGGCCACGATGGACATGCCCATCCCGGTCCCGCAGACCAGGATGGCCCGGTCGTGGCCGCCGGCCACGACGGAGGCGGCCGCCGCCTCGGCCAAGTCGACGTAGTCGACGGACTCGCCGGCCCGGGAGCCGAAGTCGGTGAAGGCGACGCCGCGGTCGGAGAGATAGCGGCCTATGGCTTCCTTCAGGTCGTATCCGGCGTGATCGGACGCCAGGGCGATCTTCATCGCGCTCCCCTCCGCTCCGGGCGCCGGTCGACCGAGGCCCGGCCTAATCGATGAACTTAGCCGCCTGCGGCACCATCTTGAGGGCCCGCAGGATCTGGGGATCGGTCCGCTCGAAGGCCTTCCAGCCCTCCTCCTGCCCCCACAGCGAGGAGGCGATCTCCCGCTCCAGCTCCCGCTTCAAATCCGGCTCGGACTCCTTGAAGCGCTTGGGATCGGCGTCGAGCCCGGCCGACTGGAGGTAAGCCCGGAAGTCCTCCAGGAGGCGGTCGTCGGCCAGGAACGGCTTGGGGGCCCGGGTCCGTCCCCTGGATTCCTCCGGGGAATCGGTCGGGAAGGCCAAGGTCTTGCCGAGGGGCGTCTGGTGCGAGACCAGCTTGCGGACGTAGTTGAACATGGCCCCCCGGCCGCGCAGCTCGAAGACGTAGGCGTGCAGGGTGAAGGGGACCGTCTCGTCGGGCGTGATGCCGCCCTGCCCCAGGACCTTGCGGCCCTTGAGGGTGGTCCGGACCTCGCGCGGCTTGTCGGCCGCCACCTTGTCCAGCAGGTAGTCGTCCAGGCGGCTGAAGTCGCGCTGGATGGAGCGGCCGCTGGGAGTGTAGTACTTGGCGATGGTGATGGCCACGGCCCGGTTCGGGCCGAGCGGGAACATCTGCTGGACCAGGCCCTTGCCCCAGGAATCGGAGCCGACGACCAGGCCGCGGTCGTTGTCCATGACCGCGCCGGCCACGATCTCCGAGGCCGAGGCGCTGCCCTGGTCGATGAGCACGACGAGGGGGAGCTTCTCGTAAGGATCGGTCCGCAGGGCCGCGAAGCTCCGGTCGAAGGCCCGGTTGCGGCCCTTCATCGAGACGACCATCTCGCCCCGGGGGATGAACAGATCGGAGACTTCGATGGCCTGGACCAGGGAGCCGCCGGCGTTGGCCCGCAGGTCGAGCAGGAGGCTGCGGGCGCCCCGGGCGGTCAGGTCCTTCAGCTTGGCCTCCAGCTCCTCGGCTGTGGACTCGGCGAAGTAGCGGACCAGGATGTAGCCCACATCGCCGGGCAGCATGAAGGCGTACGGGACGCTGTAGAGGGGGATCTCAGCCCGCTCGATGGTCAGCTGGATCGGCTGGGCCTGGCCCTCGCGGACGAAGGTGACGTCGACCTTGGTGCCCTTGGGGCCGCGCAGCTTGTTGACCGCGTCCTGGGCCGAGATCGGCACGGTGTCCTCGCCGTTGATATGGCTGATGATGTCGGCCGGCTGGACGCCCAGGCGCCAGGCCGGGGTGCCCTCCATCGGCGAGACGACGACCAGGCGGCCTTCGTGCTTCTGGATCTGCATGCCGACGCCGAAGTACTTGCCCTTCTGCTCCTCGGCCATGCGGGAGAAGCTGTCCGGCTCCAGGAGATAGGAGTGGGGGTCGAGCGTCTGGAGCATGCCTTTGACGGCCTCCGAGGCCAGATCGGTGTCGTCCACGGGCTTGAAATAGGCCCGCTGGACCAGCTCCATCATGTCTTCGATTTTGTTAAGCCCGTCTTGCCAGATCTCATCATCCACCCCGGCCGGGCGAACGAGCGCGGCCAAGGAGACAAGGACGGCGGCTACAATCCAGGCGGTCTTGCGCATGGGCCTCAGGGGAGGCCTATTTTAGCAGATTGACCTCGGCCGGGCAAAGCACTATCATTCCAAGGCTCCCGAAGCGAGAACGAGATGTTCGGCAACATTGGCCTGCCCGAGATGATGATCATCCTGGTCGTCGCCCTGCTCGTCTTCGGGCCCAAGAAGATGCCCGAGATCGGCCGCTCCATCGGCAAGGCCATGCGCGAGTTCAAGAAGTCGACCGAGGAGATCAAGGACCGCTTCGAGGAGCAGATCCGGGCCGACGACTTGAAGGAGATCCAGGACGGCATCAAGAAGGACCTGAAGGATATCACCACGGATGAGGAAGGCAAGAAAATCACCTGACGAGATGACCTTCCTCGAGCACCTCGAGGACCTTCGCAAGCGGCTCTTCCTCAGCTTCGTCTCGATCTTCGCCGCCATCCTGCCGGCCTACGTCTTCAGCAAGGACATCTACCGCTTCCTGTCCCGGCCGGTGACCCGGTTCCTGGCGGAGCCGATGTCGTTCCTCCGCCTGACCGACCCCTTCATGCTCTACATCAAGGTCTCCTTCATCACCGCCCTCTTCGCCGTCTCGCCCTTCATCTTCTACCAGCTCTGGAAGTTCGTCGCTCCCGGCCTGTACCAGAAGGAGAAGAAGTACGTCGTGCCGTTCGTCCTCTTCACCTCGTTCTTCTTCCTGGGCGGGGCGGCCTTCGCCTATTACATCGCCTACCCCTTCGCCTGCCGCTTCTTCCTCCAGATGGGCAGCGACTTCAAGGCGGTCATCACGGTCGACCAGTTCTTCAGCCTGACCATCAAGATGCTGGTCGGCATCGGGCTGGTCTTCGAGATGCCGACCCTGATCTTCTTCCTGTCCCGGATGGGCCTCATCACCTCCCGCTGGATGGTCAAGAACTTCAAGTACGCCGTCCTGGCCATCTTCATCATCGCTGCCGTCATCACGCCTTCGCCCGATCTGGTCAACCAGCTGATCATCGCCGGCCCGATGCTGGTCCTCTACGGCCTGGGCATCCTGGTCGCCCTCCTCTTCGGCCGAGAGCGCAAGGATCGCCGGGCCGCCAAGGCCGCTTCCGAGCCGGCCGGGTAAGCCGCCCATGAGCCATCCGTCCCAGACGCCGCCCTTGAAGTACCGGCTGATCGGGCTGACCGGCCCCAACGGCTCCGGCAAAGGCGAGGCGGCGGCGTGGCTGCGGGCCCGCGGCTACGCTTATCTGTCCCTCTCGGACATCCTGCGGGAGGAGCTGAGGCGCGACGGGACGCCGGAGTCGCGCGACAGCCTGATCGCCAAGGGCAACGCCCTGCGGCGGGCCTTCGGCCCCGACGTCCTGGCCCGGCGGACCTTGGCCCGGGTGGAAGGGCCGGCGGTCATCGACAGCATCCGGAATCCGGCCGAAGTGGCCGTCTTGCGCCGCGAGCCCGGCTTCATCCTGCTGGCCTTCGACGCCCCGGCCGCCGTCCGCTTTGAGAGAGCCCGCCTGCGGGGCCGGGACGAGTCCGCGGCCGACCTGGACGCCTTCATCCGCAAGGAGGCCGAGGAGCGCGGCTCGGACCCGGCCGCCCAGCAGCTGGACGCCTGCCTGGTCCTGGCCGACATCCGCCTCGACAACAGCGGATCTCTCGAGGATCTGCATCGCCGCCTGGAGGAGGCCCTATGAACCCGCCGCGCGTCAGCAAAGACGAGTACTACCTGGGGATCGCCCGCGAAGTCGGGCGCCGGAGCACCTGCTTCCGGAGGTCCATCGGCTCGCTCATCGTCCGCGACGACCAGATCATCTCCACGGGCTACGTCGGGGCCCCGCGCAAGACCCGCGACAGCCTGGAGCACGGCTTCTGCCTGAGGGACCGCCTGGGCATCCCGCACGGCCAGCGCTACGAGCTGTGCCGCTCGGTCCACGCCGAACAGAACGCCATCATCAACGCCGCCCGGGCCGGGGTCAGCCTCCTCGGCGGCGACATGTACATCTTCGGCAGCGAGCCCGGCGACGCGGCCCGGCCGGTCAACGCCTTTCCCTGCTACATCTGCAAGAAGATGATCATCAACGCCGGGCTGGACCGCATCGTCTGCTCCACGGCCGACGGGGGATTCCTCGTCTTCCGGGTCGACGAATGGGCCGCCGCGTGGCGCGAAGGAGACATCCTCGATGACACGCACCAGTACGGGTGAGGTCCCGGCTCAGCTAGGGCTTCGCGGGGGGACGGAGGCCGCTCCGGCTCGGCCAGAGCCTCGCGAGGGGGCGGAAGCCGCCCCGGCTGGGCTGAGGCGCCGGGCCGCCGCCTTGCTGCTGGCGGCCGCCGGCCTGGCCGCGGCGCTTCTTCTTCCCCTGGCGGCCGGGCGGGTCCAGGACATTCCCGCCATCGCCCCGGCTCAGCAAAGCCTTCGCGGGGGGGCGGAAGCCGCCCCGACTCCGCCGGCTCAGGCCGCCGACGGCCCCCTGCTGAAGCTTCTGGGCGTCGCCGCTTCGGCCGAGTCCATGGACTATGTCCTCAACAAGACGGCGTTCCAGCTCCACACCCTGCTGACCGAGCAGCGCCACGCCAAGACCTGGACCCTGAGCGAGAGAATCCGCGTCGACACGGAGGCCGGCCTGCGCATGCTGCTGGCGGTCGACGCCGACGTCACGGCCAAGCTGGAATCGCTGGCCGCCCGGCCCCAGGCGCTGGAGGACATGGCCGACGCGGTCGTCAAAGCCCTGACCGAGAAGCGCCGCATCTACGTCTACGGCTGCGGCGCCACCGGCCGCCTGGCCAAGCAGATGGAGAGCTCTTTCTGGCGGCCCTTCTGGCGCCGGGTCAAGGCCGAGCCGGGCCTGGCCGACAAGCTCCGCGGCCGCCTCGACCCGGCCGTCGAGGAGGCCTTGATCGGCGAGATGACCGGGGCCGACCGGGCCCTGATCAGCTCGCTGGAGGGCTTCGAGGACCTTCCGCTCATCGGCCGCCTCCAGCTCCAGGACCGCGGCATCCTTCCCGGCGACGTGGTCATCGCCGTGACCGAAGGCGGCGAGACGTCCTCGGTCATCGGGACCGTGCTCGCCGCCCGCGAAGCGTGGCGGGCCCGCCCCGGCGTCCCGGCGGATGCCAGCCGCCGGCGCCTCTTCTTCGTCTACAACAATCCCGACGACCGGCTGCGGCCGTTCGAGCGGAGCCGCATGGTCCTGGAGGAGCCGGGCATCACCAAGATCAACCTGACCACGGGGCCCCAAGCCATCACCGGCTCGACCCGGATGCAGGCCACGACCATCGAGACGTTCGTCATCGCCTCGGTCTTGGAGACGGCGGTGGAGAGGGTCCTCCGCCCGCTGCTGTCGCGCCGGGAGATGGAGCGCCTCGGCTTTCGGACGGAGACGACCGTGGCCGCCCGGCTGCGGGCCTTCGCCCCCGTCCAGGCAGAGCTTGTCCGGCAGGTTCCGGCTTTGGCCAAGCTGACCGACCTGGAAGCGGGCGTCTACGGCAAGGGCCGCTTCTCCACCTACTTCGCCCAAGCCGGGCTGATCACCGTCTTCATCGACAGCACCGAGCGCAGCCCGACCTTCCGCCTCTATCCGCTGGACACGGTCCGCGAGCCGCGCCGCAAGTGCTGGATCCAGGTCTGGACGGACGCTCCCGACGCGAAAGCCGCCTGGACGGCCTTCCTCGGCCGGCCCTTCCGCGGCCTCGACCCGGCCCTCTACAAGAGGCCGTTCGAGACCCAGATCGACGACGCGTACCTGCGCGAGAAGGCCCTGGCCAGCCTGGCCAAGGCCGGCGCCGATCAGGCGGCCCTCTACGACTTCTCCTCCGCCGGGACGAACTTCGCCCGCCGGTCTCCCAAGGCCGGCGACCTGGCCGTGCTGGCTCTCATCGACCCCGAGCCGGCGGCTCTCCTCCAACCCGCTTCGGCCGCCCGGCGCTTCCTGCAGACGAGCCTGGCCAACGGCGCCCACCTGGGCCTCATCCAGGTCCGCACCGGGCCGGGCGGAGCCGGAACAAGCCCGGCCGGGGTGCCGGACTTCAAGGCCGACCCCAAGAAGCAGACCGTCGCCGCCGTCTCTCTCTCCGTCGATGACGCCGACGATCCCTTCGGCGTCCGGGCCCAGGTCGGCCTCAAGATGCTCCTCAACGCCCACTCCACGGCGGTCATGGCCAAGCTGGGCAAGGTGGTCGGCAACACCATGACCAACGTCAGCCCGTCCAACCTCAAGCTCATCGGCCGGGCCACGTACCTGGTCCAGTCGCACGTCAACGACGTCCTGGCCGGAGCGGCCTGGGTCAAGGCTTTCGGGGCCCGCAAGCCGGTCTCCTACGGCGAGGCCAACGCCGTCCTCTTCGACGTGGTCGACTTCTTCCGCGACCGGCCGCAGGAAGTCGGCCAGGCGGCCGAGGTGCCGGTATCGATCATACGGATCCTGGAGTCGCTGCGGCGGCGCGCGGCCGTCTCGAACGAGGAGGGGCTGGCGATCTACAAGAAGGCGGGGCTGGCCAAGTACCTGGCCGGAGCCTCGACGCCCCCGCCGCCGGCGCCAACGGCCCCCTAGGGAAATCCCGCCGCCGTCCGGGCGGCACCGGGCCCGGCCGTCAGCCGATCGGGGGAACGACCGGCCCGGCGACGAGGGGCTCGATCGACGGCCGCCGCTCCCGCTTGGGGGCCTTCTTCTCGGGCGCCTCCGCGGCCGGCCGGGCCGGCTGCGGGTAGGTGAAGGTCTCCCCCTCGAAGTTGCGCATGACGACCTTCTCTTCGCTGATCGTCTGGACGTACTTGGGCAGGACGGGAATCTTGCCGCCGCCCCCGGGCGCGTCGATGCAGTAGTACGGCACGGCCAGGCCCGAGGTCCAGCCGCGCAGCCGCTCCATGACCTCCAGGCCCTTCTCGACGGTGGTCCGGAGGTGGTCGGTACCGCTGACGTAGTCGGCCTGGTAGATGTAGTAGGGCTTGACCCGGGCCATGAGCAGCTTCTGCATCAGCCGCCGCATGACCAGCGGATCGTCGTTGACGCCCTTGAGCAGGACGGTCTGGCAGCCCAGGGGAATGCCGGCGTCGGCCAGCAGGCCGAGGGCCTGGTTGGCCTCGGGCGTCAGCTCGTCGGGATGGTTGAAGTGGACGTTGACGTAGAGGGGGTGGAACTTGCGCAGGATCCCGACCAGCTTGGGGGTGACCCGCTGGGGCAGGAAGCAGGGCACGCGGGTGCCGAGCCGCAGGATCTCCAGGTGAGGGATGGCCCGCAGCCGGGTCAGGATCCACTCCAGGCGGGCGTCGCTGAGCATCAGCGGGTCGCCGCCGGAGACGATGACGTCGCGGATCTCCTCGTGGGCCGCGATGTAGGCCAGGCCGTTCTCGATGTTGCGGGGGCTGATCTTGCTGGCGTCGCCGACCTTGCGCTTGCGGGTGCAGAAGCGGCAGTAGGAGGCGCAGCTGTGGGAGACCAGGAACAGGCAGCGGTCGGGGTAGCGGTGGACGATGCTCGGCACCGGGGAGTCGTGGTCCTCGGCCAGGGGGTCGGCCACACCGGACGCGGCGGCCAGCTCGGCCGGATCGGGCACGACCTGGCGGTAGAGGGGATCGCCCTTGGTCTTGATCAACCCCGCGTAATAGGGCGTGATCAAGGTCTTGAAGGAGCGGCCGATCTTGCGGACCTCGTCGATGTCCAGATCGAACGCGGTCGCGATCTCGGCCGGCGTCCTCAGGCTCTTACGCTGCATCTCGCGCCAATCGTCCATGCTCCGGCTCCTTAACCGATCACCTTGCGGTAGATCACCCGGTCGTCCCCCGGCTGGTAGAAGTCGGGGATGCGGGCGACCTCGGGATATCCCAATCCCAGATAGAAGCGGCGGGTCGGCTCGTACTTCGGGACCGAGGAGGTCTCGATGATGATCAGCCGGCCGCCGGCGTCCTTGACGGTGGCCTCCAGCCACTCGACCAGGGCCCGGCCGTGACCGCGGCCCTGGGCCTTGGGATCGACGGCCATCCAGTAGAGGTCGTAGGTCCCGACCGTCAGCGGGGTCGGGCCGAAGGTCATATAGCCGGCCACCCGGCCGCCGTCGTCCAGCGAGACGACGATGCCGTAGTCTCTCTGACCGGGCTGCCCGAGGTAGATGTCGATCAGCTCCTCGGCCACCGCGACCTCGTCCGGCCGGAAGAAGCCGGTGGCCCGGATGAGGTCCATCACGGGCGCTTTGTCCGCCGCCGTCATCGTCCGGATCATGACATCCTCTTGCGGACTCGGGCCTTCTCGATCAGCCGGCCCCAGAAATCCTTGTACTCGATCCCGGACGCGGTCAGGCCGCGGACATAGCCCGCGTTGAGGCTGATGTCGGGATTGGGATTGACCTCCAGGATGAAGGGCCGGCCCTTCTTGTCGACCCGGAAGTCGACCCGGGCATAGTCCCGGCACTCGCAGGCCAGAAAGGCCCTGACGGCCAGCTCCTGCAGCTTGTCCCGCAGCCCGTCCTCGATCGGCGCCGGGCAGACGGGCGGGGTGGCCTGGAAGAGGATGTCCTCCGTGTGCCACTTGGCCTCGTAGCTGCAGATGGTCGGCTGGCCCTCGGGCAGCCTGGTGAAGTCGATCTCGGAGACCGGCAGGGCCTCGGGCTTGTCCACGTCCAGGACCGCGACGTTGAACTCGCGGCCCTCGACGAACTGCTCGACCAGCACCGGCTCCTCGAAGACCTCCAGGATGCGGGCGATCTGCCGGCGCAGGGCATCCTCGTCCCGGACGACCGAGTCCGGGTGGATGCCCAGGCTGGCGTCCTCGGTATTGGGCTTGACGATGAGCGGCAGAGGCAGGTCGATCTTCTGGTCGGGGGCCTCGACGAGGACGGCCGGGGCCGTCGGCAGGCCGGACGACTTGAGCACCGCCTTGGTCTTGAACTTGTTCAGGCACAGGGCCAGGGTCCGCGAGTCGTTGCCGGTGAAGGGCAGGCCCAGCAGCTCGAAGGCGGCGGCCACGTTGGCTTCCAGCTGGGGATGGCCGAGGAAGGCCTCGCACAGGTTGATGACCACGTCGGCGTTGAGCGTCTTGAGGCGCTGCAGGAAGTTCATGAAGCTCTTCTGCAGGCTGATGATGAAGGCCGAATAGCCCAGCTCGGTGACGGTCGTCAGGACCTCCTTGGCCGTCTGCTCGACGGACTCCTCGGAGGGCTGGTCGACCTTGCGGGCGGTCAGCGGGTCGTAGCCGTTGTAGGCGATGCCGACCAGGATGCGCTTGCCCTTGATGCCGGCCATGTCAGGCGATCCCCCAGCGGAGCTTGGCCTCATCGACGACGCGGAGGATGAGGTCCTGGTAGGAGTATCCGGCGGCCCGGGCCGCCTTGGGCAGGCAGGAGTTGTCCTCGGGCCGGGGCAGGATGCCGGGCAGGGGATTGACTTCGAGGATGTTGGGCCGGCCCGCCTCGTCCAGCCGGACGTCGATCCGGCACCAGTCCTTGACCCGCAGGACGCGGCAGGTCCGGGCCACGACCGCCTCGATGCCGGCCTTCAAGTCCGCCGTCAGGTCGGCCGGGCAGCGAAAGATGTCCAACGGCTTGTCCGGGGTGTCCCAGAGCCACTTGGCCTCGTAGGAATAGATCGGATTGGCCCCGGCGGGCAGCGATCCGTAGTCCACCTCGACGATCGGCAGGATCTCGATCTTCGGGGAGGCGCCCAGGACGCCGACCGTGAACTCGCGGCCGGAGAGGAAGCGCTCGACGATGACGGGCTGCTTGTATCGGCCGGCGATCTCGGCCGTCCGCTCCTCCAGCTCGGCCCGGGTCCGGACCACGTTGCGGTCCTGGATGCCCTTGCTCGAGCCCTCGAAGAGGGGCTTGACGATGGCCGGCAGCGGCACGTCCGCGGGGACGGCCTCGCCCGGCTCGACCGTCCAGAAGCCGGCGTTGGGGATGCCGTGGAAGGACAGGATCTCCTTGGCCCTCGACTTGTCCAGGCACAGGCCCAAGGTCAAGGGATCGGAGCCGGTGTAGGGCAGGCCGAGGATCTCGCACAGGACCGGGATGTGCGACTCGCGGTTGGGCCCGTAGAGCCGCTCGGCGATATTGAAGACCAGATCCGGCCGCAGCGCGCGCAGCTTGACGTAGGCCTCCTCGTCGGCTTCGATGCCGACGACGTCGTGCTTCAGGCCTAGAGCGGAGGCCACGGCCTGAATCGTCTCCTCGGAATCGCACTCGGCCAGAAGATCGAGTGGAGGCTCATCATCCTCGCAGACGGCCTCATCGGGGCGGTCCAGCGTGGCGGCCATA
Organism: uncultured Eubacteriales bacterium; assembly: GCA_964556755.1. Classification (GTDB taxonomy): domain Bacteria; phylum Acidobacteriota; class Aminicenantia; order Aminicenantales; family UBA4085; genus UBA4085. The sequence continues at coordinate 221,947 of CAZKXI010000001.1, forward strand.
CCTGCTTTCGAGCTGAAAAGCAGCGCGATCTTCATCGATCCTTGACCCGGCGCCGCTTCCGCATGAAAGAGGTTCCCTTCCGCTGGTTCATCGACGTCTATCTTCTTTCGTTCTCAGGCTTTCCTGCCATTGTTCATGCTTATATATAAACCTATTTTTTCAAATGTCAATACTTTTTACAAAAAAGGGCACAATTTGTTGGGTTAAGCCGCGGGCCTACCCCCAAAAGGTAGAGCTGTCCGGAATCTCGACATGTCAAAGGACATAGTCGGGAAAAAGGTAGTAGGAGCGGGGAGGCAGCTCCAGCCCCGCGGAGGCGTCCTCGAAGGGTCGCAGCGGGGATCTGTAGTCGGAGCGCGGCGTCCTGAAGAGGAAGAGGACGCCGGCATCCCGGAGGTCGGAGAGCCAGTCCGGATCGACGCGGGTTTCGATATGCAGAACGAGTCCGGCGCCGCGCGAGCGGCCCGCCCTTCCGCACTGCGCCGCTAGGGCCACTTCGGCCGCGCCGGCCAGGCCGGCGCTGGTCAAGTGAATCCAGGCGCCGCGGGCGGCCAGCGTCTCGAGGCCCTCGGCCGGAGCGCCGTGATGCTGGTAGACGAAGTGCCCGCCGCCGTCCCGGCAGTCCCCGGCCAGCCCGGCCAGAACATCGAAGTCGCGAGCCATCTCGGCGTTGGAGCCGTGCAGATCGAGGCCGCTGCGGCCGAGCTCGCTCAGGTCGGCCCGGGCCGCCTCGTCGATCGGGCCATGCCAGAAGAGCGCCACCCAGGCTTCGCCGCGGCGGGCCGCCTTGCGGATCAGAGCCAGGTCGGAGACTGTCCGCCGGATCCGGTCGGAGGTGTAGACGTCCGTCCCCGCCTCGCCCAGCCACTCCAGCTGGGAGACGGAGAAGCGTCCCTGATCGACGAGCCGGAGGCGGGCCCGGCGGCGGCGGCACGAAGCGGCCGCGTCCCCGAAGCCGGAGAAATCCAGCCGGTCGTCGCGAAGCGTCAAGGCTCGCGAGCCGGGACGCGCGTCGAGAGGCAGGTCATCGGCTCGGAGAGGGAGATCGTCGGCCGCGGCAGACGGAGACGGCCATCCCGCGCCGGGTCGAGGGGAATCGTCCATGGTCTTCGTCCGTCGTGCTCTTTCGGATCGAGCGCGTAGCGTAGCATCGCCCTTCGGTGAAGTCAAGAAAACGGGCCGGAAGCGGGCCGTTTCGCGGCCCCTTCCCGGGCGGCGCCTTTTCCACTATCATGGATGGGCCATGATCGAAACGGCGGTGCTTCTCTCCGGCGGACTCGACTCGACCACGGCCCTCCACTGGGCCTTGCGCAAGCGCGGCGCCGCCCGGGCCCTGACCTTCGACTACGGCCAGCGCCACCGGGTCGAGATCCGGATGGCCCGTAGGACCTGCCGCCGCCTGGGCGTGCCGCTCGACGCGCTCAAGGTCGACCTGGGCGCGATCGGCGGCTCGGCCCTGACCGATCCGGCGATTCCCGTCCCGGCCGGCCGGCGCGCCGTCCACTCCCCCGCCGGACCGCCCGTCACCTACGTCCCGTTCCGCAACGGCGTCTTTCTGGCCCTGGCCGCGGCCTGGGCCGAGGCGATGGGCGTGCGCGAGATCGTCACCGGCTTCAACGTCATCGACTCGCCGGACTATCCCGACACCCGGCCGGACTTCGTCCGGGCCATGGAGCGGGCCGTCAACCTGGGGACCCGGGCCGCGTTCGGCGGCCCGCGCCTGCGCATCACGGCCCCGCTCATCGGCAAGACCAAGGCCGACATCATCCGCCTCGGCCTGCGGCTGGGCGCCGACTACGCCGCCACGTCCTCCTGCTACCGCGGCGGCGAGACGCCCTGCGGGACCTGCTCGTCCTGCCGGCTGCGGGCCAAAGCCTTCCGGGAAGCGGGGGTCGAGGACCCGCTCGTCATCCGGGCCATGCGACGACGGGGAGGAGCACCATGAGCTGGACTCTCAGCGTCCGCGATCGCTTCTCGGCCGCCCATTTCCTGCGCGAGTACAGGGGCAAGTGCGAGAAGATCCACGGCCATACCTTCCAGGTCGAGGTCCGCATCGAAGTGGGCGAGCTCGATCCCACCGGCTTGGGCGTCGACTTCGCCGTGATCAAGGAGAGGCTGGCCTCGGTGCTGCCCGACCACAAGCTGCTCAACGAGGTCTACGACTTCAATCCCTCGGCCGAGAACCTGGCCCGGCGCATCTTCCAGGACCTGAAGCCCTTCTTCCCCGTCCGGGACGTGACCGTCTGGGAGTCCGAGGATGCCTCGGCCACCTACGCTGAAGATCGTTGAGGTCTTCGCCTCGCTGCAAGGCGAGGGCGGCCGCCAGGGGGAGCCGACCCTCTTCGTCCGCCTGTCCGGATGCAACCTCCGCTGCCGCTTCTGCGACACCCGGCGGGCCTGGACCGGCGGGCGGCCCGCATCGGTCGCCGCGGTGATCGCGGAGTGCCTCCGCTTGCGCGACCGCACGGGCGGTCGCTGGGTCTGCCTGACCGGCGGCGAGCCGCTGCGGCAGAACGCGGCCCCGCTGGCCCGCCGGCTGAGGGCCGAAGGGTTCCAGGTCCAGGTCGAGACCAACGGCCGCCTCGAGCCGCGGCTAACGGCGGATTGGTGGACGGTCTCGCCCAAGCCCCCCGGCTACCGCACCCGCGCCGCCTTCAAGAAGAAGGCCGCCGAGGTGAAGCTGGTCGTCTCGTCGGAGCTGACCTGGGCCGCCATTCGCCGCGTCCGGGCGGAGTTCCCCGCCGCCGTCCCGCTCCGCCTGCAGCTGGAATCGAACGCAACGGCCAGCCTGGCCCGGACGCTGGCCTTCCTGGAGCGAGCCGCGCGAGCCGGCCTGCCGAACATCCGCCTCGGCATCCAGCTTCACAAAGTCCTGCGCCTGCCCTGAGGAATTCCCGGCCCCGCTTCCGCGAGACCTAAAACGACTCGTCTCCCGTCTCCGGGAGGCAGGGCGGTTCGAGGTACGCCGTCGGGGGCGACGGAGCCATAGGCCGTGATCGGATCGTGATGAATCAACTGCCTCGGGCGGATAAAAACGGCCTATGGTCGGCCAACGGCGAAATCGCCCTGGCGGGGACAGTTGAAACAACGTCCCAGCTGGGGCTCCGCAAGCTCCGCCGGGACGACTAAGGCCCGCCGATAGCGAAACCGTTCAACGCGAGTCGGGGGCTGTCGGCGGGCCTTGTACCCCCGCCCTCGAGGGTATACTCCGAACCGCCCCCCGGAGACGGGCGAACCGCTGTTGGGAAAAGAGGAACATCAGAATCCGCGCTCGGGCAGGATGAAGAACAGCTTCTTGCCGCGGTACCCCGCCTCGGCGAACTTGTCGGAGATGCGCCGGGCCTCGGCCGTCTGGCCGGTCTTGACGTAGCACTGGCCGAGGGAGATCAGGATCGGCCAGCGGACCTTGGGATTCTTCTCCAGCTGCAGGGCGGCCTCGAAGGCGTAGGCGGCCCGGCGGAATTCGCGGGCCTGCTGCAGGCGCGCGCCCTCCGCCCGCAGGCTTCCGACATCGAGGCGGGCCCAGCCCCCGTCCCGGAGGGTCTCCTCGATGAAGGACCGGAAGCCGGGCGCATACATCCGGAAAAGGCCTTCCGGCGAGGCCAGGAGCTCGACCGAGCGGCGCCGACGGACGGGCGGCACGACGGGCGGGCCGCGCTTGACGGCGCCGTCCTCCTCGGCCAAAGGCACGAACAGCCCCTTCTCCAGCGTCCCGATATAGGCATAGAAGGACCGGTCGGGATACGCCCGCATCAGCTCGCGGGTGACGCCGTCCCCCCTGTCGTTGGCGAAGAGGACGCGCCCGTCCAGCCGGGGCGTATCGTAGGAGAACCCCGATCCCCACCAGCCGGTCGGGAATCCCGTCAGCGGGGCGTAGAGCATCTTCATGACCACGACCGAGCGGTCCGGCAGAAGCGGCTCCAGGGCCCGGCCGATCCAGGCCGAGGCGCCGCACATGTTGTGGTCGTACTTCTCGTAGTACCACTCCGTCCAGGACGGCCCGATCCAGCGGGGGAAGCGCACGGCGAAGGCATAGACCGCGAAGAGAGCGAGGACGGCGGTCAACCCCTTGCGCCACGCGGCCTCGCCGACCCGCGGCAGGCGGGCCGCCAGGAGCCCGGGCGCCCGGACGAGGCCCTTGGCGCTCAGGAGGACCAGCAGGGGCAAGGCATCGAAGAACATCCGGGCGCCCAGGACGATGAAGGCGCCCCAGAAGAAGAAGAACCCGACGACCATGGAGATAAAGCCGGCGAGCAGAAGAAGATCGCGGCCGCGCTCCTCCCGGCGCCGCCACCCGGACCAGAATGCGAAGGGCAGGAGCCAGAGGGAGGTCAGGGGCCAGCCGAACAGGTCCGTGTTGATGGCGGCCATGTTCTCGCCGATCTGTAGGGCCGAGACGAGCGGCGTGAAGTCGTAGTCCAGGGTGGCGGCCCGGCCGAAGATGACCGAGTAAGCCGGGCCGTAGCGGGCGATATAGCCGGGCCGCAGCGGCGAGCCGGTGGTGGCCGCGTTGTAGGCCAGAAAAGCGCCCAGCGCGATTCCGCCGGCCAGAGCCAGGCCCAGCAGGTTCCGCCAGCGAGCCCTGAGGCCGGCCAAGCTTCGAGCTCCCAAGGCGATCAGGAAGGGCAGGGCGAAGACCGCGGCGTTGTAAGGGCGGATGAGGAAGGCCGCGCCGAGGCAGGCCCCGGCGGCCAAGCCGCGGCCGAAGGTCGGCGCCCGCAGGCTCTTGAAGAAGAAGAGCAGGAACAGGGCGTTGAAGACCATGCTGGCGGTGTGGGACATCATCGTCGAGGACATCAGCAGATGCCAGATCGACAGCGCGCCCAGGACGGCCGCCGCCGCGCCGGTGCGGCGGTCGTAGATCTCCGCCCCCAGCAGGTAGAAGAGGATGACGGCCAGGCCGGCCAGGAGGGGGTTGACCAGCCAAGGCGCCCCGGCCAGCAGCCCCAGCGCCAGCAGCAGGGGGAAGCCGGGCGGATAGATGGTGTACCAGCGGCCGACGTTCACGACGTGCGGGAAGTCGAAGGCCTCCGGCACCGGCGGCAGCGGGGCGGTCGCGCCGCCGGCCAGGAAGATGCGGGCTTGAAAGAGATAAGCCGCCTCGTCATGGATGTGCGGCGCGCGGTCGAAGACCAGGATGTTGTAGGCGGCGCAGAAGACAACGGCGAAGGCGGCCCCGGCCCAGACGGGCCAGGGGATCGGCCGCCCCCCGCGGCCGCCGGCTGCGGCGTCGCTCATGGGCTCCATTCTGCCCAAAGACGCGGCGGAAGGCAATCAGGCCCGGCGCCCGGCCCGGGTCAGCCCCACGCCGAGAAGGACGACCGCGGCCCCCGCGGCCTGGGCGGGCCGCAGCCTCTCGCCCAGGATCAGGGCGGCGAAGGCGGCGGCGAAGATCGGGGTCAGGTTGTTGTAGACGGCGGTGCGGGCGTTGCCGACCCGCTGGACCGAATAGTACCAGGCGATGTAGCCGACGACCAGGGCGAAGACGGCGGAGAAGGCCAGCCCGCCCCAGGCCGGCCAAGACACGTCGGCGAGGCGGACCGCGGCCATGTCGCGCCAGGTCAGCCCGACGTATCCCAGGGCGCCGATCCCGACGGTCAGGGCCGAGTACTTCAGCGGGGACATGCGGCCGAGGTAGGGCTTGGCGAAGACCGTGCAGGCGGCCCACAGCATCGTGCCCCCCAGCAGCAGAGCGTCGCCGCCCAGCCCGGCGGCCGAGAGGCGCAGCCCGCCGTTGCGCAGGGCGATGACCAGGTAGAGGCCGGCGAAGGAGACCGCGATGCCGGCCCAGGACAGGAGCGGAAGGCGCTCGATGCGGAGCCCAGCTCCGATCAGGGCGACGAAGATGGGCGAGGTGGACAGGATCAGCGAGGTGTTGGCGGCCGTGGTGGCGTGGATGCCGCGGATGAAGACGGCCTGGTAGATCGTGTTCCCGGCCAAGCCGAGCAGGGCCAGGGCCGCGAGGTCGCGGCGCTTCACCCGGAAGCCCTCGCCGGAGGCGGCCAGGAGAGCGACGAAGATGACGGCCGTCAGCAGGAGCCGCCAGCCGTTGAAGGCATCGGGGCTCATCTCGCGAAGGGAGATCTTGATGACCGAGACGTTCACCCCCCAGATGAACGTCGTGGCGATCATCAGCAGGTCGCTGAGGCCGAATCGGCCGCCATTCGCGGAGGGCATGGGAGGAGACCGGATCGCGGCCCGCTTCAGAGTCCCGAGAAGCGGCGGCAGCGGGGATGGCGGGCCTCGACCTGGCTCTGAATCCCGCCGCGCGGGGTGAACCGGCCCGTGACCGCCGCCTGGACCGGACGGCAAGCCTTGACCACGTCCTCCAGGATGCGGTTGACGGCGTTCTCGTAGAAGATGCCCAGGTTGCGGTAGCCCAGGATGTATTCCTTGAGGGCCTTGAGCTCCAGGCAGGCGTCCTTGGGAATGTAGCGGATGGTGATGGTCCCGAAGTCGGGCAGGCCCGTCTTGGGGCAGACCGAGGTGAACTCCGGGATGTCGATGCGGATCTCGTAGCCCGGGAACTGATTGGGGAACGTCTCGAGGACCGGGAGGCGGGCGGCGAGCCCGGCCCGGGCTTCCTTCTGGCTCATGCGCTTCATTGGTCGCGGTCCGTCCTTTTTGATAGGATATTATACCAGATTCGCGCCCCCGCGGCCGACGGCGGCGCCGGAGACGGGAGGAGAGGACGCATGAGACCCGAAGCTCCAAGGTCCCTGATCTACGGCCCGGTCCCGTCGCGGCGGCTGGGCTATTCGCTGGGCCTGGACATCCTGCCTTTCAAGACCTGCTCCATGGACTGCGTCTACTGCCAGCTCGGCGGCTGGGGCCGGACCACGGTGCGCCGGCGGGACTACGTCCCCGTCCGCGCCGTGCTGGCCCAGATCCGGGCGGCCCTGGCCTCCGGGGCTCGCATCGACGCCATCACCTTCTCCGGCTCGGGCGAGCCGACGCTGCACGCCGGCATCGGTCGCATCATCGACGGCATCAAGCGGATGACCGCCGTCCCCGTCGTCGTCTTGACGAACTCATCGACCCTGGCCGGCCGGGCCAACGGGCGCGACCTCCTGCGGGCCGACATCGTCGTGCCGTCGCTGGACGCGGTGACGGACCGCGTCTTCGCCAAGGTCAACCGGCCCCATCCCGGGCTGACCGCCGAGAAGATCGTCGACGGCCTGGTCCGCTTCCGCCGCCGCTTCAAGGGCCGGATCTGGCTCGAGGTCATGCTGGTCCGCGGCGTCAATGACGGCCCGGCCCATCTTCGCAAGCTGCGGCAGGCCATCGACAGGATCCGGCCCGACAAGGTCCAGATCAACACGGTCGTCCGGCCGCCGGCCGAGAGGAGCGCCCGCCCGCTGTCGGCCGAGGAGCTGGAGAAGGTCCGGGAGCTTCTGGGCCCCAGGGCCGAGATCATCGCCGACTTCGGCCGGTCCGGCCAGACGGCGGCGGCGCCGGACGCGGCGGCCGCCCTGCTCGGGGCGCTGGGCCGGCGGCCGATGACGGCCGCGGACCTGGCCCGTTCCCTGGGCCTTCCGGCGCCCGAGGTGGCCGACCTCACCGTCCGCCTGGCCGCCGAGGGCCGGCTCCGCTCCGTCCGCCACGGCGGCCGGGTCTACTTCGAGAGAGTCGCCGCCCCCTCGAGATGACCGGCCGCGGGCCCGGCCCAAGCCTTCTCGGGCCCGCTTCGGCTTTCCTTTTTGCGCCGCTTATGGTACAGATATCCCTTCAGATCATCCCCATGATTCCGCAAGGATGAAGGAGTCTCTCATGATCGACACCTCCAACTTCCCCAAAGCCAAATTCATCTGGTATCAGGGGAAGTTCCACGACTGGTCCGAGATCACCCTCCACTCCATGACCCACGCCCTGCATTACGGGACATCGGCCTTCGAGGGCATCCGGGCCTATCCGACGGCCAAGGGCCCGGCCGTCTTCCGCCTGCCCGAGCACGTCGACCGCTTCCTGCACTCCGCCTCCGTCATCCGGATGAATCCGCCCTACGGCAAGGAGGAGATCACCCGGGCCATTCTGGAGACCGTCCGCCGCAACGAGCTCGCGTCCTGCTACATCCGCCCCCTCTTCTTCTACTCGTACGGCAATCTCGGCCTGGTGCCCAAAGCGTCCCCGCCCGAGCTGGTCATCGCCGCCTGGGAGTGGGGCGCCTACCTGGGCGAGAAGGCCTCGGCCGGCGTCTCGGTCTATCTCATCCCCTGGCGCCGGGTCCATGTCAGCCAGATCGACCTGCGGGCCAAGCTGGGCGGCGTCTACGTCCAGTCGACCATCTGCGGCCTGATGGCCCGCGACAAGGGCTGCGACGAGGCGGCCTTCCTGAATCTCGAGGGCCGCATCGCCGAAGGCCCCGGAGAGAACATCTTCGTGGTCAAGGACGGCGTCGTCAAGACCAACAGCCGCTCGGAATCGATCCTGGAGGGCATCACCCGGACCAGCGTGCTCCAGATCGCCGCCGATCTCGGCTATAAGACGGCGATCGGGCCGATCTCCAAGGACGAGCTCCTGGCCGCCGACGAGTCCTTCTTCACCGGGACCGCGGTCGAAGTGGTCCCCATCATCAAGGTCATCGACGGCTCCGATCCGGCCGGGCCGGAGAAGACGGCGCCCATCGGAAGCGGCCGGGCCGGCGAGGTCTGCACCCGACTCCGGACGACCTACCTCGACATCGTCCAGGGCCGCAACCCGCGCTACGAGAAGTGGCTGACGCACGTCTCGGCTTGAGCCTTCGCCGGTTGGGACGAGCGGCCGGCGCCGCCCTGGCCGCGGCCGCCGTGCTGGCCTTGACCGGCGCTTCGGCTCTCCCGGATCCGTCCCCCGCCGCTTCCTCGCCGCTTCGCGGACTCCATGTGGACCGCTTCGAGAACGGCCTGACCCTGGCCGCGCTCCCCGTCGACGAGCCCGGCCGAATCGTCCTCGTCACGGTCATCCGGGCCGGCCGCCGCAACGAGACCGAGCCCGGGACGGTGGGGATCTCGCGCCTCATCGCCCGGCTGGCGGATCGGGCCCCGGCCGCATTCGGGCGCGGTCCCGACCCCGCCGGCCTGGCCAGGCTGGGGGCGCGAGCCACCACCCGGACCGGCCACGACTCCATCGTCCGCACCGTCGCCTTCATGGGCCGCGAGAAGCTGGAGGACGCGCTGCGGAGCGAAGCCGACCGGATGATCAATCTCGACATCAGCCCGGAAGGACTCCGGCGCGAGGCCGCGGCCATGGAAGCCGAGGCGGCCTCGGCCGCCGCGGATCCGGACATCCGGCTGGCCGAAGCCCTGGGCCAAGCCTGCTTCCCCATCCCCGCCGGCGGGCCCGCGTCGCCGGAAGCCGCATCGGGCCCGGAGAGTCCGGCCGAAGCCGCTTCGGCCGCGCGGCTCTTCAAACAGCGGTTCATCGCCCCCGACCACGCCGTTCTCCTGGTCATGGGCGACATCGTCCCCGACCGCGTGGCGGCGCTGGTCCGACGCTATTACGGCGGCTGGGAGAAGTCGAACTACGACCTGGCGGCGCCTCCGCGACCGGACGACGAGGCGCCTCCCCGGAGCCGGATCGCCTGGCCCGCTCCGACCCGAGCCCGCCTCGCCATCGGCTTCCGGACGCCTCCCTCGGCCGATCCCGAACGGGACACGGCGGCCTTCGAAGTCCTGGCCGCGGCCGCGTTCTCGCCCGCCTCGCCCCTCTTTGATCGTTTGGTGCGCCGGGAGCGCAAGGCTCTCGGTCTGGAGGCTCGCCATGAGGCCCGGCGCGATGGCGGCTTCTTCGTCATCAGGGCTTCGGCGGCGTCCGAGGCCGGTCTGCCGGCGATCGAGGCGGCCATCCGGGACGAGATCGATCGCCTCAAGACCGACCTCCTCCCGGCCTCGGCTCTGGCGGCGTCCCGCTCCGGGCTCCAGCGGGCCCTTCTCCTCTCGCTGGAGACGTGGCCGGAGAGAGCGGCCGGTCTGGCCCGGATGATCGGCCTGACCGGCGATCCGGCCGGCTTGTCTCGCCTGCTCGACCGCTACGAGCAGATCAGCGGCGCCGATCTTCGCGAAGCGGCCCGGCTCGGTCTGCGCTCCGCCGCGTCCGCGACCGTTCTTCTGGCCCCCGGGGCGCCGCCGGCCCCGCCGGAGCCCGAGGCCCCCCCGGCGAGAGCGATGCGCCCATGAGGACCCGCTTCGCAAGCGCCATCATCGGCCTGGCCGCCGCGGCCTCGATCCTGATCCCCGCGGGCTGCCGGAGGAGCGATCCGAAGGCGTTGAACCTGGAGCTCCTTCCGGCCGAGGACAGCCCCTATGTCTCCGTCCGGGTCCTCCTCGAGGTCGGCTCGGCCTTCGATCCGCCCGGCAAGGAGGGCTTGTGCCGCCTGACTTGGTCACTCCTGGCCGACGGCGGCAGCCGGACTCGGACATCGGGCCAGATTGCGGCCGCCCTGGCCCCCTTCGGCGGGAGATGGCGGCTCGACGTCGGCCGCGAGGCCTCAGCCTTCTCGACGACCGTGGCGCGCGAGGACCTAAACGCCTTCTATTCCGTGCTGCGCGAGATGCTGCTCGAGCCGGGGCTTCGCGAGGAGGACTTCGCGCGGCTCAAGAGCGCCCAAGCCGCCCTTCTGAGCGAAGCCCTGTCCGGCGGCCGGGAAGAGAGGCTGGCCGGCGAGATCTTATCCGGAATGCTCGGCCAGGATCCCGCCGGCTCCCGGGCTGCGGCCGGAAGCCTGGATTCGGTCTCCACCATCACCCTGGACGAAGTCCGCGACTTCCACCGGGAGCATTTCGTGCGCGGCAACGTCACCATCGGACTGGCCGGGGCCTACCCGGCCGGATTCCCCGAACGCGTCCGGCGGGATTTCGAGGGCCTGGAGCCCGCCTTCACGCCGAGGCTCCCAGTGAGCGGGAGACCGCGCCGCTCCCGTGGGCCCCAAGCGGTTTTGGCCGCGCTCCCGGGCGCGTCGTCTTCCATCGCCCTCGGTTGGCCGCTGCTCCTGTCGCCGGACGACGAAGATTTCCATGCCCTTGGCCTCGCCGCGGCCCACCTGGCTGGATCGGACGCCGAAGCAGCCGTCGGACGGCTCGGGGCCGGGCTCGAAGGCGGGGAGGAGACCCGTCCGCCGGACCGGCGGCCGTGCTTCTCCCTCATCGTCCGGGCCTCGCCGGGAATGGGGGCCGAGGATCTGGCCCTCCGCTCCATCGGCGAGATCCGGAATCTGGCCGAAGAGGGCTTGACCGAGGAGCGGTTCACGCTCATTCGAGACGGCCTTCTCGGATCGATCGGACTGCGAGGCGGATCCTTGGCCGACCGCTTGGCCCGCCGCATGGGCGCCCGGTCCCTCGGCAGCCAGGATTCTTTCGACGCGGCGGCCCGCATTCTGCCGGGATTGACGGCCGAAGACGTCCGCGACGCCGTCCGCAAGCATCTTCGCCCGGGCGGGCTTCACATCGCCGTCGTGACGGGCGACGCCGAAGCCTGGCCCGGCGCCCTGGCTGCCGGGAGCGGCTTGTTCCGGCCCCGGCCCGAGGCCGTCCGCGTCCTGGCGGCGGCCGACTGGATTCGGAGCGGCGAGGCTCCGCCCGTCGACGCCGCGAAACCGGATCGGTTAGAATAGCCCCGAGTCCGAAGCCCGATCTCAAACGGGCCTCGAGGAGGGCCTCCATGTCCGTCCGTTCCAAGGCATCCGTCGTCTTCGGTTCGATCCTGGCCGCCGCTTGTCTCGTCGCCGCCGCGTCCGCCGGGCCGCAGGGCCAGGACCTGCTGGGCGGCCTGGCCGCCCGGCAGGACTTCGCGGCCGCCCGCGTCTCGTCCTTCGACCGCGGCGGCGGCAACAAGGACTCGCTGACCATCCCGGCCGGAGGGACGGCCGTCCTGGCGGAGCTCAAGGGGCCGGCCGCCGTCCACCACATCTGGGTCACCATCGCGGCCGAGGCCTTCTACGGCCGCAAGCTGGTCCTGCGGATGTATTGGGACGGAGAGGCGCGACCCTCGGTGGAAGCCCCCATCGGGGACTTCTTCGGCGTCGGGCACGGGCTGAACCGCGACCTCGCCTCGCTTCCGATCACCAACTCCTCGCAGGGGCGGGCCCGCAACTGCTATTGGCGCATGCCTTTCGCCCGCTCGGCCCGCATCACGGTGACCAACGAGGGCCGGCGCGAGGTGCCGGCCTTCTACTACTACATCGACTACCGCATCCTGCCCTCGCTTCCCGAAGGGACGCCCCTCTTCCACGCCCAATACCGCCAGGAGTTTCCGCCCCGCCCGGACGGCGACTATCTGATCCTGGAGGCGGAGGGCCGCGGCCATTACGTCGGATGCCAGCTGAGCGTCCTGCAGAGGGCCATGGGCTGGTGGGGCGAGGGAGACGACCGGATCCGCATCGACGGCGAGAGCGCGCCCTCGCTGCACGGCACGGGCTCGGAGGACTATTTCTCCGACGCTTGGGGCATGCGGGAATCCAGCGGCCTCTTCTACGGCTGCCCTCTCCAAGAGGAGGACTTCCAGGCGGGATCCAAGGCTTCGGTCTACCGCTTCCACATTCCCGATCCGGTGCCGTTCGCCCGGTCGATCCGGGTGAGCATCGAGCACGGCCACGCCAACGATCGGGCCGACTTCGACTCGTCGACGGCCTATTGGTACCAGACCGAGCCCCACAAGCCCTTCCCCGCTCTGGCGGCCGTCGAGGACCGGCTGCCTTACGCCCTGGAGCCGCCGGCGGGCTTTGTCCTTCCGGCCTGGAGCCGGGTCGAGACCGGCGAGGGAGAGGCTTACCAGAGCGAGGACGGATCGGTCCGCTTCCGGGCGGCCAAGCTCGTCTCTTCGCTGACCTCCCACTACGGCCCGGACGGGGCGCGCTTTCCGGCCCTGGCCACCGACAGCGCCGGGCCCGGCTCGCAGGTCGAGCTGGACTTCAACGTCGGCATTTCCGACCTCTACGACCTGGAGCTCTATCTGCTGCGCGGGCCGGCCTGCGGAGACTTCGAGGTGGCCGGCTGCGTCTCCGGGGCCTCCCGCCTGCCCCTGGCGCCGACGTCCTTCCAAGGATACGCCCCCGAGCGCGGCTTCGCGGTCCTGCCGATCAAGGGGCTGCGCCTGGAGCCCGGCCGGTCCTGCCTGACCTTCCAGGTGACGGGCCGGAATCCCGCCGCGGCGGGAGCGGAGATCGGGATCATCGGCTACAGGCTGGCCCCGGCGGCCCGCAGGTTCCTGACCGAATGGAGCCTGGCCGGCCCCTTCGACGCCCCGGACATGGACGCCCTGGCGGTCGGCTATCCGCCCGAAGCGGCCTCCGACCTATCCGAATCTTACATCGGCAAGGACGGGGTCCCCGCCGGGTGGCGGAAGATCCGGGCCGGCGCCGACGGCGGCTTTGACCTCAACACGCTGGTCCGCCCGAGCGAGCGCGTCGCGGTCTACGCTCTCGGCTGGATCCGCTCGCCCGAGGATCGGACCGCCCATTTTCTCCTGGGCAGCGACGACGGGGCCCGGCTGTGGATCAACGGCGAGCTGGTCCACCACAATCCGGCCTACCGGGCGGTCGCCACGGACCAGGACGACGTGGCCGTGCGGCTGAAGAAGGGCTGGAACCGCGTCCTGCTCAAGATCGTCCAGGGCGACGGGGGCTTCGGCTTCCAGGCCCGCTTCGCCGACCCCGACGGCGCTCTCGCCTGGAGCGCCGATCCGCCTCGCGATTGAAGCCGGGCGGCGCCGGAAAGGCCATGGGAGGGACGAAGATGAAGGCTCAGAGCCCGGGGCCCGCGGTCTGGTCGGCCGCGGAGGGAGCGGCGCTGGCCAAGCTGAGCGCGCCGATCCGAGTTCAAGCCTGGCTGAACGGGATCGCCTACGACCCCGAGCCGGGGACGGCCTCGCCGCGACGGGTCCTGCGGGATCGACGGGCCAACTGCTTCGAGGGCGCGCTGCTCGCCGCGGCCGCCTTCCGCTTCCACGGCCGGCGCCCCCTTCTCGTTGACATCCGCTCCCGCCACGACGATGACCACGTCCTGGCCGTCTTCCGCCAGAACGGAGCCTGGGGCTGCGTGGCCAAGTCCAACTTCACCGTCCTGCGCTTCCGCGAGCCCGTCTACCGGACGATCCGCGAGCTGATGGCTTCCTACTTCGACGTCTACTTCAATGCCGCCGGGGAGAAGACCATGCTCGAGTACTCCGTCCCCTTCGACCTGACGCGATTCGACGGGCGGGGCTGGATGACGGACGAGAGGGACATCAGCTGGATCGGGGACGCCCTCGACCGGGCCCGCCACACCCGCTTCCTGACCCCGGCTCAGCGGCGCGACCTGCTTCCCGCCGATCCCGACCTGGTCAAGGCCGGGCTCCTGGGGGCCGATCCCCGCGGGCTCTACAAGATCTAAGGCTCTTCGCCCCCATCGGGCGCTCCCGCAGGCGGCGATGAATCCTTACTTTCCCGGCAGGTGAATCCGGATCGAGGAGATCCGGTTGTTCAGCTTGTTGGGGATCTCCTTGAGGTTGGGGATGCTCGTCCCCGGCCCCATGTCGGCGGGCTCCAGGCTGAAGCCGCTGAAGTTGGGGTTCTGGAAGAACGTGGCCACCTCGCCGGCGTGGTCGGGACCGGCGAAGACCTGCAGCGACGAGACGTCGTCGTCGAAGTCCTGCAGCTTGAGGTCGGTCAGGTCCTGGACGATGGTCCGGCGGCGGCCCTCGAAATTCTTGTCGGCGAAGACCTGGACGATCAACGGCACGGGCGGAGCGGCCGGGATGTGGACGGAGGTGATCTCGATGGAGGAGATCTTGTGGCCCAGGTCGATGGGCGACTTGTGGACGCTGGAGTACTCCCCCGGGCCGACCTCGACGTACTTGCCCGAGAAGCCCTTGTCGGTGTAGAGGCGGACCACGTCGCCGGGCTGGTAGTCCGGCCCGCGCATGATCTTCAGCGAAGCGATGTCGTTGTCGAATCCGACGAGCTTCAGCTCGGCCTCGTTGGAGACGATATGGCGGCTGCGGCCGCGGAAATCCTCTTCCTTGAAAGCCTGAATGAGAAACTTGACGGGCATGGGGCTCCTCCTTCGCGAGATGGCTACGGGGGAAGGATAGACCGGAGCGGGCTTTTTATCAAGGACGGCCGAGGGCCCGCCGGGCGGAGTCCCGGACGATGTCCCAGGCCTGACGGACATGGCGCTCCCGGGTCAGGCGCGATCCGACCACGAAGCGGAGGGTGAACCGGCCTCCCAGGACGGTGTGGGTCAGAAAGACGCGCCCCGAGGCGTTGATGTCGTCCAGCAGGGCCCGATTCAGGCGGTCCAGGTCCGCCGCGCCGCGGCCGTCGTCAAGCCGGAAGCAGACCAGCCCGAAGGGCGAGGGGGCGGGCGCCTTGAAGCCCGGCTCGGCCTCGATCCAGGTCCGGAAGAGCCGGGCCAGGCGCTGATGCTCCCGGACCATGGCCCGCAAGCCTTCGGCGCCATAGGACCGGATGACGAACCAGAGCTTCAGGGCCCGGAAGCGGCGTCCGAGCTGGATGCCCCAGTCCCGGTAGTTCTTGACATAGGGATCGACGCCGGTCTTGAGGTACTCGGGATGGATCTCAAAGGTCCGGATGAGCGCCCCGGGATCGCGGACGAAGTAGGCCGAGCAGTCGAAGTTGGTCATCATCCACTTGTGGGGATTGAGGACGAGCGAGTCGGCCCGCTCGGCGCCGGCCAAAATCCAGCGGTTCTCGGGGCAGAGGGCGGCCGTCCCGCCGTAGGCGGCATCGACATGGAGCCAGAGGCCGTGCCGGGCGGCGACCTCTCCGATCGGCCCCAGAGGATCGACGGCGGTGGAAGATGTCGTGCCGAGGGTAGCGGCCACGAAAGCGGGCTGGAAGCCGGCCGCCTTGTCGCGCCGGACGGCGTCCTCGAGGGCCTCCGGGACCATGGCGTAGCCGGCGTCCACCGGAACGAAGCGAAGGTTTTCGCGGCCGAAGCCGGCGATCTTGACCCCCTTCTCCAAGCTCGAGTGGGTCTCCGAGGAGGCGTAGACCGTCAAGGGACGGCGCAGGCCCTTCTCGTTGGACTCGTAGCCGGTGGCCCTCTCCCGGGCCGAGAGAAGGGCCGCCAAAGTGGCGGTGGAAGCCGTATCCTGGATGACGCCCGAGAACCCTTCGGGAAGCCCGATCATCTTCCGCAGCCAGTCCAAGACGCGGTCCTCGAGCTCGGTGGCGGCGGGGGAGGTGATCCAGCTCATGCCCTGGGCCCCCATCCCGGCCGTCAACATCTCGGCCAGGATGGATTCGGGGCTGTTGTTGGCCGGGAAATAGGCATGCCAGCCGGGGTGCTGCCAGTGGGTCATCCCGGGCATGATGATCTCGTTGAAGTCCGAGAAGATCGCCTCCATCGGCTCTCCGGTCTCGGGAGGATCGGCCGGCAGCCGCGAGGCTACGCCCCCCGGCGCCACAGCCGCCCGGACGGGACGCTCCTCGATCGTCTCGAAGTAGTCGGCCAGCCAGTCGACGAATTGGTGCCCATAGCGGCGGAATTGGGCGTTGTCCATGGATGCCTCGCAAGCCTTTGGGATGCCGGCCGGAAGGGCGGAATTCTAGTCCAAACCGCGACATCGGTCAAAAAAGCGGCTCCTCGCCCCATTCCGGGAAGGGCGGTTCGGCATATCGACCACGGCTGCTTGGTTGAGCCTGCACCTGTATTCGGATCGGGCCACGGAGTCCCGGCTCGATCTTGTTGCCCCGCATCATCAAGGGGCGACCAACACGGGCTCAACCGGCGCTTCTCCGCCGTTGGCCGATACCCCGAACCGCTTGGCCTTCCCGGAAATTGGCGAAGCACCAAAACAGAGGCTCCTCGCCCCATTCCGGGAAGCGTGGCCGGCGGCTTTTCCCGTGTTCGGGGCGAAATACGGCTGTTCTGCCCTCTTTACGGTCCGGATTCCGCCCTCAGGGCGCCGCAAAGCGATTTATTTGAAAAAAAGCAAAAAAGGATTGCCAAGCCGATAAAAAGCATGATATAATATTTCATGTAGTCAGTGCTCGGGGGATAAAAAATCATCGGATTCGAGTTTTTTTGTTTGTTTTCTGCTATTTAGAATAATGTTCCGATGCTGGGCCGGCCCCGCGGCCCAAGCTCCCACCTCCCCGCCACAGGCCGCCCGCAGCTCGAGGCGGGCCCGTCCGGGCCGCGAAGCGTGCAGGCCATGCAACCAAGACAGGGCCGATAGCGTTTATATCAGTGAAGTGAGCGAAATGAGGCGCCATCGAGATGACAACAGGATCGATCGCGAGGCGCACCTCCTTTTTCCCCTCCTCTAACCCTCCTTCCTCCTGACCGCCGCCCCCTCTCCCCTAAGAGGGGGCGGCTCGTCTTCTCGTCCCTGATTGACAGCCGGGCTGCCGAGGTCTATCCTGTCCACGCGCGGGTCGACCGGAAGGCCCGCCGGGTTCGAACGAAGGGAAGTCCGTTAAGATGCGGACGCAGCCCCCGCTACTGTAATCGGGGACGAATCCCGGACGATGCCACTGCCCTCAAGCCTTGCGGCCTGAGGACGGGAAGGCCCGGGAGGAGGATGATCCGAGAGCCAGGAGACCTTCCTCGAATCCATCGACCCGGCTTCGTGGGGAAGCCCGGGCGGGTTTTTTTGAAGCGGGGGCGCGAGGAAGGTTCTCATGGCTCGCCCCGCCGTCGCCCTCATCGCCGTTCTCGCCGGTCTCGGCGCTCTCCCCCTGTTCCCCCCGACCCTGTCGGCGCAAGACGCCCGGACGGCTCAGGATCCCCCCCTGCGCCACGAAGTCGTCGTCTCGGCGACGCGGATCGAGACGCCGGCCAAGGAGGTCGCCAGCTCCGTAACCGTCCTCACGCGCCGCGAGATCGACCGGGCCGGGCGGACCAGCGTTCTGGATGTCATCCAGGACGGTCTGGGCGTCGCCGCCGTCCGCGCCGGCGGACCGGGCGCGGCCGCTTCGGCCTTTCTTCGCGGGGCCAACTCCGAGCATGTCCTCGTCCTCCTCGACGGCGTGGCCCTCAACGATCCGATGAACCCCTCGCGCTCCTACGACCTGTCCCATCTGACCCTGGACAACGTCGAGCGGATCGAGATCCTGCGCGGCCCGCAGAGCACGCTGTACGGGTCGGACGCCCTCGCCGGGGTCATCAACATCGTCTCCCGCCGCGGCGAGGGCCGGCCGGCCGTGGCCCTCGAGGCATCGGGCGGGTCCTACGGCTCGTGGCGCGGCGCCGCCGCCGTCTCGGGCGGCGCCGGCCGCCTGTCCTATTCCTTCGGCCTTTCGCGCTACCAGACGGCCGGGCTGTCGGCGGCTTCGACCGAGTACGCCGGCAACAGCGAGGCCGACGGATACCGCAACGCCACCCTGTCCGGCCAGCTCGGCTGGGCCTTCTCGCCCACGGCCGAGGCCGCGATCGTCGTCCGGGCGGTCGAGGCGCGCACCGCCATCGACGGATTCGGAGGCCCCTATGGGGACGATCCGAACAGCCTCCAGGACTATCGCTCGCTTCTGCTCTCGGCCCGCGGCCGGGCTCTGCTCCTCGGCGGCCGCTGGGAGATCAAGGCCGCGGCCTCGCACCTCGGCTCCGGGCGCGACAACGACAATCCCGTCGACGACCTGCATCCCGCCGACTCCGAGATCGGGACGTTCCGCAGCCGGCTGGCCAAGCTCGACGTCCAGAACAACATCTTCCTCTCCGGATCGCAGACTCTGACCTTCGGCGGCGACTGGCAGCGCGAGAGCGGCGAGTCGTCCTACTTCTCCGAGAGCGCCTGGGGACCCTACGAGAGCGCTTTCCCCGGCCGCCGGGCGGAGCGGGTGGGCTTGTTCGCCCAGGACCAGATCCGGATCGGCGGCCTCTTCTTCGCCACCGCCGGACTCCGGCTGGACGACCACAGCCGGACGGGGACGGCGCTGACCTGGCGCGTCGCCCCGGCCCTGGCCGTCGAGGCGACCGGGACGCGGCTGAAAGCCACGATCGGCACGGGATTCAAGTCGCCCTCGCTCTATCAGCTCTACGCGCCCGGCACGGCCTGGGGGGCGATCGGCAACGAAGGCCTGCGGCCCGAGCGGAGCACCGGATGGGACGCCGGGATCGAGCAGGAGTGGGCGGAGGGGCGCTGGCAGGCCGGCCTGACCCGGTTCCGCAGCGACTTCCGGGACCTGATCGACTACGACTACGCCCTCGGCTACGTCAATATCGGCCGGGCCCGGACCCAGGGCTGGGAGGCTTTTCTCAGGCTCAGGCCTTCGCCAGCCGCCGACATCCGCCTCTCCTACACCCGGATGGACGCCCGCGATCTGGACGACGGGACGGCCCTGCCCCGCCGGCCCCGGGACAAAGCCTCGGTCGAGGCCTTCTGGCGGCCCTTCCCGAGGTGGGAGGCCCGCCTCGCGGCGGCCTTCATCGGCGACCGGCCCGATCGGGACTACGCCTCCGCGGGCTACCCGGCCGTGACCCTCCGCGACTACTTCCTGGCCGATGCCGACATAGCCTACCAGGCCGGGCCCCGGACGCGCGTCTTTGTGCGCATCGACAACCTCTTGGACGAGCGCTACGAGACGGTCTTCGGCTACGGGACGCCGCGGCTCTCGGCTTACGCCGGCCTGCGCGTCGGGTTCGGGAAATAGGGCTTTCCCCGCTCTCCTTCAGCTCAGAGGGGCGCCGTCAGCCGAGGTGTTCGACGAGGATCTTGGCGGCGATGCCGAGCAGGATGAGGCCGCCGGCGATCTCGGCGCCCCGGCCGGCCCAGCGGCCCGCCAGCGGGCCCAGCTTGGCGCCGACGGCGGTCAGAAGGAAGGCCACCGCCCCGATGACGACGGCGGGGTAGATGACGGAGGCGCCCAGCGCCGCCAGGCTCAGGCCGGTCGCCAGGGCGTCGATGCTGGTGGCCAGCGACAGGACCAGCAGCCGGCCGCCGCGGGTCGGATCGGGGCAGGCCGCGCCCGAGGCCGCGCTCTCCCTGCGCTCGAAAGACTCGAGGATCATCTTGCCGCCGACGAAGACCAAAAGCCCGGCCGCGACCCAGTGATCGAAGCCCTGGATCAGGCCGGCCACGGAACGCCCGGCGACCCAGCCGATGAGGGGCATGGCGAATTGGAAGAGGCCGAAGCTCCCGGCCAGCCGAAGCGTCTGCCGGGGCGAGCAGCCCCGCAGGCTCAGCCCGACGCCCAGGGCCACGGCGAAGGCGTCCATGGCCAGAGCCACGGCAATGCCCAGGACGACGAGGAAGCTCATGGGGCCCTACTCTACCAAAATCACCCCCCTCCCGCATCTTCTGATATAATATCGGGCTTCATGGGCGAGAGCATCGTTCTCCGGGGAGTCCGCGTCCACAACCTCAAGGGCGTCGACGTGGACGTGCCGCTGGACAAGCTCGTCGTCGTCACCGGCGTCAGCGGCTCGGGCAAGTCCAGCCTGGCCTTCGACACCCTCTACGCCGAAGGCCAGCGCCGCTATATCGAATCGCTCTCCTCCTATGCCCGCCAGTTCCTGGAGCGGATGGACAAGCCCGAAGCCGACCAGATCGAAGGCCTGCCGCCGGCCGTGGCCATCCAGCAGCGGACGTCCACCAAGAACCCCCGCTCGACGGTGGCCACGGTCACCGAGACCTACGACTATCTGAGAGTCCTCTTCGCCCGGATCGGCAAGGTCCATTGCCTGCAATGCGGCCGCCCCGTGGCCCGCGACACCATCGACGGCATGGCCGAGACGCTGCTGCGGGAGGCCCCCGGCGCCCGGGTGACGGTCAGCTTCGCCTGGCCGGGCGAGAAGGGGCTGGCCCCGCTGAAGAAGCTGGGCTTCTACCGCCTGATCCGCGGCGGCGGGATCGTCTCCTTCGAGGAGGCCTCCTTCGACAAGGCCGAGACCCTGGCCGTGTTCGTCGATCGGACCGTCCTGGACCCGGCCGACCGCGACCGGCTGGTCGACTCCCTGGAGCTCGGCCTCAAGCACGGCGGCGGGAGAATCCGGGTCGAAGCCGAGGACGGCCGCGCCTGGCCGTTCTCCGACAAGCTCGAGTGCAAGGAATGCGGCCTCCCCTACGAGGATCCCTTCCCCAACCTCTTCTCCTTCAACAACCCCCACGGCGCCTGCCCCGACTGCCACGGCTTCGGCGACCTGGCGGTGATCGACCTCGAGAAGGTCGTGCCGGACGACTCGCTGTCCCTGAAGGACGGGGCCATCGAGCCCTGGACCAAGCCCGTCTCCAAGGGCGTGATGAAGGAGATGCTGCGGGCGGCCCGCCGGCGCGGCGTTCCGATCGACGCGCCCTTCGGCAAGCTGTCCCAGGCCGACCGGGACTTCATCATGGACGGGGACGGCGAGTGGTACGGCATCAAGGGCTTCTTCGACTGGCTGCAGACCCGCAAGTACAAGGTCCAAGTCCGCGTCTTCCTCAGCCGCTACCGCAAGTACGTGCCCTGCCCGGCCTGCGGCCAGACCCGCCTCAACCCGCGGGCTCTGAGCGTCAGGGTCGGCGGCCTCTCGATCGGCGACGTCGTCCGCCTGACCGTCCAGAAGGCCCAGGCCTTCTTCGCCGGCCTGGTCCTCCCTCCGGCCGAGGCCCAGGTGGCCGAGAAGCTTCTGGCCGAGATCCTCGGCCGCCTGAGGTTCCTGCTCGAGGTCGGGCTGGACTACATCTCGCTGGACCGGATGACCTTCACCTTGAGCGGCGGGGAGGCGCAGCGCATCAGCCTGGCGGCCGCCCTGAGCTCCAGCCTGGTCGGCACGCTGTTCGTCCTGGATGAGCCCTCGGTCGGCCTCCATCCCCGCGACAACGGCCGCCTCATCCAGATCCTCCGCTCCCTCAAGGACGTCGGCAACACCGTCCTGGTCGTGGAGCACGAGCCGGAGATCGTCCGGGCCGCCGACCACGTCATCGACCTGGGGCCGCGGGCCGGCGAGCACGGCGGCGAGATCCAGTTCGCCGGGCCGCGGCAGGAATTCTTCGCCGGCTCGGATTCGCTGACCGCCCGCTACCTGCGCGGGGAGAAGTCCGTCCCCCGGCCCCGGGCCCGCCGCAAGCCCGACCGCTTCCTCCTCATCCGCGACGCCCACAAGCACAACCTCAAGCACCTGGACGTCCGCCTGCCCCTGGGCGTCTTCGCCTGCCTGACCGGCGTATCCGGATCGGGCAAGAGCACCCTGCTGCACGACATCCTCTACCGGGGCTGGGCCGGCGAAGGTCGCGGCGGCTGGGCCGAGATCCGCGGCCTGGAGTTCATCGACAAGATGGTCCTGGTCGATCAGTCGCCCCTGAGCGCCTCGCCCCGCTCCATCCCGGCCACCTACACCAAGGCCATGGACGGCATCCGCGACCTGTTCAGCCAGACCCGGGAGGCCAAGGCCCGCGGCTTCCGGCCGGGCGACTTCTCCTTCAACACCAAGGGCGGCCGCTGCGAGGAGTGCGAGGGGGCCGGCCGCCAGGTCGTGGAGATGCAGTTCCTCAGCGACGTGACCCTGGTCTGCGAGGCCTGCGGCGGCCGACGCTTCAAGCCCGAGATCCTGGATATCCGCTACAAGGACCGGTCGATCGACGCCGTCCTGCACATGACCGTGGAGGACGCCCTGGAGTTCTTCTCCGACCGGCCGGACATCGTCCGCCGGATCAAGCCCCTGGCCGCCGTCGGCCTGGGCTACCTCCGCCTGGGCCAGCCGACCACGACCCTCTCCGGGGGCGAGCTGCAGCGGATCAAGCTGGCCTACCACCTGATCCACGAGCGCGACGGCCGGGTCCTCTACCTCTTCGACGAGCCGACCATCGGGCTCCACCCGGACGACGTGGCCTGGCTCCTGCGGGCCTTCCAGAAGCTGGTCGACGAGGGCCACTCGCTGATCGTCATCGAGCACAACCTGGATGTCATCCAGTCGGCCGACTACGTCGTCGACCTGGGTCCCGAGGGGGGCGACCGGGGGGGCGAGATCGTGGCCCAGGGGACGCCCGAGGAAGTCGCCCGCTCGAAGCGGTCGGCCACGGCCCGCTACCTGCGGGCCGTCCTGGCCGATTGACTCGCCGCGAACAGCTGTGCTATATCCCGGCCATGAGCCGCTCCGCCCGCCGGATCGCCAAGAGTCTGCCGCTCTACCTGATCATGATCGCCGCCTCGCTGGCCCTGCTGGGGCTGGAGCGGCTGACCCACTTCGAGTTCCTCTATCACCTGGCCGCCATCCCGCTGGACATCCTGATCGCCGTCTTCATCGTCGAGAAGTACCTGGAGCGGCACGAGACCCGGGAGCGGCGCCGCCACCTGATGTACATCAAGAGCACCATGTTCCGGGCCGACATGCGGACCCTGTTCATCGCCAACTTCCACGCCCTCAAGAGGCCGGCCCTGACCATGGCCCGGATCCGGTCCGCTTCGGCCGAGCAGCTGCGGGCCATGCGGGCCGAGGCGGCCACCGTCGAGTACAAGTCCGTGGAGGCCATGGAGCCGGTGATCATGGAGTACGTCAAGGCCGAGCGGGTCTGGCAGACCTTCCTGCAGCGGGCCATCGAGAACGCCTTCGAGGAGGTCTTCCTGAGGATGATCGAGATCCTCCACTTCCTCTACGACGTCAAGCTCTTCAAGGAGAACAACCCCGACAAGCTCTTCATCCGGGAGGCGGAGAGGCGGGAGCCTCTGATGCGCAAAGCGGTCAAGGTCCTCCACGACGGCATCCTGTCCTTCCTGGACTACGCCATCGAGCTGAAGGAGAAGACGCCGGAGATGTTCGACGAGGTGATGGCCGACTACGAGATGACCGAGCTGATCAAGGGCAATTAGCTCAGCGGCCGGAGATCTGGACGGGCGGCGGGGGCGGCGCGGGCTCGCCGGACCGGCGCGGGCGCCGGCGCCCGAAGTGGGCCAGCCAGTAGCCGGCGAAGAAGCCGGCGAAGAAGACGAACGGGACCAGGATGATCTGGGACATGGCGATCTTCCAGAAGAAGATCCGGTAGGTGACCACTTGGGTGTTCTGGACGGCCAGGACGACCAGCAGCGCCGCCAGGATGATGAGGACCAGGTATTTCGGCTTCATGCTCCCTCTCCCTCTCACAGCCACTTCTTGTTCTGGAAGAACTTGACCATGGCCAGACCGATCGCGAGAATCACCCCCCAGACGACGAAGTAGCCCCACTTCCACTCCAGCTCCGGCATGTGCCGGAAGTTCATGCCGTAGACGCCGACGATGAAGGTCAGGGGGATGAAGATGGTCGAGATGATGGTCAGGACCTTCATAACCTCGTTCATCCGGTTGCTGACGCTGGAGAGATACGTTTCGACCATGCCCGAGAGCATGTCCCGGTAGGTCTCGACGTTGTCGATGACCTGGATCGCGTGGTCGTAGACGTCGCGGAAGAAGATATGGGTCGACTCGCGGATCAGGCCGGACTCGACCCGCTCCAGGCCGGCCACGACCTCGCGCAGCGGCCAGACCGACTTGCGCAGGTAGATCATCTCCCGCTTCAGGCCGTGGATGGCGTGCATGGTCGTCCGGCTGGGATTTTCGATCAGCTCCTCTTCCAGATTCTCGATCCGCTCGCCCAGCTTCTCCAGGACGCTGAAGTAGTGATCGACCACGGCGTCCAAAAGGGCGTAGGCCAGGTAGTCGGGGCCGAGCTTGCGGATGCGGCCCTTGGCCTTGCGAATCCGGTCCCGGACCGGGTCGAACATGTCTCCCTCCAGCTCCTGGAAGGAGATGAGGAAGTTCGGCCCCACGATCAGGCTGAGCTGGTCGGTGCCCACTTGGGACGTCGCTTCGTCGTACTCCAGCATCCGGACGACGACGTACAGCATGTCGCCCAAATCCTCCAGCTTGGGCCGCTGGGAGGTGGTCAGGATGTCCTCCAGGATGAGCGGATGGAGGCCGAAGTGGCCGCCGATCTTCTCCACGATGGAGGGGTCGTGGACCCCGTCGACGTTGATCCAGGTGACCGTGGCGGTGTCGCGGAAGGAGAAGCACTCCTCGCAGGTGGCGGCCGTCTTCTCCAGGAAGCTCTCGCCGTCATAGTCGATGACGGTGATGCGGGGCCGGCCGGTCTTGGGCTTGCCGACGTAGACCAGGCTGCCCGGATCGAGGCCCTTCTTGCTCGAGCGTCCCGCCCCGTTGCGTAGGATCCGCCGCACGGACATGAGCGCCCTCCTCCCCGCCGCCCAGGATAGCGCGAAACGGCCCCGGGCGCCAGACCGGCCTAGCGGCCGCGGCGCTCGGGCTTGCCTTCGGGCTTGGCCGGCGGCTCGGCCGGGGCCTTAGCCTCGGCCTCCGGCCCCAGCCCGACCTTGGCCCGGATGGCGGCGTCGACCTCGGCCGCCAGCTCGGGCTTCTCCTTGAACAGCTTCTTGACGTTGTCGCGGCCCTGGCCGACCCGCTCGCCGTTGTAGGAATACCAGGTCCCCGACTTCTCCAGCAGCCCGACGTTCAGGCCCATGTCGACCAGGTCGCCCTCGCGGGAGATGCCCTCGCCGTAGATGATGTCGAACTCGCAGTCGCGGAAGGGCGGCGCCATCTTGTTCTTGACGATCTTGACCTTGACCCGGTTGCCGACGATCTGGTCGCCGTCCTTGATGGCCGTCATCCGCCGCACGTCGACCCGCAGCGAGGCGTAGAACTTGAGGGCCCGGCCGCCGGTGGTGGTCTCGGGGTTGCCCAGGAAGAAGCCGATCTTCTCCCGGATCTGGTTGATGAAGATGAAGCAGGTCTTGGAGCGGGCCACGATGGCGGTCAGCTTGCGCAGGGCCTGGCTCATCAGCCGGGCCTGCAGGCCCATGTGGGCGTCGCCCATCTCGCCCTCCAGCTCGGCCTTGGGCACCAGGGCGGCGACCGAGTCCACCACGACCACGTCGACGGCCCCGCTGCGGACCAGGACCTCGGCGATCTCCAGGCCCTGCTCGCCGTAGTCGGGCTGGGAGATGAGGAGGTTGTCCACGTCGACCCCGATCTTGGCCGCGTAGCTCGGCGACAGGGCATGCTCGGCGTCGATGAAGGCGGCCTGGCCGCCCCTGCGCTGGGCCTCGGCGATGACGTGCAGAGCCAGGGTCGTCTTGCCGGTCGCCTCCGGTCCGAAGATCTCGACCACGCGGCCGCGGGGGAATCCCCCGATGCCCAGGGCCAGGTCGAAGGAGATGGACCCCGTGGCGATGGCCGGGACCTTGATGGCCGCGTCGCGCTGGCCGAGCTTCATCACGGCGCCCTTGCCGTACTGCTTCTCGATCTGGGACACGGCGGCCTCGATGGCCTTGCCGCGGGAAACGGTCTTCTCGTCCGGCTCTTCGTCTTTCATCGGTCTCTCCTCGCGGACGGGCGAAGCCCCCGGGGGCTCAGCCCATGATGCCGCTGATATCGCCTTCATCCGAGACGTCGATCTTCTCCGCCGCCGGCGCCTTGGGCAGGCCGGGCATGGTCATGATCTCGCCGCACAGGGCCACCACGAAGCCGGCCCCGGCGCTCAGCTTGGCGTCGGTGACCGTGACGGCGAAGTCGCGCGGGCGGTTGAGGGCCTTGGCGTCGTCCGAGAGCGAGTACTGGGTCTTGGCCACGCAGACGGGCGCCGTGGCGAAGCCGTCGGCCTCGTAGCGCTGCAGCTTCTTGCGGGCTTTGGCCTCCACGGCCACCCGGGCCGCCCCGTAAGCCCGGCGGGCGATGATCTCGATCTTCTCGATCAGGGACGCTTCCAAGGGGTAGAGGTACCGGAAGTCGGGCTTGTCCCGCTCGATCGTCTCCATGACCTGGCGGGCCAGGTCCAGGCCGCCCCGGCCGCCGAGGCCGAAGACGTCGCTCAGGGCGTAGCGGAAGCCCTCCCGGCCGGCCAGCCCGTCGAAGGCGGCCACTTCGGCCGCCGTATCGGTGGGGAACTTGTTCAGGGCCACGACCAGGGGGACGCCGAACAGGCGGACGTTCTCGACGTGCTTGCGCAGGTTCTCGAAGCCCCTTTCGACGGCCAGGACGTTCTCCGCGTTGAGCGCGTCGGCCTTGACCCCGCCGTGGTACTTGAGCGCCCGCAGGGTCGCCACGATAACGACCGCGGCCGGCGGCGGGATGTGGCCGGTGCGGACGACGATGTCCATGTACTTCTCGGCCCCCAGCTCGGTGGCGAAGCCGCTCTCGGTGATGACGTAGTCGGCCAGGCGGAGGGCCAGGCCGGTGGCGATGACCGTGTTGGTGCCGTGGGCGATGTTGGCGAAGGGCCCGCCGTGGACGAAGGCGGGATTGCCTTCCAGGGTCTGGACCAGGTTGGGCTTGAGGGCCTCCTTGAGCAGGGCGGCCATGGCCCCGGCCGCCTTGATCTGGCCGGCCGTGACCAGCTTGCCGTCGGGAGCGTAGCCGACCACGATCCGGGCCAGGCGGGCCTTCAGATCGGCCAGGTCCTTGGCCAGGCAGAGGATGGCCATGACCTCGGAGGCGGCGGTGATGTCGAAGCCGGTCTCCCGGCCGTAGCCGCCGTTGGGGTCGTTGAGGCCGACCAGGATGCTCCGCAGCCCTCGCTCGTTCATGTCCATGGCCCGCTTCCAGGTCACCTTGCGGGCGTCCAGCTGGGCGGCCGGGCCGTCGAAGTGGAGCCGGTTCTCGACCATGGCGGCCAGGAGGTTGTGGGCCGTGGTCACGGCGTGGATGTCGCCGTTGAAGTGCAGGTTGATGTCCTCGCTGGGATGGACCTTGGCCTTCCCCCCGCCCGTGGCCCCGCCCTTCATGCCGAAGACGGGGCCGAGCGACGGCTCCCGCAGAGCGGCGACGGCCTTGTGGCCGAGGAGGGCCAAGGCGTCGGTCAGGCCCACGGCGGTGGTCGTCTTGCCCTCGCCGGCCGGGGTGGGCGTCATGGCGGTGACCATGACCAGGCGGCCGGCCGGCCGGCCCGAGGCGGGCGCCAGGGCCGGGTCGACTTTGGCCTTGAAGCGGCCGTGGAAATCGATGCTTTCGGGGGGCAGGCCGAGCTTGGCGGCAATGGCCTGGATCGGTTCGATGCCGGTCGGGGTTTTTTCTGCCATGTTCTCGCGGGCTCCTTGGCGCCTAGTTTAACCGGGATAGGGGGCGGGCGGCAACCGGTTTCATGCCCCTCCCCTAGCGGCTCCGGCTGAGAAAGAGCAGGTCGTAGTCCTGGATCAGGCCGTGGTCGGCGAAGGAGAAGAAGCGGTTGTTGCCGATGACCAGGTGGTCCAGGACCTTCAGCTGCATGATGCGGGCGGCGAAGACGAGCTCGCGGGTGATCTCCCGGTCGCAGGGCGAGGGATCGGGATCGCCGGACGGGTGGTTGTGGACGAAGACCATGGCCGCGGCGTTGAAGCGGAGCGCCTCCTTCATGATCTCGCGCGGGTAGACGGCGCTGGAGTCGACGGTGCCTTCAAAGAGCGTCCTCTCCTCCAGGATCTGGTTCTTGGAGTCGAGGAAGAGGACCTTGAAGCACTCCCGCTTCAGGTCCCGCATGGCGTGGGTGAGATAGTCGAAGGCCTCCACGGAGGAGCGGCAGTAGGGCCGGGCCAGCATCCGGTCCTTGAGGAAGCGGCGGGACACCTCCTGCACCAGCCGGATACCGAAGACGTTGTGGGCTCCGATGCCGTCGATCCTCTGCAAATCGTGGGTCTCGGCTTCCAACACCCCGCGCAGGGTGCGGAACTCGGCCAGGGCCCGGCGGGCCGCCCTCCGGCAGTCCCGCCGCGGCGTGCCCAGGGTCAGGAGGAGCTCGACGACCTCGTGGTCCAGGAAGGCGTTCAGGCCGGCCTTGAGGAACTTCTCGCGAAGGCGGCGGCGATGTCCGTCCCTATCGTCTTCGCCCGCGCGGCCGGCCTCGACAGGCTCGACAGGCTCGGGGGCCTCGGAGCGGATCTCCTCCGGGTCCCCGGGCGGGCCGGCGGCGGGGGCGTCATCAAAAAGACGGCGGTCCATGATCTTGGTCCCGTCCCAGTAGACGCTCGGGAGGGCCCGTTTTCGCACCGCGTCAATAAAAGGTTCTTCTCCCATCTCCGGGAGGAGGTTCGGAGTATCGTCCCGGCGGCTTCGGGCGCAACTCGCCTTTTCCCACAGCTCTCTTCGGCGCCTGCGGAACTCCGCATCCTAGACTGACCGATCATTGTGATCACTCCCTCCATCCCGGCTCCCTGGAATAATCGCGTGCTCAAACATCCCTCGGCGCCCGTTGGGTGCCCTCAGAGAACTGTGGAAAAAGGCTGCGCCCTTGCTATTTCGCCGTTGGCCGACACCCCGAACCGTCCCTTACTCCCGGAGCTGGTAGAAGATCCCCAACAAAAGTATCAGAGGCGGCCGGCGGCGGCGGAGCGAACGAGGGCCCGACGGACGGCCTGGATCCTCTCGGGAGCCAGGGTGAAGGGGACGATCCCGGTGCCGAGCATGAAGCCGGGACGCCGCAGGCCTGTCTCCAGGATGGCCGCGGTCCGGGACTCGATCTCGTCCAATGAAGCCGTCTCCAGGAAGCGGGGGTCGAGGTTGGCCCGGACGAGGACGGCCGGATCGGGAACCCGTTCCAGGAAGCCGCCCAGGTCGGCGGTGAAGTCGCAGAGGACGTTGTTGGTCCCGGTGCGCAAAAGGTCGGGGAGGAGCGGCGTCGTATCCCCGCCCATGATGAAGGGGACGAGCGGGACGCCCAGCTCGGCGCGGAAATAGGCGATCACCCGGGCCGTGACCGGCAGGATGGCGCGGCGGTAGAGGGCCGGCGAGACGAGCGGCGGCGCGGCGTGGGAATCGAAGAGGATGACGCCGAGCCCCCTGTCGACGAAGGCCTTGCCGTAGGCCTCCACGGCCACGGCGCAGAAGTCGAGGAGCGAGGCGACCCAATCCGGCTGGTCCAGGAGGGCCATCAGGAGGGGCTCGTCGCCGACCAGCTCGGCGGCCATGGAGAAGGGCGCGCTCAGGGCTCCCCGGACCAGGACCTCGCGGCCGGCGTAGGCCTGCAGACGGCGGCCCGCCTCCAGGAAGACGGGCATGCGGCCGCTGCGCTCCGGATCGGGCAGGGGGAGGAGGCCGATGTCGCCGCCCGGCTTCAGCGGGCGTCCCTCGATCACCGGGACCTCGGGGCCTTCGAAGAAGCGGACCCGGGCGCCGGCCGCTTCGGCCTCCACGTTGTAGACGTCCAATCCGACGGTCAGGGCATCCGGCTCGTAGACTTCCAGCTCGCGGGACAGGGCCTTCTCCAGGAGCATGGCGTTGCGGGCCACGGCGGACGGGGTCGAGCCGACGAGCGCGGCCTTGTGCTCATAGACGGCGGGCAGGAAGGGCGGCCTGTCGGCGGCCCGGCCTTCCAGCAGCGCCCGGATTCTTTGTTGCCCTGTCATATCGGCCCCCTATCATACTCCATCCAGAGGCCCCGGTGAATTTGACCCCCCCGGCGGCCTGTGGTACAACCGCAGCCCCGAGGAGGCCTCCATGAACGGCAACATCCCGACCCTGTTCGTCAGCGGCAAGACCCTGCCGGAAGCCTGGGAGAAGGCCGTCCTGGCCTGCTGGCGCGAGGGGGCGGCGATCAAGACCGAGTACGACAAGCCGGGGGACCCGCCCAGCCGCGACTGCACCATGACTTGGGTCGTCGAGGACCCCTTCGCCGAGCCGCGCATCCACCGGGCCTTCCCGGGCGGGCTGGAAGACCTGGAGATCTACCGCCAGGAGGTCGTCGACGGCGTGCACGATCATTGGATCGCCCCCCAGGAGGGGAAGTGGACCTACACCTACCACAAGCGCCTCTTCGGCTACGAGATCGAGGGGCGGGCCATCGACCAGATCGAGGCCGCCGTGGCCAAGCTGGCCGAGACCGGGCATACCCGGAGGGCCCAGGCCATCACCTGGAACGTCCGCCTCGATCCGCCGACCTATGATCCGCCATGCCTGCAGCGCCTGTGGTTTCGTCTCCTCGACGACGAGGAGGGCCGGCCGGTCCTCAACATGAACGCCCACTGGCGGTCGCGCGACGCCTACAAGGCCGCCTACATGAACGTCTTCGCCCTGACCGATCTGCAGAAGCGGATCGCCGGCCGCGTGGCGGAGCGGATCGGCCGCCCGGTCCGGGTCGGCCGCTACGCCGACCTTGTCGACAGCTTCCATATCTACGGCTCGTACTTCAAGGATTTCGAGGGCTTTCTCCGGATGGTCGAGAAGAGGAGCTTCGAGGACCGCACCTGGGACAGCTCCTACGCCGAGCCGATGTTCGCCGAGGCCCGCGAGAGGCTGCGCCTCGAGACGGAAGAAGGCCGCTGAGGCGGAGGCAGCCATGACTATCCCCATGATCGCTCTGACGGCCGTCGCCGGAATCTGCGCCCTGGGCACGGTCTACGGCGAGACGACGGAAAGGCGCGGCCTCGTCTGGATCTTCAAGCCGGCGGCGACGATGGCCATCATCGTCCTCGCCTTCCTGCGCCCGGGGGCGGGTGCGCCGGCCGTGTACAAGACCTTCATGGTGGCCGGACTCGTCGCCTCCCTGGCCGGGGACGTCTTCCTCATCCAGAGGGACCGGCTCTTCCAAGCCGGCCTGGCCGCCTTCCTGGTGGCTCAGATCCTCTACATTCGCGCCTTCCTGTCGGTCACCCCGGCCCGGGTGGACTTCCTGTCGGTCCTGCCGCTGCTTCTGGCCGGCCTTTTCATGATGACCATCCTCTTCCCCTATCTGGGCCGGCGCAAGGTGCCCGTGGCGGTCTACATCCTATCCCTCGTGGTCATGGCCGGCTTGGCCTCGAACCGCTTCGTCATCCAGGGCGGAGCGCCGGCGCTGCGGGCCTTTATCGGGGCCATCCTCTTCATGATCTCGGACGCGATCCTGGCCATCCTTCAGTTCGTCCGCAAGATCCCGGGCGGCCGGGCCATGAACCTCTCTCTCTATTTCCTCGCCCAGTGGCTCCTGGCCCTGTCCATTTGAATCAGCAGACATATACCGAATTCTATTCTCAGACACAGACTCAATTCGGTCGCGGGGCACCCTTTTCTCCCGTGAATACAACGCTTTATTGACTCAGGCCGGCTGCGTCTCAGCAGTCGCGAAAGGCCCAGGCGCCGACCTCTTTGAGAGAGGGGATGGCGACAAAATAATGCGACAATAAAAAGAATAAAGCCTTGGGAAGACCTTGAATTCGGTATATGTCTGCTAATTCAAGGCTAGGCCGGCGAGAAGACTGTTGAGGAGGGCGGGGGAGCCGCGGCCGCCGGCCGTCAACAGCCAATAGACGGGGCCGTCCAACACGGCCGCCGCGGCCTTGTCGCCTCTAGCCAGCGACCAGACAGTCCGGCCGCCGGCTGAAGACCGCTTCGGCTTTCCGGCTCCCACGGCCCGAATCAGGGCGGATGCCGCCGCCGCGTCCAGCTCGATCCAGGGCTGGTAGGCGCCCTCCTGCAGGGACGCCTCGGCCCCGCCGGGGCCCTTCATCCCCACGACCGTGGCATCCGGCCAAACCGCGTCGAGCTTGCCGAAGGAGAAGCCCTTCGGCTTGGTCAAGCGGATTCCCAGCCAGGGATTGCGATAGACGTCGCCCGAGATCGTATGCGGCTCGGCCCCTTCGGGGACGACGACCGTCTTCCCATCCTCCCCCTCGTACTCGAGGATCCGTACCTGCACTTGCCCCATCAGCTGCGAGGCCGCGCCGCCCGTGAGTGAGCCGGAGCCTTCGTAGAGAGACGACGCGGCAATCCCGATCCGGGCCGCATCGGCGACGCCGGGGGAGACGACCGCCGAGTCGAGCGGCAGCCAGGTCTCCCCTATCCGGACCTCGGTCCAGGCGTGGCCGCCGAAGACGCCCTGCAGATAGACGTAGCCGATGACGACGCGCGAAGGGATGCCCGCGGCGCGGGACATGGCGGCCAGGAGGGTCGCATATCCGAGGCAGGTCCCGTGGCGGTCCTTGAACAGCTCGCTGGACGGGGCCAGGGCGATGCCGGCGTCGAAGGTCATGTTGTCGGTCACCCAGCGCCGCAGCTTGAGAGCCGCCCGCCACGCATCGGATTCGCCGGCCAGGATCCGGGCCGTCTCGGCCCGCAAAGCGGGATCATCCGACTGGACAACCGCATTGGCGGATAGAAAGGGCTTGTCGGCCGGCATGGAGGGGAGCGGAAGCCGGATGGGGCGGGGCGCCGAGGGCCGCCGGACTTCGAGATCCAGGCTCCCGGCCGTGCGGGCCAGGACCTTCTGCTGAGCCGTTCCGAGATCCGGCCAGCTCAAGCCGGTGTCCCGCCGGGCCAGGCGAGCCTTCAGCCTCTGAAGCGTCCTGGCCTTGGGCAGGCGGATCGAGGTCCGGATGACCGAGCGGGCGTAGATCTCCTCCGACAGGGACGCCCCGCCCGCGGCCGCCTGGGCCTGCTCCCGGGTGGCCCGGACGAACTCGGCGGCGCCGAACGGAGTGGCCATCTCCTGGCGGACCGCCTCGTGGTCGGCATCGAGCCAGGCCAGGGCCTTGGCCCCCGCCCCTTCCAGGAATTCCTCCGTCTTGAGAGCCTCGATCTCGCGGCCCAGGACCCGGATCTTCTCGCGCCCCAGGCAGGTCCGCTTCCCCCGGGCCGGCTTCTCCAGCTCGTCGGCATAGGTCTGGTACTCCAAGACGTCGCCCGGCTTGCGGATCTCCGCTTTCGAGCGGCGCCTCAGTCCCTCCGGGCCCAGCAGCGGGCCCTTGAACGGGATGCTGCGGGTGTAGCTCTTGCCGCCGGATTCGCTGCGGATCTCGATCGTCCCGTCGCCCATCGTGGCCGCCGATTTCATGACCAGGGCCGAAGCCTTTGTCTCGCTGCCGGTGCGGCGAAGGAGGCCGTCCGGCCCCTCCTCGATTCGGCCGCTCACCGAGAGATCGACCCGGCTTCCCAGCCTGTTGATGACCATGACCATGAGCGTTTCCGTCGTGAATCCCCCGCCCGGACCGCCCGCCACGCGCTCCCGGAAGAAGCCCACGGGCGTCCCGCCCAAAATGACGACGAACCAGCGCTCCTGGAGGGGAGAAGCGCCCTGGACCCGGACCGGAGCCGCGGGCACGGCCAAGCTCCTTCCCCCCATTCCCAAGGCGAGGGCGAGCAGGATCGGGACGGCCCGCCGCGCTCTCGTTCGGACGCGACGCGGCATGATCAGCGGCCTCCGGACGCGGCCGCCCCGATGACGATCTCGGCCAAGACCGGCTCGTGGTCGGAGACGAAGCGGCCGTCCCACTTGTCGGCGATGATGCCGACCCGGGTCACCGCGACCGGGCCGGCGACGAAGATATGATCGATGATCGAGGCCGGGCCCAGGGCGGCTTTGAAGCCGTTGAACGACCGCGTCCCGCCGTAGGGAGGAAGGGCCGACACGGCCCGCGCGTCGCGAAGCCCCGGCCCCGGCTCCCCGTCTGCGACGAGGATGCGGTAGGGCTCGCCGTCGGCCGTGCCGTTGAAGTCGCCGGTGACGACCGCCGGGCCGCGCCCGGCGATCCGCGCGATCTCGCGGCGAAGCAGACGCGCGCTCTCGCGGCGGGCCGTCTGGCCCATGTGGTCGAAGTGGGTGTTGAAGGCGTGGAAGGCCCGCCCCGTGGCCCGGTCCTGGAGCTTGGCCCAGGTGACGACTCTGTTGCAGGCCGCGTCCCAGCCGCGGCTGCCGGGAACGCTCGGCGTCTCCGACAGCCAGAAGGTGTCGGATTCCAGAAGCCTGAGCCTGGCTTGATCGAAGAACAGGGCGCTGAACTCCCCGCCGTCCCTGCCGTCGTCGCGCCCCGCCCCGACCCAGCCGTAGCCCGGGAGGCGCGCCTCGAGATCCGCGATCTGGTCGCGCAGGGCCTCCTGCAGCCCGACGAGCGCGGCCTTGTGAAAGAGGATGGTCGAGGCGGCCATGTCCCGGCGCAGCGGCCAAGCGTTCGGCCCGTCGGCGGGCGTGTTCATCCGGATGTTGAAGGTCATGACGGCCAGACCGCCGGCGGCGGAGCCCGGGGCCAGGGCCGGTCCCCGGCACGACAGCGAGAGGATCAGGACGAGCAGAGCCGGAAGCGGACCGCGAAGCGCGCGCATGGGCATCCTCCGCCGGCCATCTTAGATCGGACCCCGCCGCCGGTCAATCAACCCGCTCGGGACCCCGGGCCCCGAAGCGTTGCATTTTTAGATCGGATCGTTGAAGATACACCCAACGCGCTCCATCCGGAGGAAGACATGCCCCACACGCCTCGCCGACGCGCCTCCGCCGTCATCTCCGCCGCCGTCACGGCAGCGGCCGTCCTGGCCATCTCCGCCGCCGTCGCCGCTCTGACGACGGCTCTCCCGGCCGGCGGCGCCCCGGCAACCGCGCCCCCCGCCTCCAAGCCCGCTCCGGCCCCGGCCTATGGATATCGCCTGCCCGAGGGGCCGCTCGGGCCCCTTTGGTGGGCCGAGGGCGCCTACAAGGTCATGCGCGAGGATCCTCTGCCCGCGACCCCAAGCCCCGGCGTCTTTCTCTCCGCCGCCGGCGGCGAATTCGAGCCCTTCCTGCTCGTCCTTCGCCCCCCGGCCCGCGTCGACGATGTCCGCGTCGTCGCCTCCGATCTGGCCGGCCCGGGCGGCGCCGTCCTGCCCGCCGCCGCCGTCTCGGTCAAGCATGTGGAGTACGTCCGGGTGACCCAGCCGACCGACGCCGGCGGCCGAGCCGGCTGGTGGCCCGATCCGCTGCCTCCGGTCGATGGCCCCTTCGCCGCGGCCGGCGGGGAGAACCACCCGCTCTGGATCACGGTCCGCGTCCCCGCCGGCGCCGCGCCCGGCGAGTACCGGGGCTCCATCCTCCTGTCCGCCGGCGACCGGCGCCAGTCCGTCCCTTTGACGCTGAAGGTGCGGAGCTTCTCGCTTCCGGACCGTCCTTCGATCCGCTCCTCCTTCGGCCTTCCGACCGGGCATATCAACCTCTACCACAACCTCGAGACCCGCGAAGAGCTCGAGCAGGTCATGGACCTCTATTACCAGAACCTCCGCGACCACCGCCTCGCCCCGACCCATCCCTTCGAGCTCACCCCGATCCAGGTCGAGCTCACCGGCCTGCCTTGGAAGGGAGGCGAGTTCGACGCCGCCGATCCTCACGCCGGCGGCCGGTCCCTGAAGATCGTCGACGAAGACGTGACCGCCGCGATCGAGGCCTCGGCGGCCGCGGCCATCCCCGTCGAGCCGGGCGTCGCCCACCGCATGAGCCTTTGGACCCGGTCCGCGGCCGAGGGCCAGGAGGCCACGGTCCTGTTGGAGGCGCTCGACGCCGCCGGACGATCCCTGCCCGCCCTCTCCTTCCTCAAGATCATCAAGACCGGCCCGGCTTGGAAGTCCGACGCCTTCGATGTCGGCGCGTTCCCGGCCGAGGCCGCCTCCGTCCGGCTCCGCCTCTTTCCCGCCTTCCGCAAGAGCGGCGGGACGACGACCGGCACGGTCTGGTTCGACGACATCGTCCTGACGGCGGCCGGGAAAGGGGCCAACCTCGTCCCGGGCGGCGACTTCGAGATGCCGCTGGAGTCCATCGGCGTCAAGGTGGATTTTTCCCTCTTCGACAAGCAGGCCCGCCGCGTCCTGGACGAGCTCGGCTTCAACGCCTTCAACCTCGGCCTGGAGGGCATGGGCACCGGATCGTTCTACTCCCGGCGGGAGGGCGTCTTCGGCGGCTTCCCCCAGGGGACGCCGGAATACGACCGCCTCTTCAGCCAGTACCTCCGCCAGATCGAGTCCCATCTGGAGGCGCGAGGGTGGCTGGGCAGGGAATACATCTACTGGTTCGACGAGCCCGAGCCCAAGGACTACCCCTTCGTCCGGGAAGGGATGCAACGGATCCGCCGCAACGCGCCCCGCCTGACCCGCTTCATCACCGAGCATATGCCCGGGCCCGAGATCATGGACGTCTCCGAGATCGGCTGCACCGTCTTCGAGCGGGTCGATCCCAAGATGGTGGCCGAGCTGGCCCCCCGAGGGCGCGAGCTATGGAGCTATCTCTGCACCGGCCCCAAGAGCCCTTGGATCACGCTGTTCATCGACCACGCGGCCGTCAACCTCCGGATGTGGCTTTGGGCCTCCTACCAATGGGGAATGAAAGGCATCCTGGTCTGGCGGGCCAACTACTGGACGAGCTCCAACCTGTTCTCCGAGTCAGAGCCGCAGAATCCCTGGCGGGACCCGATGTCCTACGTGATCGGCTACGGCATCCCTGAAGGCCGGCCCGACCCATGGGGCAACGGCGACGGGCGGTTCCTTTATCCGCCCAACCGCGATCCCGGACGGGACAAGACCAAGTACCTGTGCGGGCCGATCGACTCGATCCGCTGGGAGATCCTGCGCGAGGGCATCGAGGACTACGAGTACTTCGTCCGGTTGGAGAAGGCGGTCCGCGAGGCTGCGCCGGACAGAGCCGGAAGGGCCGCCGAGGCCGCCAAGCTGCTCGAGATCCCGGCCGGCATCTTCACCGACGGGACGACTTACACCAAGGATCCCAAGCTCCTGCTCGAGCATAGGGCCAAGGTCGCCGCGGCCATCGAGGAGCTGACGGCCGGGCGCTGAAGGCCGCCGGTCATCCCAAGGCGTCCAAGTCCAGGGATTCGAGGGCCGTCCGCCGTCCGCGGCGCGGCCGCCAGCCGAACCTCTCCAGATCCACGGAGCCGCCCGGCCCCACGTCCACGCCTTCCAGGCGCAGAAGACGGGCCTGCTCGCGCCCGCCCCGGTCCCGAGGCAGGGAGATCCGGCCGGTCGAGCCGATAATCCGGTGCCAGGGAAGGCCTTCCGATTCTGCCGTCGCATGGAGGATCCAGCTGACTTGGCGGGCCTGGCGGGCATCTCCGGCCAAGGCGGCGATCTGGCCATAGGAGGCGACGCGGCCTCGAGGGACGGCTCGGGTCAAACCCCGGACCGCGCAAGTGAAAGGCTGGAGGCGGGCCGGCTTCACGGATCGGTGCATCGTACTCCCATTCTAATCCATCTCTTAGATTTACACACCCCTTCCGGCCGGAGAGAGCCCCCCACCGCCCCCAATATGATCTATTTATATACATATATTAATTAGTGTACATTATTAGGACTCTGCAGGTGGACACTTAATATATTATTTTATACATTGACTAATATATAAAACAAGATTGGCGAAATACCCTCTATATCTATTGTTGTCCATATATTAACCACTTATCTTGTGAGTGATCCCCGCCATTGAAGCGCTATAATTTACTTATTATCAATAATATATAATACACGCGCCATGCTGGCCTGTATATTGCGTTAGAAAAATGCGTCGGGAATAGAAAACAAAGAGAGTCAGAGAATGAAAAAAGCCGCCGCCATCGCAGCCATGATCAGCCTGTTGGCCTTCGCCGCTCCGGCCGCCGACCTGAGGGCCGATATCGAGGTCTCTCTCGTGGAGACCGAGATCTCGACCGGCATCCTGACCAATCTCTCCATTCTCAGCCTGCCCGTCGGCGACGCTTCCGAGCCCCTGGCGCTCAAGGCCAGCCTGGACCCGAGCTCGATGGCCATCAATCCCGGCCACCGCTATCTCATCCGCAGCCTGGAGGGATCGGCCTTCGGAAAGACCGCCTTCGACGCCTCCCTGATCGCCATGGTCGGCCTCAACGTCGCCGACTACCTCTCCACCACGGCCGCCCTCAAGTATCCCGGCCTGGCCGAGGGCAACCCCCTCCTCAAGCCCTTCGTCAAGAGCCCCGCCGCCTTCGCCGCCGTCAAGCTCGGCTTCACGGCCGTCTCCTACTTCAGCGCCAAGAGCCTCTTCAAGAAGAACAAGGTCGCCGCCTGGTTCGTGACCATGGCCGCCAACGCCGCCCTCGGCTACGCCGTCTCCAACAACGTCAAGCTGATCGGGATGGCCAGGGGGATCTGAGAGGCCCGCTATGCGGCGCTATCTGGACGGCTTCCTCGAGGCCCGGGTCGGCGCCTGGGACCCCGATCGGATGCCGACTCTCGACGAGATCAAGAACGCCTATGTCGAGTACATGCTCGACCGGACCTTCAGCAACAAGAGCCTGGCGGCCCGCATCCTGAACATATCCCGGACCGCCCTCTACGACCGGCTGCCCGCCTCGGAGCGCGAATCCCGGGACGAAGCGGATTGGCTGGCCGGCTCCGGCGGCGCCTCCACCCACTGATCGCCCCGCGCGGCGGCCCGCTTTCGAGAGGCGTCTCTCAGAGCGGCTTGACGCGGCCGGAGCGGGCCAGGTGGTCCAGGACGTCCTTGACCTTCTGATCCTGATCCTTGGCGCAGACGAGCAGCGCGTCGGGGGTGTTGACCACGATCAGGTCGCGGACGCCGACCAAGGCCGTGAAACGCCCCGGATTGCGGACCAGGTTGCCGCCGGCATCGATGGCCAGGACGTCCCCCTGGACGGCGTTGCCGGCCGCGTCTCTAGGCCAGACCTCGAACAGCGAGGACCAGGCCCCCACGTCGGACCAGCCGAAATCGCCGGCCAGGACGACGGTCCCCCGCGCTTTCTCCATCAGGGCATAGTCGATCGACAGGGCCGGGATGTCGCGGAAGACGGCTTTTAAACGGGTCGCCGACCCGGCTTTCAGCGCATCCAGGATGCGGACCCAGAAGCGGAAGAAGTCCGGGGCGTGCTCCTCCAGCTGGCGGGCGAAGACCGACGCCCGCCAGAGAAACATGCCGGAGTTCCAGAGATAGTCGCCGGAAGCCAGGAAGGCCCGGGCCTGCTCCGGGCCGGGCTTCTCCTTGAACTCCGCCGCCGGGTAAAAGGTCTGGCCGGCTGAGCCGAATCGGGCCTCCTTATCGAAGCGGATGTAGCCGTAGCCCGTGGAGGGGAAGGTCGGGGGAATTCCGAACGTAACCAGGCAATCGCGCCGGGCGGCCGTTCGGGCGGCCGCCTCGAGCTTGCGCAGGAATCCTCTTCGGTCGCGGATCAGATGGTCCGACGCGAGGACGGCCAGCACGGCCTCGGGCCGGCGCCGGTAGACCACCGCCGTGGCCAGCAGGAGCGAGGGCGCGGTGTTGCGCGCGGCCGGCTCGACCAGGACGTTGGCCGGCGGCAGCTCGGGCAGGATGCGGCGGATGGAGGCCGTATGGCGGGCGCCGGCCACGGTATAGACGTCGCGGGCCGGGATGAGGG
The DNA here is from genome assembly GCA_964556755.1 of uncultured Eubacteriales bacterium. Lineage (GTDB taxonomy): Bacteria > Acidobacteriota > Aminicenantia > Aminicenantales > UBA4085 > UBA4085. The sequence goes on from CAZKXI010000001.1 coordinate 261,857, forward strand.
GCAGGATCCGGTCGAGCGTCTCCCGGATCATGGCCGACTCCCCCGCGATCGGCAGGAACTGCTTGGGCCGGCGGCGCCGGCTGAGCGGCCAGAAGCGGGTGCCGCTGCCCCCGGCCATGATGACCGCCTTGAGGTCGAGGGCCGGCTTCCTCATTGACCCAGCTTGTGGATGGCCGCGGTGACCAGGCCCTTGACCTCGGCCTGGATGGACTCCAGCTCGGACTCGCTGTCGGCCTCGAAGCGCAGGACCAGGACGGCTTGGGTGTTGGAGGCCCGGACCAGGGCCCAGCCGTGCGGGTAGCGGGCCCGGACGCCGTCGATGTCGATGACCGGCACCCGCGCCTTGAGAGCCGCCGCCACCTCGGCCACGATCCGGAACTTGACCTCGTCCGAGGCGTAGACCCGGATCTCCGGCGTGCTGAAGGTCCGGGGCAGGTCCGAGAGCATGTCCGAGAGCTTGCGGTCCGACTTGGCCAGCAGCTCGGCCAGCCGGGTCGAGGCGTAGATGGCGTCGTCGAAGCCGTACCAGCGGTCGGCGAAGAAGAGGTGGCCGCTCATCTCTCCGGCCAGGAGGGCCTTCTCCTCCTTGATCTTCTTCTTGATCAGGGAGTGGCCGGTCTTCCACATGATCGGCCGGCCGCCGCGCTTGGCGATCTCGTCGTAGAGGGTCTGGGTGGCCTTGACCTCGGAGATGACGGCCGCGCCCGGATGGTCGGCCAGGATGTCGCGGGCGAAGAGGATCATCAGCTGGTCGCCCCACAGCAGGCGGCCGGCGTCGTCGATGACGCCCAGCCGGTCGGCGTCGCCGTCATAGGCGATGCCCGCGTCGGCCCCCGTCTCGCGCACCGCCTTGGCCAGGGCTTCCATCGCCTCGGGCAGGGTCGGGTCGGGGTGGTGGTTGGGGAAGCGGCCGTCCATGTCGCAGAACAGCTCCGTCACCCGGCAGCCCAAGGCCCGGAAGATCGGCCCGGCCACGACCCCGCCGGTGCCGTTGCCGGCGTCGATGACGACCGACAGCGGGCGGGCCAGCTTGATCAGGCCCAGGACGTAGGCGGTGTACTCGGGCACGATGTCGACCTCGGACATCTCCCCCGGGCCGGCCTCGGGCAGGTCGTCACTCTCGATCAGGCGGCGGAGGTCCTGGATGGCCTCGCCGTAGAGGGTCTCCTCGCCGCACATCATCTTGAAGCCGTTGTACTCGGGCGGGTTGTGCGAGCCCGTGATCATGACCCCGGCCTCGAGCCGGCGGTGGAAGATCATGAAGTAGAGAAGCGGCGTGGGGACCGTGCCGATGGACACGACCGAGCAGCCGGAGGCGGCCAGTCCCTCGGCCAGGGCCGCGGCGTAGGCCGGCGAGCTCAGCCGGCAGTCCCGGCCCAAGGCCACCCGGCGCTTGCCGCGGCGGAGGAAGTAGACGCCCATGGCCCGCCCCAAGGTGCGGACGACGTCGGGCGTCAGGTCCTTGTCGACGATGCCGCGGATGTCGTATTCGCGGAAGATGGTCGGATGGATCGTCACGCTTTCCTCCCTAGGCGGATGGTCAGAACATCTCCGTCCGCCACAGATCGTGGAGATGGATGACGCCCGCCGCCTTGCCGGCGCCGTCGACGACGACGAGCGAGGTGATGCGCTTGGCCTCCATCAGGTTGAGGGCCTCGGTGGCCAGGCTCTCCCGCCGGACGGTGACGGGATCGGCGGTCATGCCGGCGCCCGCGGTCAGCTTGAAGAGGCCGCCCCGGTGGCGCCGGGCCAGGCGGCGCAGGTCGCCGTCGGTGATGATCCCGGCCAGGCGGCCGGAGCCGTCCACGACGCACGTCATGCCCAGCCGCTTGCGGGTCATCTCCTCGATGACGCCGGCCAGCGTCGCGTCCAGGCGGACCCGGGGCACGGCCCGGCCCTTGTGCATCAGGGCGTCCACCCGCAGAAGCTTGCGCCCCAGAGCGCCCTTGGGATGGATGCGGGCGAAGTCCTTCTCGCCCAAGCCCTTGCGGCGCATGGCCGCCACGGCCAGGGCGTCGCCCATGGCCAGGGCGGCCGTGGAGCTGGCCGTCGGGACCAGGCCGCTGGGGCCGGCCTCCCGCTCGACCCGGGCGTCGATGGAGACGTCGCTGTAGCGGGCGATGCGGCTGCGGCCGCTGCCGGTCAGGGCGATCAGCTTGACCCCGATGCGCTTGAAGAACGGCAGCATGTCGACGATCTCGCGCGTCTCGCCGCTGTAGGAGACCGCCAGGACCACGTCGTCCTTCAGGATCATGCCCAGGTCGCCGTGCCCGGCCTCGGCCGGGTGGACGAACATGGCCGGCGTGCCGCAGGAAGCCAGGGTGGCCGCGATCTTGCGGCCGACCAGGCCCGACTTGCCCATCCCGACCACGATGACCCGGGCCTTGGTCCGGCAGATCAGCTCCACCGCCCGGGCGAAGCTCTCATCGACGCGGCCGGCCAGGCCGGAAACGGCGCGGGCCTCGATCTCCAGGACCTCGCGGCCCGCGGCCAGGATCTCTCGGCCGGTCATGCCCGCCCTCCCAGCGCCGCCTTGATCCTCAACAGCCCTTCCAGCAGCCGCTCCAGCCGGGCCAGGGGGAAGGCATTGTGCTTGTCCGAAAGGGCCCGGCCGGGAGCCTCGTGGACCTCCAGGAAGAGGCCGTCGGCGCCCGCCGCCACCGCGGCCCGGGCGATGGTCGGGATCTGGTCGGCGTCTCCCCCGCTGGCCGTGCCCTGCCCGCCGGGCTTCTGGACGCTGTGCGAGGCGTCGATGACCACCGGGCAGCCGAAGCCCTGCATCCAGGGGATGCCGCGCATGTCGACGATCAGGTTGTTGTACCCGAAGGTCGTCCCCCGCTCGGTCAGCAGGACGCGGGTGTTGCCTCGGGAGCGGACCTTGGCCACGGCGTTGCCCATCTCGGCCGGCGACATGAACTGGCCCTTCTTGATGTTGACGGCCCGACCCGTGTCCGCGGCCGCGGCCAGCAGATCGGTCTGGCGGCAGAGGAAGGCCGGGATCTGGAGGATGTCCAAGACGGCCGCCGCCTTCTCCGCCTGCCAGGCCTCGTGGATGTCCGAGAGGACGGGCGCTCCCGTCTCCTCCTTGACCGACCGCAGGATGTCCAGCCCGGCTTCCAGCCCCGGACCGCGGAAGGACTCGACCGAGGAGCGGTTGGCCTTGTCGAAGGAGGCCTTGAAGACGAAGGGCATCTTCAGGCGGCCGGCGATCGCGGCGATGCGCCCGGCCAGCTGCCGGGCGTGGCGGCGGCTCTCGATCACGCACGGCCCGGCGATCAGGAACAGGCCGGACGGGCCGCCCAGATCGAGCCCGGGGCTAACGCTTATGCGCCTTGAGGCGATGGGCATGGCTGGCTCCGATGAAGGCCCGGAAGAGCGGGTGGGGCTTGAGCGGGCGCGACTTGAACTCGGGGTGGAACTGGCAGCCGACGAACCAGGGGTGGCCCGGGATCTCGATCAGCTCGACCAGCCCGTAGTCCGGGTTCTTTCCCGAGATCCGCAGGCCGGCTTCGGCCAGCGGCCTCTCGTATTCGGGATTGAACTCGAAGCGGTGGCGGTGGCGCTCGTAGATCTCGGCCGAGCGGTAGGCCTCCCAGGACCGCGAGCCCTTCTCGATCCGGCAGAGGTATTGGCCCAGGCGCATCGTCCCGCCCAGATCCTGGATGCCCTTCAGCTCCCGCCACTTGAAGAAGATCTTGTGCTCGGCTCCGGCGTCGAACTCCGTGCTGCTGGCTCCGGTCAGACCGGCCACGTGGCGGGCGTATTCGATGGTGGCGCACTGCATGCCGAGGCAGATGCCGAAGTAGGGCACCTTGGCCTCGCGGGCGAACTGGGCGGCCCGGATCTTGCCCTCGATGCCGCGGTGGCCGAAGCCGCCGGGGATGAGGATGCCGTCGGCTCCGCCCAGGACCTTCTCGGGCTTGCCCTTCTGCAGGTCCTCGGCCTCGATCCAGCGGATGTTGACCTTCAGCCGGTGGGCGATGCCGCCGTGGTCCAGGGCCTGCTTGAGGCTGATGTAGGCGTCGCGCAGGCCGGCGTACTTGCCGACCAGGGCGATGTCGACCTCGCCCCGGGGATGGCGGATGCGGGAGACCAGCGACTTCCACTTCTCCAAGTCCCGCCGGCGCGGGACCAGGCCGAGCTTCTTGATGAGGATGTCGTCCAGGCCTTCCTGGGCGAAGGTCAGCGGGACCTCGTAGATGTTGTCGACGTCCCGGGCCGCGATGACGGCCTCGGCCGGGACGTTGGTGAAGAGGGAGATCTTGGTCTTCAGCTCGGAGGGAAGCGGCAGCGAGGCGCGGCAGAGCAGGATGTCGGGCTGGATGCCGATGGCCCGCAGCTCCTTGACCGTGTGCTGGGTGGGCTTGGTCTTCAGCTCGCCCGAGGTGCCGACGAAGGGGACCAGGGTCAGGTGGACGAAGAGGGTGGAGGCCGGCCCCAGCTCCAGCCGCATCTGGCGGGTGGCCTCCAGGAAGGGCAGGCTCTCGATGTCGCCGACCGTGCCGCCGATCTCGTGGATGACCACGTCGTTGTCCGAGGAGACCGCCTCGAAGGCGGCCTTAATCTCGTCGGTCACGTGGGGGATGACCTGGACGGTCTTGCCCAGGTACTCGCCCCGCCGCTCCTTGCGGATGATCAGCTCGTAGATCCGGCCGGCCGTCCAGCTGTGGTACTTGGTCGTCCGGGTCGAGGTGAAGCGCTCGTAGTGGCCCAGGTCGAGGTCGGTCTCGGCCCCGTCGTCGGTGACGAAGACCTCGCCGTGCTGGAAGGGGCTCATCGTGCCCGGGTCGACGTTGAGGTAGGGGTCGAACTTCTGGAGGGTGATCTTGAAGCCGTGGCTCTCCAGCAGGCGGCCGATGGAGGCCGCGGCGATGCCCTTGCCCAGGCCCGACAGGACGCCGCCCGTGACGAAGATATGCTTGCTCATGAAGGGTGCCTCGAGAGGTGCTTTTCGACCCCGATTATATCCTCGGCGACATCGACGCTCAAGGTCGGCCGGGCCGTCTCGATCATCCGGATGCGGAGGCCGTTGTCCAGGGCCCGCAGCTGCTCCAGCCGCTCGGCCTTCTCCAGGCGCGAGGGGGGCAGGGCGGCATAGCCGAGCAGGACCTCGCGGCGGAAGGCGTAAATACCGATGTGCCTATAGAAATAATCGGAGCTGTCGGATCTAAGCGGGGCCCGGGAGAAATAGAGGGCCCGGCCGCCGCGGTCGACGACCACCTTGACCACGTTGGGATCCGCCAGCCGGGCCGGACTCTCGTCCCGGGTCATGAGCGAGGCCATGTCGGCGGCTCCGGCCTCGATCGCCTCGACCAGGGGATCGAGCATGTCCCCCGCGATGAGGGGCTCGTCGCCCTGGATGTTGACGACGATCGGGGCCTCGTGCCGGGCCGCCACCTCGGCCGCGCGGTCGGTGCCCGAGGCGCAGCCGGCCGACGTCATCTCCGCCTCCGCCCCGAAGCCGCGGGCGGCCTCTAGGATGCGGACATCGTCCGTGGCCACGATCAACCGGCCCAGCCGGGAGGCCCGCGAAGCCCCCTCCCAGACCCACTGGACCATGGGCCGGCCCAGAATGGGAGCCAGGGGCTTGCCGGGAAAGCGGCTGGACCCGTAGCGGACGGGGATGACGCCGAGGGCCGCGCCCGCGGTCATGGCTCGATGATCGCCTTGATCTCGTCCTCGGCCGTCTTGGCCTCCATGGTCTGGCAGTTGGCTTCCAGGTAGGCGCCTTCGGCGATGACCAGCTTGGGCGTCTGGATGGTGCCGAAGACGCGCCCGCGGCTGTGGATCTCGATCCGCTCGGAGGCCAGGATCGTGCCCCGGAACTCGCCGTTGATGAGGGCGAAGCCGACCTTGACGTCCGCGTCGACCTTGCCCCGCTCGCCGATGATGAGCTGGGACTCGGACTCGATGCGGCCCTTGAAGGAGCCGTCCACGCGGAACGAGCCGGTGAACTTGAGCTGGCCCTCGAACTCCGTGCCGTCGTCGAAGAAGCCCGAGATCTTGGACTCGTCGACCTTGCGCTCTCTTGCGTCTTTCATGCCTTCGCTCCCTTCATGAGATCATAGATCCGGTTGAGGTCGTCCAGGGTGTAATAGTGCACCTTGATGACCCCTTTCTTAGCCGTGCCCTCGATCGCCACCTTGGTCCCCAGGACCCGGAGGAGGTCCTCCTGGACCGCGGCCAGATTGGGATCGAGCCGGCGGGCGGAACGCGGCTTGTCGGCCGGCGCCTTGCGGCCGGAGACGGCCGTCTCGGCTTCGCGCACGGACAAACCGCGGCTGATGATGCGGCGGGCCAGGTCGATCTGGCCGCGCTCTTCGTCCAGAGAGAGGATGGCCTTGGCGTGGCCCATGCTCAGCCGGCCGGCGCGCAGGTGCTCCTGAATCTCGGCCGGAAGCTTCAGGAGCCGCAGCGTGTTGGTCACCGAGGCCCGGTCCTTGCCGACTTTCTCGGCCACGTCCTGCTGGGTGTACCCCAGCTCGTCCATCAGCCGATGGTAGGCGGCCGCGACTTCCATCGGATTGAGCTGCTCGCGCTGGAGATTCTCGATCAGGGAGATTTCCAGCTGGCTCTCGGGCGGGATGCGACGGATGAGCACCGGCACTTTCTTCAGGCCGGCTTTGCCGGCGGCCCTGAATCTCCGCTCGCCGATGATGATCTTGTAGTGTCCCGCCTCCGGGACCACGACGATCGGCTGCAAAACGCCGGCTTCGCGGATCGACGCCGCCAGCTCCTCGATGGCCTCGTCCCGGAAATCGACCCGGGGCTGGTCGGGATTGGGCTTGACCAGATCGATGTCCACGTCGGCGAATTTCTCGTCCTTGAGTATTCCGAACTCCTCCGGAATGAACGCTTTAATTCCTTTGCCCAGGGCTTTTTTCATTTCTGCAGGATCTCCTCGGCCAGCTTCAGATAGGCTTCCGCGCCGCGCGAGCGGGCATCATAGAGAAGGACCGGCTTGCCGAAGCTGGGCGCCTCCGCCAACCGGATGCTTCGGGGGATGACGGCTTCGTAGACGACGGATTGGAGAGATTTCCTGACCTCCTCGGAAACCTGCTTGGAGAGGTTCGTCCGCTCATCGAACATGGTCAGGAGGATGCCCTCAATCTTCAATCCAGGATTGAAATAAGTGCGAACTTCGTCGAGCGTCCGCAGGAGATCCGGGATCCCTTCCATGCAGAAGAACTCCGTTTGGACGGGAATCAGGATGGAATCAGCGGCCGACAGCGCGTTGATGGTCAGGAAGCCCAGAGATGGCGGGCAGTCGATGAAGATATAGGCGAAGCGCGGGCGGGCTTTGTCCAGCGTCTCTCTCAGGGCATATTCGCGCTTCTCCCGAGAGAAGAGCTCCGCCTCGACGCCGGCCAGCTCGGGAGCGCAGGGACAGACGTAAAGGTTGTCCATCTCCGTTCCCGTGATGCATTCCATGATGTCCTGGCCGTTCATCATGGCTTGGTAGATGCCCTTTCCAGGCTCGCGGGGTATGCCCAGGCCGGCGGTGGCCATGCCCTGAGGGTCAAAATCGACAAGGAGCACGCGCTGTTTTTTAAATGCCAAGGCGGCGGCGAGATTGATCGAGGTCGTCGTCTTGCCGACTCCCCCCTTCTGGTTCGCGACAGCGATAATCTTATTCATGGCGTCCTGATGTTCCACGTGGAACATCGGCCCGTTGCCCCGGCTTTCGCTTGGCCGGGCCGACATGATTATAGACGCTGAAAACGTCCGCCGGCGTCAATCCGGAAATCTTTTTCATCTCGCCGATCGTCTTCGGTCTCGATTGGGTCATCTTCTCGATCGCTTCTCTCGTCAGCCCGCGCACCGCCTCGAAGTCGAGGCCGGGCGGAATCTTGACGCCATCCAGCTTGCGGAGCTTGGAGATTTCTTTCTCCTGCTTGCGGAGATAGCCTTCGTATTTGATCTCCGCCTCCGCATGCCGGGCTTCCTCCTCGCCCAGCGGCTCGGCGAGCCGGGCGTATTGTAGCACATCGGGCCAGCGATGTTCCGGCATCCTGAGGAAGTCCGTCAGGGATATGCGGTCGCCCTTGCCCGTCTTGACTTTCGTCGTCTCCAGGGCTTTGAGGACCTTCGCGATCCTCTCTCGGCGGCAGAGAAAATCTTCATAGACGTCCTGGGGCAGCAGCCCGATCTTGCGGCCCAGCGGCATCAGGCGGGCGTCGGCATTGTCGATGCGCAGATGGAGACGCCGCTCGGAGCGCGAGGTGAACAGCCGGTAAGGCTCGGCCACCCCTTTGCTGATGAGGTCGTCGATGAGCACACCCAAGTAGGACTCGTTCCGGTCCGGGACAAAAGGCTGCCTCTCTCGAATCAAAAGGGCGGCGTTGACGCCGGCGACCAAGCCCTGGGCCGCGGCTTCCTCGTAGCCCGACGTCCCGTTGATCTGCCCGGCCAGGAAGAGCCCCCGGGCCAATCGAGACTCCAGTGTCGGGCGCAGGGCGACGGGATCGAAGGCGTCGTACTCGATGGCATAGGCGGGGCGCACGATCCTGGCCTCGTCGAGGCCGGGAATGCTCCGCAGGATCGCCTTCTGGACATCCAGGGGCAGGCTGGTCGACAGGCCATTGACGTAGATCTCCGAGGTATCCAGGCCCTCGGGCTCCAGGAAGAACTGGTGTCGGGAGTGATGGGGGAACTTGATGACTTTGTCCTCAATCGAGGGACAATAGCGGGCCCCGATCCCCTTGATGCTCCCGCCGAAGAGCGGCGAGCGCCCGAGGTTCGCCCGGATGACCTCATGAGTCCCCGGCGTCGTATGGCCCAGATGGCAGAGGATCTTGTTCTCCAAGCGCTCGCGGGTCCGGTAGGAGAAAGGGATGGGCCGCTCATCGCCCGGCTGGGGGTCGAAGCGGGCCCAATCGATCGATCCCCCGTCCAGACGCATCGGCGTCCCCGTCTTCAGCCGGAACGTCCTGTGCCCGATCCGCTGCAGGCTCCCGCTGAGCTCCCTGGAAGCGGGCTCATTCGCCCGGCCGGCGGCATAATGACTCTCGCCGATATGGATGAGGCCGTTGAGGAAGGTGCCCGGCGCGGCCACCACGGCCCGGGCCCGGATCTCGGACCCGTCGATCAGCCCGACGCCGGAGGCGCGGCCGCCTTTGACCAGAATCTCCGTCGCGATGCCCTGGTAGAGGCTCAGGCGGGGCAATCTCTCGAGAAGCGAGGTCATGGCCCGTCGGTAGCGGGCTTTGTCGCTTTGAACGCGGGGCGCTTGCACGGCCGCTCCCCGGCTGCGATTCAGGAGCCGAAAATGGATGCCGGTCTGGTCCGCCAGCAGGCCCATGATCCCCCCCAGGGCATCGATCTCCCGCACCAGATGCCCTTTGGCCAGCCCCCCGATGGCCGGATTGCAGGACATCTGGGCGATCGTCTCCAGGTGGATGGTCACCAGGCAGGTCTCCAGGCCCAGGGCTGCCGCGGCATGGGCCGCTTCGCAGCCGGCATGGCCGGCGCCGATGATGACGACGTCGAAGGAGTCGGAGCTGGAGGTGGATGACATGGATCGCAACCGCCTCTCTCGGAAGATCCCGGCGGCCGGCGAGATTATCGCACAGACCCGGATCGTTAGGGAAGGATGGTATCGCTTTGCCGTCCTCGGGAAGCCGCTCTAAGGGTCAGATGGCTATTTGCCCAGGCAGAAGCGGCCGAAGACGGCGGCTAGAATGTCGTCGGGAACGATCTCGCCGGTCAGACGCCCGATGCCCCGAAGGGCCGGCTTGAGCTCCTCGGCCAGGAGCTCCGGCCGGAATCCGGCGGCCAGCACCGATTCGGCGCGCCTCAGGCCGGCCTCGACCTCTTCCAGAGCCTGCTTCTGGCGCAGCTGGAGGAGGACGTCCCCTTCCCGGGATCGCGGCGCCGACGCAAACGCGCCGCGAATCCGCTCCCTCAGGGTCTCGAGGTTGTCGCCCCGCAGGGCCGAGACCTCGATCGCGGGCGTCCCGGGGCGCAAGGCGACAAGGCCGGCCGGATCAAGCCGCCGGGCCCGGTCGCTCTTGTTGAGGACGAAGACGGCTCTCTTTCCGGGAAAAGACGCGGCCAAAGCCAGGTCCTGCTTCGCCGCCGGGCGCGACAGGTCGAAGACGAAGAGGATGCCGTCGGCCGCCTCCGCCTCGGCCCGGCCCCGGCGGATTCCTTCCCGTTCGACGGGAGTGCGACCGGGGCCTAGCCCGGCCATATCCACGAGGTGGAAGAGGGCGCCCTTGACCAGAAGCTTCTCCCTCAGGAGGTCGCGCGTCGTCCCCGCCCCCCGCGAGACGATCGCCCGGGGAGCGTCCAGCAGGGCGTTGAAGAGGGTGGATTTCCCCACATTGGCCCGTCCAGCCAGGGCCAGGACGATCCCCTCGCGAATCCTGCGGCCCGACTCGAAGCTTTCGATCAGCCGCCGAACCCCGGCCGCCAGCTTCCCGATCCGGGCCCCGATCTCGGCCTCGCGCAAGCCCAGCTCCTCGTCCGGGAACTCGATCCCGGCTTCTACGTCGGCCAGAAGCTCGATCAGGGCGCTCCTCAGCCCGGCCACCCGGCCGGAGAGGCCGCCCCGGACTTGATGAAAAGACGCCCGGGCCTGGGCCAAGGTGAAGGATCTGACCAGGGAATCGACGGCTTCGGCCTGGAGAAGATCCAGGCGGCCATTGAGGAAAGCCCTGAAGGTGAACTCGCCGGGCTCGGCCAGGCGGGCGCCGGCCCGGATCGCCAGACGGAGGGCCTCTTCCATGACGGCCGGGCTGCCGTGGCCGCTGATCTCGACGACGTCCTGGCGGGTGTAGGAACGGGGGGCGGGAAAGTAGATTAAAAATCCTTCGTCCAAGGCGCCGGCGTTCCGGCCGGACGCGATCTCTCCGAGCACGGCCCGCCGCTCGGGAAAGCCGGAGGGCAGGGGACGGCGCGGCCGAAAGAGGCGCGAGGCGATCGCGGCGGCGCGAGGCCCGCTCAGGCGGAGGATGCCGATGCCCCCCGATCCGGGAGGCGTGGCGACGGCCGCGATGGTGTCATCGGGGCCGGTCTCGAACATGGCGGCCCGAAGCTCAGTCCTCGCCCTCCCGGGGAGGCGTGCGCTTGCCGTTGCGGCCGGCGGCGAAGATCTTGATCCGCTTCAGGAAGCCGTCGCCCAGGCTTTCGCTGGACATGCCGGGGACCTGGTCGACGGCGATATGGACGATCCGCCGCTCGTAGGGGTTCATCAGGTCGGTGATCTCGCTGCGACCGCTCTGGCGGACGCGGCCGGCCACGTCCATGGCGTATTCGCGGATCTTCTTCTCCTTGCGCTTGCGGAAGAACTCGCAGTCCACCTGGACCTTCTCGCCGGAGATCTTGTTCAGGACGTGCTGGAGAGCCAGAAGGAGCTGCCCGTCCTTCCAGAGCAGGAGCTGCTTGTCGGGGCCGTCGAAGACGACGAAGATGATGCCGCCGCGATTTTGCAGGCGGTAGGTGATCTCCAGGGGGAAGACCTTCAGCAGCTTGTCCAGGAAGGCCGCCGCGGCGTCCTCGGGCGGCGCCTCCTTGGGCCAGGCCCGGATGACGACTTCCTTGCTGATCCCGAACAGGCGCGTCTTCTCGGTTACGATCTCGTAGTTGAACTCGGTCCGGGTCTGCTTGAGCTTGTGCTCGGCATGGAGGATGGCGTCCTCCAGGTTCTTGCCCTTGAATTCCTGCAGCTCTTCACTTTTTTCTTGGTTTTCCATCGCTCTCGCCTTTTTTGCGGTGCATCAAGCTGTTCATCAGGGCCTGCTGGCCGATCTGGAGCACGTTCGAGGTCAGCCAGTAGAGGATCAGGCCGCTCTGGAAGTTCAGGAAGAAGAAGGTCATGATGACGGGCATCAGCAGCATCATCTTGGCCTGGCTCGGGTCGCCCGCGGTCGGCGTCATCTTCTGGCTGATGAACTGGGTGACGCCCATCAGGATGGGGGTGATGTAGGTGGGATCCTTGATCGAGAGGTCCCCGATCCAGAGCATCCAGGGGCTGTGCCGGAACTCGATGGCCGCCTGCAGCATCTTGAAGATGCCGAAGAAGAAGGGGATCTGGATGAGCAGCGGCAGGCAGCCGCCGGCCGGATTGACCCCGTGCTGCTTGTACAGGGCCATCATCTCCTCGTTCATCCGCCGCCGCTCGTCGATATCGGTCTTGGACTTCTTGTACTTGTTGCGCAGGGCCTTGATCTTGGGCTGCAGGTCGGCCATCTTGGCCATGGACTTGGTCGAGCTGTAGGTCAGGGGGAAGAAGACGATCTTGATGACCAAGGTCAGGAGGATGATCGACCAGCCCCAGTTGGGGACGGCCTTGTGGATCGCCCGGATGGTGATGAAGAGCGCCTCGGCGAAGATGCCGAAGGTCCCGAAGCGCATGAGCTTCTTGGCGTTGAGGCCGAGATCGGCCAGCCGGTCGAACTCCTTGGGACCCAGGAAGACCCGGCCCGGCCGGCTGGCGGCCAGGAAGTAATAGGCGGTCTTCTCGACGTCCCTGCGGACCAGTGCGGCCGCGCCCGGCTGGGCGGCGGGGACGAACAGGGCGCAGAAATAGTTGTCGTCGTAGGCGGCCCAGTCCAGGTAGTTGAGGACGCTCCGCTCCGGCTTGAACTTGCGCTCGTCCACGCGGTAGAGATTCTTGCCGGCCAGGGCCGTCATGCCGCCCCCGCCGCCGAAGCTTCTCTTGATCTCTTCCTCGGTGGGATTGCCGATGCCGGGCCCCCACAGCACGCGGGGCTCCACGGCCTTGCCGCCGCGCAGGATGCGGATGTCCGACTGGAACTCGTAGCTGCCCCCGGTGAAGGTGAAGGCCTTCTCGACCTCCAACCCCTGGCCGTCCGAGTAGCGGAAGCGGAGGGTGCCTTTCTGGCCGTCCTTCAAAAGAAGCTCGGTCCCCTCGACCTCATAGAGGGAAGAGTTCAGGGCATCGGCCTGGATGGCGGCGAAGTCGATGGCCGGGACCGCGCCGCCGCTCTCCTCCAGCAGGCTGAAGGGGCGGACGCCCAGCGTCTCCGTGACCAGCGGCACGAGCTCGAGGGGCTGCTTCTTGTCGTCCAGATGCTTCTTGAGCTTCCAGCTGAGCAGGACGCCGCCCTTGTTGCTCCAGACGGCTTCAAACAGGGATGTGTCGATGCGGGCCTTGATCTCCGCCTGGGCCGAAGCGGCTTGGGCGGGCGCGACGTCCGCCGCCGGGGCCTTGTCGGCCGGGCTCCCGGAGCCGGGTGCGGCAGGCGGCTGCGACGCCGGAGCCAGCCCGCCGACAGCCGGTTGAGCGGCGGCCGCGGCGGGGGAGGCGGACGGATTGGGGGGCTGGACTTCCGGCGCCTTCTTGGTGAAGAGCAGCTGGTATCCGAAGAGCACGACGACGGACAACACAATGGCCAATATCAGGCGCTTGGTATCCATGCATGACCTCTTTTTCTACGGCACGGGATCCACCCCTCCGGCGTGGAAGGGGTGGCAGCGGAGCAGCCGACGGAGCCCCAGGTAAAGCCCTCTGCCGGGGCCATACTTGGCCACGGCCTCGGCTGTGTAGTCGGAGCAAGTCGGCCAGAAGCGGCAGTGGGTGCCGATGATGGGCGACAAGGTTTTTTTATATATCTTTATTGAAATAAGCAATATACGAGTCATTGGCTAGGCTTTCGACCGGCCGCCCCTGGCGGCGTACTTCATCGCGGACTGGTACTGCCTGAGGAGCTCCTCCCAGGAGGCCGCCCCCATTCCCAGTCTGGCGATCACCAGCATGTCCAATGTCCCCGGTACCAGATCCTTGTGCCGCCGAAAGAGCTCCCTGGCCCGGCGGCGAGCCCGGTTGCGCTCGACGGCGTTGCCGATCCTGCGGCTGGCCACGGCCGACATCCTGGAGAAGCCCAGCTCATTCGGCCGGAAGATCAGGTTGAAGTGCTTGCCGCGAAAACAGCCGCCGCTCTGATAAAGATCGGCAAAATCCTTCTTTGACCGGATCCTCTCTCGAGGACCGTAGGCTTCAGGCTTCAAAGGGCGAGGCGCTTCCTGCCTTTCGCCCGGCGGTTCTTGATGACCTTCTGTCCGCCGGGAGTGCTCATGCGGACCAGGAACCCGTGGGTTTTCTTGCGCTTGAGATTGTTGGGCTTGAACGTAGGCTTCATGAGAACAGTCCTTGTGAGGCGCTATGGTAATCGACCGGCGGCTTTCTGTCAAGCCGAAAGTTCCGGCCAACAGCCGCGAAATGAAGCAGTTGGCGGGCGAGAATCCCGAGGCCGCCGTTTGACTCCGCCCGGCAAAAACGTGTATAATAGTGTTTCTCATGGATTCTTTCAAGATCGGCGACAGAGTCATCTATCCCAACCAGGGCCTCGGCGTCATCGAGGACGTCCAAGACCAGGCCTACGACGGCGAGCAGTTCCGGATCTACTGCCTCCGCATCAAGGCCAACAACACGCTGGTCATGGTCCCGGCGGCGTCCGCCGAGGAGATGGGCATCCGCAAGCTGATCAACGAGCGGACCGTCAAGCAGATCTTCGACTACCTCCGCAAGGGGGCCATCGAGGTCTCCATGAACTGGAAGGGCCGCTACAAGGAACACATCAACCTGATGAAGTCGGGGACCATCTTCGACATGGTCGCGGTCCTCAAGAGCCTCTACTACCTCAGCCTGATCAAGCCCCTGTCCTTCCGCGAGAAGAAGATGATGGAGAAGGCCAAGGAGCTGATCATCGCCGAGATCTGCGCCGCCTCCTCCCTGGCCACGCCCCAGATCGAGCGCAAGATCGAGCAGACCCTGGCCAGCTGCTTCAAGGACGTCAAGCCCGGCCTCGAAGCCTGAGGGTTCGGCCATGACCCTCGTCCCCGTCCTCCTGTTCCTGGCTTGCCTCCTGCTGAGCGCCTTCTTCTCCTCCTCCGAGACCGCCTTCGTCGCCTCCAATCCCTACACCCTGGAATACCTGGAGAAGAAGGGCTCCCGCCGGGCCGGCCTCGTCCGCCGCATGCTGGCCCGGCTGGACGACCTGATCACGACCATCCTCATCGGCAACACCCTGGTCAACGCCGCGGCCGCCTCGCTGGCCACCTACATCATCTCCACGCTCCTGCCCGGCAATCCCCAGGCGGTCCTGCTGTCCACCGCGGTGACGACGGTCCTGCTGCTCTTCTTCAGCGAGATCAATCCCAAGATCTACGCCGCTTACAACCCCCATAAGCTGGCCTTCCTCTTCGCCCGGCCGCTGCGCGGGCTGATGGTCCTTCTCTCGCCCCTGGTCCAGGCCTTCACCTTCCTCTCCAGCCTCCTGTTCCGCAAGTCGCGCGAGAGCTCGCCCCACCTGGCCAAGGCCATCTCCGAGGAGGAGACCAAGGTCTTCCTGACCACCGGCGTGCAGGGCATGTCGGCCTTCCGCAAGCAGATGATCTCCGGCATCCTCGACCTGGCCTCCCGCCCGATCCGCGACATCATGACGCCGCGGCCGCGGATCAAGTTCCTGGACATCCAAGCCAGCCCGGAGCAGATCCTGGAGACCATCACGAGCGAGGAGTTCTCCCGCTACCCGGTCTGCCGCGGCCGCCTGGACCACATCGAGGGGCTCGTCCACAGCAAGGACGTCATCCCCTTCCTCATCCGCCGGGAGCCGATCGTCCTTCAACGCTTCCTGCGCAAGCCCTACTACATCCCCGAGTCGGCCTCGGTCGAGAGCGCCCTGGTCCAGATGCGGGAGAACGCCGTGCACCTGGCCTTCGTCATCGACGAGTTCGGGAACATGGAAGGCATCATCACCCTGGAGGACCTGATCGAGGAGATCGTCGGCGACATCCAGGACGAGTACGACGTCAAGGAAGAGGACGGCTGGACGCCGCTCCCGGGCGGCGGCTGGGCCATCAAGGGCGCCGCCCCGGTCAAGGACCTCAACGGGAAGCTCGGCCTGGGCCTGCCGGAGAGCGCTGACTACGCCACCTTGGCCGGCTTCTTCCTGCTGGAGTTCGGCCGCATCCCGCGGGAGAAGGACGCCCTGGACTACGGCGGCCGCCGCTTCACCGTGGAGCGGATGGCCAAGCGGCACATCAGCCTGATCCGGGTCGAGACCCTGCCGGCGGGAGCCGGGGGGGAGGGCCGATGAAGGTCGTCGCGGTCAACAAGCCGGCCTACTTCAACTACGAGATCCTGGAGACGATCGAGGCCGGCATCGCCCTCCTCGGCAGCGAGGTCAAGTCGATCCGCGACGGCCGGGTCTCGCTGAAGGACAGCTTCGCCGACGTCAAGGGCTCGGAGATCATCCTCTTCCATCTCCACATCAGCCCCTACGAAGGGGCCAACATCTTCAACCACGACCCGCTCCGGTCGCGCAAGCTCCTCCTCCACCGACGGGAGATTCGCCGCCTGACCGGCAAGATCAAGGAGCGCGGCCTGACCCTGATCCCGACCAAGATCGTGTTCAACGACAAGGGCCTGGTCAAGATCGAGCTGGGGCTGGCCAAGGGCAAGAAGCTCTACGAGAAGAGGGAAGCGATCAAGGACCGCGACACGGCCCGCGAAGCCAGGGCCGCGCTAAAGCACGGCCGGCGCTAGCTCGACCGCCAGGCGGATCGCCTCGGCCGTGCTTTGGGGGTTGGCCAGGTTCTTCCCCGCGATGTCGAAGGCCGTGCCGTGGTCGGGGGACGTCCGCAGGAAAGGCAGGCCCAGGGTGGCGTTGACGCCCGTATCGAAGGCTTCCAGCTTGAAGGGGATCAGCCCCTGGTCGTGGTACAGGGCGATGACGATCCGCCGCGGCCGGCCGTAGGCCATGCGGAAGACGACGTCGGGAGGATAAGGGCCGGAGATGTCCGCCCCGGCCGCCCGGGCTTCCGCCACCGCGGGCGCGATGACCTCGATCTCCTCCCGGCCCATCAGCCCGTTCTCCCCGGCGTGGGGATTGACGCCCGCGACCAAGTAGTGATGGACGCCCGGCCGGGCCTTCTCGACGCCCCGTCTCAGGGTGGCGATGAACGCCACCAAAGCGGCTTTGTCCAGCCGGTCGAGGGCCCGGCGCAAGGGCAGATGATGCGAGAACAGGGCCACGACCAGCTTCTCCGACCAGAAGGACATGATCGCTCCCGGGTAGATGGTCTCCAGGTACTCGGTGTGTCCGTGGTAGGGGATGCCCGCCAGGCTCCAGGACAGCTTGGAGATGGGGGCCGTGACGACGGCCTGGATGCGCCCGGCCCGGGCTGCCTCGAGGGCCGCCTGGAAGAAGGCGAAGGAGGCTTTCCCGTTCTCAGCCGACGGCTCTCCCCGGCACGGGGGAAGCGGGCCGACCGGAACCTCGGCCAGGGAGAAGCGGGCCTCCGAATCCCCGCCGCCAAGGCCGAAAGAGACCGCTTCCAGGCTCATCCCGAGGGCCCGCTCTTCGCGCCGGACGAGATCCTCCGTGCCGAAGAGGACGTAGCGGGCGGGCGGGAGCTCGGGCCAGCGGAGCAGGGCTTTGAGGACGATCTCGGGCCCGATGCCGCCGGGGTCACCCAGGGTGACGCCGATGCGGGGCAGGCTCATCGACGGTCGTCCGGCTCGCCTTCGCCGCCTTCCTTGCCCTCGTCCAGCTTGTAGAGGTACTTGACGGCGTGCTTGTAGACAAGCAGATTGGGGGCGCCGTCGCGGTTGAGCTTGATGCAGGACCGGTCGTACCATTCGATGTACCCGTCGATCCGCTCGCCGTCGGTGAAGACCACCGCCATGGGCGTCTTCTTGCTCATCTGCTTGAGATAGTAGTAGCTCTCGGCCGAGGTGTCGGTCGGCGGATGCATCTTCTTCTGCGTATGCGGGCCGCCCTGGGGGTGAAGCCCGGGCCCGTGCCCGGGGGAAGGGCGGCCGCCCATCGCGGCGCCGGGGCGGGGATCGTAGCCGGGCCGCGGGGCCGGGGGACGGGGCGCCGGGGCCGGCGGCGGCTCAGGGGCCTCGGCAGCCTTCATCTTCTCTTTTATCTCGGCGAGATTGGGGCGGACCAGGCGTCTGTTCATGGGACGGCTCCTGTCGGGATTCGGAATAAATCCCTTGTTACTCTTTATGATACCACTCCACCAAGCGGCGTTCAAACAAAAAGGTTCTTCGCCGATTTCCGGGAAGTGCGGTTCAGGGTATCGTCCCGGCTGCTTGGTTGAGCCTGCTCCTATGTCCTGATTGGGCCGTGGTGTCCTAGATCGATTCTGCTCGAAGCTCTCCATTTGGTGGCTACCTACACGGGCTCAACCCGCGCTTCTCCGCCGTTGGCCGATACCCAGAACCGCTTGGCCTTCCCGGAAATCGGCGAAGAACCGGATTAAAGGAGGGGTTTGAGGGCCCGGTGCCAGCCGGCCGCCAGCGCCTTGTAGCCCTCGCGGGAAGGATGGACGTCGGGCAGCAGGTCGGGGCGTCCCGCGAAGATGGCATGGTTGTCGACGAAGGGTATGCCGGAGCCCTCGGCCAGCCGGCGGATGGCGGGATTGATCTCGGCGGTCACCCGCCGCTGCGAATCCTCGTCGAAGACGAAAGCCCGGCCGGCCGGGACAGGCGGGATCGAGCCCAGCAGGATGCGCGCCGGCTTTCCGGTCCGGCCGCGGAGCTCGCCGAGACGGCGCAGGATCTCGCGCATGTTGGCCTCGAACTCCGGCGTCGGCGTCCGGTCGAGGTCCGTCCGGACGTCGTTGGTCCCCAGCTGCAGCAGGATGAAGTCCGGCTTCAGCGCCCGCAGCTCGGCCTCGTTGTGGCCCAGGTAGCTGAGGTACTCGGCCGAGCGGTTGCCGCTGCGGCCGCGGTTCAAAACCCGGGCCCGGATGCCGTCGGCGGCCAGGAGCCGCTGCAGGTAGTGGGGGTATCCGCCCGCGGTGATGCTGTCGCCGCAGCAGAGGATGATCACGCCGCGGGGCGGGGCCACGCAGACGGCGACGAAGAACGGCAGGAGCAGCAGCACCGACACCCGCCCGATCTGAATCTGCACGGATGCATTCTAGCCCCGGCAAGGCCCGGGCGGCAAGGCCCGGCCGCGTTGACAGCCCGGCCCGGGAGGGCTAAAATCCTCTTATGTCGATCGGAAATGGAAGTCGGACGTCGCGGACCGCGTGGGGGGCCTTGGCCGTCCTCCTCCACGTGGCCTTCGCCGTCCTGGCGGTCACCCCTCCGGTCGCCCTCTGCCACCGGGCCGACGGCGGTACGGCGATCGAGGTCTCGGCCCCGTGGGCCCTCTGCTCCTGCGCCGAGTGCGAGCACTGCCTGGCCCGCATGAACGAGCCGAAGGCCGAGGCCTCCCCGGCCGCCTCGCTCGCGCCCTGCCGCTGCGACCACGAGCCGATCCGACTCGCCGCGGCCCGCTCCTCGCTCCGCCGCGATGACGGGACGCGGGACATCCATCCGTCCCCGGCGCCCGCCGCCGAGCCCTTCGAGCCTTCCGCCTCTCTCCGGGCCGCGGCCCTCTCCGCGCCGGCTTGGGCCGCCCCGCCCCCCGCGGCTTCGGGCCGCGACGCCCGCCTCCGCTGCTGAGACGGGCCTCAGGATCCCCTCGGCCGGAGACGCGCCCGTCTCCAAGTCCCCGACGCCGATCCACGAAATCCCGCGGAGGATGCCCATGTCCCGAAAAGACCCGTCTCGGGCCGGCCGCTGCCTCGCGGCCGCCCGATTTCTTCTTTGGCCGGCTCTGCTGGCCTCGATCCCGGCCGCGGCGGCCGCCCAGAGCCCCGCGCCCGTCCTGACCATGGAGCAGGCCGTTGAGGCCGCTCTGGCCGGGCACCCCGACGTCGCGGCCGCCCAAGCCGGCATCGCGGCCGCCGCGGCCCGCCGGCGCCAAGCGGAGGCTCGTCCCGATCCGCGGCTGGCCTTCGGCACCGGCGGCCTCCCCTTCGGCCTGAAAAGCCGGGCCGGAAAGGAGTCCGAGATCGAGCTGGGGCTGGAGGGGACCATCGAGATCTCCGGCAAGCGGGCTGCGAGGATCGAAGTCGGTCGCTACGACGAGGACATGGCCGCTCTCGAGCTGGAGCGCGTCCGCCTCGTCCTGGCCGCCCGGGTCCGCCGGGCCTACGTCCGGGCCTCCTGCGCCGACGAGGCCATGGCCCGGATCGCCCGGGCCGCCGAGCTGCTCGACCGGGTCGCGGAGGCCATCCAAGTCCAATACGCGGCCGGACGGGCCGCCTACGCGGACGTCCTGCGGGCCAGGGTGGACAAGGCCCGCCTGCTGGGCCGCATGGCCGAAGAGCGGCGCGAACGGCGGGCCGCGGCGGCCGAGCTGGGGGCCCTGATCGGCCGCGCCGCCGGCGACGACCTGAGGCTGACGCCCGGCCCTCCGGCCCCGACGCCCCTGGGGACGGCCGAGGAGATCCAGTCGGCGGCCTTGGCCGGCCGTCCCTCGATCCGGATCGCCGGCCTGCGGGCCGAGCAAGCTGCGGCCTCCGAGCGGCTGGCCGGCCTCAACCGGAGGCCCGATCTCGAAGCGGGGATCTATCTGCCCAGCAAGCGCCTGGCGGCTTGGGGCTTCTCGCTCGGGCTGACCCTGCCCCTCTCCTCCAAGCGCTGGTCCGGCGAGAGGGCCGAGGCCGCCGCGGTCCGCGCCGCCGGACAGGCCGCCCTGGACGGCTTGAAGCGCCGGCTGGCGGCCGAGGTCGAAGCCGCCTACGAATCCGTGCGGCTGGCCGACGAGCAGGCCCGCATCTTCGAAGACCGCCTCCTCGTCGACGTCGAGGACGAGCTCAAGGTCAGCCTCGATCTCTATGCCCTGGGCCGCCTGCAGGCCTACGCCTTGCTCGATCTCCACAGGGCCGCGGTCGAGGCCCGGCTGGAGCACCTGCGGGCGCTCTGCGGCCGGGCCTTGGCCCGGATCGACTTGGATGCGGCCGGCGAAGACATTTCCTGATGGAGAGCCTCATGAAAAGATCTCGCTTCACCTTCTTGGCCCTGGCCTTCGGGGCGCTCCTCATCCTCGGCGGCTGCCGGGCGGCCCAAGCCCCGGCCGAGGGTTCCCATTCCGGAGAGGACGGCGGCCGCGCCGAAGCTCCCGCCGGAACGGTGGTCCTGACTCCCGAGGCCGTCGCCGGAGGCGGGATCGCGGTCGAGCCCGTCCGGGCGGCCGAGGTCGCCCGCACCATCCGGGCCTTGGGAGAGCTGGAGTTCGAAGCCCGGCGCTTGGCCGGAGTCTCGGCCCGGGCGTCCGGGCGGCTGGAGCGCCTGGCGGCCTACGCCGGAGACCGGGTCGCGGCCGGAGCCGTTCTGGCCGAGATCTACAGCACCGACTATCTGGCCGCCCAGGCGGAGGTCCTGCAGGCCGCCGCCCGGGTCGGTCGCAGGACCGGCCAGGACGACGAAGCGGCATCTCGCGCCTTCCTGGAAGCCTCTCGGCGCAAGCTGGCGCCCTTCGGCCCCACCCAAGCCGAGATCGATGCCTTGGTCGCCTCCGGACAAGTCCGGCCTCTGCTGGCCGTCCGGGCCCCCCTCTCCGGCGTCATCCTGGAATCGAAGGCCCTGGCCGGCGCCTCGGTGGAGGAAGGCGGCGACCTGTTCCGCCTCGGCGATCCCTCGCTGCTGCGGGCCTCCGTTCACCTGATGGAAGGGGACCTGGCCTGGCTCCGGCCCGGACGGGACGCCGCGGTCGTCACCCAAGCCTATCCCGGGCGCGTCTTCCATGGCCGGCTCGTTCTCATCGGCGCGGCCATGGATCCGGCCACCCGCACGGTCGAGGGCCGGATCGAGCTGCCCAATCCCGATGGGGCGCTGAAGCCCGGCATGTTCGTCGAGGCCCGCCTGAGCACGGCCGAACGGCGCTCGGCCTTGACCGTTCCCGCCGCCGCGGTCCTGGAGCTCGCCGGCGGGCGGATCGTCTTCGTCCGGAGCGGGCCGTCCACGTTCCTCCTGCGGCCGGTCGAGACGGGGGAGACCCTTGACGGACGGGTCGAGATCCTGTCCGGGCTGGCCGCCGGCGAAGCGGTCGTCGTCGCGGGCGGCTTCCTGCTCAAGTCCGAGATGATGAAGGCCAGCCTGGGAGACGAGCATGGGCACGATTGACCGGATCATCGAGTCGGCCTTGCGCCGGCGGGCCATCGTCCTTGTCGGCGTCGTTCTCCTGGCGGCCTTCGGGATCTGGTCTTTTCTGGGGCTGCCCATCGACGCCTTCCCGGATGTGACCAACATCCAGGTCGAGATCCTCTCGAATGCCCCCGGACTGTCCCCCCTGGAGGTCGAAAAGCTCGTCACCCATCCCGTGGAGCTGACCCTGCAGGGCATGCCGCGCCTGGCCCAGCTGCGCTCCGTCTCCCGGTTCGGCCTGTCCGTGATCACCGCCGTCTTCGAGGACGGGACGGATATCTCTTTCGCCCGGCAGCTGGTCCTGGAGCGGCTGAGCGAGGCCCGCGAACGGGTGCCCGAAGGGATCGAGATCGCCATGGGGCCCATCTCCACGGCCATGGGCGAGATCTACCAGTACACCCTGAAGAGGGACATGCCCGGCGATCCGGAGGCCCAAAAGGCCGCCCTGACCGAGCTGCGGACGGTCCAAGACTGGACCCTGGCCCCCATCCTCAAGTCCATCCCCGGCGTCAGCGAGATCAACTCCTTCGGCGGCTTCATCAAGCAGTTCCAGGTCGTCGTCGATCCGGACCGGCTGCTCAAGTACGGCCTCGCCTTGGGCGACGTGGCCGAGGCCCTGCGCCGCAACAACCTCAACGCCGGCGGCAACGTCCTGCCGTCCGGCTCCCAGCAATACATCGTCCGCGGCGTCGGCCTCCTGCAGTCGGCCGAGGAGATCGGCCTGATCGTCCTCAAGGCGGAGCGGGGCACGCCGGTCCTGCTGCGGGATGTGGCGCGCGCTTCGGCCGGGCAGGCCGTCCGCCAGGGCGGCGCCATGATCGACGCCCGCGGCGAGTGCGTCGGCGGCGTCGTCATGATGCTGCGCGGGGCCAACAGCCGGGAAGTCGTGCGGGCCGTCGAGGCCCGGGTGGCCGGCATCAACGCCGGCGGCGTCCTGCCGGCGGGGGTGACGATCGAGCCCTATTACAAGCGCTCCGACATCGTCCGCAAGAGCATCCGGACCGTGTCCGAGGCCCTGATCATCGGCTCGCTCTTCGTCCTGCTCGTCCTCTTGGTCTTCCTCCGGTCGCTTCGCGGCGCCCTCATCGTCATCCTGGCCCTGCCGCTGTCGGCGCTCTTCACCTTCATCACCATGCGCCTGGCGGGGCTGTCGGCCAACCTCATGTCCCTGGGCGGCCTGGCCATCTCCATCGGCATGATCATCGACGCCACCATCATCCAGGTGGAGAACGCCGAGCGGCATCTGTCCGAGGCGGGCCCCGGCTCGCGCCGCCTGCCCGTCGTCCTCAAGGCCGTGCTCGAGGTCCGCAAGCCGAGCATCTTCGGCGAGCTGATCATCGCCCTGACCTTCATCCCGATCTTCTCCCTGCAGGGGATCGAGGGCAAGATGTTCCTGCCCTTGGCCTTCACCCACATCATCGCTCTCTTCGCCTCGCTGCTCCTGTCGCTGGTGGCCATTCCGGCCTTCTGCCTCACCGTTCTGCGGCCCCGGCCCGGCCGACGGATCGTCGTCATCGAGGCGGCCCGCCGGATCTACCAGCCGGCCCTTCGCTGGAGCCTGCGGCACAAGGCCATCCCGGCGGCCGTCTCCGCCCTGCTCCTGGCCGGGGCCCTGGCCCTGGTCCCGCGGCTGGGCACCGAGTTCATGCCGGTCATGGACGAGGGGGCCTTCGACATGGACTTCCAGCTCCTGCCCGGCATCGCCCTGGCCGAGTCCCTGGAGACCAGCCGCAAGGTCCAGGAGCGGCTGATGCGCTTCCCCGAGCTCCTCACGATCGTCGGCAAGACCGGCCAGACGGGCCTGGCCCTCGAGGCCCGCGGGGTCGAGAAGACCGGCTTTGTCGGCCTGCTCAAGCCGCGCTCGGAATGGACCTCGGCCCGGACCCGGGACGAGCTGTTCGACAAGATGCGGGCTTCCCTGGCCGACATCCCCGGCATCGCCTTCTCCTTCAGCCAGCCCATCGCCTGCCGGATCGACGAGATCGTGGCCGGCACCCGCAGCCAGCTCATCGTCAAGCTGTTCGGGGACGACCTCGATGTCTTAAAGGACCGGGCCGACCACATCGCCGAGGCGCTGGCCGGTCTGCGCGGCGTCCAGGACTTGGTCGTGGAGAGCGTGGCCGGGCAGCCCTACCTGACCGTCCGGCCCGACCGGGCGGCCATCGCCCGCCACGGCCTGGCGGTCGAGGACATCCAGGACCTGGTCGAGACCGCGGTCGGCGGGAAGACCGTCACCCGCCTGTACGAGGGCGAGCGGCTCTTCGACGTCCAGCTCCGATACCCCGAGGAGCGCCGCGATTCGCCCCGGGCGATCGGCGCCATTCTCGTCGGGACGCCGGCCGGCGGACGCGTTCCCCTGTCGGCGCTGGCGGACATCCGGACGGGGGAGGGGCCGGCTCAGATCAGCCGCGAGTCCGGCCGGCGCCGCATCGGCGTCGAGTGCAACATCGGCGGCCGGGACCTGGGCGGATTCGTGGCCGAGGCGAAGCGCGTCATCTCGGCCTCGGTGCCGCTGCCGCGGGGCTACGACCTGACCTATGGCGGCCAGTTCGAGAACCAGCAGCGGGCCATGCGCCGGCTGGGCGTCATCCTGCCGGCCACCATCGGCCTCATCCTCTTCCTTCTCTACCTGACCTTCGGCGCCCTGCGCCCGGCCCTGCTCATCCTGCTCAATCTGCCCTTCGCCCTGGTCGGCGGCGTCCTGTCGCTGGCCCTGTCGGGGCTCTATCTCTCGGTGCCCGCCTCGGTCGGCTTCATCGCCCTCTTCGGCATCGCCGTCCTCAACGGCATCGTCCTGCTGTCCTACATCATCCAGCTCCGCGAGGAGGGCCGGCCCCTGGAGGAGGCCATCGCCCGCGGCTGCGCCAACCGGCTGCGCCCGGTGCTGATGACGGCCACGATCACCATCTTCAGCCTCCTGCCGCTTCTCTTCGCCCAGGGCCCCGGCTCCGAGATCCAGAGGCCCCTGGCCGTGGTGGTCGTGGGCGGGCTGGTCACCTCGACCCTGATGACCCTGCTCGTCCTGCCGGCCCTCTATGCCTGGTCCGAAGGACGAAGGAAATCGGCGAAGAGCCAATAAAAAAGGTTCTTCGCCAATTTCCGGGAAAGCCGCGCGGCTCGGGGTACACCGTCGGGGGCGACGGAGCCATAGGCCGTGACCGAATCGTGATGAATCAACTGCCTCGGGGGGATAAAACGGCCTCTAGTCGGCCAACGGCGGAGAAGCGCCGGTGGAGCCCGTGTAGGCCGCTGCTAGATGGAGAGCCTTAAGCAAGATCGAGCTAAGACTCTACGGCCCAATCTGGTCATAGGAGCAGGCTCAACCAAGCCGTCCTCGCGGAGACAGATGAAGCATCCGTCTCGACGAGGGTTGCGCAGGCTCCGCCGGGACGACTAAGGCCCGCCGAGAGCGAGACCGTTCAAGGTCGGCTACGGACTGATCGCGGGCCTTGTACCCTCGCCCTCGAGGGTATACCCTGAACCGGGCTTCCCGGAATTGGGCGAAGAGCCATAAAAAAGCCCCGCCCCCCGGAAGGGGAGCGGGGCGGGGGATACGGCGCGGGCGGCCCGGGCCGCCCGAAGATCAGGGCTTGGCCGCGGGAGCCGCCGGCGCGGGCTCCGGCGGCCGCTTCTTCTTCGGCGTCAGCTTGTCGGCCACGACGTAGAAGGCGGGCACGACGACCAGGCTCAGGACCGTCGACAGGATCAAGCCGCCGATGACGCCGATGGCCATGGGCATGCGGATCTCGGAGCCCGAGCCCAGCCCCAGGGCGGGCGGGATGGCCGCCATCATGGTCGCGGTGGCGGTCATCAGGATCGGCCGCAGCCGGATGGGGCCGGCCTTCTTCATGGACTCGCGGGCGCTGAAGCCCTGGACCCGGAAGGCGTTGGCATAATCGACCAAGATGATGGAGTTCTTCTTGACGATGCCCATCAGCAGCAGCAGGCCGATCATGCTGAAGATGTTCAGCGACTGGCCGGCCAGGGACAGGGCGAAGACCGCGCCGGCGATCGACAGCGGCAGGATGGTGATGATGGTGACGGGATCCTTGTAAGAGTTGAACTGCGAGGCCAGGATCATATAGGCGATGCCGATGCCCAAGATCATGGCGAACAGCAGGCTGCTCATCGACTCGCGGAAGGCGACGCTGGATCCGCCCAGGACGATCCGGTAGCCGATCGGCAGACCCTTGGCCAGGCCCTCGACGTAGCGCAGGGCCTCGTCCTGGGCATGGCCGGGGGCGATGTTGGCGTACATGGAGATGGCCCGCTCGCGGTCCTTGCGGGTGATGGCCTGCAGGGCCGGCTGTTCCTGGTAAGTCACGAGCGAGGACAGGGGGACCAGCTGGTTGGACCGGGTCCGGACCTTCATCCGGGCCAGGTCCTCGGGGCGGGTGCGCTGGGAGGCCAGCAGCTTGAGCCGGACATCCACCCGGCGGCCGCCGGTGCTGTACTTGCCCACGCGGACGCCGCCGACCAGCGCGTTGAGGGTCGTGGCCACGTCATCGATGGACACCCCGATGTCGGCCGCCATGGCCCGGTCGGGGATGATCCTCAGCTCCGGCTGCCCGATGCGGTAGTCGGAGTCGAGGTCGATGACGATGCCGCTGTCGCGAAGATCGTTCATGATCCCCTGGCTGAGGGCGATGAGCTGATCCCAGTTCGGGCCGCGGACGGAGAACTCGACCGGGAAGCCGCGCTGGCCGGTCAGGCCCTGTTGGGACAGGTCCTGGATGACGGCCCGGACGCCGGGGATGGCGTTCAGCTCCCGCCGCATGATGGCCGACAGCTCGGCGACGCCCAGCTCCCGCTCCTTGGGAGGGAGCAGGGTGATGTTCATGAAGCCGCCGCTGCCCATGCCGGAGAAGGAGAAGCAGCGGATGACCTCGGGCCGGGCGGTGACGATGTCCTCGGCTTTCTGCATCAGCCGGGCGGTCTCGGTGATGTCGGCTCCGACCTGGATCTGGAGGCGGATGGACATCCGGCTGAGGTCCTGCGAGGGGACCATCTCGGCCGGCATGCCGAGCAGCACGGCTAGGGCCGCCCCGAAGACGAGGAGCGCCCCGAGCAGAATCCAGACCGGGTGGCGGAGGCCGCCGGCCAGGACACGGGCGTAGAAATCCTCCAGGCGCTTGAAGCCCTTGTCCACGGCCAGCCCGACCCGGCTGCGGCCCTCCCGGGACGTCCGCAGGAACTGCGAGCAGCGGGCCGGAGCCAGGGTCACAGCCTCGATGTACGAGAGCAGGACGGCCAGGCACAAGGTGACGCCGAATTGGAGGAAGAAGCGGCCGATGACGCCCTTGACGAAGACGACCGGGATGAAGATGGCCACCACGGCCAGGGTGGCGGCCAGGGCGGCGAAGGCGATCTCCTGCGTCCCGCCCAGGGCCGCCTGGACCAGGGTCTGCCCCCCCTCGCGGTGGCGGAAGATGTTCTCCATGACCATGATGGCGTCGTCGACGACGATGCCGACGGCCAGGGCCATGGCCAGCAGGGTGAAGGTGTTGAAGGTGTAGCCCAGGAAGTAGATGATGGCCACCGTGCCCAGGAGGGACATGGGGATGGCCAGGACGACGTTGAGGGTCGAGGATAGCGAGCCCAGGAACAGCCAGCAGACGAAGGCGGTCAGGATAACCGAGAGGAGGATCTCGAACTCGATCTCCCGGACCGACTCCTCGATGAACTGGGTGGTATCGAAGACGACCGCCGTGTTGAGATCCTCGGGCAGGGTCTTCTGGAACTCCTCCAGGGCCTTGCGGACCTGGCG
Source organism: uncultured Eubacteriales bacterium (assembly GCA_964556755.1). Lineage (GTDB taxonomy): Bacteria > Acidobacteriota > Aminicenantia > Aminicenantales > UBA4085 > UBA4085. The sequence goes on from CAZKXI010000001.1 coordinate 289,585, forward strand.
GGCCACGGCCACGGCGTTGGAGCCGCGCTGCTTCTTGATCGACAAGCCCTGGGCCTGGACGCCGTCCAGGCGGGCGATGCGCCGGGTGTCGTCGAAGCCGTCCTCGACCAGGGCCACGTCGTTGATGTAGATGGGCGCCCCGGCGACCTGGCGGATGACGATATGCCGCAGGGTCTCGATGTCGATGGCCTCGCCCAGGACGCGCAGGTTGACCTCGCGGCCGGGCGTCTCCAGGCGTCCGGCCGGGAGCTCCACGTGCTCTCTCTGCAGGGCCGAGGTGATGTCGCGGACGGTGACGCCCTTCTCGTCCATCTTGACCGCGTCCAGCCAGACCCGGACGTTGCGGTCCTGGAAGCCCATCAGGCTGATCTCGCCGACGCCGGGGATGGTCTGCAGCTTCTCCTTGAGGCTGTACTGGATCAGGTCGGCCAGGACGCGGGGCGGCACGGGGCCGGCCAGCGAGATCATCATGATCGGCTGGTCCTCGGGATTGCTCTTGGAGATGGTCGGCGGGTCGAGGTCGCGCGGCAGCGAGCGCTGGGCCTGGGCCACCTTGGCCTGGACGTCCTGCAGGGCCAGCTCGATGTTGCGCGACAGGTCGAACTCCAGGGTCACCGAGGCGCCGCCCGAGCGGCAGCTGGAGGAGATGGTCTTGAGCCCCTCGACCTGGACCAGGGCCTCTTCCAGCCCTTGGACGATGTCGTTCTCCACGACCTCGGGCGCGGCGCCCGGCCAGGACACGTTGACCGAGATGGTCGGGAAATCGACGTCGGGGAACTGGCTGATGCCGATCCGGGTCGCGGCCACGACGCCGAAGACGATCGTGCCGGCCATCAGCATCCAGGCCAGCACGGGCTTGCGGACGCAGGCTTCTGTGATCTTCATGGCGGGATCCTCGGGCGGAGGCGGAGCCGCTCAGCGCCCGGCCGGGGGCTTCTCGGCCGCGGGCGGGCTTCCGGCCGGCCGGCCGCCCTCGGGCTTGGCCTCGGCCGAGCTGGGCAGGCCTCCGGCGGGCACGACCCGGACCGGGAAGCCGTTCTGCAGAGACTCGGCGCCGCGCACGACCAGGCTTTCTCCGATCTCGAGCCCGGACAGCACCTCGGCCTGGCCGTCGATGGTCCGCATGCCGATGGTCAGGATGCGCTCCTTGGCCGTATTGCCCTCGACCACGAAGGCGATGAAGCCCTTCTCGCTGGGCCGGATGGCGGTCTGGCGGATGACGGGGGCCTGGCGCGGCTTGCTGACCGGGATGGTCAGCTCGACGAAGGAGCCGGGCCGCAGGGTCGGGTCGGACGATTCGCGCACCTGGCCGGTCACCTCGACCATGCGGGAGGACTCGTCGGCCGAGGCGGCGATGTGGGTCAGGACGGCCGAATAGGCCTTGGGATTGTCGCGGACCTTGAACTCGGCCACCATGCCGGACCGCAGCTGCGCGGCGTCCTTCTCGGGGACGCGGAAGCGGAGCAGCAGCGGATCGCGGCGGACCAGGGTGGCCAGGACGGTGCCGACCTGGACGTACTGCCCGGTCTGGACCGTCCTCGTCTGGACCGCCCCGCCGAAGGGCGCCCGGACGTAGGCGTCGCGCAGGTTGAGCTTGGCCTGGTTCAGAGCCGCCTGGGTCTGGGCCACGTCGGCCGCGGCCAGGCGGACCTTGGTCCGCCAGGTCTCCAGCTCCTCGCCCGGGATCAACCCGGGATTCTGGACGCTGACGGCCTCGCGGCGCTTGAGGCCCGCTTCGGCGTCGGCCTTGGAGGCCAAAGCCCGGTCGTAGGTGGCCTGGGCCGACTCGACGGCCAGGGTGTACCTCTCGGTCTCGATCTCGACCAGGGCGTCGCCGGGGTTGACGTAGCTGCCCTCGGAGAAGAGGACCTTGTCGACGATGCCGGCCACCCGCGAGGTGACCTGGACCTTCTCGAAGGCCTCGACGGCGCCCACGGCGCTGACGCTGAAGATCAGGGACTGGACGCCGACCTTCTCCACCTCGACGGGGAAGGACATCCGGCTGCCGCCCCGGGCTCCGGACTTGGCCCCCGGGGAGGTCTCTCCGCCGCTCTTCTTGCAGCCCGCGGCGGCCAGCAGGCCCGCCGCGAAGATAACCAGGACGATCCTGGAGAGATGCTTAGTCTTCACGCTCCGGCTCCTTTCCCAGGGGGTCGAGCCCCAAGGCCGACTCGAGATTCAAATAGGCTAGGCCCAGCCCGTAGCGGGCCGTCACGAGATCCACGGCCGCCTCGAACAGGCTGACGTTGGCGTCCGCCACCTGCAGGGCCGAGCTCAGGCCTTGCCGGTAGAGCTCGGCCGTCTCGGCCGCGTTGCGGACGGCGATGTCATAAGCCACCTGGGCCTTCGTCAGCCCGGCCCGCTGGCTCTCCACCGAGACAAGAGCGCTGCGGACGTCCAGGTCGACCTTGCGCAGGGCCGCCCGCACGTCCAAGTCGGCCTTGTAGGCCATGGCCTTCTGCTCGGAGAACTCGTTGTTGCGGGTCAGCCCGTCAAAGAGGCTCCAGCTCATGTTCAGTCCGGCGTTCCAGTTGAAGTTGCGCCCGGTCAAGCCGGCCTCGTTGGTGTAGGTGTAGCGCCCGGACAGGCTCAGCGTGGGCAGCCAGCGCAGGGTCGGCTCGAGGATCGAGGCGTGGCGGCCGCGGGCCGCGGCCCGGAGGGCCAGGACGTCGGGGCGGCGCAGCTGGGCCTGGCCGATCATCTGGTCGACCGGCGGGAGCGCCTCGCCCTCCGCCAGGGCCAGGAATCCCGGCACCGCCAGCCGCCGGGGGGGCGGGGCGTTCAGCAGGTAGCCCAGGCCGAGATAGCTGGCCTCCACCTGGCCCTGGACCTGGGTCACGCCCGTCTCGGCCGTGGCCAGCTCCAGCTCGGCCCGGGTCACGTCGTTGGCCGAGACCAGCCCGGCCGAGAAGCGGGCCCGGGCCGCGTCCAGGCTCTGCTTGGCGTAGTCCCGGCGCCGCATGGAGGCCTGCAGGACCTGATCCTGGCTGAGAGCTTCCAGGAAAGAGGAGCTGACGTCGAAGGCCAAGCCGCGCTTGCCTTCGGCGCTGGTATAGGTCTGGGCCTCCAGGCCGGCCCCGGCCGCGACCAGCGCCGGCAGGTTGCCGGAGTTGAACAGGGTCATGCTCAGGTTGGCCGCTCCCGAAAGCCCGTTGTAGCTCTGGACGATGATGTTCTGGTTGCCGATCAGGCGGGCCACCTCGAACGGCCGCCGGGTATAGGTTCCGTTGACGCTCAGGGAAGGCAGGAAGGAGGCCTTGGCCTGGGCCAGCTGGGCCCCGGCGATGCGGACGTCCTGCTCGACCTTGAGGGCCCGCTCGTTGTTGGCCAGGGCCAGCCGGATGGCCGTCTCCAGGGTCAGGGCCTCCTCGGAGCTCCCCGGCCCGGGCCCGGCCGGCCCGTTCTGGGCCCCGGCCGAGCCGAGTCCGATGAGAAGAAAGACGGCCCATCCCAGGCTGGCCGCCGCTCCCGCGCGCCGCGGTTTCATATCCATTTTTCGTCCGTCCTCCGTTTGACCGCTTCGGACCGGTCCGTTCTACGGCTCGAGTCCGGCCTTTTTAAAGGGCCGATTATACGACGGCGCCCGCCCGGAGGGCAAAAAGCCGCCCCCGCCTTCCGGTCCGGGAAGGCGGGGACGGCCTCCGGTCGGGCGCTCCCGATGGACTTCAGCGGACCGGGATGTCCGAGATCTTGATGGACTTGTTCTCCAAAAGCGTGCCGACGGCTCTCTCCAAGCCGGTCTGGGCCACGTTGTAGTTGATGATGGCCTGCAGCTCGGCCGTGCGGGCGCTGCCCAGGGCGCTCTGGTATTCCAGGACCAGGTAGTTGGTGCTCATGCCGACCCGCAGCTTCTCCTCCTCGGCGGCCAGGTTCTTCTCGGCCAGCTCGCGGGCCACCTTGTAGGCCTCGACCTGCTTGAACGTCGTCTGCAGCAGGCGGACGGCGGTCCGGACCTCGTTGACCGCGCTCTTCTCGGCGCTCTTGAGGTTCAACAGAGCCGTCTTGAGGTTCAGCCGGGCCATGCCGTAGCCGGCCTTGGTCAGGAGGTTGCTCAGGCTGACGTCCAAAGTCAGGCCGATGTTCCAGTTGGGGTATTTGAAGGCGAAGGTGTCGCCGTAGGCCGTGCCGCGGCCCTGCTCGTTGGTGCTGAGGACGATGCCGTTCAGCGGGCTGCCGTCGTAGGTGATCTGGGTCCCCGAGATGCCCGGGCTGGAGAAGCCGGCCGTCAGGTTCAAGCCGGGCAGGAGCTGGTTCTTGGCGTAGGCCAGGTTCAGCTCCTGGGTCTGGATGGAGATCCGGCTGACCTGCAGGTCGGGGCGCTTGGCCATGGCCATGGCCAAGGACTCGTCCAGGTCGACCGGGTGGGCGGTGAAGTCGGGCTTGTCCACGGGCTCGATCGACTTGACCTGCTTCTCCTCCTCGTCCGAGATGGCCAGGAGCAGGCGGAGGCTGTCCTCGTTGGCCTTGATCGAGGCCTCCGAGGAGAGAAGCTGGGCCTCGAGGGTGGCCACGCGGGACTGGGCGCTGAGGACCTCCAGGGGGGCCAGCTGGCCGATCTCGACCTTGCGCTGGTTCTGGGCCAGGAGGTCCCTGGCCAGCTGCAGGGACGTCTGCTGGACCTTGAGGTTCTCGATGCTGTAGACCAGCAGCCAGTAGGCTTGGGTCACGCTGTAGATGGTGTCCTCGACGGTCTTTTCCAGCTGGATCTTGGAGCTGTCCAGGCTGTTGCGGGCGATGACGATGTCCTTGTTGGTCATCTTGGCCCCGAAGCCCTTGAGCAGGGGCTGGCTGAAGGACAGCGACAGGGTGGTGTTGTAGCGGGGGTTGATGGTGTTGCCGATCTGGGTCGAGTCGGTCATGCCGTCCGTCAAGCTCATGGAGAGGGTGCCGCCCCAGGGCGTGGTCTGCCGGACCTGGCCTTGGACGTTGTCGGTCTTGGTGATGGTGCTGGCGCCGGTGTCCAGGAAGGAGTACCCGGCGTTCTCGCTGTTGCGCTTGGAGTAGCTGAAGGACAGCGTCGGGAGGTAGATGTCCTTGGCCTGGGCCAGGGACAGGGCCGCGGCCTCGGGGCTGAGGACGGCCACCTGGAGGCTGATGTTGTTCTGCAGGGCCCGGGTCACGGCGTCCTGCAGCGTCAGCTTGAGGACCCCGTCCTGGGCCCGGAGCGGCAGCCCGGCCGCCAGGAGGACGGCCAAGCCGCAGGCGAAGGCGACGACTTTTCTATTCATGGTGAACCTCGTTTTCGCGCTTATTCGTAGCGCAGGGCTTCGATCGGGTCGAGCTTGGAGGCCTTGCGGGCGGGGTAGAAGCCGAAGAAGATGCCGACCGAGGCCGAGAAGAGGAAGGCCATCATCACCGAGCCCGGCGAGACGACCGTCGTGATCGAGGCGAAGATGGGGATGAACTTGAGCAGCTTGGAGATGCCGACCCCCAGGATGATGCCGAGGATCCCCCCCAGCAGGCTGAGGACCACGGCCTCGCCCAGGAACTGCAGCAGGATGTCCCGCTCCTTGGCCCCGATCGACATGCGGATGCCGATCTCGCGGATGCGCTCGGTGACCGAGACCAGCATGATGTTCATGATGCCGATGCCGCCGACCAGCAGGGAGATAGAGGCGATCGAGCCGAGCAGGATGGTCAGGATGTTGGTCGACTCGGCCGCGCCCTCGGCGATCTCGGCCATGTCGGCGACCGTGAAGTCGTCGGCCGCGCCGGGGGCGATGCGGTGGCGCTCCCGCAGCAGCTCCTCGATCTGGCGCTTGGCCTCGGCCGTCGCGGTCGACGAGGCGGCCGAGACGTCGATGCTGCCGACGAACTCGGCCTTCTGGATGCGCTTCATGCAGGTCGTGTAGGGGATGAGGATGATGTCGTCGCGGCTGCCGAAGCCGCCCGACTGGCCCTTGCTCTTGAGGATGCCGATGACGACGAAGGGCACCCGCTTGATGCGGATGGTCTGGCCGAGCGGGTCGGCGTCCTCGAACAGGTTGGTCTTGACGTCGGCGCCCAGGACGCAGACCTTGGCCGCCGACTTGACGTGGCTCTCGTCGAAGAAGGCCCCGCCGGACATCTCCCACTTGCGGACGTCGGGATAGCTCTCGCCGACGCCCTGGACCGAGGTGTTCCAGTTCTTGGCGTTGTAGACGACCTGGGCCCTGGCGCTGACCGAGGGCGAGACCGACTCGACGGCCGAGAGGCCCTTGAGGGCCTCGGCGTCCTCGACGGTCAGGGTGTTCCAGCCGCCGAAGCCCGTCCGGACGCCGCCGACGTTGCGGTTGCCCGGCCCGACATAGAGCAGGTTGGTGCCCATGCTGGCGAAGCGGCTCTCGACGGCGGCCCGGGCCCCGGCCCCGATGGAGACCATGGCGATGACGGCTCCGACGCCGATGATGATGCCCAGGCAGGTCAGGAACGTCCGCATCTTGTTGCGGGCCAGGGCCCGCAGGGAGACCTTCAGGATGCGCAGCATCAGGTTGAAGGATTTCATGCGTTCACCTCTTCGCGGACGATCAGGCCGTCCTTCATGTGGATGCGCCGCTTGGCGCACATGCCGATGTCCATCTCGTGGGTGACCATGACGATGGAGATGTGCTTCTTGTCGTTGAGGTCCTTGAAGATGGCCATGATCTCGTCGCTGGTCCGGCTGTCGAGGTTGCCGGTCGGCTCGTCGGCCAGGATCAGCTGGGGGTTGTTGAGCAGGGCCCGGGCGATGGCCACCCGCTGCTGCTCGCCGCCCGAGAGCTGGTTGGTCTTGTGGGTCTCGCGGCCCTTCAGCCCGACCAGGGCCAGGGCCTCCATGGCCTGCTTGGTCCGCTCCTTGCCGGGGACGTTGGCGTAGAGCAGGGGCAGCTCGGCGTTCTCCAGGGCCGTCGTCCGCGACAGCAGGTTGAACGACTGGAAGACGAAGCCGATCTTCGAGTTGCGGATCTCGGCCAGCTGGTTGCGGTCCATCTTGGAGATGTCGACCCCGTCCAGCAGGTAGCGGCCGCTGCTGGGCTTGTCCAGGCAGCCGATGATGTTCATCATCGTCGACTTGCCCGAGCCGGAGGCGCCCATGATGGCCACGAAGTCGCCCCTCTTGACCGTGTAGCTGACGCCCCGCAGGGCGCGCACTTCCGTCTCCCCAACATGGTAGGTCTTGACCAGATTCTCCAGTTGGATGATGTTGTTGTTGTCCATGACCTTGGGCCTTGGCCGCGCCGGCGGGCTTACCGGAACATCATCATGCCCGGACCGCCCCGCCGCTGATCCTGCTGGCCCGGGGTGGTCGCGGTCGACGCGGCGCCCTGCAGGCCGAGGATGACCTTCATCCCCTCCTTGAGCTCGCTGCGGGTGACCTCGGTGTAGGAGTTGTCGGTCAGGCCGGTGCGGACCATGTAGGGCTTGACCTTGCCCGCCTCATCCAGCACCCAGACCATCGAGGCCTGCCGCCGGGCTCCGCCCTGCTGGCGCATCTGCTGGAAGCGCTGGCGCTGCTCGGGCGTCAGCTGGCTGGGGTCGAACTGGCCCCTCTGGCCGCCCTGAGCGCCGGCCGGCCCGCCGGACGTCGCCTGGGCGCCCGGGCCGCCCGTCTGACCGGGCTGGCCGGGCTGGCCGCCGCGCTGACCACCGGGCCGCAGAGAGGCCATGAGCTCGGCCATCTCCTTCTCGGGCAGAGTCGGAGTGAAGCGCAGGGCGGCGTTGGGGACCTTGATGACGTCCTTGGCCTCGCCGGTGACGATGGTCACGGTGGCCGTCATGCCCGGCCGGAGCTTGATCTCGGGATTCGGGGCGTCGACGATGGTGGTGTAGGTGACGACGTTGTTGGTCGTCACGGCGGCGTAGCGGACCTGCAGGATCTTGCCGTTGAATGTCTCGCCCTGGAAGGCGTCGACCGTGAAGCGGACCGACTGGCCTTCCTTGACCCGGCCGATGTCGGCCTCGTCCACCGAGCACTGGACCTTCATCTTGGTCAGGTCGGTGGCCACCTTGAACAGGACCGGGGCGTTCATGCTGGCGGCGACCGTCTGCCCGACGTTGACCGGGCGGTCGATGACCGTGCCGTCGATCGGCGAGCGGATGATGCAGTAGGACAGGTCGACCCGGCTCTGGTCAAGGGTCGATTTGGCCTGCTGGACGCGGGCCTCGGCCGTCTGGACCCCGACCCGGGCCGAGATGAGCTCGGCCTCGGCCGTCTCCTTGGCCTCGATCGAGACCAGGGCGCGCTTGAAGAGGTCCTGCGTCCGGGCGTGGCTCCTCTCGGTGTTCTGCAGCGTCGCCTTGGCCTGCTCCAGGGAGGCCAGGGCGCTGTTGTAGTTGGCCAGGTTGGAGTCGACCTTGGCTTTCTGGATGTCCTGGTCGATCTCGGCCATCAGCTGGCCGACCTTGACCTGGGAGTTGTAGTCGACATACAGCTTGGCGATCTTGCCCGACACCTGGCTGCCGACCTCGACGATGTCGATGGGATTGATGGTCCCCGAGGTGGTGACCACGGACTGGACGTCGCCCTTGGCCAGGGCCTCGGTCCGGTACTGCGGCTGGTCGGCCTTGCCCTTCTTGATGAAGACGAAGAAGATCACCAGGGCGACCGCCAGGACGGCGATCAGAAGGATCAGCCTCTTTTTTCTCATTCGAAGTCTCCTTTGAAAAGATAGGCGTGGAACGGGATCCGGGACTCCGTTCTCGTAAAGTCGGAATCAGGGGGCTGCGGCCCGCGGCGGGGGTTGGAATCCCCCCCGCCGCCGCGGCTGTCGCGGCCGGGGCCGGAGGGGGAGGCGTCGCGGCGGGCCGCCGCGGCCTTCCGCCGCTCCTCCTCGTGGCGCTTGATCATGGCGTCGTTCTTGGCTTTCTGCTCCGGGGTCAGGACGGCGTCGATCTCCGCCTGGAGCTGGCTGCGCAGCTCGCCGTAGCGCTTGAAGGTCTCGGACCGCAGCTCTTTCAGACGGGCGTCGCCGCGCATCCGCGCGTCGTTGGCCTTGAACAGCTCGCGCAGGCGGGCCTGCTGATCGGCCGTCAGCCCGATCTCCTTGGCCCAGCTCTCCATGGACGGCAGGCGGTCGCCGCGGCGGTCGCCGGGCCTCTTGGCCGTGAGCCAGCTGTGGCCGAAGAGGCCGGCCGCGATCCCGGCCGCGAAGACCAGGATAAAGGACAGGACGATCCAGAGGCGCGGCTTGTTCATGGCCGGGGCCTCCGGGGGGCCGCCGCTTCGGTGGCGGCAAAGAGGATCTGCATGGTGTTTTCCTCGGGCTTCTTGGTCTCGTCGTAGTAGGCGGCGGTCTCGCTCGGCGGGACCGTGCCGTTGATCATCAGGGCCTCGGTCTGGGTCAGGTCGGCGCCGTCGGTCGGCAGGAAGAGAAGGCCGCCGACGAAGAGGCCGATCAGGAAGAGCGAGACGGGGATGGCCCGCAGGCTCCAGGCGCGCCAGAGCCGCTCCGGCTCCGTCCGGCCCAGGGCCGCGATGCGGGCCCCGACCCGGGAGGCGAAGCCCGGCCGCGGGCCGGGCGGCTCCGGAACGGTCAAGGCGTCCCGCAGGGCGGCGTGCTCGGCCCGCAGGCGCCGGCAGGACGGGCAGGCCCGCAGATGCTCCTGCAGCGCCGCGGCCGGGCCCGAGGCGAGGCCCCGATCCAGGGATTCCAGAATCCACCGTTCGTAGCGTCGGCAGCTCATGCGTTCCCTCCCTCGACCCCGAATCCTTCCTTCAGGACCGGAGCCATCTTCTTTCGCAGCAGGCGGCGGGCCCGGAACAGCCGCGAATCGACCGTGCCGGGCGAGATATTCAGGGTTCGAACGATCTCATCGTAGGACAGGCCCTGGACGTCCCGCAGATTCAGGATCATGGCGTACTTGGGCGGCAGCGTCCCCAGGGCCTCCTGGACGGCGGCCCGCCGCCGGGTCTGCTCGCGGGCTTCGTCGCGGGCCAGGCTGGGATCCTCGCCGGCGAACCGGCTCTCGGGGACCTCGCTCAGCGAGACTTCGCGGCGGCGACCGACCTTGCGCAGATGGTCCTTGATCCGGTTGACGGCGATGCGGTAGAGCCAGGTGCCGAACTCGGAGTCGAAGCGGAACTCCGGCAGATGGAGATAGGCCTTGACGAAGGCGTCCTGGGCCAGATCCTCGGCCGTGGCCGCGTCGCGAACGAAGCTGAATGCCAGATGGTACACTTTGGTCTCATATTTCCTGACGAGGGCCTCGAAGGCGCCCCGGTCTCCCCGGGCCGCGCTTTCGATGAGCGTTCGGTCGTCCATGCGGTGGCAACGCTTTCCGCCTCCGTCACCTATTAGACGCAGGCGAGGGCGAAATCTTCCAGGCCCGGGGCCGGGCCGCAGGACAGCCCGCGACCGTGCGACTTAAGACAGAGGAGGAGATGCCCGCCCCGGATTCAATCCGACATTATACAGGGAAAAGGGGGAGAAGGGAACACGGCGGGGCAACCCTTAAGGCTCTTCGCCCCATTCCGGGAAGGGCCTTAAAAATGCCCCCTGCCCGCCCCCGGGGAGGAGCGGGACAGGGGGGAAAAGGGTTAGGAATTGAACAAGGAGGGAGCTTTCACTTGGCCTGGCGAACGGCCGTCCACTCGGGAGGGGTCATCTGGCCGCCGCCGGGAGGATTGCCGCCGCCCGGGGGGTTGCCCATCCCGCCGCCGCGCTCCAGGGTGCCCTTCATGTTGTTCGCGTCGATGAGCTTGCCCTTATAGGTCGTCTCCATCGTCCCGCGGGGCGTCTCGCGGACGATCTTCCAGGTCACTTCGTCGCCCTTGATCGTGCCCTCGCCCTTGGACTCTTGGGGCTGGCCGTCACGGCCGATGCTCTCCACGGTCACGGCCAGCTTTTCGCCCGTCTGGACGATGGTGATGACGGACTTCATCTCCCGCTCGCCGAACTTCATGGTGTAATCCCACTTGCCGCTGATGTCGGCGGCGGCATAGGCCGCGATCCCGGTCAGGGACACGGCCAGAAGGGCCAGCAACGCTCTCTTCATGGATTCCTCCTGGTCAGACTCGGGTCGGGAATCATCATCCCGCCACACCCCTTAGACGCTGCCCCGAAAAAATTCTTCCCGGGCGGCGGGCTCGCCGGGCGCCGAACCGACAAAAAAGTCGGTGGGGCTGCAATTTTGTCCCCTCCCGGCCGACCGAAGATCTCTTATTTGTATTATTTACTGATACATAATAGATGGCACGCTCCTCGCATAATGGCTGGCGAAGCTCATTAAGGAGGTATAAAATGAGATTCAAGCGATTCATCATGACGGCCTTGGTGCTGGTCGTAGGCCTGTCTCTTCTGGGACCGGGCGCGTTCGCCCAGGTCAAGAAGAACGTCTTCAAGAACAAGGTGGCGACCAACGCCGCCCTGAAGGTCCAGTTCCAGGACGAGAACTGCGACGGGCTCAACGACCTGGCCCGCGACCACGACAACGACGGCATCCCCAACGGCCAGGATCCCGACTGGATTCGGCCCAAGGATGGGTCCGGCTACAAGGCGGGCAACGGGAACGGCGGCTCCGGCCTCGGCCAGGGCCTCGGCAAGGGCGGCTTCCGCGGCGCGGCCGGCGGTCCCTTCGGGACCGGCGTCTGCGACGGCACCGGCCCCAAGGGCAAATCGTCCCGCAAGGGGCGCTGAGCCGAAGATCCAAGGCTGCGGAAGCGGGCGGGGGCGGCTCCGCCCGCTTCCGCCGTAGAGAGATGCGCATGAGAAAGCTCTGGCTCGCGGCCGGGCTGGTCGTCGCGGCCGGCCTGCCGGCGGCGGCGGACACGGTCCAATTCTCCCTGGCCCAAGCCTATACCGGAAACCTCTTCCAGACTTCGCTTTCCGGCCCGGACCAGGTCACCGTGGCCGGATTCTCCTGGGAGAAGTCGCTGGCCTCGTTCAGCCTCTTCGCCGCGGCGGAGTACTCCCGGCTCTGGGAGAACGCGGGGCTCAGCGACCTGGACCTATCGGTCGGCGCGGACTACGTGAAATCCCTGGGATCCAAGACGGCGCTCTACTTCGCCCTCGAGGGGCGGATGGTCCGCTTCGGCGAGGACTTCGCCGACTTCAACCGCTCCGGAGGCCGCTTCAACGTCTCGCTCAAGACCTATCTCTCGCCTTCCTCCATCCTCAAGGCCGCGGCGGTGACGGAGCTCAGGGCTTACGCTTTCAGCTCCTTCGATTTCCTCAGCCAGAGCGCGGCGGTCTCCGTGGATAAATACTTCTCCTCGCGCACGACGCTCAAGGCCGAGCTGTCCTGGGGATACAAGTATTTCCTCCACCCCTGGCTGGCCGACGGCGCCGAGGCCGAAGTCGGGACGACGATGGACTCCGAAGCTTCCTCTCTGTCTCCTCGAGCGGCAGGGGAGGGTCCCGGCGACGGCCGCCGGGGAGGAGGCGGCGCTGCCGGATCCGGCAGCGAGACGGGAGACGCCGGCGCTTCCGGCAACGGCCCGGGTTCGCCCAAGTCGGGACCGGGCGGGGGAGGCGCCGGCACATCCGCATGGCGGGGCAGCCGGGACTTCGGCTACGCCCTGGTCTCGGGAGAAGGCGGGGGGAGCGGCATCCAGATGGCCTCCCTCAACGCGGCCATCGCCCAGGGGCTGGGCGACCGCGTCGGGCTTCGGGCGGCCGGCATCTGGCAGCGGACGCTTTCCGGCGGCAACCCCTTCGCCGCCGTGGAGGAGTTCGCCATGAGCGAGAATCCGACCTACGACGCCTTCGCCTGGCAGGGCCGGGGCTGGAATGCCCAGGCCACGGCCCTCTTGCCCTGGAACATCGAGCTGCGCTTGGGCTATACTTGGACCGACAAGGAGTTCCCGGGCATCGAAGCCCTGGGGCTCGACGGGCTCCCGCTCGGCGAAACCCGGAGGGACCGCCGCGGTCAGATCGAGGCGCGCTTGGAAAAGACCTTCGCCCGCTGGACGGCCGTTCTCGCGGTCGCCTCCATCCGCAACGACTCGAATGATCCCCTCTATGAGTGGCGCGGTCCGTCCGTCTCGCTGAGCCTGGATTGGCGCCCGGGGCCGAGGAAGAAGCGATGAGCCGGGCCGCCAAGCTCCTGGCCGCTCTTCTGGCCGCCTTCCTCTTCCGGCCCGCCCCGGCCTCGGCCCAGGCCGGCGCGCATTTCTACGACGTCGACGCCGAAGTCCGGATCGAAGGCTCGGTGGAGAGCATCCGCTTCGAGCCCCGCTACGCGGGCACGGCCCCGTTCCTCGTCCTGGGGCTGAGAGAGAAGAAGACCGACCGGATCCTCCAGGTCGAGGTCAGCCCGGTCTGGTTCTTCGACCGGGATTTCCACCAGGGAGAAGCGGTCCGAATCATCGGCTCCTTGGTCGCCCCGTCGGGCCAGCCCGCCCTGCTGATCGCCCGCGAGGTGACGGTCCAGGGAGAGACGGTCACCGTGCGGGACCGGAAGGGATTTCCCTCCTGGCGGGGCGGCCCCAAGGGCGCGTCCGGGCGCCGACGGGGCGGCCAGGATTGAAGAGAGGCGGCCTGCTGGCGTTCTTTCTCGTCCCCGCGGTCGGCGTCCTGGCCCTCTTCTTCATCCAGTCGGCTCTCAACCGGTCCTTCATCCGCCGCAGCAGCGAAGCCCTGGTCCGGGAGCAGCTGGCCGCGTCGGCCCGCATCCTGGAGTCCGAGGCCTCCCGCCTCCTGGGCGCCGGCGTTCCGGCCTCGGAGATCATCGGCCGCTTCGCCGGCCCGGCCGAAGCCTATTTCCTGGCCTTGTCCGACGCCGACGGCGCCATCCTGGGCTGGTCGTCCCGATTCGAAGGGTATCTGCCGATCGGCAAGGCCGATCGGGGCGGCCGTGACGAATGGATCATCGAGTCCCCGGCCGGACCGATCCTCAGCCTGCGGCGGCCGCTCCGGGGGGGCGATGGGCGCTCCTATACGCTCTATGTCGGCTACTCCCTGGCCCGCCTCGAGGAGATGCAGCGCTATTCCCGCCGCAGCTTCCTCATCCTGGCCGCGGTCCTGGCCGCCGTCGGCCTCCTCATCCTCAGCGGCGTCTACCGGCTCCACCGCCTGACCTTGGCCCGGGCCGAGGAGGCCATGGCCGAGCGCAAGGAGAAGCTCCGCTTTCAGGAGCTTTCGGGCTTCTCGGCCGGCATCGCCCACGAGATCAAGAATCCGCTCAACGGCCTGGCCCTGCTCCTCGAGTCCCTGGAGCGGCGGGCCCCGGCCGAGCTGGCCGGAGACACGGCCCTCGGGCGGGCCGAGGTGGATCGGATCGCCCGCATCGTCGATCAGTTCTCCTCGGCCGCCCGGCCGCTGGAGATCCGCGGCGAGCGGATCCCGGCCCAAGCGCTTCTCCGGGAGGCCGCCGAGCCGCTCGTCGAGGAGGCGGCCCGCCGCGGGATCGGGCTGCGAAGCGAGGCCCCGGCGGAATTGGCGATCTGGGGGGACCGGGGTCTCCTCCTGCAAGCCCTGTTCAACCTGCTGCGCAACGCCGTCGAGGCGACCGAGAGCGGGGCCGTGGAGATCCGGGCCGAGCGGCGTCACGGCCGGATCCTCATCATGGTCGACGACTCGGGGCCCGGCGTCCCGGAAGCGGACGGCGAGCGAATCTTTGATCCCTTCACGTCGAGCAAGCCCGGAGGCCTGGGCGTGGGCCTTTTCCTGACCCGGCGGATCATCGAGGCCCACGACGGGACCGTCGCCGTCGAAGCCCGGCCCTCGGGGGGGGCGCGATTCCGGATCGATCTTCCCGGAGGTCGGACATGAGCCGAGCCGTCATCCTGGTCGTCGAGGACGATCCCCTCCAGCGGCGCCTGGTCAGGGCCAACCTGGAGAGCGAAGGCTATGCGGTCAGCGACGCGGCCAGCGTCGCGGAGGCCGCCCAGGCCGTCCGGCGTCTCCCGCCCGACGTGGCCATCGTCGATCTCCGGCTGGGACGGGAGTCCGGCCTGGACGCGCTGCGGGTCGTGCGGGCCGAAGCCCCGGCCGCCGCCCCGATCATGATCACGGCCTTCGCCAGCGTGGAGACGGCCGTGGCGGCCATCCAGGCCGGCGCCTACGACTATCTGGTCAAGCCCCTGGACTTCAGGAAGCTCGTCCTGGTCGTCGAGCGGGCCCTGGAGCGCAACCGCCTGCAATCCGAGGTCCGGACGCTGCGGGAGACCCTGGGGGAGCGATTCAGCGCCAAGAGCTTCGTCTACGCTTCGCCGGCCATGGGCATCGTGGCCGGGCTGATGGCCAAGGCCGCCGCCAGCGACGCCACCGTCCTGATCACCGGGGAGACGGGCACCGGCAAGGATCTCGTCGCCCGCTCGATCCACTTCGCCTCGCGCCGGGCGTCCGGCCCGTTTCAAGCCGTCAACATCCCTTCGCTGCCCGAGTCGCTCCTGGAAGGCGAGCTGTTCGGGGCCGAGAAGGGCGCCTACACCGGGGCCTCGGAGCGCAAGATAGGGAAATTCGAGGCCGCCGCCGGCGGGACGCTGTTCCTCGACGAGATCGGAGACCTTCCGCTCCACCTCCAGGTCAAGATCCTGCGCTTCCTCCAGGACCGCGAGTTCTCCCGGCTGGGATCCACGGCCATCCTCCGCTCGGACGCCCGCATCCTGGCGGCGACCAACCGGGACCTGGACAAAGCCGTCGCCGAGGGAGCCTTCCGGGCCGACCTGTTCTATCGCCTGAATGTCATCCGCATCGACGTGCCGCCCCTGCGGTCCCGGGGAGAGGACATGGCTCCCCTGGTGGACCACTTTCTGAGGCGCTACGCCGCCCGGGAAGGGAAGACCGTCCGCGGCATCACGGAGGAGGCCCTGGCCTCCCTCATGGCCCATCCCTTCCCGGGCAACGTCCGGGAGCTGGAGAACGCCATCGAGAGGGCGGTCGTCTTCAGCGAGTCGGACCGGATCCGGCGGGAAGACCTGCCGCCGCTCATGGCCTCCGTCCGCGAATCCGAGATGGCCGATCCGCCGGCCTCCCTGGAGGAGCGCGTGCGCCGGCTGGAGATCCGGGAGATCCGGAAGGCCCTCGAGGCCTCGGGCGGAGTCAAGAGCCGGGCCGCCCGCGCCCTCGGCCTGACCGAGCGCATCCTCTCTTACAAGATGAAGACCTACGGCCTGACTAGCCGATCTTGACCGTCCCCTTGGCCACCCCGCCGCGGGTCGAGGCCAGGGTCACGCCGATCTCGCCGGAGACGGGCCGGGCCATCTTGACCTTGAAGACCACGTCGCGGGTCTCGCCGCCCTGCAGGTAGCCGATCTCCTGCCGGGTCCGGCCGACGATCTCGACCCCGGCCGGCAGGCTGACGGAGACGCTGTCCGGCCGCACGATCTTGACCCGGTCGGCCATCTTCAGAGCCGTCGGAAGGAAGCCGGTATTGGCGACCTTCACCGTCAGCTCGTAGACGTCCTTCTCCTTCTTGACCGGCTTGAGGGCCCCGCCCTGGACCTTGAGCAGCGGCAGGGACTTAAAGAGGAAGAGGTTGAACTTGGCCTCCTTGACGATCCACTCCTCGAGCAGCTCGACCGGCGGGTTCTGGCTCCAGAACTTGGGGTTGAAGCCGCCGATCTCGACCTCGCCCAGGACGGGGTGGGAGAACCTCGTCCAGGGCTTGAAATAGCGCCCGCCGAGCCTCTCATCGATGAAGCGGAGCTGCTCCAGGGTCGTCACCCGGCCGTCGCCGTCGTAATCCTGCAGGCGGCCTCCGTTCCAGAGCTCGTCGCCGTACCAGACGGCGCCGTAATAGAGGTAGCCGAAGTCGGGCGAATGCCCGAAGAGGGGCGAGCCGTTCGGGCTCATCTCGAAGGCGCCCTCGGGGCCGGGGCCTTCGCCGCGCTCGCCTCCGCGCGGGGGCGCGGCGGGGGCGCCGGCCGGAGCCCGACCCGCGGCTCCGCGCTGAGCCCGGTTGCCGACGGAGTAGTCGTAGTAAGTGTCCCCGGCCCTCTCGTAGCCGGTCAGCTTCTTGCCTTCCTGGTCGAAGTGCCGGTAGATCTTGAGGTCCTCGGGGAACATCGACTCGTCCATCTTGCTGGTGGACGGCCCGTGCAGGAGCATCGGCACGGTCGTGTCCATGGTCTGGACGACCGAGACGTTGGGGTGCTGGAGGAGGAAGAGGACGACATACCGCGTCTCAGGCTCGGACAGGGGGTATTCGCCGGCTCCGCCCTGGGTCCAGCCGCGGCCGGTCAGGTCCAGGCCGGGCATGGGCCGCCAGTTCTCGGGGTAATTGCGGTGGAGGTCCAAGCCGCCGATGCCGTCCTCGTTGACCCGGCCGTCGCCGTCGTTGTCCACGCCTTCGGACTGGACGATATAGTCGCCCTTGCCGGCTTCGGCCCGGATCATGGCCCGGCCGGTCGGGTCCGCGGGATCGATGGTCATGGTGCCCTTGCCCGGCTCGACCTTGCGGCGCACCTGGAAGATGAAGCCGTCACCGTCCAAATCCTCGGGCGGGTCCTCGTCCAGCAGGCCGTCGCGGTCGTCGTCGTAGGGCCGGACCGTGCTGCGCAGGGATTGGGCGGTGTTCAGGTAGAGCTCGGAGCCGTCGGGATTGTTCTTGACCCGGACATAGAGGGCCCGGGTGTCGACCAGGGCGGTGATCTCCGGGTCCTTGCCGTAGCTGGTCAGGACGTGATGGGCCAGCCAGAGGGCGCACTCGGCCGCGGTCACCTCGCCCGAGTGGCGGTTGCCCTCGATGAACATGGCCGGCTTGTCGGTGTCCTTGCCGGTGGCTTTGTTGGTGATGGTGATCTGCCAGATGTCGCGGCCTTCGAAGCTTTGCCCGACCGAATAGAGATCGACCAGGCTCGGGTAGTCCTTGGCCCACTGGCGGAGGAAGGCCTCGACTTCGCCGTACGTGTGATAGTGCGAGAAGTCCATCGTTCCCGGCGCCTTCGGCTTGATGAAGTCGTAGCCGGCCCGGGGGAAGTGGCTGGCGCCGTGCCGGACGCCGCCGACGATGTAGGCCTGGGTCGGCTTCGGCTCGAAGCCGCCGCGGGGAAAGTCCTGGGCCGAGACGACCGCCAGCAGGGCGGCGGCCAGACCGGCCACGGCGATGACGCGAAGGGTGCGGCTCATGATGATCGGACCTCCTGGGGAGATGGCCCCGAGCATATCCGGCCGGGCCGGGGAAAGTCAACGCCGCAAATAAATGGAACCTTTTGCCGGCCTCCGTCGTCTTAATCCATGGAAGCGAAAAGAACGATGATAAGGAGAGCTGATATGAACCTCATGAAGAAGATCGCCATCTTCACCGCCGCCTTGCTCCTGACCGTGGCCGGGTTCAGCCTGACCGCGGGTCCCTCCGTGGGCATGCTGCAAGTCGGCAAACAGGCCGGGACGACCCCTCTCGTCGACTTCCTCAATCCCGTCGAGGCGGCCCCGGTCTCCATCACCGTCCGCGGCTGAGCCGCGAGGATCGACGCGCCACGCGAGGGACGATGACGCACAGCCGGGAAGGATGGGCGGAAGCCGGAGCGGCGGCCATGTCAGGGATGGACCGAGACAGCCTCCTCAGCACCGGCCGCCCGGCCCGCCCCATTCCCATTCCATAGATCCCCCGGGACGGCCGCCGAGGGCTTTCCCGGGGGATTTTTTTTCTTCGCCCGATTTCGGTGGAGCGATCCGGGGTACACCGTCGGCCGACCATAGGCCGTTTTATCCCCCCGAGGCAGGTGATTCATCACGATCCGATCACGGCCTATGGCTCCGTAGCCCCCGACGGTGTACCCCGAATCGCTCATGGCCCCCGAAATCTGGCAGCGGACTATTTAGCATACCGGCCGCGGGGAGAGGGGACGAGAAGGGCGACGGCCCAGCAGGCTATGGCCTGGCCGCGCCCGATGGGCCCCAAGCCTTCGTGGGTCTTGGCCTTGAGGCCCAGCCGGTCCTCGGGGATTCCAAGCCTCGGCGCGAGGACCGCCTTGATGGCTGCGGTGTGCGGCCCGATCTTCGGACGCTCGGCCGCGACCACGACGTCGACGTGCCGGACGCAAAGCCGCCGCCTCCTCAGAAGAGCCATGACCTCGTCGAGGAGCCGCAGGCTGCTGGTGTCCTTGAAGCGCGGGTCGGTGTCCGGAAAGAGCGTCCCGATGTCGCCGCGGCCCGCCGCGCCCAGCAGGGCGTCGATGACGGCGTGGATGAGGACGTCGCCGTCCGAATGCCCCAGCGGGCCCTTGCCGAAGGGCAGGATCACTCCGCCCAGCACGAAGGGACGGCCGGCGACCAGCCGGTGCAGGTCATAGCCCAGCCCGATCCTAGCGTCCAAGTCCGGCCTCCGCGGTCTGCAGATCGAGGGGAGACGTGATCTTGATGTTGCGGGGATCGCCCGGGACCACCGCCACCTTCAGCCCGAGGCTTTCGACCAGCGCGGCTTCATCCGTACCCGTCAGGCCCGTCTCCCGGGCCGCTTCCAGCGCCCGCATCAGGATGCGGGCCGCGAAGCCCTGCGGCGTCTGGATGCGGACCAGCCGCTCGCGGTCGACGGTCCGGACGACCCGGCCGGCCTCGACCTCCTTGATGGTGTCCTCCAGCGGCAGCCCCGGCACGGCCGCTCCCTCGGCCAGGGCCGCGTCGAGAACCCGCTCGATCAGCTCCTGGGTGACCAGGGGCCGGGCCCCGTCGTGGACGAGGATGATATCGTCGGGCCCGGGCTTGAGAGCGGCCACGCCGTTGGAGACCGAGTCCTGCCGGCGCTCGCCGCCCCGGACGACCGAGCCGATCTTGGGGTAGCGGGCCGCGGCCCCTGCGCCGCGGGCCGTCTCGCCCAGAACCAGGACCACCTCGTCCACCCGGGGATGGACCTCGAAGGCGGCCAGGCTCCAGTCCAGCACTTGGCGCCCGCGGAGAAGGGCGAACTGCTTCGGGCCGCCGAAGCGCCGCCCCTCGCCGGCCGCCACGATCACCGCCCCGACCCGGGCCATGGTCAGCGGTCCTCGTAGCAGCGGGCGAAGATCATCTTGCCCACGGTCGTCTGCAGGACGGAGGTCACGGTGACGTCGACGGTCTGGCCGATCCAGCGCCGGGCCTCGTCGACCACGACCATCGTCCCGTCGTCCAGGTAGGCCACGCCCTGGTCCCTCTCCTTGCCCTCCTTGATGAGGTAGACCCGCATCGTCTCGCCGGGCAGGACCACGGGCTTGAGGGCGTTGGCCAGCTCGTTGGCGTTGAGCACGGCCAGGCCATGCAAGCGGGCCACCTTGCTCAGGTTGATGTCGTTGGTCACGATCTTGCCGTCCATGTGCTTGGCCAGCTCGATCAGCTTCGAGTCGACGTCCTTGACTTCGGGGAAGTCCTGCTCGGTGATGATCACGGAGACCGCCTTGGACTTCTGGAGATGGTTCAGCATATCCAGGCCCCGCCGCCCCCGCTGGCGCTTCAGCCCGTCGGGGGAGTCGGCCACCAGCTGCAGCTCCTTGAGCACGAACTGGGGCACGACCAGGGGGCCCTCGATGAAGCCGGTGTCGCAGAGGTCGGCGATGCGGCCGTCGATGATGACGCTGGTGTCCAGGATCTTGGAGGACCGGCCGACGCTCCTCTCCTTGAAGAAGCGGAGCAGGAAGGCCGGGTCCAGCCATTCGGGCTTGCGGTTCCCGATCCGAAAGCCGAGGTAGGGCAGGATCAGCAGGAAGGCGATCCGCAGGAAGCGGTCGGTCGCGGCATCGTCGGCGAGCGAAGCGCCGGCCGCGCCCAGGATCCAGCCCAGGGCGACGCCGAGGAAGGTCCCGACCATCGAGCTCCAGACGACCTTGAAGGGAGACCGGCGGATGCGGATCTCCAGCAGGATGACCAGGCCGGCCAGGGCCAGGCCGAGCCCGGCCGCCAGGCGCGGCTCGAGCCCGAAGGGCGGGAAGGCGTACCCGGCCGCCCCGGCCAGAAGCGCGATGAGAAGTCGAAGGATCAGAATGCCCATGGACCGTCCTCGCATGTCGATCACAGCGCCAGGTCGATGGCCTGGCGGATGGAGGAGACGCCCTCCAGCCGGATGCCCGCCGGGGCGTCCTTGGCCGCGTCGTCCTTGTTGCCCTGCGGCAGGATGACCGTGGTGAAGCCCAGGGCCGCGGCCTCGCGGACCCGGGACGAGGCCTGGCCGACCGAGCGGACCTCGCCGCTGAGGCCGACCTCGCCGAAGGCGGCCAAGCCGCGCGGGGCCGGCCGGTTCTTCAGGCCCGAGACCACCGACAGGACCACGCCCAGGTCGGCCGCCGGCTCCTCGACGCTGACGCCGCCGGCCACGTTGAGGTGGATGTCCTCGCCGCCGAAGCCGTAGCCCAGCTTCTTCTCCACCACCGCCAGCAGCATGGCCGTGCGGAAGTGGTCCAGCCCGACCGACATGCGGCGGGGATTGCCGGTGAAGAGGGTCGGGGAGACCAGCGACTGGATCTCGATCAGCAGCGGCCGGGTGCCCTTGACCGTGGCCGTGACGACGCTGCCGGGCGCGTCCGCCGGGCGCTCCTTGAGGAAGAAGGCCGAGGGGTCGGGGACCGGCCGCAGGCCGGCCGCGGTCATCTCGAAGATGGCCAGCTCGGAGACGGGACCGAAGCGGTTCTTCAGGGCCCGCAGGACCCGGTGGCTGTGGTCGCGCTCGCCCTCGAACTGGAGGACGACGTCGACGATATGCTCCAGCGACTTGGGCCCGGCCAGGGAGCCCTCCTTGGTGATGTGGCCGACCAGGAAGGCGGCCGTCCCGTTCCGCTTGGCGTAGCGGAAGACGGCGTTGGCCGTCTCGCGGACCTGGCTGATGGTGCCGGGGCTGGAGGCCAGCTTGGCCGAGTAGACCGTCTGGACCGAGTCGATCACCAGGACCCGCGGCCGCAGGCGCTCGGCCTGGGCCAGGATCTTCTCCAGCCCGGTCTCGGCCAGGAGCAGGAGGTCGCCGCCGCCCGGACCGAGGCGGTCGCCCCGCAGCTTGATCTGCTCCAGGGACTCCTCGGCCGAGACGTACAGCACGGTCTGCCCGCGGTCGGCGAAGTCGCGGGCCGCCTGCAGCAGGAGGGTGCTCTTGCCGATGCCCGGCTCGCCGCCGATCAGGACCAGCGATCCGAGGACCACGCCGCCGCCGAGAACGGCGTTGAACTCCTCGATGCCCGCCCTCAGCCGCGGCGCCTGGGCCTCGCGGATGTCCTTGTAGGCCACCGGCTCGGCCGGGGCGAAGGCCGCCTCGCCGGAGGCTGCGGCGGCCGGCCCCTCTTCGACCGGCTCCTCGACCAGGCTGTTCCACTCGCCGCAGGCCGGGCAGCGGCCCAGCCACTTGACGGACGGAGCGCCGCAGGACTGGCAGACGAAGACCGCCTTGGGCTTGGCCACGCCTCAGCTCTCTTCCCGGCCCTGGGACCGGGCCAGCATCTGGCGGACGGCGTTCTGGTCCGTGCTCTCGAACTTGGCGTACTTGCTGCGGAAGGCGGCGTAGAAGGAGTCGGTCGGGCCGTTGCGCTGCTTGGCCACGTCGATCAGGGCCAAGCCCTTCCACGTCTCGTCCTGCATCTTCTCTTCCTTGGACAGGTACTGCTCCTTGCGGTAGATGAACATGACCACGTCGGCGTCCTGCTCCAGGGCGCCCGACTCCCGCAGGTCCGACAGCTGCGGCCGCGGCTCCTTGCGGCCCTTCTCCGGGGCCCGGCTGAGCTGGGAGATGCCGACGACCGGGATGTGCAGCTCCTTGGCCAGCTCCTTGAGGGAGCGGGAGATGTTGGCCATCTCCTGGTTGCGGTTCTCGAAGCGGTCGCCGCCGCGCATCAGCTGGATGTAGTCCAGGAAGAGGATGTCCAGGTTGTGCTCCAGCTTCTGGCGGCGGGCCTTGGCCTTCATCTCGGTCAGGGCCAGGCCGGGCGTCTCGTCGATGAAGATGCGGGCCCGGCCCAGCCTCTCGGCGCTCAGGCGCAGGCGGGCCATCTCCGGCTCGCCGATGAATCCGGAGCGGGCCTCGCTGATGTCGACGCCGGCGTCGGAGCAGAGCATGCGCATGGCCAGCGACTCCTTGGACATCTCCATGGAGAAGAAGCCGACGGAGGAGTCGGTCTGCAGCCCGATGTGCTGGGCCATGTTCAGGCAGAGGGCGGTCTTGCCCATGGACGGGCGGGCGGCCACGATGATCAGCTCGTCCGGCTGCAGGCCCAGGGTCAGCGCGTCCAGGTCGGCGAAGCCGGTCGGGATGCCGGTCACCCGGCTGCCGCGGGCCCGGTGCTCCTCGATGATCTCCAGGGCCCGGCCGGCGACGCTGCCGATGGCGGTGAAGCCGCGCTGGATGCGCTGCTCGGCGGCGTCGAAGATGGCCGCCTGGGCCGCGCCCAGCAGGTCGTCCGGCTCCATCTTCTCCTCGTAGCCGGCCTGGATGATGCGGGCCGAGGAGATGATCAGCTGCCGCAGGACGGCCTTCTCCTTGATGACCCGGGCGTAGTACTCGACGTTGAGGCTGCGCGGCACGCCGTCCACCAGCGAGGCGATGTAGGCCGCCCCGCCGACCTCGTCCAGCAGGCCGGCCCGGCGGAGCTCCTCGTTCAGGCTGAGGAGCTCGACCGTGACGCCCTTCTCGACCAGGACGATGATGGCCCCGAGGATCTTCTTGTGGGTGTCCTTGTAGAAGTCGTCCGGAGCGACGATGGACAGGACGACGTTGAGGTTCTCGTTGGCCACCAGGATGGCGCCCAGGACGGTCCGCTCCGCCTCGGGGCTGTGGGGCAGGGTCTTCTTCAGGAACATCTGGTCGAAATCCACGATCCCCTCCTAGGCGGGCTCCGGGCGGCAGGGCTCCATCATAACGCCGCTCCCGGGGTCGGCCGCAAGCCCCCGGTCACAGAAAAAAGGTTCTTCGCCCATTTGCGGGAGACGGTTCGATGCATCGTCCCGGCGGCTTCGGGCGCAACTCGCCTTTTTCCACAGCTCTCTTCGGCGCCTGCGGAACTCCGCATGTCTGGTGATCAGGTCCTTCGAGACCCCCCACTCCATCGCGATACTGTGGTACATTTGCGTGCTCAAACATCCCTCGGCGCCCGCCGGGTGCCCTCAGAGAGCTGTGGAAAAAGCCTGCGCCCTCGCGATTTCGCCGTTGGCCGATTCATCGAACCGTCTTCTCTCCCGCAGATGGGAGAAGATCCAAAAAAAATCCCCGTCCCCGCCACAGGCCCGGGGCCGGGGCGGGGACGGGGAGGCGGGACTTACTCGGCGGCGGGCTTGTCGTCGGCCGGAGCCGCGGGCTCGGCCTTGGCTTCGGCCGCCGCCTCGGGCTCCTCTTCCTTGACGATGTGGACCTTGATCTCGGCCCGGTCGTCGTGGAAGACCTTGACGGGGACGGTGAAGCTGCCCAGGCGCTTGAGCGGCTCGTCGAGGACGATCTTCTTCTTGTCGATCTCGAAGCCCAGCTTGTCCAGGGCCTCCTTGATGTCGGCCCCGCTGACGGAGCCGAAGATGTGGTCCTTCTCGCCGGCCTTGCGGGCGAAGGTCAGGACGACCTGGTTGAGCTTCTGGATGACGGCCTGGAAGCTCGTCCGCTCGGCCTCGACCTTCTTCTTCAGGGCGGCCCGCTCGATCTCGATCATCTTCAGGTTGGAGGGCGTGACCTCCAGGGCCAGCCGGCGGGGGATGAGATAGTTGCGCCCGTAGCCGGGGGCGACGTTGATGATGTCGCCCTTGCGGCCGACGCTTTCCACGTCCTGCTTCAGGATAACCTTCATGGAGCCCTCCGCTCAGCTCTCGACGTAGGGCAGCAGAGCCAGGTGGCGGGCCCGCTTGACGGCCTCGGCCAGCTTGCGCTGGTGGAAGGAGCAGGTCCCGGTGACGCGGCGGGGGGAGATCTTGCCGCGATCGGGGATGTACTTCTTCAGGATGTCGGCCGACTTGTAGTCGATGAACTTGACGTTCCGCTGGCAGAACCGGCAGAACTTCTTCTTCGGGGGAAAGTACTTCTTGTAGCCTCCGCGCTCGGGGCGGTCGGGCCGGTCGTCGCGGCGTCCGCTGGATTCCGCCATGTCAGGCCTCCTTCTTTTCGGCCGCCTCGGCCGCCTCGGGGGACGCGGCCTCGCCCGTCTGCGGCTTGCTCTTGGGCTTCTTCTTGCGGCGCATGTTCTGTTGCGTCTCCTTGACCAGGGTCAGGTGGCGCAGGACCGTGTCCAGCTGGCGGAACCGACGGGCCAGCTCGGCCGGGATGTCGGGACCGCCCTCATAGTGGAAGAAGTAGTAGTAGGCGTCGTGGTACTTGCCCAGGGGGTAGGCCGTCCGACGCTTGCCCCACTTGTCCACCTTGGCCATCTGGCCCTTGCGCTGGGCGATGACCTCGGCCATCTGCTGGACGATGGCCTCGGCCTCCTCTTCGGTCAGCTGGGGGGAGAGGAGGAACCCCGTCTCGTACTGTCTCATGCCGTTCTCCTTATGGTTTGGCAGCCCCCGCTCTTACGGCGGGGACAAGGAGCGGGACCCGAAGGCCCCTATTCTTCAAGGCCGCCGCGGGGCGGCCCCGTGCTTCAATTGAACGCGTTCATGGCCTGGTCGATCCGCCCGGCCACGATCAGGTCCAGGGCCTCGACGGCCTTGTCCAGGGCCTCGTCGAGGGCCTTGCGCTCGTCCCTGCGGAAGCGCGTCAGGACGAAGTCGACGATGTCGGCCTCCGTGGGCGAGGGCCCGATGCCCAGCCTCAGCCGGGGGAAGGCCCCCGTGCCCAGGGCGGCCACGATCGAGGCCATGCCCCGGTGGGTCCCGGGGCCGCCCTCGCGCCGGACCCGCAGGCCGCCGAGCGGCAGGTCGACGTCGTCGTAGGCGACCAGCAGCCGCTCGGGCGGGACGGGAGCGCCGGCCGCGATGGCTTTGACCGACTGGCCGCTCTCGTTCATGTAGGTCTGGGGCAGGGCCAGCAGGACCCGCTCCCCGCCGCGGCGGCCTTCGCCGACCTTGGCCAGGAAGCGGCTCTTCTTCAGGCGCACGTCCCACGCCTCCGCCGCCCGCTGGACCAGCAGGAAGCCGGCATTATGCCGCGTCCCTTCGTAGCGGCGGCCGGGATTCCCCAGGCCCACGACGGCCCACAAGCGTCACCCCTTGTCCTCGACCTTGTCCTTCTCGGGCCGCTCCTTCTTGATGACCTCGGGCTCGGCCGGGGCGGCTTCGGCCCCCTCGGCCCCTTCCTCGACCGGCGCGGCTTCGACCTTCTCTTCGTGCGGCACCTGGACCAGGGCGATGACGGTGCCCGGCTCGGTGATGAGCTTGATGCCTTCGGGCAGGGCGATCTCGGCCGCCTTCAGCGACTGGTGGAGGTGCAGCCCGGTGACGTCCACGGCCAGGCTCTCGGGGATCTGGGCCGGCAGGCACTCGACGGTCAGCTCGCGGGTCATGAAGTCGATGAACCCGCCTTCCGTCTTCACGCCGTAGGCCTCGCCCGTCAGCTCGATCGGGACCTGGACCCGGATGACCTTGTCCATGGCGATCTGGATGAGATCGGCGTGGAGGACCTCGTCGGTGGTCGGGTCGATCTGGACGTCCTTGATCATGACGTCCCGCTCCTCGGTCCCCAGGGACACCCGGAAGAGGGTGTTCAATCCCAGCTCGGACTTGAGGATCCCGATGACGTCCTTCTTGGACAGGACCAGCGGCAGGCTCTCGACCTTCTCTCCGTAGAGGATGGCCGGCAGCTTGCCGGACTGGCGGATGCGGTACGACGCGTTCTTGCCGAAGGCGTCGCGCTTCTCGCTGGGGATGACCAGGCTCATGGGGGTACTCCTTAGTCGAACAATGAGCTGACGGAGCTGCGCTCGTTGATCCGCCGGATGGCCTCGCCGAAGAGCTCCGCCACGGACAGGGCCATGATCTTCTTGCAGCCCTTGCCGGCGTCGGTCAAGGGGATGGTATTGGTCAGGATCAGCTGCTCGAGGGGCGAGTCTTCCAGCCGCTTGATGGCCGGGCCGGAGAGGACGGCGTGGGTGGCGCAGGCCAGGACCCGGGCGGCGCCGGCCTTCTTGACGGCTTCGGCCCCCAGGACCAGGGTGCCGGCCGTGTCGACCATGTCGTCGTAGAGGACGCAGGTCTCGCCGGCCACGTCGCCGATGACGTTGAAGACCTCGGCCACGTTGGGGCGGGGGCGGCGCTTGTCGATGATGGCCAGCTTGGCCCCCAGCTTCTTGGCGAAGTGCTTGGCCCGGCCCACGCCGCCGGCGTCGGGCGAGACGACGGTCAGCTGGCCCAGGCCCAGGCCCAGCAGGTGCCGGGTCAGGACGGGCACGCTGGTCAGGTTGTCCACGGGGATGGAGAAGAAGCCCTGGATCTGGGGCGAATGCAGGTCCATGGTCAGGATCCGGTTGGCACCCGAGGCCACCAGCAGGTCGGCCATCAGCCGGGCCGAGATCGGCACCCGGGGCCGGTCCTTCCAGTCCTGGCGGCCGTAGGCGTAGTAGGGCATCACGGCCGTGATCCGCTCGGCCGAGGCCCGCTTGAAGGCGTCGATCATCAGGAACAGCTCCATCATGTGGGCGTTGGCCGGATGGCAGCCGCTCTGGATGATGAAGACGTCCTCGCCGCGGACGTTCTCGTCGATGTAGTAGTGGATCTCGCCGTCGCTGAAGCGCTCCAGGACGCTGGCGCCCAGAAACTTCTTGCAGTACTGGGCGATCTCCTGGGCCAAGGGGAGGTTGGAGCTCCCGGCAAAGATCTTCATGGGCCTTCCTCTATCTCCACATACGTCGCTTATCGCCTGGTTCTGGGGCGGGAGGATTCGAACCCCCGAATGGCGGGTCCAAAGCCCGCTGCCTTACCACTTGGCGACACCCCAGCCTCGATGTCCGGCCAGCCTTGCTCCCGGGTCACGGTCTCCAGCAGGAGGCAGCGGCCGATCCCCGTCGCCGCGTCCAGGCAGGCCTGGGCCGCGCTCCGGTCGCCGAAAAGGCCATAGACCGCCGAGCCCGATCCCGTGACCAGGGACAATTCGGCGCCCCTGGCCTGGAAGAACCGCTTTATCTCTTGGAGCTGAGGATAAAAGCGAAAGACCGCCGCCTCGAGGTCATTCCCCAGGGAGGCGATCTCTCCGGTCTCGAAAAACCGCCACATTCTACTGTCTTTAGGCCCGGAAGTCAAGGACGCTCCCGGCTCGTCGAGGGACCCGTAGATGAGGGGGGTGGGAACGGGGAAGTCCGGCACGGCCAGGACGAGAAAGCGCCGGGCCAGCTCGGGCAGGGGCGTCAGGACGTCCCCGATCCCCTCGCCCAGGCACAGCCCGCCGCGGAAGAAGAAGGGCACGTCGGCGCCCAGGGCCCGGGCCAGGACGTCCAGATCCTCTCCGGAGAGGCCCAGGCCCCAGAGCGCGTTGAGGCCGAGAAGCGTCATGGCCGCGTCGCCGCTCCCCCCGGCCAGGCCGCGGCCGGCCGGGACGCGCTTCTCGACCCGGATGCGGGCCCCCCGCCGAACCCCGGCCTTCAGCCGCAGGGCTTCGGCCGCCCGGGCGATCAGGTTCGTCCCGTCCCAGGGGACTTCGGGGTCGTCGCCGGAGAGATCGATGGCCTCCCCGGGAGCCTCCTCGATCGTCAGGACGTCGAACAGGCTGATCCATTGGAAGAGGGTCCGGATGTCGTGATAGCCGTCGGGGCGGCGGCCGACGACCTCCAAGCCGAGGTTGATCTTGGCGAAGGACTTAATCCGCATCCCGGAGCAGCCTTTCCATCTCGGCCCGCGTCAGCCGGGCGTAGGAGGCCGGAATCCGCGGCCGGACGGGCCCGGAATCCGGGGACGCCGCGGGGAAGTCCAGCCTCAGTACGGTCAGGGCGCCGGCGCCGTCGGCGGAGGCGTATCCGATCCGGCGGGGCGCGTCCCGCCGGGGGAAGAACTCTTCCACTTGGAAGGAGAAGCCGCCGCGGCGGCCCCCGGCCACGCGCCCCCGGCCGTCCCGGACGAGCTCCCAGCCGTCGGGGAGGCTTTCTCCCGGCGGCGAAGCGCTCCACCGTCCCCCCAGCAGCCCGGCCATCTCGGCGACGCTCAGCGGGAAGCCGAGCCCCGCCTCCATCACCTCGGTCCTGGGCCCGGACCAATAGGCTTTGCGGGAGGGGACGATCAGGACGGCTTCGTCCCCCTCGATCGCGACCTGGAAGATCGTCCTGTTGAGGGGATCGAGAGCTTCCAGGAAGGCCCGGTCGGGAAGCCGGAGGAAGAAGGCCAAGCGGGCCCGGCCGGCCCGGCCGCCTCGGGCATGGCGGATGGCGGCCTGGCCGCGGACGGACTCGATGCGGTCGGGGACGGGACCGAGAGCGGGGCGGGGAGGACGGCAGGAGGGGAGGAGCAGCAGGGCCGCGGCGGCGAGGGCGTATCGGCCTTTCACGGGTCGGCTCCTCCCGCCGGGGCGCGCGGCCTCAATCGAGCTTGAAGCCGTAGTCCTCGGCCTTCTTCTTGGCCTCGGGCGAGATATCCTTGGCCGCCGGGGAAGCGTCCTCCAGGTGGAAGCCGTAGTCCGTGGTCGGAATCTGCTTGCGGCGCTCCTGGCGGGCGGCTTCGGCTTCGCGGGCCATGCGCTTGCGGCGCAGGATGGGATAGAAAGGGGACTTCAGCTTGCGGCCGAAGCAGGACAGGTTGGGATTCTTGACCAGCAGGATGATGAAGGCCGCGAAGATGATGAGAATGCCGTAAGCGCCGATGTTCATGGCTGTATCCTCGCCGGAAGGGCGGCCGAAGCGGCGTCAGTCTTCCTGGAACTCCGGGATCTTGCTGCGTTCCTTGCCCCGGCCCATCTGGAATCCGACGAAAAACGCCGACGACACGACGATGGCGGTGAAGAGAGTGCGGAAGAAGGCTTTCATCGAGATATCCCTGCCGTATTGTAGCCGAGAGGGGAATCGGCGTCAACTTAAGAGGGGCTCGGGGTTTGGGGGGCCGGCACGCGCGTTTCCCCAGCGAGGAAACGCGCTGCGCTCCTCGCTCGCTCTCCTCGCCTTCGGCTCGGAACCATGCCCGCTCGCTCGTCCACCCTAAGCCGGCGCTTAGGGCTGCCGAGCCCGCGCACCTGCCCCCCAAAACCCCTCGCCCCAGTACAACCGGCATTTCGTTCCGGCCATTGTTTTCGGCCCGCCGGCTAAATCAATTGATTTTAAGGGCGGCGGCCCCTATATTGGGACGGGAGCGCCGCCATGAAAATCCTCCTGCCCTGGCTGTCTCTTCTCCTGCCCCTGGCCGGACTGGCCCTGGCCCAAGGCGTCCGCAAGCCCGTCTGGGCCGGCCAATTCTATGACGCCGACGGCGTCCGCCTGGCCAAGCAGATCGACGGCTTCCTGGCCGCCGCGGAGCCCGCCGCTCCGGCCGGAGCCGTCCGGGCCTTGATCGTCCCGCACGCCGGCTATGTCTACTCCGGCCGCATGGCCGGGATCGGCTACAAGGCCGTCCAGGGCGGGGACTACGAGACGGTGGTCATCCTCGGCCCCACCCACAGGGTCAGCTTCCGCGGCGCCTCGATCTGGCCCGAGGGCGCCTTCGAGACCCCGCTCGGCTCGGCCGCGGTCGACGCCGAAGCGGCCCAGAGGCTGGCCAAGGCCACGGGCTTCCGCTTCGTGCCGGAAGCCCATGCCGAGGAGCACTCGGTCGAGGTCCAGGTGCCGTTCATCCAGCGGGCCCTGCCCAAAGCCAAGATCGTGCCCGTCGTCATCGGCCGGCCCGAGGAATCGACGATGCGGGCTCTGGCCGCGGCCCTGGCCGGGCTGGCCCGGGACCGCAAGATCCTGGTCGTCGTCTCCACGGACATGTCCCACTATCTGTCAAAGAAGGAAGCGGCCGAGACGGACGCCGATACGATCGGCCTGGTCGAGGGACGCAAGACGTCGGCCCTGCTGCGGATGGCGGAGCGGGGAGAGAACGCGATGTGCGGCGCGGCCGGCGTTGTAACGGCCCTCTATTACGCCGAGCGGATGGGCGAGGCCGAGGTCGATATCCTCGGCCGGACGGACTCCTCCGAGGGCGGCGGCCCCGACGATCGCGTGGTCGGCTACTTTTCGGCCGTGGTCTCCACCAAGCCGGCTCGGGGCGTCGCCGCCGTCGAAGCGAACGCGCCGGAGCCGCGGAGGGACGGGCCGAGCGCCGGGGAGGAGGACTTCAGCCTCACCGCCGAGGAGAAGAAGGAGCTTCTGGCCCTGGCCCGCGCGACCCTGGAATCCTATCTCAAGGACGGCACGATCCCGGAGGCCGGCGCGGCCCGCCCGAAGTTCGGGATGCCCCGCGGGGCCTTCGTCACCCTGACCCGGGCCGGGCAGCTTCGCGGCTGCATCGGCTACATCGAAGCCCTCATGCCCCTGGCCGACACGATCCGGCGCTGCGCGATCTACGCCGCCACGGAAGATCCCCGCTTCGAGTCCGTCACGGCCCGCGAGCTCAAGGACCTGAGGATCGAGATCTCCGTCCTGACGACGCCGAAGCGGATCGACGATCCCCGGCGGGTCGAGGTCGGCCGCCACGGCCTGATCATGTCCCGCGACGGGCGCCGGGGCGTCCTCCTCCCGCAGGTGCCCGTGGAGAACCACTGGGGCCGGGAAGAGTTTCTATCCCAGACCTGCCGCAAGGCGGGGCTGCCGGCGGACGCCTGGAAGAAAGGGGCGGTCATCGAAGCCTTCGAGGCCATCGTCTTCCACGAATAGAGGGGCTCGGGGCATAGGGGGCAAAACACGTTCGCGCCCCCAGCGAGGGCGCTCACTCCGGTCGGCTCGCTCGCTCCCGTCCTCATCGGGATGGCCCCCCGACGAGGACGGACCATGCCCGCTCGTTCGCCGATGGGTTTCGCCCCCGACGCCCCTCGCCCCGAGGAAGAAACTAAGCTTTTCGGCCCAGACAGCCCCTGGGCCGGAGAACGGGCTTGGAGCATGAGGAAGGCCGCTCAGGCCCCCGGGGCAAGCGGAAATCTGCTATAATATTCGGAGTCTGATATTTCCGATAAGGAATCGCCGATGCCGATCTACGAGTATAAATGCGAAGCCTGCGGCAAGAGGATGGAGAAGCTTCAGAAGATCTCCGATCCGCCCTGCAAGAAATGCCCCGCCTGCGGCGGGGCCCTGAAGAAGCTCATCTCCTCGCCGGCCATCCAATTCAAGGGCAACGGCTTCTACATCACCGACTACGCCAAGAAGAATTCGCCCACCGAGGAGAAGAAGCACCGGCCCGCCGCCGAGGCCAAGCCCGACTCCAAGGCCGAACCCAAGACGGAGAAGAAGGCGGAGGCCGCGCCGTCGGTCTCCGCCCGGCCGGACAAGCCCGGCGAGAAGGCCGCGCCCGCGGCCAAGCCGGCGGCCAAGAAGCCCGCGGATTGAGGTCCGCCCCCAAGGCGTCATGAAGATCGTCGTCCGCATTCCCAACTGGATCGGCGACGCCATCCTCGCCCGGCCGGCCCTGGACAGCTTGGCCGCCCGGTATCCCGAAGCCGACATCGCCATCGCCGCGGCCGGCTGGGTGCGGGACCTGTTCGGCGGGGAGGGCGGCCGCTTCCGCCTCCTGAGCCTCGACGGGAGCGGATCGACGCGCGACATCAAGGCGTCCGTCGCCCTGCGGGCCGAGCGCTTCGATCTCGGCCTCCTGCTGACCAACTCCTTCGGCTCGGCCCTGCAGCTTCGCCAAGCGGGCATCCCGGAGCGATGGGGATACGGCCGGGACGGCCGGGGCTTCCTGCTGACCCGCGCCGTCAAGCCGCCCGATCCGCAAGCGCAGCCCCGCCACCAGGTCCATTACTACCTCGACCTCCTCAAGAAGCTGGGCCTCCCGACGCTCCCGCCCTCCCTCCGGCTCGATCTGTCGGAGGCCGAGCGGGATCAAGCCCGGCGCCGCTTGGAGGCGATGGGGGCCGGCGACGGCCGGCCGCTCGTCATCCTCAACCCGGGCGCTTCCTACGGCCCGGCCAAGCGCTGGCCGGCGGAGCGTTTCGCCGCCCTGGCCGGCCTCCTCGTCCGCGGCCGGCGGGCCCGCATCCTGCTGACCGGATCGCCCGCGGAGGCCGCCGTGACGGCCGAAGTCGCTTCGCTCATGGATGAGCCGGCGATCGATGGAGCCGGCCGCACCACGCTTCGAGAGCTGCTGGGGCTCATCAGCCGGGCCGCCCTCTTCGTCAGCAACGATTCCGGGCCCATGCACATGGCCAACGCCCTGCGCGTCCCCGTCGTGGCCGTCTTCGGTCCGACCGAGCCGCGGGCCACCGGGCCCTTCCATGTCCCTTCCACCGTCCTCCACAAAGAGGCGCCCTGCGGGCCCTGCCTCTACCGGGTCTGTCCCTTCGACCACCGCTGCCTGCGGGCCATCACGGCCGAGGAGGCCTACGAGGCCTGCCTGGCCCATCTGGGATGAAGCGCCCATGAGCCGCCGAGCCCTTTTCCTGGACCGCGACGGGACGATCAACGTCGAGACGGGCTACCCCCGCGACTTCTCCGAGATCGAGATCTATCCGGGCAGCTTCGAGGCCATCGCCGCGGCCCGCGCGGCCGGCTTCGCGGTCATCGTGGTCACCAACCAGAGCGGCATCGGGCGCGGCTACCTGGACGAGGCGGCCCTGGAGCGGCTGCACGCCCGCCTGGCCGAAGCCCTGGCGGCGGGCGGGGCGCCCGTCGAGGCGATCTACTACTGCCCCCACCATCCGCAGGCCGGGATCGGCCCCTACCGGATCGAGTGCGACTGCCGCAAGCCGGCCCCGGGCATGGCCTTGCGGGCCGCCCGCGAGCACGACCTGGACCTCCGCGCCTCCTACATGGTCGGTGACAAGGTCGAGGACGTCCGCTTCGGCCTGGCCGCGGGCGCGACGCCGGTCCTGGTCCGGACCGGCTACGGGCGAGACAGCGAGGCCAAGCTGGCCGGCCTGGAGGTCAAGCCGGCCTTCGTCGCGGACGGCATCCGCGAGGCGGTCGCCTGGATCCTGGCCCGGGAGCGGGGCGCCGGGCGATGATCCGCTTCGACGACATCCTGGACCGGGTCTCGGACCGCCTGGACGAGAAGGACATCCTCCTCCTGCGCAAGGCCTACGTCTTCTCGGCCCGAGCCCACCAAGGTCAGGTCCGCCGCTCGGGCGAGCCCTACCTCAGCCACCCGCTCGAGGTGACCAGCCAGCTGGCCGAGATGGGCCTGGACCGGACCACCCTGGCCGCCGGGCTCCTGCACGACGTGCTGGAGGACACCGATGTCACGGCAGCGGGGCTGCGCGAGACGTTCGGCAAGGACGTCGCGGCGCTGGTCGAGGGCGTGACCAAGATCGGGCGGGTCGAGGACGTCCCGGCCGAGGTCCGCCGGGCCGAGACGATCCGCAAGATCATCCTGGCCATGACCGACGACCTGCGGGTCATCTTCATCAAGCTGGCCGACCGCCTCCACAACCTGCAGACCCTGAAGTTCCTGGCCGAGCCGGCCCAGAAGCGGATCGCGGCCGAGACGCTGGAGATCTACGCCCCCATCGCCAACCGCCTGGGCATGGGCCGGATCAAGGCCGAGCTGGAGGACCTGGCCTTCCGCTACGTCGAGCCCGAGGCCTACTTCCGGATGGCCGCCCTGATCGATCCGAGGCGCCGCACGGCCGAGGCCGAGCTGCGCAAGCTGCGGCGGTCCCTGGACCGGCTGATGAAGGACAACCACATCCCGGCCGAGATCGTCTCGCGCCTGAAGCGGCCCTACAGCATCTTCCGGAAGATGGAGGCCCGCAAGATCGACTTCGACCAGGTCTTCGACTTCCTGGCCCTGCGCATCATCACCGACTCGGTCAAGTCCTGCTACGCCGCCCTGGGCATCATCCACCAGCGCTGGACCCACCTGCCGCAGCGCTTCCGCGACTTCATCGCCATGCCCAAGCCCAACCTGTACCAGGCTCTCCACACGACCATCATCACCGAGGACAAGCTCAGCTTCGAGATCCAGATCCGGACCCGGGAGATGCACGACCTGGCCGAGAACGGCATCGCCGCCCACTGGCGCTACAAGGAAGGGGAGTCGCAGGCGGCCCTCAAGGAAGACAAGCGCATCCTCTGGCTGCGGGAGATGGCCGAGCTGTTCAAGGACCAGAAGAACCCGCGCGAGTTCATGGAGAGCCTCAAGATCAACCTCATCCCCGAGGAGGTCTACGTCCTGACCCCCAAAGGCCGCGTCGAGGCGCTGCCGGCCGGGTCCACGGCTCTCGACTTCGCCTTCCGGGTCCACACCGAGATCGGCCTCCACGCGGCCTCGGCCCGGGTCAACGGCAAGCCGGCGCCGCTGAAGACTCTGCTGCGGACCGGCGACATCGTCGAGATCCAGACCTCGCCCGAACGCGGCCCCACCCGGGCCTGGCTGAACATCGCCGTCACTTCCAACGCCCGCCAGCAGATCAAGCGGCGGCTGAACCAGATGGAGCACGGCAAGGCGGTCGTCCTGGGCGGCAAGCTGTGGGACAAGGAGCGGAGCAAGTACGAGCTGCCTCCGGGGTTCCCGACCGGGGAAGCGCTGCTGCGGCGCCTGCGCGGCGCTCTCGGCATCGCCCCCAGCTCGTTCGAGGCTTTCCTGGGCATGATCGGCCGCGGCCGCCTGGTGGCCAACCGCCGCCTTCTGGAGAAGCTCCTGCCGGAAGGCGCCGAGCTGAAGCGGCGGCCGTCCGCCCCGGCCGATTCCGACATCCAGGTCATGGACCGGGCCAACGCCCTGCTCCGCCTGGCCCGCTGCTGCGATCCGGTCAAGGGCGAGCCGATCATCGGCTACATCACGGCCGGCAAGGGGATCACCATCCATGCCCGGCGCTGCCCTCGCGTGGCCAAGGAGACGCTGACGCCGGAAAGGATCGTGGAAGTGACTTGGGGAACCGTGGCCCAGGACCTCTACAAAGCCGGCCTCATCATCCGGTCCCATGACGTGACCGGGCTTCTGGCCAAGGTGACGGCGGCCATATCCGATCTGGGCGGGGACATCACCAAGGCCGAGGTGGAGACGACGTCCGACCGCAAGGCCCGGATCAAGCTGGCTCTGCGGATCCGCGACATCCAGGAGCTTCAGGCCATAGAGAAGGCCATCCTGGGGCTGACCGGCATCTTGGGCGTGGAACGGAGCTGAGGCGGGGGCGGCGGCCTAGAGGGCCTTCTTGACCTTGCCGGACCGCAGGCAGCGGGTGCAGACCCAGATCTGGCGGACGCCCTGATCGGTCTGGGCCTTCACGTGCTGGAGGTTGGGGCTCCACTTCTTGGGCGAGGCCTTGTGGGAGTGGCTGACGCTGTGCCCGAAGACGGGCTGTTTACCGCAAACATCGCATACTTTCGGCATGGTGGTTCTCGCTTTTCAGGAAAAGGGCCTCTTATATACCATAAACGGCCGTCCGGCCGCAACTCCGGCCTTTAAAGCCCCTTGCGGCGCTTGAAGGCGTCCAGGGTGTTGCGCATCAGCATGGCGATCGTCAGCGGCCCCACCCCGCCGGGGGAGGGGGTCAGCCAGGCGGCCTTATGGATGACGTCCGGCCGGACGTCGCCGACCCAGGTGTAGCCCTTGGCCTCGATCTCGCCCTCGCGCTTGGCGTCGGGGCCGAAGAGGCGCCGGACCAGCTCCTTGTCGGACACGGCGTTGCTCCCGACGTCGATGACCACGGCCCCTTCCTTGACGAAGTCGGGCCCGACGAAGCCGGGCTTGCCCATGGCCGCGATCAGGATGTCGGCTTGGGCGCACACCCCGGCCAGGTTCCTGGTCTTGCTGTGGCAGACGGTGACCGTGCCGTTCTCGTTGGTGATCATCAGCGACAGGGGCTTGCCGACGATCAGGCTGCGGCCGATGACGACGACGTTCTGGCCCTCCAGGGCCGTGCCGGTCGCGCGGACGAGCTCCAGGCAGCCGCGGGGCGTGCAGGCGCTGAGACAGGGCTGGTTCTGGACGAGCAAGCCCAGGCTGATCGGGTGGATGCCGTCGACGTCCTTGGCCGGGTCGATCCAGGAGATGACCTCCTGGGTGTCGTGGCCCTTGGGCAGCGGGAGCTGGACCAGGATGCCGTCGACCTGGTCGTCGGCGTTGAGGGCCTGGAGGCGGGCCTGGAGGTCGAGGCGGGCGATGTCGGCTGGGTAGGTCTCGATCCGGCCGTAGAGGCCCAGGCTCTGGCAGGCCTTCTCCTTCATCCGCAGGTAGCTCTGCGAGGCCGGGTTATCGCCGACCAGGACGCCGACCAGGCCGGGGACCTTGCCCGTGGCGGCCCGATGCCGGGCCACTTCGGTCTTGATGCCGTCCCGGATCCCGTCCGCGACGGGCTTGCCTTCCAGCCATTGACCCATGGTGCTCCTCCTGCGTCGATTCGCGGCCATTATAGCGGCACTCGCGGCGCAGGGTAAAGCGCCTTCTGCCGCGGAGGCGGCCTAGCGGTCCGGGGTCCTGGCATGGAAGTTGCAACTTGTATCGCCTTGACGGTGGCCGGCGAAAAACGTTCTAATGAACGAGGGACTAACGGCATGAGAATCCGAATCGCCGCGGGGGCCGCGGCCGTCCTGCTCCTTCTGTCCGCCTGCGCCACGACCGGTCCGCCGCCCGGCTCCTCCGACCAGCTTCGCTTCGGGATCTGGGCCTCCCGCAACGGCCTCTGGGACGAGGCCATCTTCCGCTGGCGGAAGGTCCTTCAAGCGGAGCCGCGGTCGGTCGCCGCGCTCAACAATCTGGGCGTGGCCTACGAGCGGAAGGGCCTCTTCCAAGACGCTCTGGCGTCCTACGACGCGGCCCTCAAGGTCGACCCCGGCAACGCCCATGTAAAATCCAACCTCAAGCGGTGTAAAGAAAATATCCAGGCCGGCGACGCCGCGGCGGGGGGGGCCAAGACCGATGCAAAGAAATAGCCCCCTGGCGGCTCTCCCGGCCCTGGCCCTGATCCTCGTCCTCGGGGCCTGCTCCCGGGAGACCGTGGTCAAGGTCAGCCTCGACGTCCCGAGCCCGGCCGCCCTGGACTGGAAGCCGGTCCGGTCCCTCGTCCTGACCGGCTTCCGCGAGGAAGCCTCGGTCAAGGGCCTGGAACTGAGCCGGGACCTGGTCGGCTTCCTCCGCGACGGGCTCAAAGGCGCCGTGGGCGCGGCCGTCACGGAGAAGCCCGTCGCTTGGCCGACCGCCGAGGCTCTCGCCGACGCGGCCCTCTGGCAAGCGGCCGTGCAAGGCCCGGACCGGACCCTCGTCCTGACCGGCCGGGCCTGGTTCGGCCTGGAGTCGCAGCGGGCTTTGCTCGATCCCGAGCGGCGGGAGCTCGACGAAGGCCCCTTCAAGCCGACCAGCCCCTGGGCGTCCCGCAAAGCCTTCTCCCTCAAGCTCGAGCTGGCCCTGGTCGACGCCGCCACCGGGGCGGTGGTCTTCCGGCGGGAGTATCAGGAGAAGATGACCAGCGACAACAACCGCTTGACGGCCGACTTCGCTCTCTACGAGCTCTTCGGCCGCCTCCGTCCCCGCCTCTTCCGGACCTTGTTCGGGACGGAGCGGACGCTGGACCGCTTCCTTCTGGCGAAGTAAGGAGCCCCTCATGAACCGGCGACTCCCCGCCCTCCTCCTGCTGGCCGGACTGGCGGCCGCGGCCGCGCCGGCCTCCGCCCAGTTCATGTATTTTCCGTACTTCGGCAAGAACAGGATCAACTTCGAGCGCTTCGCCTGGAAGGCCTACCCGACCGAGCATTTCAAGATCTACTTCTACACCGACGACCCGCGCCTGCTGAAGAACGCCGCCGACACGGCCGAGAGCGCCTACCTCAAGGTCAGCGCCGACCTGCGCCACCAGCTGGCCGAGCCCGTCCCGCTGCTCTACTTCACCACGGTCACGGACTTCGAGCAGTCCAACGTCTTCCAAGCCTCGGAAGGCATCCTGGGCATGGCCGAGCCGATCCTCTTCCGCATCGGCATCCACGGCGACATGCCGATCGACGCCCTGCAGGAGCTCATCACCCACGAGCTGACCCACATCTTCGAGTTCGACATCCTGTGGGGCCACCAGGGCGGGGCCCTGACCGCCGTCTCGCAGCCGCCGCTGTGGACTTTCGAGGGCTTATCCGAGTACGCCACCGGCCGCTGGTCCTCCTGGTCCGAGCTCATCGTCCGCGACGCCGTGCTCAACGACCGGATGCCCGAGCTGGACGAGACGGGCGATCTGGTCGCGCGCTACCCCACGCCGCGCGAGCCGGCTTACGACTTCGGCCACGCCCTCTACGAGTTTCTGGTCGAGAGGTACGGGGGCGGGGCCATCCGCGACTTGTGGCAGACGCTCAAGGGGTCGGCCGCGCTCAGCCGGCGCGACCCGTTCAAGCGGACCTTCGGCGTCCCGGCCCGCCAGATCGGGCAGGAGCTGAAGCGCTGGCTGCGGGCCCGGGCCAAGGACTTCGCCGGCCGCGAGAACCCGGAGGACTACAGCCTCGTCCTGGGGCCCGAGTACCCGGCCAACCCCTACTACTTCGCCTTCTCCCACGCCCTGTCGCCGTCGGGGGACGTGGTGGCCACGATCAGCTACAACGCCAAGACGTACGACATGGACGTCGTCCTGGCCTCGGTCAAGGACGGCAAGGTCCTGCGCAACATAACGGCCGGCTTCACGACCTCCTACGAATACATCAAGTACGACATTGACCCGGCCAACGGCCCGGCCCTGGCCTGGTCGCCGGAAGGGGACCGGATCGCCTTCTTCGCCCGCCGCGGCCGCCGCCACGGGCTCTTTATCGTCTCGCCCGTGACGGGCCGAATCCTGCAGACCCATCGGCTGGAGCTCGATCAGCCGGCCGGCCTCCGCTTCCACCCCGACGGGCGGTCGGTCGTCTTCGCCGCCTTCCGCAAGGGCATCCGGGACCTGTTCCAGATGGACCTGGCCACGGGCGCCGTGACGCCCCTGACCGACGATCCGCTCTACGAGAAGGCGCCGGCCTTCTCGCCGGACGGCCGGATTCTGGCCTATACCCTCCGCACCGGCGCGGTCGACAAGATCTTCCTGTCGCCCCTGGCCGACATGGCCGCCAGGACCCAGCTGACGTTCGGTCCGGACGAGGCCATCGACCCGGCCTTCTCCCCGGACGGCAAGACCCTCTATTTCGCCTCCAACGCGCGGGGCGCCTTCAACATCTGCTCGATCAGCCTGGAGACGGGCGAGATCCGCCGGCACACGGACGTCAGGACCGGGAACTTTCTCCCCGCCGCCCTGGCCTCCGAGCCGGGCCGGGTTCTGTTCTCTTCCTTCAACAAGGGCTCCTTCCAGCTCTTCAAGGCCGAAGCCGCCGGCCCCGTGATCGGCCGGACGTCCCTCGCCGCGGCCCCGGCCGCGCCGGCCGAGACGTTCGTCCCGGCCGTGGACGCGGCCGTCGATCCGGCCAAGATCGAGGCCCGCCAGGGCTTGGGCAAGCTCTACGTCACCTCGCGGCCGCCCGTCAACGCGATCGTCTCCACCGACGGCTCCATCTACGGCGGCGGCTCCTTGGCCTTCTCGGACATCCTGGGCAATCGCCAGTTCTCCGTCTCGGCCTACCAGGTCCGCGAGATGCGATCGACGGCCTTCGCCTACCTCAACCGCACGGGCCGCCTGCAATGGGCCGCCAGCGTCTTCCAGTACGGCATCTACTACTACCCGGACCTGTACTACTACGACCCCTCGCTCTGGCACCGGGCCACCTACGCCGACGCCGCGGCCACGCGCCGCATCACCGGAGCCCAGGCGGCCTTCTATTACCCGCTCAGCCTCTACGTCCGGCTGGAGGGCGGGCTGGGCCTGCTGCACTACGAGGAGGAGATCCTCGACTCCTACGGCGCGGGCCGGACCGGCTACGGCTCGGTCGGCTTCCTCAACGGCACCATGGCCTCGGCCGAGCTGTCGCTGATCGGCGAGACGACCCGCTTCCGGCCCTACGGCCCGGCCCAGGGCCATACCTTCCGGCTCTCGCTCGCTCAGGCCCTGCCCGTGGCGGAGAGCTTCATCCGCAACACCCGCTTCGAAGGGGACCTGCGCAAGTACTTCTATGTCGGCTCCGAGATCTTGCTGGCCCTTCGCCTGCAGGGCCGCCTCAGCCGCGGCCGCGATCCGTTCCTCTTCTACTACGGCGGCAACAACGAGGTCCGCTCGGCCACCTACTACAGCATGACCGCGACCGAGTACTGGATCGCCAACGCCGAGCTGCGCTTCCCGATCGCCAGCCTGGCCCAGACGCTGCTCGGGACCCTGGGGCCGATCCGCGGCGTCATCTTCTTCGACGTCACCCGCTCGCACCTCCCGGGGTACACCTCCGACTACTACATCTACGATCCCGACTACACGGACGGGGAGGTTCCCTACTACCGCAAGGCCCAGGCCATCGGCTCCTTCGGGGCCGGCCTGGAGCTCTTCCTGCTCGGCTACCCGGTCCACTTCGAGTGGGTCAAGCAGCTGCAGTGGGAGGATTTCGGCAAGCCCCTGTCCATCACCCCGGTCGGCGCCTACAAGCTGAAGTTCTGGATCGGCTTCGACTTTTAGGGTTCTTCGCCCCTCTCCGGGAAAATGGGCGAAGAACCACCCCCTAGGCTCCTCGCCCGATCCCGGCTTCCGGCCTGTCCGGAGCCCGCAAAAGCCTGGCCGACCGCTCCGGCGGGAGCCTCCGGGCGGGGACGGCCCCCTTGGAGGCAGCGTTCCGATCGAGGCGATAAGAATAGGTTATGTTGTTGATTATATAGGTAATTAATACAGTCCGGCTTGGAGAAAAAAGTCCTTGAATTGGCCAAAACGGTCTGCTATCATGGCTAGGCTCGACCCCCACCGCAGGCGGGAAAACAATTTCCACAGTTGTGGAAAATTCTGTGGAAAAAAAACATGCCCCAAACGCCCGAAAAATCGAATCCTTGGCTTCAGATTCTGGCTGAAGTCCAGAGGAAGATCGACGCCAACAGCTTCGAGACCTGGTTCGAGCCCACGGCGTTCATCGGCCAGGAGGGCGAGAGCCTCTACGTCAAGGTTCCCAACGCCTACTTCAAGGACTGGCTGTCCTTCCACTACTCGGCGGCCCTGGCGG
The DNA here is from genome assembly GCA_964556755.1 of uncultured Eubacteriales bacterium. Taxonomy (GTDB): domain Bacteria; phylum Acidobacteriota; class Aminicenantia; order Aminicenantales; family UBA4085; genus UBA4085. The sequence goes on from CAZKXI010000001.1 coordinate 331,358, forward strand.
AGGCCGGGAAGGCCGCCCTGGGCAAAGTCCTGGAGATCAAATACATCTTCGATGACGCGGCCTTCTCCTTCAAGCGCAACCCGCCCGACGAGAGGCGCAAGACCTTCGGCACGCTGCTCAATCCTAACCTGAATCCCCACTATTCCTTCGACGCCTTCGTCGTCGGCAGCTGCAACCAGTTCGCCCACGCCGCCGCCCTGGCCGTGTCCAAGAACCCGGCCCGGGCCTACAACCCCCTCTACATCTATGGCGGCTCGGGCCTCGGCAAGACCCACCTCATGAACGCCATCGGCCACGCCTCGCTGCAGAACGATCCCCGGCTGAAGATCCTGTACATCACCACCGAGAAGTTCATGAACGACCTGGTCAACCATCTCCAGTTCGGCAAGATCCTGGACTTCCGGCAGAAGTACCGCTCCATCGACGTCCTGATCATGGACGACATCCACACCCTGGGCGGCAAGGACCGGACCAAGGAGGAGTTCTTCCACACCTTCAACCACCTCTACGACAACCAGAAGCAGATCGTCATCTCCAGCGACTGCCCGCCCAAGGAGATCGCCAACCTCGAGGAGCGCTTCCGCTCCCGCTTCGAGTGGGGCCTGATCGCCGATCTCAAGCCGCCGGATATCGAGACCCGCATCGCCATCATCAAGAAGAAGGCCGACCAGGAAGGCGTGGTCCTGCCGGAGAGCGTGGCCCTCTTCATCGCCGACAAGGTCCACTCCAACATCCGCGAGCTGGAGGGCTATCTGCGCCGGGTCGTGGCCTATGCCTCGCTCAAAGGCGAGCCGATCGAGCTCGACCTGGCCCGCGAGTCCCTCAAGGATCTCCTCGACTCGACGGCCCGGGTCGTCAACATCGACAAGATCCAGAAGATGGTCTGCCACGCCTACAAGATCAAGCCGGCCCAGCTGAAGGCCAAGAACAACTCGCCCAAGGTCTCCTTTCCGCGCCAGATCGCCATGTATCTGGCCAAGGAGCTGACCGACAGCTCGCTGCCGGAGATCGGCAAGAAGTTCGGTGGAAAACACCATACCACGGTCCTGCACAGCATCCGCAAGATCGAGAAGATGCGCCAGGACAATCCGGAATTCGACAAGGAAATCAACAGCCTGATCGGCTTCATCCAGTAGTCCCATGAGCCACTTACGGCCTTTTGCCACATTTCCAATTGATTTTATTCTTCTTCTTGATTAATCTGAGACATACAAGAAAGACAAGAGAAAGAAGAAGAAGCGGCGAAGATTGAGGAAATCTCCGACAAAGGTGAGGTCATGCAATTCACGATCCTGAAGGAAGCCATTTGCGACGAGCTTCAGATGCTGCAGGGCATCGTGGAGAAGCGCAATACGATGCCGATCCTGGCCAATGTCCTGATTCAGGCCGGCGACGGCTCGGTGGAGCTGACGGGGACCGATCTGGAGGTCGGCCTGAGAACGCATGTCGAGGCCGAGGTGAAGGAGCCGGGCGCGGTGACCATCTCCGGCAAGAAGATCTTCGAGATCGTCAAGTCGCTTCCCGACGGCGAGATGGTCACCTTCAAGGAAGACCGGGACTTGATGATGCGGATCACCGCCGGAGAGAGCGAGTTCAAGGTCGTCTGCCTGCCCAAGGACGACTATCCCCAAGTCCCCGAGCCGAAGTTCGAGAACAAGATCTCCTTCCCGGTCGAAGCCTTCCAGGACATGATCGACCGGGTCTTCTTCGCCATCGCGCAGGAGCAGCGCTACTACCTGAACGGGGCCTTGATGGTCATCAAGCCCGGCTCGCTGGAGCTGGTCAGCACCGACGGCCACCGCCTCTCCTACTGCCACAGGCCGAGCCCCGAGATCCAGCCGGTCAAGGAGTTCCAGGTCATCGTGGCCAAGAAGACCCTCAACGAGCTGCGCAAGTTCAGCGACGGGACCATCGAGTTCGACCAGGACGAGAACAACCTCTTCTTCCGGATCGGGGCCCGGACGCTGATCTCGCGGGTCATCGAGAGCAAGTTCCCCAAGTTCGAGGCCGTCATCCCCAAGGACAATCCCAACCACGCGGTCATGCCCCGGGGCGCTTTCACGGACGCCATCCGGCGCGTCTCCCTCCTCTCCGCCGAGCGGTCGCGGGGCGTCAAGCTGACCATGGAGAAGAACCGCATCCGGATGTTCTCCTCGAACCCGGAGATGGGCGAGGCCCGGGACAAGCTGGACGTCGAGTACAAGGGGGCCTCCATCGAGGTCGGCTTCAACTCCCAGTACATCCTCGAGTTTCTGACCACGGTCGGAGGCGAGAAGATCCGCTTGGAGCTCAAGGACGAGAACAGCGCCGCCCTGATGAAGCCCGAGGGCGAAGAGGGCCTGAAGAGCCTCTACGTCCTCATGCCCATGAAGATCTGATCGATAAAATAGGGGTACGAAAAATAGGGGTACAGTATACGTAATTCCCTATTTCTTCCTTGAATCTTCCGAGGCGGGGGCATGCCGAATCAGATTCTTTACGGCTTTAATTGCGCCCTTAGAGGGGTTCCCCTTCGGGTTCTATTCCACGAGCCAACGGGATAGCGCCGAGGCGACGTGCGCGGCCGCTTTCTCAACTTCCGGCGCCAAGCCGGCCTCCAGATCAAGGCGCTTCGGCTCGATCCCCAAGACGGCAACCCGCGAGCCGATGCTCTCTTCCAGATACCGGACCAGGTAAAGAAGGGAGATGGTGTGCGTCGAGACGCCCTCGTCGGCGATCCTGTCCCTGTCGACGATGAAGATCGCCCCCGGCGGCCGTCCCCCGACCGTGGCATCGATGATAAGGGTCAAGTCCGGCTCGAAGCTGCGAATCTCCCCGGTCCGACTCTCCGGCGTTTCCCGCCCGTCGATGACGAGAAAAGGCTTGGGTCGGCCTTCCCCGCTCCGGCCGGCGCTCTGAGCGAGCAGCCGCTCCGCGACAGCCGGCCCCGCGCCGTCGTCGGCCTTGTCCGGGTTGCCGACGGCGAGCACGACGACCCGATGGGCCGACCCGACGATGGCGCCGAGCTCTTTCTCCCAGGCTTCATCCATGAGAGGCCAGTTTAGCGCGGCCCGGCCCCTTCCGCAAATCGCCTCCGGGGATCGCGGTCCGGGCGTGCCGACCCGGCTGCTTGGTTGAGCCTGCACAGGTGTCCGGATAGGGCCATGGAGTCCTGGCTCGATCTTGTTGGCGACTCCCCACCAAGAGGCAACCGACACGGGCTCAACCGGCGCTTCTCCGCCGTTGGCCGGCACCGCCAGACCGCTGAATCCCCGGATCCGGGGAAAGAGCAAAAAAAAAGGGGAACGGTTTCCGGTTCCCCTGGTGGTGGGCTCGTCCGGGCTAGGACTTGGCCGGCTCGGCTTCCGGCGCGGTGGGCTTGGCCGCCGGCGCGGTCGCGGATTCGCCCCCTTCGATCGGCTTTGTCGATCGATTGGGGCTCGTCGGGGCGACGGCAGAGCCCGCCGGCTTCTTCGGCAGGGCCCGCGTGTAGACGTACTGCATCTTGAGGTTGTGG
>CAZKXI010000001.1:334953-361831 GCA_964556755.1 uncultured Eubacteriales bacterium
CGCCGGCTTCTTCGGCAGGGCCCGCGTGTAGACGTACTGCATCTTGAGGTTGTGGCGGTCGAAGTCGGCGATCTCGTACAGATGGTCCATCTCCATGGCCTTGACCGGGGTGGTCGGGCAGGAGTCGACGCACTGCGCGCAGTGGATGCAGCGGTCGTTGTGGATGACCATCTGGAAGCGCTTCTCCTCCTTGGACAGCTCCGTGATCTCGATGGCCTCGGCCGGGCAGTCGCGCTCGCAGGCCCGGCAGGCGATGCACAGGTCGGGGTGGAGGAAGGGAGAGCCGCGGAAGTCCGGCGGAAGGGTCAGCTTCTCGAAGGGATAGTCCACCGTGGACGGCTTCTTGAACAGGCTCCGGAAGAGCTCCGGCAGGAAGATTCCTAGCTTCATAGCACCAATCCCTTGACCAGGATGACGATCAGCAGCTGCAGGACGGCCAGCGGGGCCAGGTACTTCCAGGCGATGGCCACGACCTGGTCGACCCGCAGGCGGGAGGTCAGGGCCCGCATCGTCGAGAGGAGGAAGATGACGAAGAGGGTCTTGAGGATGAACTGGACGAAGCCCAGGATCGGGCCGCCCCCGAAGCCGCCCAGGAAGACGGCCGCGATCATCCCCGACGAGACGACCATCTCGACGTCGGTCATCAGCCGGAAGAGGGCCAGCTTCTTGCCCGAGTACTCGGTGAAGGTCCCGCCGACGATCTCGGTCTCGGCGTGGGGGATGTCGAAGGGCGTCCGCTCCAGCTTGGCCTGGACGCAGACCAGGGCCACGGCGAAGCCGATCAGGTTGACCAGCAGCAGGAGGGGCCGCTGCTGGTAGAAGGCCGCGATCTCGGCCAGGCGCCAAGTGCCGGCCAGCATGGCCGGCCCCAGCACGGTCAGGAAGAGCGGGACCTCGTAGCCGAAGAGCATGGTCAGCACCCGGGTGCCGCCGATGATGGAGAAGGCGTTGGTCGAGGCCCAGCCGGCCAGGAACAGGACCAGGGTCGGCAGGCTCAGCAGGTAGAGGAGGATGATCAGGTCGCCCTGGAAGGACGTGAAGCCCGGGGCGGCTACGTCGAAGTTCCAGACCGGCAGCAGCATGGCCGCGGTCAGGACGACGGCCAGGCCGACGACCGGCAGGGCGGAGAACAGCCTCTTGTCGGCCTTGTCGGGGACGATGTCCTCCTTGGCCATCAGCTTGAAGAAGTCGGCGATCGGCTGCAGCAGGCCGCCGCGCCCGGTGTGGGTCGGCCCCATCCGGTTCTGCAGACGGGCGTAGATCTTGCGGTCGAACCACTCGCAGAAGGTGGAGTAGACGAAGAGGAAGAGCAGCCCCGGGTAGACCAGGAGATAGAGGAGGGTTTTCACAGCGGCCATTCCACGTTCCTTTTGTCCGTCTGGGCCCCGCGCGCGGCGGCCATCCGCCGCAGGTCGGCGAAGCGGACGACCCGCTCCTGGCCCGTCCGGGCGTCGGTCAGCGTGGCCGTCCGCTCGGCGCAGCAGATGCAGGGGTCGATGGCGGCGAAGATGAGGGGGATGTCGGCGATGAAGCCGTTGCGCAGCATCTCGATCGTGGCCGGGTAGTTGGCCAGGGTCGGGGCCCGGACCTTGAGCCGGTCGGGCTTGTCGGCGCCGGTCGACCGGATGTAGTGGATGTTCTCGCCGCGGGGCGCCTCGTAGCGGCTGACCACCTCGCCCGGCTTGGCCCGCCGGGGGGCCTTGACGGCGATCGGGCCGTCGGGCAGGTTGCGGATGATGAACTCCGAGATCTTGATCGACTCCAGCACTTCCTTGATCCGGACGACCGTCCGGCCCAGGACGTCGCAGGAGTCGGCCGTGATGACCTGGAAGTCGACCTCGTTGTAGAAGTCGTGCGGGTCGTCCTTGCGGACGTCGCGGTCGACCCCGGAGGCCTTGGCCACCGGGCCGGTGGCGCAGAGGTCGATGGCCTGCTGCTTGCTGAGCTTGCCGACGCCGGCCAGGCGGCCGACGAAGGTCGGCTCGTTGGCCCCGATCTTGAAGTAGTACTCGCTGCGGTCCTTGAGGATCTTGAGGCCCTCCAGGACCTTGGCCTTCTGGCTCTCGTCCAGGTCGCGCCGCACGCCGCCCAGGGTGTTGATGGCGTAGTGGACCCGGTTGCCGGAGATCATCTCCAGCAGGTCCATGACCACCTCGCGGTCGCGCCAGGTGTACATGAAGAACGAGTCGAAGCCGGCCTCGTGGCCGGCGACACCCAGCCACAGCAGGTGGCTGTGGATGCGCTCCAGCTCGGAGACCAGGTAGCGCAGGTACACGCCGCGCCGGGGCGGCTCGATCTCCAGCAGCTTCTCGGCCCCTTGGGCGTAGCAGGTGGCGTGGGAGTGGGAGCAGATGCCGCAGATGCGCTCGGCCAGGTAGATGTTCTGGATCCAGGTCTTCTCCTCGGCCAGCTTCTCCACCCCGCGGTGGTTGTAGCCCAGGCGCAGGTCGGCGTCCTTGATGACCTCGCCTTCGACCGTCATGCGCAGGCTGATGGGCTCCTTGAGGGCGGGGTGCTGGGGCCCGATGGGGATTTGGAACTTCATGCTTTGCCTCCGGGGATGATCTCCTTCGGCCGCTCGTATTTCCAGTCCTTGCGCAGGGGGAAGTTGCCCTCGGGCCAGCCGTCCGGCATGAGCAGGTTGCGGGGATCGGGGATGTCGTCGACGACGATGCCGAACATGTCCTGCAGCTCCCTCTCGTAGAGGATCAGGCCGGGGATGACGGCGCAGAGCGAGGGCAGGTGCGGCGAGGCCTTGGGGATGGTCGTCCGGACGGTGACCGCTCCGGACGTGTCGCCGAAGTGGTAGAGGATCTCGTAGACGTCGCCCTTGTCCAGGCCGGTGACCGTGGAGACGTACCACAGGTCGAGGCCGGCCTTGAGGGCCTCGAAGGCGGGCCGCAGGTCGGCGGCGGCGACGGTCAGGAAGACGCGGTGGGGGGCGGGCAGGGCGCTCTCGACGAGCCGGGCGCCCAGGAGGGCCTTGGCTTTCTCGATCTTTTCGGCGTCGGTCATGCGGGTCTCCTCAGAGCTTGCCCAGGAGCTTGACGACGCCGTCCAGCAGGGCGTCGGGCCGGATGGGGCAGCCCGGGACGTAGACGTCCACCGGGATGACCTGGTCCAGGCCGCCCATGACGTTGTAGGCGCCGCGGTAGACGCAGCCCGACATGGCGCAGGCGCCGCAGGCGATGACGAACTTGGGGTCCGGGGTCTGCTCGTAGATGCGGATGATCCGGTCCTTCAGCTGGCGGGTGACCGGACCGGTGGCGATGATGACGTCGGCGTGGCGCGGGGTGGCGCGCAGCAGGACCCCGAAGCGCTCGACGTCGAAGCGGGGCGTCAGGGCGTCCACGACCTCGATGTCGCAGGCGTTGCAGGCGCCGGAGTTGAGGTGCAGGATCCAGGGCGACTTGATCCTGGACCAGCGGGTCAGTTTCTTCAGCATGAGGGCTCCTTGTCAGTCCCGGGTCACCAGAGCCATGACGGACAGGAAGATCACCGCCAGGTAGAGGACCGCGAAGAGGACGATCTTGCCGGACGGGACCGTGGCCAGGACCAGGGCCGCCACGTGCATGATGGTGAAGAACAGGGCGACGAAGAAGAACAGGCGGTAGCCGAACTGGATCTTGGTCCCGGGCATGTCCTCGCCGCAGGCGTAGGAGGTCAGCTTGCCGCCGACCTTGTTCAGCTTGGGGGCCATGCGCCGGCCCAAGACCGTGAGCAGCCAGGCGACGGCCAGGAAGAGGACGAAGGCGACGGGCGGGGAGAGCAGAATGTCGATGCCTTTCATGGCTTATCCTTTGAGCCGGGTCAGCTTGCGCACGTCCAGGCTCTTGGTGTGGCGGGTGACGTTGATGATCAGGGCCAGAGCGGTGGCCACCAGGCAGACCTCGACGACGATGTAGGTGATGACCAGGCTCTGGGCCAGCAGGGCGTTGCCCTTGACGAAGCCGGTCGACATCAGGACCAGGCTGACGCCCTTGCCGATGACCTCGATGCCGATGAACAGCTTGATCAGGTTGCGCATGGTCAGCAGGGCGTAGAGGCCGATGCCGACCAGGCCGGCGGCGAAGAACAGGTATACAAGCCAGTGACTACTCATCGTCTTTGTCCCTCTTCCGGAACAGGGCCAGGACGGCGAAGACGCCGGACAGGATGACCGCCAGCTGGCCGATCAAGTCGAAGGTCCGCTGCTTCCACAGCACGTCGCCGAAGGTTCCGGACTCGGCGGCGGCCGGCAGGGCGGCGATCTTGGCCGTCAGGCCCTTCATGACCAGGGCGTCGACGGCGATCAGGGCGATGAAGAAGACCGGGAAGATCCGCACGGCGGCCTTGGACTCCTTGACCTCACCGTCCGTCCGGGTCAGGGCGATGGTCAGGATGAACAGGACCGTGATCAAGCCGGCCACGACGGAGATCTCGAAGACGCCGGCGTAGGCGGCCTTCATGCGGAAGAAGACCAGGCCCAGGAACAGGCTGGACACGGCCAAGGCGATGGCCGCCTTGATCAGGTCCTTGGCCAGGACGGCCAGGGCCGAGGCCAGGACCAGGCCGGAGAGCAGGACGATATCGAGTGCGGCCATGATCACATCCCCATTCCCCGGGCCAGCCCGTCGGCGGCGGGCTGGATCCAGGTCGAAATCACGGAGGAGAAGAGGATCCCCAGGGCCAGGCAGAGGGCGGCCAGGACGACCGTCGAGGCGGCCATCCAGAAGGGGGCTTCCTTGACCGCCGCCCAGCGCTCGTTGAGCTTGCCGAAGAAGGCCCGGCGCTGGATGATCAGGTAGTACCACAGGGTCAGGACCGAGGCCAGGACGGCGATCACGGCCAGGACCGGCCGCCGCGACTGGACCAGGGCCATGATGATCAGGAGCTTGCTCCAGAACCCGCCCAGCGGCGGCACGCCGGCGATCGACAGCGAGCCGATGAGGTTGGTCGTGGCCGTGACGGGCATGCGCTTGGCCAGGCCGCCCATCTCCTCCAGGTCGCGGGTGCCGGTGGCTTGCTGGACCGAGCCGCTGTTGAGGAACAGCAGGCCCTTGGCCACGGCGTGATTGAGCAGGTGGAACAGCCCGCCGGCGATCCCCAGCGGGGTGCCGATGCCGAGGCCCAGGACGACGTAGCCGACCTGGCTGATGGAGGAGTAGGCCAGCATCCGCTTCATGTCCTTCTGCTGCAGGGCCAGCAGGGCGGCCACGACGATGGACACCGTGCCCGTCCACATCATCACGTCGCTGAGGGCCGGGGTCAGGCCGAAGACGTTGAAGAAGACCCGGGTCAGGGCGTAGACGCCCGAGACCTTGATCAGCAGGCCCGACAGGATGGCCGAGATGGGGGCCGGGGCCGACGGGTGGGCGTCGGGCAGCCAGGCGTGGAAGGGGACCAGGGCCGACTTCAGCCCGAAGCCCAGCAGGAAGAGGGCCGCGGCCGCGGCGCCCCAGGCCTTGGCCTGGAGCTGGCGGAGGCCCTCGCCGACGGCGGCGAAGCTGAGGCCGCCGGTCAGCCCGAAGAGCAGGGCGATGGCGATGACGACGGCGGCCGAGGCGACCACCGACAGCATCAGGTACTTGAAGGCCGCCTCGAGCTCGTCGTGCCCGCGGCCGAAGGCGACCAGGGCGTAGGAGGCGATGGCGGCGACCTCCAGGAAGATGTAGATCTGGAACAGGTCCGTGACCAGGATCAGCCCGTTCATCCCGGCCACCATCATCAGCAGCAGGGCGTAGTAATTGGCCTTGGAGCCGTAGTGCTCCATGTAGGAGATGGAGTAGAGGCCGACGCAGGCGCTGACCAGGGCGATCACGGTCAGCATGAACAGGCTGAAATGGTCGACGGCCACGGTGATGCCCAGGGGCTCGCCGAACCAGGCGAAAGTCTGCTGGAGGGCGCCGCCGGACAGAAGGCCGCGGGCGCCGGTCACGGCATAGCCGAACAGGAAAAGGAGGGCGCCGTTGGCCAGGACGTCGGGCAGGACTTTCTTGGACGCCTTCCCGACGAGGGGCAGGACCGCGGCGACGATGAGGGGCAAGCCGATATAAAGGAAAATCAAAGGTCCTCCTCTCTCAAGGCCTTAGACCAGGGCGCTGATGACCGCGGCCAGGACCAGAAGCCCGCCCAGGCACCAGGCCAGGTAGGTGCCGTAGCGGCCGGTGTGGGCCTTGCTGAGCAGCGATCCGACGGCCCCGCCGGCGGAGGTCACGGCCTTCTCGAAGACGAAGTCGATCGGCCGGTCGATGCCCTTGAACAGGACCCAGGACAGGCCGCGCAGGAAGACGACGCCCTGCTCGTAGATGTCGAAGACGCGCTTCTCGGCCCAGCCGTAGATCTGCTTGAGGCCGGGGGCCTTGTGGATCGGCTCCGAGGCCAGGTAGGGCTTGCGGCCGCCCTTCTTCCAGCCGTAGGCGTGGAGCAGGAAGGCCAGCAGCAGGCAGCCCAGGGAGATGCCGGCCACCGGGTTGAAGAGGTCCAGGGCGTGCGAGGTGAAGTCGAGGTGCTCGCCCGCCTCGACGTGGCCGTCGAGGATCGGCGTGATCAGCCCGTTGAGAGGCAGCTTGTTGAAGACGCCGAAGGTGATGCAGAGCAGGGCCAGGATGAGGATCGGGATGACGATGGCGGCCGGGCTTTCCTTGACCTTGACCGCCGGCCGCTCCTCGCTGGGCCGGCCGAAGAAGACCGAGTGGCCGGCCTTGAGGAAGGAGGCGAAGGTGAAGATGGCCCCCAGCCAGGCGGCCACGGCGAAGACGGTATAGCCGGTCTCCAGGGCGCCGTGGAAGACCATCTCCTTGGAGACGAAGCCGTTCAACGGCCAGACGCCGGAGATGGCCAGGGCGCAGACGGTGAAGCCGGCGGCGGTCAGGGGCATGGCCTTGGCCAGCCCGCCGAGCTTCTTCATCTCGGTCGTCCCCATCCGATGCTCGACCGAGCCGGCCGACAGGAACAGGCCGCACTTGTACATGGCGTGGTTGATCATGTGGAAGATGCCGCCGGCGATGCCGGCCGCCACCCCCGTGCCGATGCCCAGGATCATGTACCCGACCTGGCTGACGGCGTGGTAGGACAGCAGCCGCTTGAAGTCCTTCTGGATGAGGGCCATCATGACGGCCAGAACGATGGTCGCCGCGCCGAGGGTCATCAGGACCAGGGACATGGCCCCGCCCTTCTCGATCTTGAACACGTCCAGGCTCAGGCGGGCCAGCAGGTAGATGCCCAACAGCTTCTCGAAGGCCGCCGGCATGAAGGCCATGAAGGTCACCGGGGCGTCGATGGCGGCGTCGGGGATCCAAGTGTGGAAGGGCATGACCCCGGCCTTGCCGGCCGCTCCGATCATGGTCAGGATGAAGGCGGCGGCCAGGACGCCGGTCGGGGCGACGGAGATCTGGGAGATGGTCAGGGTGCCCGTCTTGGCCCACAGGATGCCGATGCCCAGGATCATGCAGAAGTCGCACAGGCCGCTGATGATGAAGGCCTTGAGGGCGGTCCGGTGGGCGCCCTTGCCGCCGATGGCGATCAGGCCGTAGAGGGTCACCAGCAAGCCCTCCCAGAAGAAGACCAGGGGCACGAAGTTGTCGGCCAGGACGGCCCCGTTGGCCATGGCGGCCGAGAGGAAGACCAGGGCGTAATAGGCCCGGGCGTGGGGGTGGCCCTTCATCTTGGCCGTCGAGTAGAGGGCGATCAGGACGAGGAACCCGGCCAGGGCCAGCAGGATGAAGGCCGAGAAGTGGAACAAGCGCAGCTCGAAGGCGACGCCGTCGCCCAGCCAGGCCGGGCGCCACTCCAGCGTCTTCTGGCCGAAGAGCTGGACGGCCAGACCCAGCGAGGCCAGGGAGGCCAGCACGGCCAGCAGCTCCCGCACGACCTTGACCCGGGACGGGATCAGGGCCAGCAGGAGGGCGGCCGCGGCCGGTACGAGGATGGTCCAGAGGAGCATGAGGGGATTCATCGGAGCCACCAGCTGATGAAGGTGGTCGCGGAGGTCGTCAGCTTGACCGGTCCGGCGACGAGCAGGCCGGAGACGAGCGAGAGGAAGGCCAGCAGCCCGACCACGAAGACCATCGAGGGGGTCTTCTCGGGCGCCGGGGCCTTGGCCTCGCCCAGGAAGACCAGGGCGAAGGCCCGCAGGAGGTAGTACATGGTCAGGACGGCGGTGAAGAGGGCGATGGCGGCCAGAACCAGGCGGCCGCTCTGGACGGTGCCCATGATGACCATGAACTTGGAGAAGAAGCCGCCGAAGGGCGGGATGCCGATGACCGAGAGGGAGCACAGCAGGAAGGCCGCCCCCGTGACGGGCATCGTCTTCATCAGGCCGCCCATCTCGCGGATGTCCCGCTTGTGGGTGGCGTGGATGACGATCCCGGCGCACAGGAACAGCCCGGCCTTGGCCAGGCCGTGCATCAGGATGAACAGCCAGGCGCCGTTGACCCCGGTCGTGTTGGCCACCGAGAAGCCCAGGAAGATATAGCCGATCTGGGAGACCGTGGAGTAGGCCAGGAGGCGCTTGAAGTCGGTCTCGACAGTGGCCGCTCCGGCCGCGATCAGGCTCGAGGCGACGGCGATGATCGGCAGGGCTTCGGGCCAGGCGCCGGGCAGGCGGAAGCCGTAGAGGAAGAGCCGGGCGTAGGCGTAGACGCCGATCTTGACCAGGACCGCCGCGTGGAGCAGGGCCGTGACCGTGGTCGGGGCGATGCCGGCGTCGGGCAGCCAGGTGTGGAGCGGCACCGTGGCCGACTTGGAGAACAGCCCGAACAGGATCAGCAGGACCGCGCTGCCCGGGATGATGGCGCCCCGCATGGCCGTCAGGTCGAAGGTGCCCGTCTGCCCGTAGATCTGGATGAAGCCCAGCAGCATGACCACGGCGCCGAAGAAGGTGATGAGGAAGGCCTTGTCGGCCTTGCGCACGTACTCCTTCAATCGGTAGAACCCGATCAGCCGCCAGCAGCAGACGGCGATGATCTCCCAGAACAGGTACAGGAAGATCAGGTTGCCCGAAAACACCAGCCCCATCATCGACCCGATGAAGAGGACCACCAGGAGGTAGTATTCGTTCTGGTTCTCCTCATGTCGGATGTACCCCAGGGAGTACAGGATGATCAGGAATCCGATAAACGAGGAGACGATGGACATGAAGATCGACAGGGGGTCGATCACCAGGATGAAGTCCAGCCCGAGAACGAACTCCTTCCGCAGGATGGTCTCACTCCCGCCGAGCGCGGACGGGATCAGGAGCCAGGGCAGGAAGGCCGTGGCGCCGCCCAGGAGGACGGACCAGGCCGAGCGAGCCTTGTTCGAGATCAGGCCGGCCAGCGGGATCGTCAGCGAGCCAATGATCGGGACAAAGACCGTGAGCAGAGTGATTGTCTCGATGTTCATTGGAGGACCGCAACTATACTTTTCCGGGGGCGTTTTTGTCAAGGATTTTTCACAGGCTTTTCAGGGGAAATCCTCAGCGTTTTCACAGGTTTATCCCCAAGAGGGGCTCGGGCTGAAAGGGGTAAAACACGTTCGCGTCCCCGGCGAGGCCGCTCACTCCGGTCGGCTCGGTCGCTCCCATCCTCATCGGGTCGATTCCCCGATGAGGATGGACCCTGCCCGCTTCCTCGCCGATGGGTTTTACCCCTCTCATCCCTCGCCCTGGATTGAGATCGACGTCTTCGGTTCATCCATCCGCGGACGCCTCGCTCGATCTGGCGACACCGCCCGCTTGATTTTGACTTTTCACCTGAAATAGAGGATAAAAAGGGCACTTTGAGCACGGAAGGAGCCCGCATGAGCCTGGAAATCCGCGAAGTCTCCACCAAGAAGGACCGCAAGACCTTCCTGCTTCTCCCCGAGAAGCTCAACGCCGGCCGGCCGAACTGGGTGCATCCGATCCTCTCGGACGACAAGAAGTACTTCGACCCCCGCAAGAACAAGGCCTTCGAGTACTGCGACGCGATCCTCCTGCTGGCCTTCCGGGACGGGCAGGCCGTCGGGCGGATCACGGGAATCATCAACCGCCGCTTCAACGAGCACCGCGGGGTCAAGCTGGCCCGCTTCGGCTTCGTCGAGTCGATCGAGGACCGCGAGGTCTTCGAAGCCCTCATCCGCCGGGTCGAGGCCTGGGCCAAGGCCAAGGGCATGGACCGGATCATCGGCCCCTACGGCTTCTCCGACCAGGACCCCGAGGGCTTCCTCATCGAGGGCTTCGAGAACCGGGCCACCATCGCCACCTACTACAACCCCGAGTGGATGCCGGCCGCGACCGAGGCCCTGGGCTACGGCGTCGACATGAACTACTTCGTCTACAAGGTCGACGTGCCCAAGCAGATGCCCGAGCTGTACAAGAAGATCTACGAGCGGATCATGCGCCGGGGCAGCTTCCAGCTGCTGGAATTCCGCCGCAAGAAGGACATCAAGCCCTGGATCATCCCCATCCTCAGCCTGATGAACGAGTGCTACATGGCCTCCAACATCTACGGCTACGCCCCGCTGGGGGAGAAGGAGATGAAGGACCTGGCGGCCAAGTACCTGCCGGTGCTCGACCCCCGCTTCGTCAAGGCCGTCCTCAAGGACGGCGAGCCGGCCTCCTTCATCATCGCCATACCCGACATGACGGCCGGCATCCAGAAGTGCCGCGGCCGCCTCTGGCCCCTCGGCTTTCTCCACGTCCTGCGCTCGACCAAGACGACCAAGCAGCTCGATCTCCTGCTGGGGGCCATCAAGGAGAAGTACCGCGGCTTCGGCCTGGACGCCCTGATGGGCTTCCGCATCCTGGAGGAGGCCTGGGGGGCCGGCTACGAGTACATGGACACCCACCACGAGATGGAGGCCAACGTCAAGGTCCGGGCCGAGATGGAGCGGATGGGCGGCAAGATCTATAAGAGGTTCCGGGTCTACACCAAGAGCCTCTGACCCGGGCTCACCACTTCTTCAGCTTGCCCAGGATGAGGAAGCCGAGGCTGGAGACCGCGGCCAGCCCGAGGATGATCCAGAAGGCGTAGGGCAGCTTCGACAGCGGGATGCCCACGTTCATGGAGAAGGCCGAGACGACGAAGGTCGGGACCATGATGGCCAGGGTGATCATGTTGAGCGTCTTCATCAGGACGTTCAGGTTGTTGCCGACGATGGTCCCCCGGGCGTCCATCAGGCCGGTCAGAATGTTGGAGTAGATCTCGGCCTGCTTCAGGCACTGGGCGTTCTCGACGGTGATGTCGTCGAGCAGCTCCAGCGACTCCCCCACCAGCCCGATCTTGGCCGCGTTGTGCTTGATCTTCTCGATCAGCATGCCGTTGGAGGTGATGGCGTTGAGGTAGTAGACCAGGCTCTTCTCCAGGGTGAAGAGGTTGATCAGGTAGCGGTTCTCCATGGCCTTGTTGATCTTGTGCTCCAGCTCGTCGGAGATGCGGTTGATGATCTTGAGGTGCTCCAGGAAGTGGTAGATGGAGCGGTAGATGAGCTTCAGCATGATGTCGGTCAAGGCCGTCGTGCGGGCGAAGATCTTGCCCTCGAAGGGGATGAGGTCCTCGTTCAGCAGGACGATCAGCCGGTCCTTGAACAGGAACAGGCCGCAGGAGGAGACCCGGAAGTGGAGGTAATCGTCGGCCGTGTAGGTCTTGGGCCGCTTGTAGATCAGGGCGATGTGCTCCGGCTCGAACTCGATGCGCGAAAGCTCGTCGGGGTCGAGGGCCGAAGCCAGGGTGTGCTCGTCGAGCTTGAGCTCGTCGATGAGGTAGCGCTTCTCCTCGTCGCTGGGGCCGACGTAGAGCAGGATGGGGGCCCCGGCCTGGGATGTCTCCTCGATGCGCCCGTCGCTGATCTGGAATCTTCTGAGCATTCCCGTCTCCTCCCCGGGGGAATGGGCGGCGACCGAGCGCGCCGCCGCCGGCCATTCTGTCACAGGTCGGCCCGGAATACCAGACGCCTCCCGAATTTATAGGGCTATTTACAGTCGGCCCAGCTGGAGCCCCAGCCGAGCGAGACGTCCAGCGGCACGCGAAGCTCGCAGACCCCGTCCAAGACGCGGGTCATGGCCTCCCGGACCAGGCCGTCCATCTCGTCCCGCTCCCCCGGCGGGACCTCGAAGACGAGCTCGTCGTGGACCTGGAGGATCATCCGCGAGCTCAAGCCGCGCCGCCCGATCTCCCGCCGCACGTCGATCATGGCCTTCTTCATCAGGTCGGCCGCCGAGCCCTGGATCGGGGTGTTGAGGGCGATGCGGCGCCCGGCCTCGCGCGAGGGCCGGTCGGCCGCCCGCAGCTCCGGCACCTGACGCTTGCGCCCGAACAGGGTCACGGCCGAGCCGTCCCGGCGGGCCCGCTCGACTTCGCGGTCCAGGAAGGCCTTGACGCCGGGGTAGGTGGCCTCGTAGGCGTCGATGAACTTCTGGGCCTCGCCGGCCGATGTCTCCAGCTGCTTGGCCAGGGAGAAGGCCGACGTGCCGTAGACCACGCTGAAGTTGATGATCTTGGCCCGGTGCCGGGCCTCGTCCCGGAACAGCCCCGCCTGGGCCCCGAAGACCCGGTCGGCTGTCTCCTGGTGGATGTCGCCGCCGCGCCGGAAGGTCTCGACCAGGCCGGGATCGCCGGACATGTGGGCCAGGACCCGCAGCTCGATCTGGGAGTAGTCGGCCGCCAGCAGCAGCCGGCCCGGCTCCGGGATGAAGGCCCGCCGGAAGAGCGCCCCCATCTCGCCGCGGGCCGGGATGTTCTGCAGGTTGGGATCGGAGCTCGACAGCCGGCCGGTCGCCGCCACGGTCTGGTTGTAGGAGGTGTGGATCCGGCCGTCGGCGGGGTCGACCAGCAGCGGCAGGGCCTCGGCGTAGGTCGACTTGAGCTTGCTGATCTGGCGGAACTCGACGATGCGGCGGACGATGGGGTGCTTGTCGGCCATGTCCTCCAGAACGTCGATGGCGGTCGACGGACCCCCGGTGGCCCGGGTCTTGCGGGCCGCCGGCAGGCCGAGCTTGTGGAACAGGACGTCGGCCAGCTGCCGGGGTGAGTTGATGTTGAAGGCCTGGCCGGCCGCGGCGTGGATCTCCGCCTCCAGGCGGCGGAGATCGGCCTGCATCTCGGCCGCCAGCCCGCGCAGCGCCCCGGCGTCGATGAGGACGCCCGTCCTCTCCATCTCGGCCAGGATGCCGATCAGCGGCTGCTCCAGGTCGCGGTAGACCCGGCCCAGCCCCTCCGCCTCGACCCGGGGCCACAGCTTCCGGCTCAGCTCCAGGGCGAAGTCGGCGTCCTGGCAGGCGTAGGGCCCGACCTTGTCCACCGGCGCCAGGTCCATGGTGATCGCGCTCTTGCCCTTGCCCGCGACGTCCTGGAAGGGGATCGAGGCTTCTCCGAGATAATCCAGGGCCAGCCGGTCCAGGCTGTGCTTGCCCCAGTTCGGCTCCAAGAGATACGACAGGACCATGGTGTCCAGGTCCAGGCCCCGCAGCCGGATCCCCTCCCGCTCCAGCACGATCAGGTCGTACTTGATGTTCTGGCCGATCTTGCGGATGGCCGGATCCTCCAGGACGCCGCGGACGATGTCCAGGGCCCGCTCGGCCGGGATCTGTTCCGGCGCCCCCATGCCGCGGTGGCGGAGCGGCACGTAGCAGGCCCGGCCCGGCTCGACCGACAGCGAAAAGCCGACCAGCCTGGCCCGGGTGGGAGAGACGTTGTCGGTCTCGGTGTCGACGGCCACCGCGCCCGCCTCTCGGATCCGCTCCACCCAGCCCCGCAGGACCGCTTCGTCCAGCACCGTCTCGTAGGCCCGGGCCGAGGGCTTGGCCGGGGCCGCGTACTCCGCCAGCAGCGAGCCGAAGCCCAGCTCCTTGAACAGCCCGGCCAGGGCCTCGCGGTCCGGCTCCTCGATCCTCAGCGCCTCCGGATCGAGCTCGATATCCAGGCCCTTCTCGATGACGGCCAGCCGGCGGCTCAGGGCCAGCTTGTCGGCGTTGTCCCGGATGGCCGCCCGGACGCGCCCGTTCTTGACCCTGTCCAGGCCCGCCAGCAGGGCGTCCAGCGAGCCGAACTCGGCGATGAGGCCCTTGGCCGTCTTCTCCCCGACCCCGGGCACGCCGGGGATGTTGTCGGTGGGGTCGCCCCACAGCGAGAGCACGTCCGCCACCTGCTCCGGCCCCACCCCGAAGTGCTCGCGGACCTTGGCCGCGTCCAGAAGGAGGTCCTTGCCCGGGTTGAAGATGGACGTCGAATCGTCGACGACCTGAAAGAGGTCCTTGTCGGTCGTGACGATCACGCTCCGGATGCCCCGGGCCGCGGCCTTCGAGGCCAAGCTGGCCAGGACGTCGTCGGCTTCGTAGCGCCGGTTCTCGTAGACCGGGATGCGGAAGGCCGCCAGGACCTCCTTCAGGCGGGGCAGCTGGGCGGCCAGGTCGTCGGGCATGGGCTTGCGCTGGGCCTTGTATTCCTCGTAGAGCTCGTGGCGGAAGGTCGGGCCGGCGGTGTCGAAGACGATCCCCAGCAGGTCGGGCTTGGCCTCGTCGATGATCTTGCGCAGGGAGGTGACGAAGCCGTAGATGGCGTTGGTCGGGAAGCCCTTGGCATTGGCAAGGCCGCGGATGGCGTAGAAAGAGCGGTAGGCGAGGGCCGTTCCGTCCACCAGGTAGAGCGTGCGGCCGCTCATCGGCCGGGCCCGGGGATGCGGTCGTCGATCCGGCCGGCGGCGATCTCGTCCAGGACGGCCCGATGCGCGTCGGCCATGAGCTTGTCCAGCCGGCCGGGGCCGGCCACGGCGCGGCCGGCGGAGATCGGCGCCTTGCGCGAAAAGATCAGGCGACCGGACCCGTAGACGAGGGTTTCGATATAACTTGAGACCCCGGCGACATCCTGCGTCTGGACGATCAGGGTCGCGCCCTTGCGATCGACCCTGGAGCTGATCCCTTTCATGGCCCGAATTATAGGGGCCCGGCCCGCCTGATACAAGCTCTTTCCCCGCCCGGCCGTCCTCGATTGACATTCCGGGCTGAATTGGTATAATAGCCAGACCTCAAAGGACCCAAATGATGGTTATTGATATAGATAGACTGCCGAGAGACGGCCTGACCGTCAGCCGGAACTTCGACTTTCCGAGTCTGGAGCTGGTCGACGAGGACGCCGTCTTCCTCGAGCCCGTCCACGCCGAGATGACGGTCAAACGGGTCGGGGACGAGGTCTGGATCACGGGCCGCGTCACGACCCGCCTGAGCTTCGTCTGCAGCCGCTGCCTGGCGCCCTTCGAGTTTCCGGTCGACTCCCGGTTCGACCTGGTCTATCTGCCCGAGGACGTCCATGACCTCAAGGACGAGCTCGACGACGAGGATTGCGACACGCTCTTCTACCGCGGGCACCAGATCGATCTCCGGGACGTGGCCCTGGAGCAGCTGAACCTGACCTTTCCGGCCAAGCCGCTGTGCTCCGAGTCCTGCGAAGGCATCTGCGCCGTCTGCGGCAAGGTCCGCAAGGACGGCGAGTGCGGCTGCCTGGTCGAGGAGTTCAACGGCCGCCTGGACAAGCTCAAAACTCTCATGAAAGACAAGAGATAGGCCCATGCCCAACCCCAAACGCCGACATTCCCATTCCCGCAAGGGGCGCCGCCGCGCCCACGACGGGCTGACCATCCCGTCGTTCTCGTCCTGCTCGAACTGCGGCACGCCGAAGCTCCCGCACAAGGCCTGTCCCGAGTGCGGCTACCATCGCGGCCGCCAGGTCGTCAAGGCTGCGGCGGATTGATCCCTCCGCGCATGGGCTTGCGCGCATGATCTTCCAAGACCGCGTCACGATCGTGACCGGCGCCTCGCAGGGGATCGGCGAGTCGATCGCCCGCCTCTTCGCCCGCGAAGGCGCGACGGTGGCCCTCCTGGACGTCCAGAGAGACAAGCTCGAGGCCCTGGCCGCGTCCATCGCCGCCGAGGGCGGCCGGGCCCTGGCCCTGCCGGCCGACGTGACCCGCGCCGACCAGACCGCCGAGGCCGTGGCCGCCGTGCTCAAGGCCTGCGGCCGCATCGACCACCTGGTCAACAACGCCGGCATCACCCGCGACAACCTCTTTCTGCGCATGCGCGAGGAGGATTGGGACGCCGTCCTGACGGTCAACCTCAAGGGCGTCTTCAACCTGACCAAGGCCGTCGTCCGGCCGATGGTCCAGGCCCGCTACGGCCGCATCGTCAGCCTGTCGTCCATCGCCGGGCAGATGGGCAACGCCGGCCAGGCCAACTACGCCGCCTCCAAGGCCGGCCTGATCGGCTTCAGCAAGTCGCTGGCCCGCGAGCTGGCCTCGCGCTCCGTGACCGTCAACTGCGTCGCCCCGGGCTTCATCGCCACGGCCATGACCGCGGCCCTGCCCGAGTCCGTTCAGAAGTCGTTTCTCGATATCATACCCATGGGGCGCTTCGGAGAGCCCGCGGACGTGGCTTCGGCCGTCCGCTTCCTCTGCTCCGAGGACGCCGCGTACATCACCGGCCAGGTGCTTGCCGTCAACGGCGGGATGTACATGTAGCCATCATAAAAATCTTCGAGGAGGTTTCACCATGGAACGCGATGAACTGTTGAAGAAGGTCAAGGCGATCGTGGCGGACAAGCTGAGCATCAGCGAGGACCAGATCACCGAAGAAGCCTCGTTCATCGAGGACCTGGGCGCCGACTCCCTGGACACCGTCGAGCTGGTGATGGCCCTGGAGGACGAGTTCAGCCTGGATATCCCCGATGAGGAGGCCGAGAAGCTGACCACCGTCGGCCGGGCGATGGACTACATTGTCGGCCATGTCAAGTGACCCGGGGATCCCTAAGCGCATCATCCCATCTTCCCGCAGGGTCGTCATCACGGGGGTCGGCCTGGTCACCCCCCTGGGCACCGGAACGCTCAAGACATGGCAGGCCGCCTTGGCGGGCCGCAGCGGCGGCGCGGCGATCAGCCGCTTTGACGCCTCCCGCCACGCGACCCGGATCGCGGCCGAGATCCGCGACTTCGATCCCCTGACCTATGTCGACCGGAAAGAGGCCCGCAAGATGGACCTCTTCATCCAGTACGCCCTGGCCGCGGCGGCCGAGGCGGTGGCCGACGCTGGCATCCCCGAAGCCGCCCTGGAGGGCGAGCGGTCCGGGGTGCTGGTGGGCTCGGGCATCGGCGGCATCGGGACCATCGAGGAGTGGCACAAGGTCCTGCAGGAGCGCGGCCCCGACCGGGTCTCGCCCTTCTTCCTCATCGCCACCATCATCAACGAGGCCGCCGGCCAGATCTCCATCCGCTACCGCAGCCGCGGGCCCAATGCCGCCTCCGTCACGGCCTGCGCCGCGGGGACCCACTCGATCGGCGAGGCCTTCCGGCTGATCGCCCGCGGCGACGCCGACCGGATGCTGGCCGGCGGGGCCGAGGCGCCCATCACCCCCCTGGGCCTGGCCGGCTTCTGCGCCATGAAGGCCATGTCGGAGCGCAACGGCGAGCCCGAGCGGGCTTCCCGCCCCTTCGACAAGGGCCGCGACGGGTTCGTCATCGGGGAAGGGGCGGGCATCGTCCTGCTCGAGGAGCTGGAAGCGGCCCGGCGGCGGGGCGCCCGCATCGCGGCCGAGATCGTCGGCTACGGCATGAGCGGCGACGCCTTCCATCCGGCCGCCCCGGCCGAGGACGGCGACGGCGCCTACCGGGTCATGGCCCTGGCCTTGGCCGACGCGGGTCTGGAGCCCGGAGAGGTCCAGTACATCAACGCCCATGGGACGTCCACCCCGCTCAACGACCGCATCGAGACGGCCGCCGTCAAGCGCCTGTTCGGGACCCACGCCGCCAAGCTGGGGCTGGCCTCGACCAAGTCCATGACCGGCCATCTGCTGGGCGCGGCGGGCGGCGTCGAGGCGGGCCTGACGGCCCTTTGCCTGGAGCGCCAGGTCATGCTGCCGACGATCAACTACGAGACGCCCGATCCCGACTGCGACCTGGACTGCGTGCCCAACGCCGCCCGCCCGGCCGAGATCGTCCACGCCCTGTCGAGCTCCTTCGGCTTCGGCGGGACCAACGCCTGCCTGGCCCTGCGGCGTTACATGGAGTAGGGGCGTCCGTGCCCGGCCCCGGCCTGGGAAGGGCGGTCTGACGCGTCGACCCGGCTGCCCGGGCTCCTCACGCCCCCCCGGCCGACCCGGTGCGGACGGTCAAAGGAGAGAAGATGAATACCATCGTTTTCGTCAAGCGCGTGCCCGACACGGAGTCGCGCATCCGCATCCAGCGCGAGACCGCGGCCATCGCCGAGGAGGGCCTCAGCTTCGTCATCAGCCCCAACGACGAGTACGCCGTCGAGGAGGCTCTGCGCCTGCGCGAGGCCCAGGGCGGCCAGGTCGCGGCCGTCAGCCTCGGCGGCGACGAGTCGCTGACCGTCCTGCGCAAGTGCCTGGCCATGGGCGTCGACGAAGCCCTGCTGATCAAGGACGACCGCAAGGAGACCTACGACGGCCTGCGCACGGCCCGCATCCTGGCGGCCGCGGTCCGGGCCCGCTTCGCCGCCGCCGACCTCCTCCTCTTCGGCCGCTTGGCCGTCGGCGACGATAACGCCCAGGTCCCGGCCATGGTCGCCGAGATCCTGGGCCGGCCCCAGGCCACCGTCGTCACCAAGCTCCAGATCGAGGCCGGCGCCGGAACGGCCTGGCGGGAGATCGAAGGGGCCGTGGAGAAAGTCGCTTTCACCCTGCCCGCGGTCGTCTCGGCCCAGAAGGGCCTCAACGAGCCGCGCTACGAGACGCTCAAGGGCATCATGGCGGCCAAGAAGAAGACCGTCCCCGTCGTCACCCCGGCCGAGCTGGGCTTGGCCGGAGAGGATCTCGAGCCCGGGATCGAGGTGCTCGGCCTGGAGCCGCCCCCGGCCAAGGCTGCCGGGAAGATCCTGGGCGGTACGCCGGAAGAGGCCGCCCGGGAGCTCGTCCGGCTCCTGCGGGAAGAAGCCAAGGTCATCTAGGAGGCCGGCCGTGATACTGACCTACATCGAAGTTCGCGAAGGCAAGATCAAGCCCAGCTCGCTCGAGACGCTGGCCGAGGCCTCGCGCCGGGCCGCGGAGATGGGCCTGGCGGCCGAGGCTGTGATGATCGGGTTCGGCCTGGAGGGATTGGCGCCCGAGCTGGCCGCCGCCGGCGCGGCCAAGGTCCGCATCCTCGAGAATCCCGGGCTGGCGGATTACGCGGCCCCGGCCTACGCCGCCGTGCTGGCCGACGGCGTCCGGGCCGCGGCGCCCGCGGCCGTCTTCCTCCCGGCCACGGCCATGGGCAAGGACCTGGCCCCGCGGCTGGCCGCCCGGCTGGGCGTGTCCATGGCCTCGGATTGCACCCGGGTCGAGGCTCGCAACGGCCGGCTCGTCTTCACCCGTCCGATCTACTCCGGCAAGGCCTTCCTGAGCCTGGCCCTGGCGACGAAGCCGGCCGTCGCGACGCTGCGGCCGAACGTCTTCCCGTCCGCGGCCGCGCCGGCGGCCGGAGAGATCGTTAGGACCGAGGTCGGCCTGCCGGCCGGCGCGGAGAACGGCCGGGTGGCCGCCGTCGAGCGGGCCGAAGGGGCCGTCCTCGACGTGGCCGAGGCCGGGATCGTGGTCGCCGGCGGGCGTGGGATGCGCGGGCCGGAAGGCTTCGCCCTGCTCCAGGAGCTGGCCGCGGCCCTGCCCAAGGCGGCGGTCGGCGCCTCGCGGGCGGCGGTGGATGCCGGCTGGATCGGCCACGCCCACCAGGTCGGCCAGACCGGCAAGACCGTCTCGCCCGACCTCTACCTGGCGCTCGGGATCAGCGGGGCCATCCAACATCTGGCCGGGATGTCCTCGGCCAAGGTGGTCGCGGCCGTCAACAAGGACGCCGAGGCGCCCATCTTCAAGGCCGCCGACTACGGCATCGTCGGCGACCTCTTCCAGGTCCTCCCCGAGCTCCTCAAGGCCCTGAAATAGGGGTACAGTATACGTAATTCCCTATTTATTTCGGTTACAATTAGGGACACAGCGTCTAGGATACCCGCTTAATCCCGGCCCCGTCTGGGTGCTGGGGTGGCACAACCCCGTTCTTCAGCGTCGTCCAAGGGTCCTTGGTGCCGAGGTGCCGGCTGTCGGACTTGCTCTCCCCGCCGCGATGCAGATTGAAGTCCCGAAAAAGCCATGCTCCGCCGCCTTTTATCTATCGGGAGCTCGGCATTTTCCAGATAACAGCGGTAGGTTCTTGTCGAGGGAATGAGACTGCGAGTTGCGCGGCTTCGTCTACTTAGAGGAAGGGTTCCTGTAAGATGCCCCGCCTAGCCCGTCTGGTCATACCGGGGATTCCCCACCATCTCACCCAAAGAGGGAATCGGCGGCAGCGAGTCTTCTTCTCGGACGAGGATAAGAGCTACTATCTCAAAATCCTCAAAGACAATATGGAGGGAACGGGGCTCCGTATCCTCGGGTACTGCCTCATGGACAACCATGTCCACCTGGTCTCCACGCCGAGCGCAAAGGACGAATTCGCCTCTGTCCTGGGAGAGACGCATCGCAAATACACGACGATCATCAATACCAGGGAGAAGTGGAAGGGTCATCTTTGGCAGGAACGCTATTGGTCGTTTCCCCTCGATGCGCCCTATCTCTACCGGGCGGTCCGCTATGTGGAGCGCAACCCCGTTCGAGCCGGAATCACCAAGAATGCCGGAGGCTATCGATGGTCGAGCGCTCGTGGGCATCTCTCGTTGAACGATGATCCCCTTCTCGATCTAGCCGCCAGCTCGCTCATTGCTGAAAATTGGCGGGACTATCTCAGCGAGGAGGAGGACGACGACTTTCCCCACCAGCTTCACCGTCATCAGAGAACAGGGCGTCCGCTGGGAGATGATGCCTTCCTTGCGAGGCTGGAAGCCATAACCGGGATGCGGCTGCGCAAGAGAAAGCCCGGGCGTCCTCGCAAGGAGCTCCGCGGCCCCACCCGCGACGACGATTTATTTGGCAATCAGGACAAATAGAGAACAGCGCGCGCCGACCCCTTAGCTGATGACGACCTACGCGGCGATTCGCAGAAATAGGGATTTACGTATACTGTACCCCTATTTCAGAAGCCCAGCAGCAGCTGGTTATCCTTGGAGCGGTGCTCGCCGACGCTGGTCACGCGGATGGCCGGCTTGTCCATGACCGGGCACTTGTTCTCGCAGATGCCGCAGCCGATGCACCGCTCGACGTCGATGACCGGGGCCTTGTTGACCGCCACCGTCCCGTCCGGGCGCAAGCTCTCGTACTCGATGAACTGGATGGCCTTGGGCGAGGTCGGGCAGTGCTCCTCGCAGACGATGCACGGCCGGCCCAGGAAGTAGGGCAGGCAGCGGTTCTTGTCGATCCAGGCCGTGCCGATCTTGACCTCGGTCTTCTCCGGCACGGTCAGCTCCTTGATGGCCCCGGTCGGGCAGACCTGGGAGCAGAGCGAGCAGTAGTACTCGCAGTACCCGACCTTGGGCACCAGGGTCGGCGTCCACAGGCCCTCCGGGCCGGCCTCGGCGATGGCCGGCTGCAGGCCGTTGGTCGGGCAGGCCTTCATGCACTCGCCGCACTTGATGCAGCGGGCCAGGAACTCCTTCTCCGGCAGCGACCCCGGCGGCCGCAGCAGCTTCTCCGAGGCCCGCTTGCGGACGGGCGTGATGCGGAAGAACGGCACGCCGAAGAGGGCCAGGGCCGAGGTGAGGATGAGCTTGCGCTTGTTCAGGTCCACCGCCGGGGCCCGCTCCGGCTTGAGGCGCATCGGGAAGGTGATGGCCTTGGTCGGGCAGATGGCGGCGCACGTCTCGCAGTAGATGCACTCCGAGCCCTTCCAGGCGCCGATCGGGAAGGGCTTGGCCTGGGTCGGGCAATGGATGGAGCAGAGGTTGCACTTGATGCAACGGTCCTCGTCGACCTTGAGCTTGAACAGATTGAAGCGGGAAGCCAGGCCCAGGAAGGCGCCGGTGGCGCAGACATAGCGGCACCAGAACCTCTCCCGCCACAGGTTGAGCATGAGGAAGAGGAGGAAGACCAGGCCGATGAAGAACCCGCCCCGGAAGACCGGGTTGAGGGTCAGCTTCTCGACGGCCTGGGTCATGCCGTCGCCGGCCCCGCTGAGCCCGACGGCGTAGGCCCCGTCGATGACCGCCCGGGCGCCCTGGGCCCCGGCCGGCGCGACGCTTCCGGCCAGGCTGCGGGTCAGGAAGGCCAGCGGATCGAAGAAGCCCAGCAGATCGAGGCTGAAGATCGCCGCCACGACCACGAAGGCCAGGATGAGGTACTTCCAGGCCAGCCCGCCCTCGGCCGCCTGGCGCGAGCGGCGCAGCTTGAGGGCCTTGAACAGCCAGCTGGCGGCCTGATGGATGGTTCCCAGCGGGCAGACCCAGCCGCAGACGACCCGGCCGAAGAGCAGGGTCACCAGCAGGGTGACAGCCGACAGCGCGAAGGCGGCCAGAAGGGTCCGGGCCGCCAGCCCGACGACGACCGCGATCAGCGGATCGAAGTGGAAGAAGGCCTCCACGTTGCCGATGTAGTCCTCGCCGGCGTAGTGGGCCGAGAAGAACAGCCACAGGAACAGCCCCAGGAAGGCGGCTTGGCTGGCGATGCGCAGGCCGCGCAGGACGCGGTGCTTCTTAGACCGTTCTTTTTTCAAGGGCCATCTTCTCCAGATCGATCCGGCCGAGGCCGCGCTGGGCGGCCATCTTCAGCGCCGGCAGGTCGGCCGGGGCGATGTCGAAGAAGGTCGCGGCCATGGCGTCCACCGCCACGCCGTCGCGCCCGGCCACCACCGTCTTGACCAGCTTGGTGTCGGAGGGGCGCCCGCCCTGCGGCCCGTTGCGGACCAGGATCCGCCAGGCGTCCATCACGGTCAGAGTCGGCTTGAAGAAGCCGTGCAGGTCGACGACCGCCTCGTCCAGCTTCTGGTGGAGCTGGTTGCGCGGATCGCCGATGGCGCCCAGCCAGTTCTTCATGCCCAGCGTCACCCGGCACAGGCTGTGGTGCTTGGCGATGGGCACGTTGATCAGCTTGTCGACCTCGACGAAGTCCTGGATGACGTCCCATTCCTTGAGCCACTCGCCCTTGACCGCCATCTTCTTCACCCGGCGGAGGTTGACGAACGGCACCTCGGCCCCGGCGTCCTTGGCCGCCGCCTGGATGCCCGAGCGGACGTAGCAGCGCTGGGCCTGGTTGGTCGTGTTGTCCATGACCACGACCTTCTTGGCCCCGGCGGCCAGGCTCATCTCGACCAGGGCCCGGATGACTTCGGGGTTGGTGCAGGCGGCCATCTCGGGGGTCCGGTCCCAGCCGATGTTCGGCTTGATCATGACCACGTCGCCCTTGGCCACGAACTTGGCCATGCCGCCCAAGGCCGCCAGCGCGCCCTTGGCCGCCGCGGCCGGGTTCTCGGCCTGCACCACGGCCAGATCGGGGGCCGGGGCCGGCCCCGCGGCGAAGAGCCGGGCGGCCGCCCCCGCGGCCAGGCTCCCGGCCGCGATGTCCTTGAGAAAAGCGCGTCTGTCCATGGCTGTCATCCTTTGCCCAGCGACTGGCGGTAGGCCAGCACGCCGCGGGCGATTCCCTCGGCCGCCTTCTGCCGGTAAGCCGGATCGAGGAGGCGGGCGGCCTCGCCGGCGTTGGAGAGGTGCGAGACCTCGACCAGGACCGCCGGCATGGCGCTGCCGATGAGGACCCAGAACGGGCCTCCCCGCGTCCCCAGGTCCTTGACCTCGGCGTAGGAGCGGGACAGGTATTGTACCAGATTAGATTGGATTCTCTGAGCCAGCTCCCGCGACTCCTGGACCCGGCTGGACTCGACCATCCTCTTGATGATGGCCTCCATCTGGCCGAGAGTCTTGCTGGTGGTGGCGTTCTCCCGGGCGGCCAGCTCGTTGACCTGGGGATCGGGGCTGAAGTTCAGATAGAAGGTCTCGATGCCCCGCCGCCGCGCGTCCTTGTAGGCGTTGGCGTGGATGGAGATGAAGAGGTCGGCCTTCTTCTGGTTGGCCAGCACCGTCCGCGTCTCCAGCGGGACGTGGATGTCGGTCTCCCGGGTCAGGATGACCTCGATGTCCCGGCGGGCTTCCAGCAAGGCCTTCAGCCGCAGGGAGATGTCCAGGGCGACTTCCTTCTCCAGGTGGCCCCGGGCGTCCAGGCAGCCGGGGTCCACCCCGCCGTGGCCGGGATCGATGACGATCGTCTTGACCCCCAGCCCCAGCTGGCGGGCCAGAGTGTAGCCCCCGGCGGCCGGCTGGGGGGGCTTGGGCGCCGGCGCGGCGGCGGGGGGGGCCTGCCCGGGCTCCAGGGGATAGATGTCGATGACGATGCGGAACGGATCCATGACGTGAAAGACCTGGGTCCGCTTGATGCGGCCGAAGTTGACGGCCATGGACAGGCGGACCGTGGAGGGCGTCTTCTGGGCGATCCGCACGGCGCCGATGTAGTCGCCGCCGGTGGGGACCACGCCGGCCGGGACGATCGGATTGAGCCGGGCCTGCAGGATGTCCACGGTGATCAGGCCGGTCTCCCGCGACTCGGCCGCCACATACTCCCGCAGGACGCCGATGTCCACGACCAGACGGGTGAAGTTGGCGTGGGTGTAGGTGCGCAGATTGTAGACCTCCGCCCGCGGATCGGCGGCCTGGCCGGGGGCCGGGGGCGGGGCGCCGCTTCCCGCCCTGCCGCCGGCGCCGCCCGCGGCGGGGCGCTGTCCGGACGCCGAGGGGGCCAGGAAGAGGAAGAGAAGGACGGGGGCGAGGAGAAGAGTCCGGCCGAATCTGTGTGTCAATCCGACCCGATTGTAGCCGGGTCGGCGGCCTCGATCAAGCCGCTCAGGCCCCGAATTTCTTCAATTTGCCGGCGTGCCCCAGCATCAGAGGCATGGCGTAGACCGAGCGGAACCGGCCCAGCAGCCCGCCGGCGCACTCCCGCTCGGTGAAGACGCCGGTGTTGTCCGGCATGGCCGTGGGCGCCACCAGCAGGAACGGATTGGGGTGGAAAGAGTGGCCGTGCATCTGGGCCGGCGTGGAGTGGTCCGCCGTGACGACCAGGACGTCGGGCTTGAGGGCTTCCAGGCGGGGGACGAAGGAGTCGATCTCCTCGATGGCCGCGACCTTGGCCTCGAAGGCGCCGTCCTCGCCCGCCGCGTCGGTCTTCTTGAAGTGGACGTAGAAGAAGTCGTGCTCGGCCCAGTGGGCCTCCAGCGTGTCGAAGAGGTCGGAGGTCTCCGGCCCGACCTTGTAGGTGGTCATGCCGAGAAGCCGAGCCAGGCCCTTGTACATGGGGTAGCTGGCGATGGCCGCCGGCTTGAGGGCGTAGAGATCGGGCATCTGGGGGATGCGGGGCTGCAGGGAGAAGCCCCGCAACAGGGCCGCGTTGGCCGTCGGCTCGTCGGCCAGGATCGAGACGACCTCGTCCAGGAAGGCGTTGATGAGGGCGGCCGCCTTCTCCGATCCCGGCGCCTCGGCCTTGGCCGGCACCCGGGGCTTGCCGTCTTTCTGGGGATCGGCGTCGGTCAGGGCGTCGCCCAGGCCGGCGGCCCGGAAGCGGGCCACGAAGCGATGCTCCTTGCCCGGGAAGAGGGTGACCTCGGCGCCCGGCCGTCCGGCCACGGCCGCGTTGATGCGGGCGCAGAGGCGCTCGCACTCGGCGGTCGGGATGCGCCCGGCCCGGCGGTCGGCGATCAGGCCGTCCCGGAGGGTGGCGAAGTTGCCGCGGGCGACCAGGTCCCCCTGGCGGACCTCCACGTCGGAGCCGAGGGCCTCCAGGATGCCGCGCCCGAGCTGATACTTGATCGGGTCGTAGCCGAAAAGCCCCAGGTGGGCCGGGCCGCTGCCGGGGGTGATGCCCATGAGGACGGGGTCGGTGACACCGCAGCAGCCGCGCAGGGCCAGCCGGTCCAGGTGCGTGGTCTGGGCCGTCTCGAGCTCGGTCCTCTCGTGGCGGGGCAAGCCGCCCAGCCCGTCGATGACGAGCAGGACGATCTTGGTCTCGGTCGGCTGGGCCAGCTCGCGGGCCAATTCTTCCCATTCCATGGCGGCGTCCTTTGCGGGGGGATGAGCGATCGCGTCGCCCGGCCATGATAGCTCAGCCGGGGCCGGCGGACAAGCCGACGCGTTTGACAAGGAGGCGGCGACCCTTTACCCTTTGCCCGAGGATTCCTCATGAGAATAAAACCTGGCGCGATTTGGATGGCGCGATCGGCGCTCGTTCTCGCCTCCGCCCTGACCCTTCCGGCCTCTCCGGCCGCGGCGGGCGGCGCGGTCCCGTCGGTCCCGGGGCAGGCGCAGGCCGGCGCTCCCCAGCCCGGGACGGTCTGGAAAGAGCCGGCCACGGGCATGGAGTTCGTCTGGATCCCGGCCGGCAAGCTCCGGCTGGGCTCGGAGGAGGGCGAGGCCGACGAGCGGCCCGTCCGTTCGGTAAGCCTGCGCGGCTTCTGGATGGGCCGGACCGAGGTGACCCAGGGCCAGTGGAAGTCCGTCATGGGGGACAACCCGTCCGCCTTCAAGACGGGCGACGACCTGCCGGTGGAGAGCGTCGACTGGGACGACGTCGCCGCCTTCATCGCCAAGCTCAACGCCCGCGGCGGGGCGCGCTTCCGCCTGCCGACGGAAGCGGAGTGGGAGCGGGCCTGCAAGGCCGGGTCGGACGCCCAGCGCTACGGGGAGATCGGCGCCATCGCCTGGTACAGGGACAACTCCGAGGGCGCCACCCACCCCGTGCGGATGAAGGCGCCGAACGCCTGGGGCCTCTACGACATGCTGGGCAACGTCTGGGAGTGGTGCGCCGACTGGTACGACGAGAAGGCCTATGCCGCCGGCCCGGCCGCCGATCCCAAGGGCCCGGCCTCCGGCACCCACCGCGTCGGCCGCGGCGGATCCTGGTACGTCGCCGAGGCCAAGGTCCGGGCTTCCTTCCGCCTGGGCATGGAGCCGACTTCCAAGGGCATGAATCTCGGCTTCCGCCTGGTGCGCGAGTAG
>CAZKXI010000001.1:361931-434114 GCA_964556755.1 uncultured Eubacteriales bacterium
CATGGAGCCGACTTCCAAGGGCATGAATCTCGGCTTCCGCCTGGTGCGCGAGTAGTCTCCGGAACAGCCTCCAAGGATTTATTTAAGTCATTCTCCCATCTTCGGGATTTGGTTCGGTGTCTCGGCCGCGGCTTGAGCCGCCGCTGCGGCGATGATACAATCCCACGTCCTCCGGCCCCCAGCAGGAACCCATGGCCCCGCGCTTTATCCATCTCCACAACCATTCCGAGTACTCCATCCTGGACGGGGCCATCCGGGTGGCCCAGCTGCCCGAGGCGGCCCGCGAGCACGGCATGGGGGCGGTGGCCCTGACCGACCACGGCAACCTCTTCGGCGCGGTGGCCTTCGCCAAGGCGGCCAAGAAGGCCGGGGTCAATCCCATCTTCGGCTCCGAGGTCTACGTGGCCCCGCGCAGCCGTCACGACCGCGAGGTGCGCGACCAGGAGACGGCCCACCATCACCTTCTCCTCCTGGTCCGCGACGAGGTCGGCTACCGCAACCTGTGCGTCCTGCTGTCCAAGGCCTACCTGGAAGGCTTCTACTACCGGCCCCGGGTCGACAAGGAGCTGCTGGCCGCCCACGCCAAGGGCCTGGTGGCGCTGTCGGCCTGCCTCAAGGGCGAGGTGGCCTACATGCTCGCCCGCGACAGGGACGAAGAGGCGGAGAAGGCGGCCGGGCAGTACGCCGAGATCTTCGGCCCCGGGAATTTCTACATCGAGATCATGGACCACGGCCTGGAGCCCCAGCGGAAGGTCAATCCCAAGCTCGTCCGGCTGGCCCGCTCGCTCGGCCTGCCGCTGGCCGCGACCAACGACTGCCACTACCGGAGGCGGGAGGACGCCGAGAGCCACGACGCCCTGCTCTGCATCCAGACCAACAAGAAGGTCTCCGACGCGGACCGGATCCGCTTCGGGTCGCAGGAGTTCTACTTCAAGAGCGGCGAGGAGATGGCCCGCCTCTTCGCCGAGGTCCCGGAGGCCGTCGAGGCCACCTACGAGATCGCGGCCTCCTGCGACTTCGCCTTCCCCAAGGACGTCCACTTCCTGCCGGGCTTCACCCCGCCCAACGGCCAGAGCCTGCGGGAGTACTTCGAGGCGGTCTCCCGCGACGGCTTCGAGGCCCGCATGGCCCCCATCCGGCCGCGCCTCCTGCGGGAGGGGGCGGCCCACACCGAGGACGAGTACCGGGACCGCTTCGAGCGGGAGCTGCGGCTGGTCGAGACGATGGAGTTCGAGGGCTACTTCATGATCGTCTGGGACCTGCTGCGCACGGCCCGGTCCATGGACATCCCGGTCGGGCCGGGGCGGGGCTCGGCCGCCGGCAGCCTCCTGGCCTACAGCCTGGGCATCACCGACATCGACCCCATCGAGTACGACCTGCTCTTCGAGCGCTTCCTCAACCCGGAGCGGATCTCGCTGCCGGACATCGACATGGACTTCTGCGCCCGGCGGCGCGAGGAGATGATCCGCTACGTGCGGCAGAAGTACGGCGAGGGCAACGTCAGCCAGATCATCACCTTCGGCACCATGGCCGCGCGGGCCGCCATCCGCGATGTCGGCCGGGTCCTGGAGGTGCCGCTGCCCGAGGTCGATCGAATCGCCAAGATGATCCCCTTCGCGCCCGGCCAGGAGATGTCCATCGAGATCGCCCTCAAGGACGTGCCGGCCCTCAAGGAGCTGCGCGACCGCGACCGCAAGGTGGCCCACCTGCTGGCCCTGGCCCAGAAGGTCGAGGGCCAGGTCCGCAACCCGTCCATCCACGCGGCCGGGGTGGTCATCACGCCCAAGCCGCTGACCGAGTTCGTGCCCCTCTACCGCTCGGTCAAGGGCGAGGTCACGACCCAGTTCGCGATGAAGGACGTCGAGAGCATCGGCCTGCTCAAGATGGACCTGCTGGGCCTGCGCAACCTGACCATCATCCGCGACGCCCTGGACATCATCGAGAAGGAGACGGGCGAGCGGCCCGACGTGGAGAACCTGCCCCTGGACGACCCGGCCGTCTTTGCCCTGTTCCAGGCCGGCGCCACGGACGGCGTCTTCCAGTTCGAGAGCCGGGGGATGAAGGACCTCCTGCGCCGCTACCGGCCCGAGGAGTTCCGCGACCTGATCGCCATGAACGCCCTCTTCCGCCCCGGGCCCCTGAAGAGCGGCATGACCGAGAAGTTCATCGCCCGCAAGCAC
This sequence comes from uncultured Eubacteriales bacterium, assembly GCA_964556755.1. Classification (GTDB taxonomy): domain Bacteria; phylum Acidobacteriota; class Aminicenantia; order Aminicenantales; family UBA4085; genus UBA4085. The sequence goes on from CAZKXI010000001.1 coordinate 364,112, forward strand.
CACCCCGAGCAGACCGTCGTCGACATTCCCGTCCTGGAGCCCCTGCTCAAGGAGACCCGCGGCCTGATCGTCTACCAGGAGCAGGTCATGCGCATCGCCGTCGTCCTGGCCGGCTTCTCCCTGGCCCAGGCCGACGTCCTGCGCAAGGCCATGGGCAAGAAGGACAAGGACCTGATGAAGAAGCAGAAGGAGCAGTTCCTGGCCGGGGTCAAGGCGGCCAAGACGGCTCCCGTGGCCAAGGCGGGCAAGCTCTTCGACCAGATCCAGGAGTTCGCCGAGTACTGCTTCAACAAGTCTCACAGCGCGGCCTACGCCGCCCTGGCCTACCAGACGGCCTGGCTCAAGGCCCATTTCCCGCGCCATTTCATGGCCGCCCTGATCTCCTCCGAAGCCGAGCGGGGGGCCACGGCCCAGGTCGTCAAGTACATCAACGAGTGCAAGGCCATGGGCATCGAGGTCCTGCCGCCCGACATCAACGCCTCGGACTTCTCCTTCGCCGTCAAGGGCGACCAGATCCGCTTCGGCCTGTCGGCGGTCAAGAACGTCGGCGAGACGGCGGCCCGGGCCCTGGTCGAGCTGCGGCGGGAGCGGGGCGGCTTTGCCGGGCCCTTCGACGTCGTCCGCGAGGCGGACTCGCGGATCGTCACCCGGCGGGTCCTGGAAAGCCTCATCAAGGCCGGGTCGTTCGACTCGTTCGGCCTGCGCCGCTCGCAGGGCTTCCAGCTCGTCGAGGACATGATCCGCCTCAACCACGAGGCCCAGCGCGACAGGGCCTCCCAGCAGGGCGCGCTCTTCGGCGGCGAAGCCGAGGCGCCGGCCGTCCCGGCCGAGATCCGCGGCCTGCCCGAGTGGGACGAGGCGACCCTGCTCGCCTACGAGAAGGAGGCCCTCGGCTTCTACATCACCGGCCACCCGCTGGCCGAGTTCGAGGCCACCCTGCGCCGGCTGGTCAGCCACTTCGTGGGCGACCTGGACGAGGAGCGCGACTTCGGGACGGAGGTGACTCTGGCCGGGATCATCCAGGACTTCAAGAGCCTCAAGAACAAGAAGGACGAGCGGATGGCCTCCTTCAGCCTGGAGGACTTGACCGGCCGCATCGAGGTCATGGCCTTCCCCGAGGCCTTCAAGAAGTACTACGACTGCATCGGCGAGGACCGCAAGGTCTGGCTGAAGGGCAAGTTCATCGGCGAGGGCGACGCCCGCAAGGTCCAGCTGACGGCCATCCTGCCGCTCGATACGGCCCTGCAGAAGATGGCCCGGCGGGTCGTCCTGCGCATCTACCTGCCCGGGCTGGCGCCGGCGGTCATGGAGGAGCTGCAGGCGGTCCTGGCCCGGAACGCGGGGGAGTGCCCGCTGTTCTTCGAGCTGGAGACGGCCGTCTCGGGGCGGGTCACCACCCAGTCACCCGAGTTCAAGGGGCTCAATCCCGTCCCGGCGACCGTCAAGGCGCTGGAGGCCCTCCTCGGCCCCGACACCGCCATCGTGGAATATTAGGGGTCAGGTCTATTAGGGGTCAGGTCTCGAGATTCGAGTTTTCTGACAGCTGAGGTTGACGGACCCAAGCGGCCTGGGAGCCGATAACTTGAATCTTGAGACCTGACCCCTCTACAATAGGCCCGATGCCGATCCGAGTCCTGCTGGCCGACGACTCGCCCGCCGCCGTTCGGGCCGTCCAGTCCGCCCTGCCCGAGCCGGAGTTTCTCGTCCGGGCGGCTGAAGACGGCGCCAAGGCCGCCCGGGCCCTGGCCGAGTTCAAGCCCGACGCCGTGCTGGCGGCCCTGTCGCTTCCCGGCCGCAGCGGCTGCGAGCTCGGCGCCATGCTGCGAGAGGATCCGGACGGCCGCGGCGTCGCCCTCGTCTTTCTCCAGGGCGTCGTCGAGCCGCTCGACATCGATCGCCTCTCCGGCCTCGACCATGACGGCGTCCTCCGCAAGCCCTTCGACTCCACGGCCTTGGCCGGCCTCGTCCGCCGGGCCGTCGAGAAGCGCCGCGACGTGACCTCCCTGCCCGAGGAGCCGGCCCTCGATCCGCCCGCTCCCTCCCCAGCCGACGGCCCGCCCTGCCCGCCCACGCTCGGCCTGGACGGCACGCCCCTCGAGGCGGCGCTGCGGCGGATCGTGCGCGAGGAGATGGGCCGGGCCCCGTGGGACGAGAAGATGCGCGAGATCGCCGGGGCCGAGTACCGCAAGCGCCTGGTCCGCGAGCTGCGCCGCGGCGATGCCCCGGCCAAGAAATAGGCGGCCGTGATCCTCGTCCGCCTGGACTCCTGCCCCTCGACCAACGACGAGGCCAAGCGCCTGGCCCGCGGCGGGGCCGCCGCCGGCACGGCCGTCGTCGCGTCCGCCCAGACCGCCGGCCGGGGCACCCGCGGCCGGACCTGGCATTCTCCGCCCGGCCTCGGCCTCTATCTCTCCGTGATCCTGCGCCCGCCCGTCCCCGACCCGGCCGGGCTTCCCCTGCGGGCCGCCCGTGCCGTCCGCGACGCCGTCGAGTCCGCGACCGGCCTGGCCGCTTCCATCGAGCCGCCCAACGACATCGTCTGGGGCGGTCGCAAGCTGGGGGGCGTTCTCTGCGAGACCGGCTTCACCGGCGCCGTCCTGGTCTTTGCGGTCGTCGGCGTCGGCCTCAACGTCGGCCACGGACCGGACGATTTTCCGCCCGGTCTTCAAGGCTCGGCCGTCTCGCTGGCCATGGCCGCCGGCCGCGCCTTCGATCCCGCCCCGCTCGTCGAGCCCGTGCGGGCCCGCATCCTGACTTTGGCCGCCGGCGCCTAGCGCAGAGACTCGAGCTTCTTCTTGACGTCCGCCAGATCCGGCTGGATGTCCAGGGCCCTCTCCCAGGCCGCCCGGGCCGCCGCCTTGTCGCCCAGCGCCAAGCGGCAGTCTCCGAGGCCGTCCAGGGCGCCGGGGTCGTTGCGGCGCAGGCCCAAGGCCTTCTCCCAGGCCTCGGCCGCCTCGCGCGTCTGCCCCGCCCCGGCCGCCGCCCGGGCCAGGGCCCGGTAGAAGGCGTAATCCGCTCCCGGCTGGCCGATGTAGCGGCGCAGCACGTCGCGGGCCGGCCCGGCGTCGCCGGCCGCCAGCAGCGCCTCGGCGTACCCGACCGCGAACTCCACCGATTCTTCCCGCGCCCGCCATGCCTCGGCCAGGAGCCCGCCGGCGTTCTTCTTCTCGAGCTGCAAGCCCATGATATAGGCGTGATAGGGATCGCCGGCCGGCGGGTTGACGCCCGCGACGATCCAGGTCCCCGGCGCCTCCCCGTCGCGCAGCGAGACGGGCGCTTCCCGCGACAGGATCGTCCGCCCGTCGCCGCCGACTAGGCGGACCTCGATTCTGCCGTCCCCGCCCGCCCGCCCCTCCGCCGGGAGCCTCATCAGGACGTTTCCGTCCGCCGTTTCCGCCAGGGTCGCGCGCGCCACCGGAGGCTCGCCGCCCCCCGCCGCCCGCAGCCGGACTTCGATCCGGGCCGCCGCGGCCTGCTCGCGGGCCAGTCCGCTGACTTGGACGAAGAGCCATATCTCCTCGTCTTTCCCGAATACACCCTCGGGCTCGGGATCGATCTGGACGCTCCCGATCTGGAAGGCCCGCCGGGCCGCCCCGGCGGCGGCTGCCGTCTGGACGCCCCGCCGCCCCAGGATCGGCTCCGTCAGGCCGGGCGCGCCGCCGGCCGGCGGCTCGATGACGCCTTCCACGACCGCAGAGGTCTTATCGGCCAGGTTCTCCAGCCGCCAGCGGGCGGTCATCGGGCCCGCGCCGCGCCGCAGGGGGAGGGCATCGTAGAGCCGCAGGGCTTTGCCGGCCATGGCCCTCATCTCGGGCCGGGCCATCGCCAGCGACGAATCCCGGGCCCGCTCGAAGATCGTCCGCCCGGCCTCGTCCGTGAGCGTGATGGTCGTCCGCAGCCAGGCCGTCGCGAGGTCGCCCGAGCTCTCGAAAGCCACCCGCTCCGGCGCGGCCGCGACGTGAAGGACGCACGAACCGTCCGGCTCGAAATAGGCCCGCATCGCCCCCTTCGCCGGCACGGTCCGGATCGAGGTGGCGACCGCGGGCAGGGCGCGGCCCTGCCGCCAGCGGGACGCCCACCCGTCGTCCACCCGCGCCGACGCCCCATCCCGACCCGCCAGAAAGTCCGACGAGCGCCGCGCCGCGTCCGCCCCCCGCTCGCCCGGCAGGCAGGTCAGGAGGCATTCGGCGGCGTCGGGGCCCGCCGCGGCGGCGATCATGCGGAAGGCGGCTTGGTCGGCCGGACCCCATTGGGGATCGCCCTCGAACGGCGCCGGCGCCGCCGCGGCCTGCTCCAGGGCCTCCCGCCCGGCCTTGGCGGCCCCGGGCGCCAGCCGGCTCGGCTTGTCGACGGCGGGGTCGTAGAGGGCATACTCGCGGCTTCCGGCCGGCCTGTAGAAGAGGATGCGGAAGAGGCCCGTCCGGCCCGCGACCGGGCCGTGGACGTAGGTCCAGATCTCCAGCGGCCGCAGATCTTCCGCCTCGATCCTGGCCACGTCCAGCGGCGATCCGAGACGGATGTACATGCGCCCGCGCGGCGTGGTCCTCCCCTCTGTGCCCCGCTTGGGGCCGAAGGCGCCGTCGGCGAAGGCCAGCCGCCGGAAATGCTCGGTTCGAAACTCGTTGGCCGGCGTGCCGGGCGTCGGGTCGCGCTGCAGCCAGAGCTCTTCGATGAACCGGTCGCGCTCCTCGCCGGAGCCGAGGCCGAGAAAGGCCTCCCGCTCCGCCGGGGTGATGATCAGCGCCGCGTCATCCTCCAGCCAGGTGCGATGCCGCTTGGACAGATCGGCCGCTCCGGATGCGGAGCCGGCAAACGCCGTCGCGATCCCCGCCGCCAGGATCAAGCTCGCCGCCCAGGTGATGGTCTTCTGGATCTTCATCGCCGTTCTCCCTCAGAAGCGGAGCTTGAACCCGAACCGGGCGTCCAGGCCCAGGAGGTCGAAGACGGCCTCGCGGCAAGGCCCCGGGGCCGATGCCGGATCGGCCAGGACCATCAGGAGGGTCCGGCCTCCGACGTCGACGGCGTAGAGCGTGCCGTTGAGGGCCTCCGTCTCGGACGAGGGGCTGATGGTGACTTCCTCCGACTGCAGGCCTTCGAAGCCGGAGATCTTGCCGGCCCGGCCGGCGGCCTCGAGGTAGAGCGAGACCTTCTCGTTGATGTTGAGCTCCAGGGCCGCGCCGGCGTGGGCCCCGAATCCCTTGGCCGTCGTCTGCTGGACGAAGTTCATCTGCTGCTCGAAGCCCGTGGTCATGCCGTGGTACCAGTACCGGACATGGGCCAGCAGCGGGCCGCCGTAGACCCGGATCGAGAGGAGCTTGTTGAGCGGGATCAGATAGAAGGCGACCGCCCGGTAGTCGATCGTCCGAAGGTTCAGCTCGGCGTCGGCGCTGCCGTAGCGCGTGGCGTAGCCCTTGTCGAAGGTGCTCTCCGGAAACGTCCGCGACCACGACACGGTCCCGCCCAGGCCCAGGCCGAAGCGGGGGGTCAGATTGTAGGTCATCTCGACCCCGAATCCGGAGCGGGAGGAGAAGACAACCGGCGGATTCTCCATGGTCACGTAGTCGCGGGCCTGGAACCATTCCACCGCCTCTTGGAAGCGGGCCTTCGATCCGGCGATGATGTCCCCGCCGCCGATCGTGCCGTACCCTCCCGTCAGACGGAAGTTGACGCCCCGGCTGTGGTAGGCGTCCTCCTCGACGACCCAGAAGTCGGCCGGGCCCAGCTCGCGGGTCTCGACCAGCTCCAGGTCGGTCGAGGCCGCATAGCCGATGACGACCGAGCCGTCCTTGCGGGCGATGATGAAGCGGATCCAGGCGCCTTCGGGGGAGTAAGACTTGACCAGGGCGCCCTTGGCGAACGAATCCACCGCCGGGGCGTCGGGATCGGGGCGGAGGCGGACGACGGCCGGATCGGCGACGACCCGGAACGTCCACTCGTTCGACTGTACGTCCCCGCCTGGCCCCGCCGCGGGCGGGGGAGCCGGGGCGGCGGGAAAGGCCTGGGCGGCCAGAGCCAGGGCTAGGATGAAGGCGGCTGCGGCGGAAAGCCGGCGGGCTCGGCGTTTCGGCATGGCGGGGTCCCTCCCGAACATATAGGCGGATTATAGCAGAATCACCCGCTCCTATTACGTCCGCCGCCGCCCCCGCGTTTCCGGCGGCGCTTCTCCCGTCTGCGGGACGGGAGGCGGCGGGGAGGAGGCTCCTCTTGATCGAGGCCGGGGGCTCGGCGGATTTGCGCTATAATGAGGCCGGAATCTCCCGCGAGGAAGGGCCCATGCTCATCGCCTTCGATATCGGCAACACCACCATCGCCATCGGCCTCTTCGACGGCCGCCGCTTGGTCCGCACGTGGCGCATCCGGTCGGAGCGCGACAAGACGGCCGACGAGTACGCTGTCCTCCTGCGAAGCCTCCTGCGGGACGCGGGGCCGGCCGCGGAGGGGGGAAAGATCCGGGCTTGCATCCTGTCCAGCGTCGTGCCGCCGCTGACGCCCGTCTTCCAGGACCTGGGCGCCGAGCTGGCCGGCAGCCGGGCCCTGGTGGTCGGCCCCGGCTTGCGGACCGGCATGCCCATCCTCTACGAGCCGGCTTCCGACGTCGGCGCCGATCGCATCGTGGCCGCGATCGCCGGCTACGAGCGCTTCGGCGGCGCCTGCATCGTGGTCGACTTCGGCACCGCCACCACCTTCGACGCCGTCTCGGCCAAAGGCGAGTACCTGGGCGGGGCCATCGCCCCCGGAGTCCAGATCTCGGCCGAGGCGCTCTACCTCAAGACGGCCAAGCTGCCGCGCATCGAGGTGCGCAAGCCGGCCAAGGCGGTCGGCAAAACGACCGTAGCCAGCATGCAGTCCGGGCTCTACCACGGCTACGTCGGGCTGACCGTCAACATCATCCGCGAGATCCGCCGCGAGCTGGGCCCGCCGGAGGCCTCCGTCATCGCCACCGGCGGCTTCGGGCGGATGATGGCGGCCGAGGTGCCGGAGATCTCCCTCTACGAGCCGGACCTGGTCCTGGAGGGCCTGCGCATCGTTCACGAGCGCCACGCGGCCGCGCCGCCGGAGCGCTGAGCGCCGGCCATGACCTACTTCAAGAGCGTCGCCCGGGCCTTCCTGGGCCGCCGCGGCGCGCCGCTCATCCTGTCGGCGGCCGAGGTGGATCTCGTCGCCGCCTGGGAGAAGTCCGGCCTGCCGCTCGACGTCGTCCTCGAAGGCATCGAGCGGACCTTTGAGAAGCCGGGCGCCCGTCGGGCCCGCGCGGCCGGGGGCCGGATCGGCCTGGCCTACTGCAAGCCGGAAGTCGAGCGGGCCCGCCGCCGCTGGCTCGACCGGAAGACGGGCGGGGAGAAGCGGGCCGCCCCGGCGGGAAGCCGCGACGGCCAAGCCGCCCGGGCCGGCGCGGAAGCCGCCCGCTTCCTGGCCGAGCAGGCCGGCGCGCCGGAGATCCTGCGGGACGCGGCGCGGCGTGCCCAAGCCGTGCTCGGCCGCCTCCCGGCGGACGAGGAGGCTCTGGAGCACATCGACGCCGAGGCCGACGAAGCGCTTCTGCACTTGGCCTCCGAGGCCGACCTGCGGGCCGCCGGGCCGGGCCGGGCCAAGCTGCTGAGGCGGCTGCGGGAGCGCTACGGCCTGCCCTATTTCGCGCTGTTCAATTATTGATGCCATGACGGCCAGCGACCAGCACCGAATCCTGGAGGCCCTCCGCCGCAACCGGCTGGGGCTGACCCTGGCCGATCTCTTTCGCGAGCTGAGGACGCCCCGCAGAGAGCGGGCCCGGATCGAAGGCCGCCTGCGGGAGCTGGAGGGCCAGGGGCTCATCCGCCGGGTCAAGACCCGATACCTCCTGCCCCTGGAGTCCGACGTGGCCCGCGGGCGCTTCACCACCCGCGGCCGCGGCTACGGCTTCGTCGTCGTCGAAGGCCGCCCGGGGGAAGACATCTACATCCCGGCCCGCCTGGCCAAGGGCGCGGTCGGCGGCGACGAGGTGGAGGTGGTGTTCAAGGAGCAGGGTCGGACGGGGCGGCCCGAGGGGCGCGTCGTCCGCATTCTGCGCAAGGAGAAGAAGCAGCTTCTGGGGATCTACCTGGAGCGCAACGGGAGGCCTCACTTCGCGCCCTTTGACGCGGCCGGCTCGGAGGAGGTCCCGCTTCAATCGCTCAACGGGCGCTACCCCAAGCCGGGCATGATCGTCAGCGTCGACCGGACCGGCTTGTCGCTGGCGGATGTGCTCGGCTTCCCCGACGAGGCCGGCGTCGACGCCCACGTCGTGGCCCGGCGCTACGAGCTGGCCGAGAGCTTCCCCCCCGAGGCGGAGGCCGAGGCCGAAGCGGCCGCCCTGAGGGCCGACGACGAAGCGGGCGGACGGGCCGATTTCCGGGATTGGACGACTTTCACCATCGACGGCGAGACGGCCCAGGACTTCGACGACGCCGTCAGCCTCCGGGAGCTTCCGGGAGGGCGGCGCCAGCTGGGCGTCCACATCGCCGACGTCTCGCACTACGTCCGGCCCGGGACCATGCTGGACGGCGAGGCCCGGGAACGGGCCACCAGCGTCTATTTTCCCGGCCTGACCCTGCCGATGCTGCCGGAGCGGCTGTCCAACGACGTCTGCAGCCTGCGGCCGCGGGTGGACCGTCGGGCGTTCTCCGTGCTGATGGAGATCGACGCGGACGGGCGCGTGGTCCGGTCCGATTTCACCCCGTCGATCATCCGGACCGTGGAGCGGCTGACCTACACGGCGGTCTTCGCCGTCTTCCAGGGGGATGAGGCCGAGCGCCGGCGGCTGGCCGCCGTCGTCCCCGATCTTCTGGCCATGCGGGCGCTGGCGGAGCAGATGCGGCGGCGGCGCCTGGAGGCCGGGAGCCTGGACTTCGACCTGATCGAGCCGGAGCTTGTCTACAGCGAGGGGCGGCTGACGGGGGTGGCCGGATTCGCGCCCAACGAGGCCCACAAGCTGATCGAGGAGTTCATGGTCGCGGCCAATGTGGCCGTGGCGGCCCATCTGGGGCGCGGGGGCCTGCCCGCTCTCTTCCGGGTTCACGAGGAGCCGGACCGGGACGATCTGGAGAAGCTGGCCGGCGTCCTGGCCCACTTCGGCATCGTCCTGCCCAAGCCCGCTCAAGTCCGATCGGCCGATCTGCAGGCGGTCCTGCGCGCGGCCGAGGGGAAGCCGGCCGAGGCCTTCATCAACACGCAGGTCCTCCGATCGCTGCGGCTGGCGGTCTACGCGCCCGAGAACACCGGCCATTACGGATTGGCCCAGGCGGACTACTGCCACTTCACCTCGCCCATCCGCCGCTATCCCGACCTGGTGGTCCACCGGGCCCTCAAGGCGGCCCTGCGCGGCGGGCGGGGGGAGGCGGCGGACTTGGACCGGCTGGCCGAGCACTGCTCCGAGCGCGAGCGACGGGCCGACGCAGCCGAGAGAGAGCTTTTAGAGTGGCGCATCTTCCGCCTGCTGAAGGAGAAGCTGGGCGAGGAGATGCGTGGTGTGGTGGCCGACATCGGCAAGGCCGGGCTGATCGTGGCCCTGGAGGAATACCTGGTCGAGGGGACCATCGCCTTCGCCGACTTGGGCGGAGAGTATTTCGCCCGGCGCTCGCCGGGGGTGCTGGCGGGGCGGCGCAGCGGGCGCAAGTTCGAGCTGGGCCAGGAGATCCAGGTCGTCATCGCGGCCGTCGACCCCATGCTCCGCCGCCTGACCCTCGTCCCGGCATAGGATAGGGGTCAGGTCTTGAGATTCAAGTTTTCCGCCAACTCGTGTTTCCAGATTATGAACATTTGGAGTCGTTTCTTGAATCTTAAGACCTGACCCCTAATTCTGATAAAATAGGTGCGCCAGCCGAAGGAAGACCCACCGCCAAGGATCCATCCATGCCCGCGCCCGTCAAGAAGAAGAAGCTCCGGGCGACGAAGCGAGCCGCTCGTCCTGCTTCCGCCCGTTCCGCCTCCGCCCGTCCCGCACCGGCTCGAAAAGCCCGGCGCGCGGCCGCTCCCGCCGCCCCGGCTTTGCCGCCCCTCCCCCCTCCTCCCCCCGGCGCCGAGCCCTACCCCGGCGACATGGCCAAGCTCGACGCTCTGGTCCATGGCCAGGGCTTGCGCGGTCTGCACGAGGAAGAGGCCTCCGTCCACCTGCCTCTCGAGCCCCCCGATCTCCTGGCCCTGGCCGAGCGCCTCGAGGAGGCCGGCCGCCTCCGCATCCTGTCCTTCCATCCCCTCCACGTGATCGGAAACGGCGCCGTCGACTTCCTGGCCGGCAAGATCCTGGCCTACATCGAGGCCTTCCACGCCCACCATCCCAAGGACGCCGGCCTGGATCGCAAGCGCCTGGCCGAGCGCTTCGACGTCCCTTCCTCCGTGCTCAAGCTGACCCTCAAGAGCATGGTCCACGACAAGCGACTCCGCGAGGAGGCCGGCCTCTTCGCCGCTTCCTCCTTCCGCCCCGTCCTTCCCCCGCGCGAGGAGAAGATGCTGGAGGAGCTGGAGCAGGCCTGCTTCGGCGGCGATTTCCGGGCCGTCTCGCTCAACGACGTCCGGGAGCGCTTCAACCTGGCCCCCGACCGCCTCGAGTCCATGCTCTCGCGCTTGGTCGAGCGGCGCCGGATCGTCCAGGGCAAGGAGGGCTTCTACCTCCACGCCCGCTGGCTCGAGGACCTGACGGCCCGTCTCCGGGCCCTGCCGGCCCGCGTTGTGACCATCGCCGAGTTCAAGGCCCTGACCGGCCTGAGCCGCAAGTACGCCATCCCTCTCCTGGAGCTGCTGGACGACAGGGGCATCACCCGGCGCAAGGGGTCGCAGCGGGAAATCCTCTGATGCGACGAAGCCCGGCCGACGGCAACGGCGACATCACCGCCGTAGCCGTCCGCCTGGCCGCCGCCCTGGCCGGCACCTCCAGCCTCAAGGCCGGCCTGCGCCTGTGCCTGGCGGCCGCGATGCAGGCCTCCGGCCTCGACGCCGGCGGCATCTATATCATAAATCCCGCGAGCAAGAAGCTCGAGCTAGCGGCTCACCGGGGGGTCTCGCGCGGCTTCGGGCGCAGCCAGCGGGACCAGAGCCCGGGCTCCCCCTATTACGACATGGTGATGCGCGGCCGGCCGGTCTATTTCCGCGACGGCAAGCCCCTGCGCGGATCCAACATCCCGGCCACCGCCGCCGTCCGGCGTGAAGGGATCAGGACCGCGGCCATCATTCCGATCCTGGCCCGGCGCCAAGTCGTCGCCTGCCTGAACATGGCTTCGCACACCCAGGACGGGCTTTCCGCTTGCTCGCGCCGGGCCCTGCGGGCCATCGCCGCCCAGATCGGCCTGGCCTTGCTGCGGCTGCGGGCCGAGAACGCGGTCCGCCAGAGCGAGGCCAAGTACCGGCGTCTCTTCAGCGACGCCGGCAACGCCATCCTTTTGGCGGACGCCAAGACCGGCCTCATCCAGGACGCCAACGCCACCGCCGCCCGGCTGTCCGGCTACAGCGTCCGGGAGCTGCGCGGCATGCACCAATCGGATTTCCATCCGCCGGGCGAGGCGGCCAAGTACCGGCGGCTCTTCCAGGCCCGCTTGTCCCGCGCGACGTCCCGGCCGATGATCGGGCTCGTCCGGCGCAAGGACGGGCGGGACGTGCCGGTGGAGATCTCCTCCAGCTTGATCCGCTGGCGGGGGCGCCGCATGCTCCTGGGATTCTTCCGCGACATGACCGAGAGCGTCCGGGCCGAGCGGCGGCAGGCCAGGGCCCGCGACCAGCTGCGCCGCATGGCCTCCCGCTTGGCCGAGACGCAAGAGAATGAGCGGCGCCGGATCGCCCGCGAGCTGCATGATGGGGTCGGACAGGAGATGGCCGCCCTGGCCCTGGCCCTCAACAAGATGAAGGAAGACATGCCCCCGGGCCACGGCGATATCCAGACCGGAAAGCTGGGCGAGTCCATCGAGCGGCTGAGCGACCTGACCGGCCGCCTCCGCGAGGTCATCGCCGACTTGCGGCCGCCGCTGCTGGACGACTACGGGCTGCCCGGGACCCTGGAGTGGATCGCCGGCGAATTCGCCCAAGGCGGCGGTCCGCCGGTGAAGACCTGGATCGACGAGAGCGTGCCACGCCTGGCGCCCTCGACCGAGATCGCCCTGGTCCGCATCGCCCAAGAGGCCTTGGCCAACATCCGGCGCCATGCCCGGGCCGGAGAGGTGGTCCTCTCGCTCGAGGCGGACCGCGACAAGATCCGCCTCCTGGTCAAGGACGACGGGGCCGGCTTCTCCCTGGATAAGATTCGGCGCGGTCCGGCCCGGGCTCATTGGGGGCTTTCGATCATGCGCGAGCGGGCCGAGGCGATCGGCGGCCGCTTCCGGGTCATCACGGCGCCGGGGCAGGGGACCCAGATTCTGGTCGAGGTGCCCCGATGACCATAACGGTCTTCCTGGCCGACGACCATCGCATCGTGCGCGACGGCCTGCGCAAGCTGATCGAAGCCCGGCCCGATATGCGGGTGGTCGGCGAATCGGGCGAAGGCCGGGAGACGGTCAGCGCGGTCTGCCGCAAGAAGCCCGGCGTCGTCCTTCTCGACGTGGCCATGCCCGGGCTCAACGGGATCGAGGCGGCCCGCGAGATCCGCCGCCGCTGCCCCGAAGTCGAGATCGTCATGCTCTCGATGCACTCGACCACCGAGCACGTCTACCGGGCGCTGGAGGCCGGGGCCCGCGGCTACCTGCTCAAGGAATGCGCCGGATCCGAGGTCATAGGGGCCATCCGGGCGGCCAGGGCCGGCCGCCGCTATCTGAGCGTCAAGATGCCCGAGAAAGAGATCGAGGCCTATCTGAAGCGGCGCGGAGCGGGGCGGACGGCCAGCCCGCTGGACCGGCTCAGTCAGCGCGAGCGGGAGATCCTTCAGCTCGTGGTCGAGGGCCAATCCAGCGCCGAGATCGCCAAGATCGTCTTTCTGTCTCCCAAGACCATCGAAACCTATCGCAGCCGCCTGATGAAAAAGCTGGGGGTGGCGGATCTGACCGAGCTCATCCGCTACGCCGTGGCGAACGGATTGACCCCCCCCTAAGAGTCAAACTCTCCCGACTTGCCCGGATTGCAGGAAAATCGGACAATCAGATCCCAATTGGTGAGGGCTTTCCAGCCTATTCCGTCCCCCCCGATCTCCCACTGAGTCGGGGTCTGTTCATCAAGAAGGGGTCAGGTCTTAAGATTCAAGTTATCTTAACCGCACAACCGTCACCATTCACGGGTAGCGGCTCCGTTTCCAAGTTAACTTGAATCTTAAGACCTGACCCCTCATCCCCCTAATCCATCCACTTTAGGAAGGTGACGCCGAAGATCAGGCTCTGGCGGAAAGGGCTATTCTCCGCCGGGAGGCCGGCCAGGATGGCGACCTTCTGGATGCCGACAAACGGCCGCGTCTCGATCGTCCTGCCGAACGACAGGAAGGCCCGGGCTCGCCCCGTCTGCAGGGCGGAGCAGGCCTCCAGGGCGAACTCTCCTCCCGCCTTCACGGCGCCCCGGCCGATCCGGGCATGGGCCCCCAGCTTCAGCCGGGCGTCGTACTTGAAGGCGAAGTCGTAGCCCAGCGCGGCCTCGAACCGCAGCGTCTTGTCCAGGCGCTCGAACTCGGACTGGTTTCTCACCGCCAGCCCCACGGCCGTGTGGGACCGGAAGCGCACCGCCTTGTCCACCGGCATGTCGATGGCGTACCGGGCGTACCAGGCGGCCCGCATCCCCCCGGGAAGGACCCTCTCGTACTCGGCCGAGACCGCGTGCAGCATCCGGTCGGGCCAGAACTGGGCGAAGAATCCGTCCCCGCTGAGCAGGGGCGTCTGGAAGTCGACCGTCGCCAGGAAGCGCCGCCGCTCGTCCTTCACCAGCCCCAGCCGGTAGGTCCCCAGGGCCAGCAGCTTATGGTCGCCGTAATAGGGATAGACTCCGGCGGTGGCGTTGAAGTCGCCGACGTACCGCCCCAGCGGCCCGTCCGATCGCAGCCGCAGCCCCAGGTAGGCCGCGGCCGGGTAGTCGTAATGCTTGGCGGCCCGGGCGAAGATCTCCAGCCCGCCGCCCAGGTCGACCGCCAGCGTGCCCTCGTAGTAGAAGCGCTCGAAGTCGACCCACTTGACCTCGCCCGCCAGGGACGCCTCCTCCAGCAGGAACGGCTTGGCCTCCAGGCTGAACGAGGCCAGCCGGTCGTATCCGCGGCTGCCCCCGATAAAGGGGCCGTAGCCGACTCCCAGGGCCCATCCCTCCGTCCGCACCACGACCCGGGCCATCAGCTCGTTGAGGTTGAGGACGTAGGGATTGGCGATGGAGGACAGGTGCCGGCAGAAGTGGTTCAGGACGGCCTCGAAGGAGACGGCCCCCGAGACCCGCTGCTCGATCCCGGCCCGGACCCAGTAGTCGATGACCCCTTCCAGGTCGCCGTTCATGCGCTGGAGGTAGGAGACGTCCAGCTTGAACCGCCCTTCGTCGACCAGGGAAAACGGCCAGGCGAAGGAGAAGGTCGGGCGGTAGAAGCGCCGGTCCAGCGAGTCGATGCCCAGCTCGGCCCTGACTTCGGCGAAGGCCCGGCCCCAGATATCGCGCGACGTCCCGTCCATGGGCGTCTGGGCGGACAGGGGAGAGGCGGAGGCGACGGCCAGGGCCACCGCGATTCCCATGGCCGCGCCGAGGGCGCCGAGAAGACCCCAAGCGCCGGCGCCGCGGACGGGTCTCCCGACACGCTTGGCCCGTAAGAATCCGATGGAGAGCATGAGAGCGCCCAAGCGCCGAGCGCGCGGCAAGCGGAATCCGGCGGCGACGCGGACGGAGCGGGCCCTGCGCATGGCGCGGATGACGCGGGCGACGACACGCCCCCTCTTCAGCTCAGGAAGCGGCGCGGCCATGGTTCCGCCCTCCGACCCGACGGCCGGGCCGGTCACTCGTCTTTCTTCCCGCCTTCGGCTTCCTCGAGGGCGGCTTCCTCGCGCTTCTTCTTCAGGGCGGCCTTCAGCCGGTCGGCCAGCATGTTGCCGAACATCCCCCCGGCCGCGGGGGCCGGCGCCGTCTCCTTGGCGGGAGCCTCCGCCTCTTCCTCCGCGGCGGCTTCCTCGCCCCCGGCTTCGGCCTCGCCTTCGGCTTCCGCCGGGGCGCTCGTCTTCGGCGCGGGAGCGGCGGCCTCCGGCTCCTCGGGCTCGTCGGTGGGCAGGATGGCGCCCAGCTCGCTGAGGATGTCCTCCTCGGCTTCCTTGACGGCCGACAGGGCGTCGCGCTCGGACTCGCGGTCGATGATGCTCTCCTCGAGCACCCGGCGCTCGCTCTTGCGGGTCTTGGGCCGCCGGTCGCTCTCGAAGCGGATCTTCTTCTTCTCGATCTCCTTCTTGGGCGGCACGCCCGGGGTCGTCCCGGCCGGGCGGCCGGTCTCGCGGATCGGAGGCGTGGGCGCCTTGGGCTTCGGGGTCAGGTTCAGCGCCGCCAGGGCGGCCCGGCGGGCCTCCTCCTCCGGCGATAGATCCAGCTCCAGCGCGTCGGCCACCGCCACCTCGTCGATCGGCTCGGGATGCTCGGCCTCGGCTTCGGCCAGGGCCATCTCCTCGGGCGTCAGGATGACGGTCTCGCGCTCGCGCTCCGGCTCGGCCGGCAGCGGCTCTTCCTCGACGACGGCGGGCTTCTCGGGCTCGGCCAGGCGGTAGTAATACTCGCCCTTCTTCTTGTCCGACTTGACGAAATCCGGCGTGTTCAGCAGGACCAGCTCCACGTCCTCCTGGGTCGTCCGCCGCAGCAGGTCGACCAGGTGGTAGGCCCGCAGGTAGTGCAGGGCCGTGGCCAGCGAGTGGGAGGCGAAGAGCTCGAAGATGGGGATCAGAAGCTCTCTCAGGTCCTTGCCCTCGCGCGATTCGACCATGGCCAGGACCTTGGCCAGGTGGTCGCGCTCGATGTAGATGATCTTGTTCGGCAGGGCCATGGTCGGGGCCTCGCCGGCGTCGGAGAAGGCGTCGGTGGCGGCGTCGTAGGCCACCTTGGCCACCTGGATCTTCTTCTTGGCCTTCTTGACCCAGAAGCGGAAGTCGGCCGGGCCGCACTTCTCCAGGGTCAGGCTGGTGCCTTGGGGGATGTTGGCCGCGGCGAAGTACTCCTTGAATCCGAGGAAGTACCCCAGCAGCGGGAAGAAGTAGGCCGTCAGGGTGACCTTGTCCTCGGCGTTGGTGAAGGTGTACTCGCGGGCGTGCGAGAGCTCCTTGTTGTACCAGCGGGGGATCTTGACCCCGCCGGAAAGGATCTCGCGCCAGCCCAGGTAGACCTTCAGCGGGAACTCGTGGAACGGCTCGACCCCGACCTTCTCGGCCGGATCGAACTCGGGCAGCTTGGCCTCGACGGCCGCCAGCGGCAGGCCCTCGGGCATGGCCGCCAGGGCCGCCTTCAGGTGCCAGCGGCCCCACTCCTGCGGCGAGACCAGG
The DNA here is from genome assembly GCA_964556755.1 of uncultured Eubacteriales bacterium. Taxonomy (GTDB): domain Bacteria; phylum Acidobacteriota; class Aminicenantia; order Aminicenantales; family UBA4085; genus UBA4085. The sequence goes on from CAZKXI010000001.1 coordinate 380,512, forward strand.
ACGAACTCCTTCTTGCGCTTGGTCTCCAGCAGGTGGTTCAGCCACAGGCAGTGGATCTCGAACAGGTCGGAGGACGGCTCCAGGCCGAAGAGGTCCTTGACCAGCTCGGGTGTGGAGGCGGAGCGGCCCTGCTCGGCCAGGCGGGCGGCCAGGGCCTTGATCTTGTCCTCGCCGATCTCCGGCGGATTGGCCTTCAGCTGCCAGCGGTCGCCCCAGGCGAAGAAGGCGGGCGACTTGGCCAGGGCGGCCTTGAGGTTGCGCTCCAGGGTCTTGACGTCCCGCTCGGTCATCGGAAGCTCGGTCAAGCGGGGGTCGGCGGCGGCCCCCATGATGTCCGGAGCCTTGCCGGTCAGGCCGTAGTTGGACGGCAGCAGGACCAGCGTCTTGGTCTTGGCCATGTAGTCGACGTACTTGCGGAAGACGCCGCCGCCCGTGTAGTCGACCTCCAGCATCTCGCAGTCCAGGGACTTGTCCTTGATCTTGCGGACGACCTTGAGCACGACGCTGCCCTGGAAGGCCTCGGTGACGCGCGAGCCGACCGTCAGCAGCTCGTCATACTCCTTGTAGATGGAGTCGCCCACCTCATAGACCGCTTCGGCGTCGTAGATCTTGACCGTCTCGGAGCGCTGGCCGGCCGTCTTGCGGAAGGCCAGCGTCTGGGTCATCTCTTGGAGGGAGAACGGGCGTCGGGACTTGCCCAGCTCCCCTTCCAGAAAGGCGATGTCGTCCGGGCTGACCAGGACGAGCGAGTTGTCCTTATCCATGGCTCTCTTTCTTTCCCATCAATGTTAGCATAATCGCCTTCTGGGCATGAAGGCGGTTCTCGGCCTGGTCGAAGACGACGGAGCGGGGCGAGTCGAACACGGACGCCGTCACTTCCTCGCCCCGGTGGGCCGGCAGGCAGTGCATGAAGAGGGCCTCGGGCTTGGCCTTGGCCATCAGGGCGTCGTTGACCTGGTAGGGCGAGAAGATGCGCAGCCGCTCTTCCTTCTCCGCCTCCTGGCCCATGGAGGTCCAGACATCGGCGTAGATGGCGTCGGCGCCGGCGACCGCCTCGGCCGGGTCGTGGGTGATCAGCAGCTCGAATCCGGTGTCCTTCCCGTCTTCCCTGGCCCAGGCGACGACCTGGGGATCGGGCTCGTAGCCCTCGGGCACGGCGGCGGCGAACTTGGCTCCGGCCTTGGCGGCGGCCAGCATCAGGCTGTGGCAGACGTTGTTGCCGTCGCCCGACCAGGCCAGCTTCAGCTTGCCCAGGCTGCCCTTGTGCTCGATCAGGGTGAAGAAGTCGGCCATGGCCTGGCAGGGGTGCAGCAGGTCGGTCAGGGCGTTGATGACCGGGATCGAGGCGGCCTGGGCCAGGCGGAGGATGTTGTCGTGGGCGAAGGTGCGGATCATGATGCCGTCCACCCAGCGCTCCAGGTTGTGGGCGATGTCCTCGACCGTCTCCCTCTTGCCGACCTGGATCTCGTTGGGGCTGAGGTAGATGGCCTTGCCGCCCAGCTCGATCATGCCGACCTCGAAGGTCATCCGGGTCCGCAGCGAGGGCTTCTCGAAGACCATGGCCAGGATCTGGTGGCGGAGGCGCTTGCGGTACTTCTCCGGATCGGCCTTGATGTCGCGGGTCAGGTCCATCAGCTCGTGGAACTCGTACCGGGTCAGATCGTGGATGGTGATGAAGTCCTTGTTCATGGTCCTTTCCTTCCTTTTCGCCCCCCCTCAGGAGGCGGCTCCTTCCCGCCGCTCGGCGGCCGGGTGGGGCGGCGCCTCGAGGCCGGGCAGGCCGTCGGGCACGATGCGGGTGCCCGAGCGGCCGATCAGGGCGGCCTTCAGGTGGGCGGCGTCGGTGATCAGCACCTCGCGCCCGCCGGCCCGGATGTACTCGATGGCGGCCCGGATCTTGGGCCCCATCGAGCCGGCCGGGAACTGCCCTTCCTCCAGCATCCGCTCGGCCTCGCCGACCCGGATCTCGGCCAGCTCGCGCTGGGTCGGCTTGCCGAAGTCGGCGCAGACCCGCTCGATAGCCGTCAGGATGATGAAGAGGTCCACCCCCACCTCGCGGGCGATGAGGCTGGACGCGTAGTCCTTGTCGATGACCGCCTCGACCCCTTCGTAGAGGCCGCGGCCGTTGAGGACGACCGGGATGCCCCCGCCGCCGGCGGCGATGACGATGCGGCCGCTTGCGACCAGGTCCTTGATGACCCACTTGGCGGTCACGTCGATGGGCTTGGGCGAGGCCACCACCTTGCGCCAGCCGCGGCCGGCGTCCTCGACCATGGTCCACTTCTTCTTGCGCTGCAGCTCGCGGGCCCGGAACTCGGTGTAGAAGGGCCCGACCGGCTTGGTCGGGTGGGCGAAGGCCGGGTCGTCCTTGTCCACCAGGACCATGGAGACCAGGGTGGCCACGTCGCGGTCGAGCGACAGGCGGCGCAGCTCGTTGGTCAGGGCCCGCTCCAAGAGATAGCCCATGGAGCCCTCGGTCATGGCGTCGCAGACGTCCAGCGAGTAGGGCGGGATGCGGTTGACCGCCTCCTCCTGCTGGATGAGGAGGTTGCCGACCTGGGGGCCGTTGCCGTGGACGATGATCAGGTCGTAGCCCTTGGCCGCGATGCCGGCCATCATCCGGGCCGCCTTCTCGGCGTTCTTGACCTGCTCTTCCTGCCGGCCGCGCTGGTCCTCGGGCAGAAGGGCGTTGCCGCCGAACGCCACAAGGGCCAGCCGTCGCTTTGCCGCCGCCATGCCGGTTCCGCCGCTTCTTCCGATTCCGCTTGCTTCTCGGGGGGCCGCGGTCAGAGCTTGGCCAGGACGTCCTGCAGGGTCGGCGAGCCGATCTCCTCCAGCTCGTAGCCGACCCGGAGCATGGTCTGCCGGGGGGTGAACAGCCGGTTGAGGTCGATGGGCGTGCCGGAGACGATCAGGTCGCAGTCGATGCGCTCGATCGTGGCGGCCAGCTCGCGGACCTGCTTCTCGCCGTAGCCCATGGCCGGCAGGACCTTTTCCAGGTGGCTGTACTTCTCGAAGGTGCCCTTGATGCTGCCGACCGCGGCCGGGCGCGGGTCGACGATGGCCGCGGCGCCGAACTTCTGGGCGGCCACGTAGCCGGCCCCGAAGCCCATGCCGCCGTGGGTGACGGTCGGGCCGTCCTCGATGACCAGGACCCGCTTGCCGCGGATCTGCTCGCCGTCCTTGACCAGGAGGGCGGAATTGGCCTTGATCACGGTCGCGGCCGGGTTGACCTTGCGGATGTTGGCCATGACCTTCTCGACGTTCTCGGGCGAGGCCGTGTCCATCTTGTTCAGGACGATGACCTGGGCCCGCCGGAAGTTGGTCTCGCCGGGGTAGTAGAGCATCTCGTGGCCGGGCCGGTGCGGGTCGGCGACGACGATCTCCAGGTCGGACTTGTAGAAGGGGAAGTCGTTGTTGCCGCCGTCCCAGAGGATGACGTCGGCCTCCTTCTCGGCCTCGCGCAGGATGGCCTCGTAGTCCACGCCGGAGTAGATGATGACGCCGGCGTTGATGTGGGGCTCGTACTCCTCGCGCTCCTCGATGGTGCACTCGTGCTTGTCCAGGTCGGATAGGGCGGCGAAGCGCTGGACCCTCTGCTTGGCCAGGTCGCCGTAGGGCATGGGGTGGCGGATGGCGGCCACCCGGCGGCCCTTGGCCTGGAGGATGCGGGCCACCTTGCGGGAGGTCTGGCTCTTGCCGCAGCCGGTCCGCACGGCGCAGATGGAGACGACGGGCTTCTCGCTGCGGACCATGGTGTCTTGGGGGCCGAGCAGGACGAAGGACGCCCCGGCCGCCTGGACCTGGGAGGCTTTGTGCATGACGTCCAGGTGGGCCACGTCGCTGTAGGAGAAGTAGACCTTGGTCACGCCGAACTTGCGGATCAGGCCGTCCAGCTCTTCCTCGGCGTGGATCGGGATGCCGTCGGGGTAGAGCTTGCCGGCCAGGACGGCCGGGTACTTGCGGCCCTCGATGTCGGGGATCTGGGTAGCCGTGAAGGCCACGACCTGGAAGGTGGGGTTGTCGCGGAAATAGGTGTTAAAGTTGTGGAAATCCCGCCCCGCGGCGCCCATGATAATGACTTTCTTCATCGCGCGGTCTCCTCCGTTAAAAATACGTCAACTTCAATTTTTTCAACGAGAAAAGAAAGCGCTAGTATATACCAACCCGCCCCTGCGGACAAGAGAAAGGGGTCAAGAAAGGGGTCAGGGAAAGGGGTCAGGTCTTAAGATTCGAGTTTTCTACCGACAAGCGTTGACAAAACGTCAACAATAGTAGTCGTTTCTTGAATCTTGAGACCTGACCCCTTCTGGGGGGAAGCTCCGGTCGGGGGGAAATATGCTATAATTCGTCGTCCTCACTCTCTCTAGCGCGCGGAGACCATCACACCATGTGCGGCGTTATCGGGGTTTGGGTCAACGACCACGCTTTTCCCTACCTCCATCAGGGGCTGATGGGGATTCAGCACCGGGGCCAGGACGCGGCCGGCATCACCACCTTCGACGGCCGCTTCCACACCAAGAAGGGCAACGGCCTGGCCCGGGACATCTTCCGGGAGGATCACGCCGCCCGCCTGGCCGGGCCCATCGGCATCGGCCACACCCGCTATCCGACCATCGGCGGCGGCCGCGGCGAGGACGCCCAGCCCTTCCAGCTGAACGCCCCCTTCGGCATCATCATGGCCCACAACGGCAACGTGGTGAACTATGCCGAGCTGCGCCAGTCGCTGTCGCGCGACTACCGCCGGCTGCTGAACTCCGACAACGACGTGGAGAGCATCCTCAACGTCTTCGCCCAGTCCCTGGAGGAGCAGGCCAACGGGGCCCTGAGCCCGGGGCAGGTCTTTGACGCCGTGCGCCGCGTCTTCGGGGCAGTGGTCGGCAGCTACTCCGTGATCGCCTACATCGCCGGCCAGGGCATGGTCGCCTTCCGCGATCCCTACGGCATCAAGCCCCTGGTCTGGAGCCGGCGCGACGGCCTGGGCCTGCCCGAGTTCGCCTTCGCCTCCGAGACCGTCTCGCTCAACCTGATGGGCTTCCAGGACCTGAGCGAGATCGGGGCCGGCGAGGCCGTCTTCATCGACAGCGGCCGCAAGGTCCACACCGCCAAGCTGGCCGACAAGCCGCACGCCCCCTGCCTCTTCGAGTGGGTCTACTTCGCCCGCCCCGACGCCATCATCGACGGGACCGTCGTCTACAACGTCCGGATGCGGCTGGGCCAGCTGCTGGCCGAGGATATCCGCCGGCAGGGCATCCCCATCGACGTGGTCGTGCCGGTGCCCGACTCGTCGCGCGACGCGGCCATCGAGATCGCCCGCTCCCTGGACCTGCCCTATCGCGAGGCCCTGGTCAAGAACCGCTACATCGGCCGCACCTTCATCATGCCGGACCAGCAGAAGCGCAAGCACAGCGTCCGGGTCAAGCTGAACACCATCGCCAGCGAGTTCAAGGACCGCGACGTCCTGCTGGTGGACGACAGCATCGTCCGCGGCACCACCTCGCAGGCCATCGTCGAGATGGTCCGCGAGTGCGGCGCCCGGCACGTTTACTTCGCCGTGACCTCGCCGCCGCTGCGCTTCCCCTGCGTCTACGGCATCGACATGCAGACGCGGACGGAGTTCCTGGCCCGCGACCGCAGCCTGGAGCAGATCGCCCAGTTCCTGGGCGCCGATCGGGTCATCTACCAGACGCTCGACAACCTGAAGAAGGCCGTGCGGATGGAGAACCCGGCCCTGAGCCACTTCTGCGCCGCCTGCTTCGACGGCGACTACGTCACCGGCGACGTGACCCAGGAGATGCTCGACCGCATCGAGAGCGAGCGCAAAGGCGCCCAGCTGCCCCTGCCGATCCGTTAGGGGTCGGTCCGTTAGGGGTCAGGTCTCGAGATTCGAGTTTTCTCTCCATCAGTCCAAGTCGGAATAATTCGTGTTAATGGATATCCAATGTATGCAGCGAGTTAGGGGTTCGATGGATCGGGAACCTCCGTTGACGCTTCTTCCCCGGATTTACCCTTTGAGTTCAATGTGGGCGGAAGCCTTTGTTCCCGAGTCGCCTCGATCCGGGATTCGATCGATTCGAGGAGGTCGGCCAATTCCTTGTCGGAAGCCCGGGCCGCGGCCATACGCCTTGCATGGAAGCTGATGACCGAATAATCAGCTCCCCAAATCTCGCCGGCCTTCCGAAGCCCGATGGCGCAGTGTTTTTTCACCAGATACATACCCATGGGCCGCCAGGGCCGCCCCCGTTTCTTTTCCAATATCTCCGGCAGGGGACAGCCGGCAACCGCTTGGATGGCTTCGAAAACCTGGTCCGGAGAGACGGCGCGGCAGGCCCCCAATGCGCGGGCCGGTAGCTCCCGGGTAGCAATCGCTCTGGCTCGCTCGTTGACGATCTTGCGGATCTTGTCGATGAACGCGGGGCCACCGAGCGCCATGCGGCGATAGGCCTCCTTGAGGGGATCTTCCATGTCCCGCTTCTCGATCAGCATCTCGCGGTAGCGCCGCCGAGCTGAGACGGGGTCCTTGCCGAACATATCCAGGATCCGATCGGGGCGCAAGGCCGGCGTGCGCGAATCACGCATCTTGAGGTAATCGCGGCAGCTGCTCCAGGCGTAGTCCTCGGGGCGCTCGACGAGCTTCCAGCGGCAGGGATTCAAGTGGATGTAGAGGGAGAGGTTGATCGCGTAAGTCTCCTCTTCGACCAGGATGGACTTGAACCGCCCCTGGAAGATGTGGCCGACGAGCTTTCTTTTGCACCTGAGCCAGCTCGCGTAGGCGCTGTTGATCTGGTGGATGCCATCGGAGAGATTGGCCAGCGGCGTTTGGAGAAACAGATGGTAATGGTTGGGCATGAGACAATATGCGTGGATGATGAAAGAAAATTTCGCCGCCGTATCGTTGATTGTCTCGATAAATTTCAGGCGGTCCCGGTCTTCGAAGAAAATGGGGTCCTTCCGGATGCCCCGGCAAGTGATGTGGTAAGAAGCTCCGCGATATTGGATTCTAAGAGGGCGTGACATGACTTTCCTCCTTGCCCTCCCTGCCAGTAGACGAACGGGAAGCCGAATATTCTCACTAAAGGATTGCCGCGATGGATGCGCGTTTGGCCATCGCGAATGGTTGTGGTATCTTAGACACCGTTTCTTACCAAGATGGGGCCCTGTTGAGGGCGGCAATGATTGATAAGAAACGATTTGCGAGATAACTTGAATCTTAAGACCTGACCCCTAAAGGGAGGCATTTATGAACGTCCTCATCACCGGCATCACCGGGTTCGCCGGAAGCCACCTGGCCGAATACATCCTGGCCGAACATCCCGATGCCCGCGTCCACGGCATCGTCCGCTGGCGCAGCCGCATGGACAACATTGCCCACTTGACGGGCCGAATCGAGCTCCACGAGGCCGATCTCAAGGACATGGTCTCGCTCAAGAAGGCCCTCCAGATCGCCCGCCCCGACAAGGTCTTCCACCTGGCCGCCCAGAGCTTTGTGCCCACCTCCTGGCGCCTGCCGGCCGAGACCTTCCAGATCAACTCCGTCGGCCAGATCAACCTCTTCGAGGCCCTCCTGGACCTCAAGCTCGACCCCCGCATCCAGATCGCCGGCTCCAGCGAAGAATACGGCATGGTCCACGCCGACGAGGTCCCGATGAAGGAGACCAACCCCCTGCGGCCCCTCTCGCCCTACGCCGTGTCCAAGGTGGCCCAGGACCTGCTCGGCTACCAGTACTTCAAGAGCTACGGCCTGCGCGCCATCCGGACCCGCGGCTTCAACCACACCGGCCCGCGCCGCGGCGACGTCTTCGTCACCTCCAACTTCGCCAAGCAGCTGGCCCAGATCGAGAAGGGTCGCCGCGAGCCGGTCATCCACGTCGGCAACCTGGACGCCAAGCGCGACTTCACCGACGTGCGCGACATGGTCAAGGCCTACTGGCTGGCCACGGAGAAGGGTGAGGACGGCGACGTCTACAACGTCGGCACCGGCGGCACGATCTCCATGCATAAGCTTCTGGAGATGCTCTTGACGTTGACCAAGGTCAAGGTAGAGGTTAAGGTCGATCCCGACCGCCTGCGGCCGAGCGACGTCCAGATCTTGCAGGCCGACCCGACCAAGTTCCGCAAACAGACCGGCTGGGAGCCCGTCATCCCCTTCGAAAAGACGCTTCGCGACCTGCTGGACTACTGGCGCGAGCGAGTTTAAAAAGGGGTCAGGTCTCAAGATTCAAGTTATCTAGGATTTCGGGCTAAAAAGCGCCACATGTGACAAAGATTGTCATGAGAATTCTTGAATCTTCAGACCTGACCCCGTCAAGCCCGATTCCATCGGGAAGAATCCGAATTCGGGACGCGTCCTAAGAAGGGAAAGCCATGCCCTCCCAACGCATTCTCATCACCGGCGCCACCGGATTCGTCGGTCGCCACTTGGTCGCCCGGCTCAACCAGCAGGGCGCTGCGGCCGAGATCTTCGGCACCTGCTTCCCCGAGCGCCCCGAGGCCTGCTCCGATCTCTGCCGCGCCGAGCCCAACGTTCGCCTGGTCCACCTGGACTTGCGCGACGCTGGCGCCGTCGACAAAGCCGTCGCCTCCATCCGCCCGGCCCGCATCTACCATCTGGCCGCGCTGTCCCAGGTCCGCCTGTCTTGGGAGAAGCGGGCCGAGACTTTCGACACCAACCTGCGCGGGACCTTCAACCTCTACGAGTCCGCTCTCCGCCACACGCCCCGCGCCCGCATCCTCTTCGTCAGCTCGTCGGATGTCTACGGCTTCCTCAAGCCGCTCCGCCGGCCGTGCCGCGAGAGCGACAGGGGCGGGGTGGTCAGCCCCTACGCCTTCACCAAGGTCAGCGGCGAGCTGCTAGGCGAGTTCTACGCCCTGCGCGAGCGGCTCCCCGTTATCGCCGCCCGGCCATTCCCGCACACCGGCCCGGGGCAGACGGCCGATTTCGTCTGCTCGGACTGGGCCCGCCAGATCGCCCTCATCGAGAAGTACAAGTCCCACGATGAAGCGCCCGCGGCGGCCGCGGCGGTCAAGCGGGGCCGAGCCGCGGCGGTGCGTAGCGGGGCCCCGCCCGTCATCCGGGTCGGCAACCTGGCTCTGCGCCGGGACTACTCCGACGTCCGCGACGTCGTCCGCGCCTACACCGCGCTCATGGCCAAGGGGAAGGCGGGCGAGATCTACAACGTCGGCTCCGGTCGGGCCGTCAGCCTGGAGTGGATCCTGAAGAAGCTGCTGTCCTTTGCCAGGCGCAAGATCGCCTACGAGGTCGATCCGTCCCGCATCCGCAAGGTCGACATCCCCTACCTGGCCGGCGACAACGGCAAGCTGCGCCGGACCACGGGCTGGTCGCCGCGCATTCCCCTGGAGCAAACCCTGCGCGACATCCTGGACTACTGGCGCGCCCGCGTCTGAGATCGGCACCCCTGTCGTGGCGCGCATCAAGGCCCTCCTCGTCCCCGCCCTTCTCGCTCTCGGCGTCGCCGCCGCCCACGCCGTCTTTTGGCTGCCGGACCCCGATCTCATCCGCCGGCTGAGCCGCGAGGACGGTCCCTTCGAGACGGCCGGAGCGGCCGCCCTCCTCCTGGCGGCGATCGTGGCCTTCATCGCCTGGAGGCGCGACACGGAAGGCAACGCGTTCGGCCCGCTCCAGACCCGCCGGAATATCTTCTTCTTGCTCCTGGCGCTTCTCTTCCTCTTCAGCGCCGGCGAGGAGATCAGCTGGGGTCAGCGGCTGCTGGGCCTGCGCACTCCGGGCTGGCTGGCGTCCGTCAACAATCAGGGCGAGACGAATCTGCATAATCTCTTCAAGGCGACGAGCCGTCGCTTCAATCCGAGCTTCTTCAGCAGCTTGTTCTGGTTCACTTATTTCCTGGCGATCCCGATGGGCGCGCGCCTGAGCCGCCGGCTCCGCCGCCGGCTGGCGGAGATCAACTTGCCTATCGGGCCGATTTGGGCGGGGCTCCTCATGGCTTTCAACCATGGGCTGTCCCGGCTGGCTCAGGCGCGAGCCGATGCGCTCTGGCCGGGACGACGCCTGGGCTTCGGAGCGGTCGAGGTGAAAGAGGCCGTCCTGGAAGTCCTCTTCCTGGCCGCTATCCTGGCGGTCCGGACGCGCGGGAGCTCAGGGGTTCCCGACCCCTAGGCTATTTCCGGTCTTTGTAATAATTCTCGTAGAAGGCCTTGTACTCGGCGCTCTTCTCCTTGATCTTCAGCCACCACTCGCGGTTGTCCACGTACCAGCGGACGGTCGCCTCCAGCCCCTTTTCGAAGTCGACCTCCCGCCTCCACCCCAGCGCCTTCAGCTTGGCGCAGTCCACGGCGTAGCGGCGGTCGTGGCCCAGCCGGTCCGGGACGAATTTGATCAATTCACCCGGCTTGCCCAGCAGCTCGACGATCCGCCGGGCCACGTCGATGTTGAACCGCTCGTCGTTGGCCCCGACGTTATAGGCCTGGCCCGCCTCGCCCCGCCGGATGACCGTCTCGATGGCCCGGCAGTTGTCCTCCACGTGCAGCCAGTCGCGCACGTTGCGGCCCTTGCCGTAGAGGGGCAGCGGCTTGTCCTCCATGGCGTTGGTCGTGAAGAGCGGGATGAACTTCTCGGGATACTGGAACGGCCCGTAGTTGTTGCTGGGCCGCACGATCAGCGCCGGCGTTCCGTAGGTGACATAGAAGGCATGGGCCAGCCGATCCGCCCCGACCTTGCTGGCCGAGTAGGGCGAGGACGGGTTGAGGGCCGCCGTCTCCTTGAAGAACCCGCGGTCCCGGCTGCCGTAGACCTCGTCCGTCGAGACGTGGAGGAAGAACTCGATCTCGGGGCGGGCGCGGACGGCCTCCAGCAGGGTGTAGGTGCCGTGCACGTCGGTCAGCACGAACTCGCCGCCGCTGACGATGGACCGGTCCACGTGCGTCTCGGCGGCGAAGTGGACCACGCCCTGGACGTGCTCCAGGATGCCGGCCACCAGGGCCGCATCGCGGATGTCGCCGCGCACGAACTCGTAGCGCGGGTCGCACTGGATGTCGGCCAGGTTGTCCAGGTTGCCGGCGTAGGTCAGCTTGTCCAGGTTGACGACGCGCAGGCCGTCGTGGCGATCGAGCATGAAGCGTATGAAGTTGCTGCCGATGAATCCCGCGCCGCCCGTGACCAGGATGGTCTTGCCGCGCAGGCTGCGTCGGTCGCGGGGGCGGGGGAGAGGGGCGGGGCGCGCGGGGCGCTCCGGGCGGGCCGGTCCCTTGCCCGCGGCGGCGACAGCTCGATGTTTGCGGTCAGTCTTTTTGGGGGACATATGCGGACTCCTTCGCATCAACCCACTCGATCCGAGGCGCCGATAATCTATCATTTCGGCCCGGGTCATGAAAAGAGGGATATCCAAGGCGCCAAGGGCGGCTTTCCCCGCTTGCCTATCGCCGTCAGAATCCATGGAGGCCAAGCGGCCGAAGAATAGGGAGGGCGTCCCCGCCGTTCCTTCTCGCGACGGCCGAGTTGTGCCGCCCGGCGCACTAGTGATAATCTGCCTGCGGGAGTTCCGAATCCGCCCATGTCCAAGATCGTCTCGGTGGTGGGCGCGCGCCCGCAGTTCATCAAGGCGGCGCCGGTCTGCCGGGCCCTGCGCGGCGGGACCGCGCGGCACACCGAGGTCCTCGTCCACACCGGCCAGCACTACGACCCGGGCATGTCGGACGTCTTCTTCGACGAGCTCGGCATCCCCGCGCCCCACCACCATCTGGGCGTCGGCTCCAGCTTGCACGGAACGCAGACCGGGGCCATGCTGGCTGGCATCGAGCGCGTCCTGCTGGCGGAGCGCCCCGATGCCGTGCTGATCTATGGCGACACGAATTCCACCCTGGCCGGAGCTCTCGCCGCGGCCAAGCTGGGTATCCCGGCTGCCCACGTCGAAGCCGGGCTCAGATCCTACAACCGGAGCATGCCCGAGGAGATCAACCGCGTCGTCGCCGACCACGTCGCGTCGCTCCTCTTCTGCCCGTCGCAGGCGGCGGCCGACAACCTGGCGCGAGAAGGGATCACCCGCGGCGTCCATGTCGTGGGCGACGTCATGGCCGATGCGCTGGCTGACGCCTCGCGCCGGGCGGAAGGGCTGTCGAAGGTTCTGGGACGGCTAGGGCTCCGGCCGGGGGAGTACCTGCTGGCCACGATCCACCGGGCCGAGAATACCGACGATCCGGCCCGCCTGAGCGCAATTGTGGAAGCGTTCGGGCGTGCCGGCGAGACGATTGTCTTTCCCATCCACCCTCGTACCCGGCACGCTCTGGCGGTGCTGGGTGATCCACAGGCTCGGCTGGCGAGCCTGAAGGCGATCGATCCGGTCGGCTATCTCGACATGACCATGCTCGAGCGGTCGGCCCGGATGATCCTGACCGACTCGGGCGGCATCCAGAAAGAGGCCTACTGGCTGGGCGTGCCCTGCCTGACGCTGCGCCGCGAGACGGAGTGGGTGGAGACCGTCGAGGCAGGGTGGAATAAGGTCATCGGGACCGACGCCGACGCGATCGTGCGGGCCGTGAGGGAATTCCGCCCCCCGTCCGCCCGCCCCGAGCTCTACGGCGGCCTGGGCGCCTCCGCCCGCCTCGCCGCACTGCTCTAAGTAGGGGTCAGGTCTTAAGATTCAAGTTATCTTGTGACGTTTTTTGCGAGAAGTGACATTTATTTGTTCGATTTGCCCGATAACTCGAATCTTAAGACCTGACCCCCAGACTTTCCCGCTCTACTGCCCTTCAGTATTCCGGTTCCCCCCGAGACCCCCAGATTTTGTTATAATACGCGCCCCAAGTCGCGCCCAAGGAGTCGTCATGAGCCAGCCCATAGCCCCGCACGGTGGAATTCTCAAGCCCCTCCTCGTCTCCGGTGAAGAGCGGGCCGCCCTGGCCGCCCAAGCCCGCGCCCTGCCCGAGGTCCGCATCTCCTCGCGCGAAACCTCCGATCTGATCATGCTCGCTTCGGGCGCCTTCAGCCCGCTCCCCGGCTTCATGACCCGCCGCGATTACGAGGGCGTGGTCGAGGACATGCGCCTGGCCGACGGCACCCTCTGGCCCATGCCGATCACTTGCGCCGCCCCCTCCGATCAGGCCGCTGCCCTTCGCCTCGGCTCCGAGGTCGCCCTCGTGGACGACGAGACCGACGAGCTGATGGCCCTTCTCCGAATCGACGAGAAGTTCGCCTACGACAAGAAGCGGGAGGCCCGCCTGGTCTTCCGCACCGAGGACGAGAAGCACCCCGGCGTGGCCAAGCTCTACGCCCAGCCCGACACGCTCCTGGGCGGACCCGTCCGCGTCCTCAGCGAAGGGCCGTACCCCGCCCTCTACGGCGAGGCCTACGCCCGCCCGGCCGAGACGCGGGCCCTCTTCGCCGCCAAGGGCTGGACGACCGTGGCCGCCTTCCAGACCCGCAACCCCATCCACCGCTCGCACGAGTACTGCACCAAGATCGCCCTGGAGCTGTGCGACGGCGTCCTGATCCACCCTCTGGTCGGCAAGCTCAAGGCCGACGACATCCCGGCCGACGTCCGGATGAAGTGCTACGAGGCCCTGCTCGACGGCTATTACCCCAAGGACCGCGTGGCCCTCAAGGTCTACCCCATGGAGATGCGCTACGGCGGCCCGCGCGAGGCCGTGCTGCACGCCGTGTTCCGCCAGAACTACGGCTGCTCCCACATCATCATCGGCCGCGACCACGCCGGGGTGGGATCGTACTATGGGCCGTTCGACGCCCAGAAGATCTTCGAGGACATCCCGGCCGGCGCTCTCCTGATCAAGACCCTCAACATCGACTGGACCTTCTGGTGCTTCAAGTGCGGCGGCATGGCCTCGACCAAGACCTGCCCGCACCCGCCGGCCGACCGGCTGATGATCAGCGGCACCAAGCTGCGCGAGATGCTGGCCGCGGGGCAGATGCCGCCGGTCGAGTTCAGCCGCCCCGAGGTCCTGCAGATCCTGATGGACTATTACAAATCGCTCGGATAAGGGAAGGGGTCAGGTCTCAAGATTCAAGTTTTCTCTGGAAGAAAGAGGGGGCGCCATGGCGGATCCGTACTTCGTTCACCCCAGCTCGTTCATTGACGACGGCGTCACGATCGGCGAGGGGACCAAGATCTGGCACTTCTCCCACGTCCAGGCCGGGGCCCGCATCGGCCGCTCCTGCGTCCTGGGCCAGAACGTCAACGTCGGCAACAACGTCGTCATCGGCGACTTTGTCAAGATCCAGAACAACGTTTCCGTCTACGAGGGCGTCGTTCTCGAGGACTACGTCTTTTGCGGCCCGTCCATGGTCTTCACCAACGTCCCGGTGCCGCGCGGCAAGTATCCCCAGGTCGGCGCCGCGTTCTACAAGCCGACCATCGTCCGCACGGGCGCGTCCCTCGGCGCCAATTGCACCGTGGTCTGCGGTCACAGCATCGGCCGCTTTGCCTTCGTCGGCGCGGGCGCGGTCGTAACCAAGGATGTCCCCGACTTCGCCCTCGTCGTCGGCAACCCGGCCCGCGTCGTCGGCTGGATGAGCGAGGCGGGGGAGAGGCTGGTCTTCGAAGGCGACGGGCGGGCCGTCTGCCCGCGCACCGGCAAGCGCTATCGCCTCCTTGCCGGCTATGTGGCTGAAGAAGCAGATGAAGCAGATGGGGGACACCATACATAACTCCCGAACCCTTTTGTTGACGTTACTGAAGGGACATCTCTAATAGCTTTCGCCCATGGCAAGTGCCATCTTGCCGGACGGTGGGGGGGCGCTTGTCCTTCGGCTCTGAGACAGGGGTGGGCATGCCGGACGGTCGGCGGCCGCCCTCGATGCGGCGGGATGGGGGCGCTCCGTATGGTGTCCCGCGATTCGTTTCTGGTATGATCCATCGGGGAGGGCGACCAGGATGAGCAACTTCGCGCTGATCGGGGCGGCGGGATTTGTCGCCCCGCGCCATATGAGGGCCATCAAGGAGACAGGCCACCGACTGGTCGTGGCGCTCGATCCGGCCGATTCGGTAGGCGTCATCGACGCGTTCTTCCCCGACTCCGACTTCTTCACCGAGTTCGAGCGCTTCGACCGCCACATCGAGAAGCTGCGCCGCGAGGGGAGCGACCGCCGGGTCGACTACGTCTCCATCACTTCGCCCAACTACCTCCACGACGCCCACATCCGCTTCGCCCTGCGCGTCGGGGCGGACGCCATCTGCGAGAAGCCGCTGGTCCTTAACCCCTGGAACATAGAGGCCCTGCGCGCCCTCGAGTCCGAGTTCGGCCGCCGCGTCTACACCATCCTGCAGCTGCGCCTGCACCCGGCGATCAAAGCCCTGCGCGACCGCATCGCCGCCGCGCCCCCCGCCTCCCCGCTCGATGTCGAGCTGACCCAGGTCTCGCCGCGCGGGCGCTGGTACACTTACTCCTGGAAGGGACAGAATGCCAAGTCGGGCGGCATCATCACCAATATCGGTATCCATTTCTTCGATATGCTGCTGTGGATTTTCGGCCCTGCGTCGGGATTCGAGGTCAGCGATCGGTCCCCTGACCTTGCGGCCGGCACGCTCGAGCTGCGCCATGCCCGCGTCCGCTGGCGGCTGTCCCTTCGGTTTCAGGACCTGCCGTCCGCCTGCGTCGCAGCTGGGGGGAAGGCCTACCGGCGCCTGTCTGTAGGCGGCGAGGCGATCGAGTTCGAGTCCAGTTTCGCCGACCTCCACACCGCCTGCTACGCCGAAACCCTGGCCGGCCGCGGCTTCGGCCTGGACGACGCCCTGCCCTCCATCGACCTGGCCTATAAGCTGCGGGAAGCACCCGTCAAAGGGGGCAAAGGGGTCAGGTCTTAAGATTCAAGAAACGACTCCGAACGGCGTCAATTCGTAAGCTTTCGTAAACGAAGATTGCGATAACTTGAATCTTAAGACCTGGCCCCTTTTCTGACTTGTCCGCCCGTACGGGCCGTGGCATAATACCGCGTCCTTTCGCACCCAAGGAGCGCCCCATGGTCACCAACGTGCCGATGCTCGACCTTAAAGCCCAGTACCGGACCATCCGCGATGAGATCCGCCCCGTCATCGACGAGGTCTGCGACGCCCAATACTTCATCATGGGCCCCAAGGTCGAGGCCTTTGAGAAATCCGTGGCCGCCTACTCCGGCGCCCGCTTCGCCGTCGGCGTCTCCTCCGGCACCGACGCCCTCCTCATCTCTCTCATGGCCCTCGATGTCCGCCCCGGCGACGAGATCATTACCTCGCCCTTCACCTTCTTCGCCACGGCCGGCGTCATCCACCGCCTCGCCGCCAAGCCCGTCTTCGTCGACATCGATCCCGTCACCTTCAACATCGACCCGGCCAAGATCGAGGCCGCCGTCACCCCGCGCACCAAGGCCATCATGCCCGTCCACCTCTTCGGCCAGATGGCCGACATGGACCCGATCATGGCCCTGGCCCGCCGCCTGCGCATCCCGGTGATCGAGGACGGAGCCCAGTCCATCGGGGCCGAGTACAAGGGCCGCCGCTGCGGCTCGATCGGCGACCTGGGCTGCTTCTCGTTCTTCCCCAGCAAGAACCTGGGCGCCTTCGGCGACGCCGGCATGGTGCTGACCAACGACGAGGCGCTCTACGACAAGCTGAAGCTCCTGCGCGTGCACGGCGCCCCGTCCACCTACGTCCACAAGATCGTCGGCGGCAACTTCCGCCTCGACGCCCTGCAGGCCGCCATCCTCGACGTCAAGCTCCGCCATCTGGACGACTGGTCCGACGGCCGCAAGAAGAACGCCGATTACTACGACCGCGCTTTCGCCGCCGCCGGGCTGACCGGCCGCGGGGCGGTCAAGACTCCGGCCCCCGTCTATCGCGCCTCCGGGGACCGCCACTACCACATCTACAACCAGTACACGATCCAGGCCGCCGACCGCGATAAGCTGATGGCCCATCTCAAGGCGGCCTCTATCGGGTGCGCCGTCTACTATCCGCTGCCACTCCATCTGCAGGAGTGCTTCTCGGCCCTCAACTGCCCGCTGGGCAAGTTCCCTGCCGCCGAGAAGGCCGCCGGCGCCGTCCTGTCCCTTCCCGTCTACCCCGAGCTGACCGACGAGATGAAGGACTACGTGGTCGGCAAGGTGGCTGAGTTCTACAAATAGGGGGCAGGTCTCAACATTCAACATTTCTCGGGACAATAGTTGTTATTTTTGACAATTATTCGCCCCATGGAAGGGTCAGGATCTAGGGGTCAGGTCTTAAGATTCAAGAAAAGACTCCGAATGGTGTCGATTCGTAAACGTCCGTTAACAAGGAACGAGATAACTTGAATCTTAAGACCTGACCCCTCAGCGGCCCCTCGGCGTCCTTCCCAATCCGCTGCCCCGTCACCCACCGCCCGTTCCCCTCCGACCGTTTTTTGGTATAATTCGGCGCTCGTCGGGCCGGTACATAGGGGGGCCCGCATTTTTTATGGGAGTTTAGAATGCCTGCAACCGGTAACGCGAAAAGGAAGCGCCGCCCGCTCGCCCGCGAAGCTCGGGCCGCTGTCCCACCCGCAATCCGCCCTTCCGCCGCCCGCACTCGAGCCTCCGCTGCCTCTTCGTCCCGCTCGGCCGCGGCCGCCAAGTCCGCCCCGACCTTCACGCTGGTCTCGGTGCCCGCGCCGTCGCTGTCCTCGGTCAACATCCTCTACATCGGCGCCGGCTTCGTCGGGGCCTGCTCGGCCGCCGTCTCGGCCGACTCCGGCCACCGCACCCTGGTCTACGACATCGACGAGCGGCGCGTGGCCATGCTCGGCTCGGGCGACCGCGACACCATCGAGACCTGCCTCTTCGAGGAGGGGCTGGGCGACCTCCTGGTCCGCAACCGCTCCCGCATCGACCTGACCTCCGACTACCGCAAGGTCGTCCCGTTCCTGGACGGCTGCGACGCCATCTTCATGTGCCTGCCGACGCCCGAGGTGGGGGAGACCGGCGCCTCCGACCTGACCTACTACAACGACGCGGCCGATCGCCTGGCCAAGGCGCTGGCCCGCCGCAACAAGGGCCGCCAGACGCAGTACGTCGTGATCGTCAACAAGAGCACCGTGCCCATCGCCATGGCCGACCGCACGGCCGAGATTCTGCGCAAGCGCGGCGTGCGCAACTTCGGCGTCGTCTCCAACCCCGAGTTCCTGGTCGAGGGCAAGGCCGTGTCCGGCTCGTTGAAGCCGGACCGCATCGTCATCGGCGCCTGGAGCGAGAGGGACTTCGCCGTGATGCGCCGGATCTACCAGCGCTTCGTCCACGCCCCCGGCATCGAGTACGTCGAGGTCAATCCCAAGGAAGCCGCGGCCGGCAAGCTGCTGGCCAACTTCATCCTGTTCAACAAGCTGGCTATATGCTTCGACGTCATCGGGCGGACCTGCGAGGCCTTCCCCGATCTCCAGTTCGAGAACGTCCGCCGCATCCTGGCCGGCGACCCGCGGATCGGGTCGTGGGGCCTCTATAACAGCCTCTACGCCGGCGGGTCGTGCCTGATCAAGGACGCCCGCTCGCTCTCGACCCAGCTGAAGGAGGCCGGCAAGGAGCCGATCCTGGTCAACGAGACCTACCTGGCCAACCGGCGCCAACTGTTGGGCTTCATGGACCGGGCCGAGAAGGAAGCCGGCTTCTCCTGGGCCGGCAAGCGGGTGACGCTGCTGGGCGTGGCCTTCAAGCGCTCGACCAACGACATCCGCAACACGCCGGCCGTCGACATCGTCCGGGTCCTGCAGACGCGGGGGGCCAAGGAGATCCGCATCTACGACCCGGCCGCGATGGAGTCGTTCAAGGTGCTGTTCCCGCCGTCGCGCAAGATCAAGTACTTCCCCAACGAGACCAAGGCGGTGGACGCGGCCGACGCGGTCATCATCGCCACGGACTGGCCGCAGTTCCGCGGGCTGGGCGAGCTGCTGAGGAGCTTGCGGGGCCGGCCGCTGATTATGGACGGCCGCCGCATGCTGCAGCATTTTTACCCCGACCTGCGCCGCTCCGGCTTCACCATCCTGGCCGTCGGCTCCGCTAAGATCTAAAAAGGGGTCAGGTCTTAAGATTCAAGTTTTCTCATGACAAAAAATGGCACAAACTGACAGTTTTCCAGTCAGAGATAACTTGAATCTTAAGACCTGACCCCTTATCCTAGGTCCATGAAAGGCATCATCCTGGCCGGCGGGGCCGGCACGCGCCTCTTTCCCATCACCCGCGTGGTCAGCAAGCAGCTCCTGCCGGTCTACGACAAGCCGATGATCTATTACCCCCTGTCGGTCCTGATGATGGCCGGCATCCGGGACATCCTCCTGATCTCGACCCCCGAGGACCTGCCGCGCTTCGAGTCGCTCCTGGGCGACGGCTCGCGCCTCGGCCTGCGCTTCGCCTACAAGGTCCAGCCCCGCCCGGAGGGCCTGGCCCAGGCCTTCATCATCGGCGAGGACTTCGTCGCCGGCGCGCCCAGCGCCCTCGTCCTGGGCGACAACATCTTCTTCGGCCACGGCCTGTCCGGGATCCTGGAGCGGGCCGGCTCGCTCGCCTCCGGCGGCCTCGTCTTCGGCTACCTCGTCCGCGATCCCGAGCGCTACGGCGTCGTCGAGTTCGATCCCTCCGGCCGCGTCCTCTCGATCGAGGAAAAGCCGGCCCGCCCGCGCTCGCACTACGCCGTCCCGGGGCTCTACTTCTACGACGGCGAGGTCGCCTCCGTGGCCCGCGCCCTGAAGCCCTCGCCCCGCGGCGAGCTGGAGATCACCGACCTCAACCGGGCCTACCTGGAGCGCGGCCGCTTGAAGGTGGAGCTCCTGGGCCGCGGATTCGCCTGGCTCGACACCGGCACTCACGAGTCTCTCCTCCAAGCCTCCAACTTCGTCCAGACCATCGAGGAGCGGCAGGGCCTGAAGATCGCCTGCGTCGAGGAGATCGCCTACCGCCGCGGCTACATCGACGCCGCCCAAGTGCGGGCGCTGGCCCATGACATGGAGAAGAACGAGTACGGCCGCTACCTCCTGCGCGTGGCCGACGGGGAGGTCTGAGCGTGGCTCCGATCCTGGTCGAGCCCGCGCCGATCCTGCCCGAGGTCAAGATCATCACCCCGCGCGTCTTCTCCGACGACCGAGGCACTTTCCTGGAGACATATTCCGAGCGCGTCTACGCCGAGGCCGGCATCCCCGGGCCGTTCGTCCAGGACAACCGATCGTCCTCCCGGCGCGGCGTCCTGCGCGGCCTCCATTACCAGTCGCCCAACCCCCAGGGCAAGCTGGTCTACGTGGTCTGCGGCGCGGTCTGGGACGTGGCCGTCGACATCAGACCAGGCTCGCCGACCTTCGGCCGCTGGGTGGGCATCGAGCTCTCGGACGCCGCCCCCCGCCAGGTCTATATCCCGGCCGGGTTCGCCCACGGATTCAGCGTCCTCAGCGAGCGAGCCGACTTCGTCTATAAATGCACCGCCTACTACTCGCCCGCCGACGAGCACGCGCTCCTCTGGTCCGACCCGGACCTGGCCATCGACTGGAAGACCGACGCCCCCATCATCTCGGCCAAGGACCGCCAGGGCGGCCGGCTGCGCGACCTGAGATAGGGCCCGCGCCTCTAAGGCCGGATCCTTCTCCTATCCTGCTGGTACAGGTAGAAATTTTCGTCACTCATGATAGCCCCGCCGAACACCGCCACCCGCCGCAGCCGTCTCGTCCGCAGCGAGTCCGCGTCCAACGGGTAGTTCAGCGCGATCAAATATTCCCGGCCCGTCTCCCGGCCGAGCCTCTCCGCCGCCGCGATTAGCTCACTCATGCCCGTGTTCCGGTGGACCTCTTCGATCCACGGCGTGTACGTGACCCACCGCTCGAACCGCGGCACATAGATGGGCCGGTCAAGGTAGGCGGAGACGGGAGATAGGGCATAGGGAACGTCGCCGATCAATATGCGATCTTTCAAGCCCTGCTCCTCGATGTAGGCGGCCGTTCGTCGGCTTTGCGAGAAAGGCAGCTGTACGTCATAGGCCGACGCGATCGCCGCACCCGCGGTCTGGAGGAGAAGCAGTCCCGTAACCACCGCCGGCGCCGCCATGCGCCCCCATCGTGCCGCGCGGCGCAGCCACCTGCCTCCCCATGGCGCGGCCTTCTCCTCCGCGGCCATCCACATCGCCGCCAGAAAGACCAGAAATAGCGATCCGTGATGCCGGATGAAGCCCAGATAGGCCACGTAGAAGAAGATGCACAGCGCGCCGACGGCCATCACCCCGAACGCCAGCGCGCGCGGCCGATCGATCAGCGCGATCAGCGCAAACAGCAGGACCAAGCCCGATAGAAGCGGCGTGGTGATGGGCGCCGACGCATAGCGGCTCAGGATCGACGTGCCCCAGAACTGCGGCTTCGGGTCCGGCACGGTCAGGAAGGCTTTGCCGATGAGGCGGTAGATGAAATAGGCTTTCTGCGGCTGGACCTCCACGTCGACGCTCTTGGCGTAGGTGGAGGACGAGTCGGGCATGGCTTGATAGAGCCCCACTCCCAGCCCGATCAGCACGACCACGGCGGCGAACGCGAGGAAGCGCGGCCGGCCTTCCTTGCGCAGGAGCAGAGCCTCGCCCGCCAGTACGATCGCGAAGGCCACGGCCGGGATGACCATGGTCGTATTGGTCTGGGCCAGCAGCAGGAGGGCCAGGGCCGGCAGGAGCAGCGAGCGGCGCCGATGCTTCCAGACCGCGCAGGCGAAGAAGAGCATCAGCATCCCGATGCCGTAGTTGCGCGAGATCACGCCGTATTCGTAGAAGGCGTAGTAGCTGAAGGCGAAGAGGATGCGCGCCGCCCGCGGGAAGGGCGCGAACCGGGCGAAGAGAAACACCGCCGCCGCCGTGATCAGCAGGTGTAGGATCTGCATGGCCGCCGGCGAGGCGGTGAACCGCGAAAGGGCGAACAGCCCCCAGTACCAGAGGGCTTGGTGGCCGTCGAATTTGATCCGCAGGGCCAGGTCGTCGAGGGAGCGGCTGTCCTTGGCCAGCAGCCAAGCCTGGGCCTCGTCCCGCCAGATCTCGTGGCGCGACAGGACGAATCCCGCCGCCGCCAGGAAGACCAGGGTCAGGATGAGGGCAAAGGCCGTCTCCCGCGCGTTTTTCTTCATAAATCTCCAGCCTATTATGCCCAAGAAGGGGTCAGGTCTCAAGATTCAAGTTATCTGCTTTTCTGTCAACAAGCGGCGCCGATATGTAAACGGTCGCAGGCTAATCTTGAATCTTGAGACCTGACCCCTCCCGACCCTTCCTGACCCGTATATGCAGGGCTTGGCGGTCGCTGCCCGTCCGCGGCGTCCGGAAGCGGTGGACGATCTCCCTGCCTCCCACCTCCGGCACGGTGTTGGTCGCGGTGTCCACAATCCAAAACGTCTTGATCCGATACTCCGCCCTCTCCATCAGCCTCAGCATGGGCTCGTTGGTATACGCCCACCGCTTGCGCCCGATGATGATGTCGGGCACGATCTTCATATCCTCTTTCAGATTGTTGCCCACGAAGCCCACGGTCACTTTGCTCCCCAAGTAGTACTGGAGCACGCACTCCTCGTAGTTCGTGGCGATGACCAGCCGGCTCGGATCCGGGTACGACCGCTGCACGAACGCCACGGCGTAATCCATGGGCCCGACGTTCTTGTGAAACAGCTCGTAAACCCTCTCCCGCAGCACCGGCACTCGCTCTCCCGCCGTCAGCGCCCCCAACAGCAAGAATCCTCCCGCCAGCCCGACGCGCGCCGCCCGCCTGACCCACTTCCCGCGCAGCGCCCTGACCGTTCCCCCCAGGGCGAAAAGGCACAGCCACATAGCCAGCCCCGCCGCCGGCTGCAGCCAGATGTAATAGCGGCTGAAAGCGATGGGGAACGGCTGCCGCATCACGACGGCCGCGTGCAGGATCGAATAGACGGCGATTACCGCCGCCAGCCCGACCAGCCGCCGGTCGGCCCGCCCCATCATCAAGGGGTTGCCGGGTAGCTCTGTGGAAGGTGTCCCGTGAAGTCCCCCGGGAAATTCCCCATGGGGCTCCCCAGCGGGCCCATCGTGATGCGTTCCATGCGGCGCTTCAAGGGGCAGCGCGGAGGCTCCTTCTTCGGGCGGATTCTCAACCCTCTTCTCCCCAGCCTTTTCTGCCCGCGTGATCAGACTTCGCCGTCGGCTTCGCCGCTCCCGCGCCCACGACACGACCGCTACTCCCACGCCCAGTCCCAACGCCGCCAGGATCACCCACAGAGACTCGTAGTCGAAAAACAGCGCCAGCATCCGGTCCGCCGTGTGCTTGGCCACGGCCATGCTCCATGGGAACATCTCGTTGAAGCCGCGCGATATCTCGAACGTCCGGAACACGACCACGTACGCGCCCATCGCCGCTCCGGCCGCCGCCAGCGGCGCGAGGCCTTGCCGCGCTTCCCGCCAGCTCTTCCTCCGGGCGAATCTGACGACCTCCCATAGTCCTAGAATCCCTCCCGCCGCCGCAACCGCCACAGGGAAGGTCACCAAAAGCAGGACCAGCGCCGCGAACATCAGAATCCCGTACCGGCCGGCCCCCATGCGGCCGATGTGCCGGCGGACGCCCAGGTAGAGCATCCAGGCCAGCAAAAGGCAGACCAGCGGGTAGTAGCGCATCTCGCGCATGTGCAAGGCCCAGGGCACGGATATCGCTTGCCAGGCGAACAGCGCTGCGGCGAACCACCAGACGCGGGTAGAAGGGAATCGAGCCAGCAGCGGCGCCACGGCGATCACCGCCAGTATTATGGCCGCCAGCCCCGCCAGCGCGAACGGGATCCGCAGCAGGGCCGTCTTTAGATAAACGTCGGCCCGGCGCGGGCGATCGCTGCGGCTCCCTTGCGCGGCAGCCGTCTCGGTGCCGAGCGAGGGATCGGACGCAAACCCGGACGATTGACCAGACGCTTGACCGGACGCGGGGCTGGTCTCTTTCGTTCCGGTCGCGCGCGTGCCCGTATAAGGGGCTCCGCGCAGGGGCGTCGTTGCTGCTCCCTTCCCGGCCTCCATTTCTTTGGCGTTTGCGATATCTTCAGTTTCCCCCGACACCGCCGTGCGGGCGCCGACCCCCGCGATGGCGTCCGCCCCTCGCGCCGCCAGCGCCCCGATCGCGCCAAAGTAGAAATGCCCCCAGCCCGATCCCAGGTAGGCACCGCCTGCGCTTCTGCGCCCGGCCATCTTGTCCTCGAGCTCCAGGCAGTAGACGACGTTCTTGCCGTCGCTGACCTTGGGGTACCCGAAATCCAGCACCCGCTCCGCGAACATGGCCGTCTCGCCCTCGTCGTTCCAGAGCAGGGGATAGCCGATGTTCTTGAGGACCGCGAAGGCCATGACCGCGAAGGCCGCGCCCGCCAGGCCGATGGCAAACCGCTGCCCTCGCGCCCGGCCCGGCCCTAGTCCCGCGCGATCGGTGTTATTACCTGTCATGGCATGCTTATTCTATTCTATTCCAATCCAAAGAAGATGGGGATCAGACGGATGGGGGTCAAGTCTCAAGTTTCGAGTTATCTGCTTTCCTGCCAACGAACGGAGTCATTTCGTAAACAGACGTAGGCATAACTTGAATCTCGAGACCTGACCCCCAACGCCTGACCCCCAACGCCAATCCCTAACGGTCTGCCGGCCGCCACGCCTCCCCGTCCCACCGGGAGACCGCGCGCGCGGCCCGCTCGAGGTACTCCGCCATGCTGCCCGCCGTCTGTCCGGCCCGGCGCCTGTCCTCGTAGCCTCTCGCGAAATCGGAGCTCGGCTTCACGAACAGGGGGCGCAGCTCGGAGTCGAAATAGTAGTAAACAGTATGGGCGGGCGCAGCGTCCATCGTGGCATAGAAACGGTTCCCTTCGACGGCCGCCCCGCGTATAAACAGCCATCGCATCCCAGCGTTCTTGGAGAGAGGGGAGAAAGGAAACCGGATGTACTGCATCTGTCCGGCCCGCGGCGCCCGGCCGGCCTGGTACTCCGCCAGGTAGGGCGACAGGGGCTCCACCTCAGCCCCGGGCTCCGACTCGGGGGCATAAGGCGGCGCCAAGCCGCTGACCAGCCCCGCGGGATCGATCACGGCCAGCGCGCCGTCGTGTCCGGCCAGGCTGTTGGTCCCCCCGAGCAGGATCACGGGCCGCCCCCCGATATCCGCCCACTCGAAGAACACCAGGTTCCCGATGTGGTCATATTCGAACAGAACGCTCCCGTCCGCGCCGTCCAGGATCACAAAGGACGAGGGGGCGCACTTGTAGACGTTCCACAGGACCAGCAGGCACGGCGTGCTCCGGCCCGGCAGGCTTTGGAACGAGAGGGCCCGGACGTAATGGTCGGTCTCGTGAGCCGCGTCGCCATAGATGTACCGAAGGTCGAGACTCCGCTTCCAGATCACGTCGCCGTCGTCATCGAAGAGGGCGACGGCCCGCTCCTTGGGATCCTTGTTCATAAGAAAGGCCGCAGCCTCGTTCCGCCCGTCGCCGTCGGTGTCCGCGAAATCAACCCCATACGAGGCGTAGCCCTCTTGCGCCGATCTCCCGCCGTTCGCGTAGCCAAAGACGTACCGGTCGAAATCTTGGGGGATATGCAGGTGAACGTCCCACAGAAAGCCGCCCGCGCCGTCGAAGGCGGAAAGGCTCGTGCCGACAAGCGCCATGGAGACCGGCTCGGGCCTGGGTCCGCCGATCTTGGGGGACCTGAGGGGAGGGATTCGAATCAGTCCCGTTACGCCGGCCGCCGCGACGAGGACGATCAGAACAAGCAGGGCCAGGAGGCCGATACTAACCCGGCGCCGCCGAGACGAGGCCTTCGCCTCCGCCCCCGCCGGCTCCGTTGCGCCGGCTTCTTCCGGAGTCTCGGGGGGGATATTATTCGGGCCCCGGGATTTCAGCCAGGCATCCAATTCCGACCGGTAGGCGTAGACTTTACCGCGCACCGAGTCTGCGTCGATCCTGTAGATCGGCAGGCCGTGCCGCTGGCACCAGCGCTGGCAGGTGCGGACCTCCCGCCCCAGATGGCCGGCGATCGCCTTCCAGCCATCCAGCCGGTCGTCGTTGGACATCTTTGGGGCGCTCTTTCTCTGCGTCTCTCGGCGGCCGCTGGGTGGCCCGCGCCCCGAAAATTTACACTGGCAAGGAGGCGCTTGTCAAAGCTTTGGGGAGCAGGGGAGATAAGGGGTCAGGATAAGGGGTCAGGTCTCAAGATTCAAGTTATCTGTTCTTTCTGCCAATGAATGGGGTCGATTTGTAAACCAAGGTAGGCTTAACTTGAATCTCAAGACCTGGCCCCTATTTGTCTTGACAGATCGAGCCACGAAAGATACATTTCCAACCAAAGAGCTGGCTTCTACACCGTAAACCCGCGGTCTCAGCATATGGGGCCTTTAATCCACGGTAGGGGGTGTTGTGCCAAGAAAAAGCCGTTCGGACGCGTCTCGAGATCCCCGACTATTCGCCCTGGCGGCATTCCTGCTTCTTGAATCAACCGCCCTCCACGCGCCCGCCGGAGAGCCCGCCTCCCTGCCGGCCCCCGGCTCGACGGCGGAGAGCCTCTCCTTCTCATCGGCCGGGCACATCCTGAGGTTTGATACCGGCTGCGTCTACGTCGCCTCGAGCGGCCACCTCCTGAAGATCGAGCTGGCCGGCCGGCGGCCCGTGGCCCCCATAGCCGCCCCGTCACACGCGATTGAAACCGCGTCCGAATCTCACTCTAACAATACGCCGGCCTTCGCCAAGGTTCTCTACTCCGACGTCTGGGCGGGCGTGACAGCGATCTATGAGAAAAGCGCCGGCGCGATCCTCAAAAGCTCCTACATCCTCGAACCCGGCGCTTCCCCCGATGCGATTCGGCTGCGCTATAACCGCCCGTTGCGCCTGGATGCTGCCGGCAACCTGGTCATCTCCTTCGCTCGAGGCGAGATGCGAGAGCAAGCCCCGACGGCCTGGCAGGAAAAGAGCGGCCGGAAAGTCCCCGTGGATATCGCCTTCCGTCTCTTGGCCGAAAAGGAAGTTGGATTCACGGCACAGTCGGTCGATCCCTCCCTTCCCCTCGTCATCGACCCAGCCCTGACCTGGCATACGTTCCTCGGCAGCACCTCCTACGACGAAGGGCATGCCATCACGGTCGATTCCGATGGAAACGTCTTTGTGGTGGGTGACAGCCCCACCGCATGGGGTAGCCTCTCCTTCGGAATGGGAAGCTCATTCCTGGCCAAGCTGGATTCTTCCGGCACGCTCCTCTGGACGTCTTTCTTTGGTGGTAATGCCGCCACAAACGCCAGGGGTGTTGTCCTGGACGGCAGCGGCAACATCTATGTTACGGGAAACAGCAATATGGGCTGGCGAGAGCCTTTCACTATTCCCGGCGTCTGGGATCCGGCCCCGCCCCTTGTCGCCCATTCCGGAGGGGATTCGGTCCCTTACGATGCCTTCGTGGCCAAATTCGGCTCGACCGGCGTGCTCTCTTGGCATACCTTCCTGGGCGGCAGCTCCGGGTATGAGCACGGTCAGGGCATCGCCCTGGGCGGCAGCGCTCTCTATGTGATCGGTTACACGGACTCCTCCTGGGGGGCGCCCCTGGCCGCCCACAACGGCAATTATGATCCCTTCGTGGCCAAGCTCGATACGGATGGAGCGTATCAATGGCACACTTTTTTCGGCGGAACAGCCTACGATGAGGGGCTGGGTATCGCCGTCGACTCTGCCGGCGGTGTTTATGTCACCGGGCTCAGCTCCAACAGCTGGGGGACCCCGGTCAGGAGTTGGACGAGCTCCGAGGACGCCTTCGCGGCCAAGCTCAACTCGAGCGGCGCGCTCCAATGGAACACCTTCCTGGGCGGATCAGGCTCGGACATAGGGGCCGGTATCGCCGTGGACGGCTCCGGCAATGCCAACGTGATCGGCTATGGGACGTATACCTGGAAGGGAGACTCCGACCCGATCCTCGCTCACTCCGGGCTTGACGATGTTTTTGTGGCCAAGCTCAATTCGAGCGGCGCGCTCCAATGGAACACCTTCCTGGGCAGCGCCATTAATGACTACGGATCGGGTATCGTCTTGGACGCCAGCGGCAATTCCTATATCACGGGTTACAGCTATGCCACTTGGGGCTCGCCTCTGAATCCCCATGCCGGAGACGCCGACGCCTTTGCGGCCAAGCTCAGCTCCACCGGCGCCCTCACCTGGAACATGTTTATGGGGGGCAGCGCGGAAGATCTCGGTCTGGCCGTCGCCCTGGGCGGCGGCAACACGCTGGTCACCGGGAGAAGCTTCGCGACCTGGGGATCTCCCGTTCTTCCTTTCACGGAGGAGACAGAGGGGGGCGACAAGTCCGACGCCTTCGTGGCCCAGATTCCCGAATCCCCGACGTGGATTACGCTCGCCTCCTTCGAAGCGGCCGCCCGCGACGGCGGCGTCGAGCTGACCTGGACGACGAGCTCGGAGATAGATAATGCCGGCTTCCATCTCTGGCGCGCCGAAGGGAGGAACGGAGCGTTCGAGCGGATCACGCCCGCCCTCATCCCGGCCCGCGGCGATGCCGTCGTCGGCGCCGATTATTTTTATCTTGATGGCGATGTCGTGGAAGGTCAGGAGTATCTCTATAAGCTGGAGGACATCGATACGGGCGGCAAAAGCACTTTCCATGGCCCGGTGTCCACCGTCGCGGGAATCATCCGGCTTATAGATCCGATGGATGGAACGCTCGTGCCCCACCTCGCTTCCTTACGGTTCACCTGGGATGGAGGACCTTTCAAGGAATTCAGAATCGAGTTCTCGAAGGGGAAGAGCTTTGACGGCGAGGAGTTGACTCTTCCAGAAGCTTGGACGGCCGCGGAGCTCTACGAGCCTGGCCCGGCCGAACTTGGCAGGCTCCGAGCCCTTGCCGGCGATAAGGGGATCGTCTTCTGGCGGGTGAGGGGGCGCACGGCCGAAGGCGCGGAGACGGTCTCCCGAGCCCGGTGGCTCAAGTTGAGATAAAGGGGTCAGGTCTCAACATTCAACATTTCTGCCAACATCGGTGGACACTTCGTAAAAGCCGGTTTACGAAAATTGAGATTTGTTGAATATTGAGACCTGACCCCTATCTGTCGGCGACGACGAGGAGAACCTCGCCGCGCTTCGTTCCGAACAGCAGCAGGTTGGCGATCAGGCACAGCGGAAACAAACCCACAAACAACGGCCACGTCCACCCCGCGCGAATTCGGGAATCGGATTCTTTCGCTCGGCTCCTTTTGCCGCCGCCCCGGGCTTCTCTTCCCGCTTCCGCTTCTCCGCCCTTATAGCGGCTCCCTGAGCGCTCCGATGCTCCCCCCGCTCCGGCTCCTTCTCCGTTCCTCCCGCCTGCTCCTTCCGCCCCGCCGGATTGCAGCGCCCTAAACACCAGGCTCCGCGTCCCCGTCCACTTGCTCAGCAGGCTCTGCGTCGAGATGAAGGCCGAATACTCCAGCGAGAATGTATGGACCAGCCGGACCCTATACCCATGCCTCCTCAGCGCCGCCGTCAGCGCCTCCGGGGTAAAGAAGTGCACATGGTAATCAGGGTCCAACCCCAGCCAATCCAGCCCCGTGTACGCCCGCGTCCACGACCGAAAATTGGGCACCTCCACCACCAGCCGCCCCCCCGGCGCCAGCAGCCGCTTGATCTCCTCCAGGTACCGCTCCGGGTCCGCGATATGCTCCAGCACATGCCACAGCGTCACCATCTGGAACGATCCGCCCTCGAGCCCCAGCTCCGGCAGCTCCTCGTGGTACATCTCCAATCCCAGCGCGTCCCGCGAGAACTCGAAGGCCCCCCGCGATATCTGCGTCCCGGCCGCCCTCCGGTACCCGAAGAACCGCTTCAGGTAGTAGAGCATGAACCCGCGCCCGCTGCCCACGTCCAGGATCGACCGGGCCCCGGGCTTGATTGTCCACATCTTGAAGGCCCGGAACAGCCGGAACAACCGCACTACGATCTCCACCGGACTGTTGAATCGCCCCACGATCTCGTTGCGGTCGTAGAACGAGTCGTAGAGCACCTTGGGATCGAAGCCCGCCCCCGATGCTCCCAGCCGGTCCGAGAACACGAAGCCGCAGTCTCGGCACTCCCACAGGGTCAGGCCGGATAATTCGGGGAGGGCTTCTCTATTATCATGTCGGCAGCTCATGGCGGCTGGTACAATCCGGGCCCAGGGTAGCGGGCAAGGCACGTCCTGTCAAGGAAGCTGATCGGCTCTTGGACAGCCGATTGAGCCATCTGCCGGGAGATAGCTTGAATCTTAAGACCTGACCCCGACGCCCCCTATTTCGTCTCCACCAGTAGCAGCTTGAATACCACGAACTGCTCGCCCGTGATGGGATTTTCGATGGGCTTGTGATCCTTCTCGTAATACCCCGTGATCTTGAGATAGATCTCCTTGACGCCGGCCTTGGGCACCTTGACCGCGTACGGCGGGGTGGGATCGACGAAATCACCCGCCAGCGACGCCGCATTCCCCATCCAATCGCACTTCGGCACCTCGAAGTGCGACCCGCCCGGCGTCCCGCCGATTCCCATCGCGCCCATCCCGCCCACGATCGTCGCGGTGGTCGAGCCCGCCTTCACTATCCCGGATGTGATGACCAGGTCTCCATTGGTGTCGGCGACCACGTTGACGGCCATGGAGTAGATGAAGGCGCTGCCAGCGAAAACCATCGGCTTGCCGGTCGGGCCCGCAAACGACGTCACCGGCTTGGTCGCCGGCGGCAAGGCTCCGCCTCCGCCTCCCCCCGCCCCCCCAATCGTGAATGAGTCCTCCGCTCTAACGACGTTGCCCTGCTCGTCCTTGGTCGTTAGGACCACCACGTATTCGGCGGGCTGCAGGCCTGCCGTGCTGAGTGTGGCCGTGCCCGATTCGCCCAGCTCGGCTCCGGCCTCCATCTTTCGAGTGAAGGCCGGAAAGGACGCAGGGGGGGGGACCGACGGCGGACCCGTGACCGTCAGCTGGAAAGCAACGCTCTGCGCCGGGCCGCCCTTCCGAGTCGTGATCATCAGGTTGACCTTGACCGGGCTCCCCGCCTGAACCGTGTAAGGATCCAGGGTGATGAGCAGAAAAGTCACAAAGGGGTGCTTTGCAGCCTGCTGTCGGCCCTCGATTGCTCCCGCTGCGGCCAACACCGCGACGATCAAAAGCCATTTTTTCATTGAATCCCTCCCGCCGAATCCGTGTGGGGGAAATCTATGACGGTTCAGTTGGGATGTCAATCGGTCGCCGGGGTCGGCAGAGGCTTTGCATCGGGAGCCAAATCATGAAACAGGTTTCGTAACGGAGCGTCACCACTTCGAACGGCCCCCCGCCAAGCCAAGTCCAACTAGCGAGAACTTATAAGCCCCTGAGCGAAACCACACGAAGAACCACGACAAATCAAGGCAAACCATGACAAATAATGCGATCATTATTGACAATATAAATCGTTGGCCCTATGGCTTGAGTCAACCGCGGATCCCCCGCGGAGCAATTCTGTCTAAGGAGGCGATCCATGTTCAAGAAGCTCCGGACTCCGATTCTCATTCTTACCCTACTCGTCGGCATTCTTGTCTTCCGTTCGTTCTCGACGACCGGGGAGATAGAACAGCTTTGGTTCGCGGCGGATGCCGTTATGCGCTCCTTTGCAATCGGCAGTGACGGTTCCGTATACGTAACGGGCGGCGAACAAGAGAATCCCTGGTGGAATTCGCTTTGCCGCGTCATCAAATACGATTCGGAGGGACGGAAGCTCTGGGAAAGAACCTTTTCAGGGAACGCTCTCCACAACATGGGACTCCGCATCCTGGTCGATTCGCAGGACTCTTGCTATGTCAAGATCGATTCCCGCGAAGAGTATCTCCTGGTCAAGCTCGACTCCGAGGGCCGCGATGCCTGGCCTGCACCTTTGGTGTTCGCCGGGATCAACGATTCGGGCAAAACCTCGCCGCATATGTTGATCGATAGGAGCGACAACATCTATCTTCTCAATTCCGAGCCGAGCGCCTACCCCGGTCGGCTTGATACTGTACTCTACAAGATTTCGTCGCAAGGAGCTTTCCTCTGGAATCAGCCCATAAGGCGTGAATGCGCCTGGCCGACAGCGGCCGTTTTGGACGCCGAACAGAACATCATCATCGGCTCTTCGGATTGGAGCGTCATGAAATACAGTCCCGCCGGGAACCGGATCTGGTACACGTGGATTGACAATATACGCAGCGGCAGACCGAGCGATGTGGCCGTCGATGAAGACGGAAATGTCTATCTAACCGGCACGTATTTTTGGTCTGAGGATGGCGGCGTGACGGTTAAATTCGATTCCTCCGGCAATGAGGTGTGGAAGAATCATTTCAACTTTACGGATACAGGCCAAGATGAACGTGAGAACCCCTACCATATTGCCGTCGATCGAGAGCGAAACGTCTATATCTCTGGTTACGCCACCAGCATCGGGACCCCCAGCTTCCTCGTCAAATACGATTCGCAAGGCGCGGAATCGTGGCGCCGTCGTGTCGAGGGAGGCGGGAACTTTGCGCTTGCGCTCGACAAGAACGGCGAAATCTACTTGGGTCATATGGGCGGAGGCGAGAGCGGCGCCTCTGGCGGGACGATCGTCAAGATCGACAGGCAGGGCCAAGATATCACGAGCCTTCGTATCCCCCAGGAAAATATGGCCGGCAGGAATATCTTCGTTGACGATTCGCTCAATATTTACTATGTTGGCTGGCAGGGGACGGGCGTCTATACCCAATTCCCTGATACCGAATCGCCCGCTTCATCCATCCAGGTCTCCCCGCAGCCGAATGAGAACGGCTGGAGCAACAGCGATGTGACCGTGAGCATCCAGGCCGTCGACAATCCGGGCGGATCGGGAGTCAAGGAGATTCATTTTCTCATCGACGGCCTTGAATCCATCGTGAAGGGCGACACGGCGACGGCCTCGATTCCCAAGGAGGGAATCACAGCGTTCACCTACTGGGCCGTCGACGAGAAAGGCAATGTCGAGCCGAGGCATGATGCGGCCATCCGGATCGACAAAACCCCGCCCGTCATTTCCGCCCAGGCTTCGCCGGCGCCCTCGGCGGACGGCTGGATCGGCTCGAACGTCACGATCTCGTTCTCGGCATTGGATGCCCTTTCCGGCCTCGGATTCGTGACTCCGTCATTGGTTGTTCAAACCGAAGGAGCGGCGCAAGAATTCTCGGGCGAAGCCGTCGACCAAGCCGGCAACCGGTCGACGGCCGCAATAAAGGTTAATATCGACTTGACCGATCCCATCGTGATGATCACCGCGACTCCGAGCGTGCTCTGGCCTCCCAACAGGAAGATGGTCGATGTTGTGATCAGCGGGACGACCTCGGATGCCTTATCGGGAATCGCGTCCATGTCATTTCGGGTCGTGGACGAATACGGATACTGCGAGCCTTCTCTTACCCAATTCGGCACCATTCAGCTCGAGGCATGGCGCGAGGGTAGCGACGCAGACGGGAGGAGATACGAAATCTTCTTGAGAGTAGTCGACAAGGCCGGCCGTGCGACGGAGAGAGTGGCGACCGTCATTGTCCCCAAAAGCAACGGCCGCTGATCGTCATAGTCACGAGCGAAGTTCGGCATTCTGTGGAGCTTTGAGCTTTTTGGGTGTAAGGGATGTCATGTTGAGGGGCGGTCGCACCCGCGGCGGCCGCCCCGCGCTCATTTCTTCGGCAGCAGCTTCAGCTTGAAGATCACGTAGGGATTTCCCCGGGGATCGGTGACCGGCTTGGCGGCCGCGGCATCACCGCCCGCCGCGTTCTTTCTTCTCGGCTAGTTCTCTGCCATCGGCCCTGGCCCCTCCGCCTTCCGCTTCCGCCCCCCCGCTTGTTACCAGGTGAAAGGGTGATCCTGGGCTGTCTTAAGAGACGTCTCGTCTTTTGGGAAGGACGTGTCGGAGATGGTCAGTCCCTGATACCGGGCGCTGAGGCTGTAGACGCGCTCGATGGCGTGGGCCAGAGTGCCGTCGATCTGGCCGGCCTCCGCCTCGAACATCGAGTCGGGGACCGCCAGCGACAGCAGCGGCTCGAGCGCCCCTCGCCTGGCCATGAACATCCCGCCGGCGATGAAGCTCATCTTCAGAAGCTCGCCGAGCGGGATGCCGAAGACTTGAGCGAAGAAACGCAAGGCTAGGGCATTGCCCCCGAAATAGAGGCTCATGGGGACGACGTGCCCCCGCGGCCCGATTAGTCCGACGCGCGGATGCTCATTCAGGTAATCCAGGGCGCACTCGATCTTGCCAGCGCCCAGCAGGCCTTCCAACAAATCCTCGCGCCAAAGCTCTCCGGTCAGCCGGTGGTTGGCCCTTTTCGTATGCACCTTGACGATGAGGGCACCCTCATCGTCAATCCCGGCGGCCAGCCGCAGGAAAGGCAGAGCATCCCGCCCTCGATTTGGAAAGGCCTGGACGGCCACGGGGTAATCGCGCCCGCGGGATATCTCCCGGATCTTCGCCTCTTGCTCGGCTGTCGTGGAGACAAGGGCCTCGACCCTATGGTCGGCCCGACCGCGAAATCCGGATTCGAACTTGTCCAGAATCCGGCCGTAGATGTCGGGATAGAAAGCGTGCACCGCCAGCACAACGCGACTGATCGGCGGCGGCGTCGGGGCCGCGGTCCGCGGAGACCTCGTTAAGAGCTCTCGATCGTAATAATCAGGGAATGCGCTCTGCTCTCCGGATCGCGCCGCCCGCTCCAGCCTTCTTATCTCCGCCCAGTTCTTATAGGGCCGCGTCGACTTGAACAGGACGCCGAAGACGGTGAAGAAGGCCGTCTTGATCGCCCGCTTGGCCCGCCGTCCCAAGGGCAGGCGCCACCAGGTCCGGGCGGCGAGCGCAGTCACCGGCCGCGGCCCGCTTCCCCGTTCTTTTTCTTTTTGTTCCCGCGTACCCATCTCGAAGGCGCTCTGCCCGCCCTAAGACTATCCTATCCCGGCGGCCTTTTTCCAGTCCCCGCCGCCGATTGCCGTCCACCGCCGGCTGATGTATATATCACCCCGGGGTTGGCCGATGGGCCCTCGCGGCTCGCCGATTGACAGGCGGCGCTCGACTGTGGCTCAATGGCCCGCGGGCCGGCCCATCGAGAACGCGCATGCTGAAAAAAGCCGTTAGCCTCCTCCTCCTGGTCGCTTCCGACACCACCGCCCTGGCTGCGGCTTTCCTGGCAGCCTTCCTCCTGCGTCGGGACATCCTGCCCCCGATCTTCCCCAAAGTCCTCGTCCTGCCGGCCACCCAGGGACCGTTCCTGGCCAGTTGGTACTTCATCCTGGCCTGGATTCTCGTCTTCGCCTACGAGAAGCTCTACACCAAGCGCTACTCCCATTGGGACGAGACGCGCCTGCTCGTCAAAAGCTCGATCATGGCCATGATCCTCGTCTTGGCGACGATCGTGCTGACCCGCAAGTCGCTGCCCTTCTCGCGGATCATCCTGGTTCTGATGGGTTTGTTCAGCTTCCTGACGCTGCCGGTGGCCCGCTTTCTGACCAAGCGGCTCCTGGTCCGCCTCCGTCTCTGGGAGAAGCGGGTCCTGATCATCGGCTCCCGCAACGGCACCCACGAGGTCATCTCGGCCATCCGGCGCAACCGCTCCCTGGGCTTCCGCATCGTCGGCTGCCTGACCGACGACCCGGCCGAGGTCGGCCGGATGACCGACGGCGTCCCCATCCTCGGCCACTACGACGAGATCGAAGAGTGGCGGGAGAAGATCGCCTTCGAGGACATCATCGTCACCTTCCCCGACATCCCCCGGGCGCGCATGATCGAGATGCTCCGCCGCTGGGACGGAGTCAGCGAGACGATCCGCTACATTCCCCGCACCGGCGACCTGATCACGGCCGGCGTCGAGCTGGAGAACATCGGCCGGGTTCTGTCCCTGGCTGTGCGCAAGAACCTGCACAAGCCGTGGAACCGGCTCTTCAAGGGGACCTTCGAGTACGTCCTGGCCGTCCTGTCCTTCATCCTCATCCTGCCCCTGATGGCCGTCATCGCCGTAGTCATCAAGATCGACTCGCACGGCCCGGTCTTCTTCCTCCAGGAGCGCTGCGGGCGCCGCAGCAAGGCCATCCGGATCATCAAGTTCCGGACCATGCGCACCGACGCCGACGCCGTGCTGGCCGACCTGCTGGCCCGCGATCCCCAGGCCCGGGCCGAGTGGGAGCAGTTCAAGAAGATCAAGTCGGGCGATCCCCGCGTCACGCGAGTCGGCCGCTTCCTGCGCCGCTTCAGCCTGGACGAGCTGCCCCAGCTGCTCAACGTCCTGGCCGGCCAGATGAGCATCGTCGGCCCGCGGCCCTACCTGCGGGAGGAGATCGAGTCGATCAAGCCCCATCCCGGTATCCTCTTCGAGGTCAAGCCCGGCATTACCGGCCTGTGGCAGACCAGCGGGCGCTCGCACCTGACGTTTCAGGACCGGCTCAAGATCGACGAGCGCTACATCCGCAACTGGTCCTTCTGGCTGGATATCCTGATCCTGGCCAAGACGGTCGTCGTGGCCGCGGGCGGCAGAGGGGCTTTCTAGCCCCGGTCCAACAGCCCGCCGAAGAGAGCTTCATATCCGTCCGTGACGCGGTCCCAATCGTAGCGCCGGCGGATGATCTCCCGCGCCTTCTCCCGCATCCCCGCCAGAGCCTTGGGATGGCCGGCCGCCCAGCGCATCTCGGACAGCAGCGAGTCGGACGTCTTGGCGAAATAGCGGGCCGCTTCCCCGGCGACTTCCCGGTTGTAGGCGACGTCGCGGGCGATGATGAAAGCTCCGGCGGCCATAGCCTGCAGCAGTCCGGGATTGGTGCCGCCGGCTTCATTGCCGTGAATATAGGCATAGCAGCCGCAGAGAAGCTCGCGCAGGACGTCCGGGTCGTAGCAGAAGCCGAGAAAGCGGATGCGCGGGTCTTTCGTCTCGTGCAGCGCGTCGACATAGCCGGACCGATAGGCCGTGCCGCCGATGAGGACCAGGCTCAAATCCGTCTCCAGCTGCTTAAAAGCGCGCACGGCCAGATGGATGTTGTTCTCGGGCTCGAAGCGGGCCATCTGCATGAAATAGCCCCGTGGCTTCACGCCATAGCGAGCCAGAAGCTCGGGCGCCTTGGATTCCAGAAGGGGCGCGCCATAGGACAGAAAGACGGTTTCGCGGCCGTGCTTCTTCTCGTAGTAGTCCTGGATGGCCCGGGCGTCGCTGATCAAGGGGATCGGCAGCTTCACCGCCAGCCGCTCGGCCAGGGCGAAGTAGCGGTGGCCCAGGCCGGCCCACTTCTGACGGGCCCACTCGATGCCGTCCATGTGCAGGACAATGCGCTTCCCCAACCAGGCCGGAAGGGCCAGCAGGGGAGAGCTGGCGTAATTGAAGACCAGGATGACGTCATGGCGGCGCGCGAACAGGGCGTGAAGAAGTGCCAGCGTCACATGCGACAGCGTTTCCAGGGACCGCAGCCGGATGACCGGCAGGTGGACGAGCTTCATCCCCAGGTAGGAGGTGCGCCGCGGACTCTCCGGCCCTCTCCGGCAATAGACGCAGACGTCGTGTCCGTGGGCGGCCAGGCGCTTGCCCAGCTCCTCGGCGCAGGTCTCGAAGCCGCCGTATCGGGCCGGCACGCCGCGGGTTCCGACGAGGGCGATGCGCATGGCTATCGTCCCAAAAGCCTCCGCAGCCGGAGCAGCAGCCGCGGCGTGGCACGGCCGGGCTCGGGGCGCAGGACGCGCCGGGCGGCCTCGAGAATCCGCTTTCGGCTTCCGCGCCGCCTCCGCCTCCTCGGCGCCTCGGGGTCGGCCAGAGCCTTCTCGCACCAAGCCATCAGCGGCTCGGCCGTTCGGGCCCACAAGAAACCGTCCCGAATCCCGGCCATGCGACGGCGGATGGCCTCCCGGCGCTCGGGGCTAGCGGCCAAGTCCAGCAGCCCCCGAGCCAAGGCTTTCGTGTCGCCTGAGCCGACCACGACGCCCAAGTCCTCGCGGGCCGTCAGCTCGGCGAAGTAGTCGCCCTCCGAGCAGAGGATGGGGCAGCCGTACTTGATGTAGTCCAGCATCCGCGTCCGAAAAGCGTAGCGCGTCTCGAAGTGGGTCCGGTGTATCGAAATCCCGATATCCGCTCTCCTATAATAGCGCCCCCGCTCGGCGTAGGGGATCCAGCCGTCGTTGAAGAAGACGGCGTCGCGCAGGACCGGATCCCGGGTGACGAAGGCCTTGGCCTCGTCTGCGGTCGCCCAACGCGGAATCGCGGGATTGGGGTGGCCGGTCGAGAGGAAGGCCAGCTTCAGCCGCGAATCGCTCGCTCGGGCGATCGCCAGCGCCTCCAGCAGGGTATGCGGGTCGAACCAGGGCGAAAGGACGCCGCCCCAGAGAGCCAGCACGTCCTTGTCGCCGAGCCCGGGGAAGAGCGGTGCCTCTCCTTCGGGCCGCTCGGCTTCCTCGCCTCCGTCGCTGATGCCGAACGGCACCACGCTGATCAGCCGGTCGATATCCGGGCCGCCGTCGAGAAAGACCGGATCGATGCGGTTCAGGCTCATCAGGGCGCCGGTAAAGAGGTCCTTCTGGCGCTCCGAGGCGCACAGGAAATGGTCGGCGGTCAGGAGCAGCTCATTGGCCACCCGCAGGTCATGCAGATGGATGGCGTCCCGGTCGTAAGCGGGGACCCGGTCCGCGTGGATGAACAGGTTCTCCAGTACAAAGGGATCGTAGATGTCGGCAATGAGATGCCCCTCGATCTCGGCCAGGCCGGGAAACTTGGAAAGGATATAGCCTTGGACGAGGACGACCCGGGCCCGCCGGGCGGCTTCTTCCACGGGTCGCGGCCGCCGCGGGGAATAGGTCCAGACCTTGAAGGGCGCCGACGCGACGAGCGGCCCGGCCGGCGAGAAGTCCGGGATGGCCAGCTCGACCGAGAACCGCCCGGCCAGCACCCGGCTCAGCTCCCAGGCCCGGATGCCGGGGCCGGCCATGCGGTCGCCGACCACGTCGTCGCTGATGACCAGGATGTCGGTCATGGGCGGCCTTTGTCGGGCCTGGGATCGGCGAACAGGCCCGGCACATGGTAGAGGAGGGCGGTCAGGGAGGCGACGAAGGCGGCCAGGACCAGCCAGAAGAAGGCGGGGGTTCCGAAAGGCCTGGGCCAGCGGCGGGCGATCCGCCGAGCCTGGGACGCGATCGTCCGCGAGGAGTAGGTCCGAAAGGCGCAGTCGCCGCCGTTGACCTTGCCTTGGACCAGGAAGTCCCCCTCGGGATAGATGTCGGCCTCGTTGATCCACAGGCATCCCGGGGTGCCGGGATCGGGATCGACGGCGAAGACCTCGTAAGAGTAGCGCTTGCCTTTGGAGTCGGGGATGGGTGGGAACGAGAACGTCTGGTAGAGGTTGTCGCGGATCTCCGAAGCCTTGATCCTGACGACGCGCAAGTCGGCCGGCGGGCCGGACGGCGGGGGCAGCTCGCGGAGCCGTAGGACGACTTCACCGCCGAGCGTCTTGCCGTGCGTCCCCATCAGGGCGTCGATGCGGTTCAGGCGGTCCATGCCGGCCTTGAAGGACTGGCCGACCGTGAAGTCGGCGCCAAAGTTTTGGCTCGGCTTGGTGTTGGGGTAGACCTCCAGGTCCATCGTGTCGTGGTGCCGCAGGAAGATCAGGTAGAATTGGAGGAGGAGGAAGAGCGCCGCCAGGGCGGTCCCCCATCGCCCCTCTTTGGTCTCCATCAACCGCATCATGCCGGAGTTATTCTAACGAAATCCGCCCGAAAATGCATCCGGCGGGCTTTTTGACTCGTTGCAGTATCGATGCGATAATGCCCCCGGGCTGTTCGGCAAATGATCACCATCGAAATCGGTCGCGGGGCGTGGCGTTGGGCCGACGCCGTCGCCCTGGCCGTCTGCCTCTCTCTCTGCCTCGGCCTCGGAGCGGGGGCCCTCTCCGCCCAAGAAGCGGCTACGGGCGACGTGACCGCCTCGGGCTCCAGGATCCTGGCCGACCGGATCGAGCAGAACGGCAACATCATCTCCGCCTGGGGCCGGGTCCGGGTCTTCTACCGCGACCTTATCCTCTTAGCCGACCACGTCGAGCTCAACTCGGAGACGCGGGACACCCTGGCCGAGGGCCAGGTCTCGCTGCGGCTGCCCAACGAGCTGATCACGGCCGGACAGATGACGGTCAACCTGGACACCGCTCTGGGGCGCATGAGCGACGCCTTCGGGCTCATGGAGCCGACCGTGCTCTTCTCCTCCGAGACGATGGACAGGGAGAGGGAGGATTTCTACCGGCTGGGGCGCAGCAAGTTCACCGCCTGCACCCAGGCCGTACCGCGCTGGAGCGTCACCTGCGCCAAGGCCAACCTCCGCAAGAACGACTACGTCGAGGTCTGGGGCGCCACCTTCTCGGTCAAGAAGATCCCCGTCTTCTATCTGCCCTACGCCAAATACCCCCTGGCCCAGTCGCGGGCCTCGGGCTTCCTCATCCCCCAGATCGGCTATTCGGGCGTCAAGGGCTTCTCGGTCTCCGAGAGCTACTACTGGGCCATCGCCCGCAACATGGACGCCACCTTCAACGTGGACTACTACGGGGCCAAGGGCATGGGCGGCGGCATCGAGTACCGCTACCTCTTCGGCTCGCCCGACAAGGCCGGGGCCCAAGGCCTCTACGGCGGCGAGGCCAGGGTCTACTACTTTCGCTTCCGGGCGCTGGAGGACGGCACGACGCCCGACCCGGCCTACCTGGTCCGCTGGAACCACAACCAGGTCCTGCCGGGAGGCTTCACCCTGACCGCGGCCGTCAACTACCAGTCCTCGTTCAACTTCCTGCGCGAGTTCGACAACAACTTCAAGCGGGCCATCATCTTCAATCAGAGCTCCCAGGTCTACTTGACGCGGACGTGGGGCGGGCTGACCTTCAGTGCCCGGGCCATGAAC
Source organism: uncultured Eubacteriales bacterium (assembly GCA_964556755.1). Classification (GTDB taxonomy): domain Bacteria; phylum Acidobacteriota; class Aminicenantia; order Aminicenantales; family UBA4085; genus UBA4085. The sequence continues at coordinate 421,301 of CAZKXI010000001.1, forward strand.
AACGAGACGAGCTTCCAGTCCATCAACAACTCGATCGTCTCCCGCTCCCTGCCTCAGATCAACCTGAACCTGGCTCGGGTGAAGATCCTGGGACAGCTGGGCTTCACCATGTCGGCCTCCTACAGCGACTGGCAATACGGCTGGAAGTCGCAGTTCGAGTCGGGAACGCCCCTGAAGAACAAGACCATCAATGTCTTTCCCACGCTGTCCCTGCCGTGGGCTTCCATCCCCTGGCTGACCATGAACTTCTCGCTCACCGGCAACGTCAACTACTCCTTCACCAGCAAGGACTCGGTGACCAACGCCATCGTCGACGTGCCCTACCTGGCGGCCAATTACGGCTTCGAGGTCAGCGCCATCGGGCCCAGCTTCTACAAGATCTACGACTTCGGCAAGCCTGCCCCGGGCGAGACGGCCCGGCCGCGGCTGAAACACGTCATCGAGCCCTATGCGACCTATCATTACGAGCCGCCGTGGGCCCACCCCGAGCGCATCGTCTCCATGCGGGCCTATAGGCAGGACCATTCCATCACCTATGGGCTGACCAACCGCTTCTTCTACAAGTCCACCGGAGCCGCGACCGAGGTCCTGACCATCGGCATCAGCCAGTCCTACTACTTGACCCCCTACGAGAGCGTGGCCAACCAGTACCTCATCATGGACTGGCTGCCGGCCGGGGTCAGCCTGCGGTACTCCGATATCAATGCCTATGTCCGCTTCTTCGCCGGCAGCAAGCTCAGCTTGGACTATGCCTCCAGCTACAACACCTACAAGGACAAGTTCGCGGCAAACCGGTTGAGCGTGAATTATGGGCTGCCCCAGGACGACTATTTCTTCCGCCTCAGCTGGTATCTGAGCCGCTATGTCTGGTACGACGATGCGGCGTTCTGGGACCGTCACCAGCTCAGCGCGGGCGGGGGGATCCGGCTGCCCAGCTTGAACCTGGACGCGATGGCCGAGATCGACTACAACATCCAAGAGAATAAGCTGCTCTTCCTGTCCGGCTCCGTGGTCTACCACTACCAGTGCATCGACCTGAGGCTGGAAGGCCGCATGTTCTACTACCGCGACGAGCCGGAGTTCCAGATTCGCTTCAGCTTCGATCTGGCCGGGGTGGGGAAGTCCAGCGACTTCCTGGGAGGCAGCCGCTACGATTGAAGCGGCTAGCCGAGCCCGCCCCCGAATCCACCCCCTTTCTCACCGTCGGGACGGATGGGCGTCTTCGCCTCCAGAGGCGAAAATGTATGCATGGAGGCCATCATGAAAGATAGGGGGACACCATACATAACTCCCGAACCCTTTTGGCGACGCTTTTCCGTCAACGGACGTTTACAAGGCGAGACCGCTTCCTCGAGTCATCAGAGGACGAGAAACATGGGCAGAAACAGGCGTCCAGCATGCGCAATTTCCAATTTAGTATTTGCTTTAATAGCCTTTTCCGCGGCCGGCGCATTCGCCCAGCCTATCAATGTCTCCAATACACCGGGCGTCCCTTCTGCCAGCCCCCGAATCGCCACTGACACGCAAGGCAATGTCCACGCCGTCTGGGTGGAACAGGCGGGCGGCACGACCGGCGACGTCTACTACGCCAAGGGCACCCTGGCCAACCTCCAGATCGGCGCCGCCGTGAACCTGAGCGGCTGCAATCGCGTCATCTGCGAGACGCTGGAGATGTGCTCCATCGACGTCGACGGATCGGACCGGGTCTATGTCGTCTGGGTCGAGCGCAATCCCGGCCGGATCATGCTCCGAACCAACACGGGGGGCGTGTGGGGCGCTCCCTACGAAGTCGTCTCGGGCTCGGTCTACGATGCCCCGCGCGTCGCGGCTACGGCGGGCGGCGATCTCTTCATCATCTACTGGAACCACGAGGGCCACGTCTTCTCGCGGGCCCGGATCGGGGGCGCCTGGGAGGACGTCAAGGATGTCGGGAACTGGGACCGGGTCTCCAAGATGGCCGACATCTCCATCGGGACCAACAAGGTCGGCGCGGCTTGGGTGGAGCGCGCCACTCAAGACGGGCCTTACCAGACCGCCTACGCCGAGCGAGCCCTGACCTACAACGCCTCCTGGAGCTCGACCTACCTCGTGGCCCCAATGTCCGATTCGCAGCAGCATCCCGCCATCGAGATGGACGCCGGCGACGTCGCCCACATCTTCTGGACCACGCTCCTGGACGAGGGCGCGGGGACGCGGGTCGTCCACTATGTCCGATCCAGCGGGGCCGGCTTCACGACACCGGCCGCCATCTCCCGCTCCGAGCTTCTCCACTACCCCTTCTCCGCCCGGAGCGGAGGCGAGATCTATGTCGTCTGGCAGGTGGGCGGCTACGGCGGCGGAAGCTCCGTCGACTACAACATTCGCGGTACCGACGGCGTCTGGAAGGGGGCCGCGTCCGTGCCCGAGTCCTCGGGCTGCACCTATACGGACGTGGCCGTGACGCAGGACCGCGGCATCGCCTTCTTCGTCTGGGATAAGTCCCTGGGCACGGCTGGCGCCGAGATCTACGGCTGGGCCAAGACCCAGGCCTCCGTCGATCCCGACCTGCGGGTCGGGCGGACGAGCCTCCGGTTCGGCGCCGTGGCGGGGGGAGCGGCCTCCTCGCCCCAGAGCGTCCTGGTCGATAACGCCGGGTCGGGAGAGCGGCGCTGGACCGCGTCCGAGTCGACGAGCTGGATGTCCGTGTCGCCGGCGGCTGGGACGGCGGAGGGCGCCATTGAAGTCTCGGTCGACGCAAGCGAACTGGGCGCCGGCAGCTACCAGGGGCTCATCCAGATCACCGACCCCGACGCGTCGGGCTATCTGCCAAAGACAATCACGGTCACTCTCGTGGTCTATGCGACGGCGGGCTCGACCGCGTATCCCTTCGGCTCTTTCGATACGCCGCTCAACAACGCGGCGGTCATGAGCAGCATCGCCGTCACCGGCTGGGCCTTGGACGACGTCGAGACGGCCGGGGTCAAGATCTACCGCGACCCAGTCGGCGGAGAGACGGGCGGGCGGATCTACATCGGAGACGCGGTCTTCATCGAAGGATCGAGGCCCGACGTGGAGACGATCTACCCGCAATATCCGCTCTGCTACCGGGCCGGCTGGGGGTACATGCTGCTGACGAACTTCCTGCCGAACGGCGGCAACGGCACCTACGTCCTGCGGGCCTACGCGACGGATCGGGAGGGGAAGGAAGCCTCGCTCGGAAGCAAGACCATCACCGTGGACAACGCCCATGCGGTCAAGCCCTTCGGCGCCATCGACACGCCGGCGCAGGGAGAGGAGATAGGCGGGGCTCTCTACTACAACTTCGGCTGGGCCCTGACGCCGATGCCCAACAGCATCCCTACGGACGGCTCGACCATGGGCGTTTGGGTGGACGGTGTCCTGATCGGGCGGCCATCCTACAATAATTATCGGGACGACATTGCCGCGCTGTTCCCGGGATACGCGAATTCCAACGGCGCGGTGGGCGTCTTCGAGCTGGACACGACGACCTACGACAACGGGGTGCACAATATCGCTTGGAGCGTGCGGGACGGCGCGGGCAATGAGGACGGGATCGGGAGCCGGTTCTTTTCGATCCTGAACTCGGGGACGCCGGCGCCAGGGGCGGAGGCTGAGGCGGAGCCGATGGCGATGTCGAAGGCGATGGCGCGGCGGAAGTCGGGCGGCCTGAACGCGCGGGGGAGTGCGGGCGAAGGGGTATCCCTGGTCTCCGATCTCCAGGGCTTTCAGAGCGCCCCGGGCCGGCCCGTCTACGCGCGCAGGGGATTTGACAGGGCCAGCGTGCCGGGGGCCATTATGCCGGGGCAATCCGGCGAGGGGCTTCAAATGCGCGTCGACCTTCGCGAGCTGGAGCGCGTGGAGCTCCTGCTAGACGAGAGAGCCTGGGCTGCCGATGCAGAACGGCGGACGGCGGAGAGGGCGGGGCTGAGAGACGCTTCGGCGCGAGGAATTGGCCGCGCGACGACGGCGCAGCGAGGGGCTGGGGGAATGGACCGTTCCGGGTCCCGCTGGGAAGGCTATCTCATCGTCGGTGAGGAATTGCGCCGCCTGCCGATCGGTTCCACCCTCGACTCCGCGGGGGGAGTCTTCTCTTGGCTCCCGGGTCCGGGCTTCCTGGGCGATTATCGGCTGGTCTTCATTGACCGCGCCTCCCGCACCCGAGTGGACATGTCTGTTAAGATAGGGGTTAAGTAAGGGGTCAGGTCTCAAAATTCAACATTTCTGCCAACGACGTTTGATGAATCGTAAACGCCAGTTTACGAAAATCGGGATATGTTGAATGTTGAGACCTGACCCCTAAGGGTTCTTTCAGGAGGCATGGCGATGAGACCCAAGCGATTAACCGTCGCGTTCCTCGCCGGGGCGCTCTGGCTGGCGGCGGCTCCCGCCCTCCGCGCCCAGACCGCCATCATCATCGACCACCGCCACACCAGCCTGGGCACAATCCCGCAGGCCTGGATCGAGCAGGCCAAGACGAGCCTCCGCATCGCCTACCAGCACACTTCGCACGGCAGCCAGCTTGTGACCGGCCTGGCCGCCCTGAGCGCCGGGCTGGGCGCGCCATATACCTACGCCTCCACGTCTGGCGGCTACAACGCGGGCGTCTTCCTCAACGACTATGGCATCGCCGGCGCCAGCGACCTTGGCAATCCCAACTACACGGCCTGGTCCACGGCGACCCGCAACCTGCTCAACCGCGCCGGGGGATGCGACCGCAACGTGATCATGTGGTCCTGGTGCGGGCAGGCCGACACGACCGAGGCCAACATCAGCCTCTACCTCTCTCAGATGAATGCGCTGGAGGCGGAGTTCCCCGCGGTCAAGTTCGTCTATATGACCGGACATCTCGTGGGCTCGGGCGCGGAGGGCAACCTCCACCAGCGCAACGAGCAGATCCGCGCCTACTGCCGGGCCAACGGGAAGATCCTTTTCGACTTCGCCGACATCGAGAGCTACGACCCGAGCGGCGGCGAATTCCTGTCGCGATACGCCAACGATGCCTGCGACTACAGCGGCGGCAACTGGGCGACCGAGTGGCTGGCGGCGAACTCGGGAAGCGAGCTGGCCCGGCTGGCCTCCCTCTGCGGCAGCTGCGCCCACTCGGCCCAGCTGAACTGCGTCCTCAAGGGGCGGGCCCTTTGGTGGCTGCTGGCTCGGCTGGCGGGGTGGACGGGAACCGCCTCGGCGGAGATCGGCCTCTCGCGCACGAGTCTGACGTTCGGGGCGGAGGCCGGCGGAAGCGCCACGTCCTCCCAGACGGTCCTCATCCGCAACACCGGCACGGGGACGCTGAATTGGACGGCCGCCTCGAACCGGACCTGGCTGGCGGCGTCGCCCGCATCCGGGACGGCCAAGTCCAACGTGACCATCAGCGTCGACGCCGCCGGGCTGACCCCGGGGACCTATACGGGCAGCGTGACCTTCACGTCCTCCGAGGCCTGGAACTCGCCCCAGAGCCTCGCCGTCACCCTGAACGTCTTCGCGGCGGGCGGATCGGGTCTTCCCTTCGGCTCGTTCGACACGCCGGCGAATCAAGCCACGGTGCGGTCGTCCATACCGGTGACCGGCTGGGCGCTCGACGACGTGGAAGTGATCAACGTCAAGATCTATCGAGATCCCGTGGGGGCGGAAGGCTCGGGCTTTCTTGTTTACATTGGAGATGCGACATTCGTGGATGGCACCCGGCCGGACGTCGAGCAGATATATCCCTCTCACCCGCTCCGCTATCGGGCCGGCTGGGGCTATATGCTGCTGACGAACTTCATGCCCAACGGCGGAAATGGAGCTTTCACCCTGCACGCCCGGGCGACGGACAGGGAAGGCCACGTGGTGACGATCGGGACCAAGACGATCACCTGCGACAACGCGAGCGCGGTCAAGCCGTTCGGGGCGATCGATACGCCGACCCAGGGCGGGACGGCTTCGGGGGCGCTCTTCTACAACCACGGCTGGGCCCTGACGCCGATGCCGAATTCGATCCCCACGGACGGGCATACGATGTGGGTGTGGATCGACGGCGTGCCGCTGGGCCATCCCGCCTACAACAGATACCGCGACGATATCGCGGCGCTGTTCCCGGGGTATGCGAACAGCAACGGCGCGGCGGGCGCGTACGAGCTGGATACGACAGCCTACGAGGACGGGATGCACAACATCGCCTGGAGCGCGGTGGATTCGGCGGGCAACGAGGACGGGATCGGCAGCCGGTTCTTCTGGATCCTGAACTTGGGCGCGCCGGCGATGGAAGCGGCAAGCACAGATAGGGCGGCAGGCGGGACGGGATCCGCGGGTGGAGCCGCCGCGAGGGAATCGGGCAGGGATCGAGCGGGAGAGGGGAGTCTGGGGAAAATAGCCGACCTGGCCGCGTACCCGGATTCCGGCGGCCGGATCTACGTCCGCAAGGGATTTGACCGGAGCCAGGCTCCCGGCGCCGTCGACCGGGCACGGACCGTCGCCTCGAGCGGTTCCGTTGCGCCTGGACTTGACGGGGAGTGTCTCATAGAAATTCGAGAGCTCGAGCGGATCGAGATCCTCCTCGACGATGGCGCTTGGGCTGTGGACGCCCAGCGTCGGGCGACGGATCCGCTGGGCCGAGGCCTCGACCAGTCGACCGGAGCGAGCATCTCGTCGTCCCGCGGGGACGGCCGGAAATCGCGCGCCCTCGGCTTGTCACGCGGAGTCCGGGCGAGCGACCTCTCCGCTAATCGTTGGGAGGGCTACTTCGTTGTCGGCGACGAATTGCGGCAGCTGCCGATCGGCTCGACCCTCGACTCGGTTGTGGGCGTCTTATCGTGGCTGCCGGGGCCGGGCTTCTTGGGGGATTATAGGCTGGTCTTCATCGACCGCGAATCCCGAACCCGAGTCGAAATGACCGTCAGGATAAGATAGGGGTCAGGTCTCAACATTCAACATTTCTGCTAACTTTCGTTGACGTTTTGTATGCGGTTGTTTACGAAAACGGGAAATGTTGAATGTTGAGACCTGACCCCTATACTTAACTCTTATCGAACCCAAGTTGAAAATTATTTGCTCCGGGCCGAAAATAGCCTAAGGTTTTTCTGCTTTGGGACGTATTCTCTAAGGGGTGACCTTATGAACCGCGCCAAATTTTCTGTCCCTTCCGTGCCGCTCGCGATTGCGCTTGCCTTGGCATTTGCTATAGCCTTCGCCTCTCCCTCCACCCTCTCCGCTCAGACCTGGCAATCCCTCGGCCCACAAAGCGGCAACGCCACCGCCCTCATCCGCGATCCCCAGAACCGCCTCACCATTTACGCTATTCTCTCACCCGGCGGCATCTATAAATCCCTCGACGGCGGCGCCAGCTGGTCTTTCGCCGGCACGGGCATCCCCTCTACGGCCGCCATCGGCGGGCTGGCCATCGATCCCGCCCAGACCTCCACCCTCTATGCCGCCGCCGGCTCCCTCTATAAGAGCACCGACTCGGGCGCCCACTGGACCGCCCTCGCCGCCCAGCCCACCGGCACCATCAAGCGCGTCTTCGTTTCCCCCTTTGATTCCTCTATCCTGCTCATTGGCACGGAATTGTCCGTCAAACGCAGCTTCGACGCGGGCGCCACCTGGAGCAGCGGCCTCATCTCCGGTCAGATCGCCGACGCCGTCTTCGACCCCCTCCACCCCGGCACTGTCTACTTGGCCATACTGGACAGCGCGCTTTACAAATCGCCCGACAACGGCGCGACCTGGGACTGGGTTGCCCAGGACATCCAGGCCGTCGACCTGGCCTTCGATCCGGGCTCCCCGAACGTCCTCTTTGCCGTTGTCCCGGCCATGGGCGTCTATCGCTCGCCCGACGGCGGCGCCAACTGGACGATCTGGAACGCGGGGATGGACCTTGATCCCCCGGGATACGTGACCAACTACCTGACCTGCTTCGACCCCGGCCCGGCCGGTTCCGGCTATTATTTCGCCGGCACGGAACGCGGCCTCTATCGCAGCCACGACGGCGGCCAGTACTGGGGCTTCCAGACAACCTCGCCCGAATACCCAGCTACCAACGCCGTCCTGGTCGATCCCCTCAACAAGGAGCTCGTCCTGGCCGCGACCACCCTCGGCGTCTATCGCTCGATCGTCGCCGGCGCGGAGTATTTTCGCTCGTCGGACGGGATCGAATCGGTCTGCACGGACGCCATCTCGCTGGCCATCTCGCCCGTCAACCCGGCCCGGATCATGCTGGGCACGAGCCTGGGCCTTTACCGCAGCGATGGACGCGGCGGCTCCTGGTCGTTCGCCGCCTTCTCGCATTATACGAACCATGTCGTCCGGGCCATCGGCGCGCACCCCACCGACGCCTCGGTGTTCGCCACCGGCACGGACTTCGGTCTCTTCAGGAGCCCGGACGGCGGCTTTAACTGGTACTTGTCTTATCCCAAGCCCAACCCCACCGATATCCGAATCTCCAGCCTAGTCTTTGATCCCTTCCAGCCCGCCCGGGCTTACGCCGGCGCAAGCATGGCCTGGCCCGGCTTCTATGTCTCTTCCGACGGCGGCGCGACCTGGTCCTTCAACAATCCTCCTCAGGGCCTTTCCATCCGCTGCTTGGCGGCCGATCCAAGCCAAGAAGGCGTTCTCTATGCGGGTTTAGACGGCGGTTGGCCGGCCCCCGAAGGCCCTCCTGGCTATTACTTGGCCAAAACGTCCGACCGCGGGGCCACTTGGACGGGATTGGCCAGGACCGTCATCAAGCAACCCGTCAACTCCTTCTTCGCCGATCCGGCCGTCTCCTCGCGCCTCTACGTGGCGGGACAGCAAGGCTTTTATAAGAGCGAGGACGGGGGAGTCACGTGGCGCAGGATCACCGGTCAGCTCGGCTCGGGCGAGGTCAAATTCCTGGCCATCGATCCCCAGTCGCCGCACCATCTCTACGCTGCAGCCGCCAACACCGTCTTCCGCAGCACGGATCACGGCGAGACCTGGACGGCCTTCGGGACCGGGCTGCCGGCCGACACCTACGTCGTTCTGGCGGTCGATCCGTCGGATTCCTCCATCGTCTACGCCGGCTCGGGCGGCAAGGGCGGCCTCTTCCGGACCGGCGGGGGAGACATCCCCCAGCTGCGCGTGGACACCGACGTCCTCAATTTCGGCGTCTATGGCGGAGCGGGCGCGACTTCTCCCCAGAAGATCCGCATCTTCAACGGCGGCACAGGCACCCTGAATTGGACGGCCACGGTCCTCGCCTCGGATGCGCCTTTTATTCAGGTCAGCCCCGCAAGCGGAACCGGGAACGGGAGCGTCAGCGTATCCGTCGATCCGGCCGGGGTGCCGGCCGGCGGATTCAACACCACCCTTCGGATCGCCGATCCGGCGGCCCTGGGCTCGCCCAAAGACGTCCGCATCCAAATCAAGCGCTATAACAGCGGTCCCTACGGGCCGCCGCAGCCGCCCTTCGGCTCCTTCGATACGCCGATCGGCGGCGCGACCGTCAGAAGCAGCATTGCCGTGACCGGCTGGGCTCTGGACGATATGGAGGTTATGGGCGTCAAGATCTACCGCGATCCGGTCGGGGCCGAGGGCGGCGCGCGCATCTATATCGGCGATGCCGTCTTCATCGAAGACACACGCCCCGACATCGAGGCCCTCTACCTCGACTACCCCCACCATCGGCGCGCCGGCTGGGGCTACATGCTGCTGACGAATTTCCTCCCCAACGGCGGCAATGGGGCGATCACCTTGCGGGCCTATGCCACGGACAAGGAGGGCAACGAAATCGAGCTGGGGAACAAGACGATCACTTGCGACAACGCCTGCGCGGTCAAGCCCTTCGGGGCCATCGACACGCCGACGCAAGGCGGGGAGATCTCGGGCGCCCGCTACTACAATTTCGGCTGGGCCCTGACGCCGACGCCCAATATGATTCCAACCGACGGCTCGACGATCGGCGTCTGGATTGATGGAGTGATGGTCGGCCGGCCCCGATACAATAATTATCGCGACGACATCGCGGCGCTGTTCCCCGGGTACGCCAACTCGCAGGGGGCCGTCGGCGTCTTCGACCTCGACACGACCGCCTACGAAGACGGGATGCACAACATCGCCTGGAGCGTCGAGGATAACGCGGGAAATGTGGACGGCATCGGCAGCCGGTTTTTCTGGATACTGAACTCGGGCGGGCCGTCGCCGGAGGCGGAGGGGCTGGCGAGGAATTCGCAATCCAAGTCGAATTCGGCCCAGGCTCGAAAAGGCGCGCTGGCGGGCATTTCCGATCTGTCGGGCTACCTCAAAGTCACGGGCCGTCCGGTCTTTATCCGGAGGGGCTTCAATAGGAGCCGTATCCCGACGTCAGCCAATGTCCCGAGCCATAACGAGGGATCTCTCCTCGCCATCCGTGAGCTTGAACGGATCGAAATCCTCCTCGATGACAGAGCCTGGTCGGCCGATGTGGAACGGAGGACAGCAGAGAGAGCGGGGCTGGCGCTGCAAGCTCCGGGCGGATCGAGCGCCGGGCTTGCCGCGAGCAGCCGCTCCGACGGGGCGATGTCCCGCTGGGAGGGTTACCTCGTCATCGGCGACGAATTGCGCCATCTGCCGATCGGCTCGACCCTCGACTCGGTTGGGGGCGTCTTCTCGTGGCTTCCGGGCCCAGGCTTCTTGGGGGATTATAGGCTGGTCTTCATCGACCGCGAATCCCTTACCCGAGTCGAAGTGACCGTCAGGATAAAATAGGGGTCAGGTCTTAAGATTCAAGTTTTCTGCCAACTTTAGTTGGCGTTTTGTAAGCGTTTGTATACAAAAAACGAGATAACTTGAATCTCAAGACCTGACCCCCATCCCCGACCCCTATCCCTTTCTTGACAGGGTGACCCGGGCCGGGGAGAATCGTCTTGGCTGGGTACGCCCTTGACCAATCGAATCCATCGCACCCTACGGGCCGGCCGGCTCCTCGCTTACCTGGCCGGCGCTCTCCTCCTCTTCTCCATTCCTTCTCCCGCCGCCTACCTCTCCAACGTCCCGCAATCCCTCCGCCAGCCCGACGGCGCCACGCTCCACTGCCTGGCCAGCGGCGACGAGTTCTTTAGCTGGCTCCATGACGCCGCCGGCTATACCATCATCCAAGACCCCTCCACCGGCTTCTACGTCTACGCCGCGCCCGCCCCAAACGGAGACCTGAAGCCCTCGACCTCGATTGCCGGTCGCTCCAACCCCGCCGCCTTCGGCCTCTCCCCCCGCCTCCTCCCCTCCGCCGCGGTCCAGCAGCGCCTTCGTGCCTCCACCCGCCGCCTCTTCCTCGCCTCCGAGCCCTCCCCCGCCCCCCGCACGGGCGCGATCAACAACCTCGTCGTCTTCATTCGCTTCAGCGGCGAGAGCGAGTTCACCGACGCGCCCTCCGTCTTCAATCAGATGCTCAACGCCTCGGGCGCCTCCGATAATTCCATGTTCCACTACTTCTACGAGGCATCCTACTCCCGCCTGGCCGTGACCTCGACCCTCTATCCCGCGCCCGCCGCCACGATTCTTTCCTATCAGGACGCCTTCGCCCGCGGCTATTACCAGCCCTACAACGCCGTCTCCAATCCCATCGGCTACACGGGCGGCAACGACGGCTACGACCGCACGATCCGCGAGCACACCCTGCTCAAGAACGCCGTGGCGTCGATCGCCTCCCAAGTCCCCGCGGGCCTTGTCATCGACGGCGACGGCGACGGCCGAGTCGACAACATCGTCTTCGTCGTCTCCGGCTCGCCGACCGGCTGGGCCTCGCTCCTCTGGCCCCATCAATGGGCCCTCTACACGCAGCTTTCCTACATCAACGGCAAGCGCGTCTACACCTACAACCTCCAGCTGCGCACCACCATCGATACCGGCGTCCTCTGCCACGAGATGTTCCACTCCATCGGCGCCCCCGATCTCTATCACTACTCCTACGACGGCCTGACCCCGGTCGGCCCGTGGGACATCATGGAATACGACGCCAACCCGCCGCAGCACATGGGCGCCTTCATGAAGTGGCGCTACGGGACGTGGATCTCCTCCATCCCCGAGATCACGACGGCCGGAACCTACACCCTGAATCCCCTGACCTCGGCCGCCGGCCAGTGCTACAAGATCCGCTCGCCTCGGTCGAGCACCGAGTACTTCGTCCTGGAATACAGGCGCCGCGCCGGAATCTTCGAGGCCTCCCTTCCCGCCGACGGCCTGCTCGTCTACCGCATCGACTCGGCCCAGGACGGCCAGGGCAACGACGCCGGCCCGCCCGACGAGGTCTACCTCTACCGGCCCGACGGCACCACGGCCGCCAACGGCCAGATCTACAGCGCCCACTTCTCCAGCGCCGCCGGCCGCACGGCCATCAACGACACGACCAATCCCTCGAGCTTCCTCTCCGACGGCTCGGCGGGCGGCCTTCGCATCTCCAACATCGGATCGGTCGGGGCGACGATCTCATTTACCGTGGCTTTTCCGCCCTCCATCAGGCTGAGCGCATCCAAGCTGAGCTACGGCGCCGTCGCGGGCGGGAGCGTGACCCGGGAGCAGAAGGTCACGGTCAGCAACGCGGGCCAAGGGACGCTGGCCTGGTCGGCATCAGCGTCGCGGTCGTGGCTCTCCGTCACCCCTCCATCCGGTACGAATACCGGCGTTATCGCCATCCGGGCCGACCCGGCGGGCCTGTCGCCCGGCTCTTACTCGGGGACGATCGCCGTGACTTCAGGCGATGCACCCAACTCGCCGCAAAACATCGCGGTCGACTTCACGGTCTACGCCGCGGGGACCTCCGGCTCTCCCTTCGGCTCGTTCGACACGCCGGCGAACAATGCCACGGTGATGAGCAGCATCGCCGTGACGGGCTGGGCCCTGGACG
>CAZKXI010000002.1:0-201441 GCA_964556755.1 uncultured Eubacteriales bacterium
CGCAGGAAGAGGCCCGGCTTGCCGGTCAGGATCTTGAAGTAGATCCGGTGGCTCTTGCGGAGGGCGCCCAGCAGCCGCAGCAGCTGGGGCAGGCTGCGCGGGGTCAGGCCCTGGGCCCGATACTGGCCCGCGTCCGCCTGGGCCATGGCGGCCGCGTCGCCGACGATCAGCCGAAACTCCGATCCGGCCGGGAGGCGGGGCGTCTGGAAGGGGATCTCCTCGACCCGGGTCTCGCCGCGATACCCGCGATAGAAGACCCGGATGAGGATCGTCTCTCCGGGCGCCGCCTCGTACTTGTCCAGCCAGACCCTCTCCAGCCGGGCCGTGCGCAGCCCCTCGGCGGCCCGGATATTGAGATCGATGCGGTGGATGCCGACATCGGCCCACTCGTTGTTGGTCAGGTAATAGGTCACTGCGGTGACCAGGCCGCTGATGTCGGTGACCGCGGCGCCCATGGCGGCCGAGGCCATCTCCTCCAAGTGGACGCTCTTGCCGTCCTGGAGGAAGATGTCGCCCTGCAAGTCCAAGGTCAGGTCGCCCAGGGCCCGCTGCTCGGCGCCCAGCAGGGAGGCCAGGCACATGTTCAGCAGCAGCGGGGTCAGAAGCTTGTCGGCGACGATGTTCAGCTTGTACTCGCGCAGGGCCGGAGCCCCGGCCCCGTCTCCCAACAGGTTGATATTGACGGGGACGAGCTTGGGGGGGCGGCCGAGGAGGCCGCGGGCCCCGGCGGTGCGGTCTTGGACGAAGCTTCCGACAAGCCCCCCGGCCGCCGCCATCTTGGTCGGCGTGTCCAAGGCCGGGACGACGGTGATGACCTTGGCCTTGGCCATGCCGTAAGCCGTGCTGCCGAGGTTATAGAGGGGATGCCCGAAGGCCAGGACGGTGCCGCCATCCACGTACGTGACGGTTCCCACCGCCGAGACGTCCAGGTCTCCCGTCACGAGCTGGAGAGCCACCGCCTCCCCTTCGCGCAGGGTCATGTCGGCCGGCAGGAGCTTTTCCGCCGCCTGTCCGCCGCCGATCTGAGGCAGGAAGCCGAGCGGCCCCCATTGGGAGCGGAACCGCTCCGCCTGGGCCGGCCCGAATCCGCTGAGGACCAGGGGCACCTTCAGGGGCGTCCACCCGGCAGCGCCGGCGGCGGCCGGTCCCAGCCCGGCTCCCGGGCCGGACAAGAGATCCTCCGCGGTCATCCGGGCCGCCAACGGCAGCTCGGGCGCCTTGGTCGGAGGGGGCGGCTCGGCGGCCGGCCCCGGTATGGCCAGCATCTCCCCGATCGGCGTGATGCCGGCGATCGGCTCCTTGGAGAAGGCGAAGCCGTAAGCCACGGCGCCGATGATCTTGCCGTCGATGGAGACGGGGCTTCCGCTCATGCCGGAGATGATCCCGCCGCCGGCCAGGGCCGGATGCCCCGAGAGGCGGGCGATGATGATATCGCGCCGGGGATTGGTGTTGCGGAGGATGCCCAGGATCTCGACCTCGAATTCCTCGACGGCCGAGCCGGCAAACACCGTGCGCCCCTTGCCTTTCATCCCCGGCTTGACCTGATCCAAGGGCATGATCTCGGTCGAGGCGGCGGCCGCCGCCGCCAGCCCCAGGAGCCAGACCCAGAGCGCGGCGGTCCGGCGGCGGGTCGTTCCCGGCCTAGGCATGCGGTCCTCCTCGGGCCCGGCGCCGGACCCTGTCGCGGCCGCCCCGGTTTGACCGAACCGGAGCCCCGTCATAGAATGAGCCGGCGAGCGAGATGAGAGCGCTTCTGACGGGAGGGACGGGCTTCATCGGGAGCCGCCTGGCCGCCGCCTTGGCGGCCGCGGGGCACGAGGTCCATGCCCTCATCCGCGATCCCGGGAGCCTCAAGCTCCTGGCCGGCGTCCCGGTCCGTCTGGTCCCGGGAGGCCTTCCCGATCCGCCCACCCTGCCGCCCGGATTGGACCGGGTCTTCCATATCGCAGGCCTGACGAAGTCCTTGAAAACCGAGGATTATTTTAGCGTAAACCGGGACGGGACGGCAAGCCTGCTGGAGGCCCTCATCCGCGGCGGGCAGCGCCCCCGCTTCGTCTACCTCTCCAGCCTGGCGGCCGCCGGGCCCCTGGTCGACGGCCGCCCCCGCCGGGAAGACGACCCGCCCTCCCCCGTCTCCCCCTACGGCCGGAGCAAGCTGGCCGGCGAGGCCGAAGTCCTGGCCCGGGCCGGCCGGGTGCCGTCCGTCATCCTCAGGGTCGGAGCCGTCTACGGGCCCGGCGACCCGGAGATCGCCCGTCTCTTCCGCCTCGTCCGGCGCGGCTGGCTGCCGCTCTTCGGGCCGCGGCGCCAGCCGCTCTCGGTCTGCTACGTCGAGGATCTCGTCCGGGCCCTGATTCTGGCCGGAGACGCCGCGACGGAGCCCGGGGAGATCTTCAACATCGGAGATCCTCGGCCCTCCTGTCTGGAAGAGATGGGCCGCCGGGCTGCCGGCCGGCTCGACCGTCGGATTCGGGCCATTCCCGTTCCCATGCCCTTGGTCCGGGCCGCCGCCGTCGTCGAGGGAATCCGGGGTCGCCTCACCGGCCGGGCCAGCCTGGTCAACAGGCAAAAGGTGGCCGAGCTCCGGCAAGCCGGCTGGACGGCGGAAGTCGGGAAAGCTCGCCGGAGGCTGGGATTCGAGACGGCCTGGACTCTCGAAGAGGGCTTGGCGGCCACTATCGACTGGTATCTGGCTCAGGGCTGGATCTGATCGTCGGGCAGGGCGAGAGCCGTCCGGGTGGAGAATGTGGCCCGGAAGCGCGTTGAGCTCTTCCGGCACCAGCCCTCGCTGAGCGAGATGGCGTAGAACCGGATCCGTCCTTCGATCGCCAGGATTCCGCGCGGCGCCTTGGCCCCCACCGTAAAGGGAATCTCCAACGGCTTCTGGAAGCCGAGGGCCTGGCGGTTGCCGACCGTGACGACCTCGGCGTTCAAGTCGGTGGCGGTGAAGAACGGCTTGGGGAAGACGACGGCGGGGCTGGGGTCGAACTCGATGGTGAAGGAGGGATGCGGGCTGACCATGAGGTCCCGCGGGACGACCACCTTCAGTTGAACCTTGCCTTCCTGCCCCCGCATCAGGCGCAGCGGGGCGACGCCGGCCTCGACCCGGACCGGGCCGCCCGGCAGCTGGGCGGGCAGGGCCCGGCCGGCGGCCGAGGCGAGGAAGCCCAGCAGGATCGTTCGGCGTCTCATGACTCCCCTAGTCTAGGCGCGGCCGCCGGCGGCGTCAAGGCGCGGCCGCGACGACGCCCCCTTGGGCGTTTCGTTTTAGGCTCCGTTCCGCTATAATGGGCGGCATCTCATCCGAGGTGCCGCATGAACCTACGCACGATCATCACCGGAACCGGCCATTACGTCCCCCCCCGCATCGTCAGCAACGCCGACTTGGAGAAGCTGATGACGACGTCGGACGAGTGGATCCAGCAGCGGTCCGGCATCAAGACCCGGCACCACGTCGAGCCCGGCGTCGGCAGCTCGGACTTGGGCTTTGAAGCGGCCCAGCGGGCCATCGCCGACGCGGGCGTGGACCGGGCCAGCATCGACTTCCTCATCGCCGCCACGGTCTCGCCCGACTACACCTTTCCCGGGATCGGTGTCCAGATCGGGGCCAAGCTGGGCATCCCGGGCGTCGGCGCCCTGGACATCCGCAACCAATGCTCGGGCTTCCTCTACGGCTTGTCCGTGGCCGACCAGTACATCCGGACCGGCACCTACAAGCGAATCCTCGTCGTGGCCGCGGAGGTCCAGTCCACCAACCTGGACTACTCCGACGAAGGCCGCGACACGGCGGTCCTCTTCGGAGACGGCGCCGGGGCCGTCCTCTGCGAGCCTTACGCGGGGCAGGACGGACGCGGCCTGCTGTCGGTCCATCTCTGGGCCGACGGCCGGTTCGTCGAGGAGCTGTGGCAGCCCTATCCCACCGTCAAGGACAAGCCTTACGTCCATCAGGGGCTTGTCGACGGGAAGCTCGCTTTTCCCCGCATGGACGGCAAGAGGGTCTTCGTCAACGCCTCCGAGCGCATGCCGGAGGCCGTCATGGCCGGCCTGGCCGCCAACGGCCTGGGCATCCAAGACGTGGACTGGCTCATCCCCCACCAGGCCAACGACCGCATCTCCCTGATGGTGGCCAAGAAGCTCGGGATTCCGGTCGAGAAGGTCGTCCGCAACATCGAGCGCTACGGCAACACGACCGCCGCCTCGATCCCGCTGGCCCTGGACGAGACGCTCAAGGAAGGGCGAATCCGGCCCGGGGACTTGGTCGTCTTGACGGCCTTCGGCTCGGGCTTTACCTGGGCTTCGGCCGTCCTGCGCTGGTGATGGGGCCGGCCCGGCGATGGCACGATAATTGCTGTCTTTTCAATCGTGAACCGGGGACAATCCAGAGCTGCGTCGGAGGCGGCCCGTCTCCTCCGCCCCTTCTCCCCTGGAAATTGCATTCTTTTTCCCAACTATGATAGGATGCCGGGGATATCTCCGCCTATCATGACCGCAATATTCTTTACACATCGACGAAGGAGGTTGTCATGAGGAAGAGGCTGTTCCTATTATTGTGCGGAATCGTCGTCCTGGCCGGCTCCGGCGGGCTCCTGCTCTCCCATCAGAACGGCGATGATGCCAAGTTCATCAAGATCGTCGACGGCTTTCTGGATGAGTACTGGAAGTTCTACCCCACCGCCGGGACCATGGCCGGCTACGCCAAGTACGCCGACAAGCTGGAGGACTTCAGCGAGGCCGCGGTCGAGAAGCGCGGCAACGCCCTGGACGCCTTCAACAAGGACCTGGTGACCAAGGTCGACATCGACAAGCTCAGCCCGGAGACCAAGATCGACCGCGAGCTGCTGCTCGACGCCATCGACTACGAGCTCTTCCGCCTGGAGAGCCTGGCCTCCCAGCAGTACAATCCGCTCTTCTACAACGAGATCATCCTCAACAGCCTCCGCGGGCTGGCCAAGGATCCGACCGACGCCAAGCTGCTGGCCGCCGCGGCCCGGGCCAAGGCCCTGCCCGACTTCATCAAGCAGGCCAAGGCCAACCTCCAGACTCCGCCCAAGGAGTACACCGACGCGGCCATCAAGCAGATGCCGGCCATCCTCGACTTCTACAAGTCGGCTCTCCCGGCCGCGATCCAATCGGTCGCCGGCGAAGGCAAGAGCAAGCTCCAGGCCGCCCTGGGCGAGGCCACGGCCGCGGTCGAGGACTGGAGCCGATTCCTCAGCGGCGATCTTCTGGCCAAGTCGACCGGCAACTTCCGGCTCGGCCCCGAGGGCCATGCCAAGCTCCTGCGCCTGACCGGCCAGAACAACATCATGATCCAGGAGCTCATCGAGCGCTCCAAGGCCGACATCAACAATATCAAGCGCGACATGGCCATCATCTGCATCTCCTACTTCCCGGTCATGTACCCCGCCATCGACTTGAACAAGATCAGCGCCGGCAGCGAAGAGGCCAGCCGCAACTACGTCATCAAGTCGGTCCTGGACAAGATCAAGGACGACCATATGGAGCGGGCCGAGTGGATCGAGAAGATCAAGGCCTCGGCCGCCAACGTCAAGGCCTTCATCGCCAAGGCCAAGCTGCTGGACGTCCCCGAGGGCGATCTGGCCATCGACGCCATGGATCCTTACCTGCGCGGTCTGACCTGGCTGAAGCTCGTCGGGCCCGCCCCCTATGAGGCCTCGGGAGCCTTCCGGGCCCAGATCCAGCCCATCCCCGCCGACTGGCCCGAGGACAAGGCCGCCGGCCTGCTCGAGGAGTTCACCAGCTTCTACCTGCCCTTCTGGACCATCGAGCGGGTCTACCCGGGCTCCTACTTCCCGGCCGCCCTGACCCGCAAGAACGCCAACATCATGCGCAAGCTCAACCCCAGCCTGCCCCTGATCGCCGGCTGGCCGTTGTACGTCGAGGACATGTTCATCTACGCCGGCTACGGCGAGTACGACCTGCGGCTCCGCCTCAACCAGCTCAAGCTCATGCTCAAGGCGGTCATCGACTTCCAGATGGAGCTGAACGTCCATCAGGGCAATATGACCAAGGAGCAGGTCATCGCCTACATGACCAAGCAGGGCTTCATGACCACGTCCGAGGCCGAGCGCAAGTGGGACATGATCGTCCTCAACCCCGGCCACGCCATCTACCCCTACATGGGCTACCAGGAGATCCTGGACCTCGAGAAGCAGGCCAAGGCGGTCGAGGGCTCGTCCTTCTCCAAGAAGGCCTTCGCCTCCAAGCTGCTGAGCCAGGGCCCCCTGCCCTTCCGGTCGCTGAAGGCCAAGCTGGGCCTCTGATCCCGATCCCGTGACACGCCCCCCGTCCCCGCTTCTTCGCCGAAGCGGGGGCGGGGATTTTTTTTGGCTATTCGCTAATTACCGGGAAGGCCAAGCGGTTCGGCGTACACCGTCGGGGGCTACGGAGCCATAGGCCGTGATCGGATTGTGATGAATCAACTGCCTCGGGGGGATATCACGGCCCATGGTCGGCCAACGGCGGAGAAGCGCCGGTTGAGCCCGTGTAGGCTGCCGTTAAATGGGAAGCGATGATCACGATTGAGATGGGACTCCAAGGCCCCCTCTGCGCGTGGGAGCAGGCTCAACCAAGCAGCCGGGACGATACGCCGAACCGCGCCTCCCGGGATGGAGCGAAGAGCCTTTTTGAGCCGCCCATGAGCTTCCTGTTCCCGGACACCCACGCCCACTTGGACATGGAGGAATTCGACGCCGACCGCGGGGAGGTCCTGGCCCGGGCCGAGGCGGCCGGCGTGGAATCCGTCCTGGTCCCGCTCGACGCCTCCTCCGAGAGGAGCCTGCGGATCGGCCGCCGGGAGGCGTCCCTCCGGCCCTCCATCCTCCTGGCCGCCGGCGTCCACCCCCACCAAGGCAAGGACTGGGGACGAGACCGGGCGGACGTCCTCGAGGGATTGGCCCGCGACAAGGCCATCGTCGCCATCGGCGAGATCGGCCTGGATTATCACTACGACTTCTCGTCCCAAGCCGACCAGCGCCGGGCCTTCATCGACCAGATGGCCCTGGCCGAGTCCCTCGGCCTGCCGGTCATCATCCACAGCCGCTTGGCCGGCCCGGATATCCTGGCCGCCGTCGAGACGGCCCGCTTCGGCCGCGGCGGAATCCTGCACTGCTTCACCGAGGACCGGCCCTTCGCCGAGGCCATGATCGAGCGCGGCTTCGCGATCTCCTTCTCGGGCATCCTGACTTTTCCGAGCGCCGACGCCCTCCGCGGCGTGGCCGCCGCCCTCCCCCTCGAGAGCCTTCTGGTTGAGACCGACGCCCCCTACTTGGCGCCGGTCCCTTACCGGGGCCGGGTCAAGCGCAACGAGCCGGCCTTCGCCGCCGCCACTCTCCGCTTCCTGGCCGAGCTGCGGGGGATCGACGCGGCGGCCCTCGCCGATTCCATCCGGCGCGGCTTCGCCCGGATCCTCGGTCGGCCGGAGCCTTCGGCCGCCCCCCCGCCGGCGGTTTGATCACCCCCGGGGGGCATGCTATGATGGGCCCCCGGAATGGACAAGACGACCGTCGCCGACGCCCTGCAGCGCCTTTTCCGTCCCATCCTGGCCGATCTGGATCGGGTCGAGGCCGAGCTGGCCCGAGCCGCGCCCGCGGGCAACCCCCTGCTGAAGGAGATCGGCGGCTACCTTTTCGGCCTGGGCGGCAAGCGCATTCGCCCGGCCCTCCTCCTTCTCGGCAGCCGCCTGTTCGGCCCGCCCCGCGACGAGGCCTTCTTCTGGTCGGCCATGATCGAGACGATCCACGTCGCCAGCTTGATCCACGACGACATCGTCGACGAGTCGGACCTCCGCCGCGGACGGACCTCTCTCCACGTCCGCTGGGGGACCAACATCACCGTCCTCTTGGGCGACTACCTCTACATCCAGACCATCCAGCGCTCGCTCGCCACCCGCCGCCAAAGCCTGATCGACGTCCTGGCCGACGTCACGGCGCGGATGGTCGAGGGGGAGCTCATCGAGGCTTCCTGGCGGGGCCGAGTGGACGTCTCGGAGCCGGTCTACCTGGACATCCTGGACAAGAAGACGGCCTCTCTCTTCGCCGGCGCCTGCCGCATCGGGGCCGAGATCGGGGGCGCTTCACCGGCCCAGGCCGACGGCCTGGAGTCCTTCGGGCTCAGCCTGGGGCGGTGCTTCCAGATCATCGACGACTGGCTGGACTACGCGGGCGACCCGGAGTCGTTGGGCAAGCCGGTCCTCTCCGATCTGAGAGAGGGCCGGGCCACGCTGCCGCTCATCCGCTGCCGCGAGCGGCTGCCCGGTCCGGACGGGGACCGGCTGAGGGAAGCGGCCGGACAGCTGGCCGCCGGCGACGCGGATGCGGCGCGCTTGATCCTGGACCTGGTCCGACGGACCGGCTCTCTCGAAGCGACCCTCCAAGAGGCCCGCCGCAGCGCGGCGGCGGCCGGGGACGTCTTGGAGAGCCTGCCGGCGGGTGAAGCCCGGGAGGCCTTGGCCGGGCTCATCGGCGTGGTCCTCGAAAGGAACACGTGAATGAGGGAGACCGAGATCAAGGTCCCGATCGCCGATCCCAAGGCCTTGCGGGCCAGGCTGCTGGCGCTGGGCGCCGAGGTCAGGCGGGAGCGCCACCGCGAGAGCAATGTCCTCTTCGACTTCCCCGACGGGCGCCTGCGCAGCCGGGGCTGCGCCCTGCGCCTCCGCCTGGCCGGGCGCCGCGTCTACCTGGCCTTCAAAGGCCCGGCGGGCAAGGAGCGGCGCTTCAAGTCCCGCGAGGAGTTCGAGATCGAGGTGCGGGGCCTGCGTCCGGCCCGCCGGATCCTCCAACGTCTGGGCTTGCGCCCGGTCTTCCGCTACGCCAAGCAGCGCACGGATCTGCGCCTGAACAAGGTGGCCGTGTCCCTGGATGAGACGGCATTGGGCTTCTTCGCCGAGCTGGAGGGAGAGAGGCCCGCCATCGCCCGGCTGGCCGAGAGGCTGGAGATGCCGTCCCGGAGCTGGATCGCGAAAAGCTACGTCCGGATGCTGGCCGAAGCCGGCTATCCGGAGGGGACGACTCACTCGTCGCCGCGGTCCTCGCCGTCCTCGTCCGGCAGCTCGTCGAACTCGGCCCCCTCTTCCTCGCCGGGCTCGGCGCCCTCTTCGGCCTCGTCATCCCCGCCGCCGCCGGCGTCGAGGTCGTCGGCCTCGTCATCGGGGGTAAAGACCTGCTCGTCGGCCTCCAAGAGGTCCTCGGGCCGAACCTGAAGGATGTCGAAGTCGATCAGCCCCTCCCGCACCTCGGTCTGGGCGATGCGGATGGGGTTGCGGGACTTGGTCCGTATCTTGACCTTGGCGCCTTTGAGGAGCTGCTTGGCGCGCTTGGACGCCACGATGACGAAGCGGAACTTGCTGTCGAGCTTTCCATACGTCTGCAAAGGCGCGATCTCCTTGGGTCGGGATAGTGAGAAAGGACGCCCATCTTACCAGAAATCGGCCGGCCTGACAAGACGGCTTGAGCCCGGCCCCGTTTTCCCCTAAGATGGACCTCCCATGAGCGACTCCGAGCGCCAAGAGCCCGACCGCGATCCGGTCCTGGCCCGCAAGACCTGCCGGCCTTGCGCCATCGAGGATGCGGACGCCCCTCCGACCGGATGGTCGAAGCTGAAGCGCCTCTTCCGCCGCCGGAGGCGCCGGGCATCCGAGACGGCGGACCTGCCGCCGCTGGAGCCCGAATCCATCCCCGAGCCGCCGGATGAGCCGCCCCGCCACGAAGGGCCCGACTCCTTCTGATCCGTCCCCTTCGGGCCCCCTGGCTCTCCGCGTCCGGGGAGCCCGGCAGAACAACCTCCGGGCCCTGGATGCCGACATCCCCCATGACCGCCTGACGGTCATCACCGGCGTCTCGGGCTCGGGCAAGTCGTCCCTGGCCTACGACGTCATCTTCCGGGAGGCCCAGCGCCGCTACCTGGAGGCCTTCTCGGCCTCGGCCCGGATGGCCCTGGGCAAGCTCATGCGTCCCGAGGTCGACCACATCGAGGGGCTCCGCCCGGCCCTGGCCGTCTCGCAGCGGACGACCGTCTCGGGGCCGCGCTCGACGGTCGGCACCCTGACCGAGCTCTACGACCTGCTGCGCCTGCTGATGGCCCGCCTCGGCCGGCCGCCGGAAGGATCCGGCTTCAAGCTGGAGCGGAGCTTGTTCTCGTTCAACGCCCCTTCCGGCGCCTGCCCGGCCTGCCGCGGCCTGGGCCTGGAGGACCGGATCGATCCCGATCTCCTGATCGCCGATCCCTCCCTCTCGCTCCGCCAGGGCGCCTTGGCCTTGACGACTCCCAACGGCTACATCATCTACAGCCAAGTGACCATGGATGTGCTCGACGCCGTCTGCCGGGCCCATGGCTTCGACGTCGATACGCCCTGGCGCGATCTGGGAGAGGACGCTCGCCGGATCGTCCTGGAAGGCTCCGATAGGATCCGCATCCCCTACGGCAAGCACCCCCTGGAGTCCCGGCTCCGCTGGAAGGGCATCACGGCCCGGCCGCGGCAGGAAGGCTTCTACAAGGGCATCCTGCCGGTCATGGAAGCCATCCTGCGGAGCAAGAGAAACGACGGCATCCTGCGCTACGCCCGGTCGCTCCCCTGCCGGTCCTGCGGCGGCCGGCGGTTGAGGCCGGAGGCCCTGGCCGTGCTCTTCCACGGCCGCTCCATCGCCGACTGGTCGGCCCTGACCATCGCCGGCCTCGCTGAAGCCTTCGCCCGGATCGGCTTCGGTCCGGACGAAGCGGAGATCGGGGAAGCCGTCCGGCGGGCGATTCTCGGCCGGACGCGGATCCTCCTCGACCTGGGCTTGGGACACCTGGCCCTCGATCGCGGCTCGGCGTCCCTCTCGGGCGGCGAAGCCCAGCGGATCCGCTTGGCCGGCCAGGCCGCCGGCGGCCTGCGCGGCGTCCTCCTCGTCCTCGACGAGCCGACGGCGGGACTTCATCCCGACGAGACGGCGGGCTTGATCCGGGTCTTGCGGACCCTGCGCGACGAGGGCAACACCGTCCTGGTCGTCGAGCATGACGAGGATGTGATCCGGGCGGCTGATCACGTCCTGGAGCTCGGGCCGGGGCCGGGACTTGCGGGGGGAACGGTCGTCTACGCGGGACCGCCGCGGCGACCCGCGAAGGCCGGAAGCCCGGTCCCTTTCCTCCGCCCGGAGACCGGTCTCCTGACCGTCCGGGAGGCCCGCCTGAGGAACCTCCGCTCGATTACGGTCTCTTTCCGGATCGGGGCCCTGAACGCCGTCGCCGGCCCGGCCGGCGCGGGCAAGTCGAGCCTCGTTCACGCCGTCCTGGCCGAGCGTCTCCGCCGAAAGGCCTGGGGCCCGGGACCGGACGCGGCGGGGATCGAGGCGCCGGGCGGAGGGCTTCGTCTCGTGGAGATCGACCAAGCCCCGATCGGGAGGACCCCGCGCTCGAATCCGGCCACCTATACGGGGATCTCGGATCGTATCCGCGACCTTTTCGCGGCGTCGCCCGAGGCCCGCTCCCGCGGCTTCGGCCGCGGCCGCTTCTCCTTCAACACCCCGGGCGGGCGCTGCGAGCGATGCCTGGGCGCGGGCTGGGAATCCGTGGGCCTGCATTTCTTGGGCGATGTCGACGCGCCCTGCCCGGCCTGCGGAACCCGCCGCTTCAACGCCCCGACTCTGGAGGTCCGTCTCCGGGGCCGCGATATCCACCAGGTCCTGGAGATGACCGTCGACGAGGCGGCCGCTTTCTTCGCCGACCAAGGCCGGATCGCCTCCGATCTCGGCTGGCTCGTCCGGCTCGGGCTCGGCTATCTCAAGCTGGGTCAGAGCTCGACCACCCTCTCCGGCGGCGAAGCCCAGCGCGTCAAGCTGGCCTCGGAGCTGATGCGGCCGGAGAAGGGGCCGGCGGTGTTCCTCCTCGACGAGCCGACGACGGGCCTCCACCGCCGCGATACCGAGGCCCTTCTGTCCGCCCTGGACGGCTTGGCCCGGCGCGGCCATACCATCATCGCCATCGAGAATGATCCCTGGTTCATCAAGTCGGTCGACCACCTCGTCGAGCTGGGGCCGGGCGCTGGACCGGCCGGCGGGAGCGTCCTCTTCGCCGGAAGCCCGGCCGAGGCGGCCGAGCGAGGCGATGGGCCGATGGGTCGGGCCCTGGCCCGGCTGGCCCATCCCGAGGACGTCCCGCCTCTCCCGCCCGGGCCGGACGCGACCGCCGCGCCGATCCGCCTCCGCGGCGTGGTCACCCACAACCTCAAGTCGATCGATGTCGAGATTCCCGCCGGGCGGATGACGGCCGTCACCGGCCCGTCCGGCAGCGGCAAGTCCTCGCTGGCTTTCGATACGCTCTACGCCGAGTCCAGGCGCCGCTTCCTGGAGGGCTTCTCGACTTTCGTCCGCGACCGGTTGGAGGCCGGGGAAAAGGCCGATTTGGATTCCGCCTCGGGCTTGACGCCGCCGCTCGCCGTCGGGCCGCGCACGGCCGGCCGACATCCGCGCTCGACGGTCGGAACCATGACCGAGATCTACGACTATGTCCGCCTGCTCTTCTCCCGAGCCAGCCGGGATCCGGCCGGGCGCGAGCCTTGCGGGCTTCCGGCCGCGGCCTTCTCCTTCAACTCCGAGGAGGGCGCCTGCCCCCGTTGCGGCGGCCTGGGCCTTCTGACCGCGGCCGAGCCCGAAGCCCTCATCAGCCATCCCGAGAAGCCGCTGACCGGAGGAGCCATGGACGGCCACAAGACGGGCCGCTTCTACGGCGAGCCGCACGGGCGCTACGTGGCCGCCCTGCGGGCGGCCGGAGAGGCGGCCGGGATCGACTTCTCGGTCCCATTCCGCGAGCTCGGGCCCGAGGCGCGGCGCCTAGCCCTGGAAGGCAGCGGCGACCGCGTCTACGACATCGTCTGGTCCTACAAGCGGGGGCGCCGGGCCGGAGACTTCCGCTTTCGGGGGCCCTGGCCCGGCCTGGCCGGGCTGATCGAAGAAGAGTATGCCCGCAAGCACGCCGATGCGAGGAGTGAGGCCCTGCGGCCTTTCCTGAAGCGGATCGTCTGCCCGGCCTGCCGCGGGGGGCGCTTGAAGCCGGAGGCCCTGGCCGTGACGTTCCTCGGCTGCTCCATCCGCGAGCTGAGCTCCCTCGGCGCCGAGGCCGGCGTCCTCCGCCTCTCCGACGAGAGGGCCCTGTCCGGGCTGGGCCCCCGCGCCGCGGCGGCTTCAGCCGAGATCCTGCCCGAAATCCTCCGCCGTCTTCGGCTCCTGGCCCAGGTCGGATTGGGATACCTGTCTCTCGATCGGCGCGCGGAGACTCTCTCGGGCGGAGAGCACCAGCGGCTGCGACTGGCCTCGCTTTGGGGCGCCCGCCTGACCGGAGTGACCTACGTCCTGGACGAGCCCACGCTGGGCCTGCACGCTCGGGATACCAGCCGCCTGATCGGCTCCCTGAAGGGGCTGGCGGCCGAGAGCAACACCGTGGTGGTGGTGGAGCACGACATGGAGCTCATCGCCGCGGCCGACCACGTCATCGAGCTCGGCCCGGGAGCCGGCCGTGACGGCGGATTCCTCGTGGCCCAGGGGCCGCCGTCCAGCCTCCCCTCCCGGCCGGCCTCGGCCACGGGAAGGAGCCTACGAGGCGCCGTCTCTCGGCCCGAGCCGCTTCCGGCCGATCCCGGCCCGGGCATCTTCGTTCACGGCGCCGCGGCCAACAACCTGAAAGGCGTCGATGCGGCCATCCCCTCCCGGGCCATGACCGCGATCACCGGCGTCTCGGGCAGCGGGAAGACCAGCCTGATCCGGGATGTGCTGCTCGCCTCGTCC
The DNA here is from genome assembly GCA_964556755.1 of uncultured Eubacteriales bacterium. GTDB lineage: Bacteria > Acidobacteriota > Aminicenantia > Aminicenantales > UBA4085 > UBA4085. Next base: position 13,779 of record CAZKXI010000002.1, read on the forward strand.
CGGGCCGGTCGGGCCGTCGGGTGCGGTTCCATCGAGGGCCTGGACCGCTTCGCCCGGATCATTCCCGTGGACCAGTCGCCGCTGGCGGCCAGCCCCCTGTCCAGCCCGGCAACCTACCTGCGCCTGCTCGATCCCATCCGGGGCCTGTTCGCGGGAACGGAGGAAGCGCGGAGCCGAGGCCTCGACAAGTCCGCTTTCTCGTATCTGACCGCGGCCGGACGCTGCCCCGCGTGCGGCGGCGCGGGCGCGGTCAAGGCCGGCCTGGATTTTCTCGGCGAGGCTGAGGTGGAATGCCGGGCTTGCCGGGGGCTTCGGTACCGTCCCGAGGTCTTGGAAGCCCGGTGGCAGGGATTGACGATCGCCGAAGCCCTCGCCATGCCCCTGGCCAGAGCCGGGGCGGTCTTCTCCGGGCTTCCCGCCGTCGTCCGGGCGGGCGCCGCGGCGGAAGAGATCGGTCTCGGCTACTTGGAGATCGGCCGCACCCTCGACACCTTGGCCGAAGGAGAAGCCCGGCGCCTGAAGCTGATCGAAGCCATCGCGGCTCCCGGGCCCGGCCCGGCTCTCTTCCTCTTGGACGAGCCCGCGGCCGGGCTGGCGGCCGGCGAGACCGATCTTTTGGCGATCGCCTTGGCCCGACTTCTTCGCGGCGGCCACACGCTGGTCGTCGTCGGCCACGACCTGGGCCTTATAGCCCGGGCTCACCGGGTCATCGACTTGGGTCCCGAGGGGGGCGAAGCCGGCGGCCGGGTCGTGGCGGCCGGATCGCCGGCCGAGATCGAAGGCGCTCGCAATTCGGCCACGGGAGCCGCTCTGCGGCGCCGCTTCGGCGGTTGAGTCTCCCCGGCCCTAATCAGAAGGCCCCGAGCTGGCAGCCCTTGATCCGCAGCTTCAGCTTGTCGGCGATGAATCCGGCCTGCATGCGCCCGAGGCCGTGGGAAGCGGCGGCCCGCCAGATCGCCAAGCACGAGATCGATCCGTCGGCTCCGGCGGCCGCGAGCAGATCCGCCTCCAAGCCCGGCGGGACGGGCCGCGAAGCCGAGCCGGCCGCCGCCCATCCCTTGGCATGGCCGGGATACCCGAAGACGCCGATCTGGCATTCGGTCAGGCGGAGCCGCAGCGCGTCCATGGTCCGTCCGATCCGGGCCGGCGGCAGTTCCAGTCGCTCGGCCGCGGCGAAGGCGTCGGCGCAGGACAGCAGGCCCTCCCGCAGGCGGCCGCGGACCTCCCTCTCGATGTTTGGCTCCGGCCTCCAGTCGTCGGGGATCGTCTTGTCATCGAGGGCCATGGCGCTCACCTCGCCCGTATCCTAGATGCCGAGACGCCTGCTGTCAAACCGTCCCGACGTGGTATAATCGCGCCTCTCCGATCCGCGCTCCCTAAAGGGCCGCCCGCTCCAAGGCACGCGGACGAAGCGCCGCCCGCGCGGCCCAAGGCCGTTCTGGAAACGGACCGGCCCCCCGACCGGAAAGGAGACGTCGATGGACCGAAGACGCCGAGCCGCCGCCGCGGCGGCTCTTGCCCTGATCCTCATACCTCTCGGCTCGCCCCGCCCGGCCACGGCCCAGGGCGTAACCCTCAAGGACGCCGCGGGCCGGACCGTCCGCTTGGCCGCCCTGCCCCGGCGCATCATCGCCATCGGCGAGGGGCCCTACATCCTGGCCCATCTGCTCTACATGTTCCCCGAGGGCCGCGCCCGGATGCTGGGCATGGAGCGCCGGGGGCCGATCGCCTCCGAGTTTCTTCCGCTCGTCGATCCCGGCTTCGAGTTCGAAAAGCAGTTCCTGGCCACGAATCCCGGGCCGGAGCAGATCGCTCCCTACAAGCCCGACCTGGTCCTCGTCCGAGGCACCAAGACCGATGCCCGCGCCTTGGCCCTGGCCCGAATCGGCATTCCCGTCGTCTATCTGGATACCGAGGACTTCGAGGGATATGCCCGCGACCTGAGGCTTCTGGGCCAGATCCTGGGAAACCCCAAGCGGGCCGAGGAGCTCGTCGACTTCTTCCGCGAAAGGCAGAAGGCGGTGGCTTCCGGCTTGGCCGGCCTGGGAGAGGCCGAGAAGCCGCGCCTCCTCCTGGCCATGGTCGTCCCCCGGGGCGAGCGGGTCGCCGTCCAGGTCCCGGCCCGGGGCTGGCTGCAGACCCGGATGGCGCTGACCGCGGGGGCCCGCCCCGTCTGGACGGATTCAGCCCAGCCCGCCTCCGGCTGGACGGTGGTCAACCTGGAGCAGATCGCCCGCTGGGACCCGGACCGGATCGATCTCATCGTCTGGCATTCCCTGGATCCGGCCGAGATCTTGGCCGAGTTCCGGGCCGATCCCCGCTGGGCCGCCCTCAAGGCCGTCAAGAGCGGAGAATTCAGGGTCTTCCCGGCCGACGCCTACGGCTGGGACCTGCCGGACCCGCGCTGGATCCTGGGCCTGCAGTGGCTGGCGGCCGGGCTCCACCCGAAGCGCTTCCCCGGCTTCGACATCGACCGCGAGATGGAGGCCTTCTTCGGGCGCCTGTTCGGCCTGGACCGGGCGGCCGTCGCCTCCCGCATCCGCCCCCTGATCCGGATGAAGCTGAGATAGGCCATGCCGGGAAGGGCGAAGGAGGATGCCGCTTACCGGAGGCTGGTCCTCCTTCTCCTGGCCGCCCTGATCGGCTTGGCCCTCGTCTCGGTTCTCCTCGGCCGCTATCCCCGGACCGGGCTGGCCTCGCCGCGGGAGGTCATGGGCGACGATCTGGCGCTGCGCCTGGTCTCGAGCCTGCGCCTGCCCCGAATTCTGGCCGCCATCCTCCTGGGGGCCGCCCTGGCTGCGGCGGGCGCCGTCTTTCAGACCCTCTTCCGCAATCCCCTGGTCGACTCCGGCTTCCTGGGCGTCTCCCAGGGGGCGACCTTCGGGGCATCGCTGGCCATCGTCCTGCTGGGGGGAGGCGCCGCTTCCGTCCAGCTCGGCGCGGCGGCCTTCTCCCTGGCCGGCTTGGCGGCCAGCTATGGATTGTCCCGGCGGATTCGCTTCGGCGGCTCGATTCTGCGCCTGGTCCTGTCGGGAATCATCGTCTCGTCTCTCTTCTCGGCCGGGACCGGCGTCTTGAAGTACATGGCCGACCCGCACAAGCAGCTCCCCGACCTGACGTTCTGGATGCTGGGAGGGCTTTGGAGCACCGCCTGGCCGGATGTGCTGCAGATCCTGCCCGTGACCGCCGCCGGGTTGGCCGTGATCTTCCTGATGCGCTGGCGGATGAACCTGCTGGCCCTGCGCGACGAGACGGCCTTCTCCCTGGGCGCCGCGCCCCGGACCGAGCGTCTCCTCCTCCTCCTGGCCGCCGCGGCCGTCACGGCGGCCGTGGTCTGCAAGGCCGGTCAGGTCTCCTGGGTCGGGCTGATCATTCCCCACATCGCCCGCCGGATGGCCGGCTCCGACGCCCAACGGACCGTCCCCGTGTCCATGCTCCTGGGAGGGCTTTTTGTGCTCGCCTGCGACGACGGCTCCAGGACTCTGCTCGCCGGGGAGATCCCCCTCGGCATCCTGACCTCGATCTTCGGCACTCTCGTCTTCCTTGGGCTTTTGATGAGACAGCGGCCGGGAGCCCGCCGATGACCGGCCCCCCGCCCGCCATCCGCTTGGAGGATGTCTCCTTCGCCTACGGGGCCGGAGGGCCGCTCGTCCTCCGCGAGGTCCGGGCGGACTTTCCCGCCGCCGCCGTGACCGCCCTGCTGGGCCCGAACGGATCGGGCAAGACGACTCTGCTCAACCTCGTCCTGGGCTGGCTGCGGCCGTCGGCGGGACGCATCTCCGTGGAAGGGCGAGCCGTTCCGGACGTCCCGCGCGACGAGCGAGGCCGGCGGGTGGGCCTGGTTCCGCAGAACGAGGCCCCGGCCTTCGACTTGGAGCTGTTTGAGTACGTCCTCCTCGGACGGGCCCCCTACCTGGGGCTTCTGGAGCGCCCGGGAGAGGCCGACCGGCAAGCCGCCCTGGCCGCGATCGAGATGGCCGGAATCTCCGACCTGGCCTCGCGCCCGATCCCGTCGCTGAGCGGCGGCGAAAGGCAGCTGGCGGCCATCGCCCGGGCCGTGGCCCAGGACCCCGCCATCCTCCTCCTGGACGAGCCGACGTCGCACTTGGACCTGGCCAATACCCGGCGCGTGATGCGGCTCCTGGACAAGCTTCGGGCCGGAGGAAAGACGATCCTGATGACGACCCACGACCCCAACACGGCCGGGCTTCTCGCCGACGAGGCGGTCCTTCTGAAGTCCGGGCGCATCGTCGCCGCCGGGCCTCCGAGCGCGGTCTTGAACGCGGATGACCTCGGGCGGACCTACGGCGTGGACCTGGACGTCCGGGTCATCGACGGCCGGCCGGTGGTTCTGCATCGGCTGTAAGCCCGAGACGCCCGTCCGCGAGCGGGCGAGGGTAATGCTCGTCCAGGACGGCCCGCCAATCCTCGGCCGTCCGGACGGCCACGAAGGCCATCCGGATGCGCTTGGCGTGGGGATGCATCCGGCCGTAGCTGATGCCGAAATGGCGCATGACGAAGGCCGCCTTCCGCTCGCCGTAATGGGCCGCCGCGAGCGCGTAGTGGCGCTCCATCACGGCCCGCTGCTCGGCCAAGGAAGGGGTCTGAGGAGGCCTCCCCTCGGCCAGGGCGCGAAGCTGCCGGAAGAACCAGGGATTCCCGATCGCCCCCCGGGCCGCGGCGACGCCGTCGACGCCGGTCTCCGCGATCATCCTCAGGGCGTCGGCGGGCGCGCGGACGTCGCCCGATCCGATGATCGTCTCTCCGGGGAAGGCCGCCTTGACGGCCTTGAGGAAGGTCCAGTCGGCCTGGCCCTTGTACATCTGCTCGACCGCCCGGGCGTGGACGCAGATGGAATCCGCCCCGGCCGCGAAGGCCCCGCGGGCGATGGCCCAGAAGGCTTCGCATCCGGCGTCACCGGCGGCGAAGGACTTGCGCAGCTTGATCGTCAAGGGCCGATCGGGAACGGCCTGGCGGACGGCCCGGATGACGTCGAGGGTCCCCTCCGGATCGGCCATCATGTGCCCGCCGCGCCGGCGCGAGACGACCTTCTTGACCGGGCAGGCGAAGTTGAGGTCGATGACGTCGAACCCGAGGTCCCGCAGGACGGCCGCCGCCCGGGCCATGAGATCCGGGTCCGAGCCCATGATCTGGCCCCCGACCGGGTGGTCGCCCTCGTCGCTTCGCAGGAGGTGGCGGCGGAGCTTGCCCTCGTGCAGGAGGAACTTGTCCAGCATGACCTCGGTGGTCGCGAACGGGGCGCCCAGCTCCCGGCAGATGGTCCGGTACGGCAGATCGCTATAGCCGGCCAGGGCGGCCAGGACGACAGGCGTCGGGATCGTCAGCGATCCGATCCGCAGCGGCGGCAGGGACGGGTCCATGGCCGCCAGTATAGCCGGACGGCGCGGGACCGGCAAATCGGGACCCGGGCCCGCGGGCCCGGAGAGGCTTCCCGGCTTCCGCCGATTCTGCTATCATCCCTCCCCGCAGCCATGGCGCCCCTCATCAAGGCCGACAACCTGGTCAAGAGATTCGGCGACTTCACCGCCGTCGACGGGATCTCCTTCGAGATTCAGGAGGGCGAGTGCTTCGGCTTCCTGGGCCCCAACGGGGCCGGCAAGACGACCACCGTCCGGATGATCCACTGCGTCTCGCCCCTGACCTCGGGCTCGATCGCCGTGGCCGGGCTTCCGGCCTCGGTCGACAATCGGGCCATCAAGGCCATGACCGGCGTCATCCCCCAGGAGATCACCCTGGACATCGACCTGACGGTCCGGGAGAACCTGATGGTCTTCTCCCGCTTCTTCGATATTCCCCGCCGGGATGCGCGGGCCCGGGTGGACGAGCTCCTGGCCTTCGTCGAGCTGGAGGCCAAGCGCGACAGCAAGATCGATCAGCTCTCGACCGGCATGAAGCGGCGGCTGCTGGTGGCCCGGGCCCTCCTCAACCGGCCCCGCCTGATCATCGCCGACGAGCCGACGACCGGCCTCGATCCGCAGGCCCGGCACCTGATCTGGCAGCGCCTGCGCCGGCTGAAGTCCCAGGGCGCGACCCTGATCCTGACCACCCAGTACATGGACGAGGCCCAGCAGCTCTGCGACCGCCTGGTGGTCATGGACCGGGGCCGGATCTTCAAGGAAGGCGTCCCGGGCCGGCTGATCGATGAGGAGATCGGCCGCGAGGTCGTCGAGATCCGGATCGGGCCGGAGGCGGATGCCCGCTTGATCGCCGATCTCGGCGGAGCCGCCCACGGTCACGAGCGGGTCGGCGACACGCTCTACTTCTACTGCCGCGACAGCCATGATCTCCGCAAGCGGCTGGCCGACATGGACCTGCCGGCGGTCGTCCACCGGCCGGCCACCATGGAGGACGTCTTCCTCAAGCTGACGGGGCGGAGCCTGGTCGAATGAACCTGTCCCACCGCGTCGGCCACGTCTTCGTCCGCAATCTGGTCTCCTACAAGCGCTTCGTCCTGACCACCTTCATCGCCAGCCTGGTCCAGCCCCTCTTCTACCTGGTCACCTTCGGCATCGGCATGGGCGCCTACATGGGCGGCTTCGGCGGCCGGCCCTATCTCCAATTCCTCGTCCCCGGCGTCATCATCTCCTCGGTCATGATGTCGTCCACCTTCGAGTGCCTCTACGGAACGTTCGTCAAGATCGTCCACGAGAGGCTCTACGACTCGCTGGTGGCGACCCCCGTCTCGGCCGAGGACGCCGTGACCGGGGATATCCTGTGGGCCGCCTTCCGGGGCCTGATCTCGGGCAGCCTGATGATGATCGTGGCCGCCTTCATGGGCGTCACTCCGGTCACGATCTCCAGCGGCCTCCTGGTCATCGTGGTCATGGTCCTGGTCGGGATCCTGTTCGCCTCGCTGGCCATGATCGTGACGTCCTACGCCCCGAACTTCGACTTCTTCAACTACTACACCGAGCTGGTCATCACCCCGATGCTCTTCTTCTCCGGCGTCTTCTTCCCGCTGGACAACTTTCCCGGCTGGATGAAGACCCTGGCCCAGTTCCTGCCCCTGACCCACGCCGTCGAGATCTCCCGGGCCGTCTACTCCGGCGTCTATCCGGCCCGGCTCCTGTTCAACCTCGCGGTCGGAATCGGGCTGGGCGTCCTGGCCTTCGTCTTCGGCCTCCGCCGGATGAAGAAGCGGCTGATCAAATAGCCGCCTCCGGCCGTCTGCCTCCCGCGGCCCCGTCCCGGCCGATCCCGCCGACCCTCCGACGCCTCCGCGCGCGGACCGGCTCACGAGGCCGAAGAAAGGCGACGGGGAAGATCTCAACGGGGAGGGAGAAGACTGACCCGTGTAGGACTCGAACCTACAACCCGCAGATTAAGAGTCTGCTGCTCTACCAATTGAGCTAACGGGCCATTGGAGGTCGCTTATCTTAGCAAAAAGCCGGCGCTATTGCAAAGCGGATCTTTCATCCCTCGGCGCCGGGACGGGGATCGGGCGCGGCGTCGGGCGAGGCCCCGGCTTCCGCCCCCGAGGCCAGGGCCTCGAGCGACCGGGCCATGTCGGGCGAGCCGATAAAGACCAGCGCGTCGCCCTCCCCCACCGCCGTGGACTTGCCCGGATTGAAGGAGAAGCCCTTCTGCCCGGCCCGCCGCAGGGCCACCAGCAGGGCGCCCGTCCTCTCCTCCAGCTTCAGCTCGGCCACGGTCCGTCCGGCCAGGGGGGATCCCGCCGGGAGGGTGACCTCGTCCACCCGCAGGACGCGCTCACGCTCCCGCAGCATCTGGTCCAGGAACGTCGTGGCCGCCGGCCGGATCATCTCCGAGACCATGCGCATGCCGCCGATGAAGGTCGGGGAGATGACCGAATCGGCCCCGGCCTTGACGATCTTCTTGTGCGACTGGACGTCCAAGGCCTTGGCCACGATGCGGAGGCGCGGATTCAGGCTGCGGGCGGTGATGACGGCGAAGAGGTTGGACTCGTCCGTGGGCAGGGAGGCCAGAAAGCCGCGGGCCCTCTCCACCCCGGCCTTGATCAGGACCTCGTCGTCGGTGGGATCGCCCTGGAGGGAGGGAAACTCGCCCAGGCCGGCCAGCCGCGTCAGGGTCTCGCGGGACGGCTCCACGACGACGAACGTCTTGCGGGTCAGGAGCAGCTCCCGGATCACGGTCTGGGCCGTCTCGTCGCCGCCGGCGACGATGTAGTGCTCGCGCAGCCGCTGGATGGTCTTCTCCATCTTCCGTCTCCCCAGGATATTCTTCAGCTCGCCTTCGACGATGAAGGCGGTGATCGACGTCACCGCGTAGGCGATCGTCCCCAAGCAGATGAGAATGTAGACCGCGGCGAAGACCCGGGCCTCCGGGGTCAGCGCGTGGACCTCGCCGTAGCCGATGGTGGCCACGGTGATCACGGTCATATAGAGCGAGTCGAGGAGCGACCAGGCCGGCCCGTCGAAGCGGGGGCCTCCGAAGTACCGGAACCCGGCCGTGCCCAGGGCCAGGACGACCAGGAACATGGTCAGGGAGACTAAGATCCTGCGCTTGCCGCCCATGCTTGCGATCCCGGGGCTAATCTATCACAGACGGGAGGGCAAGAGAAGGCGGCGGGAGGACGGGAAAGAAGAGCGTGCCTGAGAGGATTCGAACCTCCGACCTACGGCTCCGGAGGCCGTCGCTCTATCCAGCTGAGCTACAGGCACGCCTGTCCGGACGGGCCCTAGTTATAGCCGAAACCGCCGGCCAAAGCAAGGTCTAGACGTTCGCCTTGCCCGACTTGACGATCCGGGCCCAGCTGTCGCGCAGCGTCACGGTCCGGTTGAAGACCGGCCGCCCGGGCCGGCTGTCACGGGAATCGACCGTGAAGTAGCCCTGGCGCTCGAACTGGAAGCGCTGACCGGGCCCGGCCCCGGCCAGGGACGGCTCGCCCATCGCGCCGGGCACGACCTCGAGGGAGCGGGGATTGAGGTTGGCCTTCCAATCCTCCCCCTCCTCCAGCTCCGAGGGATCGCGCTTGGAGAAGAGGGTCTCGTAGAGGCGGACCTCGGCCGGGACCGCCGTCGCCGCCGCCACCCAGTGCAGAGTGGCCTTGGGGCTGCGGCCGTCGGGAGCGTCGCCGCCCCGGGTGGCCGGATCATAGGTGCAGCGCAGCTCCGTGATCTCGCCCGTGACCGGATCCTTGACCGCTTCGTTGCAGGTGATGAAGTAGGCGTACCGCAGCCGGACTTCGCGGCCGGGGGCCAGCCGGAAGAACTTCTTGGGCGGGTCCTCCAGGAAGTCCTCGCGCTCGATGTAGAGCTCCCGGCTGAAGGGAACCTTGCGGCTTCCGGCCGAGGCGTCCTCGGGATTGTTGACGCAATCCAAGTCCTCGCTCGCCCCTTCGGGGTAGTTCGTCAGGACGACCTTGAGCGGCCTCAGCACGGCCATGGCCCGCGGCGCGGTCCGGTTCAGCTCCTCGCGGACGCAGCTCTCCAGGAAGGCCAGCTCGACGATGCTGTTGACCTTGGCCACGCCGACCTGCTCGGCGAAGCTCCGCAGGGCGGCCGGCGGGTATCCCCGCCGGCGCATGGCCGCCACGGTCGGCATGCGGGGGTCGTCCCAGCCGTCGACGACGCCCTCCTTGACCAGGGCCAGCAGCTTCCGCTTGCTGAGCAGGGTGTGGCTGAGGTAGAGGCGGGCGAACTCAATCTGCCGCGGATGGTGGATGCCGAGCTGATCGAGAAACCAGTCGTAGAGGGGCCGGTGGACCTCGAACTCCAGGGTGCAGATGGAGTGGGTGATGCCCTCCAGGGAGTCGCACTGGCCGTGGGCCCAGTCGTAGGTCGGGTAGATGCACCAGGCGTCGCCCTGGCGGTAGTGGTGCATCCGGCGGATGCGGTACATGACCGGGTCGCGCAGGAGGAGGTTCGGATGGGCCATATCGATCTTGGCCCGCAGCGACCGGGAGCCGTCGGCGAACTCCCCGGCCCTCATGCGGCGGAAGAGATCGAGGCTCTCGTCGGCCGTCCGATCCCGATACGGGCTCTCCTGCCCCGGCTTGGTCAGGGTGCCGCGCGTCGCGGTCACCTGCTCGGCGCTCAGGTCGCAGACGTACGCCCGGCCCTTGCGGATGAGGTCCTCGGCGTAGTCGTAGAGGCGCCCGTAGTAGTCGGAGGCATAGTACTCCCGGTCGGCCCAGTCGTAGCCCAGCCAGCGGACGTCCTCCTTGATCGAGGCGACGTACTCGATCTCCTCCTTCTCCGGGTTGGTGTCGTCGAAGCGCAGGTTGCAGGTCCCGCCGTACTCGGCGGCCAAGCCGAAGTTGATGCCCAGGGACTTGACGTGGCCGATGTGGATGTAGCCGTTGGGCTCGGGCGGGAAGCGCGTCGCCACCCGCCCGCCGTTCTTGCCGGCGGCCCGGTCGGCCTCGACGATGTCGCGGATGAAATGGTCCTTGGGCTTGGTCTCGCTCATTGCGCGGCTTCCTTCATGCGGCGGAGGACGGTCTCCCGCCCCAGCAGCTCCATGATCTCGAACAGCCCCGCCCCGCGGGTCTTGCCGGAGACGGCCATGCGGGCCGGGTGGATCAGCGCGGCGGGCTTCATCCCCTTCTCGGAAGCCAGCTCGCGGCAAAGGGCCTCGATGCGGTCGTGGCTCCAGGCGTCCAGGCCGGCCAGGCGGACGGCGAAGAGGTCCAGGGCGGCCTTCCCTTCGGCCGTGGCGAGGTGCTTGGCCCGCCCCTCCTCCTCGCAGGCGAAGTCGTCCTTGAAGAAAAAGTCGGCCATTCGGCCGAACTCCCTCAGGGTCTTGATCCGGATGCGGTACTGCTCGGCCGCCTGGGCCAGCCTCTCCCGCGGCAGGCGGTCCGGGTCCATCCCGTCGGAGCGCAGCTGGGTCGCGATAAGGTCGGTGTAGGCTCCGGCCGGGAGCTTGAGGATGTACTCGCCATTCATCCACTTCAGCTTGAGCGGGTCGAACTTGGCCTGCACGCCGCTCATGTCCTCGATCCGGAAGATCTCGGACGCCTCCGGCAGGCTCAGGATCTCCCGCCCGCCCGGAGGGGTCCAGCCGAGGAGGATGAGGTAGTTGGCCAGGGCGGCCGGCAGGAAGCCCTCGGCCTTGTACTCGGCCACCGAGACGCCGCCGTGCCGCTTGCTCAGCTTGGAGCCGTCCGGGCCCAAGATGAGCGGCATGTGGCCGAAGCGGGGCGGGGTCCAGCCGAAGGCCTCGTAGAAGAGGATCTGCTTGGGAGTGTTGGAGATGTGGTCATCGCCCCGGAGGATGTGGGTGACGCCCTGGGCGGCGTCGTCGATGACGCAGCAGAAGTTATAGGCCGGCGAGCCGTCGGACTTGATCAGGACCTGGTCTTTGAGCGTCTCGCTGGCGACGGCGATGCGACCGTGGATGAGGTCTTCGAAGGCGACCGTCCGGCCGGGCGCGACCCGGAAGAGGACGGCCTCCCCCTCCCGGTAGGCCGCGCCGCGGGCCACCAGCTCCTCGGCCCGCTGCCGGTAGAGCTCGAAGCGGCCGCTCTGGCGGATGGGCTCCCCGTCCCAGTCCAAGCCCAGCCAGCGAAGGTCTTCCAGAATCTCATTCAGGAAGCGGCTCTCCGAGCGGACCTGGTCGGTGTCCTCGATCCGCAGCAGGAAGCGTCCGCCGCGGCTGCGGGCCGCCAGCCAGTTGAAGAGGGCCGTGCGGGCCGACCCCAGATGCAGAAAGCCGGTCGGGCTGGGCGCAAACCGAACAATCACCTTGTCGTCCACGTGGAAACCTCGGCGGGTCGTGACGCGGGAGGCCCGGGCCTCCTCGGCCCTCCAGGTATAGCATATCCGGGCCGCCGTTGCCAATCCCGCCGGGCCGCCCGCCGCGGCGGCCGACCGGACCGGCCGCGCGCGTTCATGATATAATGCCCGGCCATGATCATCCGTCCCGCTCGTCCGGAGGACCGTCCGGCCGCCAGAGATCTGGCCGCCCGCTTGGGGCTCGACTACCCGGACATGGAGAGGGATCCCTTCTGGGTGGCCGAAGACGCCGGCCGCATCCTCGGCCTGGTCGGCCTCAAGGACCGCGGCGACTGCCGGGAGCTGGTCGGCCTGGGCGTCGATCCGCAGGCCCGCTCGTCCGGGCTGGGGGCCCGCCTCGTCGAGGCCCTCTTCGCCGCCGCGGCTTCCGATGTCTGGCTGGCCACGCTCATCCCCGGGTTCTTCGCCCGCTGCGGCTTTCGCCCGGCCGAGGCGAAGCCGGCCGGGATGGTCAAGGACGCGGCTTGGTGCGAAGGCTGCCCCCGCATCGGCTGCACGGTCATGGTCCGGAGGCGGGCGTGAGCTTGCCGGTCTATCCGACCTTCCAAGCCCTCGAGCTCGAGGACCGCGATGCGCTCCTCCCCTACTTCCGGCGCTTCCCGCTGGAGATCTCCGAATCGACCTTCGCCAATCACTTCATCTGGCGCCGCTTCGATCGGCCCTGCTGGACGACCATCAACGGCAACCTCTGCCTCCGCTTCGCCCCGCCCGACCAGCCGGCCTACTTCCTCCAGCCGCTGGGCGACGCCGACATCCCCGGCACGATCGCGACCTGTCTGGCCGCGGCACCCCGCTTGTCGCGCATCACCGCCCCCTTCGCCGAGCGCTGGTGCGGAGGCCTGCGCTGCGCTCCCGACCGGGACGACTTCGACTACGTCTACCGGACGGCCGATCTCATCGAGCTCAAAGGCAAGCGCTTCGACGGCAAACGGAACCGGATCAAGAAGTTCGAGAAGTCCCATGCCTGGCGATATATCCCGATCGGCCCCGGCAACCTGGAAGCTTGCCGGGAGCTGTTCCTCAAGTGGCTGCGGGCTCGGGAAGAGACCGGCGGCGCCGCCGACGCCCAGCAGGACGCCATCCAGGAAGCCCTGCTCCACTTCAAGACGCTGGACCTGGTCGGCGGGGGCATCGAGACCGAAGGCGCCCTGGCGGCCCTGGCGATCGGCGAGCGGCTCAACGAGCAGACCGCGGTCATCCACATCGAGATCGTCGACCCCCGCTACGAGGGTCTGGCCCAGCTGATGAACCGGGAGTACGTCCGCCGGGAGTGGGCGGCCGTGGAATTCATCAACCGCGAGCAGGACCTGGGCCTCCCCGGACTGCGCCGGGCCAAGCTGTCCTACCATCCCGACCATCTGGTCGAGAAGTACCACATCCTCGGCTAGGCCGGGGTGGACCGGAGCCGTTCGATCATCCGGACGTACTGGTCGGCGTCGAACTTGCGCCTCAAGCCGGCCGCGTTCATCGAGCGGACCGTCCCGAAGACCGGCCGCGACGGCCAGGGCCGGTCGTGCTTGCCGAAGCACCAGGCGACTCCGGCGAAGCCGTTCGGTCCGCGGCCGTCGAGCTCGTACTTGTCGTTCAGGGCCTGGGCGGTCCGGAAGGCCGCCTCCGGCGAGCGGTTCCATTCCAGGATCTTCTTGCCCCAGTACATCCTCATATAGCCGTGCATCTTTCCGGTGATGCGCATCTCGTCCTGGGCCGCGTTCCAATAGGGATCCTGGGTGCGGGCCTCCTCCAGCTCGGCCGGCGTATAGAGGGCCGGCCGCGGATCGCCGCCGTGAGCGGCCAGGTTGGCCCGGGCCCAGTCCGGGACGGCCTCCCACTTGTCGTACCCGCGGTTGTAGTGAACGAAGTTCAGGCTCAGCTCGCGCCGGACCAGGAGCTCTTCCAGGAACGGCTCCAGGCCCGGACCGCCGGCCTCCATCGCCGCCCGGGCCGCCTGCAGCGGCGAGATGTGGCCGAATTGGAGATAGGGGCTCAGGTGCGATTGGGCGTCCAAAGTCGGGATGTTGCGCAGCTCGGCGAAATGGTCCAGGCGGTCCTTCAGGAACCGCCTCAGACGGAGCCGGGCCTCGGACGGGCCGCCGACGAAGAACCGTGTCCGCTTGGCCCCGCGCTCGATCGGCAGGGCGGCCAAGATGGCGTCGGGATCCTTCAAGTCCAGGGAGTCAAGGGTCAATCCCAGGGAGTCGAGCCGGGGCTTGCGCTCCCGCAGGGGCTTGAGGAACTCGTCCCGGCGGCTTCGCATCTTCGGGCGGAAGGTCGCCGCGCTCCATTCCTCCTTGGGCGAAGCTGTCTCCACCGGGACCACCGCGTCGGTCTCGACCTGGACCAGGAGGCATTCCATGGCTTCCGCCGCCTTGGCCCGCCAGACCCGCTGCAGGCGGGTGTAGCCGCGATCGACGACCGCCAGGGCGGCCCGCTCGGACATGTCGACCGCCCCCTGCTCCGGCGAGACGGTCCGGACGACGAGCTGGATCCCCCGGGCCGCCAGGAGTTTCCGCACATCCGCCAGCCCCTCAAGGAGAAACGCATAATGGCGCTCCTGAGCGCCCGGATAGTCCGGGGTCAAGCCGAAGAACGCGACCAACGGGAGCCTGAGCTCGTCGGCTCGCCGGATCGCGTACTCAAGGGCGTGGTTGCATTCGGAGCGCTGCGAGGCCTGCATCCAGTAGAGGACATATTCGCCGCGGCGAATGTCCTTGTCGTTCAGGGATTTGAGACGTTCGGGGTGGATCAATGCGGATCCTCCTTGTCATTGTAGCAGAAGAGACAGAACGTGATCGAGAGCCGACCGGGACAGGGGCGGATCGAGGGCTTCGGATGTCCGGGAGCCGAGGTCGAACAGGAGCAGCCGGGAGGGCCGGCCCCCGAGGAGAGTCCGGAATCCGGATCCCGGCTCCAGGACGGCCGGCAGGGTCCAGCCGTGGAGCCGGCATAAGCCGTCCCATTTGGCTTCGACCAGACGGCGGCGGCTTGTCCCGGGCCCGTCCCGCCGGCGATCGTCGAAGACGATGATCGCCGTCAGGAACCTCTCCTGGACCGAGGCCGGCAGGGCTTGCAGCAAGGCCGGCACGGGCGCCAGGCAGGCGCCGCAGAAGACCGCGTCATAATCCAGCAGCAGCCAGCCGCGCGCCCCGCGGGCGGGCCCGCTCCATCCGGCCGCGGAAGCCAGGGCGAGAAAGGCTCGACGCCGCACGGAAGCCTCCGGTCACAGGAATTTAACCCGGTATTTCTTGAGCGTCACGCCCTCGTCGGCCCGGGCATAGAGATGCCCTTGCGGGTCGAAGAAAAGGCAATGGCTCGGCTGCGGCAGGACGAAAGCGGCTAACCGGGTTCCCTGGGCATCGAAGACCAGCACATCCCTGGCCGGGTGTTCCGTCTTTCCCCCGGCCAGGACGAAGAGGAGCCCCCGGGGATCGAGGGCCGCGTCCAGCCAGAACATCTCCTTGGCGATCTTGAGGCCTTGGATCGTCTCCGTGGACGGAGGACGCCCCCCGGCGGGAGCCCGGCTCCATAGCAGGCGGCCCGATCCGTCGCGCTTCTCCACCAAGTCGCGATGGAGGTAGGCGGTGTAGACGCTCCCGTCGGGAGCGATCGCCATGCTGATGGAGTCGGCCAGGTAGGCATCGACCCGGGGCATGAAGACGGTTTCGGAGGAGACCCTCCCCCGCTCATCGCACAGCTGCCAGCGAGCCGGCTGGCCGGGCGGTGTGAAGGGCTTGAAAGCCACTCCGCCCCGCCCGTCGGCGGCCAAGGCCGTGACGAGCTCGCCCGAAGCGATCGTCCTCAGAAAGCGCGGCCCAAGGTCGAAGACCTGGATTCCCGGACGCCGCTGGTCGGCGACGAAAACCCTCTCCCCGGACAGAGCCAGGAGCACGGGGAACTGGAATTCACCGGGCCCTTGTCCCTTGCGGCCGACCCGGCCCAGCAGCCGCCCTTGGGCATCGAACTTCTTGAGGGCACAGTCGAGGGCGTCCAGGACGTAGATCGAGCCGTCCGCGTCAGCCGCCGCTCCGGTCCATTGCAGCAGGACCGCCGTCTCCGGCCCGCCGACGGACAGGACCTCTTCCAGCACGACCTGGACCGGCCCCCCGGGGTCGGCCGCGGCGGAGGCCGCGGCCAAGCCGAACCAACATGCCAGGACCAGACGATATCGCTGAGCTCGCATCATGGCTTCCTCCTCCCATAGAAGGAGACGCGGGGACGAGCCGCTTTTTCTCAGTCTCAACGCCCATCAAGGAGAGGCAGGATATACTCCAGGCAAAATCCGTAGCCCCAGACGCACTGGACGACATCCCAGGGCAGGTTGTTCCCCGGGGTCGAGAGGCAGACGTAGAGGGCTTTCTCGCAGACTCCGGCGTCCTCGGTCGAGGAAGCCGCCGGGCCGGCGCTTCCCGACAGAAGTCCGGCCGCCAGAAACAATCCGATCATCCAACGCGGCAGCACCATGGCTCTCTCCTAGAGGAAGTAGATGACGTACTTGAGGCAGAACTCGCGACCGTTGAGGCAGTAGGCCAGCCCCGTCAAGGCGTCCCACCAGCCCAGGAGCCCCTTGACCAGGTCAGCCAGGCAGTTGTTGAAAGCCTCCCGGCAGATGGACTCGTCGATCTCTTCGGTCGCCGGGAGTCCGGCCGCGACCAGGACGAGCCCGGCCAGGATCCCCGCCGCAACCAGCTTCGCGCCACTCGGCTTCTTACGCATCATCTCGTTTCTCCTTTCGTCGCTCCTTGATGCAAGGCGCATGCCAACGGCGAAAGAGGGAGGCAAGTCGATCGGACCAGGGGCGGAAGCCGTCGGGGATGCGCGGCCGAAGCGGGAGGAGGGGTCCGCACGCCTCCTTCCGGAGGCGGTCCGACGACGAAAGAAGTCGAGGGGCTTCAGGTCCGGCGCGGCATCGGGATCTTGATCCCTGAACGGCGGGCGAACGCGACGGCCTCCGGGTACCCGGCATCGGCATGGCGGACCACCCCCATCCCGGGATCCACGGTCAGGACCCGCTCCAGGCGCCGCCCCATCGAGGCCGTGCCGTCCGCGACCGCGACCATCCCGGCGTGGAGGGACAGGCCGATGCCCACGCCGCCGCCATGATGGACCGAGACCCAGGAAGCGCCGCTGACGGCGTTGAGCAGGGCGTTGAGGATGGGCCAGTCGGCGATGGCGTCGGAGCCGTCCCGCATGGCCTCGGTCTCGCGATTGGGCGAAGCCACGGATCCGGTGTCCAGGTGATCGCGGCCGATGACGATCGGGGCGCTGACCTTCCCCTTCCGGACCAGGCGGTTGATAACCGCCCCGAAGCGGGCCCTCTCGCCATAGCCCAGCCAGCAGATGCGGGACGGCAGACCTTGAAAGCGGACCTGCTTTTGGGCTTTGCGGATCCAACGGGCCAAGGCTTCATCCTCGGGGAACTCCTTGAGGACGGCCTCGTCGGTAGCGTAGATATCCTGCGGCCGGCCGGAGAGGGCGGCCCAGCGGAAGGGTCCCTTGCCCAGGCAGAAGAGCGGCCGGATGTACTCGGGCACGAAGCCGGGAATGTCGAAGGCCTCGGCGACGCCGCCCTTGACCGCCTGCCCGCGCAGGTTGTTGCCGTAGTCGAAGCTGCGGGCGCCGGCCTTCTGGAGATCCAGCATGGCCCGGACATGGGCGGCCATGGAGTCATAGGAGCGCCGGATGTAGTCGGCGGGATCCTTGGTTCTCAGGGCCAGGGCCTCCCCATAGGGCAGCCCGGCCGGGACGTAGCCGTTCAGCTCGTCGTGGGCCGAGGTCTGATCGGTCAGGACGTCCGGCACCAAGCCCCGCCGGGCCATCTCGGGCAGGACCTCGGCCGCGTTGCCGAGAAGGGCCACGGACAGCGGCCGGCCTTCACGAAGGGCCTTGTCGGCCAAGGCCATGGCCTCGTCCAGGCTCTCGGCCGCCACGTCCACATAGCGGGTTTCCAGGCGGCGGCGGATGCGGTCCTTGTCCACTTCGACCACGACGGCCACCCCGTCATTCATGGTCACGGCCAAGGGCTGGGCTCCCCCCATGCCGCCCAAGCCCGCGGTCACGGTCAGCCGGCCCTTCAGGCTGCCCCCGAAGTGGCGCCGGGCCACCGCGGCCAGCGTCTCGTAGGTGCCCTGCAGGATGCCCTGGGTGCCGATGTAGATCCAGCTTCCGGCCGTCATCTGGCCATACATCGTCAGGCCCAGCCCCTCCAAGCGGCGGAACTCGTCCCACGTCGCCCACTTCGGCACGAGCAGGGCGTTGGCGATGAGGACGCGGGGCGCCTCGGGGTGGGTCTTGAAGACCGCCACGGGCTTGCCGGACTGGACGATCAGCGTCTCGTCGCCGGCCAGCGACTTCAGGCTCCGGACGATGGCCCGGAAGCAGTCCCAGTCGCGGGCCGCCTTGCCGGTGCCGCCGTAGACGATCAGGTCGCGGGGCTTCTCGGCCACGTCGGGGTCGAGGTTGTTCATCAGCATCCGCAAGGCCCCTTCTTGGGCCCAGCCCTTGGTGTTCAGCCGGGTCCCGCGGGGGGCCCGCACAGCGCTCGGTCCGCTCTTCGCTTGGGCCATGATCGTCACTCCTGCGGCGGAATATACCACAGCCCCGGCGGGGAATCACCCCCCTTTTCACCCCCGCAATCACCCCCTGGCCGCCTTGACAGGCCGGAGGGCTTCCTCTATAACGGGAGCGCCGGAGGAGATGTGCCGAAGATCCTGGTTTTCGCCCGGACCGCGGAGAATCGGGAGACGCTCTACGACGCCTGCCGCAAGATGGGCGTCGTCTACGCCGCGCCCGATACGGACAAGGCTGCCGCGCTGCTGGACGCGGTCCCCTTCTCCCTGGCCGTGATCGAAGCCGAGGCGGCCGTGAGGCCGCCGCTGCGTGACAAGCTGGCCGCGGTCCCTCTGGTCTTCCTGGCCGGCCCCGACGAGGCCGCCTTGCGCGACGCGGCCCGGGGGCTCCCGTCCGGAAGCCAGGTCGACATCCTGCCCCTGACCCGTCATCCGCTGGACCGCAGCCGCCTCGAGCACAAGCTGAGATCGGCCGCCGACTACATCCGTCTGAAGGAGGAGGTCGACAGCCTGTCCAGCGCCAAGGCCGACGCCGAGGGGCGGCTGAGGAAGGTCTGCGCCGAGATCAAGAGCCTCAACCACGCCCTGGCCGGAGGGCTCCTCAAGGAGCTGGAGAAGCGGGTCTCTCTCCAGCAGCGCTTCGTCCGGACGGAGCGGCTCAAGCGCCTCTTCGAGGAGCTGCTCCGCAAGCTCTATGGGGCGGACGACGTCAACATCCTGCTCGACATCGGGGCCGACATCAAGGCCCTGGTCGGGGCCCGGGCCGTCTCCCTCTATCTCCTCGAGGAGAACGACTCCCTGGGGCGCTTCCTCAAGCCGCTGATCTGGGACGACGCCTATCTCGTCCACGCCGACTTCTCCCGCCATGTGGCCCTCCTGGCCGCGGCGGATTTCGCCGCCTACGTGGCCCGGACCGGGGAGGATCTGCGGCTCCGCGATCCGCTCGGCGACGAGCGGGCCTCGGAGCGCTACCGGAGCCTGCTCAAGTCGCCGCCGGCCAGCCTCCTGGCCGCGCCCCTCCAGCACGGCGACAAGATCATCGGCGTCCTGGAGGTCTACGACAAGGAGGGCGGGGCCGGCTTCGGCGAAGAGGACCGCCAGGTCCTGCGGGGCCTGTCGGAGCACATCGCCCTGGCCATGACCAAGCTCAACCTGATCCAGTACGACGCCCTGACCGGGCTCCTCCGCCCCGACGCCTTCTTCGAGAAGGTCATCCAGAAGGTCGAGACCCTGAGCAAGCGCCGCCAGGAGACGGGCTCCTTCGCCCTGGTCATGGGCGACGTCGACTGGTTCAAGGCCTACAACGACCGGCACGGGCACGAAGCGGGCAACCGCCTGCTGCACGACCTGGGGGCCGTCCTGCGGGCCTCCATCCGCGACCAGGACCTGCTCTGCCGCTACGGCGGCGAGGAGTTCCTCTTCTTCCTGACCGGGGTGGCGAACATCGAGGAGGCGACCCTGCTGACCGAGCGCATCCGCAAGTCGGTCGAGGAGCGCGTCTTCGAGTTCGAGGAGTTCCAGCCCCGTCGCAATCTGACCATGAGCTTCGGCGTGACGCTGGTCCCCATGCAGCGGGGCGGCGCCGCGGCGATCCTGACCCGGGCTTCCCTGAAGATGTTCGCCCAGGAGGCCGATCTGGCCCTGGCCGAGGCCAAGGGCAAGAAGCTGGCCGCCCTGGGCGGGGACCCGGGGGCGGCCTATAAGAACCGCGTCTGCGCCTACGTCCGGGAGAAGGCCTCGGTCGTCAGCAAGACGACCATCTTGGGCAAGCCCCCGGAGAGGGTCTTCATGGAGAAGCGGACCCACCAGCGCTACGAGGCTTCGACCCTGTGCATCTTCCGGGAGAACGGGAGCCACCGGGTCGCCGCCACGATCGACCTGAGCCTGGGCGGCGCCCGGCTCTCGGTCGAGACCCCCTTCCCCCTGGCCCGAGTCCTGGACCTCTTCCTGGTCTTGGGGCCGAAGGCCTCGCCGTTCCAGGCCGAGGTCGTCTACTGCCAAAAAGCCTCGCCCCAGGCGGCCTACTTCTACACGGGATTGAAGTTTCGCGGCCTGACGGCCGCCGAGCACCGGCTGCTCGAGGACTACTTCCTCTCGCTCGGGCGCGAGCGAAGCCCCGGCTCCTGAGCCTCCGGCTCAGCCCTCCAGCTCTTGAATGACGGCGCGCAGGTAGCGGGCCGGCGGAGTGATCCGCTTGTGGAACGCGTCCTTCAGCTGGGCCGCGACCGCCTCGAAGGCGGCGAAGTCATCCTGGTTGCTCCAGTTGTCCATGTTCAGGCGCTCCAGGAGATCCTTGAGGACGCCCGGATTCAAAATATCCGAGGTGAAGCGGGCCAGGCGGCAGGACTCTCGCTCGCACATCCGGACCGAGCGGAGGATGATCTTGCGCAGGACCTCCTGGTTGTTGATGAGCTCCTGCTTGATGAAGAACTGGTCCTTGGGCGTGCCGGCCTGGCCCAGCCGGGCGAAGAGCTTGCGGGCTTCCCCGGTGACCGCATCCACGGCCCGCAGCAGCGACTCGCCGTCCAAGATGAGATGATCCCGATTCTGGAAGAAGCTGATCTCGCCGCTGTAGTCCGTGGGCTCGGAGCGGCGGTACCGCTCGAGAGCGGCAAAGAGGCCGGTGAAGTCGGTCTCCTCGGCCGGGGCGGTCGGAGCGGCCGGGGCTTGGCCTTCCGAGCCCTGTTCGCGGCGGACGAAGTCCTGGATGAACTGGTTGATCTCTGGCATCTTCATCTCGGCCGCCGCCTCCGTCCGCTGGGCCGGCCACTCGGCTTCCTCGGGACCGTTCGGCAGGATGGCTTCCGCCGTCTCAGGGACCGCGCTCATCTGGGGCGGAAGGAAAGAGGCGCCGGGATCCGCGGACGGGCCGTCCTGATCCAGCATCTCCTTGATCTTCTTCAGCTTTCCAAGCTCCTTCTCCAGATCGAAGACGAACTCCCGCTCGTCTGCCGAAGAGCCCAGGCCGGCTTCGAGGGAGTCGACGGCCTCCGGGGCGCGAGTCTCGTCCGCCGACCGCGGCGCTTCCGGCGGCGCAGGGGACGGAGCCGCGGCGGCCGGCCGCTCGGGCTCCAGGTCCGGTCCGGAACCGGCGTACTTCTCCTTCAGCTTGGCCCGCAGGTCGCCGATCTTGCGCTCGGCCGAGAGGCGCAGGTCCGCCAAGCGGCCGCTCATCTCCGCCACGGCCCGCAGCTCCTCGCCGGTCTGGGAGGTCAGCTTCTCGATCTCCTTCTGGAAGGCGGCGCTGCGGTCCAGGCGGGCCCGGATCTCGGCCTCTAGGCCGTCGCGGGCCGACTCGAACTCGGCCACGGCATCATGGTACTCGCGCAGGCTGCCCCGCTCCTTCTCGAACTCGCGCTCGATCTCGGCCAGCTTGCGCTCGGACTCTTCCCTCTCCCGACGGAGGCGATCCTCCAGCTCGCGCTGGATCTGCTCGCGCTTCTGGCGGAGGCTGGACTCCAGGCCGGTCTCGATCTCGCGGATGATGACGTTGGATTCGTCGAGCGCGTCGCCTTTGGGCGTCATGACCGTTCTCCTTCGGCCCCCTGCGGGCCGTCCGGGAGCCCCTCTCCCGACCGGGCTTCCCGGGGACGCGGCTAGTGTATCCGAACCGGCTCCGGGGGGGCAATCACCTCCCCCGGCGAGACGTCCGGGGATATTGCCCTCCCCTCCCTCCCCCCTGGAGATGAGAGATCTGCCCCCCGGGGGTCACCCCCCGCGCCGCTCGGCTTGCGCCACGCGGGCGCCTGGAGTATATAGGGGTCGACTCCCATGGCGCCCCAAGGTCTTCTTCTCTGCCGCCTCGCGGCCGACCGCCGCGAGCGCCTGCTGCGGGGATTGAAGGGCCTCCGGCTCGCCGTGCGGCCCGTCCGGGTCGAGCCGGAAGGCCTGGCCGGCTCGGCCGCCGACCCGGCCTTTGTTATGGTCGTGGCCGGGGCCGATGGCTCCGCCGATCCCCTCCTCAAGATCTTGTCAGGCCTTAAGAAAGCCCGCCCGGAGCTTTCGGTGCTGGCCGTGGCTCCGGTCGGCCCGGACGGCCCCTGGCTCCGCCTCCTGCGCGAGGGCGGCCTGGACGGCCTCGCCGACCCCGAGGACGGAGCCGCCCTCCTGTCCCTGGTCCGCAGCGAATGGCGCCGGCGCGAGGGAGAGCGGCTGGCCGAGGGCCGCGGCCGGGCCCTGCGGCGGGCCCAGGCCGAGCAGGCCCGCGGGGAGCGACGGGCCGAGGAGCTGGAGAGCGTCTACGACGCGACCCTGGAAAACCTGATGACGGCGCTTGACCTTCGCGACGTCGAGACGTTCGGTCATTCCCAAGCCGTGGCCAAGTACACCCAGGTCCTGGCCGGGCTGATCGGGCTGACCGACCCCGGCGAGCTGGAGAGCCTGCGCCGCGGCGCCCTGCTCCATGACATCGGCAAGATCGCCATCCCGGACGCCATCCTCAAGAAGGCCGATCCGCTGACGGCCGACGACTGGGCCAAGATCCGCCTCCATCCCGCTCTTGGCTTCGGACTGGTCAAGGAGATCAAGCTGATCCAGGTGGTCGGCAACGTCATCCTCCACCACCACGAGCGCTATGACGGAACGGGCTACCCGGACGGGCTGAAGGGCGATCGCATCCCTCTGGAAGCCCGGCTGTTCGCCCTGGCCGACGCCCTCGATGCCATCACCGCCCACCGGCCGTACCGGCGGGCCAGGGACTTTCGGACCGCCCAGCGGGAGATCATCCGCCACGCCGGAACCCAGTTCGACCCGCGGCTGGTGGAGGCGTTCTTGCGCCTCAAGCCGGAGAAGTGGGAGAAGATCCGCTTCGAGACGACGGCCTTCGTCCCCGCCGTCGAGGAATTCTCCATCCTGGCCCGCAAGCTCAGGGCCTAGGGACGCCTCCGTCCCAGCGGGCCGAGACCACCCGGATGATCCCGGCCAGGTCCCGGCGCGTCTCCACGGCGGACCAGCCCGGCCGGAAGAGCGCCCGGACCGCTCGGGCTTGGCCGCGGCCGATCTCCAGAAACATCCGTCCGCCGGGCTTCAGCCACTCCGCCGCCCCGGACACCAGACGGACGATGATCTCCAGACCGGTCGGCCCGGGCACGAGAGCGGCCTTGGGCTCGTGGTCGCGGACCTCGGGCTGGAGGCCGGCCCAATCGGCTTCGCGGACATAGGGGGGATTGGAAGCCAGGACGTCCAGCCGGCCCTCGAGGCCGCGGCCGCGCAAGGCCCGGTAGAGGTCGCCCCGGAGGATCTCGACGTTGTCCAAGCCCAGGCGGGCGGCGTTGCGCCGGACGACCCGGAGGGCGGCCGGGCTGGAATCCGTGGCCAAGATCCGGGCGGCGCGCAGCTCCGAAGCCAGGGCCAGGGCCACGGCGCCGGATCCCGTCCCGATGTCCGCCAGAAGGAGCGCGCCCTCCCCGGACCCGTCCAGAACGGCTTGAACCAGGGCCTCGGTCTCCGGGCGGGGAATGAGAACCCCGGGTCCGACCTCGAGAGGCAGGGACCAGAACTCCCTCTCGCCCAGGATGTAGGCGAACGGCTCGCCGGCGACCCGACGCTCGATGCGGCCAAGGAAGCGCCGGGCGGAGGCGGCGGAGACGACCCGCTCGGGGTAGGCCAGAATCTCCAGTTCCGTCAGATCCAGGCTGCGGCGGAGGAGGACGCCGGCTTCCAGGCCGGCCGCGGGGGCCTTCGCCTCCGAGAGGAGCCGCCGCCCCTCGGCGGCCAGCCGGCCGACCGTCCAGCGGGGAGACGCCGCCATGGCCGGCTCCCGAACCTCAGGCCGCGCCGCCGCGGCGCTCCAGCTCGCGGGCCTGGGCCTGGAAGACGAGCTTCTCCAGCAGGGGGCCGAGGTCGCCGTCCAGGATCCCGGCCATGTTGTGGAAGCTCTCGTTCAGGCGGTGGTCGGTGATGCGGGACTGGGGGAAGTTGTAGGTCCGGAT
The DNA here is from genome assembly GCA_964556755.1 of uncultured Eubacteriales bacterium. Taxonomy (GTDB): domain Bacteria; phylum Acidobacteriota; class Aminicenantia; order Aminicenantales; family UBA4085; genus UBA4085. The sequence continues at coordinate 38,013 of CAZKXI010000002.1, forward strand.
CTTCTCGCTCCGCTCCCCCGTCCCGACCTGCGAGCGGCGGTCCTGGGCGATCTTCTGCTGCTGCTCGCCGCGGACGATGTCCAGCAGCCGCGAGCGCAGGACGCGAAGGGCCTTCTCCTTGTTGCGGTGCTGGGACTTCTCGTCCTGGCAGGAGACGACCAGCCCGGAGGGCCTATGGGTGATGCGGATGGCGGTGTAGTTGCGGTTGACGTTCTGGCCGCCCGGGCCCGAGGAGCCGAAGGCCTCGATCTTGAGGTCCTTGGCTTCCAGCTTGACGTCGACCTCGTCAGCCTCCGGCAGGACGGCCACCGTCACGGTCGAGGTGTGGATGCGGCCGCTCCCCTCGGTCTTGGGCACCCGCTGGACCCGGTGCACGCCGCTCTCGTACTTGAGCACGGAGTAGGCCCGCTTGCCCTGGATGCCGGCCACGATCTCCTTGAAGCCCCCGATGGGCGAGAGGCTGGAGTCGAGGACCTCCATCTTCCAGCCCCGGGCCTCGGCGAAGCGGGCGTACATGCGGAACAAGTCCTGGGCGAAGAGGGAGGCCTCGTCCCCGCCGGCGCCGGCCCGGATCTCGAGAAGGACGTTCTTCTCGTCCAGGGGGTCCTTGGGCAGGAGCATGGCCCGCAGCGTCCGCTCCAGCTCCCGGGCTTCTCCCTCCAGGCGCCCGGCTTCGGCTTCGGCCAGGGACCGCAGGTCCGGGTCGGCGCCCCCATCGGCCAGGATCTCGCGGCTCTCGGCCAAGCCGGTCTCCAGGCGGCGATACTCCTCGATGCGACGGGCCAGCGGCTCCAGCTCGGAGCGCTCCTTGGACACTTCCCGGAGGCGCTTGGGATCGGCCAGCACGGCCGCATCGGAGAGGCTGGCGGTCAGGAGGCGGAATTTCTCCGCGGCCGCCTCCAGTTCAGGCAGCATGCCGGATTATTTTTTCCGGGACGCGGCGGATTTCTTGGCCGCCGGCTTGGCGGCCGTCTTGAGGGTGTCGTACTTCTTGCGGAACTTCTCCACCCGGCCGGCGCTGTCGATGAACTTCTGCTTGCCGGTGAAGAAGGGATGGCACTGGGAGCAGATCTCGACCCGGATCTCCTTCTTCGTCGAGCGGGTCGGAAAGGAATTGCCGCAGGCGCAGATGACCATGCAGTCCTGGTACTCGGGATGGATGTCTTTCTTCATCGGTCGCGTCTCCTTGGAAGCCGGGGTATTATAGCGATTCGGCGGATGGCGGTCAAATGGCTAGTCGGACTGCATCCGGGCTTCGAAGGCCTCCCAGTCGATGCGAAAGACGGCCCGGGCGGCCGCCTCGCGAGCTCGGTCGCGGTAGGCCCGCGACTCGAACCAGGCCCGCAGCTCGCGGCGCAGGGGCTGAAACTGCTCCTCCGAGCGCCACTCGTAGACCGCGCCGTCGGCCCGGCGGAGACAGCCGAGGTGGACGACCCAGGCCAGCTGGCGGATGGACATGTGGGCGAAGGTCTTGCGGATGGCCGCGATCTCGCCCTCCTTGTCGGGGTTGACGAAGCGGAAGAAGCGGGAGAAGAGGACCGCGTTGTGGTAGTAGGCCGGGAAGGCCAGCAGGGCGTCGGCCCGGGCCCGCTTGCCCAGGAAGACGAAGACGTCCATGATCCGCTTGCTCATGCCCAGGCCCGGGTGCTGCTGGCCGGGCAGCCCGCCCCGGGCGTCGCTGAAGGAGGCTAGGGGGTTCTGCAGGGTCAGCCACTCCAGGGCCAGGGCCCGGATGGGCCCCGGCGGGAAGCCCGGCCGCCCGGCCGGATCGAAGGGCCGCTCCCGGACCTTCAGATCGATGATGACCCGGTCGGGATCGGGCCGCTCGTGGAAGATTCGGAGTCGCTGCAGGGGATAGGCGGAGGAATCCAGGTCAAAGGCCAGCGGCCAAAGCCCCAGCTTGCGGGCCTCTTTGAAGAAGCCCTTCTTGTCCAGGACGGCCTGGATCTCGGTCATGGTGAAGCGGCCGAGGAAGAGGGACGTGCCGCGGCGCTCGGCCAGATCGCCGAAGATCTCCCAATCCTCGACCAGCGGCGTGGGACCCCAGGCATGATCGTCGCGGTCTTGGCTTGGACTCATGATTCCGGCCTTCGGCGGCTCCCTTCTCTCCCGAGCGGGGGCTATTCTAAACGAAGCCCCGCCCGGGCGCAACCTCACTCGCCGTAGAAGGACAGGACGTCATCGCCCAGGGAGGTGCGCCGCCGCAGGTCGAAGAAGCGGCCCTCAAAGCGGGTCTTAAAGTGGTGGCGCAGCACGATCAGCCCTCCGGGCGCCAGGACGCCCCGCTTGCGGATGACCTTGAGCGGATTGCGCTCGTCGAGCAGCCGATAGGGCGGGTCGAGGAAGATGATGTCGAAGCGGAAGTTCTCCCGGGCCAGCTGGATGACTCCCCTGTTGAACTCCAACCCGACCACCCGGCCGACTTCCTCCGCGCCCAGCTTGGCCAGGTTGTGGCGGAGGACCGACAGGGCCGCCGGCGCCTCCTCGATGAAGACGGCCTGGACGGCGCCGCGGCTGAGGGCTTCCAGGCCGATGGAGCCCGTTCCGGCAAAGCCGTCCAGGATGGTCGTCCCGGCGATCTCGTCGCGGAGGATGTTGAAGAGGGCCGTCTTGAGCTTGTCCGGCATGGGCCGGGTCCCCAGGCCGGGGACCTTCCTCAGCCGTTGGCCCCGGTAGATGCCGCTGATGACTCGGATCATGGCTGGAACCAGATCGTCAGCCGGGCCGGCCCGGTGCGTATGTCCCGCACGGAAGCCGGCAGGGACTGCCAATCCTCGACCCCCTGGGCGTCGGTCTTGCCCATCTGCGAGGCCAGGAAGATGATCATGTCCAGCATCATCATCGGCATGGGCTCCTTCTCCAGGAACAGCTTGTGGAAGGCGAAGCGGGCCCGGCCGGGCTGGACTTCCAGGGTGGCTTCAAAATAGAGGTTGATCCTCTCCTTGATCCAGGCCGGGATGGAACGGCCCCGAAAGTCGAGCTCGATCCAGCCCTCGACCCGGTTGCCGGGATAGAGCCTCAGGCGGACGTCCCGCAGGAGATCCTCCCCGGACTTCTCCAAGCGCCAGGCCAGGTAGCCGTTCAGCTCGGCTTCGCTGAACTCGTGCGGCTGCGGATCGGCGGCGGCCGGCGCCTTCTCGATCCGCTCGACGACCGCCGCCAGGCGCGGGGCCAGGGACTTATCCGCGTCCGGAGGGGTTTGGCCGAGGGAGAGAGCCGCGGCGGCGGCCAGGACGGGGATGATGGCGGCTGAGAGTCGCTGGACCATGCCGCCCTACTCTAGCAGGTTCGCGACTCGGCGGCAAGGCGGGGCGGGGATTCAGCGGCCCTCGAGAAGGCGCCGGATGAGGTAGATCCACGGCCGCAGCCAGCGCCCCGCGGCGTAAACGGCCCGGGCCCAGGGCCCGGCGCCGGGAGCCTGGCGGCGAATCCAGCCGCGGGGAGGCCAAAGGACGCGGATCGCGCCTCGCAGGGCCGGCCCGACCCTCCCCCTTCGGACGAGGGCCAGGATCGAAGGCATGTAGTAGGGCGCCCGGGAGACCGGTCGCCGGGCCGCGACGGACTCCGGCGGCCAAAAGAACAAGCTGGCCCGGCGCGCCCACCCCCCGGAGGAGATCAGTCGCCGCCCCCCCTGGGGGACGGCGTCCTCCCAACAGCGCAGGACGAGCCTCAAGCCGTGTCCGAGCGCCTCCTCCATCCCCTCCTCCGAGGCGATCGATGCCGCCTCGCCCCAATCGAAGTCCGGAAGAGCGGCCATCTCGGCCAGGTCGACCAGCCAGGACAATCGGGCGTACGAATGCTGCTGGGCATGGACGGCCGCATAGACCATCTCGTGCGGCCAGCCGGGGACCCAAGCCGGCTCGCCGGCCAATCGGACGGAGCGCAGAGACCTCCAGAAGCGGGCCTCCCCTCGGGCCGGCATATGCAGTCCGAGAGGATTGGCATGGAGCTCCACGGCCAAGCCGTCCTTGCGGAAGACGGGCGAGAGCGACCAGGCCGGAGCTCCCCGGCCCGGGCCGGAGACGGATTCGGGACCGCCCTCGCGGCGAAATCCGGCGTCTCGCAGGAGGGCGACAAGGGCCTCCCACTCGCCGGGATGAACGAAGAGATCGACGTCGAGATACGGCCGCAGTCCGGGCTCGCCATAGAGCCGCTCGGCCCAATGAAAGCCCTTGCTGACGGCGGGACGCAGGCCCGACCGGTCGGATTCGCGCAGCAGGGGCCCGACGAGGGCCCGGGCTTTGACGTCGCGGGCCGCGGCGGCCAATCGCAGGCGGCGCAGCTCCGCCGTCAGGACGGCGGGGACGCGGTCCGCGAAGCGGCCCAGCTGCCGCTCCAGCAGCGGGGCCGTACCCTCCCGGCGGGCCGCGGACAGAAGACGGGACCCATCCGGGACGGGCGAGGAAAGCCAGCGAAGAAGACGGGGCTCGAAGCCGGGACCAGGCCGGACCCGCGAGCCCTGGACGAGAAGGGCGGAGGCGGGATCTACTTCTTGAACGGCGAGACTTCCTTCTTGTCGACGACCGTGATGAGGCCGACCATGCCGCCGACGACCGTGGCGATGCCGCAGGGGGTCAGGAAGAAGGGCGGCACGCCTTGCTTGCAGACCAGATAGACGCCGTCGCCGGTCTGGGCATCCCGGATGGTCTTGAGGAAGGGGCTTTGGCCGGCCAGGGCCCGCTTGACCTTGTTGCCGTCCAAGCCGAGATGATCGACGTCCTGGTAGAAGTTCGTCTCGACGCCGCGGACGCGGATCCGGTCATCCAGCTGGAGCACGCCCTTCTCGATGAAGACGACGGCCTCCTTGGACCCCGGCATATAGCGGAGGACCCGCCCGATGCGGGCCTCGTTGTCCTTGACGCTCTGCTCGCGGGCGATCTCCTGCATCCCCTGGAGGACCTGGCCTTCGTAGGCGCTGAGGGAGATGGAGACCTTGGTGGTCTCCCCCTCGATGATGCCGATCAGCTCGCTGGAGTTGAAATTGCCCGCCGCGGTCGTGATGCCGAAGGTGTAGATCCCCTTGGCCAAGCCCTCCAGCCGAAAAGCCCCCGTCTTGTCCGAAGGGGAGGCCTCGTAGATCGAGCCGCTGGAGAGGCCCTTCAGCTTGATCACCGCGCCGGCGATGGGGGTCGTGCCGTCCTTCTCATAGAAGGAGCCGATCAGGGTGCCGGTGCCGGGCGAGGGCTTCACTTGGGAGGCCGAGAGGGGTAGGAGCAAGGCCAGCCCGGCGGCCAGGATGAGCGCCTTCCTCAGCCAAGAGATGTGTTTCATGGTTCTTCTCCCAAACCCTGCCATCTCGATCATAATACGAGGGTTTCTCATTGTCAAGACTCCCTTATTCGCGCCGTCCGGAGGTCGCGGGAGGGGGTTCCCCCCCGGCCTTTTCGCCTTCCTCGACGGCCAACTCCAGCCCCGTCAGGGCCAAAGGGCCGTTCCAGGGGAGGATCTCGAGCTCCTGGGCGCCCGTCTCGGGCGTCAGGGATACCGTCACGGGAGCGCCGGAGGCGAAATCCTCCCAAACGACCCGGCCCTTGAGGACCACGGTGACATACACGGGAAAGGGCCCCCGGGGCAGGATTTCGAGACTCAGCCGGGATTCCTTGGCTTCCAGAACGAGGGTCGTCTTGAAGGACGTCCCCTTCGGGAGCAGGATGCCGGACCAGTCCACCCGCCGGGGGGAGAAGAGCCCGGCCGCTTCCCGGCGCAGGCCGGCGAGGGCCGCGGTATCGTTGAGGCGCTCGTAGTTTCTGACCATCTTCCCCAGGAGCTCCGGGCTGACGGACGGCCGGGACTCTCGCGCTTTCTGGTAGAAGCGGTTGGACTCGTAGAGAAAGTCCAGCTTCCGGTAGGCGTCTCCGATCCGCTCCAGGATGGCGGCATAGTCGGGCCGGACGGCCTCGGTAACCATGACCAGCCCGGCCTCCAGGGATTGGCCGTTGGAGACCACCTCCCGGTAGCGGTTCTGGCGGAGGAGCAGATCCAGCTCGAAGGCCAGCCGGGCCAGGTCCTTGCCCGAGGCGTCGGGCTTGGCCTCGATCAGCCGGCGGCTGCGGAGGCTTTTTTCCAGCTCGGCGACGGCCGCGGCCGAGTCTTCGACCTCCAGGTAGGCTTGCAGGTCGTCCAGGATGCCGTCCAGCGAGCGGGCCGTCTCCAGGCGGCAGCGGGCCAGGCCGAGCCGCAGCGACTTGCGCAGATCGCGGATCGAGGCGGCCGAGACCTTGCCCGAGGCCGGATCCAAGTCGCGGTAGGAACGGAGGCCGTCGAGCAGCCGCAGCCCCTCCCGGAAATGCTCCTCGGCCGGCTTCATCCGGGCGGCCAGGAATTCGCTTCGCCCGGCCGCCGCGGCGGCGGCCGCCTTCTGCAGGTCGATGGCCTCCGCCTCGGCCAGGAAGTGGATCCTCTCGCCGCGGTCGAGGCCCCGCTCGGCCAGGAAGCGGGCATAGGTCCGGTAGGCCTCGGCGTCGGGCGGAAGCACGGCTCTCATGAAAGCGGGATCTTGGACGCGCAGGGCCCACAGGTCCAGGATGCCCTCCAGCCGCTCGCCGGGACGGACGGCCAAGGCGGACCGGGTGACGTCGCGGGCCAAAGCCCGCTCCTCGACCGTCAGCCTTGGCCAGCTGGACAGGAGGACCTGCCCGGTAGCGGCGAGAATCTCCGCATCCTGACCGGCCAGCCGGACCGTCTTGATGAACTCGTCCATCGGCCGCCCGGCCGCGGGCAAGTCGAAGAGCGCCATATATTCCAGCGTCTGGGCCAAGTCGAAGTGGGTTGCGGCCGAGAGAGGATTGACGGCCAGGGAGCGCATTTGGGCTTGGTAGGCTTGGCGCAGGCCTTGATCCCTCGATTCCGCCGCCGTCAGATCGACGACCGCCGCCTCGAAGGCCGCCCGGCCCAAGTCGCGGTATTGGAGGTCGTTGAGGGCCGCAAGATCCTGGCCGCCCGAGAGGATCTCCATGCGGGCCGCCGGGTCGGGGCGCCGGGCCGCGGCGGAGACCCGCGCCGAACCGTCATAGAAGAGGAGGTCGGCGGCGGCCGCCGCCAGGACGGCCAGGAGCAGGAGGAGCCGCTTGCCGCTCATTCAGGCCTTCCTGTAGTAGGCCAGACCCAGAGTCAGGCCCAGGATCACCGAGAAGAGCACCGCGTTGGCCGGGATGTGGAGATTGAAGTCGGTCAGGCTGTGGACGAGAAGAGCCGCCACGGCGACGAAGCCGCCCATGCCCAGGCCCTTGATCCCCGGATGCCGGCGGCCGGACCAGGTCTTGAAAGCCCGAGCCGCCGGGACCAGGATGAGGCCCAGCAGAAGGACGAAGCCGACCACCCCTAGCTCGGCCAGGGCCTCGAGATAGTCGTTGTGAGCGTGCAGAAGGCGGCCCTCGAGCGGCACGGTCTCGTAGACGGGATAGACCGCGGCGAAGGTCCCCCAGCCGGTCCCGAGGAAGGGGCTGTCCCCCGCCATGCGCAGGACCGAGGACCAGTACTGCGGCCGCCCGTCTTGGAGGAGGTTGTCGTCGGCAAAGCGCCCGACCGTCGCCTCCAATCCCACATACAGCGAGACGGCCAGGATCAGCCCGAAAGACGCCTTCAGCGCGGTCAGGATCCAGGCTTGGCGGAAGCGGGCCTTCTCGAAATGGAACACGGTCAGGAGGAAGAACAGGAGGAAGATGAGGCCGAGGATGAAGGCGCCCGAGCGGGATCGGGACAGGACGATGGCCAGGGCCATGACGACGACCCCGATCAGGGCCAGGAGGTTGGCGGCGAAGCCCCGCCCCGTCAGCTGGGCCAGCCTCTCGGGCCGCCGCTTGCCGGCCAGGGAGAAGAGGTCCACCCGGGCCACGATCAGGGTCAGGGCCAGGGGCAAGATCATCTCCAGATAGCCGGCGAAGTGATTGCGGTTGATGAACGTCCCGCTGGCCGCCTGGAGGTTGTAGAGCTTGGGGTAGAACAGGACCCGCGGCTGGCTGCGGGACAGCTCGTACAATCCGTAGAAGGCCTGGGCCGCTCCCAGGGCCGTCAGGACGGCGAAGAAACGTACGAACTGGCGGCGGTGGGTGACGGTCCGCACGACGGTCCAGGCGATCAGGACATAGGCCAGCAGCTCCAGGGCCTCGCGGGCCGTATGGGCCGGGACCACGGAGAGGGACATCGTCGTCGAGCCGGCGAAGCCCGGGTCGAAGCCCTCCCGCAGCCGGTAGGCCAAAGGCGAGAGGATCTTGACCAGGGCCTTCGGCAGGGGGACGACCTGCAGGCCCAGAAAGAGGAACAAGCCGGCGGTCAGGAACCCGGGGAGCCGGAGGCTGGCCCGGAGCTTGGCGTTGATGGGATCGGGCCGGCCGATCAAGGTCGCCGCCGCCAGCAGGGCGGCGACAAGCTCGATGGCCAGGATGGACCAATCCTCCACCGAAGCGGCCGGCAGGGGGCTGAGAACGAGCAGAGCCAGAAGCCCGGCCTCGACCAGGCCGCGCCGCAGCCGGCCGCCGGCCCGTCCGGCCGCGGCGTCCAGCGGGGCGTAGGCCGGGGCCGTCTCGGCCGCGCCGATCAGGGCCCCGCTCTTGTCCCTCACGGCCTTCTCTTCTCCGATCCGGCTCCGGGCGGAGCCAGGCCCGGATCCTGGTAGTATTCGTACTGGAAGTAGTTGGACGACTGCCCGCTGCGCCGCAGCTTGGCATCGTTGAAGACGGCGCCGATCACGTTGGCCTTGCCTTTGCGCAGCTCCTCGATCGTCTTCAGCAGGGGCTTGCGGGTGGCCTTGCCGGTCTTCAGGACCAGGACCGTGCTGTCGGCCATGGAGCTGACGATGACCGGGTCGATGACCGCAAGCACCGGCGGCAGGTCGATGAGCACGACGCTGAACTCGGTCTTCAGCTCGGCCAGAAGCTCCTTCATCCGGCGCGAGTTGAGCAGCTCGGCCGGGTTCGGCGGGTGGGGCCCGCCGGGCAGGACCCAGAGGTTTTCGATGGCCGTCTTCTGGACCGCGTCCTCCAGGCCGGCCCGCCCGGTCAGCACTCCCGCCAGCCCGGTCATGTTGCGGACCTGGAAGACCTTGGCCAAGCGCGGCTTGCGCAAGTCGGCGTCCACGGCCAGGACCCGGTCGCCGAGCTGGGCGAAGGAGATGGCCAGGTTGATGAGGGTGGCCGACTTGCCCTCCTCCGGCGACATGGAGGTGAAGGCGATCGTCCGGGGAGCGGAGTCCGGGTGGGAGAAGAGGATGGCTGTCCGGACGGTCCGGTAGTCCTCGGCGATGGCGATCTTGGGGAAGAGATGGTTGATCAGCTCGACCTCGGTCACCTTGGCCAGGGCCGGATCGTCGCCGTCGGCCGAGGCGCCATAAGCGCCTCCGTAACCGCCATAGCCGCTGCCCGAGCCCTTTCTATGTCCCCCGCCGACGGAGAAGTGCGGGATGATGCCCAGCGACGGCAGGCCGGTCAGCCGCTCCAGGTCCTCCGGCCCCTTGACCGAGTTGTCCAGGAAGTCGGAGGCGAAGGCCAGCCCGACGCCCAGCATCAGGCCCAGCAGGAGAGCCACCAGGAGGCTCCGCTTGACGTTGGGCGAGAATGGCGCCTCGGGCACGACGGCCGGGTCGACGACCTTGATGTTGGAGGTCATCAGGCCGTTGAGGCGGGCCGAGACGTCGGTCTGGGCCTGCCGGTCCTGCAGGGTCTTGAGGATGTCCTGCGTGCTGAGGATCTCGCGCCGCAGGCTCTCGGCGAAGATGTTGACGTTGCTCATGCGGGTGACTTCGCCGCGCTTGCCGGCCAGCAGGCCTTCCATGGTCCGTTCCTTGGACAAGGCCGTCTGGTAGGTGGAATAGGCCGCGTCGGCGGCCTTGAGGATCTCTCCTTCCAGCTGGCTCTTGGTGGTGTCGATCTGGGAGCGCAGCGAGATCATCTCGGGATTGTTGGGGCCCAGGGTCTTGCCCTTCTCGGCCCAAGTCCGCTGCAGGTCGTTGTACGTCGTCTTGAGCCCCTGGATGGCCGGGTTGTTGATGAGCTGGGGCAGGCTGTCGACTTTCAGGCCGCTCAGCTCCCTGTAGTTCGCGTAGGCGTTGACCCTCTCCAGCTGGGCATCGGTGAAGGCCTTGTACTGGTCGCTGTACTGGCCGACGATGCTGCTCTCCTGGTCATTGAGGGGGACGATGTTCTTCTGGTCGGAGTATTTGGTCAGCTCCCTCTGCTTGGCCGCCAGGTCCTCGCGGACGCGGGCGATCTCCTGGTTGAGGAAGTCGGTCGTCTGCTGGGTCGCCGCGTAGCGGGACTCGATGGAGTAGGCGATGAACTCCTGGGCCAGGGTGTTGGCCACATCCGCCGCCAGCCTCGGGTGGGCCGCCGTGAAGGTCAGGTCCACGAGCCGGGTCTCGGTCACGGGCTCCACGCCCAGGCCGGACATGACGTAGCCGGCGTAGGCGGCCGAGGGATCCTGGGCGGCGTCGTCGCTCGCGGGGCCGGGATCGGGCTGAGCCTTCGCGCCCCCCTTGAGCCATCTCAGACTGGCCACGGACTTGAGCATCCGCAGGAGGCTGCGGGGCTCGGCCTCGGCGCCCTGGAGCTCGGGCCGGGAGGCCAGGTTCATCTTCTTAGCCACCCGCTCGGCCAGAAGGCGGCTCTGGAGGATCTTCAGCTGGGTGTTGAAGTAGGTGCCCAGCCAGTCGGTCGACCCAGAGGACGAGTTGAAGAGGTCCTGGATCGTCAGCATGCTCGAGCCGGGGTCCTCGATCAGCAGCGTGGCGCCGGCCTTATAGAGCGGCGTCGAGGTGAAGGACAGGACGGCGGAGGCGGCCAGCAGGACGGCGGTCACCGAGACGACGACCCACTTGCGCTTGAGGAGGATATGCCAGTACTCGAGGAGGCCGGCCTCCTTGTTTCCCGACGGCATGGCGGTCATGGTCGTTCTTGACTCCTCGCGCAGGATAGGACATCGCCCGGGGGACGGCAATCGTCCGGCCGGATGATGCCGGGGGTGATTTTGCCTCGCCGCCCCTCACCCCTCGGGGTGACCCGGACGGAAGGGATTGTACCCGGTCGCGGAGCCCGAATCTAGGCTCCGGCTCAGATCAGGCCCTTGGGCACATAGACCGTATCGCCGTCCTGGAGCGGAACGTCCTTGGCCTTGTTCCGCAGGATGGCCTTCAGGTCGACGACGATCTCCTTCTCGTTGCCGGCCGCGTCCCGCCGCTTGATGACGACCCGCCGCAGGGCGGCCCGCTCCGTATAGCCGCTGGCCTGGGCCACCGCCTGGGCCACCGTCGGCAGCCGCGACAGCACGACCTTGAGGGCGCCGGGCGTCTTGACCTCGCCGAGAACGTAGATGACGCCTTCCCGCTCCACCTGGACGTTGACGATGTCGCCGGCCTCCAGGGGGATGTCATACTGGGTGTCGCCCTTGACCATAAGGTCGTCGGCCGGGATGCGCAGCGAGACGCTGGTGCCGTCGGGCAGGCGCCGGATGACGATGATCTCGCGGCCCGCATCCTTGCTCAGGCCGCCGGCCAGGGACAGGATCTGGAAGAGGGTCTGGCGGCCGGACAGCTCGTAGGATCCCGGCGTCTGGACCGCCCCGATGACCGAGACCCGCTTGCTCTGGCGGTCGGTAATGGTGACCGAGACCTGGGGGTCCACCAGAAGCTGCTTCTCGACCAAGGCCCGGGCCAGCTTCTTCTCCAGCTCGGCCGCGGTCAGCCCCTCGACCGCGACCTCGCCCAGGAAAGGCAGGCTGATCGTGCCCTGCTCCGAGACCCGGACCTGGCCGGTGATGAGCTCCGACTTGGCCACCTTGATGTCCAGCACGTCGCGCGGACCGATGGTGTACTCGGCCACGAATCGCTGGGGAGCCGCCTCTTGGGCCCATCCCCCGGCCGCGGCCAGGAGAAGGCTCGCGACCGCGATCCCGACGGCCCGCTTGATGTTCGACTTGGCCATGTCTGTCTCCTCGCTCAGGCTCAAAACCGGTAGGTCAAGTAGGCCCCGACGAAGCTGCGCCTCCGGTCCCAGCCCGGCAGCGTCGACGTCCAAGAGGCCGTGTTCCAGGTCAGGCCGATCCCGGCCGTCCGCAGGACCCGGACGACGATCCCGGCCGCGTGGGTGACGCGCGCGTCGTCCCGGCCGGCGAAAGCGCCTCCCTCGGCGGCCGGAGTCTCCGCATCCGGGTAGGCGGACAGCCCGACATCGAAATCATAGTCCAGACGCAGGAAATCCGCCAGATAGAACGAGATCCCTCCCCCGGCCGAGGAGTCGAGGAAGTAGAGCACGTCGGTGTAGGCCGAGAAGACGTTGTCGCGGCCGAAGCGGGCCCGCAGCCCGAAACGGCCGAATCGGGCCGTCAGATCGGCGCCGCCGACGAAGCCGGAGAAGGAAGGCTGCCCTTCGGCCTTCGGCCGGAACTGCTTGTAGCCCAGGCTCAGCGATCCCTCGATGGATGTCCCCACCGGGAAGCGGAGGCCGGCATAGACGCGGCGGCCGGCCGCGTTGCGCCAGGCCATGGCCGGGGATTGGAAGGCGTACTCCGTCGCCTCGATGCCGAGGAACAGGTAGCCCTGGTAGAAGGCCCGGTAGTCGATCTCGGCCCGCCCGCCCGTCTCGGTCCGGTTGAGGGCGTCGGACAGCGGCAGCCCCTCCGGATCCGGCCGGTAGGCTTCGAAGCTGACGTCGCTGCGGAAGACCCCCAGGGCGAACACGGTCCGGTTGGCCGTCTCGAAGGACAGGCCCGCGTCCCAGCCCCGGTTGCGGTCGGTCACCAGGATGCCGACCTCAGGCGACAGCCGCCGGCGGTGGGACTGGTCGCGGTACTCCCCGGACAGGACGAAGCGGGACAGAAGCAGAGCCTTGACCCCCCCGGACCAGCTGAAGTCAAAGGCGCGACGGGAGGCCTCCCGGACGTAGTAGGTATATTCGGGATTGACCGAGCCGTGCAGCAGGATGGTCCCTCCGACCGGCAGGTAGGCCCGCAGGTCGGGCGAGAACGTGCCGGTGTAGTCGGGCGTCGGCCGGCTCTCGAAGTAGATGTTGTCGTCGTAGCCGACGTTTCGCAGGCTGAGGCCGGGGAAGAGGCGGAAGGGCCCCAGGGTCCAGGGCGCCTTCGTGGTGACCGACTCCCATTCGTCCCGGAACGAGACATAGGTTTGGGCCGAGGCGAACGAAGCGGCCATCGTCAGCAGCCCGACGGCCGCGGCCAGAGTCTTTTTCATAGGGGGAGGAGAGGCCCCGCTCAGGACCAGAATCCCTTCAGGGGGCCGGGCGGGAGCCCGACTTCGCGGAAGATCCGGAAGATGGGCGCCTTGCGCAGCAGGTCCCCGATCAGGCCGCTGTGCCAGTCGAAGTCGCCCTTGGCCCGGATGAGGGGGATGACCCCGTCCCTCCGGGCGACATCCATCAGCTTCTCGATATGGGCGTCATCCAGGACGGCCATGGCCCGGCGGGCATAGGCTCCCACTTCGATCTCCCGCTTCAGGACGGCCCGCCAGAGCCGGTCGTACTCGGCATAGGCCGTGGAGCCCTGGGTGCCGGCGCGGAAGGCCTTGAGGATGACGTCCGAGGCCACCCGGGCCCCGATCAGCCCGAAGGCGATGCCGCCCCCGGTGGTCGTCTTGACCTGGCCGGCGGCCTCCCCCACGACCAGCACCCGGGGGCCGGCGCTGCGCGGGGCCAAGCCTTGGGCGATGGGTTTGAGGCGCAGCTCCCCCCGGCCGGGCCGGGGCCCGTCGGGCCGGAGCTGCTTCAGCAGACGCGAGAAAGGCGGCTGGGGATCCTGGTCCGTGATCAGGCCGACTTTCATCCGGCCCGGCTCGGTCGGGATGGCCCAGCCGAAAGCCCCGGGCGCGATCTCCCGGCCGATGAACATGGACGGCGCCAACTCCGCCGGCGCCGAAGTCTCCCACTGGAGGGCGGACAGATGGTGGGCCGGGGCCGCCAGCCCCAGCTCGGTCTGCAGCCGGCTCTGGACCCCCGTGGCCAAGACGAGGACTGAGGCTTGGAGAGAGCCCGCCTCTCCGTCCGGGCCCCGCGTCCTCAGGCGGACGCCGTCCTCGGTGACGGAGGCTTGCAGGACCTTGACGCCGGTCCTGATCTCGGCCCCGGCGGCGGAGGCGGCCCGGCCCAGCTCCCTGTCGAACCGCTCGCGGTCGACGATCCGGGCGAAGGAGGAGGGATGCTCGTAGACGAGCGGCCGGCCGGCCGGGCCGATCAGCGTCATGCTCCGAAGCTCCCTCAGCACGGCGGCTTCGGGCAGATCGAACTCACCGAAGACGTCCCGCCCGATGATGCCGCTGCAGACGACATTGGCGCCGATCTCGCGCTTGGCTTCCAGGAGGACGACCCCCAGGCCTCCGGCGGCCAGCTGGCGGGCGGTCTGCAGACCGCTCGGCCCGCCGCCGACGACGGCTGCATCGCAGATCAAAGCGCCTCGGAATGCATGAATTTTCTTGAAGGGCATTATAGGCCGATCGGGGCCCCGGTTCAATCGGCTCCCCTCCGACCGCCTCAGAGCTTGGACTGGCGCGACTCCCAGCGGCCGCGGAAGGTGATCCAAAAGGACAGGACGATCAGCCTCAGGTCGAGCCAGAAACTGCGCCGCCGGATGTAGAGGCGGTCGACCCGGAACTTGCGCCGGCGCGGCGTCTCGCCGGGCAGGAAGACCTGGGTCAGGCCGGTCAGCCCCGGACGGACCCGGATGCGCTCCTCGTAGCCCGGGATGTCGCGAATGTCGCGGTCATCGGGGTCGCCTTGGACTTCCCTCTCATGGGGCCGCAAGGCCCGCGGGCCGACGAAGCTCATGTCGCCCTTGAAGATGTTGAGAAGCTGCGGCAGCTCATCCATGGCCGAGGCCCTCAGGACGCGCCCGACCCGGGTGATCCGCGGGTCCTTGGCCACGGCCTGGACGGCGATCCCGGATCTCTCCGCTTCGGTGATCATCGAGCGGAACTTGAGGACGTCGAAGAGGCGGCCGCGGCGGCCGACCCGCGGCTGGCGGTAGAAGACCGGCCCCCCGTCCTCCAGCTTGATCAGGGCGGCGATCAGCAGCCAGAGCGGCGAGGACAGGAGAAGGCCGATCCCCGCGAGGAGGATGTCGAAGGGGCGCTTGAGGAAAAGCCCCCGCTTGAAAGCCTGGCCCGCCGTCAAGTCGCTCACGCGCCCCCTCCCCTCCGTTGCGGCCCGGGCCGGGGAAAGAGCCAGCGGTCGTAGGCCTCCAGGACCGCCCGGCGCGAGACTTCCGCCTCGGCGTAAGCCCGGCCGCGGGCGGCCATGGCGGCCCGGCCCGCGGCGTCTCCGGCCAAGCGCCGAAAGGCGGCGGCGATGACCGCCGGATCGTCGGGCGGGACGCAGACGCCGCAGCCCGTGCCTTCGATCAGGCCGTAGACCTCCGAGTCGGGCGTCGCCAAGCCCAGGATGGGGCGCCCGGCGGCCATGAAGTTGTAGAGCTTGGAGGGCACCGACAGAAGCGATTTCTCCTTGTCCAGGGGGACCAGCAGAGCGTCGGCGCTCCCCAGCAGGTCGGGCAGGTCGGCATAGGGCTGGAACGGGAGGAAGGCCGCGTTATCGACGCCCAGGCTCTTGGCTTTGGCCTCCAGGTCGGGCTTCTTCAATCCGTCGCCCACGATCGCCACCCGGATACGCGCGTCGTCGCGGACCAGGGCCGCCGCCTCCAGGATGCGCTCCAGGGTGGCGCAGCTGGAGATGCTGATCGTCCCCGAATACATGAACACCGTCTTGTCGGCCAAGCCGTGGCGGCGGGCCACGGGATTGTCCTTGGGCCGCGGGCTGAGGAAGTCCGTGTCGACCCAGTTCGGCAGGATCTTGATCTTGCCGTCCGGGACGCCCTTGGCCAGTAGATTGCGGCGAAAGCCCTCGGAGATGACCAGGATCTCCTCCGACCGGCCGTAGATCCACTTCTCGAAGGCCTGGGCGGCGGCGATGAGGAAGGGATTCGTCAGCAGCCCGCTCTCGATCGACAGGTCGGGGTGGATGTCCTGGACGTTGAGGATGACCCTGGCCCCGCGCAGCCGGCGGGCCAGCCAGCCGGTGATCCCGAGCTGCAGCGGAGGCAGGCGGAGGAAGACCACGTCGCCCCGCTTGACCCGGGCCAGGTTCAGCCAGGTGGCCAGGGTGTAGACCGTCCAGGCGATGAGCCGGCCGACGGGGTGGACGGTGAAATTGGTCGGGAAGCGGAGGGCCGTGAAGCCGTCCCGCCTCTCGCGCCGAAAGAGGCGGCCCTCGTAGCCCCGGTTCTGGGGCGGCCGGGGCAGGGTGGTGACGACCTCGACCGAGCGGCCGCGGCGGGCCAGGTCGCAGGCGAGCTCGTTCATCAGGATCGGGGCGCTGCCGAACTCCGGCAGGAAGTACATGGTGTGGATGTGGATCTTCATGCCGGACTCTCCTCCTGGAGGGGCGCCGCCTCGTCCGGCCGGCGGGCCATGAGGCCGATAAAGGCCATGGCCGGGACGAGGAGCAGCAGGTCGACGCCGTAGAAGGCGCCGGTCGATTCGAAGAAGCCGCGGGCCGTCAGGAAGCCGGCGATCAGGATGGATTCGAAGAGGAAGGCCTTGTCGGGGTCCGGCATCAGCCGGGCCCGCCGGAGCAGCCGCGAGCGGAGGATGATCGCCCACAGGCTGACGAAGGTCGCGGCGAAGAAGAAGGCGCCCAGGGCTCCGCCGTGGATGGCGGCATGCAGGTAGCTGTTGTGCATGTGCTCGGCGTTGAGCAGGATGCGATCGGCGTTGAAGCCCCAGCCGAGGAAGGGCGACTTGAGGGTTTGGGCCAGGCCTTTCTGCCAGGTGTACTGGCGGCCGGTCAGGTCGATCAGCATGTCCATCTGGCCGCGGGCCCGCAGCTTGAAGCCGGAGAACCAGGCCCCGGCCGCCATCAGGGGACCGATGAAGAGGTATCTCCAGTCCAGCCCCAGCAGGGCCACCAGCAGCAGCGCGGTCACGGCCAGCCCGAGCAGCGACGTCCGCGACTGGGTCTGCAGCAGCAGGAAGAAGGCCAGCCCGGCGGCGGGCAGCCATATCCAGCGCCGCAGCCGGCGCGAGGTCAGGAAGCGGACGACACAGACGATGATCACGACCAGGGCGAAGCGGCCGGCCCCGTTGGTCCGCTGCGTCCCCAAGCCGAATGGCAGGGTGTACTGCTGGAAGGGCGGCACGTTCCCCCACCCGACCCGGAGCGATTCCGGCATGATGAAGAGGGCCAGCAGGAAGAAGAAGGCGTAGTTGATCCGCATGATCAGGCGCAGATAGGCGGCCGCGGCCTCCTTCTCCAGGCAGTACCAGATGACCAGGATGGGGGCGACGTAGAGGCCCAGCCAGTACATCGACTGGGCCGGCTCGGGGGAGAGGAGCAGCGAGGACAGCAGCCCGATCAGGCAGTAGCCGGAGAGGAAAGCCAGGGGCGTGCCGGCGAAAGCGAACCGAGGCCGCTTGGCCAGGAGCCAGACCAATCCCAGGTAGGCGGCCGCGACCGGCAGGAAGGCCCGCGCGCCCTGGATGTAGTTCAGGGTGCTCTTGTGCATGAGCACGGCGGTGGCGTTGTAGAGGCCGGTGAACATGCCGGCCCAGACAAGCCCCCAGAGGAACGCGGCGTAGATCATGCCTTCGGCGCCTCGCCTTCGCCCCAAGCGAAGCGGTAGATCTCCATCATCCGCTCGCCCTCGCGGTCATAGAGGTAGAAGTCCTCCACCCTGGCCCGGGCCGCCCGGCCCAGGTCCCGGCGCAAGGCCGGATCGGCGGCCAGCCGCTCCAAGGCCTCGGCCAGCCGGTCGGCCGTCGCCTCGGGCGTGGACGGCGCGATCTTGATCCCCCAGGCGGGATCGATGTGCGAGCCGGGCCCGCCCGAGTCGACCACCACGACCGGCTTGCCGGCGGCCATGGCTTCGACGACGACCGCCCCTCCCCCGTCGCGGAAGCTGGGAAAGAGGACGACGTCGGCCGAGGCCATGGCCTGGAGAAGCTCGGACCGGGGCAGCCAGTCGACGAGATGGACCTTGGCCTCCACCTCCGCCGCTCGAGCCGCGGCCCGGATGGCCTCCTCCTCCTCGCCCTTGCCGACGATGCGCATCTCGGCCTCGGGCCGCCGCGCGGCCAGCCGGCCGAAAGCCTTGACGCCCAGGGCGAATCCTTTCAGCCGGTGGAGGCGGCCCGCGGTCAGGACGCGGAACGGGCCTCCGGGCGCCGGGCCGGCGGTCCGGGCGGCTTCATCGATCAGCTCCAAGTCGCCGGCCGCCATGCCGTTGACCGGGAAGAAGAAGGTCTTGCCCCGGCCCGAAGCCGGGATCTTGCCGCGGGTCTCCTCGTTGCAGACCAGGACGGCCTTGGCCCGCTTCAAGCAGCGGCGCCGGACCCAGTCGCGGCGGCCGACCCACTGGGCGGTCTGCCGGACCCGCTCGGCGAAGCGGCCGTAGGCGGTGTACTCCGCCAGGAGCGGCTGGGGGGTCCTCTGCCCCCCGCCCACCGGCCCATGGATGTAGGGGACGGGGAGGAAGGCCCCGATCCAGCTCCCCAGCCAGTCGTTGCCGAAGGTCAGGTGGTGGGCCAGATCGAATCCGATGTCCCGGTGCAGGCGCCGGGCCAGCCGCCAGGCCGCGATCTGCCAGAGGTAATAGTAGATGCGCTGGCCGAATTCGACCTTGTAGAGCAGCCCCGCGACGCGGCCGAGATCGAGGAAGTGGAAGCGCACGTCCGGATAGGCGCCCTCGGCCAGGGCTTTGGCCACGCCCTCACGGTTGTACGTATGGGTGATGACATGGACGTCGTGGAAGCGCCGGATCTGGCCGACGAGCCGCCAGCCGGTGATGTCTTCCCCCGGATGGAGCTGGAGGGAGCTCGCGGGATTGCAGGCGTAAGCGGAGACGAGGATTGTCTTTCTCTTCATCGGTCCTTCCCTCGGGCCGGCTCGCGGCGCGACCAGGGCCGGGATTCCAGCGTCCCGACGATCGCTCCGCCGGCTCGGGCCAAATAATAGGCGCTCTCCCCCCGCAGGGCCATGGCCAGGCTGATGCCCGCCCTCAGGACGAGGGCCAGGGCGCAGCGGCCGAGGCTGAGCTCGGGATTCTTGCGCACGAAATGGATCCGGTTGCGGGCCTCGCGGCGGCCGAAGGCGAAGCCGCTCCCCCGCCCGTGGGCGCCCGGGAGGTGGTCGTAGTCAGCGCCCGCGACCACGGCCAGGCGGTAGCGCTTTCCGACCCGATAGCTGAAATCGAGGTCCTCCAGATAGCTGTAGCCGCCGAACCACTCGTCGAAGGCGAAGTCGCGGAAGATCTCCCGCTTCCAGACCGAGGCGCCCGAGCCCAGCCACTGGACGTCGAGGGTCCGGTCGACGCGGCCCGTCAGGACCTGGAATCCGGATGGCAGGACCTGGCCCGGCCGGCCGCTGTAGATTCCCAGGCGCTCGACCCAGGGCCGGCCCTTCAGGCCCGCGGCGAAGGCCCGCGGCGCGTTCAGCATGTTGAAGGAGGCTCCGCCCAGGTCCGCTCCGGCTCCGGCCAGAAAGGCCTCCATACGGGCCACGGCTCCGGGAGCGAGGACCGCGTCGTCATCCAGAAAGCCGATCCAGGCCGCGGCGGGATCGACCAGGCTCAGGCCCCGGTTTCTCTGCCGGGTCGCCGAAGGGGGGAGGCATCGCTCGTAGCGGATGCGGAGCCCGGCCCAGGCGGGCTTCTCGACAATGCCGCGGGCCGGCGGCTCGCCGCCGTCGACGACGACGACCTGCTCCGGGAGGAGGGATTGTCCGGCCAGGCTCCGGAGCAGCCGCTCCAGCTCGGCCGGCCGGTCCTTGGTGGCCACGACGAAGGCGAAACGGGCCCGCTCAGCCGTCACGGCGCGCCTCCCGGAACTCCTCGCCGGCCCGCCGGATGCCCTCGACAAATCCGCCCAGGGAGAACTTGGCCGCCTGGCGCCGGAGATGCTCGCGCAGGGCCCGCTGGCGTCCGGGATCTCGGAGGACGCGGACGATCTTGGCGGCCGCGTCGGCCGGCGAGTCGAAGACCAGATCGGGATGGTCGACGATCTCGACTTGGCCGCCGCTTCTCGGCACCCATACGATCAGGCCGGCTTTGACCATCTCCGCGGCCGACATGCCGAACGCCTCGTGCCGGCGCCCGGAGAGGCCATAGCGGTGGCCGAGAAGATCGCCTCTCTTGGCCTCCCCGTAGACGGGGCCTTCCAGGCTCAGCCAGCCCTGCGCGTCCCGGGCCCTGGCCTCGAGGCGGCGGCCGTAGCCGTCGTCGGGAACGCGTCCCAGGATGTGGAGGTGGATGTCGTGCCCGGCCCGCCGCACCTCGGCAACGATGTCGGCCAGCTCGTCGACTCTCTTCTCGGGCACGATTCGGCCGATGGTCACGAACCCGTCGGTCCTGTCCTCCCAAGCGACATCGGGATCGGGCCCGATGACGGGCGGGTAGACGACTTCGGACTCGATCCCGAACGCCTCGGCCATCAGGTCCCGGCTCCAGCGCGAGTTGGCCAGCGTCAGGTTCCGCCGCCATCCATCGCGGGACTGCCGGGCCAGCCTCCGGGCCGCGCTCAGATAGACGCGCTGGCCGAGCGGCGAGCGCCGCCGGGCGTCGCGCCAATTGTCGGGGTTCTCCAGCATGGCCCGGCGCAAGGAGTCGTCGAACGAGAAGTCGGAGATGTACTGCAGGCCGCGCCGCCCGAAGTCCATGACGTTGTAAGAGGAGAAGAGCAGGTCGTAGCCGGGCCAGCGCGGCCGGACGGCCCGGGCCGCCAGAGCCGCGCGCAGGGCGTCGCCCCGCCGCCGCAGCGGCCTCGGGAGCGGGACCCGGATCAGCCCAACCCCGGAGCCGCTGAGGCGCGTGCCGTAGGCCGCGTCGAGGCGCTCGAGCGGCGTCGAGCCCATGGTCAGGATGTCGACGTCGAAGTCGTAGGCCAGGGCCTGGGCGGCCCACAGGGTCACGGACTCCGATCCGCCCCCCTCGATGAGCCAGGGGTGGTGAACGGCGGCCCGGGGCCGTCTCGAGCCCCCTCTCATGGCCGCCCCGCTTCGTCGTAGAATCGCGCGTAGGCCGGAAAGACGGCATCCCAGGAGAAGGCAGCCGCGGTCGCCGCGGCCAGTCCCGCCCGGTCCGGGGGCTCGGCCAAGGCCCGCTTGATCACCTCGGCCAGCTCAGAGGCCGCGTCCGCCGCGGCGTCGAAAGCGAGCCCCGCGCCGGGGCCCAGAATCTCCCTCAGCTCGTTGACCGCCGGGGCGAATCCCACGACCGGCGTTCCCGCGACCAAGGACTCGAGGAAGACCAAGGGGAACGCCTCGGAGCGGCTCGGCAGGACGAAGACATCCGCCTCCAGGTAGAGCTCGGCCATGCCCCGGCACGGGAGGAGCGGGCGGACCTGTCCCTCGATGCCGGCCGCTCGCATGGCCCGCCGGGCCCAGGCGCCGGACTTCGGCTCGCTGACCACGGACAGCGCGGCGCCAGCGCGGAGCTCCCGGTCGCCGGCGAAAGCCCGGACGAGGGTGTCCAAGCCCTTGCGGGTCAGGGCGTCCACCCCGGCGACGAAGAGGACGCGCTTGCGGCCGGTTCGCGGCCGCGCCAGATCGAGCCCCGACGGCAGCGGCCGGACCGGATTGCGGATGATCCTCCGCGGGCCGCCGAAGAGGAGGCCGTGCTCGTCTTGGCGATCGGCGCAGTGGCGCGAGACGGCGATGACGCCGGCCGCGAGGCGGGCCGCCTCGCGGATCTTGTCCAGATCTCCGTCGCCGCGCAGGTCCTGCCAGAAGCCGTGATCGGTCAAGACGACGGGGAGCCCCGCGGGCAGCTCGCCGAGTCCCGGGCCGGCGGGATGGGACAAGGGGTGGATATGGACGACGTCCGGCCGGAAGGCTTCGATGGCCTCCTTGATCCGCTCGGTCCAAGACAGGATGGAGACGCGGTCCCGCCATCCCCGGCCGGCCAGGAAGGCCGAGGCCGGGCGCTGCGGGCCCCAAGCCGCCCGGCCGCCGGAGAGAACCCTCCTCAGGCGCGAACGGGTAGCGCTGATCAGCCGAACGCCCCGGGCCGCGTCCGGCGCGCCGGGCCGCAGGGGGGCCAGGATGGCCGTCTCGAAGCCGCGGGCGGCGGCCTGCTCGGCCAGCTCCAAGACATGGCAGGCCACGCCGCAGGCGATCGAGCCCCCGGCTTCGGGCGGGACGAGACCGACCAGGAGCAGCCGCCGGCGGACAGCGCTCATGATCCGCTCCCCCGGCCCCGGCGCAGCCGCCCGGGCACGCCCCGCAGCCATCTCCTCTCCTCTACGTCCAGGACCCAAAGCCACAGCAGAGGGGCGAAGCCCGATCCCGCGACAAGGACGGCCGCCGGCGCGGGAAGGACGGAGGACAGGGCTTCGCCCGCCGCGGCGAAGGCCGCCAGCGCCGCCACGACCCGCCCCGCCCCGGCTCGCCGCAGCGAGCCGGCGCTGGTCAGGCCGAGCTTGCGGACGGCTTGGAAGAGAAGGAGAGCCTGCAGGCCGAGATGGACGAGCCAGGCCGCGGCCGCCCCCTGGATCCCGGCCAGCTTGATCCCGCCCCAGAGCAGAGGCAGATAGAGGACCAGCAGCAGGACGTGGATGCGGGCCGGCAGGTCCGTCCGCCCGATGCCCTGCAGGAGGCTGAAGGCGACGTAGGTGAAGGACAGGAAGAGGAAGCTGGCCGCGATCAGCTGCAGGACGAGGGTGCTGCGGTCCGGAAACTCCCCGCCCAGCCACAAGCGCAGGATCGGGCGGGCCAGGAGGATGACCAGGACGGACGCCGAGCCCGTGACCGCCGTCACGACCTTGACCGAGCGGGCGAAGAGGGCCCGGATCTTGTCCCGGGCCTGGCCGCCTTCCAGGAGGCTGAAGACGGGGAAGAGCGTCGTGACCAGGCTGCTGGGCAGGATGCCCATCCGGGCCACGGCCTCGTATGGCGCGGTATAGAAGGCCACGTCGTGCATGGACAGGAGGGCCCCGATGGCGAAGCGGTCGAGGTTCTCCAGGATCGCGCCGACGAAGCTGGACACGGTGGCCCAGCCGCCGAAGGACAGCAGCGGACGGAGCCGGCGCGAGGCGAAGACGGGCCGGCCCCGCAGGACCGGGAAGATGCGGAGCGACAGGAGGACCCAGACGATGAGCGTCGCCGTGCGGAAGACGAGGAGCAGGACGACGATCCCGACGAGCGACTTCCAGAACAGCAGCGCCGCCAGCGGGACCAGGTAGTTGGCCGAGCTGGAGGGGATCTTGACGGCGTTGACGAGATCGAAGCGCTGGGCCGCCTCCAGCACGCCGCGGAAGGAGGCCGCGACCATGACGACCGGCAGGGACAAGGCCATCAGGTAGAAGGCCGTGCGGGCCTCGGCCTGGAGAGCCGGCGGGATGGACAGGATCCGGTCGACCAGGACGGGGGTCAGGAGGGCCAGGACGGCCGTCCCGATGAGCGAGAGCCCCATCTGCATCAGCACGGTCGTCCAGAGGTACTCGGGGATGTCCCGGTGCTCGCCGCGGCCGATGGCGTCGGCGATGAAGCGGATCGTGGCCCGCCCCAGCCCGAGATCAAGGAAGCTGAAGTAGCCCATGACCACCCAGACGAGCGAGAGCACGCCGAACCGCTCCGTCCCCAGTCCCCGGATGATGAAAGGCAGGGAGACCAGGCCGAAGACCAGCGGCAGGCCATAGCCGAGGAGGTTGAGGATCGTGTTGCGGGCCAAGCGGCTGGCTCCCAGTCCCGGCGACTCCATCCCCTTCCCCGGCGGGATCGGGGGCGGGCTGCCGCCCACGGCTTCTCGGCTCTCTCTCAATCGCGACTCCATAAGCGCTCGTCTCGCTCCGTCGGGGGACGGACGCAAGCGCCCCGGACGGCGGTCCGGGACGGCCGCATCCATCTTAGGGAGAGCCTCGGGCGGCGGCAATCGTCCGGCCGGATGAAAGGGGGGGTGATAAAAGCCCCTCTCCCTTCACCCGCAAAGGTGACCGCGGCCGGAGGCGTCTTTGACAAACTCTCTCCGGGCGATTATAAATAACTGGGCATGCCATGAGAAGCCGCATCTTCGCACTCCTCCTGATCGCGGCCCCGCTCGCCTGGCCCGCCGGAGCCCCGAGCGCCGCGCAGAGCGCTCCCCAGGTCGACCCCTTCTACGCCCGGTCCCTGGCGACCGGCGAAGCCCAATTCCGGAGCAAGGCCTTCGGCCCGGCGGCGGCCAGCTTGGAGATTGCCGCTTTCGGCCTACACCCGCGTCCGGCCGACCTCGGACGGGCCAGGCTCCTTCTCGGCCTCTGCCGCAGCTTCCTGGGAGCCAAGGATAAGATCGAGGCCGATCTGAGGTCCGCCGTCTCGCTCCTGGGCCCGACCGGACTGGCCCAGGCCGAGCTGCCCGACTGGGCCAGGACGGAGCTGGCCAAGCTTGTGAAGGCCTACAAGATCGACGTCTCCGCCCCCCCGACCGCCGCCCTTTCCGCCGCCCCGGCCCCCAAGCCGCGCTCGGTCCTCCAGGCCGTCGAGGCCCCCCGGCCGGCGCCGCCGGCCGCGACCCGAGCCGAACTGGAGAGGATCATCCGGAACCAGCCGCGCCAGGCGGAAGCCTACGTCGCTCTGGCCGGCCTGCACGAAGCCGCGGGCGACGTCCGCTCGGCCCGCCGCGTATACCAAGACCTCCTGACCAAGGTGCCCAACGAGATCCGGGCTTATCTGGAGATAGGCCGGCTCCTCTACCTGGAGCGGGCCGCCAAGGACGCCGAGCGCTGGCTCGAGCGGTTCCTCGGATTTGCCGCCGACATGCCGGTGGACCCCGGGAACGCCGCCCTGGCCAAGGCCTATCTCGTGCTCTGCGCCGTGCAGAGGAGCGACGCGGCCGCGGCCCGCTCGCGGCTGAAGCTGAAGCCCGACCTCGATGAATCCCTCGTCCGGTCCCTGCCCCTGAGGCCAGCGGACCGGGACCGCCTGCTGCGCCTCCTGGGGCGATGAGCGGGCGCCGGAAGGACTAGCCCATGACGCAACTGGAAATGGCCCGACGGGGCCGCCTCACCCCCGTCCTGCAGCGGGTCGCCGATGACGAAGGGATGAAGGCCGAGGATCTTCAGACGCTCGTGGCCGGAGGCCGGGTGGTCCTGCCGGCCAATCCCGCTCACGCGGGCCTTCGCCCGCTGGGCATCGGGGAGAAGCTGCGGACCAAGGTCAACGTCAACCTGGGAACCTCCAAGGACTTCCCGGACCTGGCCGACGAGCTGGCCAAGGTCCGGATCAGCTTGGCCTACGGGGCCGATACGATCATGGACCTCAGCACGGGCGGCGATCTGCCGCGCATCCGCCGGGCCATCTTGGACCAGGCCCCCCTGCCTCTCGGGACCGTGCCCATCTACCAGGCGGCCGTCGAGGCCATCGAGCGCCGCGGCTCGATCCTGGCCATGACGGTCGAGGACCTCTTCGGCGTCATTGAAGCCCAGGCCCGCGAGGGCGTGGACTTCATGACCGTCCACTGCGGCTTGACCCGGCGGGCCATCGAGCGCCTGCGCGGCCAGGGCCGCGTGGCCGACGTGGTCTCGCGAGGCGGGGCCATGCACCTGGCCTGGAGCCTCCATCATCAGAGGGAGAATCCCTTCTACGAGGGCTATGACCGGCTGCTCGAGATCGCGCGCCGGCACGACGTGACCCTGAGTCTGGGCGACGGCTTGCGGCCCGGCAGCCAAGCCGACGCCACCGACCGGGCCCAGCTGGAGGAGCTGCTGACTCTCGGCGAGCTGGTCGAGCGGGCCTGGGCGGCCGGCGTCCAGGTCATGGTCGAAGGGCCCGGGCATGTGCCTCTGGACCAGGTCGAGATGAACATGAAGCTCCAGAAGAGGCTCTGCGGCGGCGCGCCATTCTACGTCTTGGGCCCCCTGGTCACCGACATCGGGGCCGGATACGACCACATCGTCTCCGCCATCGGCGGCGCCCTCGCGGCGTCCGCGGGGGCGGATTTCCTCTGCTACGTCACGCCGGCCGAGCACCTCGGCCTGCCCACCGCCGAGGATGTCCGGGAAGGCCTCATCGCCTCCCGCCTGGCCGCCCACGCGGCCGACCTGGTCAAGGATGTCCCCGGGGCGCGGTCCCGCGACCGGGCCATGTCCGAGGCCCGCAAGCGGCTGGACTGGGAGACCCAAAAGAGCCTGTCCATCGACCCGGTCCGGTTCGACAAGGTCCGCCGCGAGAGGGGGACCGCGGGAGCGGCCTGCTCCATGTGCGGCGAGTTCTGCGCCATGCGGCTGGTCGACCAGTTCCTCAAGACCGACGGAAGGCCCGATGCCTCCGGCTGCGTCTAGGCTTCTGTTCGGCACGGCCGGCGTCCCCGACGCGACGCCCGAGGCGTCCTCCCTGGCCGCCCTGGACGAGGTCCGCCGGCTGGGGCTGGACGCCCTGGAGGTCGAGTTCGTGCGCGGCGTGAAGATGGGGCCCGACGCCGCCCGCGAGCTGGGAGCCAAGGCCCGCTCGCTGGGGCTGGCCCTCAGCGTCCATGCCCCCTACTACGTCAACCTCAACTCGGCCGAGCCCGGAAAGCGCCTGCAGAGCCATGACCACCTGCTGCGGTCGGCCCGCATGGCCCGCGAGATGGGCGCCCGCAGCGTCGTCTTCCACGCCGGCTATTACCACGCCTCGACTCCGGCCGAGGCCCTGGCCTCGGTCCGGCGGGAGCTGGGGCAGGTGCTCTCGGTCCTCAAGGCCGAGCGCAATCCCGTCCGGATGCGCGTCGAGACCATGGGCAAGCCGTCCCAATTCGGCTCGCTGGACGAGGTCCTGACGCTTTGCCGGGAGCTGGAGGGGCTGGCTCCCTGCCTGGACTTCTCCCATCTCTTCGCCCGCGACGGCGGCCGGGCCAACTCCTACCTGGACTTCCACCGCGTCCTGCGCAAGGTCGAGAAGAGGCTGGGAGGAGCCGCGCTGCGGGAGGCCCACATCCATCTCTCGGGCATCGAGTACAACCATCAAGGCGAGATTCGACACCTCAACCTAACCGACACGTCCTATCGCTATGATGAGTGGATCGAGGCGGTTCGCGACGCGGGCGTGGAGGGCACCATCATCTGCGAGAGCCCGGCCCGGGCCAATGACGCCAGGATGCTCAAGGGACTCTACGAGAGCCACCTCCGCAAGTCCTGAGCCGGGTCCCTAGGGATCCAGCCGGAGGCGCGTGGCCTCGGCCCAATTCCGGAAGACCCGCGGCCGCCCCCCGAGCGAGGGGGCCAGAAGGCCGTCCAAACGGGCCAGGAAGTCGCTCCATCCCGAGAGCGCCGTCCTATCGGTCCCGATCCTGAGGTAGCCTTGAGGGCAGGCTAGGATCTCGAAGGTCCGCCCGGAGACGACCGTCCCGGCGGCGTCCGTCTCCAGGCCGAACATCCAGGCCAGCCAATCCCGCCATCCCCCGGGGCGCTCGAATCCGGTGACCATGGACAGCTTGGATCCCGGGTCCAAGTAGGAGGGCGACAGGACCACGGGCCGATCCCTCAGGACCCGATAGTCCTCGGTCAGAGGCAATCCCTGGGCGAAGCACATGGGCAGGATTTCCACTTGCAGGAGGTTGCGGCGCCCGAAATAGTAGGCCAGATGGGCCTGGACGTCCTGGGCGGAGAGGATCCAATCGCCGGCCGGGACGCAAGCGTCCAGGGCGGCCGCCTCATCGTAGTTGGGGCCGCGGGTCAGATGGAGCGGCCGGATGAAGAAGGTCCAGTTGACGGCGCCCAGGGCCAGGAGGAGAAGGATCCCGACCGAGGCTCCGGCCCGGCGCCGGACGGCCGTCCAGCCGGCGGTCGCCTCGGAGACGGCCGAAGCCAAGAGCAGGCCGAGCGGCAGCAGCGCCACCGTGAAGTTGTTCTTGTCCTGCGGCGCCCACCACAGGTAGAAGAAGCCGTGCACGCCCAGCCAGGCCAGGAGGAAGATTCGAAGGCGCTTGGCCCCGTCCCCCGCCTTCGAAGCCGATCGGCGGATGTGCCAGGCGCCCAGCCCGGCCAGGAAGAGCCCGAAGGCCGCCACGGCGATCTTCTGCCACCAGCCGACGACGGGAAGGATATTGCGCAGCAGGCTGAACAGCGCGTAGGCGATGCCGGCCGGGCCGATGTTGCTCCAAGTCCCCCAGTCGGGAGCGGGGTGGTAGGCGTAGTGGAGGGCGTAGCGGAGGAGCCCCGAAAGGGTGAACGGCTCTCCGCGGGCCAGAAAGGCGGCCGCGTAGAGGCCGACGATGACGAGGGCGGCCGCCAGCGCCCCGGCGACCAGCCGCAGGCGGGAGGCCCGGTCCGCGGCCGGGAGGACCAGGATGGCCAGGGGAAGGACGAAGAGCACGGCGGTCTGGTGAAAGAGGACCGAGAGAATCAAGAGCCCGGCTAGTCCGGCGACGGAAGGCCAGCTCCAGCGCCGGCCGACGCGCGCGGCGGCGAAGCAGGCGGTCCAACCCAGAGCGGCCATGGCCGGGACATAGACCTGGGATTGAGTCGCGTACTCCCAGAAGCCCTGGCAGACGAGAAGCCCCAAGGCCGCCCCAAGACCCCAGGCTCGCGACCCGGTCATCCGACGGGCCAGGCCGTAGGCCGCGAAGAGGGCCGCCACGGCGCACAGGATATTGAAGACCTGGGCGGCCGTGATCAGGTCGACGGGGATGCCGACGGCCCGGAGGCCGGCGAAGACGCCCCGCACGGACGGATTGTAGCCGAGGTGGTGGGGATGGAAGACGTCGATCCCGGTCTCGACGGGCTTCAGGTAGGTCAGACCGTCGCCGTATTGCTGCCGGGATCGGGTCAGGAAGAGGAAGACGAAGGCCGCCACGGCCAGGCTCAAGCCCAGGCCGACTCTCCATCCGCGGCGGCGATTCTCGAGCATCCCAGTAGGGCCGTCCTCCCCGGCTTCGGCTCCCCCGTCGAGCCGTCGTCTCGGGGCCCAAACTAGCATGGCCCCGCCGGGCAAGTCAATGAGGCTCTTGCCAAAAGGAGCCATAAAGGCCATATTGGTCCCAGGAGGAGGACCATGGTTGGACGTCGCTTCGCCGTCTTCGGCATCTTGGCGGCCTTGGTCCTCGCCGGCCCGGCCGCGGCCCAGTCCCGCCGCATCTACCTGGCCAACGACGACCACACCGATTTCATGTGGTCGGTCGACGCCGGCCAGACCCGGGACGCCATCCTGCGGATGCTCGACTACTACCTCGACCAGGCCGAGGCGACCGACGGCGAGCCCTCCGACTTCCGCGGCCGCTTCAGCGCCGACGGGGCTTACTGGCTGTGGATCTACGAGTCCAACCGCACCGCCTCGGAGTTCCAGCGCTTGGTCGGAAAGATCAAGACCGGCCGCGTTACGGCCCCCATGACCCTCCTCCACCTCGGCTACGGAGCCATGCCGGCCGAGGCCGTCCTGCGCAGCCTCTACTACGCCGGCAGCCTGGAGCGCCGGCACGGCCTGAAGTTCCAGCTGGCCGTGGCCATGGAGAACCAATCCCTGCCCTACGGGCTGGGCGCGCTGTGGGCGGGCGCCGGAGCGCTCTACTCCTGGCGCGGCATCTGCGGCTGCGCCTCGCGCATCCCCGACGCCTGGGACCGGCCGGCCGACATGTACTGGTGGTCCGGGCCCGACGGCAGCCGGATCCTGATGAAGTGGTACTCCCAGATCCGGCGCGAAGCCTACGGCATCGGCGGGTACGCCGAGATCCGCGATCCGGCGGCGGCCCTGGCCCAGACCGAGGGCTCCGACTTCCGCGACCGCGTCCCCTACTCCGTCATCGGCCTCTTCGGCCACGGCGGCGATGACGTGGACAGCCGGACGGAGGCCGTGATCCAGGCGGCCCGGGCGGCTTCGACCGCCGACCGCCGGGTGATCGTGTCCAACGAGATTGACTTCTTCCAGGACTTCGAGTCGGTCCACGGGGCCCAGATCCCGACCTTGGGGCTGAGCTTCGGCAACGAGTGGGAGCTGCTGACCGCCTCCATGGCCGAGCTCTCGGGGAGCGTCAAGCGGGGCGTCGAGCGCCTCCGTTTGGCCGAGGCCCTGGCCGCCCTGGTCGCCGCCCGGGACGCCTCCTTCATGCGCGGCCGCGAGGCGAACCGGGAGAAGGCCTGGCTCAGCCTGGGCCTCTATTTCGAGCACGACTGGACGGCCGACGGCCCGATCGACCGGGCCGCCCGGGCGGCCTGGCAGCGGGAGCAGGCGGCCGGATTCCTCGGCTACGTGGAGGCCTTGGCCGACGACGCGTCCGCCCGCCTGGGGGCCATGATCCGCAAGGAAGGGACCCGGCGACGGTTCTTCGTCTTCAACTCCCTCAGCTGGAGCCGGACCGGGCCGGCCGACCTCGACCTCGGGAGCGAGACGGAGGTCCACGCCGTCGACTTGGCCACGGGAAAGGAAGCCCCCTCGCAATGGACCGGGCCGGAGGGCTCGCGCCGCTTGCGCGTCTGGGCCGAAGAGGTCCCGTCGCTGGGGTATAAGGTCTTCGAGATCGTGCCCGGGGCCGGGCAGGCCTTCGCGGGCGGTCCCACCGCGGCCGGCTCCGTCCTCGAGAACGAGCGGTATCGGGTGACCGTAGACCCCTCGGGCGCGATCCTCAGCCTCGTCGACAAATCCCTCGGCGGGCGGGAGCTCGTCCGGGCCGTGGACGGGCTGCGGATCAACGAGATGGGTCCCGGCGCAGGTTCGCTCGTCGCGGCCGAAGCGGGGCCGGTCTCGGCCTGCTTGAGGGCGGAGTCGGCCGCCCCGCTGCCGCACGTCACCGATGTGACTCTCTACCGGGGCGGCGATCGCATCGATATCCGCAACGAGATCACCGCCGGCTTCTCCGACGTCCGGAGCTGGGCCTTCAGCTTGGCCCTGGACGCCCCCGAGGCCCGGCACGAGGAAGTCGGAGCGATCATCACGGCCAAGACCGAGGTTGAAGGCGGGACCTACGCGACGCGAGGCCTGCGCCGCGATTGGCTGACCTTGGGCCACTTCGCGGACATGAGCGGGGGCGGAGCGGGCCTGACGCTGTCGGCCCCGGACAACCAATTCTTCCGGCTCGGCCGCAGCACCGTGGAGCGACTGGATACGGCCACGGCCCAGCTCGCCGTGCTGGCCGGCGGGCAAGTGGACGGGCCGGCCTTGGGCATCCCCAACCAAGGCGGCGACACGAGCTTCCTGCAGAGGTTCGGCCTCCGCGTCCATGCCGCCTACGACGCCGTCGAAGCCATGCGCTTCGCCCTGGACCACCAGAATCCCCTATTCGCCGCCGAAGTGACCGGCGGCGCCTCCTACCCCGCCGACGCCTACGCCTTCCTGAGCTTGGACGATCCCGGCGTCCTGGCCTGGTCGGTCAAGCCGGCCGAGGACGGCACGGAGAACCGCACCGTCGTCCGGCTCTGGAACGTCCGGGATGCCGCGGCCGATCCGACTTTGACCATGGGCGGCTTCTCCATCCTGGCGGCCCAAGCCGTCAGCCACATCGAGACGCCAATCGAAGCCGCCCCCGCCTCGGGCTCGGCCATGACCGTCGGCCTGGCCGGCGGACAATGGCGGACCTTCTCCTTGAAGCTCGACGGCGACGCGGCTTCGGGCAAGGGAATCGGGCGGGGCCGGATCCGCTGAGACGGCTCAGAAGGAGAGAGTCAGCCCGCCGCCGGCCTGCACGCCGCGCATCGGCCCGGATTCCTCGAAGACCCAGACGTAGCGGGCGTCCAATCGCGCCCCGAGCCGGCCGCTGATCCTGACGAGAATCCCCGCCCCGGCGGCCACGAGGGGATCGAGACGGTCCTTGAAAGAAGGGGCCGGGAAGACGATGGCGTAGCCGTACCGGGATACCGCCCGGACCTCGCCGCCGCCGACCGCGTCCAAGCCGGCGGCCGCGCCGAGATAGGGTTGGAATCGGCCCTTCGAGAGCCGGAGGTAAGCGCCCAGCGTCAGAATCCAGCGCGGCGAGGAGTCGAGGGCCAGGATGTCGCCGTCGGAAGGGTCCTCCAGGACGACCGCGGCCGGAGCGACCCAGCGGCCCTCCAGCTCGAAGAGCCACAGGCCGGCGCGCCACCCCAGTCCCAGCCCCGCCCAAGCGGGCGTGTGGGAGGGTGTGACCGGGAAGTCGTTGACACCGGCCTGGTAGTCTCCGGCGCTGCCATAGGCGAAGACGGGGTGGAGCCCTCCACCGAGCGTCAACATGAAGGAACGATCGCCGGCCGAGGCGGACGAAGCGGCCAGGCAGGAAAGCGCGCATACCGCCGCCGCGGCCGTCCGGCCTCTCATGGCCCGTCGATTATACCACGCCGGGGGACTCTCCGATCTCCGGATCACCCCTAGAGGGGAAGCCGGAGGAGCCCGAATCACCCCCCGCTTCACCGGCGAGGACGATTGCGCCGGCCGAGGCGTTCGAGGACAATGGGCCGCGGAGAGAAATGGATCATGTGCGGTTGGGTCGCCCTCTTCAACAGAGACCGTGAGCCCGTCGACCCGTCCACCCTGGCGGCCATGGCCGAGGCCTTGGCCCACCGCGGCCCGGACGGCGCGGGCCAGAAGATCGACGGCCCCATCGGCCTGTCCCACCGGAGACTGGCGGTGATCGATCCGGAGGGAGGGGCCCAGCCCATGTCCGTCGGCCAGGTCACGGTCGTCCATAACGGCGAGATCTACAACTACCGCGAGCTGCGGACCGAGCTGCGCGGCCTCGGCCACTCCTTCCGGACCGAGTCCGACACCGAAGTCCTGGGCCGGGCCTATCTGGCCTGGGGCGAGGACTGCGTCCGCCGCTTCAACGGCATGTTCGCCTTCGCCGTCCACGATCCCGTCCGCCGCCGCATCTTCGCCGCCCGGGACCCGTTCGGCATCAAGCCCCTGTACATCTGGGCCGACGGCCGCCGGACGGCCCTGGCCTCCGAGATCAAGGCTTTCCTGAGGCACCCCGCCTTCCGGCCCGAGCCCGAGCCGGCGGCCCTGCGGGACTACGTCTTCTTCCAGTACGTCCTGAACGGCGAGACCTTCTTCCGCGGCGTGCGCAAGATCCGCCCCGGCCACGCCCTGACTCTCGACACCGGATCGGGGGCCGAGAGCCAGGTCCGGTACTGGGAGCCCGATTTCACGGTCAGGGCCGCCTGCGAGGAGGCGCGCTGCGTCGAGGAGCTGCGCATGCTCCTGCACGACGCCGTCCGCCTGCAGCTGCGCAGCGACGTGCCGCTCGGCGCGACGCTCTCGGGCGGCCTCGACTCGAGCCTGGTCACCATCCTGGCCTCTCGCCTGGGCGGCCGCCCGGTCCGAGCCTTCACCGGCGCCTTCGCCGAGGGCCCCGAGTTCGACGAGTCGGGCTTCGCCCGCATCGCCGCGGACGCCGCCGGCTCCCCCATCCAGATCATCCGGCCGACGGCGGCCCAGTTCATCGAGACGATGCCGAAGATCGTCTATCACATGGACGAGCCGGCGGCCGGGCCGGGCGTCTTCGCCCAATTCATCGTCGCCCGCGAGGCCGCCCGCTCGGTCAAGGTCCTGCTGGGCGGCCAGGGCGGCGACGAGATCTTCGGCGGCTACGCCCGCTACGCCATCGCCTACCTGGAGCAGGCCCTCAAAGGGGCCGTCTACCAGAGCCACGACGAAGGCGAGCACATCGTCTCGCTCCGCTCCATCCTGCCCAACCTGCCGTTCCTCAGGGCCTACGGCCCCCTGCTCCGCTATTTCAACGCCGAAGGCTTCTTCGACGACATGGACCGGCGCTACTTCCGGCTGGTCGATCGGAGCCAGGGCGACCTGGGCCTCTTTGCGCCGGGCTTCCGGGCCGGTCTCGATCCCGGGCCCGTCTTCGAGCGCTTCCGCGGGCTGTTCCACGATCCCCGGACCCGGTCCTACTACAACAAGATGGTCCATTTCGACCTGGCCGCCGGCCTGCCCGCCCTGCTCCACGTCGAGGACCGCGTCAGCGCCGCCCACGGCGTCGAGTCGCGGGTGCCGATCCTCGACCACCGCCTGGTCGATCTCATCGCGTCCCTGCCGCCGAAGATGAAGTTCCGCGGGGCGGAGATGAAGTACATCCTCAAGCGGGCCGCGGCGGGCATCGTCCCGCCGGAGATCTTGGCCCGCCAGGACAAGATGGGCTTCCCCATCCCCCTGCATCTGTGGGCCCGGGACGGCCTGCGCGGCTTCTTCCGGGACGTCCTGACCTCCACCGCCTGCCGCCAGCGCGGCCTCTTCGATCAGGCCCGGGTGGAGGAGCTCATCGAGCGCGAGGACGCCTTCGGGCGCCGGCTTTGGGGCCTGCTGAATGTCGAGCTGTGGTTCCGGACCTTCATCGACGGCAGCGGAGGCCGGCCATGAGCGGGCCCATCCGCCGTATCGCGGTCGTCGGCGCGGGCGTGGTCGGCGTGCCCATGGCCGCCCTCCTGGCCGACGCTCCCGACGGCCCGGACGTCGTCCTGATCCAGCGCGCCTCGCCCTCCTCGGCCTGGAAGGTGGACGCCCTCAATCGGGGAGAGAATCCTCTGGGCGGGATCGAGCCGGGCCTGCCGGAGATCATCGCCCGGGCCGTCGCGGCCGGGCGCCTCCGCGCCGCCTCCGATCCGGCCGAGGCGGCACGGGCCGAGGCCGTCCTCGTCTGCGTCCAGACGGACAAGTCCGGCCTGGAGCCGGACTATGGACCGCTCTTGGGGGCCCTGGACGGGTTGGCCCCGGTCCTGGCCGGACGCCATCTCTCCCGCCCGACGCTCCTGGTCATCGAATCCACCCTGGCGCCTTCAACCCTGGCTTCGGTCATCCGGCCGCGCCTGGCCGCCGGGGGGCTGATCGACGGCCGGGACATCGATCTCGGGCACTCGCCCAACCGGGTCATGCCGGGCCGCCTGGTCGAGCGCATCCGGAGCGGGGACAAGGTCGTGTCGGGGCTGCGGCCCGAGACCGCCGAGCGGATCCTGGGGCTCTACCGGACGATCATCCCGGCCGACAAGCTCTGGGCCGCCGACGCCCTCACGGCCGAGACCGTCAAGACCCTGGAGAACGCCGAGAGGGACGTCCGCATCGCCTACTCGGCCGAAGCGGCCCGCTTCTGCGACGCCGCGGACATCGACTTCCATGCCCTCAAGGCCGAAGTCGACAGCCGGAGAGGCGCTCCCGGCGGATTGCTCATCCCGACCGTCGGCGTCGGCGGACACTGCCTGCCCAAGGACGGCATCCTGCTGCTCTGGCGGATGATCGAAGCCGGCCGCGATACGGCGGACAGCCTGATCCTGGAGTCCCGCCGGATCAACGACGAGGCCCCGGCCCTGGCGGCGTCCCGCATTGAGAGCGCCTTCGGCCCCCTGCGCCGGTCGTCCCTGGCCGTTCTCGGCGCGGCCTACCGCCCCGACGCGGCCGATACCCGCAACTCCCCGTCCATGGCCCTGGCCGGGATCCTGCGTCCCCGAACCGGGAGCCTGACGCTGCACGATCCCTACGTCCGGGCCGAAGATCCCCGCTTGGCGGAGTCCGGCCTGGCCGATATCTTCAGCAACGATCTCGAGCCGGCCCTGGCCCAGGCCGAGATCGTCGTCATCGGGACCGCCCACGCCGTCTACCGGGAGGCACTCTTCGGGGAAGCCCTGGCCCCTTCGGCCCGGGCCGTCTTCGACGGGGCCCACCTTCTGCAGCGCGACGAGTTCGCCGTCCGCCCGCTCGTCTACGAGGGCATCGGCAAGGGCCGGAGCAAGCCCCCGGCCGAGCTCATCGCGGCCGTCGAAGCCGGTTTGGAGGCGGTCCGGCGCGGCCTGGCCAACGAGATCGAGGGCTTGGCCGCCTTCCTGCGGGAGCGTCAGGAATACGGCGCCGGCCGGGACTTCGGCCTGGAGACCATCCGGCGGCTGGCCGGCACCTGCGCCACCGGCTGCCTGGTGGCCGAGCCGGGCCCGTTGGAGGCGGGACCGGAGTACCCCGGCTTCCGCCCGCGTCTGCCCGAGACCGCCCGCCGCGCCTGGGAGAAGCGGCGGTGAGGAGGCTTCGGGCCGCCCTGTCGTTCGACCTCGACAACCTCTGGTCCTATCTCAAGACCCACGGCGATCCCGGGTGGGAGGCCTTTCCGACCTACTTGCCAAGGCTGATACCGGATGTCCTCGAGATCTTGGCCCGACGGCGCCTCCGCCTGACCTTCTTCGTCGTCGGCCGGGATGCGGAGCGGAGCGAGAACGCGGCCGCCCTGGCCTCGATCGCCCCGGCCGGGCACGAGGTCGGCAACCACTCCTTCGATCACGAGCCCTGGATGGCCGCCGGTCCGGCCCCTCAAATCGCCGCCGACATCGAATCGGCCGAGCGGGCCATCGCGGCGGCCACCGGCGTCCGGCCCGCCGGCTTCCGCGGGCCCGGCTTCGCCTGGAGCCCCGTTCTCCTGGAGACTTTGGCCGATCGCGGCTACGGCTACGACGCCTCGACCCTGCCGACCTTCCTCGGCCCTCTCGGGCGGGCCTACTACTTCGCCCGCTCCGGCTTCTCCGCCCGGGAGAGGGAGAAGCGTGCCGATCTCTTCGGCGGATTCGGCGACGGCCTGCGCCCCTCCGGTCCCTACCGCTGGGAGCTTCCCTCCGGACGACGCCTGACCGAGATCCCCGTGACCACGATCCCCGTCCTCAAGACGCCGTTCCACCTGAGCTACTTGCTCTACCTGGCCCGCTTCTCCGAAGGGCTGATGGCCGGCTACCTGCGGCTGGCCCTGGCCGCCTGCCGGGCGGCCGGGATCGGACCCAGCTTCCTCCTCCACCCGCTGGACTTCCTGGGGCCCGAGGAAGCGCCCGGCCTTGCCTTCTTCCCCGGGATGGATATTAATAGGAGCCGCAAGCTCCGCCTGGCGGGCCGCGTCCTCGACATCCTGGCCGAGCGCTTCGAGCTTCTCCCGCTGGGCGAGCTCGCCGGCGGCCTGGAAGCCGGTCGCCTGCGCCTCCGCCCGGCGGCCGGCGCCGGGGCGAAGCGAGCGGGAGTCGAGACATGAGCAAGCCCCTGGTCACGGTCGTCCTGCCGGCCTTCAACGAGGAAGCCGGCCTGCGCTCCAGCCTGGAGCGGGTCCGGGCGGTCCTGGAGTCGCTCCGCGGAGAGTACGGGAGCGAGATCCTGGTCGTCGACGACGGCAGCACCGACCGGACCTTCGCCGTGGCCGAGGCCTTCGCCGCCGAGAACC
Source organism: uncultured Eubacteriales bacterium (assembly GCA_964556755.1). Classification (GTDB taxonomy): domain Bacteria; phylum Acidobacteriota; class Aminicenantia; order Aminicenantales; family UBA4085; genus UBA4085. Next base: position 75,036 of record CAZKXI010000002.1, read on the forward strand.
CCGGCGTCAGGGTCCTCCGCCACATGGACAACTTCCGGCTCGGCCAAGCCCTGCGCAGCGCCTTTCACGAGTCGCGGGGCGACATCGTGGTGACTCTGGACGCGGACCTCAGCTATGAGCCCGGGATCATCGTCGCCCTGCTTCGGAAGATGCGCGAGACGCGGGCCAAGATCGTCATCGCCTCGCCCTACCGCCGCGGCGGAGCCGTGCTCAACGTGCCGCCGATGCGCCGCCGCCTGAGCCGCTGGGCCAACCGCTTCCTCTGCCGCATGGCCACCAAGGACCGCTTCTCCGACAAGCTGACCAACATCACCGGCATGGTCCGGGCCTACGACGGCGACTTCATCCGCGGGCTGAGCCTGTGGGCCATGGACGTGGACATCAACGCCGAGATCATCAACAAGGCCAAGATGCTGCGGGCCCGGATCGTCGAGGTCCCGGCCGTCCTGGACTGGGGCCCGCCCCGGCCGGGCGCCCGGCGCCGCGGGCCGCGGGCGGCCGACACGAGGCGGGTCGTCATCCAGAGCCTGGTCTCCGGATTCCTGTTCCGGCCTTTTCTGTTCTTCATCTGGCCGGGCCTGCTGCTCCTGGCCCTGTCGCTCTATCCCCTGGTCTGGACCGTCATCCATACGGTCAAGGCCTATGCCGCCTCGGCCGGCGGGCAATCGTTCGACTTCCGGCTGTCCGAGGCGATCGCCTCCGCCTTCCGGCTGGCCCCCCACGCCTTCATCGTCGGCGGGATCGCCCTGCTCGTCGCCGTCCAGCTTCTCAGCCTCGGCCTGCTGGCCCTGCAGAAGAAGCGCTATTTCATCGAGCTCTACACCCTGGGCTCCCTCATCCTTCACAGCGTGTCCCGCCACGGCGCGCCCCGCGATCCCATCGCCGATCCGCTGCGGAAGGATTGACCGTGCCGCCCGCTCCGGCCGCCGGTCCCGCGGTCGCCGTGATCGGGGGCGGCCCGGCCGGCCTGGCCGCCGCCGAGACGCTCCTTCGGGAAGGCGCGGCTTCGGTCGCCCTGTACGAGCGCGAACCAGTCCTCGGCGGGCTCTGCGCCGGGGCCGAGGTCGGCGGCCAAGCCTGCGACCGCTTCTACCATGTCGTCCTCCCCTCCGACCGGGAAACACGGGCCTGGATCGAGGGCCTCGGCCTGGCGGACCGGCTGGTCTGGTCCCGGGCCGGGAGCGGATTCTACGGCCGCGGCCGCCTTGTCTCCTTCGCCGGAGCCGCCGACTTCCTGCGCTTCCCCTTCTTGACTCCGCTTCAGAAGGTCCGTCTCGGGTGGGGCATCCTCAGGGCCGCCGGGATCCGCGATCCGGACGTCCCGGCCGCGGCCGCCTCGGAGCCCTGGCTGCGGGGGCTCTTCGGGGCCGCCGTGACCGGCAAGATTTGGATGCCCCTTCTGCGCAGCAAGCTGGGGGAGGCGGCCCCCCGGGCTTCGGCGGTCTTCATCTGGGCCAGCATCCGGCGGCTTCTCTCGGGCCGCCGCGGTCCCGGCGCACGGGAAAGCTGGGGCGGCCTGCGGGGAGGGGTGCGCGGCCTCACCGCCGCGGCGGCCGACCGCCTCCGCCGCGACGGGGCCTCGATCCGGACCGGGTGCCGGGCGCTCCGCCTCGAGCCCCTATCCGACGGACGGGTCCGGCTCCGGACCGAGGCGGGCGAATCCGTTCTCGACGCCGTCCTTCTGGCCATCCCCGGCCCGGAGGCGTCGCAGCTGCTCCCGGCCGGAACGCCCGCCGTCCAGCTCTGGGCCGGCCTCGAAGCCCTCGGCCTGGAAGAGGCCTGCGTCCTGCTGCGACGCCGACTGTCCCCTTACTATGTCATCAACCTTCTGGACGAGGCCCTTCCGTTCACCGGGATCATCGAGGCGACCAACGTCCTTCCGCCCGAGGAGATGGGCGGGCGACACCTGGTCTACCTGCCCCGATACCGCCTCGCCTCCGATGGGGCGGCCGGGGCTTCGATGGATGCGGCCGGATTCCTGGCCGGATTGAAGACGGTCTTTCCCGATCTCCGGGACGAGGAGATCGTCGATGTCCGGCTGCAGCGGGCCGGCCATGTCCAGGTCGTGCTTCCGCCGGGCCCCGCGGACCCCTTCCCGCCCGAGTCCCGGCGCCCCTGGCCGGGCGTCTTCATCGCCGGCTCGGCCATGATCACGCGAAGCCCGAGCAACATCAACGCCGCCTTGGAGCTGGGCCGAAGAGCGGCCCGCGAGATCCTGGCCGGACTCAGCGGATCTTGAAGAGGGCCGCCTCCGGCCGCTCGGCCAGGAGCGGATAGGCGCGCGCCAGCTCGGCCTTGAATCCGGGCCGGGCTTTGAGGACCGCATCCTCCAAGACCAGATACTCCGCGCCCCGGGCGGCCAGGGCCGCGACGGCTTCGAGCGTCTGATCTTCGGCCGGCAGGCTGAATCCCTTGCGGTCGAGCCAGTAGAAGAAGTAGGAGGCGTTGTAGGCGACCGGCCGGCCCGACTCGTCCGTGCGGGGGCCGCCCGAGACGAGGATTCGCGCGCCCTCCGGAATGAGAGGGCGGAAGGCCTCGGCGCAGGCGTAGAGGCGGGTGAAGGCCGACGGCCGGAGATCGCGGGCCGTCTGGAGTCCCTCCAAGGGGAGGAGAGCCAGAAGCGCGGCCGCGACAAGTCCGGCCGCGCCGGGGAGGCGGACCCTTCGGCCCTCCCCCGCCCGCGCGGGGGCCGAGACAAGGAGGAGGCCTCCCGCCAGCGCCGCGGCCAGGAGGCAGACCGTCGAAGCCGCGGCGGGAAGCCTGGCCCCCGGAGACAGGGCTCTGAGGACGATAAGTCCCGTCCCGGCCGCGAATGAGACAAGGGCCGCCGTCCGGAGGGCGGCCGGCCTCGGGATGCGGCTTTCAAGCCCGGCGTAGGCCAGCCCGAAAGCCAGGGCGAACGGCGGGACCGATACGACGTGGTAGTAGGACGCCCAGAAGTCCCCCGTCGTCCGGATGGCCAGGATGTAATAGACGGCGACGGCGGCCAGCCAGAACAGTCCGATCCTGGCCGGCGCTTCGCGCCGGCGCGGCCAGAGAGCGAAGGGCGCCAGAAGGAGGCCGGGGATCATCGCGGAAAGGGTCGCTTCCATGCGGACCAAGCGCGAAAGGGCCGCCAGGATCAGGCGGGGCTGACGGATGAGGTCCCAGCCGATCCAATGATATTCGTTGGAGACGCCCAGCGAATTCCCATAGATCAGCCAGTAGCGGTGAGCGTGAAGGCCCCAGGCCGCGGCCGGCAGGAGGGCCAACGCCCCAAAAGCCAGGATGGCCGGCCGGAACAGTCCTTTCACCCCTCGCTCGGCCACGATGAGGAAGACGAAAAGGAGTCCGATGTGGGCGGCCGGCGCCTTGACCAGGATCGCCAAGGCCGTAGCGGCGAGAGCGCCCGCATACCAGCCCGTCCCGCCTTTCTTGAGCCAGCGGCTGAACGCCCAGACGGCCGAGACATAGAAGAACAGCATGGCCGATTCCGGCTGTAAGGCGTTGGAGACGCGGACGGACAGAGGGGCCAGGGCGAGGAAGGCCAGGGCAAAGACCGCCCCGGCCGGAGGCAGGAGGGAGCGGGCCAATGCGGCGAAGGCCAACAGCGTCAAGAGGGAGAAGAGATAAGACACGACCCGGCCGAGGAGCTCATGCGGGCCGAAGATGCGGTAGAGCCCGGCGGTCAGCCAAGGCACGAGCGGGAGCTCCATCTCGGCCAGACCGGGGCCATCCCCGCGCCACTCGACCCGCGGCGAGAGGATGTCCATCCCTTCCCGATAGAAGCTGCGGGCCAAAGCCGCATAGTCGGATTCCCGCCAGCTCTCGCGGATGCGCCCGTCGGCCGGGCGGACGAGGTCGACGGCCCGCACGGCCGCGCCGGCCAGGAAGACGACCACGAAAGCCGAGGCCAACGATCCGGGCTTTGACATGGGCAGGGCGATTCTCGTTCATTTCCTCCCCCTTGTCCAGGCCCGGCCGCACGGCGATTTTTCGATCGACGAGCCCGCCTTGACTGGGACCGGATGTTGGCCTACTCTGGGCCGGACTCCATGCAGCTCGTTTCGCCCGAGTTTCTCCTCCTGTTCCTGCTGGTCGCAGCGGTCCAGCGGGCCCTTCCCCGCCGCTTTCGCTGGGTGGGGCTGTGCCTGACCGGCGGCGTCTTCTACTACGGCTTCGCCTCGGCCTGGCTCGCCCTCCTTCTCCTCATCATCCTCTTGGACTACGGGCTGGCCCTGAAGATCGAGAGGCGGCCCGCGGGACGGCGGCGCGGCTGGCTGACCGCGGCCGTGGGCTTGAACATCGGCGTTCTGGCCTTCTTCAAGCTCGGCCCCCTGACCGCGGCCGCCGAAGCCGCGGCCGCCCGGTTCCTGGGCCTGCGGGGGCCGGAGGCCGCCTGGGCCATGCCCTTGGGCCTGTCCTTCTTCATCTTCACCTCCGTCGGCTATCTCGTCGAGGTCAAGCGCGGCCGCATCCCGGCCGAGCGGCATCCGGGCTATCTGGCCGCCTATCTCCTCTACTTCCCCAAGCTGGCCCAAGGTCCAATCGAGCGCCCGCAGGACTTCCTCCCCCAGCTCCACCGCGGCCGGCCCCTTGCGGCCGGCGAGGCGGCCGAGGGACTGAGGCTGATCCTGATGGGCTGCTTCAAGAAGACCGTGATCGCCGACCGGCTGGGACTCTACGTCAACGTCGTCTTCGGCAACGAGCCTCTCCACAACGGCTCTTCCCTCCTGCTGGCCGTTGTCCTCTATGCCTTCCAGATCTACGCCGACTTCTCGGCCTATACCGACCTGGCCCGGGGCCTGTCGCTCCTGCTCGGCCTCAGGCTGTCGCCCAACTTCCGCCAGCCCTACCTGGCCGTCTCGATCAAGGATTTCTGGTCCCGCTGGCACATGACCCTATCCACCTGGCTGCGCGACTACCTCTTCCTGCCTCTGAGCTTCGCCGTCTCCCGCAGGCTCCCCCGGCCGCGCTACCTCGGGCTGGCGGCCGAGAGATGGATCTACGCCGCGGCGACCGCGGCCACCTTCCTCGTCGCGGGAGCCTGGCACGGCGAAGGCTGGGGCTTCATCGTCTGGGGCCTGCTGTTCGGAGCCTACCTGATCGCCGCGAACGTCACGGCCCCGCTGCGCCGCCGCCTCGGGCGGCGGCTGGGGAGGGTCTGGACCTCGGCCACGGCTCGCTGGGTCCGGCGGGGCTGCGTCTTCGCCCTGGTCTCGTTCGCCTGGATCTTCTTCCGGGCCGGGAGCCTGCCGCGGAGCCTGGCCGTCATCCGCAAGATCCTCTTCAATCCGGGGCCGCTGTTTATCGACTCCCGGGCCTACCTGGCCTACTCCCTGCTGGCCGTCCTCTCGCTCTTCCTGATCGATCTGCGAGCCGAGGCCGCCGGGCCCGCGGCGCCTCTCGTCCCCTTCCGGCCGGCCTGGGCCCGGGTCCTGTCCTATGCCTTGATCCTGACCGCCATCCTGGCCGTCGGCGTCCTGGACGGCGGCCAGTTCATCTACTTCCAATTCTAGTGCGCCATGAAGACATCTTCTCCGACCGCCCGCCTCCTGGCCCGGATCGCCGCCGTCGCCCTGGCCGCCCTGGCCATGGATGCGGCCCTGGGGTCCGTCTTGCGGACGCTCTATTTCCGTCTCGACAACGGCAAGGCCTACCGGATCACCTACGCCCTGGAGGAAGCCGCCCCGCCTCTTTGGGTCATGGGATCATCGCGGGCCTACGTGCATTACAGGCCGGATATCCTTCAAGCCGGACTCGGCCTGGACGTCTTCAACGCCGGCCACGACGCGGCCGGCCTCCTCTATCAAAACGCCCTTCTGCGCGGCATACTGGCCCGCACCCGGCCGCGGCGCATCATCCTTGATTTCGATCCCGACGGCCTGGCCGCCGGCCCGCTCGGGTCCCAGGTCCTGTCGGCCCTCCTGCCCTACGAACGGGACCATCCCGAGATGCGGGCCATCCTCCGGCGGCGAAGCCCCGTTGAGGGGCTGAAGCTGCTGTCCCGGGTCTACCCCTTCAACTCCCAGATCGCATCCATCCTGCTGGCCCGCTGGGTTCCATGGAAGGACGACCGGGGATTCGTCGCTCTCGAGGGGAGCTGGGCGCGGCCTTTCGGGGATCCCCCCTCTTCCTACGGCCGGAGCCCCGATCCCGGGCTGATCGGCTCTTTCCGGGAGGTCGCGGCCTTGTGCCGCAAGAAAGGCGTCTCCCTGGCCGTCGTGGTGTCCCCGGTCGGATATCCTCTGCCCGGCGAGACGCCGTCGATGGCCGTCGCGAGGGGTATCTGCCGGCGCGAGGGGATCCCTTTTCTCGATCTCTCCCGCGATGGGCGGCTGGCCGGGCGGCCGGAGCTCTTCCACGATCCCGCTCATCTCAACGCCGACGGGGCGGCCCTCTTCTCCCGCATCCTCGTCGAGGCGCTCGCCCCGGTCTATCCGCCGGCTTCGGCCAGCCGGGCGAAGACCGTCGTCGCCTCCGGCAGATAGGGACAAAGGCCCCAGGCCCGCGCTTCCAGCTCGGCGCACCGACGGGCAGCCCGCCCGCCCGAGGCGGCAAACAGCCGGAGCGCTTCCCGGATCAGGCTCCGGGCTTCGGTCTCGGCCGCTCCGGCCCGGGGATCGCCCAGCTCCCGGGCGGCGACGCAGGCCGACAGGGCCCGGCCGATGAATTCCCCGATCATGGCGTTTCCGGCCGCGTCGGGATGGATGCCGTCGGCGGCGATAGCCCGGGGCCAATCCGGTCGGGCCTCCAGATGCCGGCGCAAGTCGATAAACGGCAAGTCCCGCTCGATGGCCAGCTTGCGCAGCCGGCCGTCGAGCTCGCTTTGAAGGTACCGGTTCGCCCCCCCCTGGGCGCGAAAGAGCCGATTCCGCCCGTACTCGTGACGGGCTTCGTCGATCGGGATCGTCGAGATGAGAGCCACGCGGGCCTCCGGCCGGGCGGCCGCGATCGCGTCCAGGAGACGGCGGATGTCGCGCTCGAAGCGGGCGGGATCGCCCTCCCCGGCATCGACCAGGCCATAGGCCAGGCTGATCCAGTCCCAGCCCTCTCTTTGGACGGCACGGCGCAGCCTCCGCAGGGCCCGGCCGGCCGTCTCCCGGCCGCGGCCCTGGTTGACGACCGTCCAGGATGCCCGCCCCGCCGCTTGCCGGTCCAGCGCCCGCCGGGTGAGATCAGGGACCGTCGCCCCGGGCGCGGCCGAGGCGGACTGAGTGACCGAATCGCCGAACATGGCCAGCCGCAGGGGATGCGCGGCCGGAGACGGAGCGGGCCCGGTCCAAATCCATCCGGTCAAGGCCAGGGCCCAAGCCCCGGCCCGGCCCCACGCTCGCGCCCGACGCCTCATGCCGAATCCGTCTCCTCGTCAGCGATTATGGCATGGCTTCGGGCCGCGGACAAACGGGGCCGCCCGGGGCCGCCCGCGCTTGACAGCCCCGCCGCCTGGACCTACACTATGCCTTAAAACTCCCCGTTTGACCCCCCGCGGGGAGACGCCTCATCGCACGTCAGGAAAGGAGCCGTCATGATCGAGATCCGATTCCACGGGCGGGGCGGCCAGGGGACCGTTGTCGCCTCCAAGATCCTGGCCGACGCCATCGCCAAGGAAGACAACTGGGTCCAAGCCTACCCCGAGTTCGGCGTCGAGCGCCGGGGCTCTCCCGTCGTCGCCTTCATCCGCATCGACGACAAGCCGATCTACGACAAGAGCCGCATCTACACGCCGGACCACGTCGTCGTCGTCGATCCCACCCTGGTCGAGGCCGTCGACATCACGGTCGGCCTCAAGCCCGGCGGCACGATCATCATCAACAGCGACCGCGGGCCCGAGCACTTCGCCTTCGGCGACCGCTTCAAGGTCCGGACGGTGGACGCCACCGCCATCGCAGTCAAGCACCGGCTGGGCAGCCTGGCCGCCCCCATCGTCAACACGGCCATCGTCGGCGCCGTGGTCAAGATCCTCGGCCTGACCCGGCTGGAGTCCCTGACCCAGGCCATCCGGGACGGGATCTCGATCAAGCCCGAGGACAACGTCAAGGCGGCCGAGGAAGCCTTCGCCAGCGCCTAAGGAGCCCGACATGCGAGAGAAGAAAGCCAAGAAGATCGTCTTCGCCTCGGCCGAGGAGATGCCGCTGATGATCGCCTCCGTCGGCAGCCAGACCCACAACCTGACCGGGGCCTGGCGGAACATCCGGCCCGAGATCCGCCTGGAGGACTGCATCCAGTGCGGCATCTGCTGGAAGTTCTGCCCCGAGCCCTCGATCGACGTCGTCGACGAGTGGCCGGTCATCGACTACGACTACTGCAAGGGCTGCGGCATCTGCGCCGAGGAATGCCCGGCCAAGTGCATCGTCATGGTGGAGGAGCGGAAGTGAAAAAAGTCATTATGGGCAACCACGCGCTGTCCTACGGCGCGATGCTGGGGCGGTCCCAGGTCATCTCGGCCTACCCCATCACTCCCCAGACCCAGGTCGTCGAGCTGCTGTCGGAGATGTGCGCCGACGGGACTCTGGCCGCGGAGTTCATCAAGGTCGAGTCCGAGCACTCGGCTATGGCCTCCTGCATCGGGGCCTCGGTGGCCGGGGCCCGGGCCTTCACCGCGACGTCGGCCCAAGGCCTGGCCCTGATGCACGAGATGCTGCACTGGGCCGCCGGCGGCCGCCATCCCATCGTCATGGGCAACATCAACCGGTCCATGGCTCCCGGCTGGTCGATCTGGACCGATCAGAATGACAGCCTGTCCCAGCGCGACACCGGCTGGATGCAGTTTTACTGCGCCTCCAACCAGGAGGTCCTGGACACAGTCCTTCAAGCCTTCAAGGTCTCGGAGCGGCTGATGATCCCGTCCATGGTCATCCTGGACGCCTTCGCCCTGTCCCACACCTACGAGGTCGTGGACGTCCCCGATCAAGCCCTGGTCGACAAATACCTGCCGCCCTTCAAGCCCGAGATCAAGCTGACTCCATCCGATCCCCGGGCCTTCGGCGGGCTGACCGGCTCGGAGCACTACATGGAGCTGCGCTACCGGCTCCAGAAGGACATGGAGAAGGCCCCCAGCGTCATCGAGGAGACCGGCCGGGAGTACGAGGCGCTCTTCGGGCGCCGCCTGGGCCTGGTCGACGCCTACCTCTGCGACGACGCGGAATTCGTCTTCGTCACGTCCGGCACGGCCGGCTACACGGCCCGCGGCGCGGTCGACGAGCTTCGCAAGTCCGGCCTCAAGGCCGGCAACCTGAGAATCAAGGTCTTCCGGCCCTTCCCCTTCGCCGAGGTTCGAAGCATCCTCGGGAAGGTCAAGAAGGCGGCCGTCGTCGACCGGAACTGCTCCTACGGCGCCCACGGCATCTTCTACCAGGAGCTGAAGTCCGCCCTCTACGGCGAAGCCGGCATGCCCCCCGTCTTCGGCTACATCGCCGGGCTAGGCGGACGCGACATCACCTTGGACTCGTTCAAGGAAGTCGCCGCCCACGCCATGGCCAAGGACCGCGCGGACGAGGAGATCGTCTGGATCGGAGTCAAGAAATGAGCCAAGAAGCCAAGAAGAAGAAGAGATTCACCCTGACCCTGCCGGCCGAGGAGCTGATGGCCTGCGGCCACCTGGCCTGCCAGGGCTGCGGGGCCACGCTGGCCATGCGCTACTTCCTCAAGGGCCTGGGCCAGAAGACGGCCCTGTGCATCCCGGCCTGCTGCTGGGCGGTCATCGACGGGCCCTACCCCTACTCCTCGATGGACGTGCCCATCTACCACTGCGCCTTCGAGACGGCCGCCTCCACGGCCACCGGCGTCAAGGCCGGCCTGGAGGCGATCGGGGACACCGAGACGACCGTGGTCGCCTGGGGCGGCGACGGCGGCACCTTCGACATCGGCATCCAGGCCCTCTCGGGCGCGGCCGAGCGCAATGACGACATCATCTACGTCTGCTACGACAACGAAGCCTACATGAACACAGGAATCCAGAGAAGCTCGGCCACGCCGCACGGAGCCTGGACGACCACGACCCCGGTCAAGCATTTCAAGAAGCGGCCCAAGAAGGACATCGACGCCATCATGGCCGCCCATCGCATCCCCTACCAGGCCACGGCATCCATCGCCTACCCCGAGGACCTGCTCAAGAAGGTCAAGAAGGCTAAGGAGATCAAGGGCACCCGCTTCTTTCACATTTACGCCCCCTGCCCGACCGGCTGGAAGAGCCGTCCCGAGGACGCCGTCAAGCTGGCCCGCATGGTCGTCCAGAACGGCCTCTTCCCCGTCTACGAGGTCGAAAACGGCGAGAAGTACACCCAAACCATCAAGGTCAAGGAGCGCAAGCCGATCGACGACTACATCAAGCTCCAGGGCCGCTTCCGGCACCTGAAGCCCGAGAACATCGCGGCCATCCAGGCCGACGTCGACCGGGAGTGGGAGCGCCTGCAGAAGAAGTTCCAGGGCTGATTTCCGGCCCGCCCGCCTCACCAGCCGCCCTCCCCGCGGGGGCGGCTTTTTTTATCTCCGACTACTTGCATTTGGGACTCGAGTGCGTATAATATAAGATGATCTATATATAAGGAGTTCGACATGAAGAAGACTTCCGGATTCATAGCCCTGGCGGCTCTGACCGTTCTGTCTCTGATCGCTCCGCTCGCCGGCGCCCAGGCCGTCTATCCGCCCGCGCCGGCCTTCAAGGCTCAGGACGTCACGGGACGCATGATCGATTCGGCCGCCCTCAAGGGCAAGGTGGTGGTCGTCAACTTCTGGGCCACCTGGTGCCCCCCCTGCCGGGAGGAGATCCCGGACTTCGTAGCCTTTTACGAGGCCAACAAGGCGAAAGGCGCGGAGATCGTGGGCTTTTCTGTCGACGAGAGGCCGGCCGCGGACATCAAGGCCTTCGCCGCCCAGAACAAGATGACCTACCCGGTCATCATGGCCGACATGAAGACGGTTAAGGCTTTTGCCCCCGGCAATTACATCCCGACGACCTTTATCGTCGACAAGAAGGGCCTGGTTCGCCATAAGCAAGTCGGAGCCGTGGACCGCAAGACCTTGGAGGACTGGCTCCGCAAGCTCCTGGCCGAGAAGTGATCCGGACCGAGTCCCGCCGGCCTCGTTGCCAAAGCGGGCCGGCGGGGATACAATCGCGGCGCCATGCCCGGCCGTAACACGGCGGCCTTCGCCTTCGCCATTCTCCTGGCCTTCGCGCCGCCTTTTGCTGCAGGCCAGATTCGGCTCGGCCAGTACGAGGATGAAGCGCCCCTTCGGACCTGGAACGCCTTCCCGGCCGCCTCCGCGGCGGGTCTGGGGCGCGGCACGGTCGCCTTGGCTTGGGCCGACGGCTCTTTTTCGGCCTGGTCGAACCCCGCGCTTCTGACGTCTCTGACCCGCCCGTCCCTGTCGCTCTCCGCCTCCATCGAGCTGGCCCAGTGCGAGCGGTTCTCCCTGGTCAACACGGGTGTCGTCAGCTCCGAGTCGCCCCTTTGGGCCCAGGCCTTCCTTCCCGACGGCCTGGCGGCCGGGGCCCTCTGGAAAGGCTGGGCGCTGGCGGCCGCGGTCGGAGCCTGGGAGTCCTACGCGCGGCCCGAAGTCTTGATCGATCGGACGGCCGGCGGCCGGAGCCTCTATGGCTTTGAATTCACCCAGAGCGGGCGCCTCTGGGCCGGGACCCTGGCCGCCGCCCGAAGGCTCGGATCGAGGCTCAGCCTGGGCCTTTCGCTGCATGCGCTGTGGGGAGGGTGGCAGCGGGGCTACGTCGAGTCCTGGCGAAGCGAGGGATTCGAGCTTCGCGACGAAAGGTCGATGACCTTCCGCGGCTTCGTCCCCCAAGCGGGAATCTCCTGGGAGGCCACCGGCCGGTGGACCCTGGGAGCCACGCTCCGCGGGCCCTGGGACAAGAGAGCCCGGACCGAGAGCTTGGCGTCGTTTGCCGCCGAGGGCCGCCCGGCTGTCTCGATCTCCGCCGGGTCCCAAGACGACGGCTTCGCCCAGCCCTGGGTCGCCGGGCTCGGCGCGGCTTTCCGCCCGTCGCCCGATTGGACGCTGGCCGCCGACGCGATCTGGCTCGGCTGGTCCGCCTACTCGGCCCGCGTCTTCGGGGAGGATCCAAGCCGCGACTTCAAGGACGTCGTCCGCCTCTCTTTGGGCGGCGAGATGCGGAGCACCGTCCGCCTCTTCGGCCGCCGCTTCGACTATCCGCTGCGCCTGGGGTTTGTCTATGATCCCCAGCCGATGCGCGACCCCCGCTCCGCCTATCTCGTCCTGGCGTTCGGCTCGGGATTGGGCTGGGGAAAGGTCAGGATCGATCTCGGCGCGCAGATCGGCCGGGAAGGCGGGAGCGGCTCCGGATTGACGGCCCGACGGGTCGGGCTGAGCTTGTCCGTCGAGATCTAAGAATGAGACACACTCCGGCGGAGATCTTGCTCCTGACCGCCTTGGGGGGAGCTCTGGCCCTGGCCCCCGCCGGCGGCGGGTCCGCCATCGGCCGGGCCCAGACCGCCCATTCAGCCGCCGTCATCGGCCTCCCCATCAGGCCCGGAATCGGCCGGATCGTGCGGCCATTCGGGCTGGATCCCCTGGCCGTCCGGGCCGGCGTCCTTTACGTGCTGGCCGGCGAGCCGGCCCGCCGCCGCCTCTCCGAAGCCGGCTGGCCTTCTTTCGAGGCCGGGAATCTCTTCCCGGGCCGTCCCCTTTCCGGGGCCCAAGGCCAAGGCGGACCCAACGGGGCCTATCACACCTACCTCGAGATGGAGTCGGACCTGGCGGACTTGGCGGCCCGCTTCCCCCGCCAGGCCCGCCTGAGGCTTCTCGGCCGCAGCCTCGAGGGGCGCCGTCTCTCGGCCCTCAAGATCAGCGACAATCCCGGCCTGGACGAGGACGAGCCCGGAGTCCTGCTGGCCGGCGGCCACCATGCCCGTGAATGGATCTCGGTCGAGGTCCCTTTCCAGATCGCCCGGCGGCTGCTCGAGAGCTATGGATCGGACCCCGACGTCCGCCGGCTCGTCGACGGCTGCGAGATCTGGGTCGCGCCCCTTCTCAATCCCGACGGACTGGAGTACTCCATCGGAGTCTACCGCTACTGGCGAAAGAACCGGCGCGACAACGGGGACGGAACCTTCGGCGTCGACCTGAACCGCAACTACGACTTCCGGTGGGGGGCCGACGACGTCGGCTCGAGCCCCGAGCCGGGCGATGAGACCTTTCGGGGCCCGAGCCCCTTCTCGGAGCCCGAAACCCGAGCCCTGCGCGACCTCGCCCTGGCCCGACCCTTCTCCACGGTCATCTTCTACCACAGCTTCGGCCAGACGATCCTCTACCCCTGGGCCTGGACGATCGAGCCGCCTCCCGACCGCGATCTCCTGCGGACCCTGAGCCTCGATCTGTCCGCCCTCATGGCCCCGGTCGAGGGGCGGACCTATGCGGTCGGCCAATCGGGTCCGGATCTCTACGTCTCCAACGGCGACGCCGCCGACTGGACCTACGGCGGCCTCGGCTCGACGTCCCTGACCATCGAGCTCCCCCCGCTGGATCTGCTCAACGGCGGCTTCTTCAACGCCGAGGCCGACATCGCCTCGGTCTCGGCCGAGAGCTGGCCGGCGGCCCTGGAGATCCTCCGCAGGGCCCTCCAGGACTTCGCCCCGGGCGGGCGGGAGGACGCCAGCCGGATCCGGCGCCCGCCCCCGGAGGGGCTGCAAATCCGCTGACGCGGTTTGACAAAGTCGCCGAAGTGTATTAAGGACTGTCTGAGGGCCATGACACCGAGCCTTGCCGCCGCGCTGCAGCCGATCGTGGAGGATCTCCCGTCGCAGGGCCTCCCCTATTGGATCCTCTGGCTCCTGCTCTGCGTCATCCTCATGCTCCTGGCCTTTATCTTCCTGCGGGACAAGGACCTCCGCCAGCGGCTGGATTTCTTTCTCTCCGGAGCCAAGCGGAGGATGAAGCGGACCCGGCTGCGCCTGCGGCTGAAGAAAGCCAAGGGCAGGCGCTCGGACCTCCTCCGCCAGCTGGGCGAAGCCTGTTGGGGCATGCGGCTGCCTATCCCCCGGACGGCAGCCCTTCTGCTGGAGATCGACGGCTGGGAGGCCAAGCGCCTCGCCCGCCAGAGCGGCCTGAAGGACGCCATGACCAGGATCCTGGAGCTGCAGCGTCACCTCGAGGAGACCCGAGTCCGCGTCCGCGGCCTGCTCAAGCTCAAGGAGACGGACCACCCGGCCGAGCCCCGCGAGATCCACCGCTGCAAGGACGAGGAGAGGCGGATCCGCAAGGAGATGCGTGTCCAGGAGCGCAGGATCCGGACGGACCAAGCGGCCGTCAAGCATCTCGACTTCGAGAAGGGCGTCCGTCTGGAGGCCCTGGGCGACTTGGCCGACGAAGCCCGCCCGGACCAGCCCGAGCTGCGGGACCTGTTCGCCCAGATCGACGGCGTCAACCGCTCCATCCTCCACTACCTCGACGAGATCGAGAAGCTCTTCTGAACGTGGCCAAGCCCCCGCTGCTCGTTCATATCTGCTGCGCTCCCGACGCGGCCTACGGCGTGGAGGTCTTCCAGCGCGACCATGCCGTGACCGGCTTCTTCCATAATCCCAACATCTGGCCGGCCGACGAGTACAGCCTTCGCCTGGCGGAGACCCGGAAAGTCGAAGCCCACCTCGGCTTCCTCCTGCTTGAGGGCCTCTACGACCCCGGCGACTGGGAGCGGCGGGTGGCGCCCTGGGCCGCCGAGCCCGAGAAAGGCCGGCGCTGCGACGTCTGCTACGCCCTGCGCCTGGACGCCGCGGCCCGGAAGGCCCGCGAGCTGGGCTTGCCGGCCTTCGCCACCGTCCTGACCGTCAGCCCCTGGAAGAAGTCCGACGTCATCAACCGCATCGGGAGCCGGCTGGGGCGCCGCTACGGGCTGAGCTTCCTTCCCGCCGACCTCAAGAAGGGCGACGGCTTCGCCCGCAGCGTCGAGATCAGCCGCCGCCTCGGCCTCTACCGACAGAATTATTGCGGCTGCCGCTACAGCCGGCGGTCGCCGCGGCCATGAATGCCCCGGCCCGCCGCATCCTGGTCTCCGGTGTGGTCCAGGGCGTCGGCTTCCGGCCCTTCATCCATCGCCTGGCCGGGCGGCTCGGCCTGGCCGGCTGGGTCCAGAACACGGCCGCCGGCGTCGAGATCCATATCGAGGGGCCTTCGGCCGCGGCGCTGGACGGCTTTCTCCGGGCTCTCCGGACCGAGGCCCCGCCGCTGGCCGTCATCGAGGAGGCCGCGGTCCGCCCGGTCCGCGGCGAAGGCCTGACCGGATTCGAGGTCCGGGCGTCCCGCGGCGGCGAGGCTTTCGTCTTCATCTCGCCCGACATCTCGGTCTGCGACGCCTGCCGGCGCGACATGGCGGATCCCCGCGACCGCCGCTACCGCTACCCCTTCACCAACTGCACGGACTGCGGCCCCCGCTACACCATCGTCCGCTCCCTGCCCTATGACCGTCCGGCCACGACCATGGCCGCATTTCCCATGTGCCCCGACTGCGCCAGGGAGTACGCCGATCCCGGCGACCGCCGCCACCATGCCCAGCCGACCGCCTGCCCGGTCTGCGGGCCTTCGATCCGGCTGCGCCGATCGGGCTCGGCCCGGGCCCTCCCCGGCGGCGTCGAAGCGGCGGCCCGGCTGATCCGAAGCGGGCGCATCGTGGCGGTCAAGGGACTGGGCGGCTTCCACCTGGTCTGCGATCCGCGCAATCCCCGGGCGATCTCCCGCCTGCGCACAATCAAGCAGCGCTCGCGCAAGCCCTTGGCCCTGATGGCCCGCGACATGGCCGCCGTGCGGAGGATCGCCCGTGTCTCCCCCCTCGAAGCGGCGCTTCTCCAATCGCCCCGCCGGCCCATCGTCCTGCTGCGCAAGAGGGTGGATCTGCCGGGCATCGCCCCCGGCTTGGGGGAAGTCGGGATCATGCTGCCCTACACGCCGCTTCACGTCCTGCTGCTCGAGAGCCTCGACCTGGTGGCGGCCACGAGCTCCAACCCCAAGGACGCCCCGATCATGAAGGACGAGACGGAGGGCATCGACGCCCTCTGCGACTATGTCCTCGGGCACGACCGCCCGATCCACATGCGAGCGGACGACTCGGTCCTCAAGGTCGTCCTGGGGGCGCCGCTCTTCATCCGCCGGGCCCGCGGCTATGTCCCGGAGCCCCTGCGTCTCCCGCCCGGCCTCGACCGCGGCCGTCAGGTCCTGGCCGTGGGAGCCGAGCTCAAGGACACCATCTCGGTGGTCAAGAACGGCCGCCTGGTCACCAGTCCATTCCTGGGCGACTTGGACGAGTACCGCAATAGGCGCTACTTCGAGGAGACGGTCGCTCACCTTCTCGGGCTCTTCTCCGTTCGGCCGGAGGCGGTCGCTTCCGATCTGCATCCCGACTTTCACGCCGTCCGCTGGGCCGAGCGCTTCGCCCGGCGCGCGGGCATCCCCCACTTCCGCGTCCAACACCATCACGCCCATGTCCTGGCCGCCCTTCTTGAGAACGGCGTCCCGGCCGGGACGAGGGTTCTTGGAGCCGCCTTCGACGGCTACGGCTACGGGGCGGATGGATCGGCCTGGGGAGCGGAGCTTCTGGCCGCCGACTATGGGAGCTTCCGGCGCCTGGCCCATTTCGAGCCCGTGCCCCTTCCCGGCGGCGACCTGGCGGCCAAGCAGCCCTGGCGGATGGCCCTGGCCTACCTGATGCAAGCGGGATTCTCCGAGGCGGCCGCCGCGGAGGTCCTGAAAGAGGCGCCGGCCGCGGAGCGCAAGGCCGTGGCCGCCTTGATCGCGCGAGGCGGCTCGCCCCTGTCGTCGAGCTGCGGCCGGCTCTTCGACGCCGTCTCGGCCATCCTCGGCCTGGCTCCCGATCGCAACGACTTCGAGGCCGAAGCGGCCATGCGCTTGGAAGCCGCGGCGGCCGCGGGACGGGCCGTCCGGCGTTACCCCTACATCGTCTCCTCCGCCGGGCGGGACGGCCGGGAACCGCGCCGCATCGGCTTCGCGCCGCTCATCCGGGCCGTTGCCGCCGACAAAGCCGCCGGCCTGCCGCCGGCCGATATCGCCGCCTCCTTCCACGCCGCGCTGGCCCGGATGATCGTCGATATGGCCGAGATGGCCCGGGGCGATCAGGGCCTCGAAACCGTGGCTCTGGTCGGCGGAGTCTTCCTCAACAGAGTCCTCCTCGAGCGGTCGACGAGAAGGCTCGAAAAGGCCGGCTTCCGCGTCCTTCGCCCGGTCCGGCTCTCGCCCAACGACGAGTCGATCTCCGCCGGCCAGGCCGCTTACGCCCTGGCCGCGCTCAATCGCCGAGCAGGTTGAATCCCAGGCCGTCCCGATCGGGCGCCGGGCCGCCCTTCCCCTCCCCCGTCGACGTTGCCTTGGGAGAGGCCGCGCCCGGAGCGGAGAGCTTGAGCTTGATCCCCCCGCTGGCGGCCAAGAGGAGATTGACCAGGCAGGCCAGAACGATCCCGGCCAGGCCGAGGCCCAGGATGCCCGTCGCGGCCCCGGCCAGGCCGTCGATGAGCGCGCCCAGGAGCTTGCCCTGCTGGCCGGCTATCGCTTCCGGAAGACGGGACGCCGCGGCCGCCGGCAGGGAGCCCGTCGCTCCGGCGAAGACACCATAGGCGGCGCCCGCGAGGCCGCCCAGCGCGCCCATGAACCGGAAGAGAGAGGCGGGATTCAAAGAGCGCATGATATAGACGCCGTCGCGGACGGGGAGCGATTCGTCCAGAGGGATGATCTCCACGGTCTTGGCCTCCGATCCCCTGGGCTCGCAGCGGGGGCAGATCAGGAGGGGCTTCTCCAGGGGACCGCCGCAGTCGGGGCAGCGGTCCGGCGCGCCTTCCGCGGGACCCTCCAGGCTTCCGCCGCAGCGGCCGCAAGTCCCGGCTCCCTCCTTGTTCTCATGGCCGCAGAAGAGGCAGACCGGACCCTTGTCCTTCGAGATCGGGGGATCGGAGATGACCCAGTCCCGGCCGTCGAAGAAGTACCACTTGCCCGTCTGGGCGCCGATCATCCAGTACCGCCCCTGGGCGTCCTTCAGGCGAAGCTTCTTCATCTCGTCGATGAACTGCTGGCGCGACAGATCGCCGGCCTGGAACCTCTTCTTCAGCTCATCGAACGTCTCAGCCGCGCTCTTGAACGGATCCCGCATGGCCTTCTCTCCCCGAGCCGGCTTCCCGGCGCAAACCGTGGATTTTCAGACAGTTCATATCTCGCTGATAATAGTGATTTTAAGGTGGCGCCGAAAACCTGTGCAAACCGTCGTAAGTTGAGCAATTCGGCCTGAATCGGTCTTCCCGCGGCTGGACATATCCACAATTTTTCCACACTTTCTGTGCAAAAGTCCAGCCGTCACCGCAGCCCCAGCTCGCCGAGCAAATCCATCAGATCGAGGCCCTCGACCGGAGCCGGGATGAAGCAGAGGACGAAGATCGCGACCAAGGCCGCGGCCACGATCGTCCGGCCCCGCCCCAGAGGGGAGGGCTCGTCCCAGACGCGCGGGTGCTTGAGTCCCAAGACCAGAATGAGGAGTCCCCAGACCCACCAGCCCAGCCAGAACAGCGCCCCCATGACCAGGAAGAAGACAAGGAAGATTTTCGCCACGTAGCGCGCCCGCGGGCCCAAGACGGCGTAGGCGACATGGCCGCCGTCCAGCTGTCCCAAGGGAAGGAGATTCAAAGCCGTCACCAGCATGCCCACCCAACCGGCGAAGGCGACCGGATGGAGGATGACATCGAATCCCGGGCCCGTCCCGCGCAGCGTCAGGGCGGTGAGGATGCGGACGATGAGCGGCTCGCCGAAGACGATGGCCTCGCTGCGCGGCAGGGCCGGGACGACCTTGGACCAAGCCAAGCCGATGGCCAAGGCCGCCAGGGCGGGCAGGAACCCGGCCAGCGGCCCGGCGGCCCCGATATCGAACAGCTGCCGCTTGCGGGTGATGGGATCGCGGATCTTGATGAAGGCGCCCATGGTCCCGATCAGGGTCGGGGCCGGGACGAAGAAGGGCAGCGTGGCGCTGATCCCGTAGCGTCGGCAGGCCCCATAGTGGCCCATCTCGTGGGCCGTCAGGATGAGCATCAGCACGGCCGCATAGAGGAGGGCCAGGCCGATCGCCCGCGGGTCCCGAAGGGCGGCCCGCAGGCCGCCTTCGAGGAGAGCCGGGCTGGGGCGCCCGGCCGCCAGATAGCCGACGCCCCAGTCCAGTCCGACCAGGAAAGCCGTTCCGGCCGTCAGGAGGAAGAGCAGGGCGTTGAGCCAGGGACGATCCTTGGCGAAGAGGCTCCACCTCCGGCGGATCCGGACGGGAGCGGCGACCGGCGGTTGGGGATCCATGGGCGCAAAAAAGCCCAGGAGGAAGCGGACTTCCTCCTGGGCCTTGGGGAGGGCGGGTGCGGATCAGCCCTTCAGCTTCTTGTGCTTGGCTTCCAGGGCCTCGCGGGTCTCGACGTGATCGGGGTCGGGAACGCAGGAGTCGACCGGGCAGACGGCCGCGCACTGGGACGAGTCGTGGCTGCCCACGCACTCCGTGCACTTCTCGGGATCGATGACGTAGCGCTCGTCGCCGGCCGTGATGGCCTGGTTCGGGCACTCGGGCTCGCAGGCGCCGCAGTTGATGCATTCCTCGGTGATCTTGTAAGCCATGTTCATTCCTCCACGGGAGATTGAAGCCCCATTATAGCCGAAATCGGACGGGCCGCAAGCGGCCGCGGCTCACTGGGAGGCGTCCAGCTTGCTCGCCCTTAGGCCGGCATCGTAGCCGAAGTAGGACTGCGCGTATTCGGTCTGGACGCGCCGGAAGAGGGCCAAGGCGCCGGCCTTGTCTCCCTTCTTCTCCAAGGCCTCGGCCTTATGGAAAAGGACCGCATCCAGGACGTAGTCCTTGGGCTTGGCGTCCTCGATGGCTTGCAGGATCTTCAGACCCCCGTCGATGTCGCCTTTGAGGACGGCCACTTGGGCGGCCAGCTCCTTGGCCTGATAGTAGAAGAAATCCTTGGGCGCGTCCTTCAGCCCGGCTAAGACCGCGGCAGCTTTATCCAGATCGCCGCTCTCGACCCAGTGCGAGGCCAGCTGGGTGGCGGCCACGCGGGCGTATTTGCCCTTCTTGGCCAGGGCCTCCAGCGCGGCCGCGTTGCCGGGCGTCTTATCCAGCCCGTTGCGCAGCTCCAGGATCCGGCCCAGCTCGGCGCTGGACGATCGCGTCTGGGCTCCGCGAAGGAAGAACAGCCCGCCGAGAAGGACGGCCAGGCCGGCCAGGACGGCCAGGCCGATCAGGGCCTCCTGGCGCCAGGACTCGAAGGAGGCCATGATCCGGCCGAATATCGATACGAACTCGTCTTCTTTGAGCTTCTTCTTGATCTCGCGTTTCATGGAATGCTTCCTCTCGGCCGCTTCGGACCAGCGCCCTTTTTACCATAACCGGCCCGGAAAGGGAAGCCGGCCCGCCTTGACATCACGGCCCGATTCCCTAAGATGGAGGCGGATCCGCGCCATGTCCGCTCCCTCCGCCGTCCGCTTCTTCCGCGTCGCGGGCATCACCCTGCAAGTGGCTTGCCAGGGGCCCGGACCGGCCCTGCCCTGGCATCCCAAGCTGGCCGCGTTCGAGGTCGACGGCCCCGGCCCGGACACGGTCGTCATCCGGCACCATCGATCGGCCTTTCCCGGGTCCCCGGACGGGCCGGGTCCGGCGGTCTACGACAGCCCTCCCTACCGGGTCCATGCCGCGGGCGACGGCTGGATCTACCGCATCGGCGGCGGGGGGGATGGGCGCGTCCAGACCGCCCTCTTCGCCGGAGACTACAGCCGGGCCGATATCTATACGCCGGAGCCCCTGGCGGTCCCCGAGCAGGGCTTCGAAGCCCTGACCCTGCTGCCGACGGACCAGGTCCTCCTGGCTCCCCTGCTGGCCCTTCGGGGCGGCTGCCTCCTGCACGCCGCGGGTGTGGTCCGGGCCGGGGCCGGATGGCTCTTCGCCGGCCATTCGACGGCCGGAAAGTCCACGATCACGCGGATGATGAAGGGAAGGGCCGAGATCCTCTGCGACGACCGCATCGCCCTGCGCCCCGACGGGAGCGGGGGCTTCCGCATCCACGGGACGTGGAGCCACGGCGACGTGCCCGACATCTCGCCCTCCTCGGCCCCGTTGACGGAGCTGTTCCTGCTGCGCCAATCCGAAGGGGATTCGGCGGCGCCCCTGCCCGACCGCCGGGACGTGGCCCGCAGCCTTCTCGATCTGGTCATCAAGCCGTTGGCCACGACCGCTTGGTGGAGCCTGACCCTGGAGGCGATCGACCGGATCTCCTCTTCGCTGCGGGCTTGGGATCTGAGCTTCAGCCTGAGCGGGGGAGTCCTTCAAGTCCTTGACCGGATCGAAGCCGGGGAGCGGGGATTTGACTTTTCCGGCCCGAGCCGCTAAGTTAGGGTCAGATCGCCGAGGAGAAGCCTATGAAGAAGCCGTGGACCACCCCCGAGCTTATCGTCCTGGTGCGCGTCCAGGCCAACGAGATGGTCCTCGGGACCTGCAAATCCCAGTTCGGCCTGGGGCCGGCCCGGACCAAGACCGGCTGCATGAACGTGACCGGCGACAGGGCCTGCCAGGGCCACGATAAGAGTTGACCGGCCTCGCAGCCGCCTCTCTCCCGCCCCCGGGCGGGGAAATTGACTTCCCCATTTCCCTCCCCTAGAATAGGCCTATCTTTCGCTTCGGGAAACCATGGATACCATCGGCAAATACCAGATCATCGAAGAGCTCGGCCGCGGCGGGATGGGCGTCATCTACAAAGCCCTCGATCCGGACATCCACCGCACGGTCGCCATCAAGGTCATCCGCAAGGAGCTTCTGTCCGGAAGCGGGCCGCAGAGCGGCAAGGCCTTGAAGCGATTCATGGTCGAAGCCCAGGCCGCCGGGCGGCTGACCCACCCCCACATCGCCACCATCTACGAGGTCGGGCGCCACGAGGACCAGACCTTCATCGTCATGCAGTACATCGCCGGCCAGAGCCTGCGCAAGCGCCTGGACGCCGGCCGGGCCTTCTCGGCCGAGGAAGCCGCGGACTTGGCCGTCCCGATCTGCCAGGCGCTGGACTACGCCCACCGTAGCGGCGTCGTTCACCGCGATATCAAACCCGACAACATCCTCCTGGACGGGGACGGCAAGCCCTACCTGGTCGACTTCGGCATCGCCACCGTGGAATCCGTCGACGTGACCAAGACCAGCACGGTCATGGCCACGCCGGCCTACCAGTCGCCCGAACAAGTCTTGGGCGAGCCGATCGACGCCCGCTCCGACATCTTCTCCTTCGGCATCGTCCTTTACGAAATGCTGGCCGGCCAGCGGCCCTTCGCCGGCCAGAACTCGACGACCGTGGCCCTGAAGATCGTCAAGGAAGAGCCGCCCGAGCTTGTGCCCAAGGCCGGCGCCCTGCCGGAGGGATTCGCCGCGGTCGTCCTGAGAGCCCTGGCCAAGCGGCCCGAGGACCGCTGGGCTTCGGCCGGCGAGATGGCCGAGGCGATCCAGGAGAGCGCCCGCTCGGAGCAGGAGACGACCGTCATCAAGACCCAGCCGAGGGCCACGCTGCCGCGGACGGCGGCCCGCCGCAAGCCCCGCGCCGGGAGATGGCCGGCTTGGCTCCGCTCGCCGGCCGGAACGGCGGCCGGAATCGCCATCGCCGCCGCGGCCCTTTTCGGCTTGCTGGTCCTGGGCCGCAAGCTGCTCGTGCGCCCGGCTTCCTTCGAGAACTTGATCACGGTCGCCCCCTTCGCCTATAAGACCCGGGACCTGCCGGACCGCCTCATCGAGTTCGCTCTGGACCGGGCTCTGACCGCATCAACCCGCATCCCCGTTCTCAGCGGCGACGGCCGCGAGCTGGCGGCGGGGGGCGATGGCATCCGGGCCCGCAAGCCGCTGGCCAGGATCTCGGGGACGGTGGTCCCCACCCTGACCGGATTCGACGTCGATGTGACGATCGTCCATAAGGGAGTCAAGAGCCGCAAGGCCTTCCCCTGTAAGGGCAGCCTCGACTTGATCTCGAGCCGAATCGAAGAGATCCTGGCCTTCCTCAAGTCCCGCTCGGATGGGGACATCGGCTCGATCGAGGGCGGGCGGAGCTTTGCCGCCATCTGCACCGCCAACTGGGATGCCTTGACCCACTACCTGAAGG
Source organism: uncultured Eubacteriales bacterium (assembly GCA_964556755.1). Taxonomy (GTDB): domain Bacteria; phylum Acidobacteriota; class Aminicenantia; order Aminicenantales; family UBA4085; genus UBA4085. Next base: position 98,141 of record CAZKXI010000002.1, read on the forward strand.
CCCGGGCGGCCTGGGACAAGCTTGAGTCCAAGACGGCCGCGGCCGAGCTCAAGACGGCCCTGGAGTACGACCCGGATTTCGCCCTGGCCCGGCTGAAAGCGGCCGAAGTGGATTTCTTCCAGGACGATCGCGTGGTCGCCCAGGCCAACGCCGAGGAGGCTCTGGCCGATGCCGGGCGATTGATCGGCTACGACACGCTCCGCCTGAAAGCCCTCCTGGCCCGCATCGAGTCCCGGCCGGCCGAGGAGAGGGGCTTCCTGATGCAGCTGAAGGAGGCTTTTCCCGGCAGCCGCGAGTACCTCTACGAGTTCGCCGAATCCTATTTCCACACCGGCGACGGAGCCGAGGCCATCCCCTACTACGCCAAGGCCCTGGATTTGGACGGGTCCTATGCCCTGGCCCACAACCACATCGCCTTCTGCTACGCTTGGACGGGCGACCACGCCAAGGCGGACGAGCATTTCCGCCGCTACGTCGAGCTGGACAAGACGGCCAACTCCTACGATTCCATGGCCTCCGGCCTGATGTTTGCCGGCCGCTACGCGGAAGCGGTCGCGGCCCTCGACAAGGGCAAGGCCCTGGACGACGGCCTCTACTATCTCTACTCCAACTACGCCACGAACTTCGCCCTGACCGGAGCCCTGGCCAAGGCCGAGGAGAGCCTGCGCCGGGAAGCCGACGCCGCGACCGGCGACTCCTCCCGCTTCGACATCCAGTTCGAGAGGGCCCACATCGCCGCCCTGCGGGGCGACGCGGCCAAGGCCGAGGAGCTGCTGCGGCCCGCCCTGGAATACTACGGGGGCAAGGCCTTCGCCGACCGCCTGGACGAGTCGCCCATCCGCCCGATCTGGCTCTCCGGCTGCCTGGCCGCCAAGCGCGGCGACAAAGGACGGCTGCGGGCGTCCATCGCCGATCTGGCCCGGCGGGCCGCGGCCAAGGGGCTGAACGCGGCCAACTACTTCCCGGTCCTCAAGTTCCTGGCCCACCTGAGGGCGTGGCAGGCCCGCCTGGAGAGGGACAGGGACGGCGTCCTGCGCGAGGTCGAGGAGGCCCAGCGCTTCGAGCCCAAGATGGGATACTGGACCTCGCCTTTCGACCGGGCCTACTTCCTGGACGAGTACGCCCGGCTCATCCAGGAGGTCGACCCGGCTTCGGCCAAGCCCAAGGAGCTTCTGGGAGGCGTCCTGGCCTACAACGCCAGCTATCCTCCGGCCCTGCTGCGGATGGCCCGTCTCCTGAAAGCGGAGGGAGACGCGGACGGCGCCAAGCGCCTGCACGACCGAGCCCGCGCCGTCCTGGCCGGCGCGGACGCCGATTCTCTCCTGGCCAAGGAGCTCGGCGCCGTGGGAACGATCCTAGGAGTCCGGCCATGAACCCTTCCCTGCATCTCGAGATTCCCGGCCGCGAGCCCGTCATCTACGAAGTCGCCAACACGACGGGGATCGGGCGGGCCTCGTCCAACCAGATCTGCCTCAAGGAGGACGCCGCCGCCTCGCGCCAGCACGCCCTGATCCGCCGCCAGGGCGAGCAGGAGTACTACCTCATCGACATGGGCTCGGCCAACGGCACGCTGCTGAACTCCAAGCTGATCATCGGCCCGACCCTGCTGCGCAACGGCGATCTCATCCAGGTCGGCGAGACGACCTTCCGGTTCGAGCTCCCGGGCCCCTCGCCCGAGGAGGTCGCCAAGCTCAGCCAGACGATATGCGAGAAGACCCAGATGGCCGTCCATCTGCGGACCATGGTCATTTTGGTCTGCGACATCCGCAATTTTACCCGCATCGGGGAGCTCCTGACGCCGGACCAGCTGGCCCGCTTCCTGGGCTCCTGGTTCCGCCAGTCCCAGGAGATCATCGCCTCCCAGGGCGGCGTCGTGGACAAGTACATCGGCGACGCCGTGATGGCCTACTGGCCGGTCTCCTCCCAATCTCCCACGGAAGCGGCCGAGAACGCGGTCAACGCCGCGTTCCGCATCCAAGCCCTGGCCCGGACGACGACCCTTCCGGAGGGGACCGACTTCCCCTTCGCGGTCGGGGTCGGCATCAACCAGGGCCTCGTCTCCAGCGGCAACGTCGGGACCCAGTCCCAGCGCGACATGACCATCATGGGCGACGCGGTGACTCTGGCCTTCCGCCTGGAGTCGGCCTGCAAGGTCAAAGGCATGCCGATCGTGGTGGGAGCGGACATCCACCGGGTCCTGGGCGACAAGTTCAAGTTCATCGCCCTCGGCCAGGTCAAGCTCAAGGGCAAGACGACCAGCCCGGAGGCCTACGGCCTGAAAGTCGAAGGCTGAGTCATGCGCCGAGCATCCAGAACGGGGCGGGGGGGCGTCGTGGCGCTGGGGCTGTTCGCTCTCTCTTCCTTCAGCCCGGCGGCCCAGGCTCCGGACGCGCGCTTGGCCGCCATCCGGGAGCATTCGGCCAGGGTCCAGTCGCTCATCGCCGAGGCGGACAAGGAGGCGGAGGGCGGCGGATTCTCCGGCCTCTATTGCACCGAAGTCGCCCTCAACAGCCGCAACGGATCCTGGCGGGCGGTCGGGAACTACTACCAGAAGACGGCCTTCTGGCACAGCGACCAGCCGGAATTCGCCGAGGAAGGGCGGTCTGGCGCCTCCGTCCTGATCAAGGCCGAGGTCCAGGAAGGCGCGGCTATTCGTACGTCTTACCGGGACTACCTCTTCAAGGACGGCCGCCTGGTCTTCGCTTACGTCAAGGAGAAAGCCGGCGACGGCCCCTTCGAAGAACGCCGATACTATTACGACGGCGGCAAGCTGTTCCGGGTCCAGATCGGCCAGGACGTAAGAGCCCAGGCGCCCGACGCCGACATCGTCCGCGAGGCCGCCGCGCTGCAGGCCCGGTTCCTGGCCCTCTACCGCTGATCCGCTCGGGGCGCCGCGGACGCCGCATCGCCCTCGGGCCGCACCGGTCCGGTCAGCGCCGGCGGTACTTGATCAAAAGCGAGCCGCGGGGCTCGGCGATCTTGATATCCAAGCCGGCCGCAAGCTCTCTCCCCTTCTTGATCAGCGCCAGCCCGTAGTCCTCGAAGGAGACCTCGTAGTCCCCTTCCGCCTCGAGTCCGCGCAGGGCCGGCCGGATCGAGGATGCCTCGGCCTTATCCCGGCGGAAGGCCAGGATGAGGCCGTCGCCTCTCTCCGGCCGATTCCATTGGAAGGCCGTCCAGGTGTCGTCCGAGGTCGCGTACTCGGTCAGGGGGTAGAAGTCCGCCGAGAGGAACGGACGCACGGCCCGGAAGTCGGCGATATCGGCCTGGGCCAGATCCGTTCGGAAGGCCGGCTTGTCGAAATCCCAGGCCAGGACGACGGCCCCGCCGGACAGGGCGGCCCGGAAGGCGTATCGGCTCGGATCGTTGTTGCCGGTCCCGCTATACGGGAGATAGAGCTGCAAGCCGTAGCTGTGGCCCAGCTCGCCGTTCGGCTCGCAGGGCTCGGAGTCCGTCCGCCACAGGGGGATGCTCCGGCCGACGGTCTCGAGGTCGAGCCGGCGGCCGCCTCCGGCACAGTTGTCGATCATCAGCCCCGGCACCCTGGCGAGGAGAGAGTCCCAGTAGTCGTAGAGCCCTTCGATATGCCGGATCTCGGAGATGCCGAGCCGGTCGGCGGCGTCCCGGGACTGCCAATAGGGCGCGGCGTTGATGTTGATGTCCTGGCGGTAGATGGTCACCCCCGATTCGAGGAGGAGGCGCGCCACCTCGTCGATGAGCCAGGCCCGGGCCCGTGAATTGCCGAGATCGAAGAGCCGGTCGGGCCTGTCAGGAAGGCGGATCAGCCATTCCGGATGCTCCCGGTCGAGACGCGTCCCCTGAAAGACGCGCTCGGGCTCGAACCACAGGACGAAGCCCTTGCCGCGGCGGCGGGCCTCGTCGCCGACCGGCTTCAGGCCGCGCGGGAAGCGGTCCGGGTCCGGCCGCAGGGAGCCGACGGTATCCCACCAGTATTGGCCGGGATTGCCCTCGAACCATCCGGCGTCGATCCAGTAGGCGTCGGGATCGAGGCCGAATTGGGCCAGCCGATCGATCATGGCCAGGACCCGGATCTCGGTGGCGCAGGTGTACTCGCTGCAGGGGGCCGGGCCGCCATAGCCGACGCCGTGGGAGATCGGCGGCACGACGGGCGCGCCGCCGGGACGCGGCGCATGGTGGTCGCGGAGAAAGCGGCGAAAGAGATTATGTCCGTCGATTCGGTCGGCGCTCTTCCAAAAGACGAGGGCCATCGACGGCGAGCGGACCTCCTCGCCGGGATGAAGGCGGAAATGGGTCTTCTCCATCCCTGCGGCCAGGCTGATGGAGCCGCCCGCTTCGCCGCGGACGACCGCCTTCCAGCGGCCGGTCCAGCCGATGGCGGCCATGATCCCGCGATCGGATCCGGCGATGTTGAAGAACGGCAGGGCGTTGTCGGAGGACCGGCCGCCGCGGGGGCCGAAGGAGACTTCGGATCCGGCCCGAAGGGTATCGGCGATGGGCGCGAAATCCGATCGGGCGGCGTCGCTGCCGCGGGCCCGATGGAGCGTGGCGGGCCCCTCGATCAGGCCTTCGAGGCGCAGCGAGGCGATGAGAATATCGCTGAGAACGGGCGAATCGGCCGGACCTTCGTTCTTGAAGCGGACAATCCATTCCACGGCCGGGTAGTCCGCATAGAGGGTATAGGCCACGGTCACTCTGAGCTTCGTCGCCGGATCGGAGTAGACGACCGTCTTCAGCGTCTTGTTCCCGTTCGTCTCGGCCTTGGAGTCAACGCGCCAGCGGCTCAGGAAAGAGGCCGAGGAGCGATCCCCATAGACGAAGGAAAAGGGCGGCGCGGCGGTTCGCTCGACCCGGGCAGCGACGAATCGGGCCAGGCCGGCCCGGTCATGGAACGCGGCCGGCTCATAGCTCAGGGCCGAAGACACCGCCGCCAGAAAAATCCCGGTCACTCCCAACGCCGCCGCCGTCGCTCTTCGGATCATGGGGCCACTATAATGATTCTCCGCCGCCTCTTCAATCCTGCCGGGGCGCGGAATCTGGCGCGCCTGGGGTGACTCGAACACCCGACCAACGGTTTAGGAAGGCGGGATATGCTGGATTTAATTATAGCGTATTGAATCACTTGGGAGCCGCTTGATTTTTACGGTGTCGACTTTTTGACGGGATGGATCCATGATTTCGCCCAGCCGCTCAACGGCCCGGCGCATGTTCTCCGGCGTCGGATGGCAATAGCGCATGGTCGTTTGAATCGACGCATGCCCGAGCACCTTGGAGACCGTGACCAGGTCGACGCCGGCCTCGACCATCTTCGAGGCCGCGGTATGCCTCAGGTCATGGAAGCGGACTCCTGTGATCCCCGGATCATCCTCATCGTTGAGATCCGTCTTCGCCTTCCTGCAGGCCGCATGGAAGGCCGTCTTCACGTCCTGGACTGGCTTCGTCGGATCGGCGCCGGGGAAGACGTATTCCCCCTTCCTGGGAAGGACGGCCAGGGCCTCCATGACAGCGCTGTTGACGGGCACCTTGCGGCCCCTGCCGCTCTTGGAGTCCTCGATATTGATATAGCCGCGGACCAGGTCGACGTTTGTCCATCGGAGGCCCAGGATCTCGCTCCGCCGCATGCCCGTGTTCAAGGCCACTATGAGGACAGGGCGGAACGTGTTCGACGCCGACCGGAGGAGCCGATGAGCCTCTCCCGCCGACAGGATCCGCTCTCGAGCGTTGGCCTCTTTCAGCCTTCGGACGCGTCGGATGGGGTTCTTCTCGATTCTCCCCCACTCCTCAGCCTTGTTGAAGAGGGTCTTCAGGCATGTCAGCTCTCGGTTGACCGTCGCCGGCGAGATCGGAGCGGACTTCTTCGCGTTGTAGTGCTTGACCCGCTCGGCCCGCCGGCCGGCCTTGAACCGCTCCACGTCCTCGGAGCCGATCCCCTGGAGGGAGCGCCCGGAGAAGTAGCGCTTGAGGTTGTCCAGAAGGATCTCGTCCCGCTTCCAGGAGCGCTTGTTCTGCTTACAGTAGACCTCGAGGAATTCGTCTGCGAAGGCATCGAAGGGAACGGGATCCCCGCCAGCCTTCTTGAAGCCGAGCCGCTCATTCAGGAGCTCGATGCGGAGCTTCGCCAGGGCGTTCCGGGCCTGTTCCTTAGTGTATCCCCCGAGCTGACGGATTCGCTTCCCTCGGAAGGTGAAGTCGATATGCCACCTCCCATCCTTTTGGATTAGGTTCCGGTCATTCTTCGGTTTGACCATCGCGTCCTCCCCCTCCCGCTCACGCGTTAGGATTGGGAGAGGGAGCCGAAGCCCCCTCTCCTGGTCGACCTTGTCGCCCTCGCCTTACCTCTTCCAGCACCTTGACGGGCAAGGATTCATCAACGCGGATCCGGCCGAACAGCAGATAATTCTCGATCATCATCTGAATCATCTCCGACTTCCGTTCGTCCATGATCCGGATTGAACCTCTCAGGCCGTCTTCCCGGCCTTGACGCGAGTGATGGCCTTGCCCAGCCCGTCCGCGATAGTCTGGAGGCGGGTCCGCTCCGAAGGGCGCATGATCCAAGACAGCTCTTCGATCATGCCCAAAATTGCCCGTCTCATTTCCTCGGCCACATCGACCAGCCCTGCCATCGCCTCAGGATCTGTCATTGTTCCCCGTCCCGGCTACGTAGACCTTGCCGAGCCGGCTGATGGCGCCGTGTGCTTCGACATAGGCGGTCAGCAGCTCAGCTGCAGCCTTGGCCTGATCGATGGAGAGGACAAGCTCGAGCCCGCCCCCGGCCTTGTCCTTGAAGAAGACGGCTGTGGTTCCGTCGACGGTTCGCTCCCCGTCTGTCGATACCTCGGACGAGATGGTGGCCTCAGCGTCGCAGAGCCAGGCCATGATATCGGCCTTCTCCAGCGCCGGCTTGCAGTCCTCGAACTTGATCTCGAGATCGAGCTCGATTCCAGGGCCATCCTCAACCTCGAGGGCAAGCCCCTTTCCCCCATCGACCAGGGCCCGAGGGCCCTTCGCCTTGATTGCCCCGCCGAAGCGGAATGCTCCCGCGGCTCCAGTTGGTTCTGCTTTCTGTTTCATGAATGACCTCTTGGGAGCTTCAGCTGGCAGCCGTAGCGGCCCGGCCATCCAGGAACAGGTCCGACAATCCATCCAGGATTTCAGCAGCCAAAAGCCGACGCGACGCGGTCGCCATATCCGCGCTCATTTCGCGCCATACCTTGCCGAAGAGCAGCATCCCCCTCCTTGCTTCAGCGCTGTCCCTGAGCATCCGAGCGAACTCCTCCGCCGCCAGCTGCAGCTTCTCGTTGCCCGGCATGGGCCCCCGGGCAGACGCTACCCCCACTTTGCGCCGGCGCTTGATTGCCGGAGCGGCCTTGACCACCGCGGACTTCTTGGACTTCATCGATCCTCCTTGAAGGGAAAATTTATTTACGACGCCTCGAGGCGCTCGTAGCGGTTTCTTCGACGCGGCCTTGGAGGTACTGACCAAGGTCGGCCGGATCGATTCGGACCAGACGGCCGACGCGGTACACCTTCAACCGGCCGGAATTGATGATCTTGTACGCAGTCGCTCGACTTACCTTGAGGATCCGCCGCAAATCCTGCGGACTTAACAGCTCCATCGTGTTCATCGTTTTCTCCTGTGGAGTGATGGGGGCGGTCCCGCCCGCCCCCTTCCTCCCTTCCATTGCCTAGCGTCCCCGGACCGGGATCAGATAGCCGCAGAGGGCCCTCCGGTTCCCGCGTCGGATCAGCACCGAATGACGGAGGGAACGAAACATCCCGCCGTCTTCGTGGAGCGCCTCGAAGTGAGCGCGGAAGCGATGAGCAGCGGGCTCCGATCCGCGCATCACCTCGGCCTGGAGGCAAGCCATGCACTCCTCGGCCTGGAAGTCCGCCGGGATTGGCTCCGGCCGGCGCTTCCTTCGTCCGAACATGTCAGACCTCCTCAGGGCAAGTCTTATGACCAGCCCTCTGTATTCCTTACTATAACATTATATCACTTAATAGCACTTTGTCAAGTGGCATTGTGGCGTCGGATTCGCCTTCGTTGTAGAATCAATCCTGCGCTGGGATTAGAAAATGCCCGACAAGAAAACCTCAAATGATCTCATGACGAAACAAGAGGTCATGGCATATCTCAGGATCAGCCATCAGACCCTCTTCCGGATGATGAAATCGGGAGCTTTCCCCTACTTCAAGCTCGAGCGGAAGGTACTGTTCCGGAAGTCTGACGTCGACGCTTACCTGGAAGCCCACCTAGTGACCCCGACGCGGTCCCGGAGATAGCTCCTATCTTCCTTTGCCCCCTGCCTCCTTTGGCCGAGCTCCTGGAGATCGCCAGTCCTGGGCCGCAGGATGCACGCTGCGGGCCTCTGTGGCCGATAACTTGAGCCGGGGATGGGTAGGGTACAGGGGAGGCGGAGGGCAAAGCCAGCAGTGCTGGATTTGCCGGCTCAGGAATTGAGCGCGGGAGCTTTCCTTCTTCGTCAGGCCAAGTTCGGATAAGGTCGGGGCGTCATCACGCGGTTCCACGTAGGCACCGCGTGGCCCCGTTTTCGTTCCGCCGGCCTTTGCGCCCTGCGCCCGATCTGTAGCGGCCAGCAACTCCCCGAGCTTGCGCTCGGCCCGTAGGGCGTTCGGCCAGGGCGTCCTCGCCGGCAGGACAAGAGCGGGCGCTTGACCGGTCATCGCTCCGGCTATCCATTCCATTTCTTCACGCTGAACTTGCCCACCTCGCCGGCGTCCTGGACCGTGTCGACGATGAACTCCGACACCTTGCGCCCTCCAATATCGAAGTGAAGGTGATACGTCGCCTTCATTCCACGCCGACGATCTCCCAGCATGGACTTTCCACGCGGCGAATCGAGCGGGATGATGGCCTCGGGGCCCGCTTCGCCGGCCAGGAATCCGCCGCCCCGCGAGACAGCCGGTCCGTCGAGAATACCGCCCTCGGCCAGCGGCGCCGGCTGGGCCTTGATCGCCGCGATCTGGATCGCCCCCTGCGCCAGCGCCAGCGCCAGCATGATCGGCCCCAGGGGCAGGAAGGGCTTTGTCGCCAGCGCGGAGGTAGCCGCCATCGCGGTATTGATCATCGCCTCGGCGATGGCCCATGACTTCTCTTTGTTCCACGCCTCGCGCTTTGCCGCCGCCTTCTTGCCCTCGAACTCCTCATCGAGCGCTTCGAGCGCCGCCGCTTTCTCCTCCTCGCTCATCAGGCTGTCTTCGATGGCCTTCTTTCGGGCCTCGTACTCGGCATTGAGACGCTCTAGATCCCGGTCCAGGTTGGCCTGGTGCAAGGCGTCGATGGCGCCGAAGACGCCGGAGGCGGCCTGGCCGAGGTTCTGCATGTCGGAGAGGATCTTGTTGATCTTGGTCTCCCAGGCCTGCTTCGCCGTCTCCGCCGCCTCAACCGCCGCTTGCCCGGCGGCCAGGAAGCCCATGCGCATGGGGCCGAGGATCTCATTCTGACCTTCCTCCATCGCCTGGAACACGCCCTTCCAGCCATCATCCGTTTCCTCGATGATGCCGGGGATCTCATCGTCGAGAGTCTTTGTCAGCTTGAGATACTTCTTAATCTCATCGTTCACATCATCGACGGCCTTGGCTTGGGCCTTCCAGCCTTTATTGATCTCGCCCAGGGTCTTGCTCTGCTGCTTGATCGGCCCGTCGCTGGCGCGCCCGACTTCGTTGACACCGCCGGCCGCCTCACGCGCCGCGCTTCGGAACGCGTCAAGGATAGCCGGGCCCTTCTCGGTCTCCATAAGCAGGGCCTTCAGCTTGATCCCGTTGACCTCGTAGGAGGCCCCGGTCGAGTCAAGGAGCGCGACAAGCTCGGCCTGGCTCTTGCCCTCGCGTACATGGAGCGGGATCGACTTGACGACCTCGTCCGAGTATTCGCGGGCGCTGAACGCTAGCCGGCCGAACTGCGCCGAGGTCATGCCAGCCGAAAGCGCCGCGTCGCGCAACCGGTTGGAGAAATCGACATTCCTTTCCGTCGCCTCGGCCGTTGCCCTCCGGACCTCATCTTGGGTTGCAATGAGATCGAGCAACGTATCGGCCGCGTCTTTCACCTTGGAGACAAAGGGGCCCAGGGCATCCTTCAAGACGTTGCCAAGCGCCTCCTTGAGCTCGCCGATGGATTTTGTCGCCTGGCTTAGCTGCCCGCCGAAGGTATCGGTCTCCGCCGTCGAGCGCTGATACATCGTCTCCAACTGGCGAAGCAACTCGGCCTGCTTCTCCATCGGAGACAGGCTCTCGTCGACCTTGATACCGACGCGGCCGAGGGCCTGGTAGCTCCCTTCGAGCCCCTTTGTCACCATCATGGTCGCCGAGTGAAGGTCGGTCCCCATCGTGGACGCCAGCCCCATCGCGCCCTTCATAGCCCGGTCAATGCCCTGCTGGTCAAGGTCCGTCAACTGGAGCATCAGCGCCTGAGCGGCCTCGATCTCGTCATCCGTGTAGCGCGTCGCCCGCTGTTGCGCCGAAGCCCAGGCCGTGTAATGCGCCAGGTTGCCTTCGACCGTCCGGCCCGTGGATTCCAGCGCCGCCCTCAGATTCCGGTCGGCCTGCTCCTGCTCCATCGCGCCCTTGATCGAGTCGCGGAACAGGTCCACCACCTCGCGCCCGGCCCGCTGGAACAGCTGCGCCGCGATCTGCCCGGCGGCGAACTGCTTCCACAGCCCCCCGAGCGCGGAGTCGGTCTTCGGGGCCTGGCCGCTCATCTCCTCCAGCGAGGCGTTCACGTCGCGGATCTTCTTGGCGCTATCTCCCGTATTGGCACGAATGTCGAGGTTTACATCGGGCATGATCTTGCTCCTGTGCTTGGTGTCTGACTGTCATCCGATTCCGGGCAACGGCTCACCCGCGGCCCAGGATTTTCATGATCTCATCGTCGAAATACTTCTTCAGGAGATCGCGCTTCGCCGTGTCTGAGAGGTTCATGAACATCCGCTGCGGGATCTTCCCGCCGGCTGTGCCCATGTTGTGGAAGTAGGCGATCAGCTCCATGCGCCCCTTGACGGATACCCGGCCATGATGCGGACTCAGTACCTCCGTCAGGATGGAATCCAGCATCTCGCCGGTCCTCCGGAGGTCGACGCTTCCGGCGCTGACCCCCTTGCGCTTCGCGTAGGCCTCTGAGTAGGGCTTGAACTTCTTCCCCATGTAATCGACCCCTCGAGCGGTCTTGCGGAGGATGATCCTCTTCACCTCTTCGACGAGCTTCTGCATGGGTTCGGCGGACTCCAGGAATTCCTCGATCCGCCGCAGCTGGCCGATGGACGCGGCCAGCCCGCGGATGTTGACAGAATCGCCCACCTGATCGCTCCGCTGCCGTTGCGCTTCAGTCGGAACGATCCGCCCGCGAGAAATGGAACTGAATCAGGCCCTGAAAGTCCCGGTCCCCGATCTGGTGCAGATCGTGGAGCACGGCCGCCCTCCGGTCCGCGAAGTCCCGATTCAGGGCCGTCAGCTCGTTCTTCGCCTCGGAGATCGCGCCGAAGTCCGTCACGTCCGGATCCGCGATCGTCGCCCGGCATCGTCTCATCTTGGCCAGGATGACGTCGCATTCCTTGACGGCCGCCTCGATCTTCTGCTTCTTCTCCTCTTCCCCCGCCGTTATCCCCGCCGCGATTCTTTCAAGTGGGTCCATGTTGTTCTCTCCTATCATTCCTTGTTCGTCTGCCCCTGCCCGCCGGTGCTCGTATCGACCCGAAGGCAGACACCGCTCCGGATCAGGGCATCCCAGGCCGCCCGGTCGACCGCCGTCTCGATGGTCTCGAAGATCGCCAGCGGCCGCGGTGCATGCCTTGTCATGTCCACCAGGAAGCGCCGGCCGTCCATGAGGCCGACGTGGATCTGGCCGTCATCGTCGAGACGCAGCTCGACAGCCTTGGTGCGCATGGCCGACCAGTTACCCGATCAGCGCTTTCGCCGCCGCGTCATAGTCGGGCGTCACGTCCAGCCAGCCCAGCTGCCGAATCCCGTTCAGCGCAGTCAGCCGGTCGGTCGTGCTCCCGACGCCGTTGGAGAAGTCGACTCCGGCAACGGCCCCGTTGAGGCCGGCGCCGCCCTGCAAGTGCTGAACGTAGTAGACGACGGGCCGGCCGTCGATCAGCCGCACGTGGCCGGGGACGTACATCTCGGCCAGGGAAGAGGTCGGCCCGGCGCAGGTGTCCTCGCAGCCGTGACTGTGAACCGCCGTCCATGCCGTGTAGCGGGAGGACGTGGTCCCCATTCCGCCGACGAAGTCGATCCCCCAGGCCGTCCCGGTGTACCCGGCAACCGGATGCTTCAGAGTGTAGGTCTCCATGATAAACCTCCAATGTTTAAGATTCACGGCCCGCCAAGGCCGAGTTTTGCGATGCCGATTCCGCGGGCTTCGGGGTCCGCTCTGCCTCATCCGAAATATCAACGCAACCGAGCTCATACACCATCCAATCCCGATCGAGGATGCTGGAGGTCGAGCCCCTTCCATCGCTGAAATCGATCCCCCCGAAAACGCCGGTAAACCCCGGCCGGGGATGCCTCAGACAATAGACCAGCCGCTTGATCCTGGGAGCCCCGCCTACGCCCGGAAATGCCTTGCGCTCCTCCAGCCGCTTCTGCAACCGTCGCAGCTCATCGAGCAGCTGCAGATAGTGGGTCTTTAACAGGCCCATCCGCTGGTCTTCTTCATAGAGCATGGCTTTCCTCGCTCCGGAGCTGGGCAAGCTCCCCCTCGAGCCGCCTCGTCCAGGCCCGGATCTCCTCGGCCGCCATGCCCTCGAGCTGGGTCGGGTAGGGCATCGACAGATCGAAGGGATCCGTCAGCCATTGGGACGGCGACCCATTCCATAGGGCCGTTATGACTACCCCTCGATTCGCGCCACAGCCGACGCAGACCCCTGCCGCGGCGTTGGCAACGTCATCCTGGGCATTCGGGAAATGGTCGACGGAATCCTTGCCGCCCGCCCTGGCCCGACGCTCCAGGCTCCGCAGCTGCTCCCGCAGCCGGGCATTGTCCAGGAGCTCGACCCGGTTCTGCATGACCAGCGGGAGAAACTCCAGATAGATAGCGCTCTTGTCCTTGTCCGATGGGATGTAGCGGATCCCATACTTCCGGAAGGCATCCGCCGGCCACTCTCCCCCGTAGCGGTCTCCCGTCACCCTCTCGATCCCGTAGGATCGAAGGAGCTGGGCGTAGTCGGACACAACCGACTCCGGGGCGAAGGGCGGACGCCTCTCCTCGAGGGCGTCCAGGATCACCTTGCCGCGGGGATCTCGATGGGCTATGGCCAGCGTGAAGCTGTCCCGGCGCCCGCCGCTGGGATCTACGAAGGCCTCGTAGATGCCGCGGTATGCCCGCGGGAGCCGCGTCCGGTCGGGCACTATGACGGACTCGATCGCCTCGGACGTCAGGTAGCTCTCGAGGTCCGACCTGAAATTGGCATTCCATTCCGATTCAGCGGCAGCAGCGTCGGCGCGGAAGGCCCGCTCGATCAGCCGCTCCTTGATGGTCGGATTCATGGCCCTGGTCGGGGCCTGCCATACCAGGGCGTCCTCATCCTCGCGCCCCCACTTGTCGCGGAAGGCCTCGTACAGGACGCCCGATTTCGAGTAGGGGCTCGAGATGCCGAAGATCATCCCGCCGGGGATCGTCGCCAGGGACGGCCGCAGAGCGTTCAGCACCTCCGCCGCCGGATTCGTACCCTCGGCCCGCCAGAAGGCCAGCTCGTCGCAGATCGCGGCGACGACGGTATAGCCCCGGAGGGCGCGGTAGCTGCATGTTCCGATCTTGATGCCGACCTGATTCCGAAGGCTGATCTCCCAGGCCAGGTCACTCTCGACCTCCTGGCCCAGGATCTTCGAGGAGCTCAGGATTCCCTTGATGTAGCCCAGGATATTCCGGGCCTGATCACGGTCGGTGGCGATGACCATAACCCAGGCCGTCTCGCCGGCCGCCAGGTAGGGGCGCCAGTCATGGAAGAGCGCCAGATAACAGGCCAGGATCGCGGCCATGAAGCTCTTCCCCCCGCGGCGCCCGACGATCGCATAAACCTCGGCAGGCATGCGCTCGGGGAGATTCTCCCGCCCGGTGTACCTCCGGAAGGCCTCGAGCTCATCGGGGTCCATCGGCAGACAAAAGACGGCCTTCAGGAAGACGATCCAGTTGCGCCAGGTATCCATGTCCTTGAACATCCGGCCGAACAGCTGCCGATCGCCTAGGGCGTCCAGGATCGTGAATTCGCTCATCGGGGCTGTCCCTCGCCACGGCCCCCATCGTCGACGTCCCAGGAGGGCCGGGAAGGGCCTAGGCGCCGCTTCCAGAAGGATTCCCGGCGGGAGGTCAAGGATTCGGCATCCAGGGCCTCTCTGCGCTCGTCAAAGTAAGGCTTTGCAGCCTCCAGCGCCGCCAGGAGCTCGGGGAGCATGCGAAGCTTCACGGTCACGCCGCGGCCCGTAGGCGCAACCTCGTCTCTCCCTTCCTCCGGGCAGGGCAGCTTGTAGACGCGGACGTCCAGGTAATCGACCCCGTTGTGCACGACGCCGGCGATCTGCACCTCCTCGTAGCGGTTCTTTCGGAGTACGGCCAGGATTTCGCGGCTGTCGGGCCTCATGACTGGACTCCTTCGGGGGCCGGCTGCGGGGCCCGCTTCTCTTCCTTCTTGGCGTCGATGTAGCGGCCCAGGTCCAGGCACTCGGCGGACTTGCGCTTGTCGATCCCCAGAGCCTGCAGCTCCAGGCGGAGGGAATTCGTATAGGCCAGATAGAAGTCTCGGAGCGCCGGATCCAGCTCGCCGCCCTTGAAGATGCCTGTCTCCCTGGCATGCTCCTCGATCACGCGTAGAACCCCGAGCTTGGTCACGGCCCGGTCGATCAGGATCCGCTGGGCAGTCGTCAGATCCTGCTCGAGCGGGCCCAGGTCTCGGACCAGGCCGCAGCGGGCCTCGGCCAGGTAGGCCCGGAGCCATCGCCGACGCTCGGGGAGCTCGCCCCTGGTGAGGTAGGAATACCCGCCATGTACCGGAGGGCGCCCAATCCTTCCCTTGACCTTCAATTTTTGATCCGTTTTCGCGGTCAGCTGGTCGTTTTTCATCATGTTGATTTCATTAAAGATATGATTTTGGGCCATTGGAAAACCGCCCCAAAAGTCGACAAATGCCCAGTTTTACAGGGGAAAACGGTGGTTTTATAGACCGTTGGTTTAGGGCAATTCCGGGGCATTCCAGGGGGTCCAGGAGGGGTACTCGGCCGAGAATTTCGTCTCAGAACCTGTTCCCGCCCACTCCGTTTTTTTCGACCCTCGGGAACAGGTTTTTGCCCTATACCAGTCTCCGACCTGTTCCCATGTCGGGAACAGATCCAACAGGGGGAAAGCGTCGATCTGTCCGACCTGTCCGGACCTGTTCCCATACCTCCGGAACAGATGGTCAACCTGACTTGTTCCATTGTTCCCCCCCCTAGGGGGGAACATGGGAACAGGTCGACTTGGGCCAGATCAATCATGGATTGCCTCATAGAGCCTGCGGCGGCCTTCCAGGCGTGACCGCCAGCTGGCGCCCTCCCCGCGAAGGAGTAGCGCCAGCGCCTTCCCTCGCCGGCCGATCTCGAGCTCCTCCTTGATCCACTCGATGAGGGCGGATTGCGTGAGCGGTCCTGGGGCTTGTCTGAGATGGTCTGCAATCGCGTCGATCCGGTCCTGGTCGGGGCTTGCGGCCAGCGTGAACAGCCCTTCCGGCGTCCGCTGCAGGAACGTCTGGGCCGGGGCGAAGCGGGACTTCTCCCCCGTCCCCAGCCGATAGAGCGCGTCGGGATCCGGTTCGCCGTCGTCCTCGATCTTCTGAAACGTCGAACGCTTGACGGGGTACAGGCTCAGGGCGCAGTCGGCCAGGTCGACGATGGTGCTTGATCCCTTGCTTACGCGCTCGTTCGATTTCGGCGTGTGATGCGCCGCCTGAACGGTGAAGCCGCAGCTGGTCAGCTCGCGGAGGCGCCCCATGACCAGGCTCATGATCTCGTCGTCATTCTGCGTCCCGCTGTGGGAGCTTCTGAGGGTATCGAAAACGAGAAGGCTCCCAGCGGGGAGGCGCTTGTAGACGTCCCATCGGTCGGAGTCGAGCTTGGGAGGCGGCGTCGAGAAAGAGTAATGCCACAGGCTGATATCGTTGGCTCCGATCAGGCGGATCCTGTCGGCAACCCATGCGATCGGATTCTCATAGTCGATGATGACGACGGGGCGGCGCTTCGTCGGCAGGGAGAATATTGGATTGCCGGAGGCGACGGCCTGGCCCGATTGCATGAAGAAGGTCGACTTGCCGGTGCCGCCTCGGGAGATCACAACCGTGACGGCCTTGTCGACCACGAGCTGATCGACGACGTACTCGATCGAGACGTCCAGGGCGGCAACCTCGCTTCCCGACATCAGGAAACGCGCCGGGTCGACCTCAGCCGGGCCCTTCGCAAGCTCCTCAATCTCTCGGTCGAGGATGCCGAGCAGCGCCTGGGCTTCGGTGTCCCAGGTTCCCGTTGCCTTGTAGTTGCGGATCTCGCGCTCGAGCAGCTTGGCTCGTTCCGAGTACTTCCGCTCGAGGCGCAGGGCTTGCACCTTAGCCTCGAATCCCGCCGGCGGCAGGAGATAGCAGCCGGAGAGCTCTTTGAATAGGGCCTCGAGGGAGCTGCCGCATTTGGCCGAGAGAAGGCCGTCCTCTACGGGCTTGGTCGGATCGTCCTCGCTGAGCTCAAGGATGGCCTCGGCAATCTTCCGCCGCGGCCCGGTGAAGAGGCCGACCGCGTAGCCTTCTGCGCGCTGCCGCTCGGGCTGCTCCTTGGCCGTGAAGAGAAGCTCACGTTCTAGAGTAATAGGGGAATTCATGCGCCGCTCCCGCCGTCCGGGAGCAGCCAATCACTCGTCTTTGTTGCCATGCTGACCTACCGGGAAAAAGATGTATGCGACTACCTCGGTTTCCTCTTCGTGGGGATGGAGCTTTTCTCGAGCTCGCGCTCTACGGCGGCCCAATCGACTCTGAGGCCGAAATGGGGCGGCCGCGAATGCGGGAGCTGGCCGGCCGAGATCAAGTTGTAAATGCGCTTGACCGAAAGCCCCAAGCGCTCGGCCGCCTCGGCGGGACGCAGCCAGCGGCGGACTATTTCAGACATGGGCCGTCTCCTCGTGTTTGGAGTCGCCGGGCTCGATGGCCGGAAGAGGGCCTGGAAAGAGAAACCCCTCGGAGACGCCGAGGACGGCCGCGAGCCTAGAGGCCTGAGCAGCAGTCGGCAGCTCCCAGCCCCGCGAGATTCTGCTGAGGCGTGACGGGTGAAGCCCCGCGAGCGCCGCAAGCTGAATCTGGGGTAGGCCGCGGAAACGCAAAAGCTCTGCGATTCGGTTGGTTGGGGCTTCGTTCCTCATACCCCAAATATAGACCGACAGAAGGAACTAATCAATGCTCATCTTATTTATTTACAACTATTTAGACACTTTTTCTCGACGAGATAAAGTGTCAATAAGACCGGAGGGCGAGGTTTTATATGCAGCCAGCAAGCGAGATTAAGTCGGCGATTGTCTCTACACCCTTCCTGATATGCGTCATAGAACACGGGCCCAAGCCACCCCATCGGCGCCAGTTTTGAGCTATGTATTGATAGCTTGGGCGAGTCGGCGTTTCCCTGAGATCGTACCAGCAGAGGTTTCTAAAGAAAGCGGGCTTGGTCCGTTCCTCTTTCTCGACCGCGTAGACTCGACCGATTTCGGATTTGATCCCCCCCCACATGCCCTCCCATTCTCGCTGATTGGTCCAAGGGCTGATCCGAACATAAATGAACGCCTCTTCACGCCCGACGAACTCCTGCCAACAGTCGCCGCGACGATCCACCATCGACGCGGCATCCGGGCTCTGCATGACCTCGGCCAGGCTTCTCGGTCGCCCCGGACGTTTCGGCGCTGGATGGATAATATACTGACGAAGCTCGGGCCCTTCGGGGCCTTGGGGCCGGAGAGGACGACGGCAGATGATCTCGCTCCGGTAGACGAATCGCTCGATCGTCGCCAGGTCTCCGCTCCATTGCAGATTGATCCTCCACCTCGAGCAGAAGTCGCCCCACTCATCAGAATATGAAAGTCCCCGGCTCTCCCCGCAGTGATCGAGCTGGCGGATGAATTCTTTGTTTCGTCGAAGCAGCTCGGCTCGCGCCAGGATCGGATCGAATGGGCGTTTGCTCTCCTCGATCTTGCGATTACGGAGATCAGGATCGATCTGAATAGCCATGTCCGCCTCCCTGTGGCAGATCCCCGATTAAATAGAACCGGGCCAAGCGGTCAGGGATGATCCGCCGTTCGGGAGCGACCCTAGGCCCGGCTGATGTCATGGATAGGTTCCTTCCTCAAACATAGGGTCCGCAACGGAGCAACGCAAGCGTCAATTTTGAGTGTCGACTTTTATGACGTGTTTTTTCGGTTTGGGCGGGATTTGGCGGGAATTGGCGGGAATGAGCCCCAAGGGCAAGGCTACGCGTAATGCGTTGATTTCTCAAGGTTTTAAGGGGTAAAAGGCAAGCGCGCCTGGGGTGACTCGAACACCCGACCAACGGTTTAGGAAACCGCTGCTCTATCCGACTGAGCTACAGGCGCGCCCCGTCGATGGGGCCATCACTATAAGGCTTCGCCGACCCTTTTTCAATCCTCCGGCGGCGGCGCCGTCTCCTCGTCGGCCCCCGTCTCGCGGCCGCCGCGGATGCCGATGAAGCGCTTGAGGTAATCCAGGATGCGGCGCTTGCTGGTCCCGGCCTGCACGTCCTTCTCCGAGAGGTCCTTGATCTTCAGAAGGCTCTCGCGGTTCTGCTCGTTGCGGGCGCTGACCAGCTCGGCGATGACTTCGGCCAGATCGGGATTCTTGGCCAGGACCGGGCCGAAGTCCTCGGCCCGGATCTTCAGCAGGACGGCCTCCTCCTCGATGACGCCGGTCGCGGTCCTCGGCATCCCGGTAAAGAGCGACATCTCGCCGAACAAGCCGCCCGGGCCGACGCTGAACGAGGACGTATAGGACCGGCCCTCGTCCTGGGTCACGATCTCGCCGCGGATCCGGCCGCGGACGATGACATAGGCGCTGCGCCCCTTGTCGCCCTGGCGGAAGAGGACCTCGCCCCTGGCGTAGACGGCCGGGGTGACGACCGCGGCCAGATCCCGGACGTCGTCCTCGGGCACCAGGAGCTCCCCCGGGCCCCCGGCCTTGGGGCGGCGCAGGAAGGCCGACTTCATGAGCGCCGCATAGCTCTCCTCGGCCGCCTCCCCCGCCGGCCCGGCCGCCCCGGTCGGGACGGCTCGACCCGTCCCGGCCGCGATCCCGACCATGGCCTTCAAGCCCTCGGCCGCCGGCACGGCGATCTCGAAGCCCTTGCGGCGAAGCTTGTACCAGGCCAGCCGGCCGACGTCGGTGATGATGCTGTGCTTGCGGGCGTAGTCCGTGACCCAGAACTTCAGAAGGTAGGAGACACCCATCTCATCGAAGCTCTGCAGGTAGGCCAGCGGAGCCGGATCGCACACGACCGCCGGGCAGTCCCGGGCGGCTTCGACCAAGACGGCCAGCACCTCTCCCGCCGGAGCCTGGGGGCTCAGCTTAAAGGGCAGGAAGAGGGCCGTCCGGCCGTCCGGCTGGGCGTAGTTGATGATTCTCTCCGAGGCCACGATCGTGTTGGGCAGAACGATGATGTTCGAGGCTCGGTCCAAGATGCGCGTCTCCCGCCAGTTCGTGTCGACGACGATACCCTCGTGCGCTCCGATCTGGACCCAATCGCCGCGGCTGATGGAGCGGACGAAGTGCAGCGAGGCCCCCGAGAGGATGTTGCCCAGCACGCCCTGCAGGGCCAGGCCCAGGACCATGGTCAGGATGGCCGAGGCGCCCAGGATCGGCGAAAGATCGATCTTCAGGATGGCCTTGAGGACGATGAAGAGGACGGCCAGCTCCATGATCCCCAGCACCAGGTTGCGCAGGACGCCCGGCATGGGAAAGGACTTGTGCGACCGGCCATACCAGATCGAGAGCAGGGCGTCGAACAGGCGGATGAGAAGGAAGAAGACGAAGAAGACCACGCCCGCGTCGACATAGGGCTGGAACGCCGCCGGCACCGGGAGGAAGGCGGACATTCCGGCGAAAGCCAGGCCGAAGACGGCCGGAAAGCTCAGGCGGGCCATCAGGATCCGCCCGGTCCGGCCCATTCCGGCGGCGAAGCGGCCGGCCAGGAAGCGCGTGATCAGATACAGCAGGAGAGCCCCGGCGACGATCAGGAGATAGACCGACAGGGTCCCGTAGATCGAGCGCGGCGCCGAGGCGTCCATCACAGCTTGACCGTCATCCCGGCCGCGGCGACCTCAACGTGGCGGAAGTTCGCCTTGGCCGCCCGCTTCATGCCGCCGATCGTCCGGTCGTCGTAGTTGGGATTCAGATGAGACAGCAGGAGCCGGCCGACCTTGGCCGCCTTGGCGATCCGCACGCCCTGCTCCCAGGTGCTGTGGCCCCAGCCCTTGCGGCCGGACTCGTACTCCTCCGGCGTGTACATGGCGTCATAGACCAGCAGCGAGGCCTTCTGGGCCAGCTCGGCCAGCCGGCTGTCGATCCCCTCCTCGGGATGCTCGGTGTCGGTGGCGAAGACCGCGCTGCGCTTCCCGTCGTCGAAGCGGTAGGCCATGCAGCCCTGGGGATGGCGGAGCTGGGTCCTCTGGACGCGCAAGCCGGCGATCGTGGCGCCCTCGGGGCCGATGCGTTGGAAGACCTTCTTGGAGGGCGTCTCGTCGAAGCCGACCGGGAAGAGGGGGGCCTTCATCAGCCGGGCCAGGACCTCGTGAGCCTCCTCCGGATCGATCCAGGATATGAAGGTGATCTCCGTGTCCGGCCGGTAGAGGACGTCGAAGAAGGGCAGGCCCAGGACATGGTCCAGGTGGAAGTGGGTGAAGAGAAGGGTCGCCTTCAGCGGCCCGCGGCCGGCCGCCGCCATCATCCGGGCCCCCAGCGTGCGCAGGCCGGTCCCCGCGTCCAGGATGACATCCTCCCCCGTCGTCGACTTGATCAGGGCGCAGGGCGTCGCGGCCCCGTATTGGGATTCGCACCGGCCGGCGGCCGGGAACGACCCTCGCACGCCGTAGAATTCGATCCGCATGATGGCTATCCTTTCTATTTGGTCTTGAGGTCGAAGACGAGGTCCCAGTCCGCCGGGGGCGGGGCGGCCAGGAACTGGGCGCAGCGCGCCGCGTAGACGGCCGCGACGGGATCGCCGGCCAGGGCCGCCGCCCCGGCCGCCGCCTCGGCCCAGGACCGGCGGCGATAGGCGTCCAGGACGCCCCGGAAGGCGTCCAGGCGGGCCGGGACGTCCGCCCCGATCCCCTCCCGCAGGCCGACGACTTCGAAGATCCGGGTCGGACGGCTCTTGCCGACGACCCGCAAAAGATCGATCTCCCGGGACAGGACGGCCGGGCCGGCCGCGGCGATCGTCCCTTCGCCGGCCAGAATGGAGATGCCGAAGGGCTTGCAGGCGCCCTCCAGCCGGGCCGCCAAGTTCACCGTGTCGCCCATGGCGGTGTAGTCGAAGCGGCGGCTGCTGCCCATGTTGCCCACCACGGCCGGCCCGGTGTTGAGGCCGATGCGCATCCGGAGCTTGTGGCCGAAGCGGGCCTCCAGCCCGGGGCCCATGGCGGCCAGCTTGGCCTGGCAGGCCAAGGCCGCCCGGCAGGCCCGCAAGGCATGGTCGGGCGTGTCGAGCGGGGCGTTCCAGAAGGCCACGATGGCGTCGCCCTCGTACTTGTCCAGCGTCCCGGCCTCGTCCAGGATGATGTCCGACATCGCGGACAGCAGCTCGTTGAGCAGGGCCACCAGCCCCTCGGCCCCCAGCGATTCGGAGATCGTCGTGAATCCGGCCACGTCCGAGAAGAACGAGGTGATCTCGCGCCGCTCTCCGCCCAGCCGCAGCAGGGCCGGGTTCTCGGTCACCCGCTCGACGACGTGGGGGCTGAGGTACTGCCGGAAAGCCGACTTCAGGAAGCGTCGCTGGCGCCCCTCCGAGGCATAGCTCCAGACGGCCGCCGCGATCACCGCAAAGAGGACGCCGGCGGTGGGAAGGACCAGTCCGACCCATCGGCCGGCCCAGAATCCCAGACCGGCCGCGGCCGCGGGCAGGACCAGGAAGCCGGCCGAGGCCGCTCCCAGGGCGGCGGGCTTGCCGATCCGCGAGACCGCCGTGGCCGCGCCGATCGCCAGCAGCAGCGCGAGGAGGAGGTCGAGCCAGAGCGAGGGGGGGCGCAGGAAGCGCCCGCGGAGGAGCGTGTCGAGCGCCGCGGCCTGGATCTCGACGCCGGGAACGGCCCGGCTGATCGGCGACGTCTTCATGTCCAACAGGCCGACGCCGCTGAGCCCGATCAGGACGTTCTTGCCGGCGAAGGTCCGCAAGGGAAGGGTCGGCTCTTCCCCCTCGGACATCTTCAGCCAGCCGTCGATGACCGTGGCCGCCGGGTAGGCCGGAAAAGCCCGGCCCGCGCGGTAGCGGATCAGCATGGCCCCGTCGTCGTCCAGCGGCGGAGCCTTCGCCTCGGTCCCGGGCGTCGGCGCCAGGCGGGACAGGGACAGGGCGACTGAGGGGATCGTCCGGCCGCCGATCGAAGAAGCCAGGGGCATCCGGCGGTAGATCCCGTCGGCGTCGGGATCCACGTGGACCTCGGCTCCGCCGCGGGCCGCCTCGGCCAGGATTGGGAGGGGTGTGGTGGCCGAGCGGAAGGTCCGGCTCGCCGGCGGCGCGGCATCGCCCTTGAGGTCCGATCTTGCGAGAAAGGCCTCCGCCCCCTCGGAAGAGGGACCGTCCTCGCGGCTGAGGAAGATCGGCAGGATGACATGGCCCGACTCGCTCAGGGCCGCGGCCAGCGCCTCGTCGTCCTCCACGGCATAGGGGGAGGCCTCGCTCATCATGATGTCGATGAAGACCGAGCGGGCGCCGGCGTCCTTCAGGAAGCCCAGGATCGGCGCATACATCTCGCGCGGCCACGGCCAGGAGACCTGCTGGGCCTTGAAATGATCCAGGCTGTACTGGTCGACGAGGATGAGGGCGATGTCGGGAGCGGGATCGCGGTCGGCGAAGAGGCGGAGGCGGGCGTCCCAGCTCTTCAGCTCCAGGCCCCGCCATAGGCCCAAGGCCCCCAGGGCGGCGGCCATCAGGAAGGCCCCGGCGCCGGCCAGGACGCCGCGGCGAAGCTTCTTGTCCACTCCTATTTCAGCCCCGCCGTGGCCGCCTTGAAGCGGATCGTCCGGACGGCTTGCAGGACGGGCAGCGGGCCCAGGCCGGCCACGGTCTTCTCGGACCGTCCGATCCTCTGCTCCGGCGTCGGGTGGGTCTTGAACCATCCCGAGCCGGAGGAGGCCGCCGCGCCGCCGGTCATGGCCTTCAGGAAGCGGAGGAGTCCGTTCGGATCGAAGCCGGCCCGCCGGCTGGTCCCGAGGGCCAGCTCGTCGGCCTCGTACTCGTACTTGCGGTCGTAGCCTTTCTCGACCAGGCTCTCGGCGATGTCGCCGAGGGCTTCCTCGAACAGCCCGGTCAGCTTGTCCAGCTCGGCCGGGGCGTATCTCTGCAGGGTGCCCTGCTCCATGATCTTGAAGGCGTCCACCAGGCGGGACTTCTTGATCGACTGCAGGCCGTGCCGGGCGGAGACGTGGCCGATCTCGTGGGCCAATATGGCGGCCAGCGCGTCCTCGTCGGAGCAGAGCCTGATCAGCCCCTTGGTCAGGAAGATCATCCCGCCGGGGGCGGCCAAGGCGTTGACCTCGTCGGAGTCCAGGACCTGGAAGTGGTAGCCGGCATAGGTCTCCGGCCTTTCCGAAGACAGAGCCACCGCCTGGCCCAGCGTGTTGATGTACTGGCTCAGGGCGGGATTGTTCAGCGGCGCATAGCGCGACAGGATCAGGGCGGCCACGCTTCGACCTATGTAATACTCTTCCTCCTCGCTGATGTCGCCGAAGGTGCTGCGGACCGTCTTGACCGTCTTCTCGACCTTCTCGACCGCGTCCTTGGCGCCCTTGACCTTGTTGAGGATGCCGCCGATCCCTTGAGCGGAGGCCGATCCGACCGCCAGGACGAGCAGGAGGGCCAGGACCAGCGGCAACCGGCGCCGGGCGCTCATCGGGCGCCTCCGAAGGGCGGCAGCAGGCCGCGTTTGAGGAAGTCTTGCAGCTGGGCCGGGGACACTTTGACCTGGAGCAGCCGATCGACGGCGGCGAAGGCGAGCGACGGGTTCTTGGCCTTGTAGCTGTCCTCGACCTGCTTGTTGAAGCCCTTGCCGGCCAAAGCCACTTCGGAGGCCGAGGCCTGGGTCTTCATGGCCGAGCCGGAGGAGGCCAGGGCCAGGCGGGGCGCCGCCACGGCGCCGGCGTGGATCCAGCCCGAGGCGCCGGCGGCCGACTTGACCTGGAGCCAGCCGTTGGCCTCGGCCAGCTGGACCAGCTTGTCGCCGGCCTTGACCGCGGCCACTACCGGGGCGAAGAACTGCGGCGCCTGGCGGATGGCCGAGCTCTGGACCTTGACCACGACGGTGTCGGCCGCCGAGGCCAGCAGGACCAGGACGAGCAGCCCGACGAGGGCGGCCCGGGTGCGGATGTTCCTCATGGGCTCCTCCTTGTCCGTCCTGGACCCATGATAGGGGTTCGATCAGGCCAAGTCAAACCCGGACGGCCGGGCGGCCGCCTCGAGGAGCTTCTCCTTCAGACGGCTGTTGCGGTGGACCGGCTTGTCGTTCTTGATGGCGATGTAGAGGGCCTTGTAGGAGCCGATGATCACGCTCAGCTTCTTGGCCCGGGTCAGGGCGGTGTAGAAGAGATTCCGCTGGAGCATGATGAAGTGCTGGGTCAGCAGGGGCATGACCACGGCCTGGTACTCGGAGCCCTGGGACTTGTGGACGGAGACGGCGTAGGCCAGGGCGATGTCGTCCAGCTCGTCCCGCTCGTAGACGACCGGCCGCCCCTCGAAGCCGACGACGACCCGGAAGGAGGCCTTGTCGACGTGGAGGATGTGGCCGATATCGCCGTTGAAGACGTCCTTGTCGTAGTCGTTGCGGACCTGCATGACCTTGTCCCGGACGCGCAGCTCGCGGGCGCCCAGGCGCAGCCCCTCGCTGCGCCCGTTCAGCCGGCGCTGCATCTCGATGTTCAGCCTCTCGATGCCGACGAAGCCCTTGTACATGGGGCTGATGACCTGGATCTGGTGCGACAGGGGCGGCAGGCCGAAACGCTGGGGGATGCTCCATCCGACCAGCTTCATGATGGTCGAGAAGACCTTGGCCTCCTCCTCCTGGCGGATGAAGTAGAAGTCGGCGTTCTTCTCGCCGCGGGGGGGGTAGATCAGCTTCTCGCCCTGGTTGATCCGGTGGGCGTTCTGGACGATCAGGCTGTCGGCCTCCTGGCGGAAGATGCGGTCGAGGCGGACGACCGTCTCCGGACGGGCCTCGATCAGATCGCGCAGGAGCTGGCCGGGGCCGAGAGCCGGGAGCTGGTCCTTGTCCCCCACCAGGATCAAGCGCATGGACGGCGGCACGGCCTTGATCAGGGAGTGCATCAGGGCCAGGTCGACCATGGAGAACTCGTCGATGATGACCGCCTCGCCGGCCAACGGGTGGCGGGCGTCGCGGCGGAAGGAGCCGAGCTTGGGATTGAACTCCAGCAGCCGGTGGAGGGTCTTGGCCTCCAGGCCGGTGCTCTCGGACAGGCGCTTGGCGGCCCGGCCCGTCGGCGCCCCCAGGAGGACCGTCTTGCCCCACTTGGCGAAGACGGCCGTGACCGCCTTGATCAGGGTGGTCTTGCCGGTGCCCGGGCCGCCGGTGACGACCACGATCTTCTTGCCGACGCTGTCGGCGATGGCCTTCCTCTGCAGGGGCGAGAACTCCACCCGGAGCTCCCGCTCGACTTCGGCTACGACCTTGTCGATCTCGAGGGAAGGAGCCTGGAAGGGGGCCCGCGAGAGCCGCTCCAAGGCTTGGACGACCTCCTCCTGGGCGTCATAGTAGAAGGGCCGATAGACCGCCGTGTCGCCCTCCACGGCCTCGCAGACCACGGCCCGCCTCCCGGCCAGGGCCTCCAAGGCCGCCTCGACCGCCGGCCGGCCGACCCCAAGCTCCTGGCAGGCCGCGGCCAGAAGGGCCCCGCGCAGGGAGAAGACGTGGCCCTGCTCGTTGTCCTTCTCCAGGAGATACAGAAGGTAGGCCTTGATGCGCTCGGGCGAGGCCGGGTCGGTGCCCAGCTTGAGGGCGATCGCGTCGGCCGTCTTGAAGCCGATGCCCCAGATGTCCAGGCAGAGCTGATAGGGGTTGGACTTGAGGATCTCGTAAGAGCGCGGCCCATATTGGCGGTAGATCTTGTTGGCCAGGCTGGTCGAGACGTCGTGCTCCTGGAGGAAGATGATCAGGTCGCGGACGTCGCGGTGCGAGGCCCAGGAGGCCTTGATGTCGACCAGCTTGGAGGCCCCGATGCCGCTGATCTCGGTCATCCGCTCGGGCTGCCGCTCCAGGATATCCAGGGTCCGGTCGCCGAAAGCGGCCACGATCCTGCCGGCCAGGGCCGGGCCGATGCCCTTGATCAGCCCGCAGGAGAGATACTTCTCGATGCCTTTCAGGCCCACGGGCAGGACCGGCTGAAAGCGGGCTACCTTGAGCTGGGGTCCGTACTTGGCGTTGGCCTCCCACTCCCCTTCGACCTTGAGCCGCTCGCCGGGTGCCAGGGGGGGGAAGGCGCCGACGATGACCATCTTGTCCCGGCCGTCGGCGGCGAAGCGGAGGACCGAGTAGCCGTTGTCGGGATTGAAGAAGAGGACGGATTCGATCGTCCCTTCGAAGGCTTCCATGTCGGCCCATTTTAGCATGATCTTGCCGGTCTTTCCCGTTCATGCTAACGTGACGGCGCCATGTCCCTCCTGCGGACCCTGACCAACGCCCTTCTGGCGGCCCTGCTCTTCGCCATGCTCCTGGCCCTCCTGGTCGTCGACCTCAACGTCAACCTGACCGTGACCCCGCGCGTCCTCCTGGTCCTGAGCGGCTGGATGGCCGTCACCTACGGCGTCCTGGCCGCCCTGCTCGTCGTCCTGCTCGCCTCGGCCTTCCGCTTCCTGACCGGCGGCCGGCCGGTCGAGGGCTTCCTCAGCCCGTCCTTCCTGATGCTGGCCACGGCCTTGGAGACGCTGGCCGCCCTGGTCATCATCCGCGAGAACACCGCCTACTTCGCGTCCTTCTTCTCGGCCGACGCCCGGGCCCATCTGAACGTCCAGATGATCGCCCTCTTCGCGGTGGCCGTGATCGGCCTGCTGGCCCATTACGGGTACCGCCAACGCCGGCCGCGCCGGGCGGTCTGGATCGCCTACTTCGCCCTGCTGGCCGGAGTGGTCGGCCTGGCCGTCTACGAGAGGCTGAGCCTCGAGCCCCCGCCCCGGGAGCGCCGGACGGGACTCTACCGTCCGACCGAGACGGACCGCCGGGTGACGCTGATCGGCATTGACGGATTGAGCCTGGACTTCATCCAGCCCCTGGCCGCGGAGGGCCTGCTGCCGAACTTCTCCGCCCTGATGGAAGGCGGCGCTTGGGGCCGCGTCGCCGGATTCACCCCCAGCGATCCCTTCGTCCTGCGGCGCAGCCTTCTGACGGGCCGGATGCCCGCCCACCATCGCCAGATCTCGGACGTCCGCTACTCCCTTCCCGGCCTCCCCCACCGGCTCGAAGTGGTGCCCCGGTTCATCCTCTTCCGCCAGATGACCCGTCTCCGCATCCTGTCGATGGAGTCCCATCCCCTCCCGGCCCGGATCAAGGACCTGGTGCGGATCGCCGTCGACTCCGGCCTTCCCGTCCTGGACGCTTCCGCGGCGATCCCGGCTCCCCCCGCCGAGGCGCCCGCCGGGGCCGAGGCCGCCCCGGAGTCCTTCTTCCAGGTCATCTTCCAGGACTTCGAGTCCGAGACGTCGCGTCTCTTCGAGCCGGTCCGCCGGGCCCTGCGGGCCGACGACGAGTCGTTTGGCCGGACCTTCCGGATCAAGGCGGCCGGCCAGCCCCGCTTGACCGTCCTCTTCCTGGACGGGCTGAGCCCCGTCCAGAGCCTCTTCTACAAGTACAGCCAGCCGGAGGCCTTCGGCGAGATCCGCCAGGAGGACATCCTCCGCTACGGCCCGGTCATCCGCAAGGCCTACCAGCTCTATGACCGCATCCTGGGCCGGGCCATGGCCGCGCTCAAGGAGGGCGAGCTCCTGGCCGTCGTCTCGACCCACGGCGTGGAGCCGCTGCCCTTCTGGAAGCGCATGGTCGAGTGGGCCCTGGGCAATCCCGACGTCTCCGCCTACCACGAGCGGGCGCCGGACGGGGCGGCTTTCTTCTTCGGGGGCGGAGTGGCCAAAGGCGTCCCGCTCGACGCGGTCGAGCTCGTCGACGTCCTGCCGACGATGCTGTACTACCTGCGGCTGCCGGTGGGGCGGGACATGGACGGCATCGTACGGGTGAAGGTCTTCGACCGCGCCTTCACCGAGGCCAATCCGGTCTTCACCATTCCCTCGTACGACGATCTGGAGATCCGGCCGGCCCGGATCAATGAATGATCTTGAACATCCGGCGCCAGCGGGCCTTGGGCAGGAAGGAGACGAACTTCTTCAGCCGGTCGCGCAGGCCCGTCTTCAGGTAGGCGTCGCGCTCGGCCTGGTAGGAGAAGTAGATCATCCAGGGCCGGCCCTTGAGGTAGCTCAGGGGCAGGAAGCCCCAGTAGCGCGAGTCGGCGCTGTTGTCCCGGTTGTCGCCCATGACGAAGATGTGGCCTTCGGGGACCGTCACCGGGCCGTAGTTGTCGCGGATGGAGTCGGCGTACTGGTAGTAGTCGTTCTTGCCGATGACCTGGCTGTCGTTATGGACCTTGTAGGGCTCCGGAAGGGGCTGGCCGTTGATCGAGACCGCCTTGGCGGTGATCTCGACCGTCTCGCCGGGCAAGCCGATGACGCGCTTGACGAAGTCCTTGTTCAGCTCGTTCGGGTACTTGAAGACGACGATGTCCTGGCGCCGCACCTGGCGCCGGGGCAGGACGATCTTGTCGATGGGATTCTGGGTGTTGGTATAGACCAGCTTGTTGACCAGCAGAAAATCGCCGACCAGGAGCGTCGGCTCCATGGATCCGGTCGGGATTTGGAAGGCCTGGACGACGAAGGTCATGACGAAGAAGACGAAGACCGCCGTCTCCGCGATGAGCTCGAAGTACTCGCGAAAGACGCTCCGGTCCCGCTTCTTGCCCTTCTTCCCGCCGTCTTCTTCAGTCTCTGATGAGTCTTTCATGTCCTATCCTGTGCCAAAAGAAGCCACAGCATAGCCTAAAACCCCGGTCGCTTCAAGAAGGTTGCCGGCCCTGTCCATGCCACGCGAAAATGTCCTATCCTCATCCCGGGCGACGAGCGGAGGGGTCCGCTCTCGGGGAGGCCGAGGCAAAAGCGTTGAAATGCCGCGGCCGGTATGCTTAAATGGGCGATCTTAGCCATGCAAGCGTTACGGAGAGGCAAGACCGGGGCGAGCGGCATCCTCTTCTATACCCGTACCGCGGGCGGCGGCAAGGCGCGGTCCGCGTCATGAGCCCCGCCGCCTTCAGGATCGAGGCCCGGGACCCGGCTTCTTCCGCCCGGGCCGGGATCATCCCGACGCCTCACGGCGAGATCCGCACGCCCGCCTTCGCCCCCGTGGCCAGCCAGGGCACGGTCAAGGGCCTGACCCATGACCGGGTCCGGGAGCTGGGCGCGGAGCTCCTGCTCTGCAACGCCTACCATCTGATGCTCCGTCCCGGCGCCGAGGCGGTCCAGTCCCTGGGCGGCCTGCACCGCTTCATCTCCTGGCCGCGGCCGATCCTGACCGACTCCGGCGGCTTCCAGATCTACAGCCAAGCCCCGCTGGCCAAGGTCAAGCCCGACGGGGTGGCCTTCGCCTCGCACCTGGACGGCAGCCGGCTGTTCCTGACTCCCGAGGGCGCGGTGGACGTCCAGCTCAAGCTCGGCGCGGACATCATCATGGCCCTGGACCACTTCGTCCCCTTCGCCTCGCCGCCCGAGCTGGTCCGCCGGGCCGTGGAGACGACCTCCCGCTGGGCCCGCCGGGCCCGCGACCATGCCGTCCGCATCGAGTCGGGGTCCCAGCTGTGGGGCATCACCCAGGGCGGGGTGGACCTGGAGCTGCGGCGGCGGAGCAGCGAGGAGATCGCCGGGCTCGGCTTCGCCGGCCACGCCCTGGGCGGCCTGGGCATCGGCGAGGCCAAGACCCAGCTGCGCGAGGTCCTCGAGATGAGCGACGGCATTCTGCCCGCGGACAAGCCGCGCTACCTGATGGGCATGGGCTACCTGGCCGACGTCGTCGAGGCGGTCGAGCGGGGTGTGGATCTCTTCGACTGCGTCCTGCCGACCCGCAACGCCCGCAACGGCTCTCTCTTCACCTCGCGGGGCGTCCTGGTCATCAAGAACCGCAAGTACGCCGACGATCCGAGGCCGCTGGACGAGGACTGCGCCTGCTTCACCTGCCGGACCTATTCGCGGGCCTACCTGCGCCACCTCTTCGAGCGCTCGGAGATGGCCTCGGCGACCTTGAACACCATCCATAATCTCCATTTTTATCTTGACTTCTTTGCTAAAATGCGGCAAAGTATCGAATCCCATTCCTTTCAACGCTTTAAGTTGAATCTGCTCGAATCCATGAGAAAGGACGAAACACGATGATTCTAACCGGATTGGCATTCTTAGCCGGCCAGGCCGGCCAGGGGGCCCCCGCCGCCGGCGCCGCCGCGCCCCAGACCAGCATGTTCGGAGCCCTCATCCCCTTCGTCCTGGTCTTCGTCATCTTCTATGTCCTGATCATCCTGCCCCAGCGCAAGAAGCAGAAGAAGCACCAGGAGCAGGTCGGCGCCCTCAAGCCCGGCGACCGGATCATCACCACGGCCGGCATCTACGGCACGATCATGGGCGTCCAGGCCGATCGCCTGGAGGTCAAGGTCGCGGCCAACGTCAAGATCGAGATCACCAAGGGCGCCGTCGGCGTCATCCTGGGCCCCCAGTCCGGCGCCCCGGACAAGGCCGAATAACCCCCCTATTCCCGCCAAGGCCATCCGCCTGAAAAGAGAGATCCGATGAAGAAAGGACTCAACTGGAAAGTGCCGCTCATCGCGGCCGTCGTCGGGCTGTGCCTCTTCCTGGCCACCCCCCTCAGCAAGAAGATCAAGCTCGGCCTGGACCTGAAGGGCGGCATCCACCTGCTCATGCAGGTCATGACCGAGGACGCCCTGACGGCCGAGACCGACCAGGAGCTGACCCGCTTCAGCGAGCTGTTCAAGAAGAACGGCGTGACCTTCGCCACCGCGGTCAAGGAGAAGGCCGGCCTGTTCGCCTTCACCGGCACCGACGCCAACCAGGAGGGCAAGGTCAAGGAGCTGGCCGACCAGTACACCCGCGATTGGACCGTCTCCTTCATGGCCGACCGGGCCGTCTTCAGCCTGACCCCGGCCGCGGCCCAGATCCTGCGCGAGATGGCCGTGACCCAGACCCTGGAGACGATCCGCAACCGCGTCGACCAGTTCGGCGTAGCCGAGCCGCTCATCCAGAAGCAGGGCTCGGACCGGATCGTGGTCGAGCTGCCCGGCGTCGATGATCCCGATCACATCAAGAATCTGATCAAGGTCACCGCCGTTCTGAAGTGGCGCCTGGTCAAGGGCGGCCCGGCCGCCGACGAGGCCACCCTGCTGCAGCCCTTCAACGGGGTCGTGCCCGAGGACGCCGAGATCGTCCGCGGCGACGCCAGCCGCGGCCACCCGGGCCTCTACCTCCTGGAGAAGGTGGCCGCCGTGTCCGGCCAGGACCTCCGCTCCGTGCGCGTCTCGCAGGACGAATGGGGCAATCCGGCCGTCGCCTTCCAGCTCAACACCGAGGGCGGCCGCCGCTTCGAGCAGGTCACCGCGGCCAACATCAACCGGGCCCTGGCCATCGTCCTGGACAACAAGGTCCAGTCGGCGCCGAACATCAACGCCCGCATCGGCGACAGCGGGATCATCGAGGGCCGCTTCAGCCCCGAGGAGGCCAACGACCTGGTCATCGTCCTCAAGGCCGGGGCGCTGCCGGCCGGGATCAAGTACCTCGAGGAGCGGACCATCGGCCCGTCGCTGGGCTCGGACTCGGTCAAGCAGGGCCTTTTTGCCGGGCTGGCCGCCATCCTGGCGGTGATGATCTTCATGATCATCTACTACAAGCTGTCCGGGATCAACGCCGTCCTGGCCCTCATCCTCAACGTGGTCGTGCTGTTCGGGGCCCTGGCCTACTTCAAGGCCAACCTGACCCTGCCCGGCATCGCCGGCATCATCCTCTCGATCGGCATGGCGGTCGACGCCAACGTCCTGATCTTCGAGCGGATCAAGGAGGAGCGGGCCGTGGCCAAGAGCGTCGGATCCTGCATCTCGGCCGGCTTCAGCAAGGCCTTCTCGGCCATCTTCGACTCCAACCTGACGACCATCATCTCGGCCGTCTTCCTGTTCCAGTTCGGCACCGGGCCGATCCGCGGCTACGCCGTGACCCTGACCATCAGCCTGATGGCCAACCTGTTCACGGCCGTGTTCGTCTCCCGGGTCATGTTCGACCTGATCGTCCCCAAGACCGCCAAGACTTTGAGCATCTGACATGGACATCTTCAAGAAAACCCCGCACATCAACTTTATGAAGTACAAGTACGTCGCCCTGGCCGTCACCTTGACCATCATCCTGGCCGGGGTCCTGAACGTCTTCGTCTTCAAGGGACTCAAGCTGGGCGTCGACTTCGGCGAGGGCACCCTGATCCGGGTGGCCTTCAAGACGCCCCAGAAGATCGGCGACATCCGCGGCCTCCTGGCCGGCGTCGGCCAGGGCGGCAGCTCCATCCAGGAATCCGGCAAGACCGGCCGCGAGTTCCAGATCCGCGGCGTCGAGGTCCGCAGCACCAAGGACGCCGTGGCCGACCTGGAGAGCCACCAGGCCCTCAGCGACCAGATCATCGCCGCCCTGCGCGGCGGGGACGGCCAGGCCGAGGCCGCCCAAGGCCTGCGCGACCTCAACGATCTCGACCTCAAGAGCCTGACGGCGCTGCTGGAGCCGGCCTTCCTGGACAAGGCGGCCGGATACGCCGAGAGCGTCTTCGAGCTGCGCAAGAAGAACGCCATCTTCTCCGACTTCACCGAGCTGGAAGCGGCCGGCCTGCCGGCCGAGGCCGTCTCCTATCTCAAGGGCAAGACCTACTTGGGCAAGCTGACCGTCCTGAGCCGCGAGAGCGTCGGCGCCCAGGCCGGAGCCGAGCTGCGCAAGAAGGCCGTCCAGGCCACCATCTGGTCGCTGCTGGGCATGCTCGTCTACATCGCCCTCCGCTTCAAGCTGGCCAACGGCGTCTCGGCCATCTTCACCCTGGCCCAGGACGTCCTGATCACCATGAGCCTCTACTCCTTCTCCGGCCGCGAGATCAACCTGCCCATCATCGCCGGCATCCTGACCATCGTCGGCTTCTCCATCAACGACACCATCGTCATCTTCGACCGCATCCGGGAGAACCAGAAGCTCAACCGACGGATGCCGCTCGAGGACATCATGAACCTCAGCCTCAACCAGATGCTGGGCCGGACCTTCATCACCTCGGGCACCGTCCTGATGACCGTCCTGGCCCTCTTCCTCTTCGGCGGCAAGGTCATCAACGACTTCGCCTTCCTGATGCTGCTCGGCACGATCGAGGGCGTCTACTCGACCATCTACCTCAGCTGCCCCATCGTCCTGTGGTGGACCAAGCTGTTTGGCGCCAAAACGACGGCCCGGAGATAAAAATGTTGCGGCCGAGACTTGCCTTGCGGCGGCTTTTCTTCTATACTTACCTCCTGTCTCGGTACATCATCACCCTAACATATGAGGTCTGACATGGCTGAAGTGAAGAAGCCGGGCTCCTCAG
The DNA here is from genome assembly GCA_964556755.1 of uncultured Eubacteriales bacterium. Lineage (GTDB taxonomy): Bacteria > Acidobacteriota > Aminicenantia > Aminicenantales > UBA4085 > UBA4085. The sequence continues at coordinate 132,051 of CAZKXI010000002.1, forward strand.
GGAAGGAAGCGATTCCCGAGATCTTCCGCGATTCGATCATCGCCCGCGAGAAGGGCTCGGGCCGGAAGGCCGTGGCCTTCCCCATCGCCTTCGTCCTGCACGCGGCTCTGATCGCCGCCCTGGTCGTCATCCCGCTGATGTCGGCCGGCAATCTCCCCAAGATCGAGATCACCAGCGCCTTCCTGGCGCCCCCGCCGCCGCCTCCCCCGCCGCCGCCGCCGCCGGCCAAGAAGGCCAGCAGCTCCACGGCCAAGCGGATCAAGCCCGTCCAGGCCCAGACCTCGTTCGAGGCCGGCAAGCTGGTCGCCCCCGTCGAGATCCCCGACCAGATCGCCGAAGAGCAGATCTCCGACATCGGGATCGAGGGCGGCGTTGAGGGCGGCGTCGAAGGCGGCGTCATCGGCGGCGTCCTGGGCGGCGTCGTCGGCGGCGTCCTGGGCGGCGTCGTCGGCGAGGTCGAGGCTCCCGTCCGGGCCATCGGCGAGATCAGGGCCCCCCGCCTGGTCAAGGAAGTCGCCCCGCTCTACCCGGAGATCGCCCGCCAGGCGCGGGTCGAGGGGATCGTGATCCTGGAGGCCCAGACCGACATCTACGGCCGGGTCCAGAACATCAAGATCCTGCGCTCCATCCCCCTGCTGGACCAGGCGGCCATCGACGCGGTGCGCCAGTGGGTCTACGAGCCGATGATCATCAACGGCCGGCCCCGCGGCGTCATCTTCACCGTCACCGTCCGGTTCACCTTGAAGAGCTAGGCCGAAAAGCGAACAGCTTTCGATAAACATCTAAGGAATCTAAGGAGGTACGTCGATGCAATTTGGTCTCGTAGAAATGTGGCAGGCGATGAGCGCGGTCGCCAAGATCGTGTCCATCCTTCTGATCGCCCTCTCCATCATCTCCATCTACTTCTTCATCGAGCGGAACCTGTTCTTCCGCAAGGCCCACAGCAAGTCCCGCGCCGTGGCCCCCAAGCTGGCCGACCTGCTCAAGACCGGCCAAGTCAAGGAAGCCCTGGCCCTGGCCACCAAGAAGGACTATAAGGGCAGCCACCTGGCCCGCGTCACCGCGGCCGGCATCACCGAGTTCCTCGGCGGCAAGGAGTCCGGGCTGGGCTTCGAGCAGCAGATCGAGACCGCGTCCCGCGGCTGCGACCGGGCCGCTTCGATCTACAACCAGGAGCTGAAGCGCGGCCTGCCCCTGCTGGCCACGATCGCCACCTCGGCCCCCTTCATCGGCCTGTTCGGCACCATCACCGGCATCATCAACGCCTTCCGCGGCATGGCCCTGACCGGCTCCGGCGGCATCGGCGCCGTCGCCTCGGGCATCGCCGAAGCGCTCGTCACGACCGCCTTCGGAATCCTGGTCGCCGTCATCGCCCTGTGGTGCTACAACTCCCTGAACACGAAGACCGAAGTCTATGACGCCGAGATGAGCAACACCGCCTCCCAGGTCATCGACTTCTTCGTCCGCAAGCAGGCCAAGTAAGCTCCCGGATTCGGGAGCCTGAGGCAAAACCATGAGTATCTCCATCAGCAGCGGCAAGGGAGGGACGGAGGCCACGCCGAACGTCGTTCCCCTGTGCGATGTCCTGCTCGTCCTGCTGATCATCTTCATGGTCGTCACGCCCCTGGTCCAGAAGGGTGTCGACGTCCGGCTGCCCGCGGCAATGAACACCACGAACATGCCGGACAATCCCGAAGTCGTCGTCTACCTCAAGAAAGACGGGACCATCTACCTGAACCAAGACAAGATCACCAACCAGGACGCTCTCCAGGGCATGCTCGAGGAAGCGTTCCTGACCGTCACCGAGAAGAAGCTCTATCTCAAGGCGGACGGCGATCTTGAATACGGGACGCTGATCGACCTGTACGAGAAGATCCGCGCGGCCGGGATCGAGAACATCGCCATCATCACCGAGAAGAAGACGGAGAAGGGATAACCCCTCCTGTCCCTGGCTTGGCTCGGGCCAAGGCCGGTGCTCCGGCGCCGGTCTTGGTCCGGCCTTCTTTTCCGGGCCGCTTCCTTCCCCCTCCCTCTTCCCTTTTCCTTAGCCTTCTCCCGCCGGACAGGTCTCTGGCTCCGTCTCACCTCGAGGAGGCCGGCCGTCTTTTGGGGACGCCGCCGGGCCGCTTCCCCAGCGCCTCGTTGAGGCTGCCCGTCCGATACCCCCCCAGGTCCAAAGCCACATAGAGATACCCTAAGCCCCGCAGGCCCTTCTCGGCTCTTTTCCTGATCCGTGGCTCGATCATCCTTCCAAGATCCGCCGGCGCCACCTCGATCCGGGCCACGTCGCCGTGGTGCCGGACCCTGACCAGCCCGAATCCCAGGCGCCCCAGCATCTCCTCGGCTTGACCGATCCTCTCGAGGGCCTCTCGCGTGATCGGCGTCCCATAGGGGATGCGCGACGCCAGACAGGCCATCGAAGGCAGGCTCCAAGTCGGCAAGCCCCACCGGCGGGACAGGACCCGGATGTCGGCCTTGGTCAGGCCGGCCTCACGCAGGGGCGAACGGACGCCCAGCTCAGCCGCCGCCTGGGCTCCGGGACGGAAGTCCCGGCCGTCGTCGGCGTTCTGACCGTCCGCCACACAAGACAATCCCTTTTCCTCCGCCAACTTCCGCAAGCGGGCCATGAGGTCCTTCTTGCAGTGATAGCAGCGCAGAGGCGGATTGGAGACGTAGTCGGGATTGTCCATCTCGGCCGTCGCGATCACCTCGTGCCGGACCTTCATCCCGCGAGCCAAGCGGCGGGCCAGCCTCAGCTCCCGCGCCGGATAGGACGGCGAGGCGGCGGTCACCGCCTCCACCCGTCCGCCCAGGACCTCGACGGCCGCCTTCAAAAGGAAGGTGCTGTCCACTCCGCCGGAGAAGGCGATCAGGACCGAATCCATGTCGCGGAGGATCCCCTTCAGACGGGCCAGCTTGGCCGCCGGGCCCGGGCGGGCGGGCCGCCGGGATCGCGTCGTCGCTTGGCCTTGCCTCATGGTCTGGACTCTCTTTCCGCGGCCCGGCCGCCGCGAGGCCTCAGATCCGGCCGCCGCCGATGACCCGCAGCAGAGCCGGGACGATCTCCCTCTCCGGCACCTTGCCGAGGACCTTCCCGGCCCGGAAGATCGTCCCGGTCCCGCGGCCGCAGGCGACCCCGTAGTCGGCCTCCCTGGCCTCGCCGGGGCCGTTGACCATGCAGCCCATGACGGCCACGCGGATCGGGCGGTCGAGGCCGGCCAGGGCCTTCTCCACCGCCGCGGCCGTGCGGGCCAGGGCCGTCTCCGAGCGCCCGCAGGTCGGACAGGAGACGATCTCGACGCCCCGCCGCCGCAGGCTCAGCGCGGCCACGATCTTCCAGGCGACCTTGACTTCGAGCTCGGGCGGGGCGGTCAGGCTGACCCGGATGGTATCGGCCAAGCCTTCGCTCAACAGGAGGCCCAGCCCCACCGCGGACTTGACGGATCCGTCCAGGGGTCCTCCGGCCTCGGTGATGCCGGCGTGAAAGGGGTAATCGCAGGCCGAGGCCAGCCGGCGGTAGGCTTCCAGCGTTCGGGTCACATCGGAGGCCTTCAGGGAGACCTTGATGAGTCGGTAGTCGAGGTCCTCCAGGATGCGGATATGGCGCAGGGCGCTGGCGGCCATGGCCTCGGCAGTCGCTCCGCCGTGGCGCTCCAGAAGGTCTCTCTCCAGCGAGCCGGAGTTGACGCCGATCCGGATCGGGACCGAGCGCTCCCGGGCCGCCCGGACGACCTCCTCCACCCTGGCCCGGCCGCCGATGTTTCCGGGATTGATGCGCAGGCCGTCCACGCCCGCCTTCAGGCAGGCCAGGGCCAGCCGGTGGTCGAAGTGGATGTCGGCGACCAGGGGGAGGCGCGTTCGGGCCTTGATCCGCGCCAGCGCCGCGGCCGCCTCCGCGTCCGGGACGGCCAGGCGGACGATCTCGCAGCCGGCTCTCTCCAGCCGGCGGATCTGGGCCAGCGTGGCCCGGACGTCGCGGGTGTCCGTCTTGGTCATGGACTGGACGGAGACGGGGGCGCCGGCGCCGATCCGGACCGAGCCCAGCCGCAGGCCGACCGTGGAGCGGCGGGGCGGAGCCGGCGTCGGGCTTGTCATATTCCGACCGATTATATCAGAAAAGATCCGCCCGCCAAGCGGCCCCGGCCGGCGCCCGCCTCGCCTCCCCTAGAAGGGCCACAGGCTGGCCCAGCCGTGGGGCATCTTCTTGACGATGTCGTTCAGCAGGACGAAGCCGATGAGGAAGACGAAGATGACGAACCCGATCTGCATCCAGATCTGGCGGGCCTTGGGCCCCAGGTCGCGGCGGACGAGGCCTTCGATGGCCAGGACGAAGAGCTGGCCGCCGTCCAGGACGGGGATCGGGAAGAGGTTCAGGATTCCCAGCTGGAGGCTGATCAGGGCGATCCAGCTCATCAGGGCCAGGAAGCCCATCTTCAGCGCGGCGTAGGAGAAGTTGGCGATCTCCAGGGGGCCGCCGATCTGGCGGGCCGAGGTCTGGCCGGTGACGACGCCCTTGAGGAAGTCCACGACCAGGAAGACCAGCCGCTTGTTCTCCTTGTAGCTCTCCCCCACCGCGGCCAGGAAGCCGAACTTCTTGGTCGCCGACTCGGCCGCCTGCAGCACGCCGACCTTGCCCACTTGGCCCTCCCGCCGCGGGGTGATCGTCAGGGCCACTTCGGCCCCGCCGCGCCGCACCAGGAAGGCCAGGGGCGTCTCCGGATGGCTCTCGATGGTCTTGATGAACTTGTAGAAGTAGGCCGGCTGGCCGTCGATGGCCAGGATGACGTCTCCGGCCCGGAGGCCGCCTTTCTCCGCCGGCGAGCCCGGAGTGACCATGCGGATCTGGGTCAGGACCTTGCCGTAGAAGCCGGCATAGCCCATGTCGTACTTGGTCCGGCTCTCGGTCGTCAGGGATACGGGCATCGCCACGCCGTCGCGGCGGATCTGGAGCCTTAGCTCCCGCTCGGGCTTGGTCCCCACCGCCACCTCGACGTCGCTCCAGGTCTTCACCGGCCGGCCGTCGATGGCCAGGATGAGGTCGTTCTCCCGCAGGCCGGCCTTCTCGGCCGGCGAGCCGGCGTCGATCCAGCCGATGTCGGGAGCCTGGTCCTGGTAGACCGGCGACTCGACGCCGGCCATGTTGATGCCGGCCACGATGACCACGGCCAGCAGGATGTTCATGATCGGGCCCATGGCGATGATCAGGAAGCGGGCCCAGCGAGGCTTGGCCCCGAAGTCATCGGGCTCCAGCTGGCGGCCGGGATCGAAGACGCCCTCGCCGAGGAAGCGGCAGTAGCCGCCCAGGGGCAGCAGGCTGACCCGGTAGTCGGTATGGCCCCTCTTGAAGCCGAACAGGCGCTTGCCGTAGCCGAAAGAGAAGACCTCGACCCGGACGCCCATCAGCTTGCCCATGAAGAAATGGCCGAACTCGTGGACGAAGACGAGCACGCCGAAGACGATGACGAAAGCCAGGATGGTCCCGAGCAGATTGATCATGAAGGATTCCTCGATTCGATGATTCGGGCCGCCTCAGCCCGGGCTTCGCGGTCGGCGGCGAAGACCGCCCGCAGCCCGCCCAGCTCCGCCCTCCGGTGGCGGCGCATGGCCTCGGCCACGACCTCGGCGATCCCCAGGTAGCCGATCCTCCCGGAGAGGAACGCCTCCACCGCCGCCTCGTTGGCGGCGCTCAAGGCGGCGGGCGCCGTCCCGCCGGACTCCAGGGCAGCCCGGGCCAGCCCCAGCAGGGGGAAGCGGTCCGCGTCCACGGCCAGGAATTCGAGACGACCGGCCGCGGCCAGGTCCAGCCGGGCCGGAGGGGTCGGGCGCCGGTCGGGATAGGTCAGGGCGTATTGGATGGGGATACGCATGTCGGTCGGCCCCAGCTGGGCCAGCATCGAGCCGTCGCGCATCTCGACCAGGGCATGGACGAGGCTCTGGGGATGGATGATCACGTCCAGCCGGGCCGGCTCGATGTCGAAGAGCCAGCGGGCTTCGATCAGCTCCAAGCCCTTGTTCATCAGCGTCGCCGAATCGATGGTCACCTTGCGCCCCATCCGCCAGCGGGGGTGGCGCAGGGCCTGAGGCACGGACCGGGTGCCCAGCCTCTCCAGAGGCGTTCTCAGGAAAGGGCCGCCGGAGGCGGTCAGGATGACCCGCCGGACGAGCCGCGCGTCCTGGCCGGCCAGGCACTGGAAGACGCCGCTGTGCTCGGAGTCGACCGGCAGGAGAGCGGCCCCGGAGCGGGCGGCCGCCCGGCGCAGGAGCGGCCCGGCGGCGACCAGGGATTCCTTGTTGGCCAGGGCCACGGTCTTGCCGGCCCGGACGGCGGCCATGGTCGGCGCGAGCCCGGCGATGCCGGTGATGGCCGAGACGGCCAGATCGGCCTCGGGCCAGGCGGCGGCCCGCTCCGCTCCTTCCGGGCCGGAGCCCAGCTCCACGCGCAGGCCGCCCAGAAGGGCCTTCAGCCGGGCCTCATCCTCGGGCTTGGCGACGGAGATGAAGCGGGGCCGGAACTCGGCCGCCTGCTCGGCCAGACGGCGCAGGTTTCCCCCCGCCGCCAGGGCCGCCACGCGGAAGCGGCCGCGGTCGCGGCGGATGATGTCCAGGGTGGACAGCCCGATGGAGCCGGTCGAGCCCAGGAGGGAGATGGACCGCATCGGGGCTCACTTCCAGAAGTGGAGGGCGAAGTAGTAGAAGAAGGGCGCGGCCAGGAGGTAGCTGTCGATCCGGTCGAGAAAGCCGCCGTGGCCGGGAAGGAGATTGGAGGAGTCCTTGACCCCCGCGGCCCGCTTGAAGAGGGATTCGAAGGGGTCGCTGATCTCGGCCGCGGCCTGGGTCAGGACGCCGCACACGGCCGCCGCCAGCGGGCCGACCGAGGGGAAGAGGAGAGCTCGTCCGGCCAGGGCGCCCAGCAGCGAAGCCGCCAGGCCGGCCAGGGCGCCTTCCCAGGTCTTGCGCGGGCTGGCGATCGGCGTCATCGGATGGCGGCCGAAGCGCTTCCCGATCAAGAAAGCGCCCGTGTCGCCCATGAAGACGACGATGAGCAGGAAGAGGATGCCCTCCCTCCCCTGCTCGACGCGGATTCGGTAGAGGAAGTCCATCGGCAAGGCCACGTAGAGCGCCCCGAACAGGGTCAGGGAGATCGCCGAAGGGAAGACGGCCAGCTTGTCCAGGGTGTTGAAGGACCAGACGAAGCTGACGGCCGCGGCCAGGAGGCCCAAGAACAAAGCCATGGCCAAGGGAACGGCCGGCGTCAGGAAGGAGGCCCCGATCAGGGCCGCGGTGGCCAGGCCGACCCAGCGCTGAGGCCTCAGGCGGCGGCGCCGGGCCAGATTGTAGAATTCCCAGAGAGCCGCCGCGATGAAGACCTGGAGGAAGACAAAGAGGGTCCAGGCCGGGGCCCAGACCACGATCGACAGGAGGACGGCCAAGAGGACGACGGCCGTAGGGACGCGCTGGCGGTCGCTCATGGGACCGACCGGATTCCGCCGAAGCGGCGGCGGCGAGCCTGAAAGTCGATGAGGGCCTGGAAGAAATGCTCCTTGCGGAAGTCCGGCCAGAGGACGTCGGTGATCCAGATCTCCGCGTAGGCGGCCTGCCAGAGCAGGAAGTTGGAGATCCGCTTCTCGCCGCTCGTCCGGATCATGAGGTCGGGATCCGGCAGCCCCGCCGTATAGAGGCGGCTCGCGATCTCCTTCTCGTCGACTTGCTCGGGCCGGAGGCGGCCCTGCGCCAGGATAGACCGCACGGCGTCGACGATCTCGGCCCGGCCGCCGTAGTTGAGGGCCAGCCCGACGGTCATGCGGCGGTTGGCGGCCGTCACGGCCTCGACCCGGTCCAGCTGGCGGAGGAGGCTGGCCGGCAGGCCCTGACGCTGGCCAAGGACTTTCAGCCGCAGATCATTTCGGATCAGCAGCTTGTCTTCCCTGACCAGATACTGCTCCAGGGCTCGAAACAGAGCCGAGACCTCGCGCCGGGGACGCTGCCAGTTCTCCTTGGAGAAGGCGTAGAGGGTCAGGACCTGGATGCCGGTGCGGGCGGCGGTCTCGACGATCTCCTTGACCGACTTCAGCCCGGCCCGATGGCCCTCGACCCTCGAGCGTCCTCTGGCCTGGGCCCAGCGGCCGTTGCCGTCCATGATGACGGCCACGTGGGCCGGGATGCGGGCCGGGTCGATGTTCTGCATCAGGCGGTCCGCCTCGCCGCCGGGGGGGAGGACGCCCTTCCATGATTCGAGCATAAGGCGGTCATTATAGGCCGTCCCGCAGCCCCCGGTCAACCCGATTTCCTACGGATTTGGTAGACTATAGGGGCCGATTCTGATATCCTGGCCGGGAGAGCCTCATCATGTGCCTGGGCATTCCATCCAAGATCGTGGAGATCGACTCCGCCTCCAAGACGGGGCGGGTGGATCATCTAGGGACCAAAGTCGCCGCCGATTTTGCGCTCCTGGAGGAGCCGAAGGTCGGCGACTGGGTCATCCTGCACGCCGGCTTCGCCATCTCCCGCCTGGACGAGGATGAGGCCCGCAAGACTCTGGATCTGCTCCGCGAAGTGACCGAGAAGGACCCCTCGTTCCTGTCCTGACATGGCCAAGGCCGATCCCTTTCAAGACCGGGCCGCGATCGAGGCCCTGCTCCGCCAGGCAGCCCGCCTGCGCCGCGAGGCCGGGCCGGATTGCCGCCTGATGGAGGTCTGCGGGACCCACACCATGGCCGTCCACCGCAGCGGGCTCAAAGCCCGCCTGCGCCAGGCCGGCATCGAGCTGGTCGCGGGGCCCGGCTGCCCCGTCTGCATCACTCCCGGCGACATCCACGAGGCGGCCGTCGGGCTGGTCGCGGAGCGGGAGAACCTGATCCTGGCCGCCTTCGGCGACATGACCCGGGTCCCCACGCGGCGCGGCTCCCTGCAAGCGGCGGCCCCGGCGCGGGGATCGTCGGTCCGGGTCGTCTATTCGCCCCGCGAGTCGCTCGACTTGGCCAAGCGCCACCCGGACAAGGAGATCGTCTTCTTCGGGGCCGGCTTCGAGACGACCATCCCGGGCATCGCCCTGACCGCCCGGCAGGCGGCTCGGGAGGGCTTGGGCAACTACTCCGTCCTGACGGCCTTCTGGCTCATCCCGCCCCCCCTGCGGACCATCCTGAGCGCGAAGGACGCCCGCGTCTCGGGCTTCCTCTACCCGGGCCATGTCTCGGCCGTGATCGGCCCGCGCGCCTACGATTTCGTGGCCGGGGAGTTCGGCAAGCCGGGGGCCATCGCCGGCTTCGAGCCGGCGGATATACTCCTGGGGATCGTCTCCATCCTAAAGCAGCTGGTCGAGGGCCGGCCCCGGGTGGACAACGCCTACGCCAGGGTCGTCGCCCCGGAGGGCAATCCCCTGGCCCGGGCGGCCATGGCCGAGATTCTAGAGGAGAAGGACGCCGTCTGGAGGGGGCTGGGGCGGATTCCGCGAAGCGGGCTGCGGCTGCGGGACGAATACGCCGGCTGGGACGCGGAGAGGCGGTTCGGCTTGAAGCTGGGCGGCGAATCGTCCGACCTGCCCGGATGCCGCTGCGGCGACGTGCTCAAGGGCCGCATCGAGCCGCCGGGGTGCAAGCTGTTCGGGCGGAGCTGCCGGCCCGACCTGCCGCAAGGCCCCTGCATGGTCTCCTACGAGGGCGCCTGTCTGGCATTCTACAAATACGGGCGGAATCTATGAGCATCGATCGGATCGGTTTGGACCTCGGGAGCGGCGGCAAGGCCATGCGCGACTTCATCGCCGGGCGGATTCTGCCGGCTTTCCGCAATGCCCTGCTCGAGCCTCTCCTGGACGCCGGGCGCCTGCCCGAGGGCCTGGCCCTGACGACGGACAGCTACGTCGTCGATCCGCCGGTCTTTCCCGGGGGCGACATCGGGACGCTGGCCGTCAACGGGACGGTCAACGACCTTGTCGTGTCCGGGGCCAAGCCGCTCTACCTGTCGCTGGGGCTGATCCTGGAGGAAGGGCTGGAGTGGACCCTGCTCGACCGCGTGCTGCGCTCGCTGCGCCGGGCGGCGGACGCGGCGGGCGTGCGCGTCGTCACGGGCGACACCAAGGTGGTGCGGCGCGGCCAGGGCGACGGGATCTACATCAACACGGCCGGCCTGGGCAAGATCGTGGCCGAGCCGCGGCCCCGAAGCATCAAGACGGGCGACGCGATCATCGTCACCGGTACCCTCGGCGAGCATAGCCTGGCCATTCTGGCCGCTCGAGGCGAGTATGGATTCGACAGCCCGGCCCGCAGCGACTGCGCTCCCCTGGTCTTCCTGCTCCCCATCTGGAAGGCCGGAGCCCTGTGGATGCGCGACATTACCCGGGGCGGCCTGGCGACCGTCCTGTCGGAGCTGGCCGAAAGCCTGCCCTTCCCCGTGCTGATCGAAGAGGCCGACGTTCCCCTGTCCAAGCCGGTCCGCGCGGCCGCCGCGATCCTGGGCATTGACCCGCTCTACTTGGCGTGCGAGGGGCGGGCGGTCATCGTCGCTCCCAAGGCGAGGGCGGAGGCGATCCTGAAGAAGATCGCCGCCCATCCCCTGGGGCGGCGGGCCCGGATCATCGGACGGGTCGGGGGAAGCGAAGGGCGGCCGGGGGAACTGCTCCTGCGCACTTCGTCGGGCGGCCTGCGCCTCCTGGAGCCCCTAACCTCCGAGCTCCTCCCCCGAATTTGTTGATAGGGGTCAGGTTGATAGGGGTCAGGTCTCAAGATTCAAGTTAAGCCAACGTTTGTCTACGAGACGACTCCGTTCGTTGGCGATAATGCAGATAACTTGAATCTTGAGACCTGACCCCTATTTGATAAAATAGGGGCGATGCTAAGCCGTCTGATCGCCGGGATCGCATGGGCGATCTTGTCGCTTGGCGGCGGCCCGACCCCCGTTCCAATCCAGACGCCGTCGCCGGATTCCCTTCTCGCGCCCGGCTCCTTCACCAGGATCGAGAGCGGCCTTCCGGAGATCGAGCGCCTCTTTCTCTACGCCCGCGCCACCCTGGACCGCAACAAGACCGCCTTCCGGGGCCAGATCGGACTCGTCCGCGGATTCGCCGCCGGGACGGCCTACCCTCAGATCTGGCTCCGCGACGCCGCCACCATCATTCCCGCTTCGCGACTTCTCTATCCCCTGCCCTATCTGCGCAGCGGTCTGCTCGAACATTTGGCCATTCAGAAGGCCAACGGCGAGCTGCAGGACTGGCTGGCGCCCGACGGCCGGGCCGACAAGAACACCACTGAGACGGACCAGGAGACGAGCGCCGTTCACATCGCCGCTCAGATCACCGATCTCGTCGGACCGGCGTGGCTGGGCCAGCCGGTTCGCGGCGCCTCGGTCCTGTCGCGCCTGGAGCGGGCCCTCCAATTCGTGTGGGACGAGCGCCGCGATCCCCGCACCGGCCTCATCATGGGGGCTCACACCGTCGATTGGGGCGACGTGGAGATGGAGGAGCCCGATCAGCGGGCGATCTATGCCGGGCCCGGGACGCACTGGACGGCCGACACCTATGACCAGGCCCAATTCCACCGCGCGGCCCAAGCCCTTGGCCGGATGCTCCGTCTCCAAGGCAAGGGATCTTCGGCCTCGCTCTGGGAGGCCCGGGCCCACGACATCCGCCGCCGGACCGACCAGCACCTGTGGCAGGAAGCGCGGGGCTACTATCGCGTCCATATCCACTTGACGCCCCTCGAGCACGGCTTCGACGAGAGCTCCATGTTCGCCATGGGCGGCAACGTCGAGGCGATCGACGCCGGCCTGGCCTCGCCCCGCCAGATCCGGCGCATCCTGGCCGCCGCCCTGGCCAAGCAGAAGGAATTCGGGATGTCCACCATCAGCGGCGTCCTGCTGCCGCCCTACGCCAAAGGCGTCTTCAAGCATCCCATGGTCGACGATCCCTACGAGTATCAGAACGGCGGCCAGTGGGACTGGTTCGGCGGCAAGCTGGTCCTGGCCCTCTTTCGCGACGGCGGGCGGGGGCAAGGCGAGACGGCGCTCCTGGAGATCGCCCGCAAGGCGATCGCCAACGACGGCCTCTTCGAATGGGACGACCCCAAGGGCCGCGGCCGGGGCAGCCCGACCTATTCCGGCAGCGCGGGCAGCCTCACCCGGGCTATCGTCGAGGGCTATTACGGGCTTGAGGCCTCGGCCGACGGCCTGCGCATCGAGCCCCGCCTGGGCGCCCGCGCCGGGGCCATCCACCTCTATTTCCCGTCCAACGGGCGCTACGCCGCCTATCGCTACCGCTTCGATTCGGCGGCGGCCCGAATCGACTTGGCCTGGGCCTCGGACGGACCGGAGCCGACCCTCATCCGCCTTCCCTGGCCCGTCAGCGGCTCGGCGGCCCTCCAGAGCCGCTTTCAGGTCCGCCTCGACGGGCGGCCGACCGAGTACCAGGTCGATCCCGGCCTGGACGGTCCCGTCGTCGCCGTCCAAACCGGGCCCGGCCCGCACGCCGTCAGCGTCCAGGCGATCAAGACCCCCTGAGCCAGGAGACCGAGATGGACTTCTCCGATCTTATCCGAGCCCGCTACAGCGTCCGTTCCTATCGCCCCGATCCCGTCGAGCCGGACAAGCTGGAGCGCGTCCTGGAGGCCGCCCGGCTGGCTCCGACCGCCTGCAACCGCCAGCCATTCCGGATGCTGGTCGTCCCCACGGCCGGCCGCGAGGCCGATCTGGCCCCCGTCTATTCCCGCTCTTGGTTCCTCCAGGCGCCTCTAATCATCGCCGCCTGCGGCGTCGCCTCCGAAGCCTGGGTCCGCCGCGACGGGAGGACCTACGTGGACGTGGACGTGACGATCGCCATGGACCACCTGATCCTGGCGGCGGCCAATGAGGGATTGGGGACGTGCTGGATCGCGGCCTTCGACCCCGACGCCGCGCGCCGGGCGCTGAGGCCCGATCCGGGCTGGGAGCCGCTGCTCCTCACGCCGCTCGGCTATCCGGCCGACTCCCCGCGCCCCAGACAGAGGAGGCCCTTAGCCGATCTGATCAAGAGGACCTGAGCGACCCCTCGGGAACAAATTTTCGCGGCTTTCGTCGTCGGTCGTTATCCCGGACCGAGATCGGGTTCCCGAAGATGGGGAGAAAATTCCCCTCATAATGAGCGCCTTGCCCGCACGGCCCCCCCTTCGGGACCCCTTTCCTAAAGCCGGAGAAGGGCCTGAAGAAATAGGGAACTACGTATACTGTACCCCTATTTCAGGCCTTGACGACGTTCTTGCGGGGGCGCTTGACGGCGTTGCGGCTGTCCACGACCAGCTTGGCGTTCTTGACGATCCAGGCGTAGTCGTAGCAGCTGTGGTCCGTGGCGATGATGACCGCGTCGGCCCCCTTCAGCCTCTTCTCCGTCAGCGGAACGGACTTCATATCCATGGCCGGATACTCGCGGTGCCCGCGGCTCTCCGGCACGTAGGGATCGTTGTACTCGACCTTGATCCCCTTCTTCATCAGCAGGTCGATGATCTTCAGCGACGGCGACTCGCGCTGGTCGTCGATGTCCCTCTTGTAGGCGATGCCCAGCACCAGCACCTTGGCCCCCTTGATCGACCGGCCCCGCTCCGACAGCGCCTCCACCATCTTATTGATCACGTAATAGGGCATCTCGGTGTTGATCTCCCCGGCCAGCTCGATGAACTTGGTCGAGTAGTCCACCTCCCGCGCCTTCCAGGTCAGGTAGAACGGGTCGATCGGGATGCAGTGCCCGCCCAGCCCCGGCCCGGGGTAGAAGGGCATGAAGCCGAACGGCTTGCTGGAGGCCGCCTTGATGACCTCCCAGACGTCGATGCCCATCCGGTCGAAGATCATCTTCAGCTCGTTGACCAGGGCGATGTTGACGCAGCGGAAGATGTTCTCCAGCAGCTTGGTCGCCTCCGCCGCCCGGGTCGAGGAGACCGGCACCGTCTTGACCACTACCTGGCCGTAGAGCAGGTTGGCCACCCTCATGCAGTCCGGGCTGTACCCGCCGACCACCTTGGGCGTGTTGGCCGCCGAGTAGACCGGGTCGCCGGGATTCTCCCGCTCCGGCGAGAAGGCCAGGAAGAAGTCCCGGCCCGCTTTCAGCCCCCCCGCCTCCAGGATCGGCAGCATGTCCTCGTCGGTCGTCCCCGGGTAGGTCGTGCTCTCCAGCACCACCAGCTGCCCCCGGCGCAGATACTTGGCGATCGTCCGGGTCGTGTCCAGGACAAAGGACAGGTCCGGATTGCGATGCGCGTCCAGCGGCGTGGGGACGCAGATGATGACCGCGTCGGCTTCCGGCAGCCGGGCGAAGTCGGTCGTCGCCCGGAGCTTCTTGGCCCGCAGGTAGCTCCTCAGCTCGTCGGTCGAGACGTGCTTGATGTAGCTGCGGCCCTTGTTCAGCATCGCTACCTTGCGCCCGTCGACGTCGAAGCCGAGCACCCGGAAGCCCTTGTTGACGAAGGCCTTGACCAGGGGCAGCCCGACGTAGCCCAGTCCGACGACGCCGATGACCGCCTTGCGCTCGAGAATGCTGGCCTCGAAGGCCCGGCTCTGCTGGCTCATGATGGGACTCTCTCCTTGTACCACTGGATGGTCCGCTTCAGTCCCTCGTCGAAGAGGATCTGCGGATGGAAGCTCATCCGGGCCACGGCCCGCCCGATGTCGGCGAACGAGTGCTTGATGTCGCCGGGCCGGGGCGGCTCGTAGACCGGCTCGACCGGCCGGCCCAGAAGCTGGCCGATGCGCGCCGTCAGGGCGTTGACCGTGATCCGCTCGGCGCAAGCCACGTTGAAGGCCTCGCCGCTCAGGCCCGGCGCCTCGGCCGCCCGCAGGTTGGCCTCGACGATGTTGTCGACGAAGGTGAAGTCGCGCGACTGCTCGCCGTCGCCGTAGATGACGGGGGCCCGGCCCTCCAGGATGCGGGTGATGAAGAGCGGGATGGCCGCGGCGTACTGGGAGAAGGGGTCCTGGCGGGGGCCGAAGACGTTGAAGTAGCGCAGGCTGACGGTCGACAGCCCGAAGGTCTTGGCGAAGGTCTGGAGGTACTTCTCGCCCACGATCTTGCTGACCGCGTAGGGCGACAGCGGCATGCCCTCCACGCCTTCCACCTTGGGCAGGCTCGGATCGTCGCCGTAGACCGAGGAGGACGAGGCGAAGACCAGCCGCCGCACGCCGCCCTTGGCCGCCGCCCAGAGCATGTTGAGGGTGCCGCGGATATTGATCTCGTTGGTCGTGAAGGGGTCCTCGACCGAGCGCGGCACGGACGGCAGGGCGGCTTCGTGGAAGACCACCTCCATCCCGTCCACGGCCCGGCGGCAGGTCTCCAGGTCGCGGATGTCGCCCTCGACGATCTCCACCGCGTCGCCCAGGTGGGCCAGGTTGGCCCGCTTGCCGGTCAGGAAGTTGTCCAGGACCCTGACCCTTTGGCCGCGCCGGACCAGCCCTTCGGCCAGATGGGAGCCGATAAATCCGGCTCCGCCGGTGACGAGATAGGCGCTCATGACGTCCCCCCTCTCAAAGGGTGCATCTTATTCCAAGTAGCCGGCCGCCTGCAAGGCCCGCAGCAGCCGCTCGGTGCTCTGCTCCAGGGTCTCCTTGTCCGTCTCGATGACCAGCTCGGGCGCCCGGGGCTCCTCGTAGGGATCGGAGACGCCGGTGAACTCCTTGATCTGGCCGGCCATGGCCTTCTTGTACATGCCCTTGACGTCGCGCTGGGCGCAGACGTCCACGGGGCACTTGACGTAGACCTCGAAGAAGCTCCCCATCTGGCGGCGGGCCGCGTCGCGCATCTCGGCGTAGGGCGAGATGAACGAGGTCAGGACCAGGACGCCGTTGCGGGCCAGCAGCTTGGTGACGAAGGTCACCCGGCGGATGTTCTCGTCGCGGTCGGCCTTGGAGAAGCCCAGGTCCCGGGTCAGGTCCTGGCGGACGATGTCGCCGTCCAGCCGCTCGACCCGGTAGCCGCGGTCCTTGAGGATGGCCGCCGCCCGATCGGCGATGGCCGACTTGCCCGAGCAGGGCAGGCCGGTGAACCACACCGCCGCGCCCTTGTGATCATGTCCTTCGCACACGTGAAGCTCCTTTGCCGGCTCGGCCCTCCTAAAGGACGGGCCGGCCTCTCATGTCGGATGGGACGGCGAGCCCCATCCGGGTCAGGATGGTGGGCGCCAGGTCCAGGATGTCGATATCCCGCCGGATCGAGGTCCGGTCGGCGGGGTCATACAGGATATACATGCCGTCCTGGGCATGGACGGCGTCGTCGGGGCCGGTGTCGTTCTCGTCCAGGTACATGGTCCCCCAGCCCAGCGTTCCGGCCGACCGCCAGGACAGGTCGTCGAAGTAGACCATCAAGTCGGGGTAGTCGCCGCGCAGCTCGGGGTAGAACTCGTTGGGCTTGATGACCCGAGTGGCCCAGGCTTCGCCGTTCGGCCCGCGCACGCCGCGCAGCCGCTCGGCCAGGGCTCCCCGCTCGGTCTCGTAATCCTCCGGCTTGATCAGGCCCTGCGGCTCGCGGCCCTCGACGTTGAGGAAGATGCGGGCGTAGTAGCCGCCCCAGCCCCAGGCCTTGGTCCGGCTCCAGTCGATGGGGGTCTTCTCGATGTTGGCCCCCCGCCGGGGCTCTTCCTTGAGAATCAGGTCGCCCTGGCGGATCAGCCACTCGTTGACGCAGAAGGCGCCTTTCATCCGCTTGGCCCCGTGGTCGGAGACCGTCAGGACCACGGTGTCGTCCGGCACCGCCTCCAGCAGGCTGCCGATCCGGCCGTCCAGGAACTTGTAGTAGTCCAGGATGGCCCGCTCGTACTTGTTCCCCGGCTCGTGCTTGTGATGGGCCGGGTCATGGAACTTCCAAAAAGCGTGCTGGATGCGGTCGACGCCGATCTCGACGAACCAAAACAGGTCCCAGGGCTTCTCCCGGGCCAGCCAGGTCAGGATGTCGAAGCGCTTGGCGGTCATCTCGTAGAGGGCCCGCAGGATCTCGTCCCGGTCGTCGGTCCGAAAGACGACGTCGAAGGGATAGGGCCCGAAGCGCTCCTCGATCTCCGCTTTCAGCCCGGCCGGGTAGGTGTACTCCTTGTCCGCGCCCGGAGTGATGAAGCAGCCGACCAGCTGGCCCGGCACCGGGTGCGGCGGGTAGCTGGGCGGCACGCTGACCAGGACGCTCTGCCCTCCCCGGGCTCCCAGGATGTCCCACACGGCCGGCTCCTTGATCGACTGCGAGGTGGCGATCCACATCTTGTCGTAGGTGTAGCCGTTGCGGTGCCGGAATCCGTACAGGCCCAGCCGCCCGGGGTCCTTGCCCGTGGCCATGACCATCCAGGCGGGAATGGTGATCGGCGGGTCCGAGCTGCGCATCTTGCCGTAGCGCCCGCCGGCGATCAGCCGGTTGAGGACGGGGAAGTCGAGCCTGCGCTCGAGGACGATCTCGGGCGGAGCGCAGTCGAGTCCGATCACCATCAGTTTGCGTGTCATGATCTCTTCCTGCCCGAGGCCCCCGGCGGGGGCCGCGCCGGGCGTCAGTCGATGTATCCGAGAGCCTTCAGGCGCTCTTTGACTTTCTCTTCATCCTCCTGGGAGAGGGGGTCGCTCTTTCCGGGACCCTTGGACAAGGCCTCGCGGACGGCCCCGACGATATAACTGGATACGGTCTTGATCTCGGTCCCCTTGATGGCGCACTCGATCTCCTCGATCAAGGCGGTGGGGATCGATACCGTGGTGAATTCCTTGCCCATGGGCTCTCCTAGGATCGCGGCTAAAACCCGCAAAAGTACAGCCTTATATACACGATTCGGGCTCTCTTTTCAATGCCCGACCGGTCCCCGCCCCCGCCCAGGCCGCCCCTCCCCGATCGCCTCTCCCGGACAACCGTTTGACAAGCCCGGCCGAAAGATGTTTATAATCAGTCCCCCATGAGCCAAGGCTGCTGACCCGCCCGAAATGGAAATCATCACCTACCCGTTTGTCAAGAAGCCCGCCTTCCTGGGCGTCCTCGACCGCAATCTGAAGAAGATCGAGTCCCGCCTGGGCCTCAGCCTCAGCCTGCGCGGCGACAGCCTGTACATGGAAGGCGACCCGGTCAAGCTAGCCGGGGCCAAGGACTATTTCCAGAAGATCCAGGAGCTCGAGGAGCGCGGCTACGACCTCAAGGAGAGCGATTTCCACATCGTTCTCGACCTGATCGAGGACGGCCGGCCGAAGCCCCTGGAGCGGTACTTCCCCTCCGAGCCGCTGACCCTGTCGCGCAAGTCCGTGGCCCCCAAGAGCCTGAACCAGAAGGAATACATCCAGGCCATCCGCGACCACGACGTGGTCTTCGGCATCGGCCCGGCCGGCACGGGCAAGACCTACCTGGCCATGGCCATGGCCCTCTCGTTCTACCAGGCCAAGCAGGTCGCCCGCATCGTCCTGACCCGGCCGGCCGTGGAGGCCGGAGAGCGCCTGGGCTTCCTGCCCGGCGACATGCTCCAGAAGGTCAATCCCTACCTGCGGCCCCTCTACGACGCCCTCTTCGACCTGGTCCAGGCCGACCAGGCCCAGCGCCTGATCGAGAAGAACATCCTCGAGATCGCCCCCCTGGCCTACATGCGGGGCCGGACGCTGACCTCGTCCTTCATCATCCTGGACGAGGCCCAGAACACGACCCGCGAGCAGATGAAGATGCTCCTGACCCGGACCGGCTTCGACTCCAAGCTGGTCATCACGGCCGACATCACCCAGATCGACCTGCCCCAGCCCGCCAAGTCCGGCGTCATCCATGCCATGAAGGTCCTGGCCCCGGTCAAGGAGATCGCCTTCTGCCGCTTCACGGACAAGGACGTCGTCCGCCATCCCCTGGTCCAGAAGATCATCAAGGCCTACGAGAAGGCCGAGACCCGGACGCGCGAGTAGGTCCCGGCCATGCCTCTCATCTCGTTCCGCAACGTCCGCCTTTTCAAGGCCGGGCCCGCCCGTCCCGCCGTCCGCGAGGACAAGGCGCGCCGGCCCTTCTACGAGGCGCCCGTCGTCCTGATCCTGGCTTTCGGGGCCGGCCTGGCCGCCCTGACTTCGACGCGGCCCCTGCGGCCCCTGCCGGTCCTGCGCGAGGGGCAGGCCGCGCCGGCCGACATCGTGGCCCCCGAAGACGTCCAGATCGAGGACGCCGAGACCACCGACCGCCGCCGGCGCGCGGCCGAGGACCAGATCCTGCCCGTCTACGGCTTCGATCCCAACGTCTTCCTGGACGCGGAGGACAAGGTCCGCCGCTTCTTCGCCATGGGCCGCCAAGCCGCCCAGGCCGGGACCCGCGACTTCGCCGAGATGCAGAGGCTGGTCTACGACCGCTTCGGCATCGAGCTGGGGGCGGCCGATCTGGAGGCCTTGGACAAGACCGGCTTCGGCAGCGACCTGGAATCCGCCCTGGTCGACATTCTGGACCGCTACGCCCGCCGAGGCGTGCTGCTCTCCAAGAGCCTGTTCAGCGAGCGGGGCCACGCGGCCGGGATGGCCAGCCTGCGCGGGCCCGAAGGCGAACGAACCGTCCGGGTCGAGGACGTCCTGGACGTCAAGGAGGCCAAGTCCCGCATCGTCCTGGACGTCAACGCCCTCGAGCTGACCCCGCGCAAGAAGGGCCTGCTGATCAGCCTGGCCTACGGCTTCCTGGCCCCCAACATCACCTTCAACAAGGTCGAGACCGAGTCGCGCAAGGCCAACGCCCGGGCCCAGGTCGAGTCGGTCTACTACACGGTGGCCAAGGGGCGGACCATCCTGCGCAAAGGCGAGAAGGCCACGGCGGAAGCCGTCCTGAAGATCGCGGCCGTCAACCACATGCTGCGCCCGGCCCGCACCTGGCCGGCCGGGATCGGCGCCTTTCTCCTCTTCAGCCTGCTGCTGACGGCCCTGTGGTTCTACCTCCTGTCGCTGCATTCCTTGCGCGGCGCCTTGAAGCACTTCCTCATGGCCGGGCTGACCTTGGGCCTGTCCCTGCTGCTCTACCGCCTCGGATCGATCCTGGCCGAGGCGGCCAGCCTGAACACCGGCTTCTTCCTCTTCCAAGACTCCACGAGCTCCTCCTTGGCCATCCCCTTCCAGTTCGGCGTTCTGCTGTTCGCCTTCCTGACGACCAACCCGGTGGCGCTGATGTTCGCCGTCCTCAACTCCCTGCTGGCCGGCTACCTCCTGGGCGCGGACCTGCTGCTGGCCATCTTCGGCCTGGTCGGGGGCATCGCCGCCATCTACGGGGTCAAGTTCTACGGCAAGGCCAAGCGGACCTCCGTCCTGAGGGCCGGCTTGTTCGTGGTCGCTCCCATCAACCTCGTCCTGGGCCTGATCTTCTTTCTCCTGTCCGGCCGGACGGGGGGGCTGGAGACGGCGGCCGCCGACGCCGCGATGGCTCTGCTGGGAGGCATGCTGGGGGCCGGGCTGGCCTTCATGCTCCTGCCCCTCTACGAGAACCTCTTCAGCATCCTGACCCAGTCGAAGCTGCTGGAGCTGACCAACTCGGAGTCGCCGCTCTTCCGCCAGCTGGCGGTGGAAGCGCCCGGCTCCTATCATCACTCCCTGGTCGTGGCCCAGCTGGCCGAGAAGGCGGCCGAGGAGATCGGGATCGATCCCCTGCTGGTCAAAGCCGGCGCTCTCTACCACGACATCGGCAAGATCAAGATGCCGGAGTACTTCATCGAGAACTGGGACCGCAAGTTCGACGCCCACAAGGACCTGACCCCGAGCATGAGCGCCCTGGTCATCGTCAACCACGTCAAGGAGGGGGCCGAGCTGGCCCGCAAGGAGCGCCTGCCGGCCGAGATCCGCGAGATCATCGAGCAGCACCACGGGACCTCGCTGGTCCGCTACTTCTACCTCAAGGCCAAGGAGAAGTACGATCCGGAGCTGCACAAGGTCGGCGAGGAGACCTACCGCTATCCGGGCCCCACCCCCCAGACCAAGGGGGCCGCGCTGGTCATGCTGGCCGACGCGGTGGAGGCCGCCTCGCGCAGCATCAAGTCGCACAAGGAGGACAGCCTCAAGCGGGTCATCCGCGACATCTTCGACGCCTGCCTGCAGGACGGCCAGCTGGATGACTGCGGCTACTCCCTGCGGGAGCTGCGGACCATCGCCAACTCCTTCCTGGCCACCCTGAAGAAAGTCTACCAGCCCCGGGTCGAGTACCCGGGCTTCGAGTTCGAGGCTAAAAAGAAGAACGGGGGACGGACGAACGGACATGATCGAGATCATCAACCGCCAGAAGCGCCGAAGGATTGACCGGGCCGGCCTGCTCCGGCTGCTGCGGCGCTTGACCCGCCTCTACGGCATCCGCCGGCCGAGCCTGACCCTGGTCCTGGCCGGAGACGACGCCGTCCGCCGCCTGAACCGGACGTTCCGGGGCAAGGACAAGCCGACCGACGTCCTCAGCTTCCCGGCCATGGAGCGAAGCCCCGAGGGCGACTTCCATTTGGGCGACATCATCATCTCGGTGCCCCGGGCCGAGAAGCAGGCCGGTCCGCTCGGCCATAGCCTGAGCCACGAGATCGAGTACCTGGCCGTGCACGGCTTCCTGCACCTGCTGGGCTTCGAGCACTTCCGCGGCCACGAGACCGAGGAGGCCCGCCTGGCCACCGTCCTCTGGCCAAAGGGGGCCTGAGGTGTCCTGGGGCTCGATCGCCGCCTGGGCCGCGGCCGCTCTTCTCCTGGCCGCCGCTTTCCTGCTCTCGCTTCTCCATATGGCCCTGGCCGACACGTCCAAGATCGCCATGAGCCGGTACCTGGAGAAGCGGGCCAAATCGGTCCGGGCCTCGGTCCTCGACCGCTTCGAGGAGATCGGCTGGGCCGTCGACGCGGTCCGCGTCGGCGCCGTGCTGGCGTTCTTCTTCGCCGCCGGGCTGGCCCTGCCGTCCCTGCTCCGGCGCCCCCTTCTCGCGGCCGGGGCCGGGCTGGCCTTCTTCGCCGCGGCCTTCGACCTCTTGCCCCGCGTCCTGGGCGGCCTGTTCCGCGAGCCCCTGCTGGGCCTCCTGCTGCCGGCCCGGCGCCCGCTCTTCGTCCTGGCCTCCCCCGCCCTGCTCCTCAGCCGCTGGCTGAGCCGCCGGGAGGAGATCGAGGAGGCGGCGGAGGAGGATCGCGAGGCCAGCGATGAGGAGATCGAGACCTTCCTGGACGAGGCCCAGGAGGAGGGCATCATCGAGGGCGACGAGCACGAGCTGATGCGCTCCGTGGTCGAATTCGGCGACACCGTGGTCCGCGAGATCATGACCCCCCGGGTGGACATGGTCTGTCTGCGCCGCGACGCCAGCCTGCAGAAGCTCCGCAACCTGTTCATCGCCGAGAAGTACTCCCGCATCCCGGTCTACCGCGACCGGGTCGACAATATCGAGGGCGTGGCCATGGCCAAGGATCTGCTGGCCTTCGGCGAGGCGGAGCACGACGACGCCCCGGTCGATCCGCTGCTGCGCCCGGCCGTCTTCGTCCCCGAGTCGATGAAGGTGGCCGAGCTGCTCAAGGAGTTCCGCAAGGTCAAGCAGAAGATGGCCATCGTCGTCGACGAGCACGGCGGCGTGACCGGGCTGGTGACGATGGAAGACGTGATGGAGGAGATCGTCGGCGAGATCCAGGACGAGTACGACGCCGAGGAGGCCCAGATCGTCAGCAACGGTCCCGGGGACATCACCGCCTCGGGCGACGTCAAGGTGGAGGAGCTGGAGGATCTCTTCGAGAGGGAGCTTTCGGGGGACGACTTTATCACCGCCAGCGGCCTGATCTCCCATGCCCTGGGCCGCCTGCCGGCCAAGGGCGAGGTCCTGACGATCAAGGGATTGAGCTTCGAGGCCCTGGAGGTCGATCCCAAGCGCATCCGCAAGCTGCGCATCCGCCGCCTGCCCGACGGCGACGGCGAGCCCCAGGCCGACTGATCCGGGGGGGCTTCGCCCCGCCGGACGGCCCGGCCGGGCCAAGGAAAGAGAGGAACCGATGGCGACGCGAAGAACGCTGGCCGGCGGACAGGTCGTGCCCGCCGATAAATCCAAGGCCCCTCTGGCCCCGGAGCTGATCCAGGCCCCCGACGGCCCGGCCGAATCCGGGCCGAAGTCCGGGGCCGCCAAGACGAGGGCGAAGACGCCGGCCAAGCCGCGGGCCAAGGCCGAGCCCCGGTCTCAAGCCAAGGGCCGATCCCAGGGCAAGCCCCCGGCCAAGGCCAAGGCCCGCCCGCCCCGCAAGGCCAAGGCTCCCGCCGCGCCCGCGACCCGGGTCGGCTATGTGGCCCTCATCGGCCGGCCCAACGTCGGCAAGTCGACCCTGCTCAACCGGATCATCGGCCAGAAGATCAGCATCATCTCCGACAAGCCCCAGACGACCCGCATCAGCATCCTGGGCATCCATACCGCGCCCCAGGGCCAGATCATCTTCATCGACAATCCCGGCGTCCACATGCCGCTCCACCATCTCAACAAGAGGATGATGAGCTTCGTCTACGCCTCGCTGGAGACGGCCGACGCGGTCTGCCTGATGATCGACGCCGGGGAGAAGTTCGGCCACGGCGACGAGTTCGTCCTGGAGACCATGCGCAAGGTCCACAAGCCGGTCTTCCTCTTGATCAACAAGGTCGACGCCGTCCGCAAGGACGGCGTGCTGCTGCTCATCGACCGCTACAAGGACCTGCTGCCCTTCAAGGAGATCATCCCCATCTCGGCCGCCACGGGCCTGAACGTGGACCTGCTGGAGAGGCTGCTCTGGCAGCATCTGCCGCCGGGGCCGAAGCTGTATGGCGACGAGGACGTGACCGACCAGTCGCGCCGGTTCCTGCTGGCCGAGATCATCCGGGAGAAGATCCTGGCCCGCGTCACGAAGGAGCTGCCCTGGGTGACGGCCGTCTACATCGACGCCATCGAGAAGCGGGGCGCGGACGAGGAAGCCTTATCCGAGGACATCCCGATCCCGGAGCCCCCCCGCCCGCCCCATCCCGCGCCCGAAGCCGTCATCCCCAAGGCCGAGCGCGGCGGGCCGCGCGAGCCGGCGACCTACATCAAAGCCTCGATCTTCGTCGAGCGCGACAACCACCGCAAGATCATCATCGGCCGCCAGGGCCGGACGATCCGCGAGATCGGAGTCGAGGCCCGGCGCGAGATTCAGTCCATCCTGGAGAGCCGGATCTACCTGGACCTGAGAGTCCGGGTCCGCCCCCGATGGCGGGACTCGGCCGACGTCCTGGACCTCATCGAGGGCCAGAAGGAGATGTGACGGCCGTCACAGGCGGGCTTTGAGCTCCTGCTCGACCATGCGGGCGGTGGCCTCGACCTCTGCGATGTAGTCTCCCCCGCAGATATGGAGGGCTAGATCCAAGGCGTTCGTCAGGAGCGCCGTCAGGACGGCGTCGTCCGGCAGGGGGAGGCCGTAGCCGGCGAAGAGAGCGCCGGCCAGCGACTTGAACTGGTCGACGATGTTCGCTTTCATGGTCGCATCGTCGCTCAGCATCCAGGTGCCCCAGGCGATCGTGGCCTGCCGGCTGGCGGCCTCGACGGCGGTGATGAAGGCGGAGGCTTCCGCGACGCTCATGGGGAAAGGGGTCCCCGCCGAGAACGTCGACAGCACCCCGGCGAAGGCTTGGACCATCAGGGCCGGGATCTTCGGGCTGGGCCGGATGGCCAGATCGATCAGGGCTTGGCCTAGGAGCGGCTGATGGTTCTTCATCAGGATATCGCCGGCGGCTTCGACGATGGCGTGGCTGATCGTCAAGCCGGCCTCCGGAACCTGGCCGACGATGGCGGCGTAGTCGGCGTATCCCATCAGCATGCCGTTCAGGATCTTGGCCTTGGTGATGACGTAGCCTTCATCAGGGAGAAGGGTCAGAGAGCCGGTATGAGCGGTCTTGTCGGCGCCCCAGAGCCCGTTGTGGCTGATGAAGCCCATCGCCGCCGCCTTCTCCTGGCCGGTCTGGGCGGCCGACCAGACGCCCATGAAGGACGTGTGGGTCTGGTCGTAGAGAAAGTCGCGATAGGCCGCATAGGGGGCCGTGAAGAGATAGTTGAAAGCGTCCGGTGCCGTAGCCGCGTAGACGGCTTCCAGGGAGCCGAAGCCGCCGCCCCGCTTGACGAGCTGGGCGATGTAGGCGTGCGTCCCCCGCTCCCAGGCCGGAGACTCGAGGACGAGCCCCGCGATAAGCGTGATCCCCAGTCCCAACCCGATCGCCGCTTTTTTCATGCCGTTCCTCCTTGCCGAGACTTCGCGGTCAGGATAGCCGGAACGCGGCGGGGATATGTTAAGGCTCTTTCAAGGAGGCGTCAATTCTTCGCAAGGGCCCGTTTCCATTGACTTTTGCGCCCCCCCATGCGAGAATCGTGCGCTGTTTTCCCCCCGACGGTGGGTGTAGCTCAATGGTTAGAGCATCGGACTGTGGATCCGAAGGTTGGGGGTTCAAGTCCCCTCACCCACCCCATCTTCTTTCCCCGCAGTGGCAAGCGATATCTCTGTTATCGTCTTTCCGCTCCGTTACCGTAGTCTAGCCGTCTTATCAGATTTTGCTGCAAAATTGAGACATCGTGGCGTTCCCCAACTAACGGCTTGCGCGTCAGCGGATCTTAAGAAACCGCAGCAGCGCTTCCATCTGGGAGTAGTCGGGAAGGATGATGTCGGCGCCGGCCTTGATCAGGCGGGCCCTCTTCTTGAGGTCCAGGCCGTAGCGGCGGATCTCGTGGCTGGCCAGACCGACCGCATATCCCCCCCTCTTGTGCGTCTCCCGGATCTCCACCGGTCCGTCGCCGAAGACGACCAGATGGCCGGCGTTTGCGGGGCCAATGTCGCGGAGAATGCGCTCCAGGACGATCCTCTTGGCTTCCTTGGTCACATCCCCCACGGCGCCATAGATCCGGCCCTCGAAGAGAGGGGCGTAGCCTAGAGCGGCGGCTTCCCGCTTGACGTCGGCCTCGTCGGTCCCGCTGGCGAGATACAGCCGAATCCCCGCCCGATGCAGCCTCCGCAGCAGCGGGACGGCGTTCTTGAGAGTGAAGTCTTCGACCGACAGCTCTCCCCGGTCCAGCTTCTCCAGCCTCCCCCGGACCATGCCGAGCAGGGCCCGGTTATAGATCTTCTTGTATCCGCGCGCGTCGAGGACGGACCGGGCCGGGACGATGCCGAATTCGCGGACGATCTCGACCAGCCCCTGCATCTGGGCGAGGGTCTGAACGCCGGTCGTCTTGTCGATAAATTCGTCGACCCTCTTGAGGACGCGGCCATAAAGGGCTTCGTCGGCCCCCTGATAGGCCTTCCCCAGCACGGCCTTGACCATCATGGGCGACATGATCTGCTCCCACCCCTCGCGCAGGATGGAGATGGTGCCGTCGTGGTCGAAGATGGCGTGGGTGATCTTCATCCGGGCGTGCGGCTCGCAAACGATCTCGATCTCGCTTCGGCCATGGCGGCGGGCCTTGCGGATGTCGGCCGCCAGCTCGGGATGGTAGACGAAGTCGGGATCAGAGCCGATCTTCAGGATCTCGGCCGGAGAGGCCGTCCCCGTCTGGAAGACCTTTTGGATCGTCACGCCCGCGGTAAACGTGCCCAGGATGGCGGCCTCGACGTTGCTCCGGCCGGCGGCCAGCCCCGCCGAGATTCCGGCCAGCATGCTGTCGCCGGCCCCGACGGCGTCGATGCGCGAGATGACGAGCAGGCCGGGGATCTCGTGGATTCCCGTCCCGTCCGCGACCAAGCAGCCCCGCTCGCCGCGGGTGATGAAGACCGGCTTCCGCCGCCGCCGGAAGAGGTCGCCGCCGGCTCGCCTGGCTTCTTCCGGCAGGACGAGGTCGCCCCTCCGCCTTTCCCGGCCGCAGAGCGAGGAGGCTTCGTAGTCGTTCAGCTGGCTATAGGCGCCCTTGTAGGCGCCGCTGTATCGGCGGGTGTCGGCGATGAAAATCCGCCGGGGATGCTTGCGGATCAGTCCGTTGAGGGCTCGCCGAAAGCCTTCGGTGTGGATGCCGGCCAGGGCCTGCTGATTGATGATGACGATGTCCACGGCCCCGATGTCCCGGTCGAGCCGGGCGATCAGACTTTCCTCGGTCTCCCGCTGCAGCCGGTTGAAGTTGCCGAAATCGATGCGGCTCTCCTCCCGGCCGTCCTTGGTCGGCTTGACGTAGACATGGGTCTGCCAGCCGTCCGACTGAACGAGGAGGCTTCCGGTGTCGATCCCGGCCTCCTCCATCAGGCGTCGCATCGTCCGGCCGAAGGGGTCCTCGCCGGTGACGCCGTAGGCTCGGACTTCGGCGGCTCCCAGGGCCTTGAGGTTATTGGCGACGTTCCCGGCTCCCCCGAGGGAGTAGCGCTGCGTCTGAACGGGCCGGGTGGGCAGGCCCGTCTCGACGGACGTCTCGCTTCCGGATTCGTCGATGAACCAATAGGCGTCAAGGCAGAAGTCGCCGACGACGGCGGCCTTGATCCTCCGGATGGACTCCAGCAATCCTTCGAGATCGTCGATCTTCGTTCCGCTCATCATGACCCGCCTTCGGCTCCCGCGTTCGGAGGCCATCGTAAGTCCGGCTCCGACGAAGTGTCAAGGCCGGCTCCCCGCGCGGCCCCATCCTTGACAAGGCGAGCCGTCCTCAATAGTCTTCCTCGCGCATGACCATCCGTCCGGTCGATCTGGCCATCGTCGCGGCCTACCTGGCGGCCATGCTCCTCATTGGTCTCCGCGTCCGCCGGCGGGCGACCAAGAGGCTGGATGCCTATTACCTGGCCGAGCGGGAAGTCCCCTGGTGGATGGTCGGCCTCTCGGGCTGCTCGAGCTACGTCGACATCGGCGGCACCATGCTGATCATCGGCGTCATGTACCATGTCGGCATCAAGTCGCTCTTCGTCTTCCACGTCTTCTGGGGCTTCTTCACCATGGCCATCTTCATGGCCTACCAAGCCAAGTACATCCGCCGCTCCGGCGTCATGACCCTGGCCGAGTGGAACGCGACCCGCTTCGGCGACACCCGGGACACCGAGCGCCTCCGGATCGCCATCGCGAGCTTCATCCTCCTCCAGATGATCCTGACCCTGATGTACGTCGCCGTGGGAACGGGGAAGTTCGCCGAGGAGTTCATCCACATTCCCCGTTGGGCTTCCACATCGCTCATCTTCGTCGTGGTGGGCGTCTACGTGACCTTGGGCGGCTTCTTCAGCGTGATCTGGACCGACATGGTCCAGACCGTCCTCATCATCGCCGGCGCCGTCGGCCTGACCATCGCTGCGCTCCGCCTTCCCGACGGCATGGCCGCCATGGCGGCTCGAAATCCGGCCTGGGGGACTCTCACCCCCTCCTGGGGCCTGTGGCCCGGGTTCCTCGGCCAGGCTCCGCCCGGCTATCAACAGTACGCCCTCTTCGGCCCCTTGCTCGGGGCCAGCCTCGTCTGGCTCTTCTTCCGCCTTCTGGCCGGCCCGCTCGGCTGGGACTTCACGTTCTTCCTGACGGCCAAGAATCCCCGTTCCGCCTCGCTGGCCGCCGGGGCTTGGACCCTGGGGCACGGCGTCCGCTGGCTCATCGCCGGATCGTTCCTCTGCTTCGGCCTCCATTTTCTGGGCCAGGCCGGCTCGTTCGACGCCGAGAAGATCATGCCTCTGGTCGTCCGCGGCCTGCCCGTCGTCGTGTCGGGGCTGTTCATGGCCATCCTGCTGGCGGCGCTGATGTCCACGCTCAGCGCGATCATCAACGTCACCAGCGGCGTCATCCTCAATGACTTCCTGAAGCGCTACCTTGCGAAAAGTCTCCCCGAGAGATCCCTCGTCCGGCTGGGCATGCTGGCCTCGGCCGTGGTCATGATCCTCGGCTGCGGGCTGAGCTTTCTCTTCGAGCAGATCGTGGCGGCCTGGAATTTTCTCCTCTACGTCATGCTGGCCATGATCATGGTCCCGGCCGCCCTCCGCTGGCACTGGTGGCGATTCGGGGCCCGGGCCTATCTCTGGAGCATGATCGCTTCGACGGGCGTCGTGGCGGCTCAGAAGATTTGGCTGGCCGACCTGCCCCAGCCGGCGACGATCCTTCTCCTCATGGCCGGCTCCCTGGCGGTCACCGTCCTCATCACCTTCCGGACCAAGCCCGCCGATCGGGAGACCCTGATCCGTTTCTATACCAAGGTGAGACCCTTCGGGCTCTGGGGGCCGGTCCGCCGCGAGGCCGAGCGGCGCGGCTTAGTCCCGAAGAAGGATCCGATGCCGCGCTGGGACGTCGTCAACGCCTTCGTCGCCTGCTTCTTCCAGTTCGGCCTGGGAGTCGCCATCTTCTCCATGTTCCTGAAGAACTGGACCCAAGCCGCCCTCTGGTTGGCCCTCACGCTGGCCGCGGCGGGTGCGCTCTACGGGACCTGGTACAAGAACTTGCCCCGGCCGGACGAGGGCTGAGCCGAGCTTGCCCGCCTTCGGGGAAGCCGTTATAGACAGGGAGGCGATAGAAGCCCGCGGATGATTCAGGCGCGGCTTGCGCGGCCGCGACGCGGAAGGAGCCGAGATGAGCGGAATCGATTGGAGCGATCTGGCCGGGAGATACGCCGAGATGAGCGATGAGAAGATCGCCGAGATGCTGGCCGAGGGACGAGGGTCCTTCGAAGCCTTGGCTTGGGACATCCTGACCGCCGAAGCTCGGCGGCGCGGCCTTGATAAGCCCCCCGGCGATTCTCCCGATCTTCCTCCGCCCCCAGCCGAGCCCGTATCTTGGGGATTGGTTCTCGCGACGAATGATCCCATGGAAGCGGAGATCGTCCAGGGATCTCTCCAGGCCGCCGGGATCGAAGTCCTCGCCTCGGGAGGATCCAGCGCCGTCTTGAGCCCCCTCCTGCGGGTGGACTCCGGGGGAATCAAGCTGTTCGTCAAGGCATCCGAGCTGAAGCGGGCGACTCTCATCATCGAGAACGCGGCCTCTTCCCCGGAGGGATCCTCCGACGGGTCGGCCGAATCCTAGTCGGGATCGCGCCCCCGCCACGGCGGCGGCCCTCTCGACGAGAGCGGATCAGCGGATCGCCACCCCCATCGTGTCGCGGTGCATGGCGATCAGCGTCCGCATGTAGGGTCCGATGGCTTCGGGGCTGGGGAAGCCGGCTTGGCGAGCCGCCGCCTCGCGCTGCTCCTTCGTCAGCGCCGGGCTCTCGGCCCAGTGGGCCAGGTCCCGGTAACAGGCCAGGGTGAAGATGTCCCAGCCCGCCCCTTGATCGCGGACAAAGACCATGTACTCCGGCCGCCCCATCGCGACCTGGTAGGCGCTCTCCCCCCGGCGCTCGGCAAGCAGCTCTTTTTGCCGGCCCGGCAGGGCGACCATGATCTCGATGTGGTAGTAAGCCGCCGCCAGGAAGGCCGCCTTGACATGGTCCAGCGGCGGCCCCAGGACGAAGAGGTCTTCCTTCCAGGATACGCAGGCGTCCAGGCGGTCCCGGAATTCCGCGGGGGGAAGCGCCGCCGCCGCGGCCGCTTGAGCCCGCTTCTCGATCCTCTCCCGGGCGTAGTGGTCGCCATAGTCGCCCATGGGCAACAGGATCATGAGGTCCCATTGGTCGCCCTGGGTGTGCCGCCACCAGAGGGGCCTTTCTTCGCCGGCGGCATCGTAGACGGCCATCCGCTCCTTGAGAAGCGAGATCAATTCCAGGAGCTTGCCCGGAGCGGCCCTTAGGAAAGTCGTCTTATAGAGGTAGGCCGGAGCCGCGGGCTCCGTAGGCACGGCGGCCGCTTCCGCCGCGCCGGCCGCGGCGACAGCGAGCAGAACCGTCAGCCCCGCCAGGATTCCGATGCGCTTGCCCATGACTCCTCCTTCCCGGGCCGGCCCCGGCGGCGGCTATCATACTAGAAATAGCCTAGAATGGGTTGTGCTATAATCGAAGCTAGCAAGAGCTTGAAAGGAGCCCCCCCATGCGCAAAGCCCTTATCGTCGTCGGTGTTCTCCTCGTCTCGGCCTGCGGCCTCCTATCGCTGGCCCAGCCCTCCGCGGACCAAGGCGGCTATCCCCCGCAGGGCCAGTATAATCGCCAGGGCCAAAGATACGATCAGCGAAACGACCCTCGGCTCAACCGCTACGACCGCCGCTCGCTCATCGTCCCTCTGAGCGCCGAGCTGGTCCAGCAGGCCGAGTACATGTCCCAGAACAGCTATGAGTACTACCAGGGCTGGAACGGGACGATCAACGACGCCGAGCAGGCCATCCTCTTCAAGTCCGAGGAGTTCGCCGCTTCCTGCCGCCTGTTTCATAAGCTGGTCCAGGACCAGTCCGGCTTCTTCCGCCGCGACGTGTTGAGGACGAACCTCTTCAACGCCTACCGCTACGTCGCCGCCAACTTCCGCCAGATGGAAGAGCAGATGCGGCGGGGCGGCATGGTCAACGACTTCAGCCGGATGCGCCGCGACGGCCGCAGCTTCCAGCCGCGCATCGTCCAGCCTCAGGGCATGAACCGCCAGCCCGGCTACCGCTTCGGCCTGAACGAATGCCGCCGCATCCTCAGCCGGATCGAGGCGGAGTTCACCAGCTGGCGCTGAGCCCGCCGGGGCTTAGGTCATTTTCGAGCCGACTCGGCCAGCCAAGTCTTGTGGTCGTCCAGGAGGGCTCGAGCCAGAGAGGCGACGGCCGTCATGGCCTCCGTGGCCGTCAGCTCGGCGGCGCGGACGGGCTCCCCGAAGGAGATGTGCGGCCGGGACGGAGCCGGCCGGCGGCGCAGGAGCCGGCCCGCGATCTGCAGCGTCTCGGCCAGCTTCTGGCGGCGGGTCTCGTCGCGGCGGAGCCGGGCCAGGGGGTGGCGAAGGGCTTTCGCCCCGATGACGCCGCTGATGATGGCCGGCAGCAGCTTGGCTTCCGGAACCCGGCCCAGCATGATCTCCAGGCTGCGCGACCAGCGGCAGAAGCTTCGCCCCGCGGCCGGGCTCGTCTCGGGGTCCGGCTCGACGTCGCCGTTGGGAAAGATCAGGACGGCTCCGCCGCCCTTCAGGTGATCCAGACAAGTCCGTAAGGCCTTGGCGCCTCCCCCGGCGGTCAGGGGGGCGAAGATGAACAACGAGCGGGCGATGGCAAAGGCCCGGAAGAGAGGGGCGTCCGAAAGGACCACCTTGATGTCGGATCGGTCCAGGAGCGAGAGAAGCGCCACCGAATCAAATCCGCCGGGGTGGTTGGCGGTGATGATGAGCGGCCCGGCGGCGGGAACCCTCTCCGCTCCTCGCGCCCGCGGCTTCAGCGCCAGGGCCGTCCGGATGGCCCGGGCCGCGCCGGGCAGCCCGTCCCGGGCCGCGGCCCGATCGGCCGTCGCCGCGATTCGGGCCAGCCGTCCGACGGGGACGCGGACGAGCGGAGAGAGGAGCCCATGGAGGAAGCCGCGCCGGGAGGCGCCTAGGGCATAGCAGATCTCCGAGACGGCCGCGTCTCGGAACCGCGCTTCCCCCTCGCCCCCCCCCCTGCCAGTCACCGGACCCTCCGCGGCCGATCGATCAAAAGCCCCCGCCAAGGGAGATGCCGAGCTTGAGGGCGGGGATGCCGGGCGCCGTCTCGCAGGTCCAAGGGATGGAATAGAAGAAGTTGTCGATGGTCAGCGGCTTGGCCGGGCTCCGGCCGTAATCGATGTGGAGCCCCAGGGTCAGGAGCCTCTTGTCGCCGGCGCGGAGGATGAAGTCGACGCCGCCCAGGAGGAAGAAGGACGCCGCGTTCACCCCCCAGATCTGGTCGCTGTAGAAGTCCGTCATGCCTTCGTTGAAGAAGCGGACGTTCCAGATATTCAGGCCGTAGGCCAGGCCGATCCACGGCTCGATCCAGCGGTTGAGGGGATAGATGAACCGTCCCCCCAGGCGCAGCAGGAGGTTGTTGGAGCGGTAGAAGACGTCTTCCCAGAGGCCGAAGGCTCCGTAGTCGTCGAAATAGCCGCCCGTCAGGGCCTCGCCGGCCGCGCCGACCAGGAGCTGGGTCTTGTGGTAGGCGATCTCCGAAAAGATGTCGAAGTAGCGGTTGGTGCGGACGAACATCCACAGGCCGTAGGTGTTGCCCTGGCCCATGGACTCGCCGATCCGGGGCAGGGACGGGCTGGTCCAATCGAAGCCCTGGAACTTGTCGCTCCCGAAGTCGAAGCTGAAGCGCATCTCGACGGTGCTGCGGACGCTGCGGGGGCTCGTCAGCACGGGGGCGCCGGGGGTCTGGGCCGCCGCGGCGAGGCCGACGCCCGCGACGAGAAGGATGGCGAGGACCGCTCTCTGAAGCGCTGAAGACAGAGTCATGGCGAGTCTCCTCTCCGGGGCCGCCCCCCCCCGGCCCGTCGTCCTTGGTGCGTCATAGATTATAAAAAGCCGATCCCGCCGCGTCAATCCGTGTTGACTTTCCGCGCGGACCTTGCCTACAATCCGAGCTGGCCGCGCGCCGAGAGGAGACGCCAATGACTCGGAGAATGCTCGTCCTGCTGGGCTTGATCGCCCTGGCCGTCGGCTGCATGCCGCCGACCCAAAGCACCGTCGTCATCCAAGCCGACGATGACATCAGCATGAAGGCGTCCTGGGCCTCCTACATGGCCGCCCGCCCCAATCCCAAGATCGTCCTGCGGGTGCCCGGCTATACGAAGGAGATCACCCAGACCGAGATGAGCCAATATGAGTCCTTCTACAACTTCGTCGAGAAGCGGCTCCTGCAGGCCCAATTCACGGTCCGCGACCGCTCGCTGCTCAACGAGGTCCTGACCCGGGCCGGCGCCAACCTCAGCTACATGGAGATCCGCGACAAGGTCGACACCGACATCATGCTGGAGATCGTCTCCTACAAGGCGGGCCTGGTGTCCGCCATGCAGTTCGTCGACGGGTCGACCGCCCCGCCCACGCCGACGACGATACAGGGCGTCGCCCTGGAGGGGAGGGTCATCATGGTCGAGACCGGCGAGGTCGTGGGCATGTTCACGCTCAAGGAGATCCACCCCTACCCCGACGCCTACATCCTGACGTCGACCGATCCGGCCCAGCAGGCGGCCCTTCAGGCCCTGACGCCCCAGCAGCGCCAGACGCTGTCGACGCAGCTGCAATCGGGGTCCGAGCAGATGTGGAACGCCTTGGCCAGGAAGCTGGTCGAAGTCCTCAAGGGCAATCCCGTCCAACCCTCGCGTCTGACCAAGACGCTGACCACTTATCGGTCCAGCGACTGGTAAGCCGGGCCCTCCGCGGGCGGTCCCTCAGTAGACGATCTGCAGGCCGACGGCGTAGTGGATGCGCCCGGCCGCCAGTCCGGAGCCGTCGATGCTGACGATGCTCCAGGTCTCGCCGATGGCTCCCTTGACGTTGCGGTAATCCATCGAGTCGACGCTGCCCTCGGCGAAGAAGGAGAAGCAGGGCGCGATCCACAGCGACAGGCCCAGTCCGAGCTCCAGCCCACCGCCGATAAAGACCGCGTCTCCCGCCTCCCCCTCGGCCGGCAGAGCCCCGTCGGCAACCCGCAGCCGGGAATAGACCAGGCCGCCCCGGATGTAGGGCTGGACGAATCCTTCCGTGTAGGCGTAGCGCAGGCTCAGGGACCAGTTGGCGGCCCGGGCCTCGGGTTGGACTTCCCAGAATGTCGCGGCCGGCTTGGCTTGGGAGAAGCGGACCTCGACCGAGAAGCGGTCGCGGCCGCCCCGGCCCGTGCCCGCGCCGACGCAGAAGCCGAGGGCTTGGGCCGAGCCGAAGGAGGGGATGATGAAGGCCTCGCTCTCCTCGGGGACGAGCAGCGAGATGCCGTCGAAGTCGGTCTTGCTGAGGGCAAACCGGGTCGTATAGACGCCGACGTAGAAGCCGTACTTCTTGCGCTGCGGGACGGAGTCCTGGGCCGCAGCCGGGAGCGCCGCCGCGACGACAGCCAGGAGGAGGCCGGCGGTCACCACGATTCGGAAGGGACGCTTGGTCATGGAAAGCCTCGTCACGGGCCCGGGGAAGCCTTCTCCCGAGCCCTGGGGATTGGAGCGCGGATCGTAACCCAGCCCGCTTCGACTGTCAATAAGCCCGTCTTTCGTCTATACTCAGGATCCGACCCTGGCGTTTCATCCCATGAACGGCTCCCTCCTTCCTCTGCCTCGGCTCGGGCGGCCCTCCCGCCCGCCCCTCCGGGCCGTCTCTCTTCCGCGGGCCGCGGCCGGGACGGCCGTCCGGCTGGCCCTCCTGGTCTTCTTCGTCACGACGTTCTGCGTCCAAGCCTTCCGCATCACCTCGGGATCTCTCGAGCCGACCCTCCTCGTCGGCGACTTCGTCCTGGTGAACAAGATGATCTACGACAATGGCGGCCCCGGCCTGGACCGGGCCCTCCTCCCCAGCCGCCCGGTCCGGCGGGGGGATCTGGTCGTCTTCAAGGACCCCCGCGATCCCGGCAAGGATCTGGTCAAGCGCGTCATCGGCCTGCCGGGAGAGCGCCTGGAGATCGTCAACAAGGCGGTCCTGATCAACGACATCCCCCTGGCCGAGCCCTATGTCCGCCACGTCGATCCCTTCATCTTCACCCGGGCCAATCCGGTCAGCCGCGTCCTCATCCGCCGCGACAACTTCGGGCCCGAGATCGTGCCGCTCGGCCGGGTCTTTGTCATGGGCGACAACAGGGACGACAGCGACGACAGCCGCTTCTGGGGGGCGGTGCCGCTGGCCGGCCTCAAGGGCCGGCCGTGGCTGGTCTACTTCTCCTACGAGGTGGCCCGGGACGCGGAGCGCAAGACGGCGGCCACCGGCCGCCTGCGCAACGCGGGGACGCCCTTTCCGGAATTCCGCTGGGGCCGCGTCCTGACCGTCGCGCGCTGAGACGGCCGGCCGCCGATTGTCAAAGGGCGGCCAAAGCGTTAGAATCCCGGGGCGCACCATGAAGACGAGCCGATTCAAGAAATACCTCCTGTCCGGCGTCTCCTACGCCATCCCCTTCGTGGCCAGCGGCGGCATCCTCATCGCCCTGTCCATCGCCTTCGCCCCGATGACGGCCAAGGGGCCCGACTTCACCCAGGTCCCCTTCCTCAAGCTGATCAACGACATCGGCACGGCCGCCTTCGCCTTTCTGGTCCCGGTCCTGTCGGGCTATATCGCCTTCGGCATCGCCGACCGGCCCGGGCTGGTGCCCGGCTTCGTCGGCGGCTACATCGCCAGCCAGGTGGGGGCCGGGTTCCTGGGAGGGCTCGTCTCCGGACTCCTGGCCGGCTTTCTGGTCTGGGGCATCAAGAAGCTCAAGCCGCCTCGCTACCTGCGGCCGGTCATGCCCATCCTCGTCATCCCGGTGCTGTCCTCGCTGGCGGTCGGCTTCGTCATGTTCCGCCTCATCGGAGCCCCCATCAGCCAGGTCATGGCCGTGATCTCGGGCTGGCTGGAGTCCCTCAGCTCGGGCAACCAAGTCCTGCTGGGCGTCATCCTGGGCTCCATGATCGCCTTCGATATGGGCGGCCCGGTCAACAAGGTGGCCTTCTTCTTCGGCGCGGCCATGATCCAGCGGGGCAACTTCGCGGTCATGGGGGCCTGCGCCGCGGCCATCTGCATCCCGCCCCTCGGCCTGGGCCTGGCCACCGTCCTCAACCGAAGGCTGTGGTCGGAGGAGGAGCGGGAGGCCGGGCTGGCCGCCCTGGCCATGGGCGCCATCGGCATCACCGAGGGGGCCATTCCCTTCGCCGCGGCCGAGCCGCTGCGGGTCATCCCGGTGATCATGGCCGGCTCCAGCCTGGGGGCCGTCATCGCCATGCTCGGCGGCGTCGGCGATCACGCCCCCCACGGCGGGCCGATCGTGCTTCCCGTCGTCGACAATCGGCCGGTCTTCATCCTGGCCATCGCCGCCGGAGCCGGGCTCGTCGCCCTTCTCAGCAACATCCTTCGCCGGCGCGCCAAGAAGGGCGCCGAAGCCGCCGCCTAAGGAGCCGCCATGAAGCTCGTCGCCGTCACCGCCTGCCCGACCGGCATCGCCCATACCTACATGGCCGCCGAGCGGCTGGAGAAGGCCGGCCGCAAGATGGGCCTGGGAATCAAGGTCGAGACCCAGGGCGCCATGGGCATCGAGAACGAGCTGACCGCCGGCGACATCGCCGCGGCCGACGCGGTCGTCTTCGCCGTCGGAATCCCCGTCCTCAAGCTGGACCGGTTCGCCGGCAAGAGGACCTTCGAGATTCCCGTTCAGGAGGCCATCAAGAGCGCCGAGGGCGTCCTGAACCGGATCAAGGCCGAGCTTGGACTCTGACCTGCGCTTCCGCTTCCCTCTGCCCCAGGGCCTGCACGCCCGGCCGGCCTCGCGCATCCAGGAGACGGCCGCCGCCTTCGCCTCGGAGATTCTCTGGGACAATCTGAGGACCGGGGGCGCCGCCGACGCCAAGAGCGTCCTGGCCCTCATCGGCTCCGACACGCTCTTTGAGGATCCCTGCCTCCTCCGCCTCACCGGCCCCGACGCGGCCGACGCGGCCGAAGCCCTGCGCCGGCTCATCCTCGAGGAGCTTCCGCGCGACGAGGCGGCGGCGGAGCAGGCTCCTCCCCCGCCCGGTCCGCCCCTGCCCTGGATCCTGACCCGGGGGGATAGGGCCCGCTTCATCGGCCAAGCCGCCAGCCCGGGCATCGTCATCGGGCCGGCTCACGTCCACGACCCGGAGGCGGAGCCGGAACGGAAGCCGGGTCGGATCGAACCGGGCCGGGCCGCGGACGAGAGGGCCCGCTTCGCCGCGGCGGTGCGGGAGCAGGCCGAGGCCCTCGGCCGCCGGCGGGATGCCGCGGGCGAGGCGACCGCACGGGCCATTCTCGGCGCCCACCTGGCCATTCTCAACGACCGCGGCTTCGCGGCCGAAGTCGGGAGGCTCATCTCCGGGGAGCTCATGGACGCGGCGTCGGCCGCGAGGGCGGCGGGGCGCTTGTTCCGGGAGCGCTTGGGGGCCGGGCGCAGCCGCTACCTGCGCGAGCGGATGGCCGACATCGCCGACGTGGCGACCGGCCTGGCCGCCCGCCTGGAAGGCAAGGCGGGAGGCGAATCGAGGCTCGATCTGGCCGTCCCGTCCATTCTGGTCGCCGACGACCTCGCTCCCTCGGAATTCCTGGCTCTCGATCCTTCCCGCCTGCTCGGCCTGG
The DNA here is from genome assembly GCA_964556755.1 of uncultured Eubacteriales bacterium. Lineage (GTDB taxonomy): Bacteria > Acidobacteriota > Aminicenantia > Aminicenantales > UBA4085 > UBA4085. The sequence goes on from CAZKXI010000002.1 coordinate 169,962, forward strand.
CCCTGGAGAGCGCCGGGATGACGTCCCACACTCTCATTCTGGCCCGGGCCCGGGGCGTTCCGGCGGCCATCGGCTGTCCGGGGCTCGTCCGCCGGCTCAGGACCGGGGAAGAGATCGTCCTGGACGGGACGAGGGGCCTGATCGTCCCCTCCCCGAGTGAAGACGTGCGCCGCTACTTCGCCCGAGAGGCCGAAGCCGAGGCGGCGGCCGCGGCCCGGCGCTCGGCTTGGGCCGCGCTCCCCGGCCGGACCGCGGACGGACGGAGGGTGGATATCGCCGCCAACATCGGGCACCCCGACGAGATGGCCGGGGCTTGGGCCCAGGGGGCCGAAGGAGTCGGGCTGTTCCGGACCGAGATGATCCTGCTGGGGCGGACCGAGGAGCCGGGGGAAGAGGACCAGTACGCCCTCTACGCTCGCGCCGCCCGGGAGGCGGGGGGGCGCCCCGTGATCATCCGGACCTTCGATATCGGAGGCGACAAGCCGCTCCCCTTCCTGGCCCTGCCGGCGGAGCGCAATCCCTTCCTCGGCTTCCGCGGCGTCCGGATCTACGAGCGCTTTGCCGGGCTCATACGGACCCAAGTCCGGGCCCTGCTGAGGGCCGCCGTCCACGGCCCGCTCAAGATCATGGTCCCGATGGTCGCCGCCCTGGACGAGATCGTCCGGTTCAAGGCTTTGGTCCGGTCCGCGGCCGGCGAGCTGGCCGCGGAAGGCATCCCCCACCGGGCGGACGTCGAAGTCGGGATGATGGTCGAGGTCCCCGCCGCCGCCTTCCTCATCGACCGCTTCGCGGCCGAGGTCGACTTCTTCAGCGTCGGCAGCAACGACCTCCTCCAATACGCCTTCGCCGCCGATCGCGGCCATCCCGATGTCCGCGCGCTCAACCGCCCGCTCGATCCGGCCTTCCTGCGCCTTCTGGACCTCATCGTCCGCTCGGCCCAGGCGGCCGGGAAGTGGATCGGCCTGTGCGGGGAGATGGCCGGCGCGGCCCGCAGCCTGCCGATCCTCGTCGGATTGGGCTTCGACGAGCTGAGCATGTCCGCCCCGCGCATCCCGGCCCTCAAGGCCGGCCTCTCGCGGCTGCGGCAGACGGACGCCCGGGCCTTGGCCGAAGCGGCCCTGGCCGCGGCCCGACCGGAGGACGTCGAAGCCGCCTTGGACGCCTTCCACGGGGCCGCTTCGCCGTCCGATCTGACCGAGCCGGCCTTGATCGGCCTCGGCGACGACAGCCGGTCCAAGGACGAAGCCCTGCAGCGGCTGGCCGCCCTGATGGAGGCCGCGGAGCGAGTCGAGCGGCGGGCGGACATGGAGGAGGCTCTGCGGCGGCGCGAGGCGACCTTCTCCACCAGCATCGGCTTCGGCGTCGCCATCCCCCATGGCCAGAGCGCCGCCGTCCGCGCCCCGAGCCTGGCTCTTCTCCGCTTCCGGGAGCCTTTCCTTTGGAATCCGGACGACGAAGAGCCGGTCGATCTGGCGGTCATGCTGGCCATCCCGGCCGGCCGGGCGGCCCAGGACCACTTGAAGCTCTTGGCCAGGCTCTCGCGCCGCCTGGTCCACGAGGATTTTAGGGACGCGCTGCGGGCGGCCGCCGATGCCGGCGCCGCCATCCGGCTGATCCGGGAGGCCGTCTCTCCATGAGCCCCGGGCCGGCCCCCGGACGGGCCGCACTCCTTCTTCTCCTGGCCGCTTGGATGGCGGGCTCCGCGGCGGCCGCCGCCCAAGTCGACGCTCCGCTCGATCCCAAGGCCGATGCGGAGTTCTTCCGCAGTCTGCCCGTCTATAGGGTCCGACTGCCCGAAGATCCCCCGGAGAACGCCTTCGAGGCGGCTTTCCGGGTGGCCGGGGCCGAGCATGGCCGGACCGTTGTCCTCTTGCACGGGTTGAGCTCGACATCGGCCGTCTTCGGGGCCCTGGCCCGCGAGCTGGCCGGGGATTTCCGGGTCATTCTGGTCGATCTTCCCGGCTATGGCGACTCCTTCACGCCCAAGCCGATCTCCTACGACTACGAGCGCATGACGGCCCGCCTGCGGACCATCCTGCGGGCGGCGGACGCCTTGGAAGGGGCTCTCCTGGTGGGTCACTCGACCGGCGGCGCGCTGGCCTGGCATCTCGACCTGGAGCCGGAATGCCATCCGGCCGGGCTGGTGCTCATCGACGCCGTCACGGTGCCCTTCAAGCTCGCGCCCGTCATCGATATCGCCTTCCGCATGGCCGGGGGATTCGTCACCGCCGGCCCCATCTTCAACCTGATCGGCAACCCGATCCTGATGGGGCTCATCTCGCGCGGCTCTTCGGCCGACATCACCCGCAAGCTGCCGCCGATAAGGGACGACCAAGAGCCCATGTTCACGACTCCCGCCCGCCTGCGGGTGAACCATCAGTGGGTGGACCAGATGCTGGCCGAGGAGGTAGTCGCCGCTTGGGCGCCGCGCTTGGCGGATGTCGATTCCCCCACCCTCCTCGTCTGGGGAGCCGAGGACGGCGTCCTGCGCCCCGAGGTCATGACTCGGGCCCAAGCCTTGATCCCGGGAGCCAGGGCCGTCGTCATCGAGGAGGCCGGGCACTCCCCCATGCGATCCCATCCCGGTCCGGTGGCGGAGGTCATCCGCGGGTTCGCCGCCGGGCTGCCGTTTCCCGCCCGGCCCCGGTCCCTGGCCCCCGAGGCCGCCCCGGCCGATCCGGCGGCCTTGGCCGCGCTCCGGCCCGAGTCGGCCGGCCGCATGATCCACTTCACGCTCTCCCTGACCGGTGTCGCAGGCAGCGCCCTGCTCGATGCGGCCACGGTTCGATTGAAGTGGGGCTATTACTCGCCCGGCATCCCCAGCCAATCGGGGAGCGCGGGCCTGTTCCTCGAAGCCCGCGGATCGCAGGAGCATCCCTCGCTGACGACCGGCGGACAGCTGGAGCTGGTCTGGGAGAAGTGGGGCGGCCTGCGGATCGAGGCCGGCTGGGAGGTCGCCGGGCGGGGCCACCCATCCCTTCTGCGCATCGGCTATGTGCCGTCCTGTGCCCCCCGGATCTGCCTGGGAGCGCTGTGGCGCGGCGTCGGCGCCAAGCCGGCCTTCTTCGTCACCTTCGAGCTCGAGCCGAAGCTGTACCGCTGAGCGGGGCGGCTACTTGACCAGCTCCTTCTCGATCTCCTCCAGGCTCTTCCCCCTGGTCTCGGGCAGGCGGGCCCGTATGAAGAAGTAGCCCCCGGCGCAGATCGCGCCGTAGAGGCCGAAGGTGCCGGCCGGGCCGAGGCCCTTGTTGAGCAGGGGGAAGGTGAAGGTCAGCACGAAGCAGGCCGCCCAGAGGGCGGTCGTGGCCACCGCGGTGGCGGCGCCGCGGATGCGGTTGGGGAAGATCTCGCTGATGACCACCCAGACGACCGGCGCCAGCGACATGGCGTAGCAGGCGATGGCGGCCAGGACCAACAGCAGCATGGGCAGGCCCTTGAGGCCGGCCGCGTAGCCGAGGCCTAGGGCGGCGTAGATCAAGGCCAGCCCGGCCGCGCCGAAGAGCATCAAGGGGCGGCGGCCGCGCCGGTCGACGGAGCCCAGGGCCACGAAGGTGAAGGCCAAGTTGACGGAGCCCGTCCAGGCGATGTTGGCCAGGACGCTCGAGATGTCGTAGCCGGCGGCCCGGAAGATCTCCTCGGCGTAGTTGAAGATGACGTTGATGCCGCACCACTGCTGGAAGACGGCCAAGACGATGCCCAGGACCAGCACCCGGCGCAGGCGCCGGTCCAGCAGGGCCCGGAAATCGACCTTCTCGGTCGCCCCGGCCAGCGTGGTCTCGATCTCGGCCAGAGCCGAGTCGGCGTAGGCGGAGCCGCCCAGCCGGGCCAGGACGAGGCGGGCCCGCTCCTTTTGGCCGTTCTTGGCCAGCCAGCGGGGGCTCTCGGGCACGCCCAGCATACCGAGGAAGAAGAGCGCGGCGGGGACCGCGGTCAGGCCGAACATCCAGCGCCAGCCCGTCGTCCCGTACCAGGAGCCGCGGATGAAGGCGTCGCCGGCGCCCACCGGCAGCCCCCGGACCAGCCACCAGTTGACGAACTGGGCCAGCAGGATGCCGATGACGATGGTCAACTGGTTGACCGAGACCAGGCGGCCCCGCAGGCGGGCCGGCGCGATCTCGGCGATGTAGAGCGGCGACAGGTTGGAGGCCAGCCCGATGGCCGTCCCGCCCAGGATGCGCCAGAAGACGAAGACGGCGAAGGTAGGGGCCAGGGCGTTTCCGAGAGAGGTGACGACGAAGATCGCCGCCGCCAGGATCAGCAGCCGCTTGCGCCCGAAGCGGTCGCTGAGGGCGCCGGCGGCCATGGCCCCGACGAGGCAGCCGATGAGGGCGCAGCTGTTGGCCCAGCCGCGGGCGGCCGGCGTCGCCAGGGCGAAGAAGCGCTCGAAGAAAGGCTTGGCTCCCCCGATGACGACCCAGTCGTAGCCGAAGAGCAGGCCGCCCATGGCGGCGGCCAGGGAAACGGCCCAGATGAGCCCGAGGCGGAGGCGGGCCGAGGCCTCGGGGGAATGAAGGGGATCCGGGGATGCGGGAGCGGCGGGATGCGTCATGAGGCCCCAAGGTAGCGGCTCGCCCCCGGAAAGTCAACCGGGGCTTGCATTCTGATGGGAAATAAGTAGAATTCGGCCATTAACAGCGGATGTCCGTTGGACAATCCCATCCTTGTCATAGGAGGACTTATGAAGAAGAGCTTGCTTTTGGCCTTGGTGGTTCTGCTGGCCGTGCCGATGGCATTCTCGTCCATCGTCACGAACACGAACCAGAGCATCGGCTTCTACCGCCTGCTGGCCCGCTACGCGTCGCTGGACACGGACGCGGTCTACTACAATCCGGCCGGTCTGACCAAGTTGGCGGACGGATTCCACCTGGCCCTCAACAACCAGGTCGTGTCCCAGGACAAGACGGTCATCAACGAGTTCCCGTACCTGAACAATCCCGAGTACGTGGGCGAGGTGCGGGTGCCTTTCTTCCCCACCTTCTACGCCGTCTACAAGAAGGGCGCCCTGGCCGTGTCCTTCGGCTTCAACCCCATCGGCGGCGGCGGCTCGGCCGACTACAAGCACGGCCTGCCGTCCTTCGAGACCAGCTACGCCACGCTGCCTCTGGCGCTCTCCGCCCTGGGCATCCCGACGACCAACTACAGCGCCGAGATTGCCTTCAAGGGCAGCTCGATCTACTACGGCTTCCAGCTGAACGTCTCCTACGCCATCAGCGAGATGTTCTCGGTGGCCGCCGGCTTGCGCTATGTCAGCGCCTCGAACTCCTATGAGGGCTCCCTGGAGAACGTCCAGGTCAATCCCCTCTTCCCGCCCTTCGGCTGGACGGGCATGCGCAAGGCCAGCGAGGTCTTCACCGCCTTGGGCCAGGCCGGCTACGCGGCCGCCATGCGCGACCTGTTCGTGGACGCCAAGCAGAAGGGCTCGGGCTTCACTCCCGTCTTCAGCCTCATGGTCACCCCGCTCGAGAACCTCGTCCTGACGGCCCGCTATGAGATGACGACCAAGCTGAAGCTGACCAACGAGACGACCAAGGATGACACCAAGGGCATTCTGTCCGCCGACGGCATGTTCCCCGACGGCAAGGAGACCAACGCCGACATCCCCGGCACCCTGGCCTTCGGAGCGTCCTACGCCATCCTGCCCCAGCTGCGGGTCTACGCCTCCCTGAACACCGACTTCGACAAGTCGGTCAACTGGGACGGCCGCGAGGATTTCATCACCAAGAACACCCTGGAGTGGGCCCTGGGCGTCGAGTACGATCTGCTGAAGAACCTGACCCTCAGCGCCGGCTACCTGAACAGCACCTACGGCGTCGAAGCCGAGTTCCAGTCCGACATGGACAACCTTCTCTCGGCCACGACCATCGGGGCCGGAGCCAAGTGGCGGCTCAGCGACAGCCTGTCGGTGGAAGGCGGCCTGATCACCGTCAACTACAAGGACTTCGTCAAGCCCATCTCCTACTATCTCAGCGGCGTCATCCCGCTGGGGACCTACAACGAGACCTACAAGCAGACCACCTTCGGCTTCGGCTTCGCGGTCAACTACAGCTTCCAATGATGCGACGGGCCTAAAGGCCCGACGATCGGATTCTTCAAGGCCGGGCGGGCTTCCGCCCGGCCTTTTCTTTTGGGGGGGAAGGAATTGCTGGCTGTGTCAGGGAATTAGACTAAAGGGGGATACAAGGAGGGACTTCTGCCCAGCCAGCGAAGCAGAATTTGACCTCATCATATCCTACCCTTTTTATAAAGTCAATAGGATTTCTGGGAATTAGCCGCGGCCGTCAGCCGCCGGACGTTCTCGGCCGGCGTCCGGGGGGCGATGGAGCAGGCCGTGCTCAGGATATACCCGCCTCGGGGCCCGGCCAGGGCCGCCCGGCGCCGGACGTCGGCCTCGATCCGGTCGGGGCTGCCGAAGAGCAAGGTGTGGACGGGATCGACGTTGCCCTTGATGAAGAGGCGGCCGCCGATCCGGTCAAGGGCGTCTTCCAGGTCGACGTCGCCCAGGGGCGGCGGATCGAGGCACTCCAGCCCCGCGACTCCGGTCCCGGCCAGGAGCTCCAGGCGGTCGCCGATGCGGCCGCAGGTATGGGTGTAGGCGAAGGCGCCCGCGGCCCGGATGGCGGCCGCGATCGGCGCCTCGGACGGGGCCACGAAATCGCGATAATGGCGGGGCGAGAGAAAGCCGGCCCCCGCGTAGGGCGAGGAGATCTTGACGGCATCCGCTCCGGCCGCGGCCAAGCGGGCCGCCAGCCGGGCCACCCCCTCCCCCAGCCGGAGCAGCACGTCCCTGGACCTCTCGGGCTCCTCGACCAGGGCTAGAAATCCCTCGGCAAAGCCGAAGAGGTCCAGGAAATAGTCCAAGGGCGAGGTCACTTCGCCGTGGATCGAGAGCCGCTGCCCCTCCCCCTCGCGCAGGCGGCCGATGAGGCCGGTCAGATTGCCTGGATCGAGCCGGAAGCGCAGGCCCTGCGAGACGGGGATATAGTCGGGCTCCTCGGGCAGGCCGCTGGGGTCGAATCCCGCCATCGAGGGCCGCGGGGCATCGACGGCCGGCCGGTGCCGCGGCAGATCGTCCGGAGGGAAGACGGTCTCCGATCCGTCGGACCAGCGGATCCGGCTTCCCCGGGGATCGCGAGATATCTCCGCGACATCCCTGGACCAGGTTCGGGAATGGCCGTGCAGGCTGACCAGGATGCCGTCGAATCCGTAGCCGGCCCGTAGGGAGCGGAGCGCCTCGGCAAAGCCGTCCTCGTCCAGCCACAGCTCCTCCGGCCGAATCCCGGTCTGTAGGAGCATGTGGCCGATGCTCATCTGGCACATCACGGGGATCCGCTCCGGGCGGCCGCCCGACATGGCGACGCGCATGAGCTCGCGGGACGTGGCGGGGGCGGGGAGCGGCTCCATGGCCGTCATTATCGTCCCGGCGGGGGGGCTTTTCAATCGCCCCCCGGCCCGGCCGTCTCCGGAGCGGCCCGGCATCTCCTTCCGCCTCCGTCCCGTTTCATGTATCATTCCCCCCCGCGGACCGCGAGCGCCGGCGCCGACCGGTCCGGCGGGCCCGTCCATGAACGCGCTTCGATGCCTCATCCGCCCGGCGGCCGCTCTTCTCCTGGCCGCGTGCGTCGCGCCCTGCCCGGCCGGCGCTCAGGAAGCAGAGGCGAAACGGAACACCTTCCTGATCGTCCCCATCGCCTATTTCACGCCCGAGACCAGCCTGGCCGGCGGTATCGGCGGCATTCTGGCCTTCCGGCCTCGGGCGGCGCGGGCTTCCTCGAGGCCTTCCTCCGTCATGTTCAGCGCCGTCTACACGTTCAAGGAGCAGTTCACCCTCCAAGCCAAGCCCGAGATCTACCTGGACGACGAGGCTTGGGTGATCGCCGGAAGCTTGGAATGGAGCCGCTACCCGACCAGCTTCTTCGGCCTCGGCAACGACGCCCCCGAAGCGTCCGGGGAGATCATGACCCCGATCCAGGTCCTGGCCGAGCTCCAGGTCATGCGGCGCGTCGTCCCGGCCTGGAAGCTCTACGCCGGGATCATGGGCGTCTACGAGAGCTACCGCTATCTGGCCTTCGAGCCGGGCGGCATCCTGGATTCGGGCCTTCTGCCCGGCTCCGGAGGCGGGACCCTATCCGGGCTGGGCCTGACGGCCAAGACCGACAGCCGCGACAGCGTCTTCGCCCCCCGGCGGGGCCGCTTCTGGCAGGCCTCGGCCGTCCTCCACGGCGGGATCCTGGGCGGAGGCTTCCGCTACGCCAAGATCAAGGCGGACCTGCGATCGTATTGGCCTCTGTCCGCACGGGCCGTCCTGGCCTTCCAGGGCAAGATCGAGGCGGCCTCCGGAGACGCTCCCTTCATGGCCCTGCCGAGGCTGGGGGGGGATATCCTGATGCGCGGCTACCTGCAGGGCCGCTACAGAGACAGGGTCTTCGCCGGGCTCCAGGCCGAAGCCCGCTTCCCCATCTCCGGGCGCTTCGGCGCCGCCGTCTTCGCCGGCCTGGGACGCGTGGCCGGAGGCTTGTCCGGCCTGGCCCTGAACGGGTTCAGGCCCTCGGTCGGAGCGGGCCTGCGCATCCGGATCACCCGAGAAGGCAACGCCCTGCGGCTGGACTACGCCTCGGGACGCGGATCCACGGGCTTCTACGTCACGGTCAACGAGGCTTTCTGATCCAGCCGGGTTTGACAGTCCTCAAACGAATCTGGTAGCCTGGACGGGCCCATGTTCGTCCCCATCGGCTTGCTGATCGGCTTCATCGCGGCCATCCCCCTTGGCCCGATCAATGTCTTCATCATCTCCCAGACGATGAAGCGCGATCACTTCCACGGACTGTTGGGAGGGCTGACGGCTTGCGTCCTGGACACGCTCTACTGCCTGGGCGCCATCCTAGGCATGTCCCATATCACCGCCCTGATCAACCGCTGGGTCATCCTGCTCAAAGCGGGTGCCTCGATCTTTCTGTTCCTCATCGCCATCCGCCTCTTTCTCCAATCCCGCCAGACGAGGGCGCCGCGGACGGAGCGCCTGGATATCAAAAGGAGCCCCCGGCCGGCCTTGGCCGTCCTGGTCATGTACGTCACCAATCCGACGCTTCTGGCCTTTTGGATCGGCATCGGCGGCATGGTCACCAGCCATTACTGGGTGACCAACGACGGCCTGACGCCCTACCTGTTCGCCCTGGCTTGCGGCCTGGGCGGCGCCCTGTGGTACATCATCTTGACCCGCTACGTCGCCAAGTACCATCACATGTTCTCCCCCCGGACTTTCCGGCGCTTCTTCTTCGGGATGGCGGCCATCCTCTTCGCCTTCGGGGCCTATACGTTCGCCTCGATCTTCGTCGACTTGAAGCTCCACTTCTGATCCGGCCATGCCTCGCCCTCGGATTCACCTGCTCTGCAACGCCCACATCGACCCGGTCTGGCTGTGGGAGTGGCCCGAGGGCGCCGGCGAGGCCTTGTCCACCTTCCGCGTGGCGGCGGACTTCTGCGAGAGCCGGCGAGGCTTCGTCTTCTGCCACAACGAAGCCCTGCTCTACCAGTGGGTCGAGGAGTACGAGCCGGCCCTCTTCGCCCGCATCCGGCGCCTGGTCCGGGCCGGCCGCTGGTCCATCCTGGGAGGCTGGTTCGTCCAGCCCGACTGCAACCTCCCCAGCGGCGAGTCGCTGGCCCGACAGGCCCTCAGGGGCAAGCTCTACTTCCGCGACCGCTTCGGCTCGGACGTCCCGGTCGCCGCCAACCTGGATCCTTTCGGTCACTCCCGCGGCCTGGTCCAGATCCTGGCCCGCAGCGGCAGCCGAGCCTACCTGTTCTGCCGCCCCGACCGGACGTTCGCCGCCCTGCCCGGCGAGGACTTCGTCTGGGTCGGCTTCGACGGCTCCGAAGTCCTGGCCTGCCGGGTCGAGGATCACTACAACTCGAAAGGCGGCGGAGCGAGGGCCAAGATCGAGCGGGGCATCGCGGCCCGGGAGGGACGGCCGTCCAGCCTGCTGCTGTGGGGCATCGGGGACCACGGCGGGGGCGCCTCGGCCCGCGACCTCGATGACATCGAGGCCCTCCAGCGCGAGCGGTCGGGGGATCTCGAGATCCTCCACTCCACGGCGGACGCCTATTTCCGGGAGATGGAAGGCCGGAGGGGGCTCCTCCCCCGCCATGCGGCCGGGCTCAATCCCTGGGCGGTCGGCTGCTACACCAGCATGGCCAGGGTCAAGAAAGCCCACCGGAGGCTGGAGAACGAGCTGTTCGCGGCCGAGAAGATCGCCTCGTCGGCCTCGTTCCAGGGCTTGATGCCCTATCCCCGGGCCGAGCTGGCCGAGGCCGGCCGGGACCTGGCCTTCTCCGAGTTCCATGACATCCTGCCCGGATCGGCCGTGCCCGAAGCCGAGGAGGGGGCCCTGCGCTTGCTGGGCCACGGCCTGGAGATCGCGTCCCGGGTCAGGGCCCGGGCCTTCTTTGCCCTGGCCGCGGGAGAGCCCCGGGCCGAGGAGGGATCGATCCCGGTCTTCGTCTACAATCCCCACCCCTGGCGCGTGCGAGCCACGCTCGACTGCGAGCTCCAGCCCCACGAGCCCAACTACGGCGACGGCTGGATGCGTCCCGTGGTCAGCCGGGACGGCCGGACGATCCCCAGCCAGGCCGAAAAGGAAGACTCCAATTTGAGCCTGGAGTGGCGCAAGAGGATCGTCTTCCCGGCCGACTTGGCGCCGTCCGGGCTGACCCGTTTCGACGTGCGGCTGGACAAGGCCAAGACCCGGCCCGCACCTGCCCTCGCCGTCCGCGACGGCGCCTTCCGCTTCCGCTCCCGCGCCCTGGATGTGGCCGTGGACGCTCGGACGGGCCTTCTGCGGCACTTCCGGGTCCGGGGGGTCGAGGTCCTGCGTCCCGGCGCTCTGCAGCCCATCGTGATGGCCGACAACGCCGATCCCTGGGGCATGCGCGTGGTGCGGTTCCGGAAGGCGGCCGGCCGCTTTCGGGCCGCCTCCCCCGCCGCCGGCGCGGCGACGGCCGGAGCGCCCGCCGGGCGCCTGGCGCCGGTTCGGGTCATCGAAGACGGGGCCGTCAGGACGGTCATCGAGTCGATCCTGGCTTACGGCGATTCGCGGATCATCCTCCGCCTCAAGCTGCCGAAATCGGGGACCGAGGTGGAAGTCGAAGTCCGGGTCCTGTGGAACGAGAAGGACCGCATGCTGAAGCTCCGCCTCCCGACCGCCTGGAGCGACGGCGCCTACTGGGGCCAGGTCGCCTACGGCCGGGAGCGCCTGCCGGAAAGCGGCGACGAGGCCGTGGCCCAGAAGTGGACCGCCGTCGTCTCGGCCCGCCGCCGCCTCGCCCTCACCTGCATCAATGAGGCCACCTATGGCTCGGACTTCGCCGCCGGCGAGATGCGGCTGAGCCTGCTGCGCTCGCCGGCCCATTCGGCCGATCCGGCGCCGGGCCGGCCCCTTCCCCGACAGGATCTCTTCATCCCCCGCATCGACCAGGGCGAGCGCGTCTTCCGCTTCTGGCTGGAAGCCGGGCCGGCCGGGCGGCTGATGCGGGAGATCGACCGCAAGGCGCTGGCCCGCAACGAGGCGCCGGCCGTCCTGCCCTGGTTTCCGCCGGGAGAAGGCCGGCGGGCCGAGCCCTTCGTCGTCCTCGACGACGAGGCCGTGCTGGTCACGGCCCTCAAGCGGGCGGAGAGGGACGACCGCCTCGTCATCCGCCTGTTCGAGCCGACGGGGACGAAGCGGACGACGACGATTCGCCTCCCCTGGGCCGGGATGAGACGGAAGCTGAGCCTGAAGCCCTTCGAGATTAAGACCCTGCTCTGCGATCCGCGGCGGCGGTCCTTGGCCGAGTGCGATCTTCTGGAGGATCCGGCGGGAGAAAGAGCGAAGCGGGCGCCATGAAGCCCGTCGGGATCGTTCTGGTGGGAATCGGCGGCATGGGCGAGGTCTATGTCGAAGAGCTCCTGAAGCGCGAGACGGAGGGGCGGTTCCGCATCGAGGGGCTGGTCGATCCCGAGCCGGCCCGATGCCGCCGGCTGGACCGGATGAGGGAGCGCGGCTGGCCGGTCCTGGACCGCTTGGAGGATTTCTATGACTCCGGCCGGGAAGCCGATCTGGCCGTCATCGCCTCGCCGCACCATTTCCACGCCGCCCAGACCGTCCTGGCCCTCGAGAGGGGCAGCCGGGTCCTGTGCGAGAAGCCGGCGGCCGGGAGCCTTCGCGAAGCCCGGGCCATGGCGGAAGCCGAGCGCCGGACCGGGCGCTGGGCCGCCATCGCCTATCAGTGGTCCTTCTCCGAGGCGGTTCAGGCGGCCAAGGCCGACATCCTGGACGGGCTCTATGGGCGCCCGGTGCGGGCCCGCTGTCTCTACACCTGGCCGCGTGACCGGGCCTACTACGGCCGCAACGGCTGGGCCGGCCGCATCCGCTTGAGCGACGGGGCCTGGGTGCTGGACGGGCCGGCCAATAACGCCTTTGCCCATGACCTGCACAATATGCTCTACCTTCTGGGCCGGGACGTCCGGCGCGCGGCCGCGCCCGTGCGCCTCCAGGCCGAATTGTACCGGGCCAACCCCATCGAGAACCACGACACCGCCGCGGCCCGGCTGGAGCTGGAGGACGGGACGACGGTGATGTTCTGGTTCTCCCACGCCGCGCGGCTCGATCAAGGGCCGCGCTTGCGCATGGAGTTCGAGAAGGGCGTCCTGGCGGCCGACCGCCGGGGGGGCGGCCTGCGGGGCGAGATGGCCGGCGGCGGGATCCGCGCGTACGGCGATCCGGATGCGGCGCCCATGAAGAAGCTGTGGGACGCGATCGCGGCCGTGGCGGACGGGACGACCCCGGTCTGCTGCGCAGAGGCCGCCTCGGCTCAGACGTTGGCGGTCCATGGGATGCAGACCCGCCCGGAGGAGATCGTCGATTTTCCCGCCGGCCTGAAGCGGGAGGAGACCTGCGAGGCCTCAACCCGCATCTGGATCGATGGGCTGGACGAGGCCTTGGCGAAAGGATTCGAGGCCGGCCTCCTGCCGTCGGAAGACGGCGGCCTGTCTTGGGCCAAGCCGGGACGGGTCGTCGACCTGAGGCGTTTCGAAGCCGCGGAGTGAGCCGTGGGCCGTTCCGATCCTCGCGGCGGCGCCCTCGAGAGCTTGGAGATTCGCAAGATCGTCTATCCGGGCCGCAGCCTGGGCAGCCTGGGCGGCAAGGCCTGCTTCACGGACGAGGGATTGCCCGGGGAGGTCGTCTCGATCGAGAGGCTCAGGGACAAGCCCGGCCTGATCGAAGCCGGGACGCGCGCCATCCTGAAGCCCAGCCCCGAGCGGATCGAGCCGCGGTGCGCCCACTACCGGGCTTGCTCTCCCTACCAGATCGCCGCCTACCGGCATCAGCTGGACATCAAGGCCGGACAGCTGCGGGAGATGCTGGGCGGACGGGCGGGGATCGCGGCCGATTCGATCGGCATCGAGCCATCTCCCCGGATCTGGGAATACCGCAACAAGGTCCGCTTTCGGGTCCTCTGGACGGCCCGCGGAGCGGCGCCGGGGTACAACGTGCCGGGGAGCCGCGACCGGTTCGTCCCGGGAGACGATTGCCGCCTGCTGCCGGAGCCGATGCGGGACGTCGTGAACCGGGCCCTGGCGGCGTCGGCGACGCTGCGCGGGAGCCTGGAGGAGATCGAAGTTCGGATCTCGGGGAAGACGGGCAAGATGCTCGTCATCCTCCATGGGAAGAAGGCGCCCAAGCCCAAGGAGGCCGATCCCCTCCTGGCGGCCCTTCTCGGCGACGGGAGAGTCTCCGGAGTGGTCCACCGGGCGGACCGGGGCGGGGAGATCGAGGAGAGGATTCTCTGGGGAGACCGCTATCTGGAGGACGTCTTCGGGGAGGCCGCGGTGCGCATCGGTCCCGGCACGTTCTTCCAAGTCAACGCCTCCATCGTGCCGTCCGTCCTGGCCGCCATGCGGACGGCTCTGGAAGCGGCGGGAGCGCGGACGCTGGCCGATCTCTATTGCGGCGTGGGGGCCTTCGGCCTGGCCCTGAGGCCGGGGATCGAAGCGCTCTACGCGGTCGAGTCAGAGCCGGATTCGGTCGCCCTGCTCAAGGGAAACATCGACCGGGCGGGAGCTTCCGGCGTGACCATTTGCGAGGGAACGGCCGAGGAGTGGCTGGACTGGGTACTGGACAGGAGCGTCGACGCGGTCATCGTTGACCCGCCGCGCAGGGGGTTGGACTCGGCCATCGCCGAGGGGCTGACGGCCCGTCAGGTCCCTTTGCTTATCTACCTATCCTGCAACCCGTCCACCCTGGCCCGGGACCTGGCCCGCCTGTCCACCGTCTACCGGATCGACGGAATCCGTGGCTTCGACTTCTTCCCCCACACGCCCCACATCGAGACCCTGGCCCTCCTCAAAGCCAAATAGGGGTCAGGTCTCGAGTTTCGAGTTATCGCGCTTCGGGTCCGGGGAGATAACTCGAATCTTAAGACCTGACCCCTTTTTCCCCTCTTTTTCCGGCCAGCTGGCCGCAGGCGGCCTGGATGTCGCGGCCCTTGGACTCCCGCAGGGTGGCGGCCAGGCCGGCTTCGCGCAGCCGGGCGAGAAAGCCCCGGCTCGTCCCGGGGTCCGGGGCGGCGAACGGCAGGCCTCTCACCGGGCTGAAGGGGATTAGGTTGACTTTGGCCCTCAGCCGGAGCGCCAGCTTGGCCAGCCGGGCCGCGTCCTGACCGGTATCGTTGAAGCCGCGGATCAGGACATACTCGAAGGTGATCATGCGGCCTCCCGCCGCCAAATACCGGCGGCAGGCCTCCAGCACGGCCGCCAGCGGATATTTCTTGTTGACCGGCATCAGCCGGCCGCGCTTCTCGTCGTCGGCCGCGTGCAGCGAGATCGACAGGTTGACTTGAAGCCCCCATCCGGCCAGGCGGTCGATGCCCGGCACGATCCCGCTCGTCGACACGGTCATCCGCCGCGCGGCCAGGCCCATGCCTTCAGGTGCGTTCAGGATGCGGATGGCCTTGATCAGCCCGTCCAGGTTGTCCAGGGGCTCGCCCATGCCCATGAAGACCAGATTGGTCAGGGCCGCCTCGAAGTCGTCCCGCAAGGACAGGACCTGGCCCACGATCTCGCCCGGCCGGAGATCGCGTACGAACCCGCTCAACCCGCTGGCGCAGAAGGCGCATCCATACTTGCAGCCGACCTGGGTCGAGACGCAGACGGTGCGCCGCTCCCCCGACGGGATGAGCACGGTCTCCACGAACTCGCCGTCGGCCAGCCGGAAGAGAGTCTTGCGGACTCCGTCGGGCGACTCCATGACATCGGCCGGATCCATGGCGCCGAAGGCGAACCGCTCCCCCATCCTTTCCCGCAGCGGTTGCGGGAAGTCGCTGAACTGGTCGAACCGGGTGGCGCCCCGCTTGTAGATCCAGGCGTAGGCCTGGCCGGCCCGGTACGCGGGCTCGCCCATCGCCAGAAGCTCGGCCTTGAGCTCCTCCAGCGTCAGGTCGCGGATGTCGGTCATGCCCGTCTCTCCGGCCGCTTCAGCGGATGCGGACCATCAGCCAGAGCAGCAGGATGATGACGCCGACCATGATCCAGCTGCCGCCGAACCCGATGACGTCCATGCGGGTCGGCTTGAGGATCTCCCAGGAGGACTTCGGCCGGACCTTGAGGCGGGCGATCCGCTCCGGCTCGCGGGCCGCCGCCTCCACCGCCAGCGCATCCGCCTCCGGCGTCGGCTGGACCGGGGTGTGGATCTTGCCGAAGAAGCCGTCCAGGACCCTCTTGGGCACGGGCTTGGTCACCAGGCTGATGAGGAAGAGCAGCAGGAACGGGAACAGGGCGTCGAAGCCGAAGCGGGCGGCCGAGAGCTGGGCCTTGGTCCAGCCGCGGAAGTCGACTCCCAGCCAGCTCATCACCCAGATCTCGGCGTTGAACCGTCCGAAGCCGATCTTGGGCGACGCCGGATCGGCCGGGTCCTGACGGGCGACCTTCTCGAAGAAGACGGCGGCCGGCTCGATGACGTGCGGCTTGCGGATGGCTTGGCCGACCTTCTCCGCGCGCCCCGCGGCCACATCCTCGGTCAGGGCGCCCGTGGTGATGGTCACGGTCTGGGGCCGGGTCTCGGCCAGAAAAGCCGGATGGGTCCGGGCCCAGCTCCAGGATTGGAAGACGTTGGGCACCACCGCGTAGATGACCAGGCAGAGGAAGACCTGGGCCACGACGGCCGGCCGGGTCAGCCGCCGCCAGATGAATCCCAGCCAGATGGAGGCGCCGAAGATGGCCGGCAGCGAGATGAAGTACTGGAAGAGGTACAGGATGTTGTCGATGAAGAGGGCCGTCCCCACTCCCCCGATCAGGGTCAGGGCCAGGACGACCCTGCCCACCGACATATAATGGCGCTCGCTCTTGCGGGGCCGGAGGGGCTGGTAGATGTTGTGCAGGAAGAGGGCCGAGTAGGAGACGGCATTGGCGCTCAGGGTCGACATGTTGGCGGCCAGGATGCCGACCATCATCAGCCCGATGGCGCTCGGAAAGAGCAGCTCCCGGGTCATCAGCCCCCAGATCAGGTCGGGGTCGTGCAGCCGGCCGCCGAAGAGGGCCACCGCCAGCAGGCCGGCCAGGGCCCAGAAGATCATCAGGAAGCGCTTGAAGAACATGCCCATGATCATGCCGAAGCGGGCCGAGTTCTCGGTCTTGGCCGAGCCGGCCGTCTGCATGCCGGGGGCGGAGGCGATGATCGAGACGAGGTTGGCCAGGATCATGGCCAGGATGGTGTACCAAGCGTACTCCGAGGTCGTCACCGAGCCGAACAGGTTGAACATGAAGTCCGGCACCTTGGCGTGAAGGCCGGCGAATCCGCCCACCCGGGACAGCCCCAGCGGGATCAGCATCAGGGAGAAGATGACGATCAGGAAGCCCTGGACGATGTCGGTCATGGCCGCGGCGATGAAGCCGCCCATCACGGTATAGGCGCTGACCACGACCGCGAAGATGACGTAGATGACGCGGGGGTCGGTGTGGGAGATGAAGGATCTCAGCTCGCCCTTGGTGGCGCGGTCATTGAGCTCCTGGTAGCGAGCCGCCTGCGTCGGGGTGAGGCCGGAGCCGAGCTGCTTGCGGAGCTCCTGCAGCTCCTGGAATTGGGCCACGCTCTCCCGCTCGGCCGCGCTGTAGGCGGCTTCGGGCTTGGGCGTCAAGGCCTGGGTCGTCTTGCCGGCCACCATGTAGCTGACCCCGCCGCCGATGAAGGCCATGACCAGGGTGAAGACGGCGAAGGCGGCGGCCAGGAGCTTGCTCTGAAACCGCTCGGCGTAGAAGTCGCCCAGGGTCGTCAGGCGGGATCGCCGCAGGAAGCCGGTCGAGAACCAATAGAAGGGGGTCAGGAACAGGACCAGATACTGGATCCACATGCCCCCGATGCCGGTCCGGTAGATCTCCCGGGTCAGGGCCACGGCCTGGTCGGCGTTGGTCGAGGCGCCGAAGTTGAGGAAGAACTGGGTGAACTTGCCCAGCTTGCGGCCGGCCAGGTAGAAGTCGCCGCGGGTCTTGTTGCGCCGCTGAGCCCAGCGGCCCATGGCCAGCATGGCCAGAAGGTAGGTGACGATGATGGCGAAGTCCAGCCAGTGGAGGCCGACGATGGTCATGGGGGCATTAGACTAAATCACCCCTCATAAGTCAAAAGGTGGTAGAATCGGCCTTCCATGAACGCCCTCTTCGCCGCGCTCCAGCATCTGCCCGCCGCCGGCGCGATCCTGTCCATAGCGGCTGCCTTCTTTTGGGCCGCCGCGCTGGTCCTTTTCCGGGTCGTCGGCCGCGACGTCCCCCCCCTGTCCCTCAACCTCTTCAAGGACATCGTCGGAGTGGCCTTGCTGCTCCCGTCCATGGCCCTGCTCGGGCGCCCCATCCTGCCTGCCCTCCCTCTTCGCGTCTATGCCGTCTTCCTGGTCAGCGGCATCATCGGCATCGCCGTTGCCGACACGCTCGTCCTGGCCTCCCTCAACAAGCTCGGGGCGGAGCTGCTGGCCATCGTCGACTGCGCCTACAGCCCCTTCGTCATCGGCCTGTCGTTCCTCTACCTGGGCGAGCGGATGGGCCTCCTTCAGCTGGTCGGAGTGGCCCTGATCGTCCTGGCCGTGCTCCTCATCAGCGGGCGCAAGAGCGACGCCAAGATCCCGCGGCGCGACCTCGTCCAGGGGATCCTCCTGGGCGTCGCCAGCGTCTTTCTGATGGCCGTCGGCATCGTCATGGTCAAGCCGCTTCTCGGCCTGACCTCGGTCCTCTGGGGAACGACCGTCCGCCTGGTCGGCGGCGGCGCGGCGGTCGCCATCCTGATCGCCGTGCACCCGCGGCGGCGCGGGCTGCTGCGCCCGCTCGCTTCAGCCAAGACGCTGGCCCTGCTGGTGCCGGGCTCGTTCTTCGCGACATACCTCTCGAACGGGTTCTGGCTGGCCGGGATGCGATTGACCACGGCCTCCATAGCGGGATCCCTCAATCAGCTCAGCACGATCTTCATCTTCGTGCTGGCAGCGCTGTTTCTCAAGGAAAAGCCGACCCGGCGCAAGATCGCGGCCGTGGCTCTGGCCTTCACCGGCGCCCTGATGATCTCGGCCCTCTGATTAGGGGTCAGGTCTCAACATTCAACATATCTACTTTAAGTGGAGATCTCCGTCGTCGTTCTGTGAACGGATATTGTCAGAAATGTTGAATGTTGAGACCTGACCCCTATTTGAGGCGGGAGACGATATCCACCGCGCTGGCGGCATCGGGGGCGTAGCCGTTGGCCCCGATCTGGTTGGCGTAGTCCTGGGTCAGAGGCGCCCCGCCCACGACGACCGGCGTCGGCAGGCCGGCATCCTTCAAGGCCTGCAGGACGCCCTTCATCTGAACCATGGTCGTGGTCAGGAGGGCCGACAGGGCGATCACGTCGGCGTTGTGCTCCCTGGCCGCGGCCACGAACTTCTCGGCGGCCACGTCCGCGCCCAAGTCGACGATCTTATAGCCGGCTCCCTTGAGCATCATGGCCACCAGGTTCTTGCCGATGTCGTGCAGGTCGCCCTTGACCGTGCCGATGACGACCAGGCCCTTGGGCTCGACCTTCTCCTTGATCAGCAGCGGCTCCAGCTTGGTCAGCCCGGCGTTCATGGCCCGGGCCGCGACCAGGACCTCGGGGATGAAGACCTCGTTGGCCTTAAACAGGACGCCCAGCCTCTCCATGCCGACGATCAGGCCCTCGTTGAGGATCTGGCGGGCCGACATCCCGGCCGCCACGGCCTGGTCGACCAGGGCTTCGACTTCGGCCTTGCGGCCGGCCATCAGGGCGTCTTGCATCTTGTCCAGCATCGCTTCGCTCCTTGTCGCGTCTCGCGGGTCCGCGCTCTTATATATCACAGACCCCCGGCGGCGAAAAGCCCGCCGGGGCGGCCCCCCGCGGGGAGGGCCCTCTCCGGCTCACTTCTTCTCCGTCCCCCTGTAGAGGGCGTTGACGTCGCGCCGTCCCCGCTCCAGGTAGGGCACGCCCTGGTCCATCCAGGCCGGCCGCGGCTTGCCCAGCAGGTAGTGGTCGAAGAACTCGTCCTGGAAGACCGTCCAGTACTTCTGGTTCTCCCTCTCCCGCAGGCCGTGCTTCTCGCCGTTGAAGTTGAACATGTAGGCTTCCTTGCCCAGCCGCCGCAGCGCGGTGAAGAACTCGATGCCCTGGTACCACGGCACCGCGTCATCCTCGTCGTTGTGGATGGAGAGGTAGGGCGTCTGGACCCGCTCGGCCCAGAAGACCGGCGAGTTCTCCAGGTACTGCAGGACCCGGGTGAAGAGCGGCGCCCCGATCCGGCTCTGGGTCTTCTCGTACTGGAACTCGCGGACCATGCCCGAGCCCCAGCGGATGCCGCCGTAGGCGCTGGTCATGTTGGAGACCGAGGCCCCGGCCTGGACGGCGGCGAAGATGTTGGTCTGGGTGATGAGGTAGGTGATCTGGTAGCCGCCCCAGCTGTGGCCCTGGATGCCGATCCGGGCCGGATCGATGAAGCCCATGTCGGTGACCTTCTGGACCGCCGGCAGGACGCACTTCAGGGCGCTCGATCCCGGGTAGCCGGTCTCGTAGACGATGTCGGGCATCAGGACGACATAGCCGTTGCTGACGTAGCGGGCGAAGTTGATGCTGGTGCCCGGGGACGGCGGGTAGTAGCGGTGCAGGCCGTCGGCCAGCTTCTCGTAGATGTAGACCATCAGCGGGTACTTCTTGGCCGGGTCGAAGCCCTCCGGCTTGTACAGGGCCGCGTCCAGGATCCTGCCGTCGGCGTTGCGGTAACGGATGAGCTCGGCCGCTCCCCAGAGATAGCCGTCCTGCTGGGGATTGGCCCGGCTGACCTTGCGGGCGCCAGCCAGATCGGAGCCGCTAATCCAGAGGTCCGGGAACTCCGCGAAGGTCTGCTTGGTCAGGGCGTAGACGTCGGCGCTCTTGGCCTTGATCAGCCCGCCCAGCAGGCGGTCTTCCATGACGACCTTGACGGGCTCGGCATCGGCCGACAGGCTCATCCGGTAGTATCCGGAGGCCTTGGTCCGGTCGTTGGAGGTCATCACTAGGAAGGGCGCCGCGGCGGGCACGGTCCGCTCGTCGCGGTCGAGCCGCAGATAGCGGAAGGCCAGGGCCTCGCGCCGTCCGGCGCCCTTGGTGGCGCAGCGGGCCCCGCTGCCGTCCGGCTTGACTTCCCAAATGTCATACTGGTCGTAGAGGAGAACGGCCTTGTCCCCGTCCGTCCAGCCGGCCGCGCCGTAGGGACCCGGGTCGCTGGGCGTGTCCGACTCCTCGTTGAAGAAATTCACCCCGAGCTTGGACGTCAGGTCGAACGTCTTGCCGTCGGCCAGCCGGTAGGTCCGCCAATTCCGCTCGGCCGGACGGTAGAAGAGGACGTACTGCCCGCCCGGAGAGAGCTGGGCCGATCCGGGGAACTTGTCCAGGATCTTCTTGCGCGAGCCGTCGGCCAGGCTGACGGCGTAGACGTCCGCATAGCCCTGGTCCCAGGAGACGAGCTGCCGGTAGGGCCGATCGTTCTGGCCGATCGCCGTCCGGGCGTCGTCGCCGATTGAAACCTGGGGCAGATCGGGCCCGCCCAGGACGGCCAGCTTCTTGTCCTTGATATGGAGCACGGCGGCGTAGCTGCGCTTCTTATCCGCGTCGGCGGTGATCTTCTGCATGGGCTGCAGATCGGCGTCCTTCCAGCTCCAGATGTCCACCTTGACCGGCTCGGGCGCATCCTCGGGCTCGGCCTTGGGTGCGTCGGCGTAGCCGAAGAAGAGCCGGGCGGCGTCCTTGGAGAACTGCAGGCGGCCGTTCTCGCTGACCGCTTGGCCCTGGGGCAATCCCTTGGCCGCGGGGACGGCCTCGGCCGCGGCGGCCTGGCCCTCCGTCCAAAGGTAGAGCCTATAGGGCGAGGCCTGGCTCTTGTATTCGTCGCGGTCGCTGAGGAAGGCCAGCTGGCCGCCCTGGTCGTCGAAAGTGGGGGCCTTGTAGTGGCCCTGACCCTTCATCAGGGCCAGAATCGACCCGCTGGCCGCCTTCCAGGCAAAGAGGCCGTCATCCTCGGGCTTCTTGGACGATACGGCGTAGGCCAGCCAGGTGCCGGGCTTGTTCCAAGCGTACTCGGTCACCTCGGCCACGGTCACGGTCTTCCCCGTGGCCAGCTCGCGGATGACCAGATCGCTTCCGGGATCCTTCTTCTTCTCCTTG
Organism: uncultured Eubacteriales bacterium; assembly: GCA_964556755.1. Lineage (GTDB taxonomy): Bacteria > Acidobacteriota > Aminicenantia > Aminicenantales > UBA4085 > UBA4085. The sequence goes on from CAZKXI010000002.1 coordinate 191,651, forward strand.
GGCTTCCGGGCCTCCCCCTCCGGCTTGGCCTCCGCCGGCTTCGCCTCCGTCGCCTTGGCTTCGGCCGGCTTGGCCTCTTCCTTCTTGGCCGGGTCGGCGGCGGGCTTGTCGTCCTTCTTCAGGGGCGGCTCGAGCAGGTAGGCGACGTAGGCCCCGCCGTCTTCGGCGACCTTGAAGCTCTTGACCCTCTCCACCGCGGTCACTTCGCCCGTGGCCAGGCTCATGATGCCCAGCCCGCTCTTGGGCTGCTCCTCGGGCTTCTTCTTGTCCTTCTTGGCTTTTTCCACCTCGGCCTTGGGCGGGAGGATGGTGAAGACGACATACCGGCCGTCCGCGGTCAGCACCGGGGACTGCCCGCGGGGCGAGCGGTGCTCCGCGTCCGTCCGGGTGTTCCGGGCCACCACCTCCCCGTCCCCGTCCTGAGGGACGAGGGCGTAGACAAGCCATTCTCCGTCGCGGGAGAGCTGGGTCGATTGGATCGAGCGCCAGCCGTTATAGGCGTCGTAGGACAGCGGCTTCTTGGCCGTGCCGCCCTGGCCGGCGGCCAGGAGGGCCGCGGCGGCCAGGAAGATCAGGGTCCAGCAGGCGAGTGTGCGTTTCATGGGCGGAGCCTCCTTGAGGGATGCGCTGGAGATGAGGACGCGAGAGGGACGGAACCGGCCCCCGGAATCCTCATGGTTCGCCGACTATATCAAGGCGGGAAACGGGCTGTCAATCGTTGACAGGTCCGTGGGACCGGGGCTATAAGGAGGGGACGTCACCAAGCGAGGAGAGTCTCGTCTCTCGTGAAGCCCATGAAGGTCGGCCTCGACGCTTACGGCCTCAAGCCGCTCGCTCTCTCCCCCATCGGTCTGCTCGAATGGGCCCAAGCCCACGGGGCCGAGGGCGTCCAGTTCTCCGAGCCGCCGGCCGCCGCGGACGATCCGTCCTTCTTGAGAGACCTGGGACAGGCGGCTTCCTCTCTTGGCCTTTACCTCGAGTGGGGGGGCGGCCAGCATATCCCCTTCGATCCGGCGACCGGGCGGGCGATCGACGTCGCCTCCATCAACCGGAAGGCGGCCGAGCAGGCGGCCGGGCTGGGCTTGTCGGCGATCCGCTCCTGCTCCAGCGGCCTGATGCGCTGGCGGGGAGACGATCCGTCGATCGGCGAGTATCTGGCGGCCATGACCGCGGCCCTCGTTCCCCAAATGGCGATGCTGGCCGACCTGGGAGTGACTCTGGCCATCGAGACGCACTTCGAGTTCACCACCTTTGAGCTGGGGCGCCTTTTCGACCGCTGCGGCGCGGAGCCCGGCGGCCCGCTGGGCGTCTGCCTGGACACCATGAACCTCCTGACCCTCCTCGAAGATCCCGCCGCCGCGACGCGCAGGATCCGGCCCTGGATCGTCATGACCCACATCAAGGACGGCGGAATCCTGGAAACCCCGCAGGGCTATCGGACTTTCACCGCTCCGGCCGGCCGGGGGGTCGTCGCGATCGCCTCCCTCATCGCCGATCTGGCCCGCCTCGAGAGGGACGTCCCCTTGTCGGTCGAGGATCACGGCGGCGACTTCCTCATCCCGGCCGCCGATCCGGCCTTCCGGGCCAAGCTGCCCGACCTGACCGCCGCGGAGGAGACCTCGCTGCGCCGTCTGGCGGGCGAGACGCGACGCAGGATGGAGGCCGAAGGGCTGGCCATCGTCGATCGGGCCGATTGGCCGGCCGTCTGCGAGGCCCGCATGGCCGGAGACATCGCCGCGGTGCGGCGGATGGCGGAGAGCGCATGAGCGGCCCGGCCTCCGACGGCCGCCACGAGCGCTTCCATTTCCGGGAGGCCGGCGCGCTTCGGTCGCGGGCCGCGGCTCTCGGCCTCGACCTTCCCTGGTCGGAGACCCTGGAGCCCCTCCGCCGGCCGCTGGACCTCGGGGGACGACGCCTGGCCCACCGCCTGGCGTCCCATCCCATGGAGGCAGCCGACGCCGGTCCTGACGGCGGGCCGGGGCCCCTGACCTTCCGGCGCTACGAGCGCATCGCGGCAGGCGGCTTCTCCCTGATCTGGTTCGAGGCGGCCGCGGTCGCGCCCGAGGGGCGCTCGAATCCCCGTCAGCTTGTCCTGACCCCGGCGGCCTGGCCGGGATTCCAGAGGTTGACCGAGGCCGTTCGGCGAGCCGCGGCCGAGGCCGGCCACCCCGATCCCGTCCTCATCCTGCAGCTGACCCACTCGGGCCGCTTCTCCCGCCCCGAGTCCCGTCCGGCGCCCATCATCGCCCGGCACGATCCGGTCCTCGATCCGCTTCGCGGCATTCCCCCCGATGGGCCCCTCATCTCGGACGCATCCCTCGACCGCCTGCGGGACGCCTTTGTCTCCGCCGCCGGATGGGCCGTCCAAGCCGGCTTCGACGGCTGCGACATCAAGGCCTGCCACGGCTATCTTCTCGGAGAGCTCCTGGCGGCCCGGGACCGATCGGAGAGCCGCTATGGCGGCCCTCTGGAGAACCGGGCCAGGCTCCTGATCGAGATAGGGGCCGCCGTGCGGTCCCTTCATCCCCGGGCCATCCTGGCCTCGCGCCTCGGGCTTTTCGACGGGCTGCCCGGCGGCTTCGGCGTCGCGGACGAGCCGCCTTGGGGCTTCGACGGCCGTGAGCCGCTCCATTTGGCCGCCATGATGGCCGCCGCCGGATTCGAGCTCGTCAACGTCACGGCCGGCATCCCCGCCTGGAAGGCCCACTTCGGCCGGCCCTTCGACCGTCCGGCCGAAGGCGGAGGGCTTCCCCCGGAGCATCCCTTGGAAGGCGTCGTCCGGCTGATCCGGCTGGCCTCCGAGCTGCGGGCGGCCCGGCCGGAGATGACCATAGTCGGGACCGGCTTCTCCTGGCTGCGAGCCTTCTTTTCCTTCGTCGCGGCCGGAGCCGTCGCCTCCGGCGCGGCCGACCTCATCGGGCTGGGCCGCCTGGCTTTCGCCTATCCCGAGGCCGCCGCCGACCTGATCCTGGGGCGCCCTCTCGATGGGCGCCGCCTCTGCACCGCCTGCTCCCTATGCTCGACGCTGTTGCGGCGCGGCGGGCCGGCGGGCTGCGCCATCCGCGACGCCGGCGTCTATCCGCCGCCGGCCAAGTCCCACGACCGGAGTCCCTCATGAGCACTGGAAAAAGAATCGCGGCCGTCGCCGGCTGGAGCCTGGCGGGACTGGCCGTCATGGCGGCCGTCTATCTGCTTCTCGTCCGCCCCTGGCATCGAACCTGGGGCGCATCCAAGACGGAGGCGGCCCGTCCGATGCCGGCCGACGGGCTGGTCGTCGATCCCGATTTCGAGGCCACCCGCGCGGTCACGATCGAAGCCCCGCCCGAGAAGGTCTGGCCCTGGCTCGTCCAAATGGGCCGCGGCAGGGGCGGGTTCTACAGCTGGGACGTCATCGCCCGGGCCTTCCGTATCCAGGACGGCCCGAGCGCCGCGGAGCTTCCGCCCGGCGGCCCGGCCCTTCGCGCCGGGGACGAGGTTCCCTTCGGCTCAGGCTCCGGCTGGCCGGTCACGGTCGTCGAGCCGCCCACCTCTCTGGTCTTCGACATCCGCATGCCCGACCTTCGGCTGACCTGGTCGTGGCTTCTGACGCCCCTGCCCGACGGCCGGTCCCGTCTCCTGCTGCGCCTGCGCGGCCGGTTCATGGAGTCCGGGGGTCCGGGGGCGAAAGCCGTCTTCCTGGATCCCGGCGAGTACGTCATGATCCGGCGGATGCTGGGCGGGATCAAGGCCCGGGCCGAAGGGAGGCCGCCGGCCGCGGCGGGCGAGATTCTGGCCGTCGGGAGCTGGATGCTGGCCCTCCTGGCGGCCTTGGCGGCCTGGATCGCGGCCTGGACCCGAGCCTCCTGGCGTCGGCCGCTTCTCCTGGCCTGGGCGGCCTTCACCCTGGCCGCCTTTCTGGCCCTGCGCCAGCCCGCGCCCGCGGCCGCCCTTCTCTTGGCCGCCGGTCTGTGGGCCGTATTGATCCTGGCCTTGCGCCGGCCGCGGAAGAAAGCCGGCGCTTGAATCCCGGCGCCGTTTGCGCCGGTTTTTTCTTTCTCCTATAATATCTCGGACTCGGATGGCGTCTCCGGCCGCGAAATCCGGCCGCCCCCACCTTGGACGGAAGGGCGAACGGGCGCGCGCGCGGGCGCGAAGGAGCGAACATGTCCAACGGCAAGCCCAAGCGCGGGCGCATCGGCATTCTGACGGGCGGAGGCGACGTCCCCGGCCTCAATCCGGCCATCCGGTCGGTCACCTTGGGAGCCATCCACGAAGGCTACGAGGTCGTCGGCATCCGGCGCGGCTGGGCCGGCCTGATCGAGATCCGACGGGACGGGAGCCCCGCCGACACCGACCACTACCAGATCCTCAACGAGGAGATCGTCAGCCGGGCCGCCCGCACCGGAGGGACCTTCCTGCACACCTCCCGGACCCGGCCCAGCCATGTGCCCGACGTCAATGTCCCGGAGCACCTGCGCGACCGCTACGCGTCGTCCAGCAACGACCTGACCGAGGAGGTCCTCAAGAACCTCGAGTACCTGGGCATCGACACGCTCATCCCGATCGGCGGCGACGACACCCTGAGCTACGGCCTGCACCTTCACCAGAAGGGCGTCAGGGTCATCGCCATCCCCAAGACCATGGACAACGACGTGCCCGGCACGGACTATTGCATCGGCTTCAGCACCTGCCTGTCCCGGACCCTGGACATGACCAACGCCCTGCGGACCTCGGCCGGCTCGCACGAGCGCTTCCTGGTCATCGAGGTCTTCGGCCGCTACGCCGGCTACACGGCCCTGCTGCCGACCATGGCCGGCGCCGCCCACCGCTGCGTCATCCCCGAGCACGAGTTCGACATCGAGCGGCTGTGCGAGCTGATGTCCGCCGACCGCCGGGGCAACCCCAGCCACTACGCCGTGGTCCTGGTCTCGGAGGGCGCCCGCGTGCGCGGTCAGCAGGAGATGGTCTTCTCCAGCCAGGAGCGGGACATGTTCGGCCACAAGAAGCTGGGCGGCATCGGCGACCAGGTGGCCAACGGCCTGCGGGAGATCTCGCCCCAGTTCAACGCCGGGCGAAGGATCAACGTCATCTCCCAGCGGCTCAGCTACCTGGTCCGCTGTGGCGACCCCGACGCCATCGACTCGCTGGTGCCCATGGCCTACGGCAACATCGCCCTGGACCTGGTCATGGAGGGCAAGTCGGGCCGCATGGTCTGCCTGCGCAACGGCGAGTACGACCACGCCCCGATCGAGATCATCTCCGGCCGCAAGAAGGTCGTCGACGTGGACAAGTACTACGACCGCGAGCGCCTCCGACCCCTCTACAAGAGCTTCCTGCACAGGCCCTTCTTCATCGCCACCAACGAATGAGGCCCGGATCGGGCCCCGGCGGTTGCCGGCGGAGCGGCCTTGGCCTAGAATGCAGGCGGGGACTGGAGTGACGTGAAGACCACCGAGATCATCGTCGACGGGCGCCGCATCCCCTGCCACGCCCTGAACGCCCTGGTCGTCGGCAGCGGCGCGGCCGCCCTGAACGCGGCCCTCAGCCTGAGGGAGATGGGCCAGACCGATGTCGCCCTGGCGACCGAGGCCATGGGCGCCGGGACGTCCTTCGACGCCGGCTCGGACAAGCAGACCTACTACAAGCTGTCCCTGGCCGGGCCGGCCGCCGACTCCGTCCCCGACATGGCCGGCGACCTTTTTACCGGCGGCTGCGTCCACGGCGACCTGGCCCTGGCCGAGGCGGCCGGTTCCGCCCGGGCCTTCTTCAACCTGGTCCGGCTGGGCGTCCCTTTCCCCCATGACGCCTCCGGCGCCTTCCCCGGCTACAAGACCGACCACGACCCGCGGCGTCGGGCCACCTCGGCCGGCCCCCTGACCTCCCGCTTCATGGGCCAGGCCCTGGCCCGGGAGGTCCGCCGCCGGCGCATCCGCGTGTTCGATCACCACCCCGTCATCGCCCTGTTGACCGGAGAGGAAGAAGGCGGGCCGGCCGTCGTGGGCGCCTTAGCCCTGGACGAGTCGCGGCTGAGGCGGGGCGGGCACGGGCTGGTCGCCTTCTCCGCCCCCAACATCATCCTCGGCACGGGCGGGCCGGCCGGCATCTACGAGGCCTCGGTCTATCCCGAGAGCCAGACGGGCGGGCACGGCCTGGCCTTCCGGGCCGGCGCCCTCGGCCGCAATCTGACCGAGTGGCAATACGGGCTGGCCTCCATCCGGTTCCGCTGGAACCTGTCGGGGACGTACCAGCAGGTCGTCCCCCGCTACGTCTCGACTGACCGGCGGGGCCGCGGCGAGCGCGAGTTCCTGGCCGATCACTTCCCCACCATGGGCCGCCTGGCCACGGCCGTCTTCCTCAAGGGCTACCAGTGGCCCTTCGATCCGCGCAAGATCGCCGGCTTCGGCTCTTCGCTCGTCGATCTTCTGGTCGACCGCGAGATTCACGGCCTGGGCCGGCGCGTCTTCCTGGACTACACCCGCAATCCCTCGGGCGCCGGGCGGCTGGAGGACTTCCGCTTCGATCTCCTGGAGGAGGAGGCGAGGACCTACCTGGAGCGATCGGGGGCGCTTCTCCCGACGCCGTTCGAGCGCCTGGCCCGGATGAACCCGTTGGCCATCGAGCTCTATCGGAGCCACGGCATCGATCTGGCCAGGGAGAAGCTGGAGATCGCCGTCTGCGCCCAGCACAACAACGGCGGCCTGGCCGGCGACCGCTGGTGGCAGTCCAATGTCCGCGGCCTCTTCCCGGTCGGAGAGGCCAACGGCTCGCACGGGATCTACCGCCCCGGCGGCTCGGCGCTCAACGCGGGCCAGGTGGGAAGCTTCCGGGCCGCCCAGTACATCGCCGCCCGCCGGCGGCAGCGTCCCCTCGCCGCGGCCGACTTCCTGGCCGTGGCCGGCTCCGGCCTGCGGGCGGCTTTGCGCTCCATGGCCTTGATGCTGGCAGCGGGAGAGAAAGGCGGCCGGATCGAGCGGGCCGCCCGAGCCGAGCTGAGCCGTCGCATGTCCTCCGTCGGCGCCCACCTGCGCGATCCGCGCCGGATCGAGCGCGCCGTCGAGGCCGCCCGCCGCCAATATCGGCGGCTTGAGCGGACGATCGGGGCCGCCCGGCTGTCCGATCTGCCCCGGGCCTTCCGGACTCTCGACCTGTGCCTGACCCACTGGCTGTACCTCGAGGCGGCCCGGGAATACCTGGCCCGCGGCGGACGCAGCCGCGGCTCCTTCGCCGTGCTCGATCCGGCCGGAGAGCGCCCGGCTCCGACCTTGGGCGACGAGTGGCGCTACGCGCCGCCGGCCGGTCCGGGCGGCCCGCCCGAGGAGATCCTCGAGATCGGCCTCCATCCCGGCGGCGGGATCATCACCCGGTGGACTCCGCCGCGCCCGATTCCCGAAGCCGATCCCTGGTTCGAGTCGGTCTGGGCCGACTTCCGGGATGACCGCATCGTCCGCTGACGAGGAGGATCGCCATGTCAGATCGCCGCGTGGCCCTGATCACGGGAGCCGGCCGCGGTATCGGCCGCGGCATCGCCCTGGCCCTGGCCCGGGAGGGCTTCGACATCGCCGGATGCGACATCATCCACGAGCCGGACAATCTGAGCCAGGGCTTGTTTGAAGTTCGGGAGGCGGTCCGGAAAGAGGGCGCGGAGATGATGCCGCTGCGCTGCGACATAGCCGATCTCGACTCGCATCAGGCCCTGCTGGCCGCCGTCCTGGACCGCTTCGGACGGCTCGACTGCCTGGTCAACAACGCCGGCGTCGGACCCAAAGTCCGGGCGGACATCCTGGAGGAGACGGCCGAGTCCTACGACCGGGTCATGGGCATCAACCTTCGCGGGCCCTTCTTCCTGACCCAGCGGGCCGCCGCGGTCTTGGCCGAGCGGGCCGCCCGGGACGCGGCCGCCCGGCCCTGCATCGTCTTCGTCACCTCGATGTCGGCCGTCGTCTCGTCCACCTCCCGGCCGGGGTACTGCGTCTCCAAGGCCGGCCTGAGCATGGCCGCCAGGCTGTTTGCCGACCGCCTGGCCGAAAGCGGCGTCGGCGTCTACGAGGTCCGCCCGGGGATCATCCGCACCGACATGACCGCCCCGGTGCGGGAGAAGTACGACCGCCTGATCGCCGACGGCCTGGTGCCGCAGGGCCGTTGGGGCGAGCCCGAGGACGTCGGCCGAGCCGTAGCCGCACTGGCCGCGGGAGCTTTCGGATATTCCACCGGCCTCGTCCTCGAGGTCAGCGGCGGCATGGACATCCGCCGGCTTTGATGCGCCGCCCGGAGGCGTGATATAAGAAGGGCACTCGAGAAAGGAGACCGCCATGGCAGAGAAGAAGACCGACGGGGGCCGGGTATTCTGGGGCCTCATCCTGATCCTGATCGGAGGCTTGTTCCTCCTCGATCAGCTGGGCCGGCTGGACTTTGGCGACATCATGTCGATGTATTGGCCGGTCATCATCATCCTGGTCGGGCTGTCGATCATCATCGGGAACGGCTTTCGCCGGGTCGGCGGCGGCCTCTTTGTGATCCTCGTGGGAGCCTTCTTCCAGGCCCGCGAGCTGGGCTATCTGCCGGAGCATTTCTGGCGCTACGCCTGGCCGGGTCTGATCATCCTGGTCGGAGTCTGGCTCCTGTTCGGCGGCGTCTTTCGGCGTCGGGGCGGGACGGCCTTCCCGGTCGACGCCGGCCGGGACATGGACGTCACCGCGATCCTGTCGGGCCAGAACCGGCGCTTCAACGCGGCCGGCTTCAAGGGCGGCCGGGCCACCGCCGTCATGGGCGGCGCGGAGATCGACCTGACCGAGGCCACGCTCGAGGGCGGCCAGGCCGCCATCGAGCTGACCGCCATCATGGGCGGCATCGACCTGAGGGTGCCCCGCGACTGGAAGGTCGTCATGGACGCGACGCCGATCCTCGGCGGCGTCTCGGACGAGCGCAAGAACGTCATGGACGCCGCGCCCAAGGCCACCCTCTACGTCAAGGCCACGGCCATTATGGGCGGCATCGAGATCAAGAGCTGAGGCGGACGACATGCGCAAGACGCTGCTTTGGATCCTGGCCTTCCTGATCGCGGCCGGAACGATGGTCTACCAGAGGATGACCGGCCCGACCTACCCCAAGCGCGGCGCCGTGACCCTCGAGGGCCGCGAGATCTCCTACCGCCTGCCGCGCAGCTCCGAGAATTTGAAGGACTGCGAGGTCGCCGTGACCGCTCCCGGCCCGGAGTCGGCGGGCTCTATCGAATTCAAGCGCTACAAGACGGAGGATCCCTGGTCCAAGTACCCCCTCGTCCGGCGCGAGGACAAGCTGGTCGGCTTCCTGCCCAAGCAGCCGCGGGCCGGGAAGCTGCTCTACCGGATCGTGCTGACGGAGGGGGAGAAGGAAATCTCGCTGACCGGCCAGGAGCCGGTCGTCATCCGCTTCCGGGGTGCGGTCCCGACCTGGGTCCTCATCCCCCATGTCCTGATCATGTTCCTGGCCATGCTCTTCGGGGCCCGGGCCGGGCTGGCCGCGCTGGACAAGAAGGACCGGCCGCTGCCCTACGCCAAGTGGGCCGCCATCTTTCTCTTCCTCAGCGGCTTCATCCTGGGGCCGCTGATGCAGTATTACGGTTTCGGCGTCTTTTGGTCGGGCGTCCCGCTGGGACACGACATGACCGACAACAAGACGCTGGTGGCCATGATCGGCTGGATCGTGGCCCTGCGGGCGGGACGAAAGGGCCGGGAAGCCCGGGGCTGGATCCTGGCCGCCTCGATCCTGTTCCTGGCCGTCTTCCTCATCCCCCACAGCCTCTTCGGCTCGGAGCTCAAGTACAAGCCCTGACT
>CAZKXI010000002.1:201541-211658 GCA_964556755.1 uncultured Eubacteriales bacterium
GACCGGGGCTTGCCGTCGATCACGGCCGGCTCGTAGACCCACTGCCGCACGGCATCCACGGCCGCCTGGTCGAGCAGGGGGATGGAGCGGAGGACTTTAAATATTCATGACCCGGCCATAGATGTCGGTCTGGGCCTCCAGGATCACCACCCCTTCGACGCCGGCCTCCGCGGCCACGGGAGGGTAGATGGGAGCGACTTCCTTGATCAGCCGCGGCGGCCGGATGCTGCCGATCGCCCGCACGGCGTCGCCCTCCCGGATTCTCTTCGGGACGGAATCGGAGACGGGCCAGGAGATCGTCTGCAGGGACAGAAAGTACGGCTTGCCGGCTTGGTCGTCGAAGCCGAAGACGGCGAAGCTCTTCTCCGGCAGGCTGAACTCCGTGTCCAGCAGGCTGACCTTGGCGCCACCGTTCTGTTCGAAGACCTCGATCCTGAACCGCCGCTGAGCTGAGGCCGCGGGCGTCATCATGACCAGGTAGAAGCGCTTGTCGATCTGGAAGAAATGGAAGGTAAAGAGGGAGTCGATCGACCTCGGCGCGTCCTGGACGAAGAATTCGGTATGCGTCCACTAGCTCTCGAGCTTGGCGAGAAGAGCCGCGGCTTTGTCCTTGAATTGGGGATGGGCGGCGGCCTTCTCGGCAGCCGGACGGGCTTTGTCGGGCGCGCCGCCGTTGAACCAGGCCACGGCAGCGTTGTAAAGGGCCGTGGCCCCGGTGGCCCGCGTCACCCGCATCTGGCCTTCCTTCCTGGCCAGCATGGCCGCCCGCCGCGGCTCGGGCAACGGGGCGGCCCGGATCTCGGCGATCTTGCTCTCGATCTCCGTCTCCCTCTGCCCGATGATCTTGGCAGCTGTCTCGTAATATCCGGCCGCCTCGCTCCATCGTCCCCGCCCGTCGTTGATCCGCCCCAAGCCGAATAGCGCCTCGATGTTTCCCGCCCCGTACTCCAACGCCTTCAGAAACTCTTTCTCCGCCCGGTCGGGCTGGGCCAGCTCCAGGGCGACGGTTCCGGCCAGGCCGAAAACCTCCGAGCTTGTCGGCAGCCGCCCCTTGGACTCCTCGATATGGGCTTGGGCTTCCGCCTCGAGCCCCTGGGCGTGGCGGTTCCAGGCCAGCCAGTAGTTGGCCTCGCCGATCAGCCAGTTGCCGAGCTCGATCATCCTCTGGAGCACGGCGACCGACTCCTCGTGCCGGCCCAGCGAAGCCAGGCTGATGGCCTTGCCCAGCAGCGCGTCCCGGTATTCGGGCGAGAGAGCCAAGGCCTTGTCGTAGTAGGCCAGGCTCTTCTCGTGCTCCTCGGTCGCGGTGTAGATGCTGGCCAGGAAGATGGGGATTTGGGGCGTGTCGGGGAGGCCGGCCTCGGCTTTCAGGAAATTCTCCTCCGCGCCCAGCAGCCGCCCCTGCCGCAAGGCCATCTCGCCCAGATGAAACCAGGCTTCCCAAAAGTCGGGATCGTCCGCCACCAGCTTCCCCAGCGCCTCGGGCTGCTCCCGCAAATAGCGGATGGCGTTCAAGTACCGCATCAGCTTCGACTCGGGGAACAGGGCGAAGACCGGCGAGAAGTCCTCCTCGCCCGCGCGCAGCGTCGCCCTCGAGGCGTTGAAGGTGAGGTAGCAGTAAGCGTGGAAGTCGTCCGCCGCGGCCTTGGCCCTCGAGGCGGCTTGCTGAGCCTTGGCCTCAGCCATCAGCTTGTCCAGGTCTTTCTGGGTCCACTCGCGGCCCAGGGGCCGGATGCTGCGGGCCAGGTCCGTCTGGATGCCGGCCGAGCGGGAGACCGGGGCAACCTCAGCCTGATCGACCATGATCGCGTATCCCCCCAAAGCCGGGTGGGCCTGGATCAGGGCGCGGGCTTTGCCCGCGGTCGCGCTGCGGATGATGCCCAGCTGGCGCTCCCGGATCTGGAGCAGGATCAAGGACCGCAGATAGGTCTCCGCGGCCTTCTCCCGATCCTTCCGTCCCGGCCGCGACTCGAGCTCGGCCCCGATGGCCGCCGCCCGCTTGAAGCCGGCGTAGGATCCCCGGGCCAGCGCCGCCTTCGCCTCGGCCAGCCGGACGTCCAGAGCCGGCGGCCGCGGCGCGTCCAGCTTCGGCCCTTTTCCGGCCGAGGCGCAGGCGGCGGCGATCAGGATGGATAGGATGGCGAGTCCGGCGGCGGACCGGGCGGTCATTCTCAGAGACATGGCGGCGTCCTCCCCCATGGAGAATACGTCTCAAACCGCCGAAACATTAACACGACCCAAGGCGACGGCTCAAGCCTTGCGCTTGCGGTTGGCCCGGCAAAAGGCCATCATGGCCTCAATGGCCTTCTGGCCGGCGGCCGGCGTACCGTCCTGTCCGGCGAAGGCCTCGACGAACGCCACAAGCTCCGGCGCCGCGGCATGGTCCTCGTAGTCGTGGAGGACGTTGACGATGGCCGCGTCCAGACCGCAGCGCCGGGCCACGGCCAGGTAGGCCCGGCAGACTCCGGTTCGCCGCCCCGGCAGGTCGCGCACGGCGTTGGTGATGCCCAACGAGAGATGGACGCCCCGCAGGGCGGGATCGCGGCGCACCCGCCGGATCGTCTCGAAGGTCCGGTACGTGTAGCCGGGCGTGTCGGCGGATAGGGGCATGTCGATGGCCAGCGGAAAGACGGTCGAGTCGATGAAGATGTCCCCCGGCCGGAAGCCGTGCCCCTGAACGGCGGCCCGGACCATCTCGCGGGCCATGTCCAGGAGCTCCTCGACGCTGTAGACGCCCTCGTGCCCGGCGTGCTTCTCGTCCACCAGCATGCCGATGAACCGGAAGGCGTGACGGGCCCGCAGCGGCAGCAGGCGGTCCATGGTGTAGGTCTTGACCGCGTTCAGCAGGGGAACGGCGATCCCGGACGGCGCCCCGTCATACCAAGCCTCCAGCCCCGCTTCCAGGACCTCCGGCGAGCCGCTGTCGACGCAGACCGGCCGTCCCTCGCCGTGGGCCCGGACGAACCGGACATAGTCGGCCATCATCCGCCGGCGGGCCTCCAGGTCCGAGCCGCCGAAGGCGTCGACGTTGACGTCGATATACGCGGCTCCATGCACGATCTGGGACTTGAGGAGCGAGAGGAGATAATCGCGAGCCCCGCCGGGCTTGTCCAGGCCGCCCTCCCCTGTCGTCCCCGCTTCCGCCATGGCCGCCGCCGTGCGGGGGATGCTTCCATGCAGCAGCTCGCCGATCTGGATCAGCCGGCGCGGCCGGGCATGGTCGCGCCCGAGGTAGTAGTTCGGGATCGAGGCGGTATGGGCCAGAGAGGGAAGCCGGTCGGCGTTGGCCCGGGAGGCGAGCCGCTCCAACCCGGCCGGCCCCTCGCTGGCCGCGGCTCGATAGATCGACTCGGCCACGCAGACGCGGTCGGGATGGGTCCCGCAGCGCCCGAGCGGATCCGCGTCGCCGCAGGGCGGATTGGACAGCCCTTTCTCGCAGCGGCCCAGGGTGCAGAGGCCGAAGTTCTCCGGCAGGTAGCAGTCGCCGCACTCCTGGCAGTCGAAGAGCAGGGATTTGACGGCCGCTTCGCCGGCCCGGACCGCGGCGTAGAGAAAGCCGCGCCCCCGGCGAATCGAGCCCGAGGACCGCAAGCAAGCCTTGACCGCGCCGTAGGCGCCCCGCTCGGGCGTCATCAGGCCCCGATGCGTTGCGTCGAAGGCGCGTTTCCCCGCCCCGGACCGAGGCTTGGACAAGGAGCGGCGCCGGCCGTCCTCATCATATAGGTAGAAGGGCATCGCGCTCCCCGGCAGGCGCCCGGGCCCGAAATCGAGCTTGGATCTCTGCTCCCTCCAGCCCGAGCCGATCTCGGCCGCGCGAGCCAGGATGGCGACCATGGCCGCATGGTCCGGGAGTCCGCCCAAATCGACGCCCGCCGCTCCCAGATCGCGGTACATGGCCGTCTGCAGGGCGGCCCGCTCGATCGCCTCTCCGGCCGCTTCCCCCGAAACCGTCTCGAAGAGCCGGCGGCTGACATGGCACCCCGGGAGCTTGCCTTCGGCCATGAGCCGGGGCGCCGATGTGCGCGCTGTCAAGATAAAGACGTTGCCGAAGACCGGCACGGAAAGTCCCTCTTCGGCAAGATAGCGGAACAGCTCCTCGCTCTTGCGCGAATCCCAGCCCATCTGGGTGATGACCGCCTCCGCCCCGGCCCGCAGCTTCTTGCCCAGCTTGAAGTACTGCTGCATCTGGGAGGCTTCGGTGTATTTGAAGGGCGAGACCGCCGCCAGGGGCAGGAACTGGTGGACGCCCTCGAAGCGGCCCGCCGGAGCGCCGGCCCAAGCGCCGAAATTGAGCTCCCGGATCAGCCCGAGCAGGCCGATCGCGTCGACCTCAAAGACGCCCTTGGCCGAGGCGGGCTTGTCGCCCGTCAGGGCCAGCACGGCGTCCAGGCCGAGAGCCCGCAGGCCCAGCAGATAAGACCGGATGGCCTCGGCGTTGTGGTCCTTGGCCGAGACGTGGGGAACGACGTCCAGCTCGCCCCACAAGCCCTCCCGATCCAAGACGGCGAAGACGTCGGCCGGGCTGAGCGAGGCGGTCCCGTTGGGGCTCTGCGGGATGGTCACTCCGGCCAGGGCAAAGCCCGGCGGGAGGGCGTCTCCGGATCCGGCGGCGCGAAGGAAAGACCGAAAATTCGCCAAGCCGTGCCCCGGTTCGGGGACAAGCTCGGCCAGGACGAGGAACGAACGGTCCTCGCCGCCAGCCCCTGACCGGTTAGGCAGGCGGCTTCTCAAGCTGATCCTGGCCATCTCAGCGGGCTCCTTTCTGCTGTTCCGAGCGCGTACAAGGCCCGGTATTCTATCACAAAGGGCCTCCCCTTCTAAGGCCTTTCATCGGGTCGCCCCCGCCCCTCGACCCGGGAGGGGCTCTCGGCGCCGCCTCAGGCCGGGATGGGCTCCGGCCGCCCGCGCGACCCGCGGGGCGAGATCCGGCCGGGCCCGGTTCGGGCGCCAGGCGAACGTTTGCCTCGCCCCTAACGTTGAGATATGATGAGCCGGTATTTTCGAAGCTTCGCTTCGGATGATCCCGGCATCTCGCTCATGCCGCAAGGAGGCCCCTTCCCGTGAAAAAAGCCCTGCCCGGACTCATGGCCCTCATGCTTCTGGCCGCCGGTCTGATCGCCGCGCCCGGTCAGAATCCCCCGCCTCCGCCCGCGCCGACCGCCGGCGCCCAAGCCGCCGCCGCGCCCGCGGCTCCGGCCGCACCGCGGCCGATCGGGCTGCGCGACATCCTGGCCTGGAAGACGATCGGCGGCTCCGTGCTCTCTTCCGACGGGGCCTGGGTCGGCTACCGCCAGGTGCCTTTGGAGGGAGATGGCGAAGTCGTCTTCCGCCAGACCAAGGGCGACAAGGTGTGGCGCTTCCCGGTCGGCGAATCTCGGTCCGGCGCGCTGGGCATCAACGACAACAGCTCCTACGCCGCCTTCCTGATCCACCCCGAGGCCAAGGAGGCCAAGAAGCTCCGCCAGAGCCGCGGCCGGATCACCACCAAGGCCGCCGTCCTCGACCTGGCCAAGGGCGAGAAGGTCGAATACGACAAGATCCGTTCCTTCCAATTCGCGCCCGAGAATCCCTCATGGATCGCCCTCCACAAGGCCGCCCCCGAGGGCCAGGAGCGGGAGAAGGACAAGTGGGCCGGCTCCGACCTCATCCTGCGGGAGCTTCTCACCGGCCAGGAGCTGGTCCTGGGCAACGTCGCCGAGTTCGCCTTCGACAAGAAGGGCCGCAAGCTGGCGGTGATCATCGACGCCTACGGGCAGACCGGCAACGGCGTCCTGGTCCGCGACATGGCCTCCGGGACGATCACGACCTTGGACTCCGAGAAGGCCTCCTATAAGGGCTTGGCCTGGACCGAGAAGGGCGACGCTCTGGCTTGCCTCAAGGGCAAGGAGGACAAGGCCTACGAGGACAAGCTCTATGCCGCGGTCGGCTTCACCGGCTTCCTCCAGGGCGGCATCCAGAAGACGGTCTACGACCCGGCCGGCGACAAGTCCTTCCCGGCCGGGATGTCGATCAGCCCCGACCAGACGCCCCAGTGGACGGAGGGCCTGGACGCGGTCCTGTTCGGCATCCGCGAGCTCAAGAAGAAGGGCGACGCCCCGGCCGGCGGCGATGCCCAGGCCGGCAGCCCGGCCGGAGCGGGAGCTCCCGCCGCCGCGGCCGACGAGGACATCCCGGACCTCGTCCTCTGGCACGGCGGCGACAAGCGCCTCCAGTCCCAGCAGCAGGTCGAAGCCGGCCGCGATCGGACCTTCAGCTACCTGGCCGAGTACCGGGTCAAGGAGAAGAAGTTCATCCGGCTGGCGGACGAGGACCTGAGGACCGTCATGGTCGCTCCCAAGCAGCGCTGGGCCGTCGGCTATGACAACCGGGAGTACGAGCTGGACGCCAACCTCAGCGGCCGGTCCTTCCGGGACGTCTACGTCCTCGACATGGCCACCGGGGCCCGCAAGCTGGCCGTCAAGAAGAGCCGCTTCACCTTCTCGCCCTCGACCGACGGGACGCACCTTCTGACCTACCTGGACGGCGTCTTCTCGACCTACGAGTTCGCCACGGGCAAGTCCTATGCCGTCAGCAAGGACATCCCCGCCAGCTTCGTCAACGAGGACGACGACCACAACGTCGCCTTCCCGCCCGACTATCCCGTCGGCTGGTCCGAGGACGGCCAATTCGTCCTGCTCAGCGACGGCTGGGACATCTGGAAGGCGCCGGTCCACGGCGGCCCGGCCGTGAACCTGACGGTCAACGGCCTCAAGGACGGCATCCGCTACAGGGGCCTGGATTCTCTCGACCCCGAGGACAAGGGCATCAACCTGGCCAAGCCTCTCTACGTCTCCCTCTACGGCGAATGGACCAAGAAAGCCGGCCTCGGCCGCCTGGACAAGGGGCAGCCCGGGGTCAAGGTCCTGCTCTGGGACGATGCCGGATTCAGCGGCCCCCGGAAAGCCAGCAAGGCCGAGGTCTACTTCTACACCCGCGACACCTACAAGGACTTCCCGGACCTGTACGTAGCCGACGCCCAGCTTGCCGGCGGGCGGAAGCTGACCGACGTGGCGGCCGGGCAGAAGGATTTCCTCTGGTCCAGCGGCTCGATCCTTCTGGACTACAAGATGGATCCCGCCAGCGGCAAGGATGTCCGGCTGCAAGCCGCTCTGTACCTGCCGGCCAACTACGAGAAGGGCAAGAAGTACCCCACTCTCGTCTACTACTACGAGAAGATGTCGCAGGGGCTGAACCGCTACACCATGCCCTCCTATAACGGCTTCAACAAGTCCGTCTACACCAGCAACGGATACGCCGTCCTGATCCCCGATATCGCCTACAAGCTCAACGACCCGGGCATGAGCGCGGCGTGGTGCGTCCTGCCGGCTCTGGAGGCGGCCGTGGCCACCGGGATCGTGGACCGGGCCAAGGTCGGCCTGCAGGGCCACTCCTGGGGCGGCTACCAGACCGCCTTCCTGGTCACCCAGGCCGACTTCGCCGCGGCCGTAGCCGGGGCGCCGCTGACGAACATGATCAGCATGTACAGCTCGATCTACTTCAACTCGGGATCGGGCAACATGTCCATCTTCGAGAGCTCGCAGGGCCGCTTCCTGGGGGGCTATTGGGACAATCTGGAAGCCTATCAGCGGAACTCCCCCGTCTACCACGCGGCCAAGGTCAACACGCCCCTGATGATCCTGCACAACGACAAGGACGGGGCGGTCGATTGGAACCAGGGCATCGAGTACTACAACACCCTGCGCCGGATGAAGAAGCCGGTCATCATGCTCCAGTATGTCGGCGAGAATCACGGCCTGGTCAAGCCGGCCAACATGAAGGACTACACCGTCCGGATGAGGGAGTGGTTCGACCACTGGCTGAAGGGCGAGCCGGCCCCGGAGTGGATGAAGGAGGGCGTCCCCTATCTCAAGATGAAGGACCACCTCAAGGAGCGGAGCCGGGCCTGGAAGGTCGAGGAGCCCAAGCCGGCCGAGAAGAAGGACGCCCCCAAGGAAGAGAAGAAGTCGAGCTAGATGATGGAGGGGGACACCCGACAGGGCTCCCGAGCTTTTTTATTGACGTTTTTGGGCGGTTTTTGTCGCTCGCAGCTCCGCTTCCTGGGGCCGCTCATCGCCCTTGGGATGGCCGGTCCTTCCCTCTTGACATATTCATTATTTTTTATATAATGTACGTGAGATGTTTAGGGAGTATGGTCATGAAGACAGCGGTCTCTGAAGTCGCTCCTTGGTCCCAACGATTCAAGGCTCTCGCCCATCCGGCGAGGCTTTTGCTGCTGAAGCGGCTTTTGGAGAGCGAGCGCTGCGTATCCGACGTCGAGAAGTGCCTCGGCCTGTCGCAGCCCAACGTCTCGCAGCACCTGAGGATCCTCAAGGACGCAGGGATCATCGTGGGCCGCCGAGAGCGGACCCGGATCTGCTACCGCATCGCCGATGACCGGATCGCCCGCATCCTAAAAATCACCCTGGAGAAAGGCTCATAGTCATGTCCAACGTCATTCATGTGACCGACGCCAGCTTCGAGACCGAAGTCCTGAAATCCCCCCTTCCCGTCGTCGTCGACTTCTGGGCCCCCTGGTGCGGCCCCTGCCGGATGATGGCCCCCGTCCTGGAGGCCGCTTCCGATCGCTGGGCCGGCCGGGTCAAGGTCGCCAAGCTCGATACGGACGAGAACGGCGAGCGGGCCATGAAGCACGGCATCTCGGCCATCCCGACCCTGATCCTCTTCGAGGGCGGCCGGGAGAAGGACCGAGCCGTCGGCTTCCTTCCGGCGGCGCGGTTGGATGAATGGCTGGGCAAATTCGCGCCGGCCGCCCAATCCTGACCCTCGCCCGCCGGGCACGTCCCCTCATCCCGATAAGCTCCTCTTTCGAGCCCTGGGGATCCGTCTACCGATTTGACGCTCCGTCGCCTGGCTCTTCTTCGCCAACAAAGGCTCGGGAGCCGTGTCGGGCATCCCCCTGTCGAGGGCCTTGACAATGCGCGTCTTTAATCTATATTATTACTATAGGATTTAGATAGTTTAGAGGCTGCCATGAGATATCTGCAACGCGCCTTGATTCTGCTTGTGAGCCTGACGATCGGCTGGTCCGGCTGGAAGGGATTGAACGCCCTTCTCCTGGATGGACCGTCCCCGATCCCGACCCCGGCCCAAGGAGGCCAAGACATGCCCCTTAAGGTCCGCAAGACAGACGCCGAGTGGAAGAAGTCCCTTTCCCCGGAGCAGTACAAGGTCATGTTCCAGTGCAGCACCGAAGCGCCTTTCTCCGGCCGGTTCAACGATTTCTGGGAGAAAGGCCGCTACGAGTGCGCCGCCTGCGGGGCCGTCCTCTTCTCCTCCGACTCCAAGTACGAGCACGGCACCGGATGGCCCTCGTTCAAGGCCCCTTGGGCCGAGGGCCATCTGACCTATCGGGAGGACCGCTCCTTGGGCATGACCCGGACCGAAGTCCTGTGCGCCTCCTGCGGCGCGCATCTCGGCCACGTCTTCGACGACGGGCCGGCCCCCACGAACCTCCATTACTGCATCAACTCGGCGGCCATGGCCTTCCGGCCCGCGGCCGACGAAGCCCGGGCCCGGACCGAAGTGGCCACCTTCGCCGCCGGCTGCTTTTGGGGCGTCGAGTATAAGCTGGCCCGCCTGGACGGCGTCCTCTCGACCGCCGTCGGCTACACCGGCGGCACGCTCCGCAACCCCACCTACAAGAAGGTCTGCGGCGACGACACCGGCCACGCCGAAGCCGTCCAAGTCACCTTCGATCCTGCCCGCCTGCCCTACGAGGACCTGGTCCTCAAGTTCTTCGCCCTCCATGACCCGACCCAGGTCAATCGCCAGGGCCCCGATATCGGGACCCAATACCGCTCGGCCATCTTCTTCCACTCGGAAGCTCAGCGGGCCACGGCCGAGAAGGTCAAGGCTGAGCTGGAGAGGGAGGGGCGCTTCCGCGGCCGGATCGCGACCGAGATCGTCCCGGCCGGCGAGTTCTGGCGGGCCGAGGAATACCACCAGAAATACTACGAGAAGAACAAGCGGGGCGCCTGCGCCTTCTAGCCTCCGGCCGGGGGCATGCCCGGAATAGGTCCTTCGCCGATTCCCGGGACGGCCAAGCGGTTCAGGCTGA
>CAZKXI010000002.1:211758-256390 GCA_964556755.1 uncultured Eubacteriales bacterium
GGGCACTCCGTGATCTGCTCTGAACGGCGGCGCGGGCAAGGCCCGGTATCGCCCTTTCCGGAGAGGGCCGAAGCGCCTTATAATTCCCCCTCGCCATGGCCAGGAAAAGCCGGCCCTCCGCCCTGCCCCGGACGAGCTCGGGACTGGAGATCAATCCCGAATTCGCCCGGGGCCTTCGTCTCCTCGAGTCGACGTCCAAGCCGGTCTTCATCACCGGCCGGGCCGGCACCGGCAAGTCCACCCTTCTCGACCACTTCCGCTCCATCACCCGCAAGCGGGTGGCCGTCCTGGCCCCGACCGGCGTCGCGGCGCTTAACGTCCGCGGCCAGACGGTCCATTCCTTCTGCCGCTTCAAGCCCGACGTGACCTTGGAGTCCGTCAAGGCCCTGCCCAAGGCCAAGGCCGAGGGCCCCGAGGGCGACCTCTACCGGAGCCTGGACGTCATCATCATCGACGAGGTCTCGATGGTCCGGGCCGATCTGCTGGACTGCGTCGAGAAGTTCCTCCGGCTGAACGGGCCGCGGCCCAAGCGCCTCTTCGGCGGCATCCAGATGGTCTTTATCGGCGACCTCTACCAGCTCCCCCCCGTCGTCACTTCGGAGGAGAGGGCCCTCTTCGACGGCTCGGCCGGGGCGCCCTACGAGAGCCCCTACTTCTTCTCGGCCCGCTGCCTGGCCGACGGCGGCTATCCCCTGGAGATGGTCGAGCTGGAGAAGATCTACCGCCAGAGCGAGGCCGAGTTCATCGGCCTTCTCAACGCCATCCGCAATCGCTCGATCGGCCAGGCCGACCTGGATCGGCTGAACGCCCGCCTGGACCCCGAGTTCTCGCCGGAAGAGAGCGATCTCTTCATCACCCTGACCAGCACCAACGAGCAGGCCTGCCGGCGCAACCGGGAGAAGCTGGAGACGCTGGACGGCGCCTCCTTCGCCTATGAAGCGATCGTGGACGGGGACTTCGACCGCTCCTCCCTGCCCACCGACGAGCGCCTGGAGCTGCGGATCGGGGCCCAAGTCATGCTCCTGACCAACGATCCCCTGGGCCGCTGGGTCAACGGGACCATCGGCAAGGTCATCGAGGTCGCCCGGCGCCGGGGCGAAGACGACGTCGTGGAGGTCGAGCTTCGGGACGGCGAGATCGTGGACATCGGCCCCAACGTCTGGGAGATCTTCCGCTTCGCCTACGACCGGACATCCGAGCGCATCGTCAGCGAGGCGGTCGGATCCTTCACCCAATACCCTCTCAAGCTGGCCTGGGCGGTGACCATCCACAAGAGCCAGGGCAAGACCTTCGACCGGGTCATCGTCGACGTCGGCCGCGGCACCTTCGCCCACGGCCAGGTCTACGTGGCGCTCAGCCGCTGCACGACCTTCGAGGGGCTGGTCCTGCGCAAGCCCATTCGCCGCGAGCACATCCGGATGGATTGGCGTGTGGTGCGGTTCCTGACCGGCTTCCAGTACGCCCGGTCCGAGGAGCGCCTGGCCTATGGCGACAAGAGGCGTCTCATCGAGGAGGCCATCGCCGAAGGGCGAGCCCTGGAGATCGTCTACCTCAAGCCCGACGACACCAAGAGCCGCCGCCGCATCCGGCCCGAGGGTCTGGAGCCCATGGAGTTCGGCGGCCGGCGCTTCGAGGGACTGCGGGCCTGGTGCTACGAGCGCGAGGACATCCGCCACTTCCGCCTCGAGCGGATGCTGGAGATCAAGGTCCTCTAGACGCGCCGCGGCAGAGCCTCGTCCTCCGTCTTGACCAGCCGGTCGCCCGCCTGGAGCCCGGGGAAATAGCGGGCGCAGGCCCCTTCCTCGAGCTTGAACTTGCCCTTCCGTCCGCCGTCGGTCCGGTAGCGGACGATGACCAGGGTTTGGGCGCATTCCTCCCGGCAGGCCGTGGAGCGGACGAGCGACTCGACCCGGCCCGTCCAGGCCGCGGGCGTCCTGGCCTTCCGGACGAGGACAACGGCCAGAGCGACGGCGATGACGGCCCCGATGACCAGAATCGGCATCATGACGGACTCCTCGACACGGGATTATACCAGATCATCCGAGCGGCGATGAGAAAACGCCGCCTTTCGTGCGTCTTCCTCTTATGACCGGTCGGGACCGTCCCGGCCGCAGCGATTGACAACCCGGAGCCGCCCATGTATACATACGTGCGGGGTTGTTTGATGAAGCGCATCCATCTCTTGATCGACGATCCGCTCTTCGAGAGGCTGAAGTCGGCCGCCGCGGGGCGGGGGCAGAGCCTGGCCGATCTGATCCGCTCCTATCTCCAGGAGCAGATCGCCCGCGAGGGAGGCCAGGCCGAAGCTCCGGCGCTGTCGCGCGAGCAGCTCGAAGAGATGCTGAGGATCATGGACGCGCGGGAATCCTGAGCCGCAAGACAGACCGGGCTCCCGGCGCTAGTCGAAGTCCGTTCCGAGATCCGGCCGCCGGAGGTGCTCGAAGGCCCGCCGGATTTGGCGCTCCGTCACCCGGTCGGTCGAAAGCTCAGGAAGCGCGTCCTCGGGAAAGAAGTCGACTTGGCTCGTTTCCAGGCTCCCGGCGGCTTGCCCGCCGGTGATCTCGCAAAGAAAATGCATCTTATAGCAGGAGAAATAGCGCCTGGTGTGGCCCTGCCGGTCGCGGTCGTAGACGGACAGCAGGCGTACCGCCCTGGTCAGGTATCCGGATTCTTCCCGGATCTCGCGGACGACATTCTCCGACGGGGTTGATCCCAGGTCGGCCCAGCCGCCCGGCAGGGTCCATCGTCCCCCGTCCATGCGCTCGGAGACGAGAAGGATGCGGCCCTCCCGGAAGACGACGCCCCGGACGTCGATCTTGGGCGTCGGGTAGCCTTCCTCGGCGGTGAAGACGCTCTCCACAAGGGCGCGTTCGGCGCCCGTCTCGGCCGCGGCGATCTCGGCCGCCAGGGCCAGGAGCTTCTCGTAGCGGGCCCGGTCGAAGGGATCGCGCCCGTAGGTCAAGCCCTCCTTGGCGATGGCCAGGATGCGGCGGGACCAGGGGGAAGGGGCCTCGCTCATGGGCCGGCTAATCGCCCAGGCTCCCCGTATCCCCCACCTTCCATTGGCCGCCGTCCAGGACGTAGAGGACGGTCCGGGTCGCCTCGCGCCCGTTCTCGGCGGTGTACTTGATGTCCATGATCATCCAGTCGTCCAGGCCCTTGAAGAAGAGGGCCAAGACCCTCTCGCTGGGGTGGGCGAACTGCTTGCCCTTGAAGCGCCGCAGCGCCTGGGCGTCCCGGCCGTGGTCCCGGACCATGACCGGCAGGGAGCCGCGATTCGCGGCGTCCGACTGGATGAACTCCTCGACCGCGTTGGCCGGCCGATAGGAGGGGCCGATGACCTTCCAGGCGGCCTCTCCGGGGCCGCTCCCGCCGCGCAGCGAGCGGGCCAGGAAGTATCCGCCAACGGCCAGGGCGTCGACGAGAAGGAAGGCCAGAATGATCTTGGCTGTCTTGCTCACGGCTTCTCCTCCGGCCTATTCCTCGGGCGACGGAAGGCTGGTCTGGACGCCCTTCTTCAAGCCCTTGCCGCCGGCGATGCGGCGGGCCGCGTCTTCCTGCAGCAACTTGTAGCGGTCCGAGGTGATCGGCCTCTTCTTGAACTTGAACAGGTAGCCGCTGGGAGCTCCGGTCCGGACCGCCGCCCGCTCGTCGGGGTCGTAGCCGGCCTCGTCGTCGCTCAGTCCGAACAGCTCCCTCTCCCGCGGCGCCGGGTCGCGCCGGATGGACTCGTCGAACTGGACCCGGTCGATCAGGTCCAGGTCGCGAAGCGTTCGGAGCATGGCCAGCATGCTGACGCCGAAGTAGCGCTTGAGGTAGAGGGCCTCGTCGTAGTGAAGCCGCTGCGAGCGGAACTCCTTGTCCGCCAAGTCGCGAACCCGGCCGGGCGGCATGAGGAAGCGGGCCGCGAAGGCCTGGGCGAACTGCTCCCTCGGGTGATACAGCTCGACGTAGTCGTCGACGAAGACGTCGGGGTTGTCGACGACCGGCCCTTCGACCCGGTCCTTGAGGTAGTGGCAGTACTCATGGGCCGCGCTGAAGACCTGGCGCCCGTAGGCCTGGGCCGAGTTGACCAGGGCGAAAGCGGCCTGCTTGGCCTCGAGGAAGACGAAGACCCCCGAGACCCGGCAGTCCTCGGGCATGGGCATGCGCAGGATGCGCAGGCCGTTGGCCTCGAAGAGGCCGAAGACGTCGCGGACCGGCTCCTCGCCCAGCCCCAGGCGGCGACGCTCCTCGTCGGCCATGCGCTCCGGCGGCAGGAGGCCGTAGAGGGGGGCGACCTCGAGGCGGCGGCCGGTGATCGCCTCCAGCTTGAGATAGTCGTCGATGTAGCGGCGGAAGCGCTGCAGCTCCTCGCGGGCCTTCTCGTCCACCGTCTCGGCGCGGAACAGCAAGGCCAAGGCGTCGGGTCCGGCCTCCTTCTCGTAGAAGAAGTAGGAGATATCGCGATTGAGAAAGCCGGCCATCCGGCTCAAGGCGGCGAAGCTGGGGGTCCTCTTGCCGGCCTCGAGATACGAGATGTACTCGGCCGAATAGCCCAGGGATTTGGCCAGGGCCGTCTGGCTCAGGCCCATCTTCTCCCGGGCCTTGCGAAGCTTGGAGCCGAGGAATTGGATCATGGCCGCCCTCCCGCTCGGGGATGACCGAACATTAACACGGAGTCAGAGAGAGAGTCAACGATCCTCGCCCGTCCTGACAAGCCCCGTCCCGCCGATCCCCTTGTCCCGATAGGCTTTCCACATCCTGACGTAGCTGCGGGCATGCTCGGCGTTATGTCCGACCTCGTCCTCGCTCAGCATGCGGGCCACCGTCGCCGGCGCGCCCAGGACCAGCGAGCCGGGCGGGTAGGTCTTGCGGGGCGGCACCAGGGCCCCGGCGGCGACGATGGTCCCCTTGCGGATGACCGCCCCGTCCAGGACGATGGCGCCCATGCCGATGATGCAGTCGTCCTCGATGGTGCAGGCGTGCAGCACGACGCCGTGACCGACCGTGACCCGGTCCCCCAGGACGGTGGAGCGGCCGAAGTCCACGTGCACGGTGCAGTTGTCCTGGATGTTGGTGTCGCGGCCGACGACGATCTCGGCCACGTCGGCCCGCAGGACGCTGTTGTACCAGACGCTGGCCCCCGCCTGCAGGGTCACGGCTCCGATGATCCGGGCCCCCTCGGCCAGAAAAGTCTCGGGGTCGACGGCCGGCTGGAGGGCGCTGAAATCGAAGTCCATGGCCGGCGCCCTCAGAGCCCCGCGATGGTCGCGTCCCTGGGATATTCGATGACGAAGTCGATCAGGATCTCCCTCTTCTCCTGCGGCGCCAGGGAGACCGTCCAGTTGAGCAGGCCGTTATCGCCTTTCTTGGCCGGGGCCGGGCTGAGGCTGACGTCCTTGACCTCGATCTTGGCGTTCTGGCTGACCGGCAGGCGGTCGGCCACGTCCACCGTGACCGGGACCTTGCGCAGGTTCTGGACGGTGATCCGGCGGACGAGGCGCAGCTTCTCCGTCTTGCTCAGGAGGCCGCCCCCGGACTTCTCCCGCTTGACCTGTTCGGTCTTGACCCGGATCTGGCCGTCCTCGCCGAAGAAGAGCTTGGCCTCGTCCCCCGCGGCCGTGAACGGCAGGCTCATGGCGCCGACGAAGTCCTGGCCGATGAAGAGATCGGCCGGCCCGGCGAGGAGCGGATAGGCCAGGGTGTTGGTCAGCCCGCCCCGCAGGTAGGCCGCTTCGCGGCTCTGGGGCACGGCGGCATAGTCATAGGCCGCCTTGACCGTCGGGGCGTCGATCGGCAGCTTGTGGGGAGCCCCGTCCGAGGGGACGTCCACCGTCCTTTTGATCTCGAAATTCACGTGTAGCCCCGACTCCGCCACATCGGCCGTCTCGACTTCCGCCTCGCGGGGCGCCGGCGGCGGAGGCGGCGTCGGCGCCTCGGCCGCCGGACGGGCCGCCATCATCATCTTGGCCCCTTCCTCGGCCCGGTCATAGGATCTGGCGATAGGCCGCGGCACCCAGATGTCGAGCAGCCACGGCTGCAGCTCGGCCGGCTTGCTGTCCAGGGCCGGCGAGGAAGTCGAGAGGGCCATCCGCACGCCCTCCCAGCTCTCGCCGCTCTTCTGCTGAACGACGGCGGACAGGGCCAGCTCGGCCTCGCCCGTGTCGGGCAGGGCCCGGACGACGTAGGTCGGCGTCCAGCGGGCGTTCCTGACGGTGTAGGAGAGGTCCAAGGCAAAGTCGCCGGCCTTGGCCGCCTCGAGGAGGACCGTCACCTTGCGGGCCTCGGCCGCCTTGCCCGGCCGGATTTCGTCGAGGCGCTTCTGGAGCGCCCCGGCCTTGGCCTCCTGATCCTTGAGGGTCTTCTGCCGATCGAGCTGGCCGGCCTTGACCGCGGCCAGCTTGGCGCCCAGGAATTCCAAAGTCTTCTCCCACCCGAGCAGATCGGCCTTGCCCTGGGCGATCGAAGCCGCGTTGAGAGCCGACTGGCTGGCCGGCAGGGACATCAAAAGAGCCTCCTGCGCGTTGAGCACGGCCATGTCGTTCTTGGTCTTGCCCATCTCGTGCTGCAGGGCTTCCAGCTCGGCCTGCAGCTTGCGGAACTCGGGCAGGAGGGGCGACTCGAGGTACTCGTTGGCCATCTCCAGGCCGAGGATCTTGACCGCCGCGGCGCCCCGCCCGGAGGCCCTCAAAGAGCCGGAGATAATCGAGGCCGGCAAGCCCGAAAAGACGACGCTCTGCGGCCCGAGGACGGGCTTGATGTCCGTGGTCCGGATGATCGTGGCCCTGTCGGCGTAGACGACGACCGATTGGATGCGGCTGACGGCCTGGATCTGAAGCTCCGGTGCCGGCGTGACGAAGCGGGGCGGCGGAACCTCTTGGGCGAAAGCGGCGGAGCCAGCCAGGAAAACGAATGCCAGAACGGCGGTAACGGCTCGATGAATGGGGCTCATGGCAACCTCCTTCCTTAGCGAAGGAATATTACAAATCCGGCGACCATGCAAGGCCGCCGGGACGCCCCGTGCGGCCGGCCGGATGAAGGGGAACTTTCCCCCCGTCATTTCGTAGTTATCAAAGAAGCTGAGGTGTGCCATGAAAAAGTGGGTCCCGCGGGTCCTGGCCGTTCTTTGCGTCTTCGTCTTGGCCTATTTTCTGCTCGGAAGAGGGGAAAAAAAGGCCGATCTCAAGCTCGTCGCCGTGACCCGCGGCAACATCGAGGAGAAGGCCCTGGCCGTCGGCACGATCGAGCCGGAGAAGGAGATCAAGGTCAAATCGACCATCTCCGGTCTCGTCTCCGAGGTTCTCTTTAAAGTCGGCGACTCGGTCCAGGCCGGAGCCCCGCTCTTCAACATCTCCCCCAACCCCACGCCCCTGGAGTACGTGGAGCTGCAGCGGAGCATGGAAGTGGCCGAAGTGACCATGAGCAAGACCAAGGCCGACCTGGACCGGCAAAAAGAGCTCTATGCCAAGTCCCTGATCTCCCAGGCCGAGATGGAGGCCGTCGAGAGCACTTTCAGGGAGGCCAACCTCAGATATAAAACCTCCATGGAGAGGCTGGAGCTGCTGGAGAAGGGCCGCCTCTCGACGGCCGGGCGCAAGATCGATTCGATCGTTAAGTCTCCCATGAGCGGCATCATCCTGTCCCAGAGCGTCTTCAAGGGCGATCCCGTCGTGCCCTTGACCCAGTACCAGCCCGGGACGGAGCTTTGTTCCATGGCCGATATGGGCAGCCTCCTCTTCAAGGGCACCGTGGACGAGATCGACGTCGGCAAGATCGCGGCCCGGATGGCGGCCGAGATCAGCATCGGAGCCCTGCCCGAAGCCAAGGTGGCCGGCGTCGTCGAGCGGATCTTTCCCAAGGCCAAGAAGGACGGCAACGCCACGCTCTTCGACATCGAGATCTCCCTGGACAAGTCCGGCGGCCTGCTCCTAAGGGCCGGCTTCTCGGCTACGGCCAGCATCCGCATCCAGGAGCGCAAGAACGTCCTCATGCTGCCCGAGCGGCTGGTTCTGTTCGAGGACGGCAAGCGCTTCGTGGAAGTTCCCGAGGCCGCCGTCGACGGAGACACGGCGCCGCAGGACCTGAAGGCCAAGAAGGTCGAGATCCGGACGGGTTTGTCCGACGGCCTGAACGTCGAGATCCTGTCCGGCCTCCAAGAAGGAAGCCAGGTCGTCGAGCGCCCGCCCCGCGAGATCAAGTAGGCGGCCCCGACTATGCTCCGGACTCTCGTCCGCAATCTCGTCCGCGACCTTGTCCGCCAGCCGATGCGGACGCTTCTAACCTTGTCGGGCGTCGTCTGGGGGACGTTCTCGGTCGTCCTGCTGATCACCTTCGGGGACTCGGTCTCCAAAGCCCAGATGAAGCAGTTCCACGGCATGGGCCAGGGCATCGTCCTAATCTTCCCCTCGCGGACAACACGGCCCTGGCAGGGCTTCGTCAAGGGCAAGCCGATCCGGATCACGCCCGAGATGGTCGAGGCTCTCCCCGACAAGGTCCCGGGAATCGAGCTGATCAGTCCCGAGTTCGTCGGCAGCCGCCTGATCGGCTACGGCCGCAGCCAGCTTCGCAACACCGTACGGGGCATCAATCCCGAATTCGAGCTGATGCGCAACACCATCGCGGCCGAGGGGCGTTTCATCAACCCGCAGGACATGGCGGCCCGCCGGCGGGTCTGCATGATCGGGGACGTCCTGGCCGCCGACTTGTTCGGGACGGCCAAGCCCGTCGGCCGGACGGTCCTCATCGACAGCGTCCCCTTCCTGGTCGTGGGGGTCATGCGGCCCAAACAGCAAAACTCCAACTACAACGGCCAGCGGGACGAGCGCTGCGCCTTCATCCCCTGGACGACCTACGCCTCCCTGTACGGGACGAAATACGTCTCCAACATCATCTTCCGCCCCCTGGACCCCGGACGGACCAAGGCGGCCCTGGAAGGCGTCAAGAAGCACTTGGCCAAGCTCGTGGGCTTCGATCCCGCCGATCCGGACGCCCTGGGGGTCTGGGACACCATGGAGTTCGAAAAGCAGATCACGGTCTTCCTCCTGGCCTTCACCATGTTCCTGGGCCTGATCGGATCTTTCACCCTGCTGGTGGGCGGCGTCGGCGTAGCCTCGATCATGCGCGTCGTGGTCGACGAGAGGACGCGGGAGATCGGGGTCAAGCTGGCCGTGGGAGCCCGCCGCCGGACCATCCTGGGACAGTTCTTCGGCGAGTCGATCCTGATCATGCTCCTCGGTGGCGCCGTCGGCTTCGGCCTGTCGGCCGCGGCGATCCGGGCCGTCCAGGCTTTCCCCCAGGAAGGCTTCACCGAGTTTATCGGCTCGCCCTCCCTCAACCCCGTCGTCATCGCCGCCACGGTCCTGATCCTTCTGACGATCGGGGTCATCGCCGGCATGATCCCGGCCCGGACGGCCGCCTCGACGGACCCCATCGAGGCCTTGAAGAGATAGCATGAATCCGACCCTGCCCCGCTTCTTCTGGAACGAGTACCGCAAGCGCCGCAAGAAGACCGCCCTGATCACTTTCGCCCTGTTCTGGGGCACCTTGTCGATCCTTCTGCTGATGGCCTTCGGGCGAGGCATCACCACCCAGTTCAAGGTCGCCTTCAGCGGCTTGGGCGAGACCCTGATCATGGTCTACGGCGGGCAGACCTCGCTGCCGTTCCAAGGCCTGGCCAAGGGGCGGCGGATCACTCTTCTTCCCGAGGACATCGCCTATCTCAAGGAGCGGATTCCCGAGATTCGCCGGATCGTCCCCGAATGCTACACCTTTCTCCAGGTCTCCGCCGGCGGCAAGGAGATCAACCGCACCATCCACGGCACGACGGAGGAGTTCTCCGCGCTCCGGACCCAGATTCCCCAGATGGGCGGCCGCTTTCTCAACGTCGATGATGTGGCCGAAGGCCGCAAGGTCGCCTTCATCGGCTGGCAGGTGGCCCTGGATCTTTTCGGGCCGGCCGAAGCCGTCGGGCGGGAGATCGTCATCAACCGCATCCCCTTCAAGGTCGTAGGGGTCCTGAAGAAGAAGATCCAGAACTCGATGTATAACGGCCCCGATGCCGAGCAGGTCTACCTGCCCTTCAGCGCTTACCGCCAGATCGACAACAGCCGCCGCCTCAACCAGATTCACATCCAACCGCGGGACGCCTCCCAATCCAAGCTGATCGAGAGCCGGGTCAGGGCCCTGCTCGGCCGGAAATACCGCTTCTCGCCCGACGACACCTACGCCATCAGCTTCTGGAATACCATCGACAACGCCAAGGAGGCCGAGGCCATCTTCAAGGGCATCGAGACCTTCCTCGGCCTGGTCGGGGCGCTGACCCTGCTCATCGGCGCGGTCGGCGTCACGAACCTGATGTACGCTGTGGCCAAGGAGCGGACCAAGGAGATCGGCGTCAAGCTGGCCATCGGCGCCCGGCGGCGGGTCATCGTCCAGCAGTTCCTGCTGGAGACCCTGTTCATCTTCGCCAAGGGCACCTTCTGGGGCTTCGTGGCCGCCTTCAACATCGTCCACCTCATCCGGCTCGTCCCCATCGCCTACAATTCGATCGGCGTCCAGGCCTACCTGCTGCGGCCGGAGTTCTCCCTGCAGATCCTCCTGACCAATGTGGCCCTCGTCGGCCTCCTCGTCTTCCTGTCGGGCATCTTCCCGGCCTTGCGGGCCTCGAGATCGGATCCCATCGAATCCCTGCGCTACGAATAGGGAGAGACCCCCATGATCGAACTGCAAGGCATCACCAAGATCTACAAGATGGGCAGCCAGACGCTGGAGGCTCTCCGCGGGGTCAGCCTTAAGATCGGGAAAGGCGAGCTCATCTCCATCATGGGCCCGTCCGGATCGGGCAAGTCGACTCTGATGAACATCGTCGGCTGCCTGGACACCCCGACCGGGGGGGACTACCGTCTCGACGGCCGGAACGTCGCCGGCCTGACCTTCGACCAGCTGGCCGCGGTGCGCAACCGCAAGATCGGCTTCGTCTTCCAGAACTTCAACCTCCTCCCCTATTCGACGGCCTGGGAGAACGTCGAGCTGCCGATGCTGTTCGACGGCAAGAATCACCGCCAGCGCCGGGAGCGGGTCAGGGAGCTTCTCAACGCCGTCGGGCTCTACGAATGGCGCGAGCACCGGCCCTCGGAGCTCTCCGGCGGGCAGCAGCAGCGGATCGCCCTGGCCCGCTCGCTGGCCAACGATCCGCCGATCCTCCTGGCCGACGAGCCGACCGGCAACCTCGACTCGAAGAGCGGCCGGGAGATCATGGACATCCTGATGCGGCTGTGGAAGGAAGGCCGGACGATCGTCATGGTCACCCACAACGACGAGATCGCGGCTCGGTCGGAGCGGGTCATCCGCCTCTTCGACGGCCAGGTCGTCCCGTCCGATCCGGATCAAGGGGCCCGCTGAGGCTCAAGCCGGACGGCTGGGAAGGGGTCGCCGATCCGCGCCGGATGATAGCCCCGCGGGCCAGGCCCTGAGGCCTCAATCGAGCTCGGACTGCCCCGCGCAGAGGCGGTAATAGCGACCCTGGGCCTGCAGCAGCGAGGCGTGGTCGCCAAATTCGATGATCTCGCCGTGCTCGAGGACGGCGATCGCGTCCGCCCGCCGGACCGTCGAGAGGCGGTGGGCGATCACGAAGGCCGTCCGGCCCTCGAACAGCGCGGCCATGCCGCGGGCGATGTGGCGCTCGGTCCGGGTGTCGATGGAGCTGGTCGCTTCGTCCAGGACCAGGACCGGCGGCGCGGCGGCGTAAGCGCGGGCGATGGCCAGCAGCTGGCGTTGGCCCTGGGAGAGGTTGGCTCCGTCCCCCCTCAGCTTGGTGGCATAGCCTTCGGGCAGCCTGCGGATGAAGGAATCGGCGCTGGCGGCTCGGGCCGCGCTCCGGCACTCCTCGTCGGTCGCCTCCAGGCGGCCGTAGCGGATGTTGTCCATGACCGTCCCGGAGAAGAGGTGCGTCTCCTGGAGAACCATGCCGAGGGAGCGGCGCAGATCGTCCTTGCGGATCCTCCGCACGTCGATCCCGTCGTAGGTGACGGCCCCCGCCTCGACGTCGTAGAAGCGGTTCAGGAGATTGATGACCGTCGTCTTGCCGGCGCCGGTGGAGCCGACGAAGGCGATGGTGTGGCCGGGCCTGGCCCGAACGCTGAAATCCTTGAGGACGGGCGTCTTCCCGTCATAGGAGAAGCTGACTTTCTCGAATCGCACATCCCCCCGCAGCGGGACGAGCTCGGCCTCCCCCTCCCCGCCGGACCGAGGGACGCGCCAGGCCCAGCGGGAGGCTGCCGCTCCCCGGGGCTCGAGCCCCGCCTCGACCGCTCCGGCGTCCCCGGCCTCGGCCAAGGTGACGTCCCCGTCGTCGACCTCCGGCTCCCGGTCCATGACCTCGAAGACGCGCTCCGCCCCGGCGACGGCCGCCAGGATGTTGTTGATCTGGGCTGTAATTTGGTTGATGGGCATGCCGAAGTGCCGGGAGTACTGGAGGAAGGCGGCCAGGGATCCGACATCGAAGCGGCCGGCGATGGTCAGCATCCCGCCGAAGACGGCCGTGCCGGCATAGAGGATGTTGTTGAGGTTGCCCATGATCGGCATGATGACGCCGGCGT
Source organism: uncultured Eubacteriales bacterium (assembly GCA_964556755.1). Taxonomy (GTDB): domain Bacteria; phylum Acidobacteriota; class Aminicenantia; order Aminicenantales; family UBA4085; genus UBA4085. Next base: position 224,337 of record CAZKXI010000002.1, read on the forward strand.
AGAAGCTGGCCTTCGTGGCCGTGCCGCGGAAATCCTCGTTGATCCCGGCGAAGGCCCGCCGCATGGCCGCTTCGTGGTTGAAGACCTTGACCTCCCGCAGGCCGCCGATCGCCTCTTCGATGGTCCCGTTGAGCCGGCCGAGGAGGGCCTGCTGCTTCTGGAAATACGTTCGGCTCTTGCCGCCGATCTTCCGGCTCCAGAAGAGCATGAGGGCCAGAACGGCGGCGGTCAGCGCGAAGAGGCGGGGGCTGAGGACGATCATCATCCCGACCGAGCCGACGAAGGTCAGGCCGCTGGAGAGAAGCTGGGTCAGGCTCTGCTCGAACAGGAGCTGCACGTTGTCCACGTCGTTGGTGAAGCGGCTCATCAGCTCGCCGTGGGCGTGAGTATCGAAGAAGCGCAGGGGCAGCCCCTGCATCTTGTCGAACAAGTCGCGTCGGATGGCGTGGACGGTCCGCTGGGCCAGCCGGATCGTGAGGCGCGACTGGAGGTAGAGCGCCAGGGCGCCGAGAAGGTAGATCCCCCCCAGGACGACAAGGGCGCCCGCCAGTCCTCCCATATCGCCGGGGACGATATAGCGGTTGATGAGCGGCTTCAAGGCGTAGGATCCGGCCAGCGTTGCGGCGGTTCCGACCAGAAGGAGGAGGACGATCAGGGCCACCAAGCCCCGGCTGCGACCGAGATACCCGAGCAGCCGCGAGAAGCCCGCCCGGAAGTTTTTGGGCCGCTCGTAGCTGCGCGCGCCCGGCCCGCCCCGTCCGCCCATGACGGGCATGGGCCGCTTGGCCTCGGCCGTCATGACGCGCCCCCCTCCCCCTGGGAGCGGCAGATCTCCCGGTAGATGGCGTTGCCGGCGAGAAGCTCGGCATGAGTCCCCGCGCCGGCCATGCGGCCGTCGTCCAGGACGACGATACGGTCGGCGTCCTTCACGGAGCTGACCCGCTGGGCGATCATGAGGATCGTGGTGCCCTTCCGCTTCGAGGCCAGCTCGGCCCGCAGGCGGGACTCCGTGGCCGTGTCGATGGCGCTTGTCGCATCGTCGAGGATCAGGATGGCCGGCTTCTTCAGCAGGGCCCGGGCGATGCACAGCCTTTGCTTCTGGCCGCCGGAGACGTTGACCCCGCCCTGCCCCAGGACCGTCCGGTAGCCCTCGGGAAAGCCGCGGATGAAGCCGGCGGCCTGGGCGATCCGGGCCGCCTCCTCGATCTCCCCGTCACCGGCGGCCTCGTCGCCCCAGAGGAGGTTCTCCCGGATCGTGCCCGAGAAGAGGATGTTCTTCTGCAGGACCATGGCGACGCCCGCCCGCAGATCCTCGATCCGGTAATCGCGCACGTCGATCCCGTCCACCAGGAGGCGGCCGCCCGTGACGTCATAGAGGCGGGGAATGAGGCTCACCAAGCTGGTCTTGCCGGCCCCGGTGCCGCCGACGATGGCCACGAACTCGCCCGGGGCGATGGCCAGGTCGATCCCCGAGAGGACGTTCCTTCCTTGTCCCCCCGTCCCATAGCGAAAATCCACGTTCCGGAACTCGATCCGGCCCCGGCGCACGCGAGGGGGCCTTCCGGCGCCGGGAAGAGGCGCCTTATCGACGATATCAATCTCCGTCTCCAGGACTTCGATGATGCGCTTCCCGCAGGCTTCGGCCCGGGCCAGCAGGACGAAGATCATGGAGAAGATGATGATGCTGAAGAGGATCTCCATGATATAGCTGATGAAGCTGAGCAGCTGCCCCGTCCCCATGCTCCCGGCGTAAACCATCCGGCCGCCCAGACCGATCACCGCGATCATGGCCCCGTTCATGATCAGGATCATCACCGGAAACATCAGGCTGATGAGGCTCCCGGCCCGGATGGCGGCTTCCATGAGCCGGTCGTTCGAGTGGCGGAACTTGAGCTTCTCGTGGGAGGCGCGGACGAAGGCCTTGACCACGCGGATGGCGATCAGGTTCTCCTGGACGGTCCCGTTGAGCCCGTCGATGCGGGCCTGCACGGCGGAAAACAGCCGCTCCGCCCGGCGCAGGATCAGGGAGATGGCGAGAACAAGGGCCGGGATGGCCCCGGCCAGGACGAGAGACAGCCGGGCGTTGATGCTGACGGCGAAGATCGCGGCGGAGACGAGCATCAGAGGGGCCCGGAGCAGCATCCGCAGGCTCATGAGCAGGGTGATCTGCAGCTGCCCGACGTCGCTCGTCAGGCGGGTTACGAGGGACGGCTCGCTGTAGCGGTCGAGGGCGGAGAAGGAGAAGGCCTGGATCTTGTCAAAGAGCGCCTGGCGGAGATTGGCCCCGAAGCCTTGGGCCGCTTCGGCCGAGCTTCTCATGTTGAGAGTGCCCAGGCCGATACAGGCCAGGGACAGAAAGGCCATGAGAGCGCCCGTCCGGGCGATGGCGCCGATGTCTTGCGAGGCGATCCCGACGTCCACGATCCGGCCCATGAGCATCGGCAGGAGCATCAGGGAGGCGACGTCAGCCAGCATCAGGGCGACGCAGGCATAGACGAATTTCCGGTACGTTCCGAGATGCGCGAGCAGCTTGTGGATCATGGTTGAGCAGGACGGCTCTGGACGCGGCCGGAGGGAGAGGATAGGTTCCGGGCCGGGGAATGTCAAGGGTGGTTGGAGCGCCTGAGCGCGGCGCCATGGAGCCAGCGAGAGGGATCGAACCTCCGACCTGCTGATTACGAATCAGCCGCTCTACCGACTGAGCTACGCTGGCTTCGGGAAGAGGGCCATAAATTAGCCGAAATCTCCTCCCCTGTCAATCGAAGGGCGCGGGAAAGCCGGGTAGGCGAGCGCTGAGCATAGGAAGGCCGGGAGGGGGCGGGAGGGCAAGGAGGAGGAGGAGCGGTTGAGCCTGACGGGTCGCTGGGGCGCTACTTGGAGGCCCGGGCCTGGGCCTTGCCCTTGTCCTTGCGCCACTGGTCGTAGCCTATCTCCAGCAGCTCGGCCTTGGCGCAATCGTCGGCGTTGCTGATCCGCAGGCCGACCTCGACCTTGCCGCCCTTGGCCTTGGCCCAGATCACCTGGCCCTTGAGCGAACAGGAACGTCCCCGCTCGGGACTGTGCATCTTGAACTGCAGATCGGCCCCCGGCTGCAGGTCCCCGCCCAGGTCGAGCACGACGCGGAGGCCTTCCCGCGAGACGTTCTCGATGACCGCCTCGCCCCTTTTCGCCGTCGGCTTCTCGACCTTGACCAGCTCAACGGGGACAAGGCACTCGAAGCGGAGGAACTTCCTCTTCTCTTCGCTCATTGGCCTCAGTGTGGCATGAATCTTCAGCCATTTCAAGCCCAAAGTTTCCGGCCGCGGCCCATCTTCGCAGTTGAGCCGGGCCCCGGCTTCGACTACAATACCCCCCTCGCGAAATCCCATGTACATCAAGCGGCTCGAACTGCAAGGCTTCAAGACGTTCCCGGAGAGGACCAAGGTCGTCTTCAATCCCGGGATCACCATCATCATCGGCCCCAACGGAACCGGCAAGAGCAACATCGTCGAGGCCATCCAGTGGGTCCTGGGCGGCCATCGCCAGAAGACCGTCCGCGGCGAGCGGACCGAGGACGCCATCTTCAACGGCACCCAGAAGCGGCCCTCCATGGGCATGGCCGACGTGACCCTGACGCTGCAGAACAGCGAGGACGAGCTCCAGATCAACCACCGCGCCTTCCGCACGGGCGAGAGCGAATACCGACTGGACGGCAAGGTCGTCCGCCTGCGGGACATCCAGGAGGAGCTCTGGAAGAAGGCCATCTCCGAGAACCGGTACTACGTCATCGAGCAGGGCGCCATCGGGACCTTCGTCACGTCCAAGCCCGTCGAGAAGCGGGCCCTCATCGAAGAGGCGGCCGGCACCTCCTACTACAGGGACAAGAAGCGGCTGGCCGAGAACAAGCTCGGCGACGCCGAGGCCAACCTGACCCGGCTGGAGGACATCCTGGCCGAGGTGGCCAAGTCCCGCAACTCCCTGGCCCGCCAGGCCGGGGCGGCCGAGCGCCACCGCAAGCTGCGCGAGCGCATCCGCGAGCTGACGGTCCTCCACTTCAAGCACCGCGGCGCGACCCTTCAGGCGGGACAGCGCGAGATTCAGACCGGGTACGAGGCTTCGCTGGAGACCGAGAGGAGCCAGGGCGCCCGGCTGGCCGAGGAAGAGCGGGCGGTCAACCGCAAGCGCGGCGAGGCCCGCGACCTGGAAGAGGCCCTCAAGTCCGGCCAGGAGCGCCTCTACTCGCTCAAAGCCCAGATCGCCCGGGCCGAGGCCGAGCGCGACCGCGAGACCCGTCGGACCGAAGACCTGGAGATCCTCAGAAGGCGGGCCGCGGCGGCCTCCGATGAGCTCCTGGCCGAGCTGCTGGCCATGGAGCAGGAGACCGGCGGCGCCCGCGAGGAGAGCACCGTCCAGGCCGAGGCTCTGGCTCTCAAGGAAGCCGAAGCCGGGCGCTTGGAAGCATCCCTCCGGGAGGTCGAAGAGAGGATCGCCCCCTGGGCGGCCAAGGTCGAACGCCTCCGCTCCGACGCCATCCAGAAGCTGGCCGAGCTGACCCAGGCCCGCAACGAGCAGGCCAAGATCGACAAGGAGATCGAGCTCGTGCTGCGCCAGGAGGAGAAGCTCCGGGTGCGGCGCGACGAGACCTCCGAGCGCCTGGCCCGCCAGACGGCCGAGCGCGACGTCCTGGAAGCCGAGCGGGCGGCCAAGGCCGAGGAGATGGCCGGGCGGGAGAAAGCCGAGGACGAGACCCGCGACCGGCTGGCCGGCTCCGCCGCCGCGATCAACGCCCTGCGCGAGCGGCTGGGGGCGCTGAAAGACGAGCGCGACGCGACGAGCCACCATCTGCAGTCCCTGCGCAAGCTGGAGGCCCAGGAGCGGCAGGCGGCGGAAGTCCCCGGGCTGCCGTCGGCCTTGGGCGCCTTTGCCGACATGATCTCCTCCGACCCGGCCGACGCCCCCCTGGTCGATGTCTTCTGGAAAGAGGAGGCCCGCTCGCTGGTCGTCCGGCCGCGGGACCTTCTCGAAGCTCTGGGCGCCGGGGGGCTGCGCGGCAACTTCATGCTGATCTCCCCCGACGATCGGACCGGCGAGGAGGATCCGGCCGTCGACGACCCCGACATCCTGGGCCGCTTGAAGGCGCGGCTTCGTCCCGGCCCGGTTCTGGGCGGCCGGCTGCCGCGGCTCCGGGACGCCGTCATCGTCAGGGACATCCGGGCCGCCGTCCGCCTCTGGCTGGAGCATCCCGGCCTCAGCTTCGTGACGCCGGCCGGCGACATCCTGCTGCGGGAAGGCCTGCTGAAGCTGGGCCAGCGCAAGGAGGGATTGTTCACCTTCGTCCAGGAGATCCGCGATCTGGAGGGCCGTCTGCGGGGCCAGGACGCGGTCATCGAGCCGCTGGCCCGCGAGCTGGCCGGAGCCATGGAGGCCAAGGCCGATCTGGAGGCCCGGCTGGACGGCTTGGCCGGCGAGCTCGCCGGCCTGCGCCGGAGCCTGGCCGATTGGGAGAAGCGCTCCGCCCTGGCGGCGGCCGAAAGGGACAAGCTGGCCAACGACCTGGCGCTCTTCGGCCACGACCTCGAGATCTTGGCCATGGACCGGACCGGCTTCCAGGAGAGGAACGAGCGGCACGCCGCCGTCCTGCGGGCCGAGGAAGATGAGGAGCGCCGCCGCCGCGAGGTCGCCGAGGCCGAGGAGCGGGGCCTGCTGGAGCACCAGGAGCGGGCCAACCGGGAAAGGCAGGCCCTCTTGGAGCTTCGCGGCTCGATCGGCCTGGGACGCGAGAGGGTGGCCGGGCTGGAGAGCCGAATCGCATCCCTGGAGACCCGGCGGAGCACCGCGGCGGCCCGCCTCTCGGCCCTTCAGGAGGAGATGCGGGCTTCCGAGGCCGAGCAGGAGTCCCTGCGCCGGCTGACCGCCGAGCTGGGCGACCGGGCCGTCAATCTCGACGGCCAGCGGGCCGGGCAGGAAGAGGCCCTGGCCGGCAGCGAGAGCCGGCTGGCCGTCCTGCGGCGGGAGCTGGCCGAGGCCGAAGGCGGCCTGGCGGGCCTGCGGGACGAGCACGAGCGGCTCAAGGACGAGCGCGTGGGCTGGGAAGTCCGCAAGGCCGAGGTGGACCGCGATCTGGTCAACCTGGAAGAGGCCTGCTGGCAGGAGCTGAAGAAGACCCTGCAGGAGGTCAAAGCCGAACCCGTCGCCCCGGAAGCGCCCGAGGCGGGGGCCGCGGAAGCCGAGCTCGAGGAAGCCCGGGAGAGGCTGCAGCGGATCGGGGCCGTCAACCTGATGGCCGAGGAGGAGTACCAGCAGGCCAAGGAGAGGCACGATTTCCTGATCCAGCAGCGGACCGACCTGCGCGAGTCCATCGCCCAGACCAAGGCGGCCATCCAGCAGATCGACGAGGAGAGCCGGCAGAGGTTCCTGTCCGCCCTGGCCGACGTCAACGCCTATTTCCAGGAGCTGTTCACGACCCTCTTCAAGGGCGGCTCGGCGGAGGTCCGCCTGCTGGACGCCGAGGATCCCCTGGAGAGCGGGGTCGATGTCCTGGCCCAGCCGCCGGGCAAGAAGATCGGCAACATGGGCCTGCTCTCCGGCGGCGAGAAGTCCCTGACCAGCCTGGCCTTCCTCTTCGCCCTGTTCCGCTACAAGCCGACGCCCTTCTGCATCCTGGACGAGGTCGACGCGGCCCTGGACGAGGCCAACCTGATCCGGTTCCTGGAGCTGATGAAGGCGATCAAGTCCGACACCCAGTTCATCATCATCACCCACAACTACCGGACCATGGAGGTGGCGGACTACATCTACGGCACGACCATGGAGGAGCCCAACGTGACCCGGGTCTTCTCCATGAAGATGGAGAAGAAGGCGGAGGCCGAGTCCGTTGCCTAAGGTCCAGCTGTACGTCTCGCCCGGCGGCTACTTCGCCGAGCGCTGGTCGGGCGGGATGTCCATGCCCCCCCTGGGGCTGCTGTCCATCGCCGCCGTCCTGGAGCGGGAGAGGATCCCGGTCGAGGTCGTCCCCTGCAACGTGCTGGGGATGGGCTGGAAGGACATCGCCCGCAAGATCCGGGCGGACAAGCCCGACATCGTCGGCGTGACCATCACCACCGAAAACCGCTTCCAGGCCTTCAAGGTCGTCCGTCTGGCCAAGCGGGCCCACCCCGGCTGCCTGACCGTACTGGGCGGGCCGCACGCCTCGATGGCGGCCGAGGACTGCATCGCCAACATCCCCGAGCTGGACGTGGTCGTGCGCGGCGAGGGCGAGATGACCCTGCTCGAGGTGGTCCGGGCCTGGGAGGCGAGACCGGCCATGGAATCGCTCCACGGCATCGCCGGGCTCGTCCTCCGCCGGGACGGCCGGCCCTCGGCCAATCCGCCGCGGATGCCGATCGCCGACCTCGACAGCCTGCCCTTCCCGGCCTACCATCTGGTCCCGTTCGAGAAGTACAGATTCGCCTTCGACGTGCCCGGGCACGGCCCGCTGCCGGCGGTCAACGTCATGACCAGCCGCGGCTGCCCCTTCGCCTGCAACTTCTGCGCCACCCCGGTTAACTGGGGCCGCCACGTCCGCATGCGCAGCCCCGAGAGCGTCATCCGCGAGATCGAGCTGCTCAAGGAGCGCTACGGGATCAAGGTCGTCTTCTTCTTCGACGACACCTTCAACGCCAGCCCCAAGCGGGCCGACGCCATCTGCGACCTGATGATCGAGCGGAAGCTGGACGTCTTCTTCAAGTGCGACGTGCGCCTGGACATCATGAGCCGGGCCCTGCTGGAGAAGATGAAGCGGGCCGGGCTCTTCCACCTGTCCTACGGGCTGGAGGCCGGCTCCGACCGGGTCCGGGAGCAGATCGTCGGCAAGCAGATCGAGATGTCCGACTTCCACAACCTGACCGCCTGGTGCCTGGAGCTGGGCATCGTGGCCAACGTCTTCTTTATCTTCAGCCACCCGACCGAGACCTGGGAGGAGGCCCAGGTCACGATCTCGATCATCGAGCAGTACAAGGACCGGATCGAGGGCTCGGTGGCCATCCTCCACATCTACCCGGGCACACCGCTGGAGAAGCTGGCCCGGGAGACCGGCTTTCTGCCGGAGGGCTTCAGCTGGACCCGGCGCAGCCGGCGCGGCATCATCACCCTGCCGCTGGCCCAGGGCGACGTCCCGCTCTACCGGGACAAGCTGACCTGGGCTCAGATCTGCGAGCTCATCCTGCGCTGGTCGTTCAGCGCCAAGCGGACCTCGCTGCTGAAGAAAGCCCCCCGGGCCCTGGGCCAGGTCCGCTCCCTTTCGGACCTCCGCCGCCTGATCGTCATGGGCTGGGTCTACCTCAAGCTCAAGCGCCGCCGGAAATAGCAGACACCTACCGAGCTCAATTTCCAGACACATACCGAATTCGCGATAGATGCGCCCCCCCTGGGGGGCCGCAAGGTCGCTGAATTCGGTATGGGTCCGCGAATTCAAGGAGGGCGCATGTCCGTCTACGTGGTCGTCATCCTCGCCTATCTCGTCGTCCTGACCGGCTTCAACTTCTACCGCTCCCGCAAGATCAAGAGCCAGGACGACTTCCAGGTCGCCGGCCGCAGCCTCAAGTGGCAGGTCATGGTCTTCACCCTGATCTGCACCTGGATCGGCTCGGGCACCTTCATCTCCGGGGCCGAGTTCGCGGCCAAGGCCGGCTTCTCGGCCCTCTGGCTGGCGGCCGGCGCCTGGGTCGGGATCATCCTGATCTACTTCCTGGCCGCCAAGATCCACACCTTCGGCCAGTACACCGTGGGCGACGTCCTGGAGGTCCGCTACGGCCCGGCGGCGCGTCTCTTCGGGGCTATCGCCCTGCTCCTGTCCTTCATCTCCATCGTCTCCTACCAGTTCGTGGCCGGCGGCTTCATTCTCAACGTCATCACCGACGGGGCCATCTCGGAGGCGACGGGGACGCTGATCGCGGCCGCCTTCGTCATCCTCTTCACCGCCGTCGGGGGCATGGTGGCCATCGCCTACACGGACCTACCGAACGGCATCATCATCGTCCTGGCCTGCCTGCTGGCCGTGCCTTTCGTCATCGGCGCCGCCGGCGGCCTGGGCCCGGCCCGGGCGGCCCTCGATCCGGGCTACTTCGCCGTGGTCAACAGCCAATTCGGGGCCCATCCCTGGCTGAAGGCCATCGGCTACTTCCTCTCGACCATGTTCCTCCTGCTCGGCGTGCAGAGCATGTATCAGAAGTTCTACAGCGCCAAGTCCGGCCGCGACGCCAAGAAGGCCGTGGCCTGGTGGACGGTCGGCACCATCTTCGTCGAGAGCATCGTGGTCGTCATCGCCGTCTTCGCCTATTCCAAGCTGCAGGGCCAGATCGACTTGAGCGTGCCCAAGGCCGGCGGCAAGGTCGTCCTGATGGCCGCCAAGCAGCTTGTGCCCGTGCCGGTGGGCGTGCTGCTGCTGGGCGCGGCCTGCGCGGTGGTCATCTCCACCGGCATGAACTACCTCCTCTCGCCCTCGACCACCCTGATCCGCGACATCTACCAGCGCTTCCTGAAGAAGGACGCCGATCCCAAGAAGATGGTCGCTCTTCAAAAGGTCGTCATCGTCGTCATCGGCGTCCTGGCCTTCCTGCTGGCCACCCAGCTGAAGAGCGTGCTGGAGATGAGCCTATTCGCCTACACCATCTACGGCGTCGCCATCACCCCGGCCTTGATCGCCGCCCTGGCTTGGAAGCGGGCCACCAAGGCCGGCGGGCTGGCCTCGATCGTCTCCGGCACGGTCGTCAGCGTGGCCTTCTTCGTCCTGTCCAAGGCGCTGCCGGCCGCCCAGGTCCCCGAAGGCGACCCCTGGGGCATCCCGCTCATCTATCCGGCCCTGGCCGTCTCCCTCCTGTCGCTGGTCGTCGTCAGCCTTCTGACGGCCAAGCCCAAGGAGGAGGAGCTGGCCAAGTTCTTCCCCAAGAAATGACCACGGGCATCATCCGGGACAATCGCTTCCTGGCCCATCACATGGGCCCCGGTCATCCCGAGTCGCCCGATCGGCTGGCGGCGATATTCGCCCGTCTGGATGCCGAGCCGGGTCTGCCCCTCGCGCGGATCGAGCCGCGGCCGGCCTCAGTCGGTGAGATCGAGCTTCTCCACGCCCCCGAATATGTCGGCTTCCTGGGAGCCACCACCGGCGCCGATCTCGTGCCCCTTGACGCGGACACGGCGGCGACGGGCCGGACCTACGAGACGGCGCGGCTGGCGGCCGGCGGGACCCTCGAAGCCGCGGACGCCGTCCTGCGGGGCGACGTCGCCAACGCCTTCGCCCTGGTCCGTCCCCCCGGCCACCACGCCGAGATCAACCGGGCCATGGGCTTCTGCTTCTTCAACAACGCCGCCCTGGCCGCCGAGCACCTGATCCGTCGCCGCGGCCTCAACCGCGTCCTGATCGCCGATTGGGACCTCCACCACGGAAACGGGACCCAGCACCTCTTCGACCTCCGCCCCGACGTGCTCTACTTCTCCTCCCACCAGAGCCCGCTCTTCCCCGGCACGGGCTCGGTGGCCGAGAAGGGCCACGCCGACGGCGAGGGATTCACGGTCAACGTCCCCATGCGGGCCGGACGGACGGACGCCGATTTCCTGGGGGCTTATCGGGGCGTCCTCGGGCCCGTCGCAGCCGACTTTCGCCCCGACTTCATCATCGTCTCGGCCGGCTACGACATCTGCGCCGGCGATCCGCTGGGCGGGATGCTCGTGACCGGAGACGGATTCGCCGCCCTGACGGCCGAGATGATGGAGATGGCCGGGAATCTCTGCCGGGGGCGCCTGCTTCTGGTTCTCGAGGGCGGATACCACCTGGAAAGGCTGGCGGAAGGCGTCCGCAAGTCGCTCGGCCAGATGACTGGCATCGACCCATCACCGATGACGGAGCCCCGCCTCTCCCCAGAGGCGGCCGCGGAGGTAGCCCGGACGGTGGCCGTCCACAAGCGCTTCTGGAGAGGGCTTTAAAAGCACACCTGTCCCCAAAAAAGGACGTTATATCGAAAAAAAGACCTACCCCATCAGGCGGAGGGCTTGGTATAATTTTTGCATAGAATAGAGGCGCAAGGAGAACGGATATGAAACGTGCCGCCTTCATACTGCTGGCCGCGGCGCTTCTGGCGCCTTTGGGTATGGCCCAGGAGCAGGAAACGCGATATGTCAACAACTCGTTCGCCCGTCTCAGCCACCTGACGGGAACGGCCTTCATCCAGAGAGCCCAGGATCTCGGCTATGAAGACGCCGAGATCAACTCGCCCATCGCCGAGGGCGACCGGATCGGCACGACCGAAGGCCGGCTCGAGATCTACCTCGGCAAGCGGATCTATGTCCGCTTGGACGAGAGCTCCAAGATCGACTTCGCCTCTCTCCCCCGCCGCGACAACGCGGTCACCCGCATCCGCCAGTGGGCCGGCCATATGTACCTCGACGTAGGCGCTTTGGCCAAGGAGAAATCCATCGAGGTCCTGACCGACGACGCCACTTTCTACGTCCTGGACAGCGGCCTCTACCGGATCGACGTCCGCCCCGACGGCGGCACCGAGATCATGGTCTTCGAGGGCATGGTCGAAGCGGCCGGAGCCGACGGATCCATGCTGGTCAAGGACTCGCAGCGGATCATGCTGGCCAAAGGCGGCTTCCAGGGCAAGCCGGCGGCCTTCTTCGCGGCCGGGTCCGAGGATGCCTTCGATCGCTTCAACTCCTCGCGCCTGGCCCTGGTCCGACGCCAGTCGGGACGCGGCTACCTGCCGGAGGAGCTGTCCGACCTCGAGTACGAGCTCGACGAATACGGCGACTGGCAGCAGTCGCCCGAGTTCGGCTGGGTCTGGATCCCCCGGGGCATGGGCCCCGATTGGCGCCCCTACTCCTGGGGCCGCTGGACCTGGATCCCCATGGCCGGCTGGGTCTGGATTCCCGGCGAGCCCTGGGGCTGGGGTCCCTTCCACTACGGCCGCTGGCACTGGAGCCTCGGCTGGGGCTGGCACTGGATTCCCATGGGGATCTGGGGCCCGGCCTGGGTGGATTGGTGGTGGGGCTACGACTACTGGGGCTGGGCTCCCCTGAGCTATTGGGGCTACCCCGGGGTCCTCTACAATAATCGCTACTGGGGCCGAGGCTGGCAGGGCGAATATCCCCGTTCCTCGCGGGCCATCACCGTCATCCGCAAGGATCAGCTCCGCGCGCCCGACATTCGCAAGGTCGCGGTCAATCCCGAGTCGCTCAAGGACGTCGGCAGGATCACCATGTCCGGCAAGATGCCCGACGTGCGACCCGGCTCGCCCAGCCGGATCTCGACGGAGCCTTTGAAAGGCGCCGGCGGCGGAGTCATTCTCCGCCAAGGCGGGGCCGGGACCGCCAATGAAGGCGCGTCCCGACAGGGCGGCAGGGTCATCCGCGAGACGGGAAGCTCCGCCTCCGGCGGCCAGCCGGCCGGTGGCCGGATCTCCGACAACAGATCGGGCGCCGGGCCGGGCCAGGCCGACAAGCCGACGACGGCCAAGTCCGGTGAAGGAGCGGCCGTCAAGAAGGGCGAGTCCCAGCAGGGCCAGCCGCCCGCCGCCGCGGGCAAGACCTCCGGCGAGCGGCAGATCCGCCGGTATGAAAGCGCGGCCGGATCGGGCTCTTCGATCCGGTCCTACGCCCCCGGCTCAGGCTACGGCTACCCGTCCTCCCCGTCCATCACCCGGGAGAGCGCCGGCCGGGGCTCCTCGGGCTCGGTGCTTGGAAACATCTATCGCCGCATCCAAAGCGGGCGGTCCGGCTCCTCGGTCCGGAGCGGATCCTCCTCGAGCGGCTCGTCCTCGAGCCGCTCGTCCTCCCGCGGGACGGTCTCGCGCGGCTCCTCCTCCAGCGGCTCCTCGTCCAGGAGCGGCGGATCGCCCCGGACCTCGTCGGGCGGCTCCCGCGGCTCCGGAGGGAGCTCGCGGTCCGGCTCTTCCGGCGGCTCGCGGAGCTCCGGGGGCGGCGCAAGCCGTCACCGTTAATCCCTTCCCGTCATCCCCAGGGAAGCGGCCTTTGCCGCTTCCCTTTTTTTTCGCCCAATTTTCGGGAAATCAGGGGGTTCGGGCGGCGGCCAATGGCGGGCTGGCTAGGGGCGGTGCCCCTCGCTGCTCTCGGAGTCGCCGTCGTAGTCGAGCACCAGGAGGTGGTCCTCGAGCGAGCAGAACCGCATCGGCTCGGTCCCCTCGAGGAAGGCCTCCATGAATCGCCAGCGACAGAAGGAGGCCGGGCGCAGGCCGGTCTTGCGGTCGATGGCCTCGAAGATGATCCCGGTGGGGACGGCAAACTCCTCGGGCTTGACCTCGGATTTGGCGGCTTCGGCCCTCTTCTTCTCGGCCGCGATGACATCGCTGAAGAAGCCCCGCCAGATCGGCAGGGCGGCCAGGGCGCCCTCTTCGCCGGGGCCCAGCGGGCGATTGTCGTCATTGCCGACCCAGACGCCGGCGCAGAGAGAGGGCGAGAAGCCGATGAACCAGGCGTCGGTGTACTTGTCGGTGGTGCCCGTCTTGCCGCCCAGGGGCTTGTCGGGCAGAAGAACGGAGGCCCCGCGGCCCGTGCCCCGCTCGACCACGCCCTCCAGGATATAGGTCATGATATAGGCCGTTTGAGGCGAGATGACGTCCTCCGACTCGACCTTGCTCTCCTCCAGGAGGTTGCCGTCGCGGTCCTCGATCTTGAGGATGAAGGAAGGCTTGACCCGGACGCCCCGGTTGGGGAAGACCGAGTAGGCCGAGACCATCTCGATCAGCCGCATCTCGAAGGTGCCCAGGGCCAGGGACAAGTACGGATAGAGGGTGGTGCTCAGCCCGAAGCGCTTGCAGTAGTCCACCCCGGTCTGGGGCGTGATCTGGTCGAGGATCGCGGCCGTCGGCACGTTGCGCGATTCCTCCAAGGCCCAGCGCAGGGTGATCATGCCCTTGAACTGCCGGTCGTAGTTCTTGGGCGTCCAGGTCGTGCGCGACCATTTGTCCTGGAAGTCCATGGGCCGGTCCTCGATCCGGGAGGCGGCCGTGAAGCCGTTGTCCAAGGCAGCCGTGTACAGGATCGGCTTGATCGAAGAGCCCGCTTGGCGGGCCGTCTGGGTGACCCGGTTCAGCTGGCTTCGGGCGAAGGAGTAGCCGCCGACCATGGCCTTGATCTGGCCGGTCTGCGGCTCGATGGCGACAAAGGCCGCTTCGGACAGCGGCTCCTGGTCCAACGACACCTGGAGCTCCTTCTTGGTCTCGTCCTTGCTCTTGATTCGGACGGGGACGACGTGGCCGGCTTTCAGAATCTGGTCGAGCGAACGGACCTTGGTCCAGGCGATATCGTCGTTGCGCATCCGGCCGGCATAGGTCTTGACCCGGACCTTGGCCTCGGTCTTGGTCACCGACAGGACGACAGCTTCGACCACGTCGCCGACCTCGACCCTGGGCGACGCCCAGGACTTCAGCCAGTAGTCCTCCAGGGTCCGGCCGCTGGTCTGGAAGTCCTTGTCCTCGGTCAGGAGCCTCTTGTCCTTGCGCCAGCCGCGCCGCTTGTCGAGGTTGCGCAGCCCCTGCCGCAGCGCGGTCTCGGCCGCTACTTGAGCGTCTACGTTGAGGGTGGTATAGACCTTCATCCCGCCCCGATACAGGGCATCCTCCCCATAGACCTCGACGATATAGCGGCGGACCTCCTCGAAGAAGGTGGCCCCGAAGTCCGCGTCGCTCCGGCCCAGAGGAAGGACGCCCAGCGGCTTCTTGCGGGCGGCTTCAGCCCGGGCCTCGTCCAGGTAGCCTTCCTCGACCATGCGGCCCAGGACGTGGTTGCGGCGGTTCAAGGTCAAGTCGGCGGCGTTGTAGGGGGAGTAGCGGGATGGGCCCCGGAAGATGCCGGCGATCATGGCCCCTTCCTCCAGGGAAAGATCGGAGACGCTCTTGCCGAAGAACAGATGGGCCGCCGACTCGATGCCGTAGGCCCCATGCCCCAGGTTGAACTGGTTGCAGTACATCTCGAAGATCTTCTCTTTGGAGTACCGCTTCTCGATCTGGATGGCCAGGACCCATTCGACCAGCTTGCGGTGGATGGTCTGCTGGCGATAGAGGAAATACTCCCGGGCCAGCTGCTGGGTGATGGTCGAGCCGCCCTCCAGCTTGCTGCCGCCGAAGACGTGCCAGATATTCTGCCAGATGGCCCGGATAAAGCCCCGAACATCGACTCCGCTGTGCTTGAAGAAGCGGGGGTCCTCGGTGGCCAGGATGGCCTGCTTCAGCGTCTCCGGGATCTTGTCGTAGGCCACCAGGATGCGCTTCTCGGGGCCGATCTCCTTGACCACCCGGCCGTCGTCGGCGAGGACGGAAGTGGTCAGGCTGGGCGTCAGATTCTCGATCTCGGCCACGTCGGGCAGGCCCTGCTTGACGGCGATGTAGGTGCCGAGCAGCCCGCCGAGCAGGATGGCGGTGGAGAAGCCCAGCCCGATCAGCAGGTGGCGCAGGAGCTTCCGGCCGTCGGTCGGGACGATGCGGATCTTCCAGAGCTTCTTGGCGGCGGACATGATGCCCAACTATAGCAGAGGGCCCGCTTTTTTCAAGACCCGGGCCAGGATCTCGTCTCCCAGATCGCGCCGCTCCCGCCCCGCGTCCAGGTGGATCACGCGCGGTCCCCGAAAGGAGAGGAAGAGGCGCCGCACCCTCCCCAGGTAGCCTTCCCTCTCAAAGAGCAGGTCCCGGCTCCCCCGCCCCTCGATCCGACCCAGGCCCTCCCGAGCCGGTAAATCCAGGACAAAGACCAGGTCCGGGCGCGGGGCGAAGCGCTCGTTGGCCTTCCGGATGGCCTCGGGGTCAAGGCCTTTGGCTCCCTGATAGGCGACCGTGGAGAAGTAGTACCGGTCCAGGACGACGATCCGTCCCCGGGATAAGGCCGGCCGGATGATCCGAGCGACATGCTCGCTGCGGTCCCGCAGGAAAAGGTCCAGCTCCTCGGCCGGGGTCAGGGATCCGGCCCGCCGGGCCGCCCGCCTGATCTCCCGGCCGTAGCGGCCCCGGGTCGGCTCGGCCGAGGCGGTGACGGCCCATCCGCGGCGGCGAAGGCGGCGGACGAGAGCGGCCGCCTGGGTCGATTTGCCCGTCCCGTCGATGCCTTCCAGGACGATCAGAAGACCTTTTCTCATGGCCCCTCATCTTAGACCCGGCCGCCCGCAAATGCAACGCTCGACGGCCTTTCCGAGTTGGAACCATGTTTGAAAAAGGCGTCCGTTCTGTGCTATTCTGGGCGCTCCGGAACAGCAGAAAACGGGCATCCAAGACGGAACGTGGAGGATCATCGATGAAGAAAGCCGTGTGGATCTCCTTGGCCAGCTTCGCTTTAGGCATCCTGGCCGCGGGATATATCTTTGTCTTCCTGCCCGAGCATAAAGCGTCGGCCTTGACGGCCGGCTCGGCCGGATCCGGGACGGGGCTGTTCGCCCAGACGACCGACTTGAAGCCCGAGCTGGACTTCGTCAAGATTACCGAGAAGGTCGGCCCGGCCGTCGTCAAGGTCGAGTCGGTGCGCGTCGAGAAGGCCTCCCAAGGCTCGTTCTCCGACGGCTCGCCGATGGACGAGTTCTGGAACAGGTTCTTCGACCAGCCCACGCCCCGCCAACAGGACCGCAAGGCGACCGTCCAAGGGACGGGCTTTCTGGTCAGCCCCGACGGCTACATCATCACCAACAACCACTTGGTCGAAGGCTCGACCAAGACGACGGTGGCCATGGTCTCCGAGGAGACCTACACGGCCAAGATCGTGGGCACGGACCCCAAAAGCGACCTGGCCTTGATCAAGATCGAGATCAAGGGCGCCCCCTTCGTCGAGCTGGGCGACTCGGCCCTGGCCCGGGTCGGTGAATGGGTCCTGGCCATCGGCAACCCCCTGGGCATGGAGCACACCGTGACGGCCGGCATCGTCAGCGCCAAGGGGCGCCAGCTGGGCGGCGTCAACGAGATCACCTACCAGGACTACATCCAGACCGACGCGGCCATCAACCGGGGCAACTCGGGCGGGCCGCTGGTCAACCTCAAGGGCGAGGTCATCGGCATCAACAGCATCATCATGGCCCCGACCGGCGGCAACATCGGCATCGGCTTCGCCATCCCCTCCAACCTGGCCAAGAAGGTCGTCCAGCAGCTCAAGGACAAGGGCAAGGTCGTCCGCGGCTACCTGGGCATCGTCCCGGCCGCCATCGACGACGACACCCGTGAGGCCCTCAAGCTGAAGGACAAGAAGGGCGCCCTCATCAGCTCCGTAGCCGCGGACACTCCGGCCGCCAAGGCCGGCTTGAAGCCCTACGACGTCGTCACCGAGATCAACGGCCAGAAGGTCGTCAGCGACAACGACCTGCGCTTCAAGATCGCCGACATCGCCCCCGGCAGCAAGATCGCCATCAAGGTCATCCGCGACGGCCAAGTCCAGACCATCACGGCCACCGTGGCCGAGCTGACCGACGAGACGCCGGCGGCGGCCGCGGCCAAGTCGGGCCGGGAAGCGGGGATCGAGGTCACCGAGATGACCCAGGCCCTGGCCCGCCGCTACGGCTACCGGACCCGCGACTGCCTGGTCGTCACCGACGTGGCCCAGGGCAGCGACGCCGAGCGCAAGGGACTGGAGGCGGGCGATCTGATCCTGGAGGTCAACCGGATCAAGGTCACATCCGCCGCCCAGTGGCAGCAGATCCTGGATAAGGCCGCGGCCGGGAGCCCCCTGCTCCTGTCCTGCCGCCGGGAGAGCGGCGGCCAGTCCCAGGACTTCATCATCACCTTGAGAGTCCAGTGATTTGAGGCTCGTCAAGTACCACGGCCTGGGCAACGACTTCCTGATCGTCGATCGGGACGAGATCGGCCCGGAGGCCGATCCGGGCGGGCTGGCCCGGCGCTTGTGCGAGAGGCATACCGGGCCCGGGGCGGACGGCTTGGTCGTCCTGGACGCCGCGGCCCCGGCCGGAGGCGACCTCGCCTTCCGCATCTTCAACGCGGACGGCTCCGAGGCCGAGATCTCGGGCAACGGCATCCGCTGCGCGGCCGCCCATCTGTTCGCCTCGGGCCGGGTCCCCGGCCCCGCGGTCAGCCTGGCCACGGCCGCCGGGATCCGCCGGCTGGAGATCGTCTCCCGCCAGGGAGGGACCTTCCTCCTGCGGACGGAGATGGGCGTGCCGCGGCTGGATCCGGCCGCCGTCCCGTTTGACGACGGGCGCCTCCACGCGCGAATCATCGACTACCCCTTGCCGATCAGCGGCAAGATCCATCTCGTCACCTGCCTGTCCATGGGCAACCCCCACTGCGGGCTCTTCTTCGACCATCTTCCCGGGCGCCTGGAGTGGCAGCCGGCCGGCGCCCTGATCGAGAGCCACCCCTTCTTTCCCCGCCGGACCAACGTGGAGTTCATCCGGGTCAGCGGGCGGAGCGAGATCGAGGTGCTCTTCTGGGAGCGCGGCGTCGGGGAGACTTTGGCCTCGGGCAGCGGGGCCTGCGCCGCCGCCGCCGCGGCCATGCTCAAGGGCTATGTCGACCGCTCCGTCCGGGTCCGGACCGGTCTGGGCTCGCTCCTGGTCGAGTGGCCCGACGAGACCTCGCCCGTCTTCCAGACGGGCCCGGCCGAAGCCGTCTACGCCGCCGAGATCTGATCGGGAGAAGCCGGGCTTTTTAGGCCCGGAAGTGCTCGTAACCCCCGGCCGCCAGGGGAAGGCGCGTTCCCCCCTCCGCCACGGCCCAAAGCCCCCGCCGGGAGAGGATGCGGCCGATGAGGGCGACGGCGTGACGCCGGCGGACCTTCTCCAGCAGGCGCCGGTTGCGCTCCGTCGGACGGACGGTGAAGAGGAGCTCGAAGTCCTCTCCCCCGTTCAAGGCGTAATCAAGGGTCTTCCTCGGGGCCAGTCGGGCCAGGGACGCGGAGATCGGGATGCGGGCGGGCTCGATCTCGGCCCCCGCTCGGCTCTCCCGGCAGAGGTGGGCCAGATCGACGGACAGGCCGTCGCTGACGTCGATCATGGCCGAAGGCAGCCCCAACCGGGCCAGATCCAGCCCCAGCTCGACCCGGGGCGAAGGATTGAGGAAAGCCCGCCGGGGCCCGGCCGCGCCCTTCATCCCATCCCGGCCGGATTCCATCAGGGCCAAGCCCAGGGCCGCGTCGCCCAAGGAGCCCGAGACGCAGATCCAATCGCCCGGCTTGGCGCCGCCGCGTCCGACGGCCCGGTCCGCCCTGGCCAGGACGGTCACCGAGACGAAGATCTCGCGGGAGGCGGTGAGGTCCCCCCCGACCAGGTCGACGCCCTGCTCGCGGGCCATGGACCGGAAGCCGCGCAGGAACCCCCGGACCCAGGGCATCTCCAGGTCGGGCGGCAGGCCCAGTCCCAGCAAAGCCAGGGCCGGGCGCGCCCCCATGGCCGCCGCGTCGCTGAGGTTGACGGCCAGGCTCTTGCGCCCGACGAAGAAAGGCGGCTGGAGGCGTCGCCGGAAGTCGACGTCCTCGACCAGAAGGTCTTTGGTCAGGATCCAGGGCCGCTTCCCGGGCCGGACGACGGCCGCATCATCCCCTATCCCCCGCACCACATCGGGCCGGAGGGGCGGGAAGAGCCGCCGGATGATCCGGACGATCTCCCGCTCGCCCGTAGCCCCAACGGTGGCTCCGCTCATGCCCGGCGGCTCGCGGCCGCCGGCGCCTTGCGGCCACGCTTGACCAGGGCTTCGCGCAGGACCTCGTTGATCTCCTCGACGAAGAGGAAGGTCATCTCCCGGCGGACGGCCTTGGGGATGTCGATCAGGTCCTTCCGGTTGGCGGCCGGCAGGATCATGCGGGGAATCCCGGCCCGCTGGACGGCCAGGACCTTCTCCTTGACCCCGCCGATCGGCAGGATGTTGCCGCGCAGCGTGATCTCCCCGGTCATGGCCGTGTCCCAACGGACCTTGGCGTTGGTGCAGGCCGAGATCAGGGCCGTGGCCATGGTGATGCCGGCCGAGGGGCCGTCCTTGGGGATGGCCCCCTCCGGAATGTGGACGTGGAAGTCGCTGCTCGCGAAGACCTTGGAATCGATGCCCAGATCGGCCGCGTGGGCCCGGGCATAGGACAGGGCCGCCTGGGCCGACTCCTTCATGACGTCGCCCAAAGATCCGGTCAGGGCCAGGCCGCCCTTGCCTTTCATCCGGGTGGACTCGACGAACAGGATCTCGCCCCCGACCGAGGTCCAGGCGACGCCGGTCGCCACCCCGACCTGGTCCTTCTTCTGGACCTGGTCCTTGAAGACCTTGGCCGGGCCGAGGAAGGCCTCGATATTCTGGGACGTGATCCGGGACAGGCCTTTCTTGCCCTCGGCCACCTTGCGGGCCGTCTTGCGGCAGACCGCTCCGATCTCGCGCTCCAGATTGCGGACGCCCGCCTCGCGGGTGTAGAGCGAGATGATCCTCTTGATCGACCCGGACGAGAACTCGATCCGCTTGGCCGTCAGGGCGTTCTCCTTGACCTGCTTCGGGACGAGGTGCCGGAGGGCGATCTGGAGCTTCTCCTCCTCGGTGTAGCCGGGCAGCTGGATGACCTCCATGCGGTCGCGGAAGGCCGGCTGGATGGGATCCAGCAGGTTCGCCGTGGTGATGAAGAGGACCTTGGACAGGTTGAAGGGGACTCCGACGTAGTGGTCCCGGAAGCTGTTGTTCTGCTCCGGGTCGAGAACCTCCAGCAGGGCCGAGGACGGATCGCCCCGGAAGTCCGCTCCGATCTTGTCGACCTCGTCCATCATGAAGACGGGATTATTGGAGCCGGCCCGGCGGAGCCCCTGGATGATCCGGCCCGGCAGGGCCCCGACGTAGGTCCGCCGGTGGCCGCGGATCTCGGCCTCGTCGTGGACGCCGCCCAGGGAGATGCGCAGGAACTCCCGGCCCAGGGCCCGGGCGATGGACCGGCCGAGAGAGGTCTTGCCGACCCCGGGCGGGCCGACGAAGCAGAGGATCGGTCCCTTGATGGTCTTGGACAGGCTGCGCACCGCCAGGTACTCCAGGATGCGCTCCTTGATCTTCTCCAGCCCGTAGTGGTCCTCGTCCAAAATGGCCTTGGCCTTCTTCAGGTTCAGGTTGTCGACCGTGCTGCGGTTCCAGGGCAGGGCGAACATCCAGTCCAGGTAGTTGCGGACGACGGTGGTCTCGGCCGATTCGGGGTGCATCTGGCCCAGGCGGACGATCTGCTTGTCCAGCTCCTCCCGGACCTCGTCGGCCACCTTGAGCTTCTTCAGCTTGTCCTGGTAGGCCTTGATCTCCTCCTGCAGCTCGTTGCCCTCGCCCAGCTCCTTCTGGATGGCCTTCATCTGCTGGCGGAGGAAGTACTGCCGCTGCATCTTGTCCATCTCGCCCTTGGCCTCGGTCGAGATGCGCGACTGGACGTCCAGCAGCTCCAGCTCCTTGGCCAGCAGGTCGTGGACCTTCTTCAGCCGGGCCGCCGGCTCGGCGATCTCCAGGATGGCCTGGGCCTCGGGCACCTTCAGCTCCAGGTTGGCCGCGGTCAGGTCGGCCAGGCGGCCCGGCTCCTCGACGTTGGCGGCGATGATCAGGACTTCCGGCGGGATGGACTTGCCCAGCGAGGTGGCCTTCTCCAGCCCGGTCCGGACGTTGCGGACCAGGGCCTCGCTCTCCAGCGTCCCGGCCGGCGTCTCCGGCTCGCTCAAAACGGAGATGCGGGCCTCGATGTGGCCGTTCTCCTCCTCGAAGCTCTCGATGCGGGCCCGGCTGAGCCCCTGGGCCAGGATGCGGATGCGGCCGTCGGGGAGCTTGAGCATGCGCATGATCAGGGCCACCGTGCCCATGTCGTAGACTTCCTCGCGCTTGGGGTCCTCGGTCTCCATCTTGCGCTGGGTCAGGAGCAGGATCATCCGGTGCGAGGTCAGCGAGGCGTCGATGGCCGACTTGGACTTCTCCCGGCCGACAAAGAGCGGCACGATCATGAAGGGGAAGACCACGATGTCCCGCAGCAGGAGCACGGGCAGCCGGGTCGGGATGGGCAGCTTGGGATCCTTGTCCTCGGCCACTTCCTCGAGGGGGGCTTCCGGCTTGGTGTCTTTTTCAGCCATTCGATTCTCCATGGGATTCGCCGGGCCGGTCGATGGGGACGACCTTGTCCCGGGCCGGGCCGGCGGCGGCCTTGGGCATGACGATGGTCAGGACGCCGTTCTCCAGGACCGCCGTCGCCTTGTCGGTCTCCACGGCGCAGGGCAGATCCAGGGCCCGGCGGAACAGCCCCGACTCGCGCTCCAGGCGCAGGTACGAGGCCCGGGTGCCCGAGAGGTCCTCCCGCTTCAGGCCGCGGATCTCGATCTGGCTGGCGTCGAGCGAGATGCGCAGATCGGCCGCCTCGATCCCGGGCACTTCGGCCTCGACGACGATGGTCCGCTCGGTCTCGAGGACATCCAGCGGCAGGGCCCAGGCCCCGTCCAGGCCCAGGAGCTCCGAGCGCTCCGAGAGGGCCTGGCAGACCAGGCGCTGGATCTCCCCCTCGATCCGCTGGCCGCGGGTGACGGGCTTGATGCGTTTGATCATGGACGTCTCCCTTTGCGCTCCCCCCGCGGCCGGCCGCGGCGGGAAGCCAAGACGCAGGAAGATAAGGCGCGGAGGCGGGTTTGTCAAACCCGGCCGTTCACTTCTCGTCGAGCAGGGTGTCCAGCTCGTTCTTGAACTCCTGGACGTCGCGGAACTCCCGGTAGACCGAGGCGAAGCGGACGTAGGCCACCTTGTCCAGATCCCGCAGCCGGTCCATGACCAGCTGGCCGACTTCGGAGGCCTTCATCTCCTTGTCGGGACGCTCCTGCAGACGGGCCTCGACCTCCTCGACGATCTCCTCCAGCCGGGCCAGGGCGATGGGCCGCTTCTCGCAGGCCTTCATCACGCCCTTGAGCAGCTTCTGCCGGTCGAACATCTGGCGGGTGCCGTCCTTCTTGACCACCATGTAGGGGATCTCTTCGACCTTCTCGTAGGTGGTGAAGCGCTTCCGGCAGGACTCGCACTCCCGCCGGCGGCGGATGCTGATGCCCTTCTTGCTCTCCCGCGAGTCGATGACCTTGCTGTCCGGATGGGCGCAGTAGGGACATCTCATGGCTCGTCGGCCTCCCCCAGGGACTTGAGCTGCTTGAGGCTCAAGCCCTCCTTCCAGAGGACAATATAGCCCAACAGGCAGGTCACGACAAGCTGGATGAGGTGGACGACGATGGTGTAGCCGCCGGCCAGGTTGGGGTTCATGCCCAGCAGCATGGTCAGGCCGAACTGGCTGAAGGCGTGGAAGCCGCCGGCCATTCCCGGCGTCGGGATGGAGGCGCCTACGGCCGTCAGGAAGAGGTAGGGGAACATCCAGATGAAGGGGACCGGGAAGCGGAAGGCGTACAGGTACAGCCAGTAGTAGAAGATGATGCTCAGCCAGACCAGGAAGCCGAGGGCGACATAGACGATGAAGTCGCCCAGGCTGTGGAAGAAGCGCAGGCCGTCGATGAACTCGCGCAGCAGGGCGAGGGCCTTGTCCCGAAGGCCGTGGGGCAGGACGCGGAGGACCTTGGCGGCCACGGCCAGGGCCTTGTCCTTGAAGAAGTAGAACAGCATGATCAGGACCAGGAGGACGCTGGCGACGCCGACCGCGATACCGCCCCAGGACTGGAGCCGGGTCACGCCCTCGGCCGTGATCGGCATGCGGGCCCCGAAGAGAGGGCGGCCGAGCATGAACAAGCCCAGCAGGGTGGTCATGGTCAGGATGTCGAAGATCCGCTCGACGACACAGGTGCCCAGGACGAAGCCGGGGCGCATCTTCTCCCGCCGGGCCACGAAGAGGGGCTTGGCGATCTCCCCCAGCCGGCCGGGGAAGATGTACGTCACGGTGAATCCGACCACGTTGCCCTTCCACAGGCTGTTGAAGCGGATGTCCCGCTTCTCGTGATGGAGGAGGTACTTCCAGCGCAGGCCCCGGGTGAAGAAGTGGACCGGTGTGGCGACCAAGGCCGCCAGGGCCCAGCGCCAATCGACGTTGGCCACATACTCGAGGACCTTGCGCCAGTCCTTGATGCTGCGGAGGAAGAAGTACAGGAAAGCGGCGGTCAGCAGAAAGACCAGAGCGAGGCGGAGAATGCGCTTTTTCGTCATGACAGGCCGCCCATCTTATCATGCGGCCGGAGGCGGCGCAAGGGAACGGCCGGGCTTGAAATCGGACGGGAATTGCGTATAATAGCGCTTCCGCCGGTTTGGGAAGTCGTCCAACGGCAGGACTCATGACTCTGGATCATGAAATCTAGGTTCGAATCCTAGCTTCCCAGCCACCCCCACCCATCTCCCGTTCCCTCCTCGCCCCCCCGAAACGGCTCCCTTCCCCGGCCGCCTCCTTGACAGGTCCCGGCGGATGGGTATTGTAGAGGCCAGACGGTCCTCTGAGGGTGAGAGAGGCGCCCATGAAGCTTCGAGGCGGGGTATTTGGATTACTGGCGCTGGCGCTGTGCGGGGCCGGTTCCATCGCGGCCGCGCCGGGGGACAGCCCTCCCGTTCTGGTCCAGGATTCCCTCATCGAGCATGCCCTGATCTCCTCCTACATTCCCGGCGCGAAGCTGGCGATCACGGCCTCCGTCAAGGACGGCGCCGACTGGGTCACGCTTTACTATCGCGCCCCGGGATTGCAGGCGTTCCAAGCCCGCCCGATGGCCAGGGACGGCCAGGGCCCGAGCTACTCGGTCGAGCTCGACACGTCCGCCCTGACCGCCGACGGATTCGAGTACTACATCGAGGCGGAGAAAGGCGGCCGCAAGACGGTCGTCCCGGCGGACGGCGCTGCGGGCCCGGCCCCGGTCAAGCCCGAAGGCGGCGAGCCGGCGCCCCGCATCCCCGAGAACCTGCCCTCGCCCCAGGATGAGGAGACCAAGCTCAAGCTCCCCATCCACGCCAACGGCAGCGCCCAAGGCACCCTCCGCGAGCAAGCCTCCGGCCCGGCCGTCTCCAGCCCGGCCGGGAGCGGCAATATCCAGATCGGTTTCGAGTCCAGTATCCCCGGCAAGTCCGGCCTGCGCATCGATTCCAACTTCAGCCTGACCAACGCTCCCCCCGCGGGCGGCTCGGAAGCCGATCTTTCCAACATGATGATCGCCGTAACCTCCGGGAGCCACGCGCTGCGCTTGGGCGACATCAATATCAACGAGTCCGAGTACACCTCCTTCGGCCTGGGCCGGCGCGGCATCGAATACGCCTTCGACAACCGCAAGCTCTATCTGCACGCCTTCGACGTCAGCTCCCAGCAGGTCCAGGGCTTCAAGGGCTTCGGCATTCCGGCCCGGGCCGTCAGCCTCATGGGCGGCGCGGCCGGCCTGCGCCTCTTCGGCGAGGGCCTGTCGCTCAGGGCCATCTATGTCACCGGGCGGGACGATCCTTCCCGGGCCGCCAACGCGGCCGTATCGTCCTCCCTGCAGAGCCGCGAAGGCGACGCTTGGGCGGTCATGCAGGAGACCTCGCTGTTCAGGAGCGCCGTGAAGCTTCGGGCCGAGTTTGCCCGAAGCCGCTATGACGGGGACACCGGCGACGAGGCGGGGGCCGCTCCCGACACGGCCTGGAGCGCCGGTGCCAGTCTGAGCCTGGGACGGCTGAGCCTGAACGGCACGTACCGCTTCATCGGGCGGACCTTCAACTCGGTCGGGCTCCAGTATCTGGCCAACGACCGGCAGGGGGTGGACGCCAACCTGCTCTGGTCGCTGGGGCCGTTCAGCCTGCAGGGCCAGGTGACGGCGCAGCGGGACAACGTCGAGAGCGACGACGAGAGGCCGACGACGGAAGGCTTGAGCGGCAACGCCTCCGTCAACCTGGCCCTGGGATCCAAGCTGTCCCTGACGGCCGGCCTGCGGGCCTCGGACCAGAAGTCCCGCCAAGGCGGCGCCTCCGACCTTCTTCAAGATGCCGCGACCCTGGAGTACTCGGGCGGACTCGCCTGGACGGCCTCCTCGGCCCTCAGCCTCAATCTGACCCTGACCCGGTCCAGCCTGAAGAGCGAGACCAATCCGACCGGAGATATCCGGGGGATGACCCTGAATATCGGCGGCTCGCTGCGCGCCGGAGAGGCCCTGATGATCTCCCCGACCTTCGGCCTGACCCGGTCTGAGAGCCTGGCCACGGGAGCGGTCGACACGACCCTCAACGCCTTCCTCAACGGCGAGGTGTTCTTCATCCCCCGGGTCCTGTCGATCCTGCTGTCCGGCTCCTTCAACCGGATGGCTCAAGCCGTCGTCTCGGTCAGCCGGGCCGTGGACGCCACGGGAGGCATCAACTTCTATCTGGGCAAGCTGATCAAGGTCAACAGCCTGCTGCTGACCGTCCGGGGAAGCTACCGGAGGCAGGAATACGGCGGCCAGCCGGTGACGGACACCCGCATCTACGGCCAAGCGGACATCGCCTTCTAGGAGCCTCCCATGCCGCGTCCCATCCGATTCTCCGTTCCGCTGCTGGTGGCAGGCCTGGCCCTGGCTCTGGCGAATCCCGGCCTGGCCACGATCACCTACTCGCCGAACCAGCCCAACGTCGACCAGGCCGCCACCTTCGTCGTCTCCACCGCCCTGACCTTCTTGGACCCGGCGACCGTGACTTGGTGGTTCGGCGACGGGGCCACGGCCTCCGGCCAGATCACCGTGCAGCACATCTACGGCCGAGCCGGGGTCTTCAACGTCCGCTGCACCTACCGGGCCAGCGGCTTCTGGTTCGACGAGACCGTCCCCATCACCGTCGTCGAAAACCGCCGGGTGACGGCGACCCCGGCCAACCCGCAGCTGGGCCAGAGCGTGGCTTTCCAAGCCTTCAACTTCCTCTCGGGCAGTATTCTCTGGAATTTCGGGGATGGCTCGGCCGCCGTCGTCGGAGGCGCCTCGATCAGCCACGCCTACACCGCGCCGGGCGTGTTCGTCGCGGCGGCCAGAGATAAAGGCGGCGCCGGTTTGGCGGACATCACGGTTACGGTCACGGTGGCGGTCGACATCAGCGTCCGCAGCATCACCTTCACTCCGGCCGTGCCCGTGCCGCTCCAGCCGGTGGCTTTCACCGCAGTCAGATTCTTCACCTCGAAAATCCTTTGGAGCTTCGGCGACGGCAGCGCCCCCGTCTCCGGCGGCCCGACGATCTCCCACGTCTTCGCCAAGACCGGCGTCTACGCCGTCCAGGCCTGGGACTGGAACGGCGCCGCCGGCGGCCCGACCTCGGTCTCCGTCAGGGTCGAGGAGCCCGTGGGCCCCCGGGCCCCCTTCGGCATCTTCTTTCTCCAGCTGCGGTTCGAGGACGGCTTGTCCTATAAGGTGGTTCCGCGTGGATTCGCCGGCCTTAAAGCCTATGCCGACATCAAGTACGAGGGCACGGGCATCCTGCAAGCCCAGTGGCTGGTGGACGGCATGCCCTTCCGGGCCTTCTCCCAAACCCTGCCTTTCGCCGAAGCGGCCACTTTCGACTCCGGCCTCCTGCCCTCCCTGCCGACCCAAATGACGGGCATGCACGAGGTCAGCCTGCGGCTGCTCTCCCCCGCGACCAGCTTGACCATGCCGGTCATCCGCTACTTCGTCACCGCCGAGACGGGGCTTCCCCCGCTGCGCGGGCTGGCTCTTCAGGTGGCCGCCGTCGAAGGCTTGAAGGGCCTCCGAAGCGAGCTGCGCCTCGACAGCTTGAAGGCTCCCACCGGGGCCTATTTCATCCTCAACGGATCGGTCACGTATGCCCAGGGAGTCCCCCTCAAGTTCGGGCTGTTGCGGGTCCATTTGGATCAGGAGCTTGTCGATCTGCAGATCCTACGGGACCTGCGGCCAGGCGAAACCCGGTCCTTCAAGACATCGATTTTCAATCCCTCGCCAGAAGCCCGGACCATCTACCTGACGCTCTACGACATCACCGACCCGAATGCCCCCAAGTTGCTCTATCTTAAGAAGATCGCCATCCTGCCCCAGGACTGATGGAGGCCGGCGACGGCGGCTTGACTTCTCGATCCGGCGGAGCGATTATCAGGAAAGGCCGAGGAGGAGGGTCGTGCGGGGAGTCCACCGGCGCCGGGCCCACGATCCCGATCGCAAAGGAGAGAGTCGCATGAGCGCGAAGAGAGCTTTCGTCGTCCTGTCGGTCGTCGCCTTCACGGCCTCGCTGGCCTGGGGGACCGGCTGGCTCCAGATGCAGATCGATCCCAAGGCCAAGAGGGCGGCCCAGATGCAAGCGCCCCTCTTGGTCCGCGTCGACAAGGCCGTCTGCCGCCACGACGGCCAGCCGAATCCGGAGATCGACTTGTCCGGCATCGGCCTCGGAGCTTCGCAAGGCAGCCGCCGCGTCCTCGTCGACGGCGTCCCGGCCACGCAATACATCCGCTGGAACGCCACCGGCATCACCTTCAAGGCCCCCGGGGGAGCTCCGACCAAGTGGTACCATGAGTACACGATCGCGATCGACAACGGGTCCGGCAAGGTTCTCTCCAACAGCTTTAAAGTCCGCTTCCCCATCGATTGGGACGGCGCCACTCCGGGCCAGGCGGCTCCGGGGACGACGGTCGTCCTGAACTGCTGGGGACCCGGGATCAGCCAGGGCAGCAAGATCCTGCGCATCGATCATATGGAGATGAACGTGGTCGGCTGGACCGGGACCGCGGTCTCCGGCCAGATCCGGGTCGTCATCCCGGCCATCGCCCACGGCCCCCACAAGATCTTCATCATCGACCACGAGGACAAGATCTCGAAGGATCTGGGCTTCACCGTCCTGTGAGCCTGCCGCCGGGGCCCGGACGCTCCGGGCGCCGGTCTCGTTGACCCGGCCAGCGATTTCCGCTATTGTAGCAGTCTTCCGATGTCCATTTTTCCAACGGTTCTCCGGCGAATAAGGCATGGCCAACACGACGCGTGTCGCTAAGGAAGGCGAGATCTGGGTCGTCGGCGGCGGCAAGGGCGGCACCGGCAAGACCTTCATCACCTCCAGCACGGGCACGACCCTGGCCAAGCGCGGCCGCCGGGTCGTCATGGTCGACATGGACATCGGCGGCGCCAACCTGCACTCCTTCTTCGGCATCAGCCGGCCCCAGAAGTCCCTGACCAGCTTCTTCGAGTCGGGGACCCGCCTTTCCGACCTGGCCGTCGACACCGACCTGCCCAACATGTCCCTGATCACGGGCGACATCCACTCCATCGCCTCGGACACGATCCGCTTCAGCCAGAAGCTGAAGCTGTTCCGGCAGATCATGAAGCTCAACGTCCAGAACGTCCTCATCGACCTGGGCGCCGGCAGCCACGCCAATACCCTGGACACCTTTCTCATCGCCGACAAGATGATCATCGTCCTGACGCCGGAAGTCATCGCCATCGAGAACATGTACCATTTCGTCAAGAACTCGCTCTTCCGGAAGGTCAAGCTGACCCTCAAGGACTACGGCTTCAAGGAGATCGTCCAGCATATCTGGGACCGCCGCCAGAGCTACGGCATCAAGAACCTGAAGGACCTCATCGACTACCTCAAGGACAGCTTCTCCTACATCCGGACCATCCTGGACAACGAGCTGGCCGGCTTTCGCATCCACGTGGTGGTCAACATGGTGCGGAACAACCAGGATATTCTGCTGGGAACGTCGATTAAAAGCGTCCTGACCAAGTACCTCGGCGTGCCCATCCTCTACTCCGGCTACGTGGAGTACAACGACGTGGTCTGGAAGTCGGTCCGGGAGCGCAAGCAGTTCATGCTCAACTACACCGCCACCGGCTGCGCCAAGCAGGTCGAGACCGTCGTCGACAACATCCTCCACGGCCGCGAAGTCAATGTCCCGGGAGGCTACGCATGACCCCCGAGGAGGCGAAGAAGCATCTGGACGTCCTGGAGCTGGGCCCCCGGGCCACGGCCTCCGAGATCAAGAACGCCTACCTCCGCCTGCGCAAGCTCTACGGCGGAGACTCGATCGTCCTCGATCCCATCGCCGAGGAGTTCTCCGACAAGAAGCGGGCCGTGATCCTGCGGGAGATCGAGGAAGCCTACGCCGCCCTGCTCAAAGCCGGGCGGGAGCGAGAGAGAGACCTGGCGGCGCCGCCGCGCGTCGAATCCCCGGCCCCCGCCTTCCGGGCCGACGGCCCGGCCGAGCCGGGACGGGATGCTCCCGAAGCGAAGGGCGAGGCCCCGTCCGGGTTGCCGCCCGTCGAGCCGCCGGCCGAGGCGGTCTTCTCCGGGCCCGGCCTGAGGGCGATCCGGGAGAAGCTGGGCATCGAGCTTCTGGAGATCTCCAAGATCCTCAAGCTGCGGGGGGAGCTCCTCCGCAGCCTGGAGGAGGAGCGCTACGAGGCCCTTCCGGAAGAGATCTACCTCAAGGTCCACCTGAAGAACCTGGCCGGCTGCCTGCACCTCAAGCCGGCCAAGGTCGTAGACGACTACGTGGCCCGATACCGGGAGTGGAAATCCTCCAAGCGCTAGGCCGGGCCCGGCCTCAATAGCGGAACAGCAGCTCGAACCGGACCCAGGCGTATTCCTGGGCTCCGGCCCGGTAGAAATCCCCCGGCCGGAAGTGGTCCCAGACGAAGTGGCCCGACAAGTGGCGGCTGATGTCGTACTGGAGCTTGACGCCCAGCAACAGTCCCCGCGAGCGGCCCGCGCCGCTCCACAGCCCCGAGGGCGCCGTCTCTTGCGGCGCCGAGAGCCGGTGCAGTGTGGCGGCCAAGCGGACATTGTCGGCCAGGGCGAATTGCAGCCCCGCGAACAGCGAGGCATAGTTGCTCCAGAAGGCGGCCTTTCCGGTCTCCTTGCCCAGGAGGTAGATCATGGACTCGCTCCACTTGGGCCAGCGCCCGAAGACCGGGTCCCAGCCCTCGTAGGCGTCGCCGGTGGCCGGATCGTCGCCGCTGAGGTAGAGCCCTCCCAGGGTCAGGCCGGACGGCAGCGGGAAGGCGGCCCCCGTCTTGTAGTCGAGGTGGAAATGCCCGCCGAAGCCGCGGCGGGGAAGCGAGCCCAGCTCGCCCGACTGGCCGGCGGCTTCGGCCGTCAAGGACAGCCGGGCCACGATCGGGACGGCGGCCCGGCCGCCGAACAGGGCATAGCTCGTCTCCGGAGTGTTGGCCGCCGCTGGAGCCCATTTATAGAGCAGGTAGGCTTCGACGGCCGCTTCCCGCAGCGGGCCCGAGAAATAGCCGCCCACGGCCTGCTCCTTCTGCTCGACCAGGATCTGATTCCGGTCGTGGATCCGGGGCAGAAACTCGTCGGTCATGGGCTGGTTGAGGTAGAAGAGCGAGAGGGCGCTCTTGGCCCCCAAGGCCCAATCCAAGCGCAGGGCGTTGAAATAGGCCGATCTCGAGCCGTCCAAGGGACCTCCGTCCCAGATGACGAAGCCCTCCCCCATCTGGATGTCCTGCCGGCCGACGGTCAACGTCAGGGGCAGGCCGAAGGCCTCGCTCCAGCGCGCGTTCAAAGCGTCGAAGAAGATCTCGTGCGGCTCGTAGTTGCGCCCGGCCTTGGGATCGCGCTTGGGATTCAGGTAGTAGCGGTTCTCGTTCGTCAAACGGACGTTGAAATCGAAGCTTCGGGAGGGCTTCCACTGCAGGCCGAGGCTGGTCCGGAAGCGGACATAGGCGCTTCCCTCGGCCGCCTGGTCGTTCAGAGTCGTGATGTTGTCGGAGGATTCCTGGCGGACCCGCTCGGTCAAGCTCAGCTTGAGCTTGGGCTCGGCCGCGCCCGAAGCCGTCTTCTGCGAAGCCGCCTGGGCCGGCAGCGAGGCCGGGGCCTGAGCCATGGCGGTCGAGCCGACCCCGGCTAGGATGAAGCCCAAAGCCGCCAGGGCGGCCCTTATCCGGGGAGAATCGGTTCTTGGAGAGGTCATCATGGGGCCTTATGTATCACATCCCCCAGGCCGGCCGCAATTCGGCCCGCCGGGGGGAAGGTCCCGAGAAGGGAACCTCGCAGGCCCTTTTTCCGTCTATACCAGAGAGCCCGGGCAGCCGGCCCGGATGAGTCCTCACGAGGAGCCCGCCATGACCGAGACGACGATCCGGAAGAGACGATCGGGCCCGCGGGCCGCCGCCTTTCTCTTGTGGCTCTTGGGCCTCGCGTTATGGGGCTTCTCCGACCTGTCTCCCTTGGCTCTCGGTCCGGCGGGAAAGGCCCCGGTCCTCGACGGGAAGCTGG
>CAZKXI010000003.1:0-40767 GCA_964556755.1 uncultured Eubacteriales bacterium
CGCCGCGAGCTTCCCCCCCGGGGAGGGATCATCTTCGATGAAATCCATAAATACCGTTCCTGGCGAAATTACCTCAAAGGGCTGGTCGATCAACCGGACCGTCGATGGAAGCTTCTCGTTGTCGGAAGCGCCCGCCTGGATGCTTATCGGTTCGGCGGGGATTCGCTTCAAGGCCGATATCATTTCCTGCGTCTCCACCCGTTCTCCGTCGCCGAGCTCGGCTTGACGGAGCCCAGGGAGCTGCAGGATCTCTTGCGCCTGGGGGGCTTTCCCGAGCCGTTCCTCTCCGGGTCCGAAACGGAGGCCCTCCGCTGGTCGCGCGAATACCGATCTCTCATTATCCGCGAAGAGATCGCGTCCTTGGAAGCGATCGTCGACCTGGGGAATCTCGAGCTGCTGGCACTCCGGCTGCCCCAGTTGGTCGGCTCCCCCCTGTCGGTCAACTCCCTGCGCGAGGATCTCCAAGTCAGCCACAAGACGGTCTCCCGCTGGCTTCAAGCCCTGGAGCGGCTCTATATGATTTACCGGCTGCCGCCCTTCGGCGGACCGAAGATCCGCGCGGTCAAGAAAGAACAGAAGCATTACCAGTACGATTGGGCCCTCGTCCCGGACATGGCCCGCCGCTTCGAGAACCTCGTGGCCGGACATCTCTTGAAATGGGTTCATTTCCAGCAGGATACGCTCGGCCGTGACCTGGATCTGCGCTACTTCCGGGACGTGGACGGCCGGGAGGTGGATTTCGTCGTCACAGAGGGAGGAAAGCCCATCCGGCTGATCGAGGCGAAATGGGCCGACGAGACGGTCGACCGCTGCCTGCGCTACCTGAAGGCGAGATTTCCGGAAGCTGAGGCGGTTCAGATCAGCGCCGTGGGGGCGAAGGACTTTCTCTCGCCCGACGGCATCCGCGTTCGTCCGGCGCTTTCCTACCTCAGAGAGCTGATCTGATCGCCTTGGTTGAAAAATTCGGTCCGATGGACTAGAGTCGGTCCCTCCTTAGACTCCATCTATGCCGCAGCATCTTCTCCTGGTTCCGTCCCTGTCCTGTCCGGCCGAGTGCCTCTACTGCTTCGGCCCCAAGGGAAGCGGACCCGTCATGCGGCCGGAGACCATCGACGAGATCGTGGCTTGGCAGAACCGGTCGGGGGAGACGGAGCCTCTGGAGGTCATCTTCCACGGCGGAGAGCCGCTGGCCGCGGGCGCGGCGTTCTACCGTGAGGCTTTGCCGCGCCTGCGGAAAGGCCTGGCCCAACGGACCGTGGGCTTCAGCGTCCAGAGCAACCTGTGGCTGTTGGACGAGGCGCTGATCGACCTGTTCCGCGAATACCGCGTCTCCATCGGCACCAGCCTTGACGGGCCCGAAGCGATCAACGACGCCCAGCGCGGCCCCGGCTACTTCCGTCGGACCATGGCCGGGATCGACCGGGCCCGCCGGGGCGGGCTGAGCGCGGGCTGCATCTGCACCTTCACCGCCGCCTCAGCGCCGGAGGCCGATCGGATCTTCGATTTCTTCCTCGGCGAACAGCTGAACTTCACCGTCCACGCCGCCGTTCCCCCCCTTCGCCCCGGGGCTTCCGATCCGTGGTCGATCTCCCCGCGGGCTTACGGGGAGCTGCTCGTCTCCCTGATGGATCGCTACCTGGAGAATCTCCATAGAATCCGCATCAGCACCCTGGATATCCTGAGCCGGAGCGTCTCTTCGGGCAAGGGAGGGCTTTGCACGTTCAACGACTGCTTGGGCGGATATCTGTCCGTCGGCGCCGATGGGGAGGTCCACCCCTGCCAGCGGTTTGGGGGGCGGCCCGAATACGGCCTGGGTCACATCCGGAGCTTGAGGGCGCCGGCGGATGTTGCGGATTCGCCTGTCGGGCGGTTGTTCGTCGCGCGGCAGCGGCGGGTCGATGCGGAGTGTGGAGATTGCCCCTACCTGGCCATCTGCCGGGGAGGATGCGCCTATAACCAGTGGGCGGCGGCCGGGGGGCGACCTGATCCGGCGCCCCGGGATCCCTACTGCCCCGCCTACCGGCGCATCTTCGACCATATCGTCCAACGGGGCGTCGAGGAGTTCTTCAGCCGGGATCATCTCGATGCGCTTGTCGATGGGGAAAAGGCTCCGCGGCCCGGTTCGGGCAGGCTGCTTTCGATCATGGGCCGGGATGCCCATCCGTTCGAGACGGCCCGGCACGCCCGCCGCGTCGCCGCCGCGGTCGCCCTGGCCGAGACGGATTCGGCTTCGGAAGCGGCGCGCAAGCTCCAGGCGCTCGGCCTGACGTCTCGAGTCGAGCGGGCCGTGGAGAGGATGGAGGAGTACCGGAAGACCCTCACCACTCCAGGCGATGTCCTCGGCAATTTGTACCTCCATGTGACTTTTGCTTGTCCCCTGTCCTGTTCCCACTGCTACGCCCGGTCCGGTCCGGACCGGACCGAAAGCCAGTCCGTCGACAAGGCCCTGGAAATCTGCCGGGAGGCGGCCCGTCTGGGATTCCGGCACCTGGTGATCACCGGCGGGGAGCCGCTGGCCCACCCGGAGCGGGATGCCCTGCTGGAGGGGCTGGGCGCGCGGCGAGGCGGGATCAAGCCGTCGCTGTCGGTCTTGCGGACCAGCCTGGCCCTGCCCATGGACGAGGCGCTTGTGCGGCGGCTGGGACGCAGCGCCGATCAGGTCGTCGTCAGCGTCGACGGCGACCGGAGCACCCATGATGAGCGGCGCGGGCCGGGGAGCTACGACCTGGTAGTGGACAATCTGCGCCGGCTCCTCGAGGCTGGGGGCGGAGCGGACGTCTCGATCGCCGCCGTTCTACCGCTGCGGCTCGTCTATGGGCCGCCGGGGGAGTCGGTCCGCGCCTTGGCGGCCGAGCTGGGCATCCGGCGCGTCCGCTTCCGGCCCGTCCTGCCCATCGGGAGAGCGGCGGCGGCGGAAGCGGAGGCGGCTCCGGAGAGTCTCTGGGGGCATGTCCGCCCCGAGGACATGCTGGCCTATGGATTCCATCCGGTGACGTCCTGCGGCATCGGCCAAAATCTTTACATCGAGCCCGACGGCGGCGCCTACCCCTGTTATGCCTGGCACGGGCCCCGTTGGAAGATCGGTCAGGCCGACGGGCCACGGGGCTTGTCCGAGCTGATCCGCTCGCCCGCCTTCCTCGATTTGAGGCGCCACAACGTCGATTCCATCCGGCGCTGCCGGACCTGCCCGCTGCGCTATCTGTGCGGCGGGGCCTGCCGGGCCTGGAATCAGTACCCCCTGTCGCGGCAGACCGACCTGGATGCTCCGCCGCGGGATTGCAGCAGCTTGCATCGCCGAGCTCTCTCTCTCTTGAAGTGCGCCCTGGACCAGCTCCGCGTCTCGGTCCGGGAGTGGGAGGGAGTCGGCTTGTCTTTCCCGGCTCGGCCGCCGGAGATCGACGAAGGCGCGGATTCCAAAGGAAATGAGAGGAGGGAATCATGTCCCTTTTCGGACCTCCCAATATCGGGAAGCTGAAAGCGAATCGCGATTTCGACGGCCTGGGCAGGGTCTTGACGACGTACCAGAAGAGCGGCGCCGTGCGCCAGGCCGCGGCCGAGGCCTTGGGCGAGCTGCGGGACGCCAAGGGACTGGACCCGCTCGGCTCGGCGCTGAGGGTTGAGAACGACGCGGAGGTCAGGGCCGCCGCCGTCCGGGCCATGCGCCGGATCGGGGGCCAGGCGGCCTTGGCCTCCCTCGTCGACCTGCTGGCCTCGAGCCGGGCTCAGTCGGCGGCCGCCGACGCCTTGGTCGAGATCGGAGAGCCCGCCCTCGGCGTCCTGGTCCCCAAGCTGGTCCAGGCCGTCCGCGACAAGCTGGGCGCGGAAAAGATCTTGGTCCAGCTCGAGAACGTGAAGCCGTTGGCCGACCGGCTGCGGGGCTGCGGCAGCGAGGAGACCGCCCGGGTTCTGAAATCCGTTAGCGCGAACGTCGGCGGCGGCTTGTCGGTCGAGAAGATTCAAGAAGCGGTCTCCGTCTACCAAATGGCGGTGGATGGGGGCCGGGACAGTGATGCCAAGATCGAGCGGGGACTGGCCGTGCTCCGGCGCATCGGCAGCCTCGATGCGCTGTTGACCCTCCTGGGATTCATGAGCCTGAAGACCGACAATCCGGTCGTCTCCATGTCCCTCGCGAGCACGGCGTCGCGCGAGCTGGAGCGGTGTGAAGGCCGTTGGCCGGCGCCGGTGCTTATCGAGGCCCTGAAATCGCCCAGCGCTCCGGCGCGCCGCATGGCGGCCGCCCGCCTCCGCGAGAAGGAA
The DNA here is from genome assembly GCA_964556755.1 of uncultured Eubacteriales bacterium. Taxonomy (GTDB): domain Bacteria; phylum Acidobacteriota; class Aminicenantia; order Aminicenantales; family UBA4085; genus UBA4085. Next base: position 4,258 of record CAZKXI010000003.1, read on the forward strand.
GAGCCGGGCGCGAAGGCCCTGCTGATCTCGGCCCTGGAAGATCCCGATGACCTCTTGCGCCGGGAGGCGGCCCGCGCCATAGGGACCTGGAAGTATCAAGAGGCCCTCCAGCCGCTCCTGCGGATTTTGAAGAACAGCCAGGGCCAATATGATACCCGGACCGCCGCCGCCGAAGCCCTCATGGAGCTCGGCGATCCCCAGGCCGTTCAGCCGCTTCTCGACGGCTGGCGGGAGGCCAACGGAGTATCCGAGGCCTTCCGCTTCCGAGTGGCCGTCATCCGGGCCCTGGGGGAGATCGGGGATCCCCGGGCCGTTCAGCCGCTCCGCGATGCCTTCAGCTCGGAGCTGTATGGCGAGGAGCGGGGAGCGATCCCGCGGGCCTTGGCTAAGATCAGGCATCCCCAGGCTATCGAGGCCTTGGCCGACGTCCTTCTCTCCACCTCCAGCGAGCTCGTTAAGATCGCCTTGGATGCTCTCAAGCCGTTCGGCCGCGACGCCGTCCCGGCGCTGCTCCGCAGGCTCGAGCTGGGCCGGCCGGCGGTCGCCGAAGCCCTGGAGCAGGCCGGCTGGACGCCGTCCGACAATACGGTCGGGGCGATCTTTTGGATCAACAAGGAGGATTGGGGGCGATGCGAAGCCCTCGGCGAGCCTGCCATCCGTCCCCTGATCGACCGGCTGGCGATGAAAGGGGATCTGCAGCCGGTCGTGAGGACGCTGGGCCGCCTTGGCGAAGCCCGGGCCGTCGAGCCCCTCATCCAGATGCTGGAGCATAGGAGCAAGGATGTGCGTCGCGAAGCCGCCGGGGCGCTGCTCGAGCTCTACCGGCGGGACAAGATCGACGCCGCCCGCAAGCAGCTCATCTTGGCCAACCGTGACAAGTTCCTGGCCGGGCACGTCGACAGCAGCGGGCATGTCGACCAGGGCGGGTCCTCGCACTCCGACTGCCCTTCCGATCATCACGAAGACGGGCCGACGCATGACGACAGAGGCATCGGGTTCTCCTTCGACATCTAGGCCGGTGATCGCCCTGACCGGGGGGCCGGGAGGGGGAAAGTCGACCCTGATCCGGTACCTGGCCCGCGACCCTTCTTGGGCATCCGCCTTCGTGGCCCTGCCGGAGGCGGATCCCGGCGCGGGGGGCATCCAGGGGGACCAGGGCGCGAAGCTGCGCCTGAGGGGCGTCGTCCGCCGCCAGATGGCCCTGGAGGACGCTTCGAGCGCAGCGATGGAGCCAGAGGATTCGAGGGTCATTCTCTGCCATCGAGGCAGCTTGGACCCCCTGGCTTTCTGGCTGCAAGCGGGCTGGCCGGAACGCGAGTTCTATGATTTGACGGAGACGACGAGGGAGGGCCACTATGCGCGCTATGCGGCCGTCCTGCATATGGTGACCAACGCCCTGGATGTCCCCCGGAGGCATACGCGGTGGCCGGGATTGAACATCCCCGGAGCCGCCGAGGAAGCCGTCGAGATCGATCGGCGCCTGGAGGTGATCTGGGGCGGGCATCCGCGCTATGTCAGGATCTCGAATGAAGGGCGCGATTGGCCGATGAAATACGAAGCCGCGAGGGCCGAGCTGGCGAAGGTCCGGACGGCCCGGGCGGGGAATATGACGGCACGGTCTAGATACCCGCCGCTTCCGAGCAGATGAGCCAGGTCGTCGTCTCCTTGACGGCGGGCGAAGGCTTGGGCTCGGAGGCGGGATAGGTCAGGACCGCTTTCCGGGCGTAGATCGTCTCGCCGACCATTGAAGTGTTGCGGTTCTCCAGCGGGACGGAGGCCGAGACCCATTTGACGGTCACGTCCTTGGCCGGCCTCTTGACTCCGTCGATGATCCAGTATTCCTCGGGCGCCTTCATCGACCAGTTATTGAAGAACCGGTAGGTGATCGTGCCGGCGGGATTGGAGTAGGACCGGCTGGAAAACGAGGCTTCGGTGAAGCCCGTGCAGAGGACCGCCAGGGCTATCCCGGCGACTGCGAAACGGATGCGTCTGCGGCTCATGGACCTCCCTCCTCCGGCAAGTGCTGCGTTGATCTCGAGTCTAGGCTCCCATGCGTCGGGTGTCAATGAGGTCCATGCGGCGTTGAGGCGAGGCAGGGCTGCGCCCAAAAAGCAGAGGGCATTCGCTGATCTTTTTTCGCGGAATCCGTTAGAATGATTGTCGGATCGAGGATCAGGCAGGGAGACGAACATGCGCAGACTCTCCGTTTTCTTTATCGTGTTTTTTACGGCGGTGGCTTCGCTGCCGGCCGGCCTTCGCGCCCCCCAGACGACGGAGGCGCAGCTTGCGGCGCCGGAGAAGTGGGCGGCGGACCTGGATCTTCTGGCCAAGGAGCTTCCGGCCCGGCACAAGAACCTCTTCTTCAAGATCAGCCGCGAAGATTTCCAGGCCTCGGTGGCGGATCTGAAAGCCCGGATTCCCAAGCTCAACCGGACCGAGTTCCTCCTGGGCCTGTCCCGCCTCCTGGCCTCGGTCGGGGATTCCCACACCTCCTTCACCATCATGCCCCGGCGGGCCTTCCCCTTGAAGCTCTACTGGTTCAAGGACGGCATCTATGTCGTCGACACGACGCCCGAATTCGCGGGGCTTCTCAACGGCCGAATCGAGTCGGTGGACGGGCATCCCATCGAAGACGTCGTCCGGGCCTTCGCCGGGATCTTCCCCCATGACAACGAGGCTCAGGTTAAAGACTTCGTCCCGAGATTTTTGGGATCCTCCGAGCATCTGCTCGGGCTGGGGCTCCTCGCGGAGCCGGACAAGGCGACCTTCACGGTCCGGACGCCCAAGGGCGCCGTCGTCTCGGCCCAGATGGACAGCCTGGCCTTGGCCGACGTCCGGAAGGTCGCCTGGGCCGCGCCGGCGGTCGATCCCGCGAGCCTGCCTCCCTATCGCCGCCTGGCCGGATCGGCCTATGAATATGTTTATCTGCCGGCGGACAAGACGCTCTATTTCGCCTACAACTCCTGCCGGGACATGCCCAATAAGCCGTTCGCCGCCTTTTCGGCCGGCTTGTGGGAGACGATTCGCAAGAATCCCGTCGACAAGCTGGTCGTCGACCTGCGGGCCAACGGCGGCGGCGACTCCTCGATCCTCGATCCGTTCATCAACGAGCTGGCGGCGGACAAGAATCTCAACCAGAAGGGCCGCATCTTCGTCATCCTCGGCCGCCGGACCTTTTCTTCGGCCATCCTCAACGCCCTGGATCTCAGGAAGAAGACCGCGGCTGTCTTCTACGGCGAGCCGACGGGCGGCCGGCCGAACCACTACGGCGAGATCCGGATGCTGACCCTGCCCAACCTGGGCATCCAAGTGTCCTACTCGACAAAATATTTCCGCTTCGTCGAAGGCGACGAGCCCTCGATACTCCCTGACGTCCCCGTCGATCTGACCTTGGCCGACTTCCTGGCTCTGCGCGATCCCGTTCTGGAGGCCATCCTGGCCCGGCCGGCTCCCGGCCGCCCCGTCGCCTCCTCCGATCACGAAGGCTGCACGGTCATCGGCGTCGGCCCCGGAGCCACCGTCGACGGCTCGGTCATCACCTCTCACACCGACTGCTGCTCCGAGTGCCGCATCCAAGTCATTCCCGGCCGGACCTTCCCCCCGGGCGCCATGGCGCCTGTCCATTGGGGCATGGCCTATTTCGGCGCCGGGGACGATCGCCGGCCTCTGCCCCTGGGAGACTTCGGCAAGGTCATTGGGCACATCCCCCAGGCCGAACGGACTTATACCTACTTCCACACTGGCTACTCGCAGATGAACGAGAAGCAGCTGGCCATCGGCGAGAGCACCTGCTCCCAGCGGGCCGAGCTGGACGTTCCCTATGTCGAAGGGCTGACCCGCCAGATCATGACCGTCGAGCAAGCCCAGGTCTTCGCTCTGCAGCGCTGCGCTTCGGCCCGCGAGGCGGTCAAGCTCATCGGCGGCTTGGTGGAAAAATACGGCTTTCTGCCTTCTTGCAGCGGTTCCGAGGCGCTCTGTATCGCCGATCCGAGGGAGCTGTGGGAGATGGAGATCTGCAGCGTGGGCCCGGAGTGGACGCCGGAAAGCGGCAAGCCCGGTGCCATCTGGGCGGCCCGCCGCATCCCCGACGATCACGTCATCGTCATTGCGAACTATTTCCGCATCCGCGAGATTGACCCCGGCGATCAGGGAACGCTCGTCTCGCCCAACTACATGACCGAGGCCGTCAGCCGCGGCTGGTATGACCCCGAGTCCGGGCGGCCGTTCATCTGGCAGGAAGCCTATGCGCCCCCCATCCGGGAGGGCAATCTCAGCCGGATGTGGCTCGTCACAAGCTCCCTGGCGCCGTCTTTGAAAGCCTGGCCCAAGCGGTCTATGTCCGATTTCGCCGGGCCGGCGACGCTCTATTCGCAGGACATCGAGGGCGCCGCGTTCTATCCCTATTCGTTCAAGCCGGAGCGCAAGGTCTCCGTCCGTGATATCATCGCCTTCCAACGCTCCGCCTTCGAGGACACGATCTACGACATGACCCTCGACCCGGCTTGGGCCGTTGCGGGCGGAGGAGGGCGGATGGTGAAAAGCCCCATGGCCTCGCCGTTCATCGGGCCCGATCTCGAGCGCGCGCTCGGCATCCGCCACCACCGGACGATCGCCACGGAGGGCTACGGCATGGTCGCCCAGCTACGCTCCTGGCTCCCCGACGCTATCGGAGGGATCTATTGGTTCTACGTCGACAATCCCTTCGTCAGCCCTTATATCCCGATCTATGCCGGGGTGACCGACGTCTCGCCGTTCTACAAGACCTACGACTACTTCGCCTTCAGCGAGGACTCGGCCCGCTGGGCCGTCGATTTCGTCGAGAAGCTGATGCTCCTGCGCTGGCAGGCGGCGGTCAAGGACCTGCGCCAGGCCCGCGACCCGGTCGAAGCCGCCTTCTTCGCCGAGCAGGGCAAGGTCGATGCCGAGGCGGCGGCGCTGCTGGAGAAAGATCCGGCCGAGGCCGCCAAGTTTCTGACCGCCTTGACCATCGGGCGTATGGAGAAGCTGGTCGATCTCTACCGGAATCTGCGCCGAAAGCTGCTGACGAAATACACGGGAGACGGGGTATGATGCCGCTGCCGGAGGCCGGGGAAGAGAACCGAGTCGGGGACGGGGCCGTTCGAGGATCGGAAAGGAAGTCTGGGCTGAACCAGGACGGGCTCCGGCGCCTGCGGCAGGTCCTGGGCATGACCGTCGTGATCGGGCTGGCGCTCTTCCTGCCGGCCTGGCGGATCGACTGGTATAACGGGTGGGCCTATATCGGCTTGTACTTCGCCTGTCTGGCCGCCGGCGGAGCCTGGATGATCCGCCATCATCCCGGCGTCGTCAACGAGCGCGGACGGAAAGACGACCGGACCAAGTCCTTCGACAAGATCATCGCGCCCATCTACCTCCTGTTCGGGGTGGCCCAGTACGTCGTCGCCGGCCTGGATGAGCGCTTCGGCTGGACCGACGTCCCCCTGGCCCTGGAGATCCTCGGCGGAGCCGGCTTTGTCGCTTCGATGATGGCCATCTTTTGGGCCATGGCCAACAATCCTTTCCTGGCTACTACCGTGCGGATCCATGCCAAGGACGGGCATCGGGTCGCCACGACGGGCCCTTACCGGATCGTGCGCCACCCCATGTATGCCTCGAGCCTTCTCTTCAGCTGGGTGACGGGATGCCTCCTTGACTCGTGGTGGGCCTTGCTCGTTACGGCTCTCAGCCTGGTCGTTCTGGTCATCCGGACGACGCTGGAGGACCGCGCCCTCATGGCCGAGCTCGAGGGGTACCCCGCGTATGCCGCCGAGGTCCGTTACAGGCTGCTGCCGGGCCTGTGGTGAAAGGAGTGGCGGGCCGGCCGGCCGAATGCGGCGCTATCGCATTCGCCGGCTAGATCGGGCAGGCGGCGCCGTGCGGCACAAGCTCCTCGGACACGGCGCTCCGGCACATCTCGCGCACGGCCGCGGCGCTGCCGATGGCCACCAGGCGGTCGCCGGCCCGAAGGATCTCTTCGGGACCCGGGGTCATGAGGCGCTCCTCGCCGCGGCGGATGCCGATGACCGACACGCTGTAGAGGCGGCGCATATCGAGGTCGGCCAGCGACCGGCCGGCCACCCGCTCTCCCGGCAGGACGTCGAGCTCGGCGATGACGAAGCGCTCCCCTCCGCTCAGCTCTCCGGACTCCAGGGGGATCCTCAGGTGGTCTTCCGCGTTTCGCAGCTGCTCGAGGGACCCGACCATGACCAGCCGGTCGCCGGGAAAGACCTGAAAGTCGGCCCCGGGATCGTAGTGGACGCGGCCGGCCCGGCTGACGGCCAAGATAGTCGCCCCGGCGCTGGCCGGCGGGAGGATATCGCGGACGGTGCGGCCGGCGGCGGCCGCTCCGGCCGGGAGGCGGATCTCGCGGAAGGCCACGGGCCAGTGGACGTTCTCGGGCAGCATGTCCATGGTGTCGGTCAGGTCGTCGACGGCCTGCTCGGCCGCGTCGATGTAGGGGCGGAAGACGATGTCCGCCCCGGCCTTCTCGAAGGCGTCGGCCTCCTCCTGGCTGGCGGCCGTCAGGGCCACCCGCCCTTCGAAGCCGAGCTTCTTCATCTGATGAAGGAGGGCCAGGTTCAGATCGCGGATCCGGGCCGTGCCGACCACCCAGCGGGCTCTGGACAGGGGCAGCTGGACGCCGAAGTCCGGGTCCATCACGTCGCCGAAGAGGACCGGGACGCCGCGGTCCCGGCCCCGGCGCAGCGCCTCGGGATCGAAGTCGATGCCCAGCAGGCTCCGCCCCCGCTGCTGCAGGTATCCGGCGATGCCGCTGCCGTAGTTGCCCAGACCGACCAGGATGACGTCGATGGATCCGGCCTGGCCGGGAGCATCATCGGCCGTCTCGCGGTGCGGGATGCGCCGCTCGAGAAGCCGCAGGAGACGGGCCAGCCGGCGGTAGAGAGGGCCCGAATAGAGGATCAGGTAGGTCGAGCCGAAGATCGTCGCCACCCCGACCAGGGTGATCAGCCCCATGATCTCCGGGCTGATGTGCCCCAAGGAGAGCCCCATGGCGGCCACGATCAGGGAGAACTCGCTGATCTGGGCCACCGTCAAGCCGGCCAGAAACCCGGTCCGGCTGCGGTAGCCCATCACGCCCATGATGATCATGACGATGAGGGGATTGCCGATCAGGACGAAGACGGAGAAGAGGGCCGCGGGGCCGATCTGTGAGCCGACCATCGACCAATCCAAGCGGGCCCCCAGGTCGATGAAGAAGAAGAGGAGGAGGAAGTCGCGCAGGCCGGCCAGCCGGGCTCCCAAGGCGTCGCGGTACTCCGTCGAGGCCAGGGATACGCCGGCCAGGAAAGCTCCCACCTCCTTGCTGAACCCCAGCGACTCGCCGGCGGCGCCGAGGATGACCGCCCAGGCGACCGCGAAGAGCGACAGCATCTCCTGGGACCGGGCCAGGGCCTTGGCCAGGCGGGGGATGACCTTCCAGGTCAGCAGGACGACCAGGCCCAGGAAGCCCAGGAACTTGGCTAAGACGATCAGTATGGAGACGAAGGTCGAGGCGGAGGCCGGCGTCCGGGCTCCCAGCGTCGTCAGGATGACCAGGGCGACGATGGCGGCGATGTCCTGGACGATCAGAAAGCCGATGGCGATCTGGCCGTGCAGGGAGTCGATCTCGTTCTTGTCCGAGAGGAGCTTGACGACGATGATGGTGCTGGAGAAGGTCAGGGCCACGGCCACGTAGACGGCGCCGAGGAGGCTCATCCTCATGGCCAGGGCGATGAGCAGGCCGAAGGCGCTGGTGAAGACGATCTGGCCCAGCCCGGTCGCCAGGGCCACGGGCCCGATCGAACGGACCAGGTGGACATCCAGGCTCAGGCCGACGATGAAGAGCAGCAGGGCGATGCCGATCTGGGCCAGCAGCTCGATGCTGCCGTGGCTGGCGATGATGCCCAGGCCGGCCGGTCCGGCCAAGATGCCGGCCGCCAGGAACATGATGATCAGCGGCTGGCGCAGCTTCTGGCCCAGAGCGCCCAGCACGGCGGCCATGGCCAGGATGACGGCGATCTCGACGAAGGCGCTGGGAAGGGTCATCGGCGCCATTTTAGCACAGGCACCCCTCGATCCGGTCCGGTCGGCGCCCGGGGTTATTGGATCGTGAAGGACACCTGTCCGGCCAGGAAGGACACGCCCTTGGGGCCCTCGAAGATGATGGGCAGGTAGCTCCCGGCCGGGAGGGCCGGAATGCGGACCTTGATCAGGCCGTTGGCCCAGGCGGTGACGACGGCTTCGCCGAGGCACTGGGCGCCGTGCGTCAGGCAGACCTTCCTTGTCCCTTGGGCGCCGCCGTTGTTGACGCACATGATGCCGACGTCCGCGCCGGCCGGTCCGGAGGGCGGGTTCATGGCCGTGATCACCGTCCCCCAGACTTCGGATTGGGTCCTGCAGACGGGCCGTCCGGCGTCGAGGATCTGGATGCTGTAGGTCTCGGATCCGGGAGGGATGATGCCGCCGGCGAAGACCTTGATCATGGTGGGCGACCAGCCATCGGCCGTCATGGGGACGCTGTAGGAGCCGGCCTGGGCGGTCAGCCCCGCCTTCCAGGCGCCGAAGCCCTTGCCGCGGAAATACCAGTAGGGCCGGCTGCCGGCGGCCGTCATCCAGCTGTCCTCGACCATGGCCTTGACCCAGCCCTGGGCTTCGGCGGTGTTGTTCGACTCATTCTTCTCTTTATGTTGGTCGTCGGGATCGATGACGGCGGTGAAATAATAGGCGCCGTAGGACAGCGAGTCCGGGATGCGAACCTGCGAGAAGGTCACTTGGGTGGAAGCCAGGGGCGCGAGGGCGGTGGTGACCGCGGCTTCCCCGATGACGGTGGAGCCGGGCGCCGGAGAGTAGGGAAACGAGACGGAGCCCAGCGGACTTGTCGAGAGCACGAGCTTGACGGAGAAGCTCTTGGCCGACCGGTTGCCCCAGTTGCTGACCCGCAGCTGGATCGCGCCGGCCACGTCGTTGCCGACTTCGAACCAGCTCGGCTGCTCGTTGACTTGGAGCGTGCCCTTGAAATCCGGCTGTCCCAGCGTGTCCAAGCCGGGGAGCTTGCGTATCTGCTCCCTGCCTGCGCCGAATCCCAGAAGGACGGCTGCTCCCAGGACAAGCATCACCGCCGCCGGCCTCAAGCTTGATCGTTTCATCGACCCTCCTCCCGACCGGTCGCCCGAGACGGCGCCCGTTCGCACGCTCTCTTGCCCTTAGACTAAGATGCCGCGGCGGCGAAGTCAACCGGCTTCGGGCGGGCTTGGGTGGAAGGGCGAGCCGGGTTCTTGACGGCGCCGGCCCAGGGCGATATCTTCAGCAAGGCCGCCCGGGCAATGCGGCGGCAGGAAGGAACGCCGTCCCATGAATCAATCCCTTCTCTCCCGATCGTCCCATCGTGCTCTCATGGCCGTCCTGTCGACCGCCTTGCTAGCGGCCGCCGTTCTCACGCCCGCGGGCGCGTCGGCTGCGCCCCCATGGTCCGCCTTCAGGGCGGCGGCGGGGGCGCGGATCGAGGGTCTGACGACGGAGTACGCGTCGACCCCTCTTGGCATCGACGCCGCTGCGCCGCGCTTCGGCTGGCGGATGAACGCGCCGGCCGGAGCCAGAGGGCTGGCTCAGGCGGCCTGGCGCGTCGTGGTCAAGGATCCCGCGGGGAAGACCGTTTGGGACAGCGGGAAGACCGCCGGGTCCGGATCCATCGGCATCGTCTATGCCGGCGGGCCCCTGCGGCCGGCGACACGGTACACTTGGAATGTCTCGGTCTGGGACGAGGCGGGCTCGGAGACGGGCGCGTCGTCCTGGTTCGAGACTGGGCTGATGAATCCCGATCCCGCCCTGCCGGCCTGGGAAGGCGCGGCCTGGATCGGCGGCGGGGACGACGACCTCGTCCTCTATGCTCCTTACCTTCCAGCCTATCTCATCTGCTTCGATCTGGCGATCCGGGAGGGAAGCGCCCGGGCCGGCTTCATCTTGGGGGCCAACGACTCCCGGCTGATGGACGAGAACAAGAACATCTATCGGATCCGGCCCCCCCGCGACGGCAGCTACATCGAGGTCGAGCTGGATGTGGCGGGCGCGGACGGCTCGGAGGGCGGCCGGGCCCGGCTGAACGTCTATCGGGCCGGGTACGCCGCGAAGGATGATCCGCGCCGGCCGCTCGGATCTTTCGCGGTGCGGAAGGACGTCATCAATGTCGCCAACCGGCACGCCGCGCATGCCGTCGAGATCAGGGGGCTTTACGGCGATCTGACCCTGGCGCTGGACGGGCAGTCGGACTTCTTCGAAGACGAGGAGCCGGCCGTTCCCGTCGCCGGTGCGCCGGTCCCTGGACGGCCGCGCAGCCCGGCGGCAATCGTCCACGTCAATCCCTTGGGCCAGGGCACCGATCTCATTCCTTTTGGCATGCTCTGCGAGATCGGATTCAGCGCCCGGGCCGGGCAAGAAGCGTCCTTCTCCAACTTGCGGATCTCCAACGTCCGGCAGCCGGGGAAGACTCTGTTTCGAGAGGACTTGGCCGAAGCGCCTTACGACGGCATCTTCCGCGGGCCCGCGAAGGGTCCGGATTCGGGCCTCAAGGTCGAGGGCGGCGCCTACCGGATCTCGGGAGGCCGAGCCGGGGCGTTCGTGGCCGCCGACCCGAGCCGGAATTCCATGCCCATGCTCCGGACGGAATTCGCGGTCGCAGACAAGAAGGTCGAGTCCGCCCGTCTCTCCATCACCGCCCGCGGCATCTACGAGGCCTGGATGAACGGCCGGCGGGTGGGGGACGACTGGTATAACCCCGGATTGACCCAGTACAACAAGACCCAGATGTACCAGACCTACGACGTCACCTCCCTCGTCGTCCCCGGGGCCAACGCCCTGGGGGCCCTGCTGGGCGAGGGCTGGTGGAGCGGGCAGATGAGCTTCACCACGAGCTGGAATTATTTCGGCGACAGGCCTTCTCTTCTGGCCAAGCTGGTCATCGAATACCAGGACGGCGGGCGCGACGTCGTCGTCTCCGGCGAAAGAGACTGGAGATTCTTCGGCGGCGGGCCGGTCGTCTACGGCAGCCTGCAGCAGGGGGAAGTCCATGACGCGACGCGGGAGGGGGCCGTCGAGGGCTGGAGCGAGGCGGGCTACGACGATCGGGCCTGGAAGCGGGCCTCGGATGTGTCGCTGGAAGGGAGCGCCTTTCCCGGCTTCGACTTTGGAAAGATGGCCCTCATCGGGCAGATCGGGGGCAACGCCGGCCTCTTCGAGACGCTGACGGCCAAGAGCGTCAAGGAAGTCCGGCCGGGCGTTTTCGTCTACGACATGGGCCAAAACCTCGTCGGCGTCCCCTCGATTGCCTTCGCGGATGGGAAGGCCGGCCGCCGGGTCACGCTGCGCTTCGCCGAGATGCTCTACCCCGACCTGGCCGAGTCCGGCCCGAACGTCGGGATGATCATGACCGAGAACTACCGCGCGGCCCTGTGCCAGGACATCTATGTGATGAAGGACGGGCCGCAGGTCTTCCAGCCCCGCTTCACGTCGCGCGGGTATCAATACGTGGAGATCACCGGTCTTCCGAAGGCGCCGCCGCCGGAGGCCGTCAAGGGCCTGGCTCTCAGCTCGATCCGCGAGCTGAGCGCCGCCTACGAGTCCTCCCACGCCAAGGTCAACCGCCTATGGTCGAACCTGGTCTGGTCCAACGTAGACAACTTCCTGTCCATCCCGACGGACTGCCCCCAGCGCAACGAGCGCATGGGTTGGGGTGGGGACATCAGCGTCTTTTCCAGGACCGCGACCTACGTCTCCGACGCCGGCCAGTTCCTGCGGCGTCACCTGCTGGCGCTTCGCGACATGCAGGAGCCCAGCGGCAAGTTCACCGACATCGCGCCGATCGGCGGCGGCTTCGGCGGGGCCCTTTGGGGCAGCGCCGGGATCACCGTGGCCTGGGAGGCCTATCAGCAGTACGGCGACCTGGAGCTGCTGCGCGAGCATTACCCGGCCATGAAGGCCTACATGGACTATCTGGATAAGTCCATCCGGCCCGAGACCGGGCTTGTCTCGGACTCGGCGCTCGGCGACTGGCTGGGCCCGCAGAACGATCGGCTGGGGACGGACTTCCTGGTCACCGCCTACCACGTCTTCGACCTGGACATCATGGCCCGAACCGCGAAGCTTCTGGGGAAGGTTGATGACGAGGCCAGGCTCCTCGGCCGTCGCGACGAGCGCAAGGCTTTCTTCAACAAGACCTTCGTCGGACCGAACAAGAAAGCCCTCGGCTACTTCCGGGCGAGCCGTGGCCGTGACGGGAGGCCCGCCACGCCGGCCGGATTCAGGGAGGCCGACACGCAGACCGCCTACGCGGTCGGGCTGGCCCTGGGGGCGTTCAGCGAGGAGAACATCCCCTTCATGGCGGCCAACCTGAAGGCCGCGGTGGAGAGGGAGAATCCGGACGACATGGGAGTCCTCCGGCCTCCTTACTCGCTGATGACCGGCTTTATCGGCACGGCCTGGATCAGCCAGGCCCTCTCGGAGGCGGGGATGAGCGGCCTGGCCTACCGGCTGCTGATGAACGAAGCCTTGCCGTCGTGGCTCTATCCCATCAACCAGGGCGCGACTTCGATCTGGGAGCGGCTGAACGGCTACACCATCGAGAATGGCTTCGGCGGACTCAACGGCATGAACTCCTTCAATCACTACTCGTTCGGCGCCGTGGGCCAGTGGATGATGGCCTATTCCCTGGGCATCCGGCGGGACGAGCCGGGATTCGGGCGGTTCATCCTGGCCCCCGAGCCGGATCCCACGGGAATGATGACTTGGGCCAAGGGACATTACGAGTCTCTCTACGGCACGATCCGGAGCGCCTGGAAGATAGAGAGCGGGCGGCTGACCTACGAAGCCGAGGTCCCGGCCAACACGACGGCGACGCTCTATCTGCCGGCTTCGGCGGCGGAGAAGGTCAAGGAAGGCGGCCAGCCGGCCGCCAAGGCTTCCGGAGTCACGTTCTTACGGTACGAGAACGGCAAGGCGGTTTTCCGCCTTGGCTCGGGAAGCTATTCGTTCCAGGTCGAAAAGGAGGGGAGGCCGTCATGAGATATGCTCGTCATCGTTGGATCGCGATCCCGGCCCTGCTGCTCGCCGGCGCGGCGGCTTTCGGCGCCGATAAGCCGACCCTTGACGGGGAATGGATTCTTGTGCCCCAGTCCAGCACCGAGATCGACCTCTTCGGCGCCCTGACCGTCGAGATCGCGCGAAAGGGCGGCGAGATCACCCTGATCCGCAGCTTCGGCGGGGTCCGGGGCGTTAAGGACGATTGGACCCTGAAGGCCGGCGGCTTCGCCAACTCGATCCCGATTCTGGACCGGGTATTCCCCACGAATGTGTTCATGGGCTTGTCCCAGCCCGTCGGGTCCCGGCGGACCGTCGAAGCCTACTGGGATGAGCCGGACTCCGTCCTTCGGCTCGAGGAGACGTGCGACATCCGCGGCTCGCAAGGTCAGGCCCCCGTCCGCAGCCGTCATGTCTTCCGGGCCGGCGCCGAGGCCGATCTCATGACCTATACCATCACCCGATCGACCCGGGATGTCCCCATCATCTACACGCTCAAGAGGAAAGGGAGCCGGGAAGCCTGCTTTATGGAGCTCGAGGACGCCTGGACGATCGGTCAGGGACTCGAGAAGCAGGCCTTCTTGATCAGCCTCCAGGGCAATGCGAACCGGGAGGCTCCCCGCCTCTACTTCGTCTATCCGAAGACCTGGGACTTCAACTACTCGCCGCAGGTCCTCAATTTCTACCGCGACCGCAAGCACTATGCCTTCCGCAAGCTGGCCGGCTTGGAGCAGGCCTTGCAGACCTTCAAGGATTCGGTCAAGGGCTATGTCGTCTGGGACCGGGACGTCAGGACGTCCCTGATCGTGGCCTATACCATCGCCGGCCTGGAGCGTGCGGTGGTGGTCGACGAGTCCCTGATCCCCTTGATGACGGCAAACGGCATTCCCCTCGCGGCGGACCTGCGAGGCCGGTTCGCCGGATGGTCCGACGCCAAGATCTACCAGTGGGCCCTTGACGCGTACGGCGACCGCTGCAGCCGCGATTACGTCATCTGGCTGGGCGGCGAGCATGGCCGGGTCCTGAAGCCCGGTGTCGCCGATTGGGGCATCATGAACCAGGCCTTTTTCTGCGACCTGTCCACCAAGCCCTCCGACCAGGAGGAATATGACCTGGCCAAGCGGGTCCTGGCCCGGATGAATCCCATGGCCATGGTCATGGGCTGGCATTCCTACAAGAAGGACCTGGAAAGGGACCATGTCCGCTTGACGTCCAGTTTCGGACTGCGGGTGGAGGGGCTGCACACCCTGCCGAACGTGAGCTTTGGCCACCATATTCCCTGGACACCCGGCTTCGTTCCCCGCAATCATCACAACGTGGATCCGGGGAAAGTCTATGCGCCGCAGGCGAAGACCTATATCGCATGCATCCAGACCGACGGCATGGGGCTGGGCGCTTGGAACGAGCCGGGCCGGGGAGAGATCCCCTACGCCTGGGAGGAGATCATCAACTACAGCTGGCTGGAGCCGGCCATGGTGGAGTTCTTCTACTCCACGTCCACGCCCAACGATTACTTCATCGGGGCTCTCGGGGGGCCCGGCTATGTCTACCCCAAGGCCGTCCCGAAGGACAAGCTGCCGGGGCTGATCGCCAAGACCCGGGAGATGATGGAGCTTCTGGACCTGCGGGTCTTCGAGATCATGGATTACTCGGAAGGGGCGACCGTAGAGGGCAACTCCGATCTCACGCCTGAGGTCATGGACGCCTTCTACAAGGGCATGCCCGGCGTCCTCGGCTTCGTCAACGGCTACGCGCCTTCCCATTCCTTCATGGTCCGGGACAAGAAGCCGCTTATCTCCTACGACTATTACCTGTCGCCGACGAGGACGGAAGAGGAGGCTGTGGCCGATCTGCGCGAGCTGGCGGCCGTGAACGCCCGCCGGCCCTACTTCCTGCTGGTCCACGTCAGGGAGTACAGCAACGTCAAGCGGGTCAAGAGCATCCTGGACAAGCTCGGCTCCGGGTTCGAGCTGGTGCCGCTGGACGTCTTTCTCAAGATGGCCGGCGAAGCGCCGACCTTCCAGGAGAGACTCCTGAGAAAGAGCTGACGGCGCTCGAAAGCGGGCGCCTCGCCGAGATCGATCGTCAACCAGGCGGGCTTCGTCTTCGGGGCGGGCTGAAAGCGAAGGGGCCGCCGGCTACGTATCGAGACGATCGAAACGGTCCTTGGTGATGTCGGCGCGGACGTTGCCGGTGTGGGCGATGCCGGCCGGCTCGAAGAGCAGCATTTTCACCTGACCGACGGGGACGACCTTGTGTTCCAAGCCCCGGGGAACGACGCAGAATTCGCCGGGCTTCAAGCGCACGGATCCGTCGCGCTCCTTGACCTCGAGCTCGCCCTCGAGGACTAGAAACAGCTCGTCCTCGTCTTCGTGGGTGTGCCAAGGAACCTTGTCGCCCTCGGCCCGGACGAGCTTGACGTGCTGGCCGTTGAGCTCGGCTACGATCTTCGGCGAGAACGTGTCCCGGAAGAGGCCGAAGCAGCGCTCGATATTCACGGCTTTGAGCATGGAATCATCTCCTCAGGCCGCGGACGGCTTCCCGCGCGCCGGAAATGTTAGTCGAATCGCCGGTCTTTGTCGAGCCGAAGCGCGGCCGCGCTTTCGCTTCGCCGTCCTCGTGGTAGAATACGCTGCGGGATTGGATTTGAACAAGGATGCGAGGCCCGCATCGGGGGGGGTGCCATGACTCGTCGTCGCTGCGGAGAGTATTTCTTGTTGGGGGCGGCTTTCTCTCTTGCCTTAATAGTCTTGTCGGCATCCGGTCAAGACGTCGTCTCAAGCTCTTCAAAGCCCCGCCACGCCAATGCCTACAGGACAAGGACGTTAACGCCGGTCTTGACCATCTCCGATGAGGGAGGCGGCTATTACTTCAAGCGGCCCTCCCTGATCGCTATGGGTCCGGACGGGTCTGTCTACGTCTCCGACGAGAACCAGCTTCTCGGCTTCGACGCGGGAGGGCGGCTCATCCGAAACTTTTTCCGTCCGGGTCAGGGGCCGGGCGAATTGGGATCGGTGTCCGGATTCGTCGTCTTGAGTGATGCCCTCGTCGTCCACAACATGTTTCCGAGCAAGATCGTCCGCTTCGGCCTCGATGGCAAAATGCTGGCCGATTTTCCGGTTCCCGCCAGCCGCGGCTCCTATCGGTTCCGGGCGGCGTCCGGCCGGACGGGTTGTCTCATCGGATGGGGCTTGCCGGATTTGGGGACCGTCCAGGCATCCGAAGCCGTCGTGGATCAACCTCATCCTATCGTTTCCGTCGACTTGGAGACAGGCGCTTTAAAGACGGGGCTTTCTTTCCCGACGCGGGTCTATGTTCAAAAAGCGCCCAAGGGCGGCGGCGTCATGGTCCCGCTGGGAAGGATCTACACCGCTCTGAACGGCAGATATCTGGTCGTCTCTCACACGGATGAGTACGCCATCAAGATCCTGGACCTCGAATCCGGCGCTTTGGTCAGGACCATCACCCGAGAGTATGCCAGGGTCAAGACGACTACCGAGGACCGGGAGGGGATGACCGGTGGGGCGATGATATCCGGCGAAACCATCCATGTCCCGGTGCCGAAATATCGGGCGGATATCGCTCACCTTTTTTTCCATGGCGACGAGATATGGGCCGTCACTTCGACAAGAGCGGAGGGTAAGGGCGTCTTAGTCGATGTCTTCAGCTTTGCGGGCAAGTACTTGGACTGCTTCTATCTGCCGATTCCCGCGCCGCCCGACAAGAACGTGGAACGACCCGACCCGATCGTCCTGCAAGGGGATATGCTGGCGGCCATCGAGAGGAGCGAAGACGACGCCTACGTCGTGCGCAAGTATCGGATCGGCCCCTGATCACGGACGGATCACAAGGCGGCTTGACATTCCGTTCTTGCCGCTTTTATATTCGCAGACGACGATCCGCGACCGGTATCGCGGCGTTCGATATCCCTGAGTCCGGGGAGATAGAGATGGACTTCTCCGTGAAAGCGAGAGACATCCGGTTCAGGCGGGCCCGCCGGCCGCGTCCTGCCCTTGCCGTCTTGGCGGCCGCGGCCGCGCTGCTGGGCATGGTCCTGGCGGGAGAGACGCCGGGACCGGCCCCCTCGGCAGCCATCGGAAGGACGGCCGCATGGGAGCCTGGCGCGCCGCTTGATCCCGCGGCGGCGCAGGAGAACGCCGCACAGGCTGGAGCCGACCCGGCAGCCGCGGCCAAGCTCGAGAAGTTCCAAGACCTCAAGTTCGGGCTGTTCATCCACTGGGGGCCGGTCACCCAATGGGGCGCCCCGATCGCCTGGACGATCACTACGGACGGATGGGCCCGGCCCGACAGCCTGGCCGCCTGGGTCGAGCGAGGCAAGGACTACGACCGCTACGTGCGCGACTTCTTCGACCTGAACAAGACCTTCAATCCGACGGCCTTCGATCCGGCCGCCTGGGCCGAAGCCGCGGCCGGGGCCGGGATGAAGTACATCGTCTTCGTCACCAAGTGCCACGACGGCTTCAGCCTCTTCAAGACGCAGCAGACGGCCTATTCCATCACCGATCCGAGCTGCCCCTTCAGCGTCAATCCCCGGGCCAACGTCACCAAGGAAGTCCTGGACGCCTTCCGGGCCAGGGGATTCATGGCCGGACTCTATTTCTCCCTTCCCGACTGGCACCACCCCGACTACGAAGACCCGACGCGTCCCCCGAATCGGGTCTTCGAGCCGAACTATGATGTCAAGGCCGAGCCGGAGAAGTTCCGGCGCTACCTCGACTTTGCCCACGGCCAGATCGACGAGCTGCTGTCCAACTTCGGGCCGCTCGACATCCTCTGGCTCGACGGCGGGGGCGGGCCCGAGTACGACTCCGAGTGGATGCTGAAGAAAGCCCGGGAGCGCCAACCCGGCATCTTGTACGTCGAACGCGGAAAGGGCGGCCCCTATGAGGCCTACCGGACGCCGGAGCAGGAATTCCCGGCTGCCCCGCCCGGCTATCCCTGGGAGTCGTGCCTGACGATGGGCGACGACTGGGCCTACGCCTTCAACGACTATTACAAGCCGGCCGGCGAGCTCATCCACATCCTGATCGAGATCGTCAGCAAGGGCGGCAACCTCCTGCTCGACATCGGCCCGGACGCGTCGGGGCGCCTGCCGGCCCCCGCGATCGAGCGGCTGGCCGAGATCGGCGCCTGGATGAAATACAATGGCGAGGCCATCTACGGGACGCGGCCGGTGGCGCCCTACCAGGAGGGGCGGCTGCGCTTCACCCGCAAGGGCAAGGCGGTCTACGCCATCCAGCTGGCCGGCTTGGGCCAGAAGCGCCCGCTGCGGGAGTTCAAGCTCTCGAGCATCCGGCCGGCGGAAGGAGCCGAGGTCACCCTGCTCGGGCTCGGCCTGCCGTTGGAGTGGACCACTGAGGGATCGGGCTGCGTCATCAAGATCCCGTCCAAGATCTCCCACCGGCTGCGGGGCGATCCGCCGTACTGCCGGCACGCCTGGACGGTCAAGATCAGCGACGCCGTGGCGGCGGACTAGATGAGGCGCGGGAGGTTCGGAATCGCGGTCTGCCTGGCGGCCCTGATCGGAGCGGCGTTCGCCTCGCAGGAAGCGCCAATCAGGCTGGAGAGCCGGCGCGAGCTGTTCGTCGACCGCTTTCTGATCGAGCGCCTGGACGGCGCTCGGCTCGTTTTGCACGAGCCGCGCGACGAGGGCACCGCCTTCGCCTTCGACAAGCCCTGGGAGGGCGCGTTCTCGGGCTATGTGACGATCATCAAGGACGGCGAGACATACCGCGCCTATTACCGCGGCCTTCCTGCCCCGCGTCAGGACGGGACCTCCGCCGAGACGACCTGTGTGGCCGAATCCCGCGACGGCATCCGTTGGACCAAGCCCGAGCTGGGGCTGTTCGAAGTCGGCGGCGGGAAGGGCAACAACGTCGTCTGGGCCGGCGATCCCCCGACCAGCCACAATTTCAGCCCGCTGCTCGACGCGCGGCCGGGCGTGGCTCCCGCCGAGCGCTACAAGGCCTTGGCCGGCACCGATCGCAGCGGCCTCTTCGCCTTCGTCTCGCCGGACGGCTTGCGCTGGAAGAAGCTGCGGCCGGAGCCTGTCTTTACCAAGGGCATGTTCGACTCGCAGAACGTGGCCTTCTGGTCGGAGAGCGAGCGGCTCTATGTGATGTACTTCCGGATCTGGTCGGGCGGCGGCTGGGAGGGGTTCCGGACCGTCGGGCGCACGACATCGCCGGATTTTGTCCATTGGAGCGAGCCCGAGGCCATGACCTTCGGAGGCGCGCCGATGGAGCATCTCTACACCCAACAGACGCACCCGTATTTTAGGGCCCTTCACATCTCCATCGCCGTGGCCGCCCGCTTCATGCCGGGGCGACAGGTGCTGACCGAGGACCAGGCCCGGCGGGCCGGCGTCGATCCGGGCTACTTCAAGGATTGCTCCGACGCCGTCCTGATGACCAGCCGCGGCGGGAGCGCCTACGACCGCACCTTCATGGAGTCGTTTATCCGGGCCGGGATCGGGCCCAAGAACTGGGTTTCCCGCTCGAACTACCCCGCCTTGAACGTGGTTCCCACCGGCCCTCACGAGATGTCGATCTACGTCAACCAGGACTACGCCCAGCCGACCGCCCACCTGCGCCGCTACTCCCTGCGCTTGGACGGCTTTGCCTCGCTAAACGCTCCTTACGCCGGCGGCGAGATGGTCAGCAAAATCCTGAGCTTCGGCGGCGAGCGGCTGTTCCTCAATTTCGCCACCTCGGCCGCGGGCGAGATCAGGATCGAGATCCAGACGCCGGAAGGGGAGCCGATTCCGGGCTTCGCTTTATCCGATTGCCCGCCGATCATCGGCAATGAGATCGAGCGGATGGCGGCCTGGACCGGCGGAGCGAGCTTGGCGAGCCTGATCGGCCGTCCGGTGCGGCTGAGGATAGCCCTCAAGGATGCGGATCTTTATTCCATTCAGTTCCGATGAGGGCGGGGCGGAGCGGGCGGGACCGGCCAAGAAAGAGACGGGAGAGCGATGAAAGGCTTGATCGAGAGCGTCGTCGAGACATTGGACGGGTTCGACGTCGGGCTCTATCCTTATCTGCCTTACCTGCTGCAGGATCTCTGGCGGATGGGGTCCGATCCGGAGGCCATGGTCTCCCTGCTGAAGAAAGGAGGCGTTGCTCGGCCCTGCCGGGTCCTCGACCTGGGCTGCGGCAAGGGAGCCGTGTCGATCCGGATCGCCGAAGAGCTGGGGTGTCCGGTGAAGGGTGTCGATGCCATGCCGGCTTTCGTCGATGCGGCCCGGGCGCGGGCGACGGAGCGCCGGGTCGGCCGGCTTTGCCGGTTCGTCATCGGCGACATCAGGGCCCGGACTTGGGAGCCGGAAAGATATGATGTGATCGTGTTCGGGGCCCTGGGGCGGATTCTGGGCGACATGAAGGAGACCCTGGCGTTTCTGGCGCGATCCCTGAACGAGAGGGGATGCGTGCTTCTGGACGACGGCTTCCTCGAGGACGATTCGCCGACCGTCTACGACCGCTGCCTGCGGAGGTCGGCCTTCCACGGCCAGATCGCCGCGGCCGGGTTCGAGGTCGCCGGCGAGGACCTCATGTCGCAGGAGGCGATCGAGGCGACCGACCGGTCGTTCTATCAGCTGATCGAAAAGCGGGCCTTCGAGCTGATCCAGAAGCACCCCGAGAGTGCCGCCCTTTTCCGCGGCTACCTCGAATCCCAGGAGGCCGAGAACAGCGTCCTGGAAAACGACCTGGTCTGCGGCACTTGGCTCCTGCGCCTCAAATAGGGGTCAGAATGGGGGTCAGGTCTCAAGATTCAAGTTTTCTGACAACATCAGTTGCCCTTCTGTCATCATCCGGCGTCTAAACTTGAATCTTGAGACCTGACCCCCATTCGAGCTATAAATGACCGGAATGAAGACCGCCTCGCGCGAATAAAGGACCATCTCCGATGAAGAAAGCCGCCCTCCCGATCCTTGCCGCTGTTCTCGTCATCATCGCAAATTCGGCTTGCCGGAATTCCGGTTCCGAAGCCCTGACCGTCGCCTCGCCGGACGGGAATCTGGTCGTCACGGTGGCGCTAAAATCGCTCCCTCAGCCCCACCTGTCCGGCGAAAGGGCGTACTACAAAGTCAGCTACCAGGGCCGGCCGGTGCTGCTCGATTCGGCCCTCGGCCTTGATTTCCATGGCGCCCGGCCCATGGACCGGGACTTCGAGGTCCTCGCCACGGACCGCCAGGCGGCGGACTCTACCTGGGAGAATGCCTTCGGGGCGAATCGCCAAGTCCGCGACCACTACAACCAGATGACCGTGTCGCTGCGCGAGCGCCAAGCCCCCAACCGCCGCGTCGATCTGGTCTTCCGGGCCTATGACGATGGCGTCGCCCTTCGCTATGTCCTGCCCCGGCAGGACGCCCTCGACCGGTTCGCGCTGCAGGCCGAGAACACCGGCTTCCACTTTTCCCCGGGCGCCTCGGCCTGGGCCTTGAACATGGGCCGCTTCAACACCCACAACGAGGGCGAGTACCTCCCCGTCCGCCTGGACGAGATCAAGCCTTCCGACGTCGTCAATCTGCCGCTGCTCGTCCGCATCCCCGACGGGCCCTGGGTCGCGCTCCTTGAAGCGGACCTGAAAGACTACGCCAACATGTACGTCAGCGGAGTCCGCGGCGCGCCCGACGCCTTGATCAGCCGGCTGTGCCTTCCCCCGCGCAAGGAGAGCGTGGCTCGCAATATCCCCTGGAGCCAATATCACGCCCTCGAGCAGCCCGTCGTCGCCGCGACGCCGATATCCACGCCGTGGCGCGTCCTGATGATCGCGCCGACGCCCGGCCGGCTGATCGAGACCAAGGATATCGTCCTGAACCTCAACCCGCCCTGCGCCATCCCCGACACCTCCTGGATCAAGCCCGGCCTGTCCGCCTGGGACTGGTGGACGGAAAGCTTCGCCCGCAATGTGCCTTTCAAGCCCGGCATGAACACGGCCACTATGAAGCACTACATCGACTTCGCCGGTCGCCACGGCTTTCCCTACATGCTGATCGACGGCGGCTGGCACACGGAGGACGTCTGCAAGCCCGTCCCGGCCATCGACATGCCCGCTCTCCTGGCCCACGCCAAGTCCCGCAACGTCCGGCTGGTGCTGTGGGTCGAGTGGGTCGCCTTCGAGAAGAAGCTGGAGGAGGCCCTGGACCTCTTCGAGGCCTGGGGCGTGGCCGGCTTCAAGATCGACGGCATGAACCGCGACGACCAGGAGATGGTCAACCTGACCACGAAATGGGTTAGCAAGGCGGCCGAGCATCACTTGCTGATCGACCTCCACGGCGCCTACAAGGAGACCGGCCTGCGGCGGACGTATCCCAACCTGGTCGGGGTGGAGGCCGTCATGGGGCTGGAATACAGCCTCTGGAGCGAGCGGATCACCCCCGAGTACGACGTGACCATCCCCTTCACCCGGATGCTGGCCGGGCCCATGGACTTCACCCCCGGCGCCTTCCGCAATGCCGCCCGCGGGCAGTTCGAGGCCCGCGGCCGCGAGCCCATGGCCCAGGGAACGCGGGCCCATCAGCTGGCCGCCTACGTCGTCTACGAGGCGCCCCTGGGGATGCTGGCCGATTACCCGGAGGCCTATGAAGGCCAGCCGGGGCTGGAGCTTATCGAGAAGGTGCCCACCGTCTGGGACGAGACGAAAGTGCTGAGCGGCTACCCCGGAGAGTCCATCGTGATGGCCCGCCGCAAGGGCGACGTCTGGTATCTGGGCGCCATGACCAACTGGGATGCGCGCGAGGTGGCCATCCCGCTCGAGTTTCTGGGATCCGGCGAATATGAGGCCCGTGTCTTCGCCGACGGCCCGGAGGCGGCCCGCGAGGGGACCAGCCTGAGCATCGAAACCAAGGCGTTCAAGGCCGGTGACTCCCTGGCCGCTCGCCTGGCCCCCGGCGGCGGTTTGGCCGTCATCCTGACGCCGACGGGTTCCTAGCCGTCCCGGAAGATTTTACCGGCGTTGTTCGCGCCCCGTCCTCGCGACCCTCCCTCCGTCTTCCCGGCCGGATTTCTTGATGCCGGCCGCCAAAGGCCGGGAGCTACCGGGACAGAGATCCAGGGCGGGCGGGACCGAAGAGGAAGTCCGTGCTGGGGATCTCGGGCATCGGGATGGGATCGGCGTAGAGGTAAGCGCCCTGGGGCGAGAGGCCTCCGATCATCTGCCGCCGGGCCGCCTGCAGGAGGGCCGTCTGCGACGGCGTCAGGGCCCGCCCCACGGCCGTGAAATGCATCGCATAGCGATAGACGATCGCGCCGTCCAGCCGCCCGTAGCGGCCCATCCAGTCCATGACCCGGGCGGCGTCGATCGTCAAGCCCGCGCGCGCGCGGCGAAGCTCGGCGGCGATAAGCTCCCGCACGTTCACGATCTCAGCCAAGTCGGATCTCTGCAGGTCGACCAGGCTGGTGATTGTCGAGGCTTGGCTGGGCGTCAGGATCGAGAGGCAGCGCTCGCCCATGTCTCCGGTCAGGGCCGTGTCGATCGTATAATCAGGGTTTCCGACGGCGGGGGCGTCCTTGAGATAGAACGATCCGAAATAGGTGCCCTGCCTCTCCGGGCAGAAGTAGACGTCGGCCTCCAGCGAGCCCGCGTACCAGCTGAATAGGTCTCCGGCGTAGGTCATGATGGCGACCTGGACATCGTGTGAGTAGGCCCGCTTGTCGAGCTGGTCGGGCAGATTGGGCCAAGTCAGCATGCCCTTGCCTCTCAGGGCGTCCAGATAGGCCCGCTGACCGTCCGTTAAGCGCGACAGGATGCCGCCCATGACCGCGGCCCGTTCCAGGCTGATCATCCCATCGAGCCGGTAGAGATCGGCTGAGTAGTTTTCGACCGCGGACTGCGAAAGAACGGGCTTCCCCTCCGGCGTCGCGCCTTGGAGCAAGCGCCGGAAGGCCTGCATCAAGGGGAAGCGGTCGAGCGCGTACTGACGGATCGACGCGACCTGCGACTCGGCCAGGGCGGCCAGCTCGTCCCTTTGAGCCGGTGTGAGCACGAAGAGCATGTTGTTGGCGGCCCGGGTCAGAAAATCCGTGTTGTGGCCCATCCCGGTGGGATCGTTGTCGCGCAGGAGCTGGAAGCCCCAGAAATCGGCCACCTTGCCGGGCGGGAAGAAAGAATCGGCGCCCAGGCTGCCTGTCCAGAAGCCTAGGGCGTCGAAGGCGATGGTGTTCCTCTGGGCCTCGTCGGATAGGGTCTGGTTGATGTCGGCCGCGGCGTCCGGAGCCTGGGGCCTGGCCGAAGACTGGAGCGCGACGGCCGCGGCGAGGGCGAGTAAAATGAGACGCTTGTTCATGTCGGTTCCTCCGCGGCGACACGATAAAACAGGCGACCTTAAGCCGGCGTGAAGGTTCGGCTTCATGACGTCTTAAGGTCGCCGGCGAGACAATGGCGGAGGGAGCGGCCTTGAGCTATGCTAGGCCCTGACGCGCCATGCGATTGCTAGTCATTGAAGACGAAGCCGATCTTCTGGCCGGGCTGTCACGGGCCCTCCGCGAGGAAGGCTACGCCGTCGACGCCGCGCCCGACGGCGAGGAAGGCTTGCTCCGGGCCGAAGCCGTCGACTACGACGTCGTCATTCTCGACGTCCTGCTGCCCCGTCTGGACGGCTGGGAAGTCCTGCGGCGCCTGCGCCGAGCCAAGGCGACCCCGGTCCTGATGCTGACGGCCCGCAACGCGCCGTGCGACCGCGTTCGCGGCCTCGACGCCGGAGCCGACGACTATCTGCCCAAGCCCTTCGACCTGGAGGAGCTGTTTGCCCGCCTGCGCGCCCTCATCCGGCGCTCCGCGGGGCGGCCGGCCAATGCGGTCGAGGTCGGCAACTTTACCCTCGACCTGGCCGCCAGGATCGTTGCCCGCGACGGCGCGCCGGTCGCCCTTACGGCCCGCGAGTACGCGCTGTTCGAGTATCTGGTCCTTCACCGCGGCGAGGTCGTCTCCCGCACGGCGCTCTACGACCATCTGTTCGACGAGAACGAGGACTCCCTGTCGAATTTGCTCGACGTCCATGTCTCCAATCTGAGACGAAAGCTCGGGCCGGACATGATCCAGACCCGGCGCGGGCTCGGCTACATCATCCCATGAGACGCTTGGGATCGATCCGCTGGCGGCTTCAGCTCTGGCACGGCCTGCTGCTGGCCGTCGTGCTGGGAGGATTCCTGCTGACCGCGTGGCGTCTGGAGCGGGCCACTCTCCTGGAGCGCGTCGATCAGGAGCTCGAGGAGCGAATCTCGGTTCTATCCGGAGCCCTGCGGGCCGGTCCGCAGGAGGCTCCCAGCGCGCGGCCGGAGCCCGGGGCGGATCCCCTCCTCACTGAGCCGCGGCCGGCTCCTGACGAGCCGGCCGGGCTTCGGGATCTGCGCCTTCCGCCCCGGGACGCCCGGCTCTTTGAGGGCCGGCCGGAACAGATGTTCTACTATGTCATCTGGGGCCGGGCCGACTCGGCGCGCTCCGAAGGCGCTCCGAACGAGGTGCCGCCGCCCCGGCGGATCGGCGGGCCGAGAGATTCCCGGCTTCGCGGCACCCTGCGCGAGCGGTATCATTTTGCGCCGCCCGTCGATTGTATCCTGGTCGGGCGGGACATCCGGTCCGATCTGGCCGATTTGCGGCGAACGATGGGCTGGCTCATGGCCGCCGGCGCGGTCGTGCTCCTTTTCGGGATCGCCGGCGGGTGGTGGGTTTCCGGCCGGGCCTTGCGGCCGATCCGCGACATCAGCGAGGCGGCGGCCCGGATCGCGGAGGGCGACCTCAGCCGCCGGATTCGCGCCAGGGAAGCGAGAAGCGAGCTCGATGATCTAGTCCGGGTTCTCAACGAGACGTTCTCCCGGCTACAATCCAGCTTCGCCCGCCAGGCCCGCTTCACCGCCGACGCCTCACACGAGCTACGCACGCCGGTGTCCGTGATTTTAACGCAAACCCAGTCCGCCCTGGCCCGCGAGCGGGCGCCGGCCGAATACCGGGAGAGCCTGGCCGCCTGCCAGCGCGCCGCCCAGCGCGTGCGGCGCCTCATCGACTCCCTCCTCCTGCTGGCCCGATTGGATTCCGGGCCGGCCGCCGCCCGCCGGCCCTGCGCTCTGGACCAGATCGCGGCCGAGGCGGCCGACCTCGTGCGGCCTCTGGCCGCGGAGAGAGGGGTTGATCTGGAGATCGAGACCGAGCCGGCTCCCTGCCGGGGCGGCGCCGACGAGCTAGTCCAGGTCGCCTCCAATCTCCTCTCGAACGCCGTCGAATACAACCGGCCCGGCGGCAAGGTCCTTGTCCGGGTCCGCCGCGAGGCCGAGGCCGCCGTCCTGGAAGTGATCGATAACGGAATCGGAATCGACCCGGCCGAGATGCCGCACGTCTTTGAGCGCTTTTTTCGGGCTGATCGGGCCCGCCAGGCGGAGGGCGGCCACGTCGGCTTGGGTCTGGCGATCAGCAAAGGCATCGTCGAAGCCCATGGCGGAGCGATCCTCGCCGCCTCCCGGCCGGGGATGGGCAGCACATTCACCGTCCGAATCCCGCGCTGAGGCCTTCTCGGCCGAATTGTCAGATCGGGAGCGTCCGGCATAGAATGTCGAATGTGATGACCTGACTCCTTGGAGCCTCCCATGCGCAAGACGATCGTCCTGGCATCCGTTCTTGGGCTGACCGGCCTCTCCGGAGCGTTCGCCATGCCGGCGGCCGACTGGATTCTCCGCTACGACAAGCCGGCCCAAAGCTGGAACGAAGCCCTACCCGTCGGCAGCGGCCGCCTGGGGGCCATGATCTTCGGCGGCGTCTCCCGGGAGCGGATCCAGTTCAACGAGGACACCCTCTGGCAAGGCCGGCCTCATGACTATACTCATTCCGGCGCGGCGGAGTCGTTGCCGGAGATCCGCCGCCTCCTCTTCGCCGGCCGGCCGAGAGAAGCCGAGGCCCTGGCCATGGAGCGCTTCATGAGCGTCCCCCTCGGCCAGATGGCCTACCAGCCCTTCGGGGATCTCATCCTCGAATTCCCCGGACACGAGGCTTTCTCGGACTACGAGCGGAGCCTCGATATCGGGCAGGCTCTCAGCGCGGTCCGCTATAAAGTCGACGGGACGCTCTTCACCCGCGAGGTCTTCGCCAGCGCGCCCGATCGGGTCATCGCGGTCCGCATCACGGCGGACAGGAAGAAGGCTCTCGCCTTCTCGGCGCGGCTGGAGACTCCGCACGCGGCCAAGAGCCTGGAGACGGGCGGCGACCGCCAGACGCTCGCTCTATCGGTCAAGGACGGGGCCCTCAAGGGCGCGGCCCGCATCATCGTCCAAAGCGACGGGGAGGCCCGGGCCGCGGGGGAGAAGATCGAGGTGGCGGGCGCGAGCCAGGCTACGATCTACCTGGCCGCGGCCACGAATTTCGTCTCCTACAAGGATGTCAGCGGCGATCCCGCCGCCCGTGTTCAGTCCGACCTGGAAAAGGTCGCCTGGTCGTCCTTCCGGCAGATCCGGTCCCGCCACATCGCGGATTACCGCGCTCTTTTCGGCCGCTTCGACATCGGCTTGGGCGCCAATGACCGCGAGGCGCTGACCATCGACCGGCGGCTGCGGATGTTTCCCGAGTCGCCCGGCGATCCCGGCCTGGTGGCCCTTTATGTCCAATTCGGCCGCTACCTGATGATCTCCTCGAGCCGGCCCGGATCCCAGCCCGCCACCCTGCAGGGCCTCTGGAACCAGGACCTCGATCCGGCCTGGGGCAGCAAGTATACGACCAACATCAACGCCGAGATGAACTACTGGCCGGCGGAGACGACGAACCTGGCCGACTGCGCCGAGCCGTTCTTCCGCCTGGTCGAGGAGTGCGCCGAGACGGGCCGGGCCACGGCCCTAACCCACTACGGGGCCGAAGGCTGGGTCCTCCACCACAACACCGACATCTGGCGCGGCACGGCGCCCATCAACCACGCCAATCACGGCATCTGGCAAGGCGGGAGCGGCTGGGTCAGCCGGCATCTCTGGGAGCATTTTCTCTTCACCCGGGACGTCGAATTTCTGAGGCGGAGGGCCTGGCCGGTGATGAGGGAGGCGGCCCGCTTCTATGCCGCGGTTCTCGTCCCCGACCCCAAGACCGGCGCGCTCATCAGCGCCCCGTCGAATTCGCCCGAGATCGGCGGCCTGGTCGCCGGCCCGACGATGGACCACCAGATCATCCGGTCGCTCCTCGAAGCTTGCGTCGAGGCCTCGGCCATCCTGGGCGAGGACAAGGACTTGGCTGATAAGCTGGCCCTCCTGATCCCGCGTATTTCCCCGAACCGGGTCGGCCGCTTGGGACAGCTGCAAGAGTGGATGGAGGACGTGGACGATCCCGAGGAGCATCATCGTCATGTCTCCCATCTGTGGGGCGTCCACCCCGGCGCCGACATCACCTGGGAGAGGTCGCCGGAGCTGATGAAGGCGGCCCGCCAGTCGCTCCTCTTTCGCGGCGACGAGGGGACGGGCTGGAGCCTGGCCTGGAAGATCAACCTGTGGGCCCGATTTCTTGACGGCGACCGGGGCTACGGCCTGCTCAAGCTCCTCTTCCGGGTCAAGGACGAGGCCGGCGGGGGGGGCGGTGGTTCCTACATCAACCTCTTCGACTCCCACCCGCCCTTCCAGATCGACGGCAATTTCGGGGCCGCGGCCGGCATCGTGGAAATGCTGGTCCAGTCGCACCAGGGCTTCATCGACATCCTGCCAGCCCTGCCCAAGTCCCTGCCCTCGGGCTTCCTGCGCGGGGTGCGGGCCAGGGGCGGATTCGAGCTGGATGTGGAGTGGAGGGACGGCAAGCCGGTCCGTGTTTCCGTCCTTTCGCTGGCCGGCCAGCCGTGCCGGATCAGGATCCATGGCGAGATGCGCGAGCTCCCCACGGAAAAAGGAAAGCGGTACGTTCTCTTGGGGTGACGAGCGCTTCGAGCGGTTGTCCGTGCCGCGCGACAGGTCCAAGGCGTTAGGAGGATGGGTCCACGGGACTTCCATCCAACGTCGCGGATCAGGGCCCTGCCTGCCGTTCCGCCGGGGCGGATGCTGGCACCGGAGCGGAGAAGATCATCCTGCCGGCGTCGTCGAAGACGGTCACCCGCTCTCCGGGCGAAAGGGACAGAAGCTCCAGACTGACCGAAAAAGCCGTCAGCTCGTCCCTTCCTCCGATCGCATGGCCCGCGGCATCCTGGCCGTCCCAATAGACGATCTGGACCGCCGGGAAGGCCTTCTCGTCCAGGACGACGCGGCTCCGCCCGCTCAGCTCGACCCGGCAGGCGCCGCTCGGCCGGGAGGCCGCCGGCCGCTGGATGCGGGCGTTGCCGGAGGCCGTCGTCCACTCGGCCTTGAAATCCTTGACCGCGCCCTTGTCGTATCGAAAGCTCACTAAGAGTGCGGGCAGATCGGCCCGTACGTCCTCATCCAGGATCTGCTGGGCCATTTCGATGTGCTGATCGCTGGAGCCTATCCCCACCTTGGCGATCAGAACGGCGCCGGGGTCCTCTCCCTCCTTGGCCTCCTTGAGGGCGGCCTCCTCCAGCTCGGCATAGGTTCGTCCCAAGTAGACGTGGGCCATGCGCAGGCGGGCGTCGCGCTGCAGAGCCAGCAGGAAGCGGCGGCGGGCGGTCTCCCAATCGGCCTGGCGGTAGGCCAGCACGCCGAGGCTGTAGTGGACGGCGGCTTCGGCCCCGGCGGCCTGGGAAACCGGCGCGGTCGCGTCCAGGTCCGCGGCGAGCTTGAAGTAGATCGGCTCGTCGCGCCGCGAGGGCGGCAGACCGGCGGTCGAGGACGTGTAGGGAGATGCGTCCCTGAGCGCGGGGGGCAGGGCGGCCAGGGCGGCGGCGAGGTCGCCTTTTTCGGCGGCCTCATAGAAAGCGCCGAAATCCGGCCCTTTGGCTTGGCCGGGCGCAGGGCCGGAGCCGGTGCTTCCGCACGCCATGATCGCCAGGGCCGTCAGGGCTGCGGCCGGGACGACTCCGAGAGATCCATGAAGACGTCGGCGGAACTCGGGCATGATTCCCTCCTGCGTGTGGCCCCACGATAGGCCAGGATGGGAGGGGGAGTCAAGGACTTGGCCTCCCGGTCGGCCGGCGCGGGGCGCGCGGAGACAGGCGATCGATCCTTCAGTCCTTAACGACGATCTCAAACGGCGCCAGCAGGGCTAGGACTTCGGGGGACGAGAACTTGGCTTTCTTGATCCGGTTGGACGTGGGATCGATGGCGAAAGACCGGGCGGCCGTGAAATCCACCCGTTCCAGGCCGGTCTTGTGAAAGAGGCTGCCTTCGAGGTCGGAGCCGCGGAAGGCCGAATCTTGCAGGTCGGACTCGACGAAGTCGGTGCGATGGATGCGGCAGTCGAGGAAGAGGGAGCCGCGCATCTTGAGGCGGCTGAAGTCGCACATCTCGATCAGGCAGCCCTCGAAGCTCCAGTGGAGAAGGAGGGGCTGGACAGCGTTGAAGGCGATGCCGACCAGCTTGGAATCCTTGAAGGAGACCTGGCGGAAGCCGGTTGCCTCCACGATGGCGTTGGAGAGGTTGCAGCCGACGAAAGAGCAGTCCTGGAGCAAGGCTCCCGCCAGTCGGGCCCGGCTGAGGTCGCAACCCTTGAAGGCGCAGCCCGTGAATTCTCGCTTGGACAGATCGGCGGCCGGAGCCTGGACGCCTTGGAATGTCTTGCCTTCATAAGTCTTATCGCTGAATCTCATGCCGGCCTTCCCGCGAAGAGGGATGCCTCCGCCCGCTGTTGCGGATGCGCACACAGAAGCGAGCCGATGCGACTCCCGACGGAGCGACGGCATTCTAGCCCATTTTGACGAGGGGATGGAAATGCATTAATCTCGGGATGATTTTTCGGTCGCCTCTTGGAGCGGCCGGCTAGGAGAAAAGCCATGTCGCAGCTTCGCCGCGCGCCCGTCGGGCTCGTCGCCGCCATCCTTGTCGTCGGCCTTGCCGCGGTCTTGCCGGGCGCGGGTCCGGCGCGATCCAGGATCCAGAGCGCGGAGACGGTCCAGGCCGTCCCCGCCCGCGTCCATGCCGAGGCCGACCGGCTGGCGATGACGCCGCCCATGGGCTGGTATCCCTGGAACGTCTTCGGCGAGGATCCCCAGAACGAGAAGCTGATCCGGGAGATCGCCGAGGCGGTGGTCTCGAGCGGGATGAAGGACGCCGGCTACGCCTACGTCGGTCCGGATGAGGGCATCTGCTTCTCCCGAGGAGCGGATGGCCGTCTGACGACCAACCTCGTGCGCTATCCCAGCGGGCTGCGGGGGCTGGGAGATTACATCCACGGCTTGGGCCTCAAGTACGCCCTCTATACCGACGCGGGGAGCAAGACCTGCAGCGGGGCCATGCCGGGAACCAAGGGCCACGAGAGGGAGGACATGGAAGCCTTCGCCGCGTGGAGGGCCGATTACATCAAGATCGATTGGTGCAACTCGGACGGCCAGGACATCGTCGAGACCTACTCGCGGCTGGGTCGGGCCCAGCGCGAGGCGGGCCGGCCCGTCATCCACAGCTTGTGCTCATGGGGCGATGGACATCCCTGGCGCTGGGCCGGAGCCATCGGCCACATGTGGCGGACGACCTCCGACATCTGCGGGCCCGGGAAGGCGGATTGGGCCCGGGCGGTGCGGATCGCCATGGCCAACGAGCGGCTGGCCGAGTTCGCCGGCCCGGGCCGCTGGAACGATCCCGACATGATGATCGTGGGCATGAGCGGGCTGTCGGAGGCCCAGAACCGGAGCCTGTTCAGCCTGTGGTGCATGATGGCCTCGCCGCTGATGGCCGGCAACGACGTGCGGGGCATGACGCCGGAGACGATCGGCATCCTGACCAACCTGGAGGCGATCGCCGTCGACCAGGATCCCCTGGGCGTCCAGGGCCGGATCGTCTGGGATGACGGGAATCTAAGCCTGTGGGCCGGTAAGCCCTTGTTCGACGGCAGCCGGGCCGCGCTTCTTTTTTACCAGGGAAGGTCCAAAGCCGGACGAAAGATTCTTTGGGAGGAGATTGGATTCGAGGCGGACGACTCCCTCTATGTGCGGGACTTGTGGAAGCGAGAGACTACGGGCCCGTTCAAGGGAGGCGTTACGGTCACGGCGGGCCCGAACGATGTCGCCTTCATCCGGGTGTCCAGGACGGGCGAATTCCCGATTCCTCCGATCATTGTGGCGGACGCGTACCGGGTGGATTTGAAGGCGGCCGAAGGGACGAGGGGCCCGGTCAGCGGGAGCATCACGGTCGCGAACAAGGGCAGCGCGGAGCTGGCGGCTTGGAAGGTCGATCCGAAGTCGGTCCCGGGGTGGCTGAAGGTGAGAGTCGATGTGGACGGCCGGAGCCAGATGTTCGTCAACGCCGCTGATCCGAGCGGATTGAAAAAGGGCTTCTACCATGCCCAGGTCCGGGCCGACAACGTCGAGCCTGTCTCGGGCAAGCCTATGTCAGCCCTCTATTACGACATCGACCTGGAGATTCGTTAGGGGTCAGGATAGGGGTCAGGTCTTGAGATTCAAGTTATCTTCGCGGAAGAGACTACTTCCTGCCTTCACAATGACAAAAAACGTCGTGAGAAAACTTGAATCTTGAGACCTGACCCCTATTTCCTTGCGGACAGGAGGATCCGCGAGGGCCGGCTCCGGGAGCGAAAGATAGACTGGGTGGCCGTTACGTAGTCCTCCGCTGAAGCGGCGAAGATGCTGTCCAAGTACCTCTGGGGGTTGCGGTCGTAGAGCGGAAACCAGGTGCTCTGGACCTGGACCATGATCCGGTGGCCCTTGCGGAAGGTATGGTCGGCCCATCTCAGGTCCACCGTGACCTCCTCGACCTCGTTCGGCTTGACCGGCTCCGGCTTCTCGAAGCTCTTGCGGTAGCGAGCCCGCAATACGTCGCCCGCGATCATCAGCTGATAGCCGCCCATCCGCGGCTCTTCGGGCCAGGCTTCGGGATAGACATCGATCAGCTTGACGATCCAGTCGCAGTCGCTCCCCGTCGTCGCGGTGAAGAGCTTAGCCAGCACCGCGCCGGAGATGGTTACATCCTCCTCCAATGCGCCGGTCTCCCAGCTCAGCACGTCAGGCCGCCCGTGGACGAACCTTTGGTCCATGGTCTGCCAGATGCCCCAATCCGAGCCGGCGGGGTGATAGGTCTCCTGCACGGGCCGGGGGCGGTAGGGGACCGGGTGGGCGGGGTCGGAGACGTACGTGTCGCGCACCGACTCCCCCTCGTCCGTCGGCGGCTCGAAGGAGAGACGGCCGCCCTCCCGCAAGTAGAGAGCGCGCTCCTCGTAGCCTTCGCCCGGCCGGGGCGGCCATGTCATATGGGTCGTCCAGGCGTTGGCCCCCGTGCGGAAGGTCGTGACCTCGGGCAGCTCGAATCCTTCCCGCCCCTTGAGGTGTTTGGCGAAGAAAGGAGCCTGAATCTTCTCCCGATAATATACGCCCGTCTCGCTGCCGAAGGAGATCCGGCCCAGCTTGTCTCCCGGCCCGGTCGACCAGCCGCCGTGGTTCCAGGGGCCGATAACCAAATGGCTCAGTCCTGCCCTGTCGTTCTTTTCGTAGGCCAGGTAGGTCGAGAGCGGGCCGTAGAAGTCTTCCTGATCCCACCAGCCGGCCACGGTCAGGGTCGGTACCTTGGGCTCGCGCACCAGGCGGTCGAGGGCCTTGCCCTGCCAGAAGGCGTCCCAATCCGGGTGGGCCAGGAAGTTGTTCCAGGTCGGGATGCGCCCCCGCAGGTGCCGGGCATTGATGTTGGACAGCGGCCCGAGGGCCAGATACCAGTCGTAGGTATCGTAGCGGTCGAATCGGAAGCGCGGCACGTCGCGAGGCCATTCCATGCGCACCGCGTACTCGAAGCCGTAGGTCAGGCGGAAGGCGCCGTTGTGGAAGAAATCGTCTCCCATCCACATGTCCCCGGCCGGGGCCTGCGGCGAGACGGCCTTGAGTGCCGGGTGGGGCTCCAGCGCCGCTTGAACCGTGGTCCAGCCGTCGTAGGAGACGCCGAAGACGCCGACCCGGCCGTTGTTGCCGGGGACGTTCCTGACCAGCCAGTCGATGGTGTCCCAGGCGTCGGTGGATTCGTCGGTCGCCTTGGGATCGGAGGGGTTGGCCCGCAGCGGCCGGATCATGATGAACGCGCCTTCGGACTTACCGCGGCCGCGGATGTCCTGGAAGACGAAGATATAGCCGTCGCGGGCGAGCTCCGCGTAGCGGCGCTTGATGGACTCTGATGTCCGCCCGCTCGCCCCGTAAGGAGTCCGGTCCATGAGCAGAGGGAGGGGCTCGGCGGCGATAGCGGGCGCCCAGATGGCGGTATAGAGCTTGACCCCGTCGCGCATGGGGATCATCGCCTCGGTCAAAGTGAACGCAGCGTCGACGATCTCCTGGGTCGTCCCGACCTGAGCCGGGGCGGCGGCCGCGGCGCATGAACGGGGGGGCAGCGCGACCAGGAATGCGATGATGCCCGCTGCCACGCTTGAGGCCGCGACGAAGCTGATTTTTCGATGGTGCATCTTGAGGCTCCTTTAACCTTTGCCCGCGGTTCCGATCGCCAGAAGGCCGGGCTGAAGGCCGACCGGATTCCCCTCGCCCAGCGCCATGCGGCGAGAAGGCTCGCGCTTTTCCTCTAATCCCAGCTGCCTCATCAGATCGACAGCTCGAGAGTTGATATCCAGGACGCCGACTTGGATGTTCGTATCCCCGGCGCCGAGGGCCAGGCCCCGCAAAAGGCAGGCCGCGTGCCGACCGGCCTGGGCGGACCAGATCGGCCCCGCCCAGCAGAAGTCCCGTCTCCGCCGGCCGAAGATATAGCCGACGATCCTTCCTTCTTGGAGCCGGACCCAGGCCAGCTCGGGGTATTGTTCCAAGCGCCGCCTTAGGAAGAAAGACCGGTCGGCGCCGAAAGCCCGCAGATCGACGGCCAAGATCTTCGCAAGGTCCCCGTATTGCATGGGCCAAACGCCCGCTCCCCGGCCGGGCGGAATGCGGCCGTGGAATCGGCGGGACAGCGAGATCGTCCTGAAGCCTCGGGTCTCGTAGAATGCGGCGGCCTTGGGCACGGCTTCGAGAGAGACCGACAGGCATCCTTGACTCCGCAGATACGACAGGGCTTGATCGAAGAGGATGGGACCCAGGCCAAGGCCCCTAAAGGCCCGAGAGACGATCATCTCGCCCAGGAACCCGGCTTGACCGTAGACGGTGGCGACGCAGACCGCGGCCGGCCGGCCGTCGTGCTCGAGGATGAGGCAGCCGTCAGGATCATGGTCCAAGAAAGCCAGGAAGTCTTCGGACGTCTCGGAAGTCCATCCTTCGTCCTCGGCCCAGCCCCCCGCGGTGAGGGCATCGGCGGCCGTCATCGTCCGGATGGTTGTTTTTAGGCCCACTGGCGATGATGTCCCATGCTAATTCGGATAAGGGACGTATTATGCGATGTTTTCTCGGGCTTAGAAAGGGGGGCAGGCCTCAAGATGCAAGTATGGCCAAAGAGCCGACGAGATATTCCGCGTTGGGCGAAAAATACCGTCAGGAGAAAGCTCGAATCTTGAGACCTGACCCCTTCTTGAAATGGCGCCTCCATATAAGCGAAGATAGGGGGCGCTTCAAGCGAGGAACAGCCATGCATCACTTCACCCTGGACGCCTTCCGCGGCTACCGCTCGCGGCTCGACGACATCCACCTCGTCCACGAGGTCCTGGACGAGCTGCCCCTGGAGCTCGGCCTGAAGGCCGTCATGCCGCCTTTCGTCCTGCCCTACTACAACGGCGTCATCCCCGAGGACTGCGGCATCAGCGCCTTCGTCTTCCTGGCCGGCGGGCACTTCACCATCCACACCTTCTCGTTCCGCGAATCCTACTTCGTCGACATCGTCCACCCCTCGGCGTTCGATCCCAAGCGGGCGGAGGCGTTGATCCTGGACGTGTTCCCCGCCGACCGCAGGACCCGCCAGCTGGCGGTGCGGGGCGGCTCGAAGCCGGCCTTCCCGGCCGGCCGCATCGACCCGGGCCGCGACTTCGGCCCCCACCTGATGCTCGACTTCGCGCGGCTGAAGTCGATCCCCAGCCTGGACGATCTGGTCGAGCTCTTCGATCAGCTCCCCGGCAAGATCGGCATGACGCCCATCATGCGCCCCTATCCCACCCGGACCGACGTTCGCGGCGAGAAGGTCGTCTCCATCATGACCATGATCGCCGAGAGCCATATCAGCCTGCACCTCTTCCCGAGACAGAAACGAGCCTTCCTGGACCTCTTCTCCTGCACGTTCTTCGACACGGACCCCGTCGTCGGAGAGCTCCGGAGCAGCCTCGAGGGGACCGTAACCGCGGTCCAGCTGATCTCTCGCGGCTCCCAGTACAAGAAGCTCCGCACCAGCGCCGACCAGAAGACGAGCGAGTCGCGGACCTGGCTGGGGAACGTCTTCTCGCCCCCGTCCCGGAGGAGATGAGGAAGGGGTCAGAGGAAGGGGTCAG
>CAZKXI010000003.1:40867-254166 GCA_964556755.1 uncultured Eubacteriales bacterium
GTCTTCTCGCCCCCGTCCCGGAGGAGATGAGGAAGGGGTCAGAGGAAGGGGTCAGAGGAAGGGGTCAGAGGAAGGGGTCAGGTCTCAAGTTTCGAGTTTTCTCAAAAAAGAAAACCTGACTCGCGTCCTCGATGGCGAACGACCGCCGCAGAAAGCTTGAATCTCAAGACCTGACCCCTACTTCTTCAGCAGCTCCTTAACGGCGGCCTCGAGCTGCTGGTCGCGGCCGGCGCTCATGACGTCCGGGTCGTTCTTGACCAGGATGTCCGGCTCCAGCTGGTTGTTCTCGCAGAGCTTGCCGTCGGGCGTCCTCCAGCCTCCCTGGGGGATGCCGAACCTCAGAGTCGGATCGATCTGGTTCTCCCACCAGACGAACGTCCCCGTGCCCGGGACCGGCATGCCGAGGGTCTTGCCGATGCCCCGGATCTTGTACTCCACGGGGAAGAGGTGGGCGTCGGAGTAGTTGCACTCGCCCATCACGACGAGGGACGGCTTGGTCCACTTGTTGTAGGGCTCGACTCCCACCAGCTGGCCGCGAGGCACGATGTCAAAGACGACTTTTCCGGCCAGGAAGTCGGCCAGCTGGTCGTGCAGGCTGCCGCCGCCGTTGAAGCGGGTGTCGACGATCAGGGCCTCCTTGCCGGCGTTCAGGCCCAGGACCTCCTCGATCACCGTGCGGTAGCTGGCGTCGTTCATGCTCTGGACGTGGACGTAGCCGATGCGGCCCCCCGACAGGCGGTCCACCTCGGCCCGCCGGGCCTTGACCCAGCGCCGGTAGAGAAGGCCGTTCTCCTCGCCCAGCGTGACGGGCTTGACGGCCTCCTCCCAGCGCTCCCGGGAGGCCGGGTCGTAGACCGACAGCAGCGTCGGCTTGCCCGCCTTCCGGTTGAGGAGCTTGTAGTGGTCGAACGAGCCGTCCAGCGCCTGGCCGTCGATTCTCTCGACGACGTGGCCGGCCCGGATCCGCAAATGCGCCTTGTCCAGCGGTCCGCCGGCGACGATCTCGGCGACCTTCAAGCCGGGCCCGGCGTAGCCGTAGTCGACGAACATCCCCAGCGCGGCCGTCTGGTCCGACGTCGGGGTCGCCGATCCGGAGTAATAGCAGCCCGTATGCGAGACGTTCAGCTCGCCGAGGAGCTCGGAGACCATCTCGGCGTAGTCGTAGCCGTTGGTGATGTGGGGGAGAAACTTCTTATAGATGCCGTAGTAGGAGTCCCAGTCGGCGCCGTAGAGATCCTCGACCAGGATCTTCTGCTTCATCTGGCGCCACATGTGGTCGAACATATAGGCTCTCTCGGCCGCCGGATCCAGGACCATCTCACCCCCGATCGCCACCGGCTCGGACTTGCCGCTCTCGGCGTCGATCTTCAGGACCCGGCCGTCGGCGAGGACGAACAGGCTCTTGCCGTCGGCCGTCATCTCCATCCCGGTCCGGCCGGCGCCCAGCTTGGCGAACAGCTTCGTCTCGCGGGTCCGCAGCTCGGTCATCCACAGGTCGTAGCCCCTCTCGAAACGGGCCAGGTAGTAGAGCTTCTCGCCGCTCTTGCCCAGGGCGAAGTCGGCGACGTCGGCCGAGTGGATGGTCAAACGAGACTTGCGCGCCTCGATCCCGTCCAGCTCGAAGACAAGGTCTTTCTTGGGCTCGGCCGGCTTGGCCGTTCCGTCCTTGGCCCCGGCGTCCTTGCCGGCCGCCTCCTTGGCCTTATCCTCCTGCTCCTTCCAGAGGGCGTAGTCCTCCTTGGACAGGCGGGACTTGTCGTAGGCGGCCCGGGTGAAGAACAGTCCGTAGATGTCGAGCTGGACGGCCCCGCCGTCGGTGTTGACCGCGCCTTCGCGGGTGCTGCCGTAGACCATCATCGAGCCGTCCGCGCTCCAGCGCGGCGAGATGTTGTCGAAGCCGCTCTGGGTCAGGTTGATGACTTTCCCCTTGCCGTCGCTCGAGACCAGCCCGACTTGCGGCGTGAAAAGCCGGACGTAGCCGAACTGGACCAGGAACCACTTGCCGTCGGGGCTCCAGCGGTAGTATTGATCGCCGTCGGCGTAGGAGTAGTTGTGCGCGGCCGGGAGGATCGTCCGGGTCTTCTTCGCGGCGACGTCGAGAACCTTTAGGACGACCCGGTTCTCCAGGTAGGCGATCTCCTTGCCGTCGGGGGAGAACTCGGGCTGGAACTCCTCGGCCTCCGTCGCCACGGCCGCCTCCTCCTTCAGCACCGTCGAGGCGAAGAAGTAGGGCTCCTCCTTGCGGACGATGGTCGAGGTATAGACGTTCCAGTTGTTGTCCCTCTCGGCCGCGTAGACCAGAGTCCGGCCGTCGGGGCTGAAGGAGACGCTGCGCTCCTGGCCGGGGGTGTTGGTCACCCGCTTGGTCTGGCCTCCCTCGACGCTGCCGACGAAGATCTCGCCCCGGAAGACGTAGGCGATCTCCTTGCCGTTGGGCGAGAGCCGGCCCTCCGTGATCCCGCCGCTTAGCGGGAGCGTCTTGGCCAGCGCCTCGCGGCCGTCGGCGGCGATGCGGACGTCCACCTTCTTGGCGGCGGCGGCTCCGGCCTTGGTGTAGATCTCGCCGTCCCAGGTGAAGCAGAGGACGCCGGCGTCCGACCGGGTCAGGAAGCGGACGGGATTCTTGGCGTATTCGGTCAGCCGGGTGGAAGCGTCCGGCCGGCTCAGCGAGCTCCTATAGATGTTGAAGGTCCCGTTCTGCTCGCTCAGGTAGTAGTAGTCGTCGCCGTTGGCGTCGAAGACCGGGTTGCGGTCCTCGCCCGGAAACGTCGTCAGCCGCTTGTTCTTCCCCGTCTTCAGGTCATAGACCCAGACATCGCGCGCGATGGACGAGACCTGATGCTTCCGCCAGGCGCTCTCGTAGCCCTTCTGGTCGTGGTAGAGGATTCGGCTCCCGTCCGGGCTGATGACGGCCGAGATGGCCGGCTGGGTCAAGACCAAGGACGCCTCTCCCCCCGTCACCGGGGCGCTGTAGAGCTCGGGGAAAGTGCCGGAAGGGATCTGGACGTTGGCCGCCGCGTCGATCCGGCTCGAGGTGAAGAGGACGGCCTTGTCGTCGGCCGTAAAGGAGCTGGGGACGTCCGTGCCGGAGTGGCAGGTCAGCCGCAGGGCCTCGCCGCCCGCGGCCGGCATGACGAAGACGTCGAAATGGCCGAAGCGGTCCGAGGCGAAGGCGATCGACTTCCCGTCGTGGCTCCAGACCGGGGCGTACTCGACGGATTCGCCCAGCGTCAAGGGCTGGGCTTGCCCGCCCGCCGCGGGAACCCGGTAGATGTCGCCTTTGTAGCAGAAGAGGATCGTTCCTCCGTCGGGGGAGATCGCCGTGTAGCGGAGCCACAGGGGGGGCTGCTGGGCGAAGAGGGGAACAGCTCCGGCCAGGCCGGCGGCCAGAAGAAGAAGAGAAAAGGCGGACTTCAGGCGGCGGCGAAGAGCAAGCGGCATGGGATCCTCCGGCTGGGTAGAATCATACGTCTAAATAGACGCAGGGAGGCGAAAATGGTTTCCACGATGCCCGATTATATCCGATCCCCGGCTCTTCGTTTGACGCGGCCGGCTCGATAGTGATACGTTCGGGCCAGTCGAGCGTCCACTCAGGGAGGGAGGAAGCTATGAGTCGTCTTCGCAACAAAGCCTCTTGGACCGTCGTCTCGGGCCTTATCTTGGCCATGGTCGTTCTGTTGACCGCTTCGGTCGGCTGCGGCAAGAAGGCCGAGCCCGAGCCCCCCGCGCCGGAGCCGGCCCCGCCCGCCGAGACATGGGTCACCTACGCGCCCGAAGGCGAAGGCTTCGAGATCCTCGCGCCCAAGGCCTTCGACTGCACCCCCCAGAAGGTCCCGACCGACGCCGGCGATATCGACGTCATCAGCTGCCTGGCCCAGCCCAGCGAGCAGCGCATGTATATCTTCGTCCGCAGCGACATGCCCGAGGCGCTTGTCGCCGGGAAAGATCCCCTGGAACTGGTCCAAGGCGCCCGGGACGGCCTGGTCCAGCAGTACTCCGGCTATGTCGATGTCGAGAAGCCCGTCGCCTTGGGCGAGTTCAAGGGCCTGGAGACCGGCATGCAGGGCACCTACCAGGGCGTCAGCTTCTACATCAAGGCCCGCTATTTCCTGGTCAAGAACCGCCTCTACCAGCTCTACGTCGTTTGCCAGCGCGGCTTTGAAGGCGCGGCGGACTTCGGCAAATACCTGGAATCGTTCAAGCTGAAGTGAGGAGGGGAGGGCGACGGCCCCGGCGCGCTTGATGCTTCGCGCCGGGGCCGCCGTCGAGGGGATTACTTCGCTCCCAGCAGCTTCTGGAAGCTCTCGTCGTCCGCCTTGAAATCCTGGGCCGCCTTGCCGACCCGGGTGATGCGGATGCTGCGGATCTCGTCGCCCTTCTTCAGCTTGGGCAGAAGATCCAACCCGGCGATCGTCGTGCCGATCGCGGTGC
The DNA here is from genome assembly GCA_964556755.1 of uncultured Eubacteriales bacterium. Lineage (GTDB taxonomy): Bacteria > Acidobacteriota > Aminicenantia > Aminicenantales > UBA4085 > UBA4085. The sequence continues at coordinate 45,299 of CAZKXI010000003.1, forward strand.
CCGTCTTGTCCAGCCCGGGGCTCCTCTGCAGCGTCAGGTAGAAGGCGTTGGGACCCGTCAGGCCCAGGACGCCCGCGGCGCCGTGCTTGAGAGCCGGATTGGGCTTGAGCGGGAGCTTGTCCACGGCCACGGACTTCTGGGTGTCGGAGACGATGAGGCCCTTGACCAGGCCGCCCTTGACCTCGATCTTGCCGATGCCGGGGCCGGCCGGCTGCATGCCGGGAGGCATGCCCATGCCGCCGCCGCGCGGGCCGCCGGGGCCGCGCCCGCCCGCGTTCTTGCCCTCGACGATGCGGATGAAGTTGGCCGTCGCCAGGGGCGCGTTGACGTAGTCCAGGGCGACCATGACGTGGTTGACGGCCTCGGCCGGGCCGATGGCGATGTCGGCGTAGAGGCCGTCCTCGAGGAATACGCCCTTGCGGGGCAGGGGCTTGTCCAGGTTGGCCGCGCCGTAGGCCACCACCGCGGTGGCCAGGGCCGAGTGCTTCTGGTGCTCGGTGAAGGGCACCAGCTCGCTGTACAGGTCGGCCAGGGTATGCCAGGCGTGGCGGTAGTTGTAGGTGGTCTGGGTCCGGAAGTTGAGAGTCGGGATGCCCAGCATCTCGAAGGAGGAGGAGTCGGTCCCGCCCGGGCTGGTGGCGTGGGCCCGCGGGACGGCCCGCTCCAGCTTGAAGGGCCAGGTCGGGTTCACGCTCAGAAGCGGCGCCGTTATCTTCTGAAAGGCCGGGTACCAGACCTCCGGGACCGAGGCGCCGGTGATGGCGCTGGGACTGCCGTCCCGGTTGATCATCATGTGGATGTTGGGCTGCAGCTGGGGATGGTGCTTCAGCCAGGCCTGCGACCCAACCAGGCCGATCTCCTCGGCCGCGAACAGGATCATGGTGATGGACCGCTTGGGCTTGGCTCCAGCGGCGGCGATGAGGCGCAGGGCCTCCATCCCGACGGCGAAGCCGGAGCCGTCGTCCACCCCGCCCGTGGCGGCGCTGAAGCAGTCGAAGTGGCCGCCCATGACGATGTGCTCGGCCGGGAACTCCGTGCCGCGCAGGGTGGCCGCGACGCTGTGGTACTTGACCGGCCCCATCTTGAACCAGTTGCGGATGTCGAACTCCAGCTCGACCTTCTGGCCCTTCTCCGCCAGCTCCTTGATCTCCTTGTACTGGGGCTCGGCCAGCTTGATGTCGGGCAGCTCGGGCAGCTTGTCCCAGGACTCGACGAAGCCGTCGAGCATGGAGAAGGGATCGGTCTTGGAGGACTGGACGGTGCCCAGGGCGCCGGCTTCGAGGAGGGCCGCCGTGACCGGCGGGATCAGCTTGGCGTCGGCGTAATCGGGGGTGTTGCGGCGGCCGTCGCGAGCGAAGCCGCTGTTCTCGCCGGCGATGAGGACCCACATGCCCTTGAAGGCCGCCGGATTGGCTTTGATCTCGGCCACGGCGGCCTCGGCCGCGGCCCGCTTCTTCTCGACGTTCTCGGGGGTGGCGTTGCGGCCCGGGATGGAGAACGGGTCGGCCTTCAGGATGGCCACGCCTCCGCGCTGAATGCCCTTGGTCCCGGCGGTGAAGCTGGGCGTGCCGAACCAGAGGGCTTTCTCGGTGGGCGTGATCATCTTGCCGAACCAGGGGCCCCGGTTGAATCCGACGGGCACTTGGCCGGCTTCGTCGATCTCGACGTCCAGGCCCCACTGCTTGAACTGCCAAGCGGCCCACTCGACCGCGTCGTTGTAGGCGTTGGTGCCCGACTCGCGGCCGCCGAAGCGGTTGCTGGCGTAGTCGTTCCAGAGCATGACCTTGTTGTCGGTCTTGCCGAGGTCGATGATCTTGGCCACGACCGGATCGAGCTTGGGAGCGGAGGCGGCGGCGGGCTTCTTTTGCCCGTGCGCCCCGACCGAAGCGATCAGGACGAAGGCCAGGACGAAGACGAGAGAGCGCTTGCGCATGGATCATTCCTCCTAGGAATGCGATAAGCCGGAATCATAGGCCGACCCTCGAAGCGAAGTCAAGGAAAGGCGCGGCGGCCGGGCCGTTACGGGACGGCGGGAGCCTCGTAGAGCTCGAAGTCCCAGAAGGTCGGGGCGCCTTCCGCCTTCAGGACGTGGAGGCGGACGAAGCGCCCCGTCGTTTTGGGGAAAGCCGGGGACGCGCCCGCGACTCCGATCGTGGTCCCCCGAAAGAAGGGCTTCCAGGCGCCCGCGGGCGTCTTGACCTCCAGGGCGTATTCGCGGACACGGTTCCAGCCTTCGCTGAGGAAGGCCCCGTCGAAGGCGCGGACCGATCCCAAGTCGACCTCCAGCCAGCACTCGGTCGTCCCCTCGTCGGTGGCCCAGCGCGTTCCGGAGTCGTCGTCCAGGGCCTTTTTGGCCGCGTACTGGGTATCGCCCTTGAAGAGATTCGAAGCGGATGCCGCGGCGCCCAAAGTCAGCGAGGGTCGGATCAGGGACGGGTCGGCCAGGGCCGCTTTCATCTCCATGAGGCGGGCGACCGTGGCCTCGGGAATGCGGCCGGTCTTGTCGGGGGCCAGATCGAGGAGGAGATTGGCGCCCTTGAGGACCGTATTCTGGTACATGCGGACCAGGGTCCGGACGGATTTCAGTGCGTCGCCGGGGATCCAGAACCAATGGTGGGCCAGCGTATCGCAGGTCTCCATCGGCAGATAGTAGGTCTGTCCCTTGAAGGAGATGCGGGGATTATGCCCCACGGCGGGCGGGGTGATGACCTCGCCGTTGATGAGGTCCTTGGGCCAGAGCGCCACCGGCGGAACTCCGAACTCCTTGTGCATGTAGGTGGGCGGCATCGAACGGACCTCGCGCCCGTCGACGAAGCTCTGGTTGAGGAGGACCAGGCAGTCCGGCTGCAGCGACTTGATCTTCTTGTAGAGACGCGCCAGGACCTTGCCCGTGAAGGGGCCCATGTCCCAGGGGATGTCCAGCCATAGCTCGGCGATGGGCCCGTAGCCGGTCAGCAGCTCCTCGATCTGTCCGGCGCAGAAGGCCTCGTACTCCTTGGCCGTTCGGCCGGGCTGATTAGACTTGTCCCAGCCCAGCAGATAGTAGAAGCCCGGCTTGATCCCGTATTTGCGGCAGGCTTCGACGAAAGCTTGGATGACGTCGGTCTTGTCGGCGCCCGAGGCCACGTCGTAGTCGGAGAGCTTGCTGTCCCAGAGGGCGTGCCCGTAGCAGTGCTTGGAGGTCAGGACGGCGTAGCCCATGCCGGCGTCGCGGGCGACCCGGATCCATTGGTCCACGTCAAGGGCGGTCGGAGCGTAGACGGAAGCTTCGGCCGGCGGCTCGCCGTACTCGTAGCCGGTGAAGGTGGACATGCCGAAGTGGATGAACAGGCCCCACTTGAGCCCCTCCCACTCGGCCAGAAGAGGCGTGCGCTCCGCGGCGGGCGCGGGCGGCTTGGCGCAGGCCGCCAGGAGGGTCGCGGCCAGGATGGCGGCGATCGCAAAGTGCGCAGAGTGTCTTCTGGGGGCCGGAAGACGGTCACGGAGATCGTTGCGGGCATGCCTCATGAGGCTCTCCTCGGTGGCGATGCTGCGACTGTACCGCTCCAAGGAAGAGGAAGTCAATGAGAGCCGGGGATCACTTTTTAAAATCGATCGGCCCTTGGGCTATCCGCAGCGCAAGCAGGAAGAATGCCGCCGTCATTCCGATGGCGGCTACGGCGAACGTAATCCCTGCATTCTGCTTGACCGTTTGATGAGTCAAGACCTTGTTCCACGCGAAGTCCTTCCCGAAATGGCCGGGCCGAATGAAAAACCGGTCTTGTTTTATGGGAACTAGCCTCTCGATTCGTCCTCCCTTCACGGGCGAGGGATCGCTAGCGCCGAAGACGATAGGACTCTCGTCCGTCAGGGTCAGCCGTGCTTCAAAGGCGGGTTCGGTAACGATCCTCGCGCACCCCGATGCGGAAACGAGGAAAGCGGGGATGAGAATCCGGGCGATGAGTTCTCTCTTCATGGCGTGTCTCCTTGCCAAAATGATATCGGATGTGCCGACACCGCATGTCAACGCGAAGTGGATGTTTTGTTAAGAAAGCGCCAAAAAAGCTATACTGGGAAGGTGGCCGAGCCTGTTCATTATTTCCCCCCCGGGCGCCCCGGCCGCCGGGCCTGGCTCACGGTCGGCTTGCTCTGGGTCATCGCCCTCCTCAACTACCTCGACCGGCTGATGCTGGCCACCATGGGCGATTCGATCAAGGTGGCGAACTGGGAGCAGATGGCCCCCTGGCCCGATCCCGTCGGTGTCGCGGGGGCCTTCGCCGGCATCTCCAACGGAGCCCTGATTGTCGCCGGAGGGGCGAACTTTCCGAACGGCATGCCTTGGGAGGGCGGCGCGAAGGCCTACCACGACGCCATCTACGTCCTGGAGAAGCCCGACGGCGCCTGGCGATCCACCGGACGGCTGCCGAAGCCTTTGGCCTACGGGATTTCGGCCTCCGGGCCCGGCGGAGTCGTCTGCGCGGGCGGGGAGAATGCAGACAGCGTCTCGGCCGATGTGTGGCTTCTCCGCTGGGATGCCGCCGCCGGAATGGTCGTCGCTGAGGCGCTGCCGTCCCTTCCGTCTCCGCTGTCGCAGGCCTGCGGGGCCGTGGTCGCTTCTCCGGAAGGCGGCCAAACCCGCTCTCGCCTCTACATCGCCGGGGGGATCTCGTCGCCGTCCGCCGCGGAGGCATCCAACGCATTCCTCTCTATCGATCTCGACGATCCGGCGGCCGGGTGGATGAGCCTGCCGCCCTGTCCCGGTCCGGCCCGCGTCCTGGCCGGCGCCGCATCCGCGTCTGGACGGTTCTGGCTGGCCGGTGGGGCGAGCTTGAGGGCCGGGCCCGATGGCCGGGCCGCGCGTGTCATGCCGTACCTGTCCGATGCCTGGAGCTTCGATCCCGTCGCGTCGGCCTGGAGCCGGGCCGCCGACATGCCGATGCCCTTGTTGGGTATGCCGTCGCCGGCGGCTTCGGCTGTGGACGGGGTCTTCTTCTTTTTCGGAGGCGACGATGGCCGGGAGGCCGCCCTGCCCCCCGAGCGCCGCACGGGATTCAACCGCTCGGTCCTGCGCTATGAGGCGGCATCCGACAGATGGAACGTCGCCGGGGAGCTGCCCGAGGCGGCCCGGGTGACGGTCCCCCAAGTGACCTGGGAGGGCCGCCATATCGTCTCCGGCGGCGAGACTCGAGCCGGCGTCCGCTCGGCCGCCATCTCGCACCCCATGACCAACGCCCATTTCGGGCTGCTGACCTCGCTCTTCCTGTGGGTCTATGCCCTCTTCAGTCCCTTTGGCGGCTACCTGGCCGACCGCTTCGGTCGCGCGCCCATCATCCTAGCCAGCCTGGCGGTCTGGTCGGCCGTCACCTGGCTGACCGGTCACGCCTCTGGCCTGGGCCAGCTTCTCGTCTTCCGCGGCGTCATGGGCATTAGCGAGGCCTTTTATATTCCGGCCGCTTTGGCCCTCATCGCGGACTACCATCGCGGATCGACCCGGTCGCTGGCCACCGGCATCCACATGAGCGGCCTCTATGCCGGGGCGGCCTTGGGCGGACTGGGCGGCGTCATCGCCGCGGCGTACGGCTGGCGGTCCAGCTTCACGGTCTTCGGCGTCATCGGCTTGGCCTACGGTCTCCTGCTGCTTCTCTTCCTGCGCGAGGCGCCGCCGGAGGGGAGCGAAGGAAGAGAGGCAGCCCGAGCCGGCGCGCCGGGCGCCAAGGGGAAGATCCGGCTCTCTTCCGCGCTTAGAGATCTCTTCGGCCGCGGCTCCTTCCTCCTGCTCCTGGGCTATAACTGCCTGCTGGCCATCGCCTTTTGGGGCATCAACGGCTGGCTGCCGGCTTTCCTCCAGGACCGCTTCCACCTCGGCCAGGGCGCGGCCGGCCTCAACGCCACGGTTTGGGTCCAGGCTGCTTCCTTCGCCGGCATCCTCGTCGGCGGGCTGTTGGCCGACCGTCTCAGCCGCCGCTATGCCCGGGGCCGCTCCCTGGTGCCGGCCTTCGGCTTCATTGCGGCGGCGCCGTTTCTTTTCCTCTCGGCCACCACATCCGTGCTGACCGCGGCCATCCTCGGCCTCGTCGTCTTCGGCGTGGCCAGGGGCTTTTCCGACGCCAATTTGATGCCGGTCCTCTGCCAGGTCGCCGACGAGCGCTATCGGGCCACGGGCTACGGCATCCTCAACTTCATCGGCACCCTGACCGGCGGTCTGATGGTCTACGCCGGAGGATGGCTCAAGGACCGCCGGATCGGCCTGGGCTCGATCTTCCAGGTCGCGGCCGCGGGGCTGCTGCTGGCCGGCGTCTTGATGCTCATGGTCAAGCCGAGGCGGGAGGGCCGTCCGGCATGACCGGATTACATAGCGGCTGCCGGGACGGAATCGGGCCGGACGCGGCCGAGGGACTCGAGAGCGAGGATCGTCAGACCCGGGTCGGCCGGGATGAGACGAGAAATGAGGTCAAACCATGCCCGTTAAGAGCAAGACAACCGGATGGAAGCTCAAAAAGCTGCGCGGGCTGATCGCCGCGCCACACACGCCGTTCGCGTCGAACGGGGACATAGCCCTAGGCCAAATCCGCCGGCAGGCCGAGCTTCTCGTCCAGCACGGCGTCGCGGGGGCGTATGTCTGCGGAACGACGGGGGAGGGGGTCTCCTGCACCGTTGCCGAGAGGCAGGCCGTGCTGGAGGAATGGGTCAGGCGGAGCCGCGGCCGGCTCTTCCTCATCGCCCACGTCGGGGCCCTCTCGATTCGCGACGCTCAAACCTTGGCCGGCCATGCCCAGGCGGCCGGGGCGGACGCGATCTCGGTCGTTCCGGCTAATTTCTTCAAACCCGGATCGGTCGCCGGTCTGATCGATTACCTGAGTCCTATTGCCGCCTGTGCGCCGCGCCTGCCCTTCTACTACTACCACACGACGATGTCGGGAGTGACGCTGCCCATGGTCCCGTTCCTGGAAGGCGCGGGGGAGAAGATCCCCAACTTGGCCGGGATCAAATGGAACAATCCCGATCTTTACGAATACCAAAACTGCCTGCGAGCTCGGGGTGGGCGATATGACATCGTCTGGGGGGTCGACGAGTTCCTGGCCGGGGCGATCGCTCTGGGCGCCCGGGCTGCTATCGGCTCGACTTACAATTACGCGGCGCCGCTCTACCGGAAGATCTGGAAGAATGTCGAGGCGGGGCGGCTGAAGGAGGCCCGAGCCGGGATGGCCAAAGTCTGCCGCATCGTGGACATCCTGGTCCAGTACGGGGGAGTGGCGGCCGGCAAAGCTATGATGGCGATCCACAACATCGACGCGGGCGATCCCCGCCCGCCTCTGCGCGCTCTGAGCGCCGCCGAAAAGTCCGATGTCGTGGTTCGACTTAAGGCGATCCTGGCGGGCGATGTCCCCTTCCAGGAGTGAGGCGATGGCCCCCTACACGGAGGCGGAGATTCAGGATCATCGGGCTTTTTACCGCCGTATGCTGCTGGAGGACGCCGCCCCGTTCTGGATCAGGCACGGGGTGGACCGCGAATGCGGCGGGTTCCTGACCGCCCTCGATCGCGACGGGAGCGTCATCGACACGGACAAGTCGGTCTGGTTCCAAGGGCGGGGGGCCTGGATGTTCGCCACCCTCTATCGGACCGTGGAGAAGAATCCGGAGTGGCTTGCGGCGGCCCGCGGCGCCGCCGACTTCATGGCCCGGCACGGATTTGCTCCCAACGGCAAGATGCTCTTCACCGTGACGCGGGAGGGCGTCCCCTTACGACTGCGCCGATACTACTACAGCGAGGCCTTCGCCGCCGCCGGTTTCGCCGCCGTGGCCGCCGCCTCGGGGGAGGAGGCCTACGCCGAGCCGGCCCGGCGGACTTGGGAGACCTATGTCCGGTCCGCATTCACGCCGGCCATGACCGCGGCCAAGTCGATGCGGTCCGCCAAGGGGCTGGCCCCGCTGATGATGGCGATCTTTGCCGGGCAGGAAGTACGGCAGAACCTGGGGGATATCGAGGCGGCCGGGGCGACGTGCAGCCAGTGGATCGGCCGGGCTATCGAAGAGATCCAGCGGGATTTCATGAAGCCGGACCTGCGGGCCGTCATGGAGTGCGTCGCCCCCGACGGCTCGCTGATCGATCACTTCGACGGCCGCTTGATCAATCCGGGCCACGCCATCGAGGCGGCCTGGTTCATCCTGAGGGAGTCGGTCCTGACGGGCGATGCGGCCATGCGCCGAACCGGGCTGGACATCCTGGACTGGATGTGGGAGCGGGGCTGGGACGAGGAGAATGGCGGAATCTTCTATTTCCGCGACGTCCGGGGGCGCCCCGTTCAGGAATACTGGCAGGACATGAAGTTCTGGTGGCTTCACTGCGAGGCCATCATCGCCTCGTGGATGGCCTTCGGGCTGACGGGGGAGGGCCGGTACGCCGACCGGCACCGCCTGGTCCACGACTGGTCGTTCCGGCACTTCGCCGATCCCGAATTCGGCGAATGGTACGGCTATCTCCATCATGACGGGACGCCCTCGGTCCGGCTGAAGGGCAATATGTGGAAGGGGCCTTTTCACTACCCCCGGATGCTGTGGGTCGGCTCCGGCGCGGCCGGCTATGAAGCCGGGCGGGGATAAGGGGAGCCGGCCGGCGCGGCGGGCCCGCGGGAACCTATCGCGGGCGTTTCCCGTATAATGGGGAGGGGAGGGCCCGGGCTTCCCGAGGAGGATCATCCATGACGGCTCGCAAGGTCATCGGCGTTCTCATCGTCATCTTCATTGCCATCCCCGTCCTGTTCGGCGTGATCTGGGCGGTCGGCATGGTCCGCTCGACGACGTCGGCCGACTTCCTGTCCGACCTGCCGCGCGAGATCATCGCCGATCTGCCGGCTACGGCCGACGCGGTCTTCCAGGCCGGCCAGGACGAAGAGTTCATCGACGATCCGGCGGCCAGGGCCTGGTTCCAGGCCGCGGCCAAGACCGGCACCTCGCTGAAGGACCTGATGCAGACGACCGGCATCACCGCCTGGATGGAGGGCGAGCTGTCCGTCTCGCTGAAGCGCTTCGGCGAGATGCTGCGCGGCAGGGCTCCCCTGGAGGTCCTGACGATCGACATGCGGCCGCTGAAGAAGGCCCTGATGGATCCGGCTATGGACGCCTTCCTTGAGGGGACCGCGGCCAATCTCCCGCCCTGCGACGAGTCCGGCCTGCGGGCCTGGCAGGACATCGCCGCCGGCCTGAACCAGGGCCGCGACCTGCCCGCCTGCAGCCCCGATCCCGTCCTGGCCAAGGAGGCCCTGATCGCGGCCCGCAACCGGTCGCTGCGCGAGCTGGACGATGAAGTCCAAGTGCTCGAGGGCAAGAACGAGATGCCGCGCTTCTTCCAAAGCATGGGCCTTACCCGGGCGATCAGCGCGGCGTCCTATTCGCTGTTCCTCTTCCCGGCCTTGTTCATCCTGCTGGCCGTCCTCATCGGGTCCAACAACCCGTCGGGACGCTGGCGCTGGTCGGGCATCACGGTCCTGTCCGCCGGCGTGCCGGCCCTGATCCTGGCCTTCGGGATCAAGAAGTTCGCCGCCTGGATGGTCCACGGCGGGATCTACCACTGGAATTCGCCCTGGACCTCGGAGGTCGGGCGGATGGTCATGGACAAGCTGAGTTGGATCCCGGTCCGGGTCATGGACAGCCTGTTCTCGCCGGTCGTCGGCGTCGCGGCGGTGGTCTGCGTCCTCGGCGTCGTCTGCCTGGCCCTGGCCTCCTCCGCCCGCAAGTCCTGAAAATATAGGGACTTACGGAATTTGCAGACACATACCGAATTGAGTTCGATATGTGTCTGCTGATTCAGTTTGTCTGCTAATTCAGCCTCAGTTCGAGCCAGCCGGACGTGTCTCGCTCCGCGGCTTCCGGGGGCCATACGAGGAGCCCCGGGCGGCCGCCAAAAAAGCCGGTCAGCCAGAGGCGGACGCGCCATATGCCGCCGGAGATCTTGGTCCTCCGAATGGCGAACTCGAGTCCTTGGCAGGGATAGTAGGCCGCCTGGATGATCTCGTGGGGGCTCTTTCCTTCCTTCTGGAGCCGAGCGGATTCCTGCTCGTCGCGGCGCAGCTCGTTGGCGTACCAGTCCTCCGTCAGGCCGAGACGGGGTGCGGTCTCGCCGCCGCCCGGCGGAAGCACGGTCTCGTAGAGCTGGGCCGAGACGTGGAGCTTGACGATGGGGCCGCCGGGAGACGACAACATGATCTCGGACGGGCCGAGGAGCTTGTTTTCCCGGCCGCGAATCCCAATAAAGACGACGCCGCGGAATTCCTTGAGGAGGAGGGTGACCGACTCGTTCAACGCGATCGCGCGGGCGTCCGACCACTCGTCCGGGCTGAAGATGCCGTCCGTGATGACGGGGGCGCCGTTGCCCTGGGGGACGGCGAAGACGCCCTTGGGCCCGGGCTCGCCGGTGACGAGATTCTGCCCGTCGGCTTGGATAGCGAGCCGATCGGGGCTGGCTTCCATGGTGGACGGCTGAGCGGTCATGAAAGAGGCTATCAGGAGGGCTGAAAGGGCCGCCGGAAAGCGTTTCTTCTTCCCCATGCTCGATCCTCCTTTCTTGACATCAAGGTCACGAGACACACGCGCTTGGTCCCAGGCTTATATAACGTCGCCGCAGCCCGATATTCAACATATTAGGATTAGAGATGTCGTCCGATCGATTACCCCCCCCTATTGTCTCCATAGGATCACCTCAAACAGCATCGGAGCGGTCGGCTTCGTCACTAGCATTGTTTTCTCGTCCCTAGCCCCTCCCTTACGCGATGCTTCATCATTTCGAAGCCGGTGATGTCGTCTAGCCCTAGCATTGCAGCCCACGGCGCTTATAAGTACAATAGATGCATCGATTGGAAGGAGGGATTATGTCTTACGATTGGGGATCTTCGCCGAGAAGGAGAAAGCGACTCCTCTGGGGGCAACTCCTTCTCTGGCTCATATTTATCTGCCCGGCGGTCTACACTCAAGAGGAGGTTGTATGGCAAGGCCGTCTACTTTCCAATTGGGGTTCAAGATCTTATGGCTTACGAATCGAGATTTTTGATGTTTCTCACTCCGCCCAGCTCGCCAAGCTCTCTGACTATCGCCAAGCCGTCGACGCTAGGGAGTTTAAAGGCTTCATTGAAAGCCGTGTCTTAGGATCTCTCCAAATCACGGGGGGAGGGAAAATCGTGGTTCCTATCAATGCCATCGTCAAGAAGAGGACGACGACGGGATGGCGGTATCTCCTTGTGACTAGAAACCTCTTAGTTGAGCCCGGATCCTCACGGGTGTCGAGTATGTCGAGTTTCGGTCCGGGCGCGGCATCAAGGGCAGGATTGAATAGCGCGGAAAAAGACCGTTTTATCACCATCGTCTTGGATCTGGATGAACGCCTTGCCGGAAACGGAAATCTTTACGAGAACGCCAATCTAGAATTTTCGAATGAAGATATCACGATAATTTCCTCGACCTCCATCCCCAAGAGAGTCATCGAGCTCAGGACCGAAGAACAGTTTCGGGCTGGCGCTGAGAACGGCTCGCTCACAATCACGTCCGGAGCTCACTTAGCAAAGGCGCTCCAAGAAGCGGCCGCTAAGTTTCGAGCGAAGGACGAATCGCCCGCGGCGAGAGCTTACCAGGCCGAGGAGATGTACCTAGACCTGGATGTAATGAATTTCGAGACGACGATCGAAAAAATTGTGAAATTGTCGGTTCTGGGAACTATCACGAGCAGACAAAGGAATGCCCTGGCTTACGCTCGGTATCGCCTTCATCAGTTCGATGAAGCCCAACGCCTCCTCGAGGATCTGATCCGAGATGATCCCGGCGATCTTCAAGCCTATACGCTCTTGAGCTGCTTGCTTGATCAAGGAGGGCGAAGGGAAGAAGCTGCACGGATATCCACGGCTTTTGAGAACAGAATCGAAAGCTGGTTCGCCGATTCGGCGAATCCTACAAATGAGGAAAAAGAGCTAGTCAAGAAAATAATCCCTCAAGCCGGACTTCCGGCCTATATACTCGGATTGCGATCGATCCAAGAGGCCGATTATAAAGCTGCAAAAGAGTGGCTTTTGCGAGCTCGCCGATTTGGTTATTACCCGACAGATTGCTGGATCCTTCGTGTTTTCATCGAATACGAGCGAAAGGCGTGGCCGGAAGTCCTCTGGATGATCTGGCAGGGAGCAGAATATGGCGAGGCGAATCTGTCGGAGAAGTCGAAGAGCCGATTGTCGTCCATTAAGGGCGGAGTAAGCGACAAGGTGCCGGCAGAGATCAAATGGATGGAAGGGATCGCCTTAGAGCACATGGGCAAGTCTGAAGAAGGCTTCGCGGCGCTCAAAGCGGCAGAAATTCAGAAACCCTTTGATCCGGAAATTTTAAAGCCGTTGGCGATGCGATATTGGCGAAGCGGCCAACGGGAAGCCGCGCTGGCTTTATGGCGACGATGGGCGGCCCTATATCCGCAAGATGGGCGAGCTCGAGATGTTTTGAGAGCGGCCCTCGATGGGAATCCCTTGAACGAGACCCTTGAGGGTCTCTCGCGATCCGGAGATTTCCTAAAAGACCTGAATGTCCGTTATCCCCATTCTTTTCGTAGCGATTCCCTAAAGATCGCCGACCAAGTCAATCGATCCGCCTTGAAGATGGTCGGAGAAGGAAAGGCCGAGGCAGCCGCGATGAGGCTTCGATCCTTCGCCGAAATCTACGAGCTTTCTCCCACCATCTATTACAATTTGGCGCTTATGGAGAAGAATTTCGGCCATGATCTCGATGCGCTCCGCTGGGCTCTCAAAGCCGTTGAGTTGAAGCCAAATTACAAGGAAGCTTATGACTTGGCCGGAAATGTCTTTCTGCAGTTGGGCGATTGCGCCGCCTCCGTTCGATTCTATTCGCGGGCTCTGGAAATCGACAGGGGCGATCCACTAAGTCAGTACAATTTAGGCTGCGCTTTCTGGTGCGAACAGGACTTAGTAAACGCCGAAAAGTGCTGGCTTGCTGCCCTTCGCGAGGATAAGTCACGGGCTTTCGCGAGAAACGAGGATCGATCCGACGTAACTAGGATCGAGCTCGATATCGACGTCGAGCCGGTGTCTGCGATGGCTCAGCGCTCCATGGGCTACCTTTTTATAAAGCGGGGCGATACTGAGCAAGCCTTGGACATGTTCGTGAGCTTGATCAAATCGAATCCTGCCGCACCGCAGCCCTATTTCGAGGTGGGAAAGCTGTTGCTCGAAAAGAAACAAGAACAGGAAGCTGAGACGTACTTCCAACAATACGTTTCGAGAGGAGGCGATGAAGCCAAGGTGAGGGCCCTGACTAAGAAATAGGTCCTCCCGTTTAATGAACAGGTAACAACGCCTTAGACGGGGCCCGGTTCTTCGAAGCCAGGCAGTAGAGACTGGGGATCGAGACCGGGGCCAACAGCAGGATCGAGATAAGGCCGCCAAAGATGACCGTGGCCATAGGCCTTTGGATATCCGAGCCGATGCCCGATGCCAGGGTGGCCGGCAGGATGCCCAGGAGCGCGACCAGCACGATCTGGACGCGGGGCCCCATCTGGCTCTCGGCGGCCGCGACCGACGCGTCCGAGGCGCTCATCCCCGTCTCGAAGCGGATGCGGTTGACTTCGGCGATATAAAGGACGCCGGTCATCACCGCGACGCCGAAGACCGAGACGAATCCGACGGCCGCTGAGACGCTGAAGGGAATGCCGCGCAGGACCAGGGCCGCCACTCCGCCGACGAAGGCCAGGGGGACGTTCAGCAGGATCAAGCCGGCGTCGACGGCCGATTTGAAAGCCAGGTAGAGGATGCCGAACATCAGGAAGATGGTCAGCGGGATGATGACCGTCAGGCGGCGTCCGGCCCGGGCCAAGTTTTCGAACTGACCGCCCCACTCGATTCGATAGCCTTGGGGAAGGGGGATGGCGGCGGCGATCTTCCGCCGGGCCTCGGCCGCAAATCCTCCCTGGTCGCGGCCCCGGATGTTGGTTCGGACGCTGATCTGGCGGCGGTTCTCCCTCCGGGTGATGATGCTGGCGCCGTCGCGCACGTCGATGGAGGCCAGCTGGGAGAGAGGGATGCGGCTTCCATCCGGAGCGGCCACCAGCGTCTCCCGGATGGCGCCGAGGTCGCCCCTCGCCGCGGGGATGTGGCGGACGGTGATATCGAATCGGCGGTCGCCCTCGTAGATCTCGCTGACCGCGTGCCCGCCAATGGCCAGCTCGATGACCTCCTGGATGTCGGCGACGTTCAGACCGTGCCGGGCCACCGCCTCGCGGTCGACCGAGATGCTCAGCTGGGCCTGGTCTGGATCCTGTTCGACGGCGCTATCCGCTGCGCCGCGGATGCCCTGGAGGATCTCCAGGGCCCGTCCCGCCATGCGCCGCATCTCGGCCAGGTCGGGACCGGTGAAGATGACGGCCAGGTCGGCCGACGATCCCGTCACCGACTCGGTGACCATGTCGATGATCGGCTGGGTGAAGCTGAAGGCCGTCCCGGGAATACGGGACCGGAGCCGGGCGGCGAGCTCTTCGACCAGCCCGGCCTTGGTCCGGCCGCGGGCCCAGGTCTTATAAGGCTTCAATCCGACCAGGAACTCGGTTCGGTTGGGGCCGAACGGCTCCGTGTTGGAGTCTTGGCGGCCTGTTTGGGAGCTGACGAAGGACACCTCCGGCGACTGGCGGAGGAGGTCGCGAACGCGAGCGGCCGTAGCGGCTGACTCCTCGATCGCGGTCCCAGGCGCCATATTGGCCCGAACCCAGATGACGCCCTCGTCCAGCTGAGGCAGGAACTCCGTCCCCATCCCGACCGCCAGCCAGCCGCCGCCGGCGACGAGAACGGCCAGCCCGGCCACCACCGCGCGACTGCGGTTCACCACGAATCCGCAAAGCCGTCCGAAGACGGCCGAGAGGGCCTTGATCGGGCGGCTCTCCTTGACCTTGATCCGGCCGCCGAAGACGGCCGCGGCCAGGGCCGGGACGAGGGTCATGGTGATCAAGAGGGCTCCGATCAGGGCGAAGCAGACCGTGTAGGCCATCGGCGTGAACAGGCGGCGCTCTACGCGCTCCAACGTGAACAGAGGGATGTAGGCGGCGATGATAATGATGAGGGAGACGAAGATGGGCCTCTCCATGGCTCCCGCCGCCCGCCGCACGGATTCGAGCGGCTTCTCGCCCCCTCCGCTTTCCTCGCCGAGAGTCTTGACGATGCGGCCGACCATGATGAGCGTGCCGTCGATGATGATGCCGAGATCGAGGGCGCCCAAGCTCAGCAGGTTGGCCGGAATGCCCGCCAGCTTCATGCAGATGAAGGCGAAGAGGAGGGACAACGGGATGGTGGCGGAGGCCAATAGGGCGGCCCGCCAGGAGCCGAGGAAGAGCAGGGAGACGCCCAGAACGACGACCAGGGCTTCGCTCAGGGTCCGGGCCACCGTGCGCAGGGTGCTGGCGACCAGATCCGTCCGGTCATAGATCGGCCGCAGCTTCGTCCCGGCGGGAAGCGTCGCGTTGATCTCGGCCACAGCTTCGCGGACGCCCCGCAGGACTTGACTCGGATTCTCGCTCCGCCGCATGGCGACCACGCCCTCGACCAGGCCGTTGCGGGCGTCGAGGCCGAAGATGCCGGTGCGGGGCGCCGCTCCGATGCGGACGGTTCCTATGTCTCGGACATAGACGGGGACGCCGTCGACCGAAGCCACGACCACCCGCTCCAGGTCCCGCGGCGACCGGATCATGCCGAAGCCGCGAACGACCATGGCTTGCTGGCCGTTGCCGACCAGGGAGCCGCCGGCGTTCTGGTTGTTGGCTCCGATCGTCTCCGCCAAGTGACCGATCGTGATGCCGTAGCGGTAGAGAGCCAGGGGGTCGACTTCAATCTGATACTGCTTGACCAGTCCGCCGAAGGCAAAGACGTCGCCGACGCCGGGGACCTGCATCAAGCGGGGCGCGACGACCCAGTCCTGGATCTCGCGGCGCTCGATCTCGCCCAAGCCGTCCGCCTCGACGATGTAGCGGTAGATCTCTCCCGCCGGCGTCGTCGGCGGCGCCAGCGAGGGCGAAGCGCCCTCGGGCAGCTCCAGATCGCGCAGCTTCTCCAGAACGGATTGCCGAGCGTAGAATTCCTCCACCCCGTATTCGAAGGTCAGATCGACCACCGACAGCCCGAAGATGGTCCGAGAGCGGCGGGCGATGGCTCGCGGCACGGCCTGCAGGGCCCGCTCGACCGGAATGGTCACCTGCTGCTCGATCTCCTCGGCTGCCCAGCCCGGGACCAGGGTGATGACGATGACCTGGGTTTCGGAGATGTCCGGGTAGGCCTCGACCTTGAGGGAGCGGAAGGCGAGATATCCGGCGACGGTGAGGACGCCGGCCAAAAGAAAGACGACGGCCCGGCGATTGAGGGCGAAGCGCAAAATGGCGGCGATCATCTCAGCGGATCTCCATCCCGGCCAGGAACATGACTCCTTCGACGGCGACGCGATCACCCGCCGCCAATCCCCGCAGGACGGGAATCCGCAGGCCGCTCTCCGCCCCCAGGCGGACTTCCACGCGCTCGAACCGGCCCCGGCCGCGCTCGACGAAGAGGCAGGAGGCGGCGCCGCGGCGGTAGACCGCGCCGGCGGGAACGACCGGGAAGGAACCGGCCTCGTGCATATGGCGGATGCGCCCGAACATGCCCGGCCGCAGCCGTCCGGAGGGATTGGGCAGCTCGGCCCGCACCTGGACGGTCCGCGTCTTGGGATCGAGGACGTCGGCGATGCGTGTCACCCGGGCTTGGAACGTCTCCCCGGGGTAGGCGATCAGCTCCAGCTCGATCCGCTCGCCCGGCTCGATCAGACGGATCGACGTCTCCGGGATCTCGGACGTCACCCAGACCGTGCTGAGGTCGGCTACCGTCATGACCGGAGTCGAGACGTCGCTCAGGTACTCGCCCGCCGACACCGAAAGCTCGATGACCTTGCCCGTCAGGGGCGCCGTGACGGTCATGCGCGAGCTCGGCGAGGTCCGGTCGAGGCCCAGGATCTCCAGACGGCGGCGGGCCTGCTCGCGGGCCGCTTCGGTCTGGTCGACCGAAGCCTGGGCTACGGCCAGTTCGTTCTCCGCGGCCATGACGTCCTTGCGCGAAGCGGCCTTGTGCTCGAAGAGGTCGTTGGCCCGGTTGCGGTCGGCCGTGACCTTGGCCAGATTAGCCCGCGACTGGACGGCCGCGGACAAGGCTTGCCGGTAGGCCGAGACGGCGTCCTCGGCCTCGGGGCTGTCCACCGTCATCACCGGCTGCCCCGCCCGCACGGAATCGCCGAGCCGGACCGCGACGGTCGCGACGCGGCCGGCCGCCGGGACATGGACGCGGCCGACCCGGCTGACGTCGAAGTCGATCTGGCCGGGAGCGGAGACCTCATTCAGAGAGACCGGAGCGGCTTGGACGGTCTCGACTCGAACCTGCTCGAGCAGGGGCGAATCGGGCGGTAGGACGATCAAGCCGCCGGCTCCCGCTTCGGGGGCGGCCGTGGCCTCGGCCGGGGGAGCCTTGCGGCAGCCGATCTCGGTCGTCAGGGCGAGTCCGACTAGGAGGAGAATGAAGCCTCTATTTCTCATCAGAATCTCCTTGGAGCGGCCGACCGACCGCCCGTTCCAGCGCGGCCAAGGTGAGGCGATAGCTCATGCGCGCTTCAGCGTAGGAGCGGCGCGCGTCCAACAGGCTGCGGCGGGCTTCGATCAGCTCGATACCGCCGATCTCGCCCCTCTCGTAGCGGTAGAGAAAAGCGGCGTAGGCCTCTTCGGCCGGCCGCACGATCTTGTCGGCGTAGAGCCCGATCTGTGCCCGGGCCGCCTCGGCATGGGCGGCGGCCTCTTCGACCTCGCGTCCGATCCGGTTTTGCAGGTCCTCGGCGTCGCGGCGCAGGGAGCGCGCGTCCGCTTCGGCCTCGGCCATGGCGCCGCGCTTCGGCTGCCAGAAGAACACCGGCAGGGCGAATGACAGGGTCAGATCCCACGTCGTCGCTTCGCCGGCCAGCCGGTGTCGCGATAATCCCAGGCTGAAGTCGGGCCAGAGGCTCCTGCGGGCCTGCCGGAGCTTGAGGGCCCCGGCCGCTTCGGCCGCGCGAAGCTTCCTCATCTCCGGCCGTTCGGCGTCGGCCAGCTCTTGGAGCCGGTCCGGCTCCAGTTGAGCCAAGGTCGGCAGGGGATCCTCCCTGACCGCGAGCGGTTGGCGAGGTCCGCGGGCCAGAAGGTAGTTGAGGCGGGCTTCGGCCAGCCGCTTCTCATTGCGGGCGGTCAACAGGCCGGCGGTGGCCTTGGAGGCTTCCACCCGGGCCCGCAGGACTTCGACCTCGGCCGTGTCGCCGGCCGCCAGCTTGGCCTCGGCCTTGGCCAGAAAGTCGGCCGCCAGGTCCGCGTCCTGCTGGGCGTACTGGATCTTCTCCCCGGCCAGGATCAGCCCGTAGAAGGCCTCCGCCACCCGGAAGCGCAGGTCCAGCTGGAGCGATTCGATGTCCGCCGAGGCCTGCTCGGCCTCGTGGTCGGCGATGCGTCCGCGCAGGATCCGGCGGCCGGGAAACTCGAGCGTTTGGCTGAGGCCGACATAGGTCTCGCCGGACGAGCCGAGGGAGAACGGGGCGGACTGGAGGTCGGAGTCGAGCTCGAAGGACGGCGGGGCGAGCTCACGAGCCTGGCGAGCCCGGGCCAGAGCGCTCTCATACGATTCACGGGACGAGAGCAAGAGGGGATGACGCTCCAAGGCGATTTCGACGCAGCGGCTTAGGGTCAAGGCAGCTTCCGGCTTGTTCTGGGCTCGGATCGGAGTCCAAAGGCCGGCCAGAAGGCAGAGTAAGGCAGTCAAGCGTTGGGATTCCATCGGTCCTCCTCTAGACCGCGCAGGTCGGGGATGTCAGCGGAAGGCGGACGAGAGCGGGCGCGGCGGCTAGGCCTGGGGAGGGGCGCGCGAGGCGCGGGAGACGCCGGCGGAATCGACGATGGAAGGGGAGAGAGCGGGCTCGATGCAGGCGATGAAGGCCGGCTCGGGCACGATGAAGAAGTGGATCGTCGAGACGGACAGCGACGAGCTCTGGAATTGGCAGGCGGGGCAGTTCGGATCGGGCTTGCAGGTCCTTTCCGTATGGAGGAAACCGGCCAGGACGGTGGAGGCAAGAAAGACCAGAAGGAAGGAGGCGAGAAGCAGCTTCCTCTGTCTTGGGCGCATGACGAACCGCGAGGGACTATATCAGAGATGGCCGCTGCGAGGCAATTCGCAGACACATGCCGAATCCCATTCGGTATGTGTCTGCGAATTCAAAGCGAATTCACTTCTTGAGGAGGATCTCCTCGAACAGCCTGATGGCCGACGGGTCGCCGCTCTGGCCCAGCCAGAAGAGGGCCTGCTTGCGGACTCCCGGGTCGCCGCTGGCCTTGGCCAGGTCGATCAGGACCGGCAGCGACTTGTCCTTGGGCATCCGGCTGATGGCGAAGACGGCTTGCTCCTTGACCTCGTCCCGGCCCTTGGTCTGGACGATGTCCTTGAGCGCCTTGAGGCTCTCCTCGGAGGCCCTCTGGCCCAGCCAGAACACGGCTGTCTTGCGGATCTCAGGATCCGGCTCGCCCTTGGCCAGGGCGATGATCTCCGCCGCGGCCTCCGGGCTCTTGATGAGCTGGATGCCGAAGACGATCTGCTTCTTCACCGAGGCGACCTTCTCCCGGGCATAGACCGCCTTCAAGTCGGCCAGACTGCGGGGGTCCTGTGCGGCGCCCAACCAGAAGACCGCCTGCTCGCGGACCTTGGCCGGCTCGGAGCCCATGGCCACGGCCTTGACGAAAGCGTAGCCTCCCGGGCCGCTGTGGAGGGAGGCCAGGAAGAGGAGGCTCGACTTGAGCTTCTCATCCGCCGATTGGGCGAAGGCGGCTTTGACCCGGTTCAGACTTTCGTCGTTGGACGTCCGGCCCATCCAGAAGGCCGGCGTGGGGCCGAACTCATAGGTCTGTTCCGGATCCAGCACCGTCGCGTCGATGACCGCGCCCGATGGGGCATGGAGAAGCAGCAGGGCGGCCGGCGACGGCGCGTCCTTGTCTTCGCCGGTCGAGATCCCGTTGGCGTCCGACTTGTCTCGGCCGCGAACCTTGATCTTGGCTCCCTCGGAGCCGATCGTGTAGGTCTGGACGATCTTGGCCTCGCCGTGAGAATGGATCTTGTGGCGGCTTTCGAACATCCAGGCCGTGAAATATCCCGCTCCGCCGGCTTGTCGGCGGGCCGCTTCGTCGCGGGCGGCCAACGTGGATCCGGCCGCCGTCCCGACCTTCCCGGTCAGGAAGGCGGGGACTTGGGCCGCGGCCTGGACCGCCGTCGGCTCGAGGCCGGGCCCGGAGACCGCCGGCCGGGCGTGGGATGTTCCCGCGGCCCAGGCCCCGACCAGGGCCAGAAGGAGGGCGGCCGTGATCCCGGCCGCCCCCGCCGTCCCTCTCGATCTCGTCTGGCTCATGGCTTACCCTCTCGCGATCGCCGGATCACTTCTCCAGCAGCTCACGCAGGTACTTCATGGCTTCCTCGTTCTTGGACTGGCCCAGCCAGAAGATGATCTGCTTCTTGGCTTCGGGGTCCTTCTCGGCCCGGGCCATCTCGATCATCATCGGCACGGCCTTGTCCATGCCGCCCTGAGCCAGCGAATGGATGACCATCTGCTTGGTCTTGCTGTCCGTGCTCTTCTTGTAGATGTCGACCAGAACCGGCGCGATGTCCTCGCCCTTCATCTGGCCCAGCCAGAAGATGGCCTGCTCGCGGGCCTTGGCGTCCTTCTCGGTGCGGGCGACTTCGATCAGCTTGGCCCGGGCCTGGGGGCTCTTGCTCTGGCCGAAGGCCATGATCAGGCTCTCCTTGACCTTGGCGTCCTGGGCCTCGTTGTAGAGGCCGAAGAGCAGGGCCTGGCTGGCCTCGTCCTTGCGCTGGCCGAGCCAGAAGACGGCCTGGGCCCGCAGCTTGGGATCGGGGTCGGACTTGGCCACCTCGACCATCTTGGCCGTGGCCTTGGGGCTCTTGCTCTGGGCCAGGGCGAAGAAGATACGCTCTTTGCCCTTGGCCTCGGCGCTGCCGTAGACCCTGAGCAGGGCGTCCAAGGCGGCCTCGTCCTTGCTCTGGGCCAGCCCGAAGAAGGCCATCTCCCGGACGCGGGCTGAGGGGTCCTTGACCGCCAGCTCCGACAGCAGGGGGATCACCTTGGGATCCTTGCTTTGGGTGATGACGAACAGAGCCTGGGAGCGAAGCTCGTCGGACTTCTCGGTGCGGATCATCTTCTCCAGGACCGGGAAGGCCTTCTCCTTGTCCATGCCCAGCATGGCGTGCAGGGCGACCAGCTTGATCTCCTCGTCGGGCGTCAGCTTGGCCTTGTGGCGAGCCTCGGGCTCCTCGGATTCCTCGGGCTCCTCGATCGAGCCGTCGATGTACTTCTCGTAGCCCTCCAGGCCGCTCTTGGCCAGGCTCTCCGCGATCTGCAGCCGCAGGATCTTGGCGTCCTTGGCCCAGCTGTTGGCCGCATAGGCCTCGAGCAGGGTGTTGAGCTTGTCGATGGCTTCCTTCTTGGTCTCCAGCTTGCGGGCCTGGTCGGCCATTCCGGCCGCCAGCTTGTCCAGGCTGTAGCCCAGCCAGTAGTAGGATTCGCCCATGTAGGCGCTCTTGGGATAGCTTCTCTCGAGCATCCGCAGGGCGTCCAGGGCGGCCGTCCAGTCCTTCTGGTAGATGGCCTGCTTGGCCTTGTCATAGGTCTGCTTGGCCTGGTCCTGGGCCTTGTCCTGGGCGGCCAAGCCGCCGGCCAAGGCCAGGACGACGATTAGAGTCCAGCCGATGATGGTCTTCTTCATAGTCATTCTCCTAGCTCGTTTTCAGGATCTGCATCCGGAAGAGGATGCCGCGCTCGTCGATCAGGCTCCGGACCTGCGCCGGGGATGCGCCGCCGGGGCCCTGACCGTTGATGATCTCTTTCAGGACGAGGTCGAGGTCGTCGAGAAGCTCGGCCGCCGCGGGATCGCCGCCGTTCAGGGCCCGCCGCAAGAGCAGGTTCTGCATCAAGAGCCCGCGCAGCAGCCGTTCGTCCACCTGGACGACGGCTCCCGGCTTGGCCCCGTTGACGGCGTGGGCGAAGTCGAGCAGCAGCGGCCGCAAGTCCTCGATGTGGGAGGCCAGCATCGGCCGGACGAAGTCGGCCACGGCGGAGGGCGAAGCCGCGGCTCCCGCGCCGCCGGATGCCGCGCTCAGGACCGGAGCCGGGTCCGGTCCGGGCTTGAGGGCGAAGCGGCCGATCAGGATGCCGGCAGCCAGGACGACGGCCAGCCCGGCCGCGGCCGGGGCGAATCGCCGCCAAGGCGAGGCGGCCGTCCGCGGGGCCTCGGCCGGGGCCTCGATCCCGCCGCGGATGGCGCGCCAGGCCCGGTCCGCGTCGAAGGCCGGGACCTCGGCGGGGCGGTGGGCCGCAACGAGGTCCAGCACCGCCCGGGTCTCGTCCCGGTCGGCGGCGCAAGCTTCGCAGCCGAGGAGATGGGCTTCGAGGGCCGCCTTCTCGGCCGGGCCGAGCTCGCCGTAATGGTCCAGCACGATGGCTTGCCGGGCTTGCTTACATCTCATAGCCGTCCTCCAGAGCGCAGCACCGCAGCCGCTTCTTCAGGGCTTCCACGGCCCGGAAGAGGTGCTTCTTGACGCTGCCCTCAGTCGTCTGCACCGTGCGGGCGATCTCCTTGATGGAGCAGCCCATGTCGTGGCGCAGGGTGAAGATCATGCGTTGGCGGGGCGTCAACCGGTCCAGGGCCCGATCGATCTGCTCCCGGATCTCGCGGCTGCGGGCCGACCGCTCCGGATCGTCCTCCGGCATCCCCGCGGCGAGGCCGGCCAGGGGAGCGCCCTCCAGGGGCTGGGCGCTGCGGCGCCGGGCCCGGCGCAGCGCGTCGATGCTGCAGTTGACGCAGATGCGGTTGATCCAGACTCCGAAGTCGGGGCTCTTGCCGGCGTCGAACGTGCCCAGGGCCCGATAGGCCCGGATGAAGGTCTCCTGCAGGACATCCTCGGCGTCGGAGCGGTTGCGCAGGTACTTGTAGGCCAGGCCGAAGACCCGCCCGTTGTGGCTCTCGAAGAGGGTCCGGAAGGCTTCCCCGTCGCCCGTCCGGGCCGTCTGGATCAAGGTGGTCTCGTCCATGGCGCCTCTATCGCCTATATATACGCCGATCGCCGAAATAGGGGGACAGTATACGTAATTCCCTAATACATTTGTTGACGGTTAGGAGCGACGAAACTCGTCAACATAATTGATTTCAACAACATGGCATTTTCGCAGGCCTTTAGCCAGTCCAGGGGGGTCGCGCTGAACCGGGTTACTTCGAAGGACGTGGCGCAGACAAGGATCGCTCCTTGCGGATGATCGAAATAGGGAATTACGTATACTGTCCCCCTATTTCATGGGGATGGATTTTCCAGGCGGCGGGTGATACGCTGGCAGGCATCCGGCCTGGCCGGGCGCTCCATCCACTCAGGGAGACAGGGTCATGATA
Source organism: uncultured Eubacteriales bacterium (assembly GCA_964556755.1). Taxonomy (GTDB): domain Bacteria; phylum Acidobacteriota; class Aminicenantia; order Aminicenantales; family UBA4085; genus UBA4085. The sequence continues at coordinate 68,778 of CAZKXI010000003.1, forward strand.
ATAAGCAAGATGAAGCTTCTCGAGCCGAGCCGTGTCACGATCCTTCTCATGATCCTCTCGGCGCTCGCCCTCCCCTTGGCGGCTTCCGCAATCGGCTCCGCCCAAGACCCCGGCGGATCGCTCCCCCCCGTCGGCCGGCGGGCTACCCCCGACGCTTACAACGTCGTCTGGGACTCGCCCAGCAAGGACGCCTTGGGCTCGATGCCGCTCGGAAACGGCGACATCGGACTGAACGTCTGGGTTGAAGCTTCCGGCGACATCCTCTTCTACATCGGCAAGACCGACGCCTGGGACGACAACAACCGGCTGGTCAAGATCGGCCGGGTCCGCGTCTCCCTGCGGCCGAATCCGTTCTCCGGCCCGGGCTTCCGCCAGGAGCTGCGGCTGGGGCGGGGCGAGATCGTCGTTGACGGCCGCGTGGGGGAGAGCCCCGTCCAGGCCCGCGTCTGGGTCGAGGCGGACCATCCGGTCATCCACGTCGAGACGGACGGGGCCGTTCCCTTGACCGCGACCGCCGCCATCGAGCTGTGGCGCACCGAGAAGACGACCCTGCCTTCCATCGAGGTCAGCGACACCTTCTCCTCCGCTCCGCCCGACAAGATGCAGCCGACCGTTGTCGAGCCGGACCATGTCTTCCCGGACTTGGCCGGCGAGATCGCGTGGTGCCACCACAACATCAAATCGGTCGGGCCCGAGCTGTCGATGCGCTTCCAGGACCTCCTGGAGGCGCCCTGGAAGGATCCGCTCCTGCACCGGACCTTTGGCGCCCTGATCCGGGCCGACGGAGGGAAGCGGCTCGATGACCTCCATCTTGTCGCCTCGGCCGCCGCCCGCCACCACGTCAGCGTCCATGTCCTGACCCTCCAGCCCGCCTCGCCCGAAGCCTGGCTGGCCGCCATCCGCGCCCAAGCCCGAAAGATCGAATCCGTCGCCCTGGAGAAGCGCCGCGCCGCGCACCTGGCCTGGTGGGCGGCCTTCTGGGACCGCAGCCATATCGACATCCGCAACGCCTCCCGCGACGGCATCCCGCCCCGGCCCATCACCGCCGGCTTCGATGTCTCGCGCGGCTACGCCCTGCAGCGCTTCATCAACGCCTGCTCCGGCCGCGGGGCCTATCCCATCAAGTTCAACGGCAACATCTTCACCGTCGGCCGGCCCGGCAAGCCCGGCGACGCCGACTACCGCCTCTGGGGTCCCGGCTATTGGTGGCAGAACTCGCGCCTGCCCTACATCGGGTCGTGCGCCTCGGGCGACTTCGATCTGATGCGGCCCTTCTTCGGCATGTTCGCCGGCGAGATCTATGAGGTCTCCAAGTACCGCACCCGGCGCTACTTCGGCCACCCCGGCGCCTATTTCGCCGAGTGCGTCTTCCCGTGGGGCGCCGTCTTCATGCAGTCGTACGGCTGGGAGGTCCCCGCCGCGGAACGGGAGGACAAGCTGCAGACCTCGGGCTGGCACAAGTGGGAGTGGGTGGCCGGGCCCGAGCTGGCCTGGATGATGCTGGAGTATTTCGACTATACCGGCGACGCGGCTTTTCTGCGGGCCAAGGCCGTGCCGCTGTCGCTCGAGGTCATGACCTTCTTCGACCGCTACTACAAGACCGGCCCCGACGGCAAGCTGGTGATGCATCCCTCGCAGGCCCTCGAGACCTGGTGGGAGTGCACGAACCCCATGCCCGAGGTGGCCGGGCTGCGGGCGGTCGCCGCGCGCCTGCTGGCGCTGCCGGGGGGGAGCCTTTCGGCGGCCGAGAGAGCCTTCGTTCTCGAACTCCAGATGAAGCTCCCCGAGCTTCCCGTCCGCGAGCGGGACGGCGTCAAGATGCTGGCCCCGGCCGAGAAGTTCGCCGACAAGAGGAACGTCGAGAATCCCGAGCTCTACGCCGTCTTCCCGTTCCGTCTTTGCTCCTTCGAGAAGCCCAACGCCGTCCTCGGCCGGCAGGCGCTGCTTCACGTCACAGATCAAGGCGCCTTCGGCTGGCGGCAGGACGACATCTTCAAGGCCTATCTCGGCCTGGACACCGCGGCCCAAGAGAACGTCGTCCTGCGGGCCCGCAAGAGCGACCCGGACTGCCGCTTCCCGGCCTTCTGGGGCCCCAACTACGACTGGACGCCCGACCAGGATCATGGCGGCGTGCTGGTCAAGGCGGTGCAGTCGATGCTGGTCCAGACCGAGGGCCGGACCATCCACCTCCTGCCCGCCTGGCCCAAGGACTGGGACGTGGACTTCAAGCTCCATGCGCCCTTCCAGACCGTAATCGAGGGCCGGGTCCAAGACGGCATGCTGCAATATTGGAAGGTGACGCCTGCGTCGCGCCGGGGCGATGTCGTTCTCGGCAAGGGTTGGAAGCCCATTGCGCCGCCGTCCGGCGCCGATGACGATATCCCCCCGATCCCGGGGGAGAGGAGAGGGTGATGAGCGGTCATAAGCGGACGATCGATCGCCGAGGCTTTTTAGCGCAGGCAGGCGCGGTCCTGGCGGGGGCTTCCGTCGTCAAGCCGGCCCGGGCCGCGGCCGGCGGGCCGGGCGCTGGGCTCTCCCTCCAAGAGCGGACCCCGCTGGCCGCCCCTCTTGCGCCGGCCGGGCCCAGGATCAAGCTGGGCCTTATCGGCTGCGGCGGGCGCGGAACCTGGATAGCTGGGCTTTTCAAACAGCATGGAGGCTACGAGATCGCGGCCGCGGCCGACTATTTCCCTGACCGCCTGGCCGAATTCGGGCCTAAATTCGGCCTCCCCTCGGACCGCCTCTTCTCCGGCCTGTCGGGATACAAGCGCCTCCTCCAGTCGGGTGTCGACGCGGTTGCCATCGAAAGCCCGCCCTACTTCCATCCCGGGCAGGCGTCGGCGGCCGTCGATGCGGGTGTGCACGTCTACCTGGCCAAGCCGGCCGCGGTGGATGCGCCCGGCTCGCGCTCGATCGCCGCCTCCGGCCGCAAGGCGACGGAGATGAAGCGGGCCTTCCTGGTCGACTTCCAGACCCGGACCAACGCCTTCTATCGCGAGGCCCTGGCCCGAGTCCATCGGGGCGAGCTGGGCGAAATCGTCTTCGTCGAAGCCGTCTACCATGCCGACTGCCCCTTCGAGGAGCATTACGAGCTGCTCGCGTCCAAACCCCATGATGCCGAGGCCAAGCTTCGCGCCTGGGGCCTGGACCGGGCCCTGTCCGGCGACATGATCACCGAGCAGGATATCCATGCCCTCGATGTGGCCAGCTGGGTCATGGACGCGCCGCCCCTTTCCGCAGTCGGGACGGGCGGCATCAAGGCTCGGCCCAAGATCGGCTCCTGCTGGGACCACTTCGTCGTCCAATATGCCTACCCGGCCGGCGTCGCGGTCCAGTTTAGCGGCCGACAATTCAAGGGCCATGGAACCGCCGAGGGAATCAAGAACCGGGTCTTCGGCTCCAAAGGCGTCCTGGAGACGACCTACGGCGGCCAGGTCCTCATCCGGGGCGAGCACTTCTACCGCGGCGGGGACACTTCGGCCATCTACAAGGAGGGGGCCGAGGCCAACATCGCCGAATTCCATCGCCAGATCCGGGAGGGGGACTTCCGCAATCCGACGGTTGAGCCCAGCGTCGTGAGCAACCTGGTTACGGTCCTGGGCCGAAAGGCGGCCATCGAGGGCCGGGTTGTGACATGGGCCGAGATCGAGAAGGACGACGAGCGCCTCATGCCCGACCTGAAGGGCCTGAAGGACTGAGGAGGATAAAGCCATGAAAGCCCGCTCTCTTCCCATGATCGCTATCGTCCTGCTCGGCGCGGCTTTTCCGGCCTTCAGCCGGACGTCATCCGTTCGCTCCGCAACGGCCGCGCCGTCGCCCAAGACCTCCGTCCGCTTCGGCGTCTGCGATTGGACGCTGGCCAAGGAGGGCGATCCCGCGGCGCTGGCCCTGGCCGGCCGGCTCGGCTTCGACGGCGTCCAGGTCAGCCTCGATCCGGCGGGAGAGGACCTGGCTTTGATGAAGGAGGAGGCCCGCCGCGCCTATCTCCATGCCGCCGAGACGACGGGCGTGGCCATCGCCTCCTTCGCCATCGGCAAGCTGAACGACGTCCCGCTCAAGAACGATCCTCGAGCCGAGACGTGGCTGGGGCAGGGCCTCGAGATCGCCGCGGCCATGCACGTCCCTCTGATTCTCGTGCCGTTCTTCGGCGCCGGGGATCTTCGGGCCGATGACAAGGGCGTCGAGGCCGTCGTGGCCGCTCTCCGGCGCCTGGCGCCCCAAGCCGAGAAGGCCGGAGTCGTCCTGGCTTTGGAATCCTATCTCGGCGCCCCGGAGCTTCTCGGCATCCTGGACCGCGTCGGCTCGCCGGCCGTCCGCATCTACTACGATGTGGCCAATTCGGCCGAAGTGGAGCTGGATATCTTCGCCGAGATTCCCCTTCTCGGCGCCCGCATCGCCGAGATCCACGCCAAGGACAACCGCGACCTCTATGGCCGCGGCAGCATCGACTTCGTACGCGTCCGCATGGCCATGGACGAGATCCCCTACAAAGGCTGGCTGGTCTTCGAGGGGACCAAGTATCCCCTCGGCCGCGAGGAGAGTCTGAAGTACGACTTGAAATTCCTGCGGGACGTCTTCAGCCACTGAAGGCTCTAAACGTCTCTTCCGGTTCGCTGCGACGCACTCGGGAGGGGAGCCGCCCCGGCTGGCTTCCGCAGATCCGGCCTAGCCTTCCCTCAGGACCGCCGGCCGAAAAGAACCCGCCAACGGCGGGGCGTGAAGACGTCGGGGTGCTGCCAGTCCGAGGCGATGGGCAAGAGCGCGGCTTTTGCCCCCGCCGCGGACTCGGCCAAGACGGCTCCCGAGACGTCCGTCCGCGGCCGTCCCCTCTCGTCCACGGCCACCGTCCAGGCCTGCTCGACGTTCCCCGCGCTTTCGGGCAGGCCGAGGCACAGCGGCCCGTCGAAGACGCCGAATGCGTCTCCCTCCTCCCCGGTCCAAGGGACGAATCGCGTCCCGCTCTTGAAGAGGATCTCGATCGTCTCGACGCCCTTCCAGCCCCGCAGCCTCAGCCGGCGTCCTTCCGGCTTCTCCCGGACCGGGGCGCCGTCGCGCCGGACCTCGAGGCCTTCGGCCCAGGCGGGAATGCGAAGCGCCAGAACGGCCTCTCCGCCCCGCTGCGCCTGGACCCGGATGCGGGCCCGGCTCTGCCGCGGGAAGTCGCTCTCCAGGGAGAGGCGCAGCCCCTGCCCCGGCAGATCGATCTCCGCGGCCGGGTAGAGATGGATGGAAGCCTCGCTCCCGGCCGTCGTGACGATGGAACGCCCGGCCCATCCCAGCGCCCAGGCGCCCCAGATCGAGCAGCACCCCGGGTTTTCGCTCCCGTATCTTCCCTCCCAGCCCTGCCAGTTCTTTCCGCCCAGCACCTCCCGCCCGAAGGATCGGTGGCCGAAGCCGCCGGTGACGAACTGGTTGAAGGCGAAGTGGTTGACCAGGGTGTGCTCGGCCGCGTCCAGATATGATTCTTCGCCCGAGGCTTGGTAGAGCATCAGATTGACCACGATCCAATCGGCCAGGGCGCAGCCTTCGTCCTGCGGGGAGAGGGGCATGGCTTCGGGAAGTCCGCCGGTGACGGCTCGCGCGCTCCGGCACCAGGCCGCATAGTCCTTGGCCTTGGCCAGGAAAGCGGGGTCGTTTGCGGCCCGGGCCAGATCGATCAGGCCGCGGACCATGGACAGGGAGTGATGGGTGTGGGCGGTGCGCCCGGCCCTCGCTCCCAGCCGCTTGGCCAGCTCCAAGGCCCAGCCGTCGCCGCCCTGTCCCGACAGGGCCACCAGCCCGTCCAGGCAGTGGCCATAGAACTCGTGCAGAAGCCCGTCGCGCTTCGTCTCCCAAAGCGGGGCCGCCTTCTCGAAATAGCGGGCCAGGCGGCGCGCGGCTTCCAGATAGCGGGGCTCGCTGGTGTCGGCGTAGGCGTCCATGAGCCCGCGCAGGGCGAAGGCGTTGCCCGAGGGGATGCGCGAGTCGATCTTGTCGGCCGTCCCGGGGAGGCCGAAATTCCCCTCCGGAGTCTGGAGGGGGAGCGCGAGGTCGGCGATGGCGGAGCGCTGGGCCCGGGCCGGAGTCCAGCCGTATCCCTCGGCGACGTGGAGCATGGACAGCCAGCGGCCGATCTGGTCGCCCGGCCAATCCGGCCACAGCGTTTCGGGGCGCCCGGCGGCGCTGGCCGCGAAGGTCGAGAGCGGGTAGCGGTCGGGCCGGCCGACCAGGTTGTGGAGCGCGGCCGAATACCGATAGCCCCAGTCACCGGACAGGCGGAGGCCGGCCAAGGGAAGCGATTCGGGAAGGGGGAGAAAGCCGCCCGCGGCCGGGCCCGCGGAATCGCTCCGGCCGCGGCATGAGGCGAGGGCGGGGGCCGCGAAGGCCGCGCCGGCGGCGGCCGCCTTGAGAAAATCGCGGCGTGTGAAGCCGCGGCGGGCAGCGCTTGAGTGGGCCATGACGAGTCCCTCCCTTCGACCGGCGCTTCCCCGGTCGCGCGGCGAATCATATGCGCCGCTTCACCGGCCTGTCAACGCGCGCGGATCGGGCCGTCTCCCTCGCGCGCCCGCACGGCGCCTTGACCCGGGGCGCGGCCGCGGCATAGGATGCGATCGACGCATTTTCCCGAGGAGGAGTCCGCGATGCCCTTCGCCCCGATCCGCCCCCTTCGCTCCGCCGCGGCGGCCGCCGCCGCTCTCGCCTTGGCTCTGCTCTTCGTATCCTGCTCCCAAGCCGCGCCCTCTCCCGACGTCGAGCCGGCCTACGGCTTGGAGGCCCTGGCCCGGCCCGACCTTCTGGCCGTGATCGATCCGTCCGCCAAGGCCGGCATGGTCTCGAGCTACGACCGGACCGGCGGCAACGACGACGGCTTCTCGGGCAAGTATTCCTTCATCCGCAAGGAGGCCGGCGGCCTGGTCCTGGCGGACTTGCAGGGACCGGGGCTCATCACCCGCTTCCACACGCCCACCCCGACCGACGACGTCGTCGAATTCTACTTCGACGGCGAGGCGGCCCCCCGCCTCAGCCTCAAGGTCAACGAGATGTTCGACGGCCGGCATGCGCCGTTCCTGGCTCCGCTGGTCTGGACGGGCGCCGGCGGCTCTGTCTCCTACGTCCCTTTGCCCTTTCACGAGGCGTGTAAAGTCATCGTCAGAGCGGAGTCGTTCCAGTTCATCCAGATCAACTTCGTCAAGCTGCCGGCCGACGCGGCGGTCGAGACCTTCTCTCCGGCCCCGACCGAGGCTTCAACAGCCCGCATGAGGGAGATCGGCGATCTCTTCGGACGGACCGGCTCCGATATCTCCGATGCGATCGCCCCGGCCGGGGCCAAGATCGAATCCGAGACGGTCCAGGCGTCCCTCGCGCCCGGGCCGCCCCTTGTCCTCTTCGAGTCGAAGCGGCCGGGCCGGGTGGTCGGCTTGCGCCTGGGACCCGCGGCGGCCTTCGCCGGCCCGGAGCGGGACATCATTCTGCGGATGTTCTGGGACGGCGAGGCCAAGCCGGCCGTGGAGGCCCCGGTCGGCGACTTCTTCGGCTTCAGCTTCGGGCGCCCGTCGATGCGCTCGCTCTTCCTCGGCGCGGCCGACGATACCGGCTATGTCTACCTGCCGATGCCCTTCGATCAGTCGGCCCGCATCGAGCTCGTCTCCGAGCGGGCTTCGGGAGCGCCGATCGCGATCCGGGCCGAGGTCCTCCACGTCGCCGCCGGCCGAGCCGAATCCGAAGGCCGCTTCTACGCCCGCTGGCGCCGCGAGAATCCGCCCCGCGAAGGCGAGTCCTTCACTTTCCTGAAGACGTCCGGGCAGGGCCGCGTCGTCGGCGTGGCTCTGCAGGCCCAGGGCCCGGTTCCGGGCCAAACGCCCTTCTTCGAGGGCGACGACCGGGCCGTCATCGACGGCGAACTCGCCATCCCGGGCACGGGATCCGAGGATTCCTTCAACGGCGGCTGGTACGACGTCCCGGGCCGCTGGTACGGCAGGGTGTCGTTTCCCCTGAGCGGCTGCCTCGACTACCTCAAGCCCCAGGCCCGCACCGGCGGGTACCGCTGGTTCGTCGGCGACGCCTACGGCTACAACCGGGACATCCACTTCACCATCGAGCACGGCCCCGAGGGCAACCTCATCGCCACGGACTACGCCGGCGTCGTCTACTTCTATGCCCGCCCGACGCCGACCGGCTACGAGCCCTTGCCGCCCGCGGCGGAGCGCCGGATGGCCGATCCCGTCCGCCTGGTCTTCATCCCGGGCTGGAACGTGCCGATCCGCTCCTTCTCTTTGGAGAACGCGACCCTGCTGAAGACCGTCACGGCGATCGGCGAGCAGAAGACGCGAATCCTCTCGTTGAAGGCCAAAGACGCGGATGTCTTCGGCCCCCATCACATCGCCTTCGGACTGGACGTGCCTTCGCCCGGACGCTACAGGATCGGCCTCAAAGCCGTCCTGGGCCCCGAACAGGGGATCGTCCAGCTGGCCCGCAACGACCGTCCCGCGGGCGAGCCGGTGGACCTCTATGCGCCCAAGCGGGTCAAGAGCGATCTTCTGGCGCTGGGCGAGGCGGACCTCCTGGCGGGGGAGAACGAGATCGTCCTGCGGATCGTGGGCAAGAACAAGAAGTCCTGGAGCCAGGGCCTCGATCTGGCCGAGATCGCGCTGGAGAAGACCCGCTAGGGATGCCTCCCGGCGGCGCGCTGCAATCGACGCCGCCCCGGCGGATTCCCCGGTGTCGTGTGACCGAGCGGCCCCTCCGGCCGGCGTCAGAAGCGGCCGAAGAGCCCGATGTGGAAGAGACCCTGGTAGCCCGCGCCGAGCTCGAAGTGAAGGCCCAGGTTCTTGGACAGGCGCCAGCCGAGCCCGAAGAGCGCCAGCTGGAAAGCGAGGCCGGAGCCGACGGAGTCCTCGAAGGCAAAGCGGGCGAAGCCGAGGCCAGCGCCCGAGTAGAGCGAGATTCTTGGACGATCGAGGTATTTCAGGCGCACGGTTCCCATGACGGCCAGGGTCTTGTAACGGTCCGTTTCGCCACCGTCCTTGTAGGTGACATCGATATTCTCGACCGTGGCCGAGAGGCCGAAGGCGAAGGTCCTGTTGATGTGATACCGGTAGGACAGGCTGATGTTGCCCGTGCCCGAGATGTCGTCTGCCTCCCGGCCTGTGAACATCGTGCCGACGATGTCGCCTACGAGCCAGACGTACTCTTGGGCGGTGAGGAGGCCGAAGCCCAGCGAGACTTCGTGCCGGGGCTGGATGTCCTGGGTGAATCCCCGGCCGGCGAGCAGGAGAACGAGTCCAAGGCTGAGACAGACGGACCGCGCTGATTGTCTCATGCCCTGAAGTATAGGGCTTTAAATCCCATAAATCAATGTATTAATGGGAATATCTTCTCCGAGATCGTACGGGCCGGGATTCAGTGTCCCGGCTGTCTGATCAGGAAGACGTAGTCCAGGCCAAAGAGGCGGTCCGGGGATGCGGCCGGATGGGCCGCTAGGGCTTCGACCGTGAGGACGTTCTCACCTTTCCGGAGGTCGAAGACACCCAGCTTGGGGTGGAGCCAGAAGAGCTCGGGCGAATAGCAATCAACCTCCCCCGCGGCGACGCCGTTGACGGCCAGCTTGAAGCGCCCATAGCCGGCGTTCTGGGCCAGGTTCAGCTCGACGGCGTAGGGGCCTTCCTCGGGCGCCGCGAATCGGACCGTCAGCCTGTCGCCGGGCTTGGCTTCGCGCCAGACCAAGTGCTCGGCACCCGAGCAGTTGGCCAGCCGCTCCTTGGCCGCCTTCCCGCCGGCCGCCTCGAAGGGCAGGGCCTCGCCTTCCTGGGGCTCGAGCATGTCGGCCCGCACGCCCAGGTCCACCGGGCCGAGCGCGGCGTGATCGATCGCGTCGGGTCCCGCCGCTTCGGGCGCCGCGTACCAGTAGACGACGTGCGACCAGGTCGGCCGGCAGGGCATCCAATGCCACATCTCCTGATCGAAGCGCAGGCTGTCGCGGAAGGGCAGGGCGTCCAGGACGTACCAGCGGTTGAGGCTGATGTGGCCTCCGCTGCCGGGGCCGTCCACCCGGGTCTGGGCGTGGTAGGGCCGCAGGAAGGGCCGGTTGTCGCCGTACGCGTAGCCGTAGTCGTCCTCGGTGCCGGTGCCGAAGGTGCTGGGGTAAGTCTCGCCGTCGACGAAGATCTTCTGGTCGCCCTCGCCCCACCAGATGAGGACCGGATTGGCGATCTGATAGACCGTGCCGACGACCTTGCCCGCGCCAAGCGCGGTCAGGACGTTCCAGTCGAAGGGCGGCCAGCTGTCTCGCGTCAACACCCCCCACTGGGCGCGCAAGTGCATGTCGCGGCCGTCGAAGGGGCGCCTCCCGACGCGGAGCTTCATCTCGACCTCGTAGGGGGTGCTTCCGGCGTTGGTGAGCTTCAGGCGCATGGACGTCTTGAACGGCATGAGCAGGCGGCTGGTCATGGCGCCGTCGGCGGCGACCGTGAAGAAGAGGTTGGCGTAGGGATTGACGCCGGGGCCGGAGCCGAAGAAGTCGCCCAGGGGGGTTCGGATGGCGGGCCGGCCGTCGAAGTCGATCTCCAGAAGGAGATGGCGGTAGGCGTTGTGGGCCCGAGCCGGATCGGTCCAGGGACCGGCTTCGCTCGTGCCCAGGACGCGGGCCGACCACTCGGTGACGGCGGCGGGCCCGGCGATGTCCGGGATCGCGGCGCTCCGGCCCGGCCTGACCACGAGCCGGGCGGTCCTCTCTTCCGCGCCCGCGGGGGCCGAAGCGGGCCGCGGGGACTTGAGAAGCCGGGCCGCCTTCGCCTGGGCCTCGGCCCATGCGCCGGCTCGGCGAGGATCGAAGGTCTCGACGCGGGCATCCGGGCCATAGGTCCGGTGGCCGATCTCGTAGTAGAGGCGGGGGAGCTTGTCTCTCTCCTCGATGGTGATCTTCAGCGAGCGGGCGTAGGGCAGGGGATAATAGAGGTTGCCGCCCGTGCCGCTGATGTAGGAGAACGCGGGGTCGAAGGGCGGCGTCTGGCCGGTGAACAAGTCTTTGAGCGGCAGGGCCAGGCGGGGCGCCGCCTCGCCGTCGAAGTAGAAGCGGATCGTATGGTCGAAGTCCGGGTTGGCCGACCAGAAACGGGTCACGGTCCCGGGCCCCCGCAGATCGGCCAGGACGTGCTCCTTGCGGCCCTCGTGGGTCTCGGCGCGCACGTACTGGCCCACGTCACGATTGGCGAACCAGGCTTCGCCGCCCGCCGCGCTGGCCCGGTCGTGGCTGCTGGCCGAGGCGCTCGTGTAGAAGGGCGCCGGGACACGGGCCAGATTCTCGAGATCGGTCATCTCGCCCAGCAGGCGGACCATGGTCACGGGCTCGGAGGCGGGCCTGGCGATCGCCGGCCGGCCGCCGTCCGGAGCCGAAGCGGGCGCCGAATAGGCGGCGGCCAAGGCCGCGAAGATCATGGCAGGGATAAGGGCTCTCTTCATCATGGGAGGTTTCCTTCCCGGCGGCCGGAGCTTGAAGCCGCCGTTGGCGCGTCCCGCCGATGCTAACGGACGGGCAAACGGCCTGTCAAGCCCGAGAGGATCGCCTTGCCGGCGCGGAATCTTGACTCTCCTTCCGGCCGGGCATAGACTCCCCGAAAAAGGGAAGAGCCGGAGGAGGGCCCATGAAACGCGCCGTCATTCTCGTCCTGATCCTTCTGGTCGCGGGAGCGGCCTCGGCCGTTCCGGCCGCGGCCGGAGACGCCTATGATCCCGCGGCGACCCACGACCGCGCCGCCCTGGGCAGGTTTGTTGCCGCTCATATCGACCGGCCGGCCGCGCCGCCTCTTTCGTTTATCTACGGCGGACGTCCTTCCGCGAAGCTCTTGTCCTCATGGCCCGCCAAGACCGATGTCCGGACGGCCGGGGCCAAGACGATCCGCACGACTGTCTATACGGATCCTTCGACCAAGCTGACGATCACCCTCGTCGCGACGTCCTACGCCGATTTTCCGGCGGTCGAATGGGTCGTCCGGCTCAAGAACGCCGGATCCCAGGATACGCCGATCATCGAGAAGATCCAGGCCTGCGACATCGCCTTTCCCGGCCTTCCGGCGGGGGAGACCGTCCTCCACCGGGCCCTGGGCAGCAGCGCCGCCCGCAGCGACTTCGCTCCGGTCAAGGACGTCCTGGACGTCGGATCGGAAGCCGTCTTCGGTCCCACGGCCGGGCGATCCTCCGACACCGGCGCCCTGCCGTTTTTCAACATCGCCTCGGAGGGCTCGGGCATCATGGCCGCCGTCGGCTGGAGCGGTCGCTGGACGGCTGTCGTCAAGCGTGTCGGGCCGCAGTCCGTGGCTCTCAAGGCCGGCCAGTCCGAGACCCGCTTCCGCCTCCTCCCCGGCGAGGAGGTCCGCACACCGTCCATCGCCCTGGTCTTCTGGAAGGCGCCCGATCGCTTGGCGGGCCACAACCTCTTCCGACGCTTCCTGATGGCCCATCATCTCCCGGCGGTGGCGAAGACGACCGACATCCTGCCGCTGGCCGCCGGCGTCGCCTTCGGCGGTCCGGCGCCCTGCAACGAGTACATGTGCGCCACCGAGAGCTACGCCCTGGCCTTCATGGACCGGCTGCGCCAGTTCGGCATCGAGCCCGAGGCCTGTTGGATCGACGCCGGCTGGTACGAGAACGCAACCAAGTACTGGTGGTCGGGCGTCGGCAATTGGACGGTCAACAAGGCCAACTTCCCCCGCGGCCTGCGGCCCGTGACCGACGCGGCCAAAGCCTGGGGGGGCAAGAAGTTCGTCCTGTGGTTCGAGCCCGAGCGGGTCTATGAGGGGACGCGCATCGACCGCGAGCATCCCGAGTGGATCACCAAGCTGCCCGGAAATCCCAGCCGGCTTTTCAACCTGGGCGACCCGGCCGCCCTGCGCTGGCTGATCGAGGACATCTCCGGCACCCTCAAGTCGGAGGGCGTGACCATCTACCGGCAGGACTTCAACTTCGACCCGGCGCCCTACTGGAAGGTCCTGGACGCGCCCGACCGGATCGGCATCGCCGAGATGAAGCATGTGGCGGGCTTGTACGCCTTCTGGGACGGCCTGCTGGCCGCGGTGCCCGGCCTGCTCATCGACAACTGCGCTTCGGGCGGACGCCGCATCGATTTGGAGACATGCAGCCGCAGCGTGCCGCTCTGGCGCACGGACTACAGCTACTGGGAGCCCAACGGCTACCAGTGCCATACCTACGGCCTGCAGCTCTACCTGCCCTGGAGCGGGACCGGGAACGGCGATCCGCGCAAGTACGCCTGGAGAAGCTCGATGGGCGGAGCCATTGTCGTGGGCTGGGAGATGAACGCCGCCTTTCCGGTCGCCCTGGGCCAGGCGGCCATGGCCGAATACCGGGAGCTGCGGCCCTATCTTCTGGCCGACTTCTATCCTCTGACCGAATACGGCACGGGCGACGAGATCTGGTCGGCGATGCAGTGGGACCGGCCGGAGGAGAGAGACGGGATCATCCTGGCTTTCCGGAGGCCGCAGGCGCCGGCGGAGTCCATCGTCGTCAAGCCGCGCGGATTCGACCCGGCCGGGGATTTCGAGCTGAGCTTCGAGGACTACGGCATTACGGTGATCAAGTCGGGGCGGGAGCTGGCGGAGGGGCTGCTGCTGAAGATCCCCGAGGCTTCGGCCTCGCTGCTCGTCCGCTACCGCCGTGTACGGTAGGCGGCCCTGCCTGCCGACGCCGGGGAGCGCTCCGCCCGCCTCACCAGTGGTTGTGGCCGTAGCGGCCGAGGTTCCCGATCCGCGGATTGACCACGTTGCTGAAGATCGAGCCGAAGGTGTAGCTCAGGCTGATGTCCGCGCCCAGGCTGTACTCCGTGGCCAGCTCCCGGCGCTGGAGGAGGACTTCCTCCAGGCTCGCGCCGCCCTTGGGTAGGGCCAGCTGGTCGCGGATGCGCTCGTAGGAGGCATCGATATTCAGCTCCAGGCCCTTCACGATCCGGAACGACAGCTCGGTCTGGAACTGGAGCCGGTTCTTGGCCAGATCATGGAAATAATGGGAGCCCTCCAGGCCGGCCGAGAGGCTGCCCCAGGGCTCGATGATCTCCAGAACGGCCGACAGGGACTCGCTGACGAGAGTCTCCTTGGTCTTGTCGTAGAGCGTCTCTTCCCGGTAGCGAAGCATCTCGGGGCCGACTTTGTAGAGGATGCGCAGCTGGCGCCGGGTGGATTCGGAATAGGGGAAGACGTCATATTCCAGAGCCGCCGAGGGGGCGATTCTCGACTTCATGTTGCGGTAAGTCGAAGACAAGGCGTCGATGAAGACGCCGGCCGACCAGTGCTCGCCCAGGCTCTTGGCGAACAGGCCGACGATCTCCCGCGTATCGGAGTCGCTGCGGATGGTCCGGTCCTCGTAGTCGTAGGTCTCGCGGGAGAAGTCCCAAAAAGCGCCGAGTCGGATCTTGACGTCGGGGGTGATCTTCGCCGCGGTGAGCTGCAGGTTGAGGGAGTTGTCGGTGGTTTGGCTTTCCTGGTCCAGCTCGCCCCCCGCGCCGAGGTTGAAGACCCAGAATTTCCAGGGGTCGACGACATCGGTCGGCTTGACGTCCTGCCTGCATTCGACGGACAGGAGCTCGCGGATCGGGGTCCGGGCGGCGTAGGGGACGAGGCCCATCTTGAGGACGGAGACGTAGCCGCGGCGGACCTCTTCCTCGGTGTCGGTCGTGCGGGAGGCGTAGATCAGCTTGTTGTCGAGGCCCGCGCAAGCGCCGACGCCGATGAAGGCCAGGGTGTACTCCGTCCCGCCGGAGCCCGTGCTCTGAGTCGTGATCAGGATGTGGACGTCGGCCTCCTTGCGGTCGCGAACGTAGTTCACGAAGGGGATCTCGGTTCGGATGTAGTCGATGTCGCAGCGCTCGCAGTCCAGAAAGACCTTGGGAGCGCTCTCTCGCAGCTTGGCCAGATCGGGCTGCGCCGACTGGGCGGGCAGGAAAGCCGGCAGGGCGGCCAGGAAAAGGCCAAGGGCCAGGCTCGGGGTTGTGCGACGGGCTCGGCTCATGAGACTACCTCCGGGTTGAGATCGATCTGCGGATGGACGGCGGGGGCTCCGCATCGCGGGGCTCGCGCCGGTCTCGGGCCATTGTACACGAGTCGACGGCGGCAAGCACCTGGAAGATGAGGAGGAGCCAGCGTCTCCAGAATTTGGTATGATCCCACCGGGAGAGGACCCATGCATCGTTTCGAAATCTCCGAATCCGCCGAGCTCGACCGCCTGGCCGGGGAGGCTCGGGAGAGGATCGGCCGCCTAAGAAGCCGCGTCTTGCGCAAGGCCAACGGCAGCCTGCCCTACGATTACATCGTGCCCAACGGCGTCTACGAGGAGCAGTGGGACTGGGACGCCTTCTTCGTCGGCCTGCATCTGGTCTCGGTCGACCGGGCGAACGGCGTCTATCTCAAGAACTGGTGCCTGAACTTCCTGCGGCACACCGAGCCGGACGGCCACACGCCGGGCGGCATCCGGCCCTGGGCGGGGCGCGACGCCCGCCTCTACCACATCAAGCCGCTCATGGGTCAGGCCGCCTACTACGCCTCGATCAGCCTGGGCGATTTCGGCTGGATCGGGCCGGTCTGGGAGACGATGTCCCGCTGCGTCACGTTTCGGGAGAGGACCATGTCCGACCAGGCGACCGGATTGGTCAAATGGTGGGACGGCATGGAGTCGGGGGCCGACAACAACGCCTCGCTGGTGCGCCGCTATCACAACAGCATGGCGGCGGCCGACGTCAACGGCTTCATGGTCCTGGACTACCGGGCCATGGCCGTCATCGCGGAGAAGCTGGGCAAGGCGGGAGAGGCGGCGGAATTCGCCGAGCGGGCCCGACGGCTGGCCGAGGCGGTCAACGCGGTCCTGTGGGACGAGGCGGACGGGACATACTACACCTACGATGCGGTCGAGAAGGCGCTGGTCCGGCGGGACGTCTACAGCAATTGGGTGGCTCTCTGGGCCCGGCTGGCTTCGCCCGAGAGGGCCAAGGCCATGATCGAGCGGCATATCCTGGAGCCGGCCAAGCTGTGGGCGCCGTACGGCGTCCGATCGCTGGCCGCCGACGATCCGGATTACAACAACGAGAACGTCATCAAGCCCTACTCCAACTGGCAGGGGCCCATCTGGCCGCATGCCAACTGGATGCTGATGCACGCCTTGATGCACTACGGCTACCCCGCGGCGGCCCTGGCCGTGGCCGAGCGGGTCGTCCGCCTGTGCCTGAAGGATCTGGCCGAGAACGGGATGATGCGCGAGAACTACCACGCCGATACGGGCCGGCCGCTGGCCGCGCCCGATTTCATCAGCTGGAACCTGCTGGCCGCGCAGATGCTGGACGAAGCCAGGTGCGGGGAGTTCAAGCCCGATCCGGATCAGAGGCTTTTCCAAAGCTAGAGCGGGGTCATCCGCCATCCGGGATTTCGGCGATTCCGGCGACGTCATGCATCGGAGACGGCGGCGGAGCCGTTGAGCCGGGTGCGGAGCGACGGGCGGGGAGGGATAAGCGGATGGTGTTGCGAATGGCGCCGGCCGGGCGTATTCCTATGGGAAGGAGACGGAGAAATGGCTGAAGCTCTTCACCGCGGCCGGGCCGGCGCTGGCAGGGCCTTCCTGGCGGCCTTGTCCCTGGCCGCGGCGCTGACCGCCTCGGGAGCGGCGCGATCACCGCGGCAAGACCGAATCCCCGATCAGAAGCCCCTGCGGCACGAGGTGACGGTCGCCCTCAAGCTCATTCACGTCTACGTCACCGACCGGGACGGCCGTCCCGTCCATGGCCTCACGAAGGGCGATTTCGTCCTTCGCGACGACGGGGCCGTCCGCGAGGTGACCGATTTCGAGGAGCATGTTCCGGTGGAGTCCTCCGCTGAGGCCAGGCTTGCGGAGACGTCCTTGAAGGGGCCGCGGCTTCCGGGACGCAAGCTCCTCTTCTTCTTCGACTTCGGCTTCAACACCGGCCGGGGGATCCAGCGGTCGGCCAAGATCGCCATGGACTTCCTGGACAAGCGGCTGGGTCCCCGCGATCAGGTCGCGGTGGCCACGTTCTCCGGATTGAAGGGCCTGCAGGTGCCCCTCCTTTTCACTTCCGACATCCAGGCGGTTCGCGGCCTCGTCGGCCGGATAGGGGCCTTCGAGCAGAGCGGGCGCATCGAGGAGCTCGAGGACAGGTATCAGCAGAACCTGAAGGACGGCGCTTACGCCGACGCCCGCCCCGAAGGCGTCCTGACTTGGAACGTCCCGATCGCGACCGGCTTCAATCCCGAAGCGGAGCAGCGGCACCTGATCCGGATGTATCTCGACAACCTCCTGGCCCTGGCCCGGGCCCTGCGATACGAGCCCGGTCAGAAGAACCTGGTCTTCTTCTCCGACGGGGCGCCCTACCGCTCGATCTGGCGCGGCGACCAGATGGCGGTGGACGCGAAGGGCAATTCCCCCAGCCAGTTCGCTGAGATCCGCAATCTGGCCGAGGAACTGCTCAAGGAGCTGGCTTCCTCCAATGTCACGGTCTTCGCTCTCAACACCTCTGAGCCCGATGCTCGTCCCGAGCTGCTGCGGGGAGGGACGCTGGGAAAGATGGCCCAGGCGACCGGCGGCAGCTACTGGGGCAATTCCTACGTTGCCGAAGCCTTCTCCGAACAGATCCAGTCACAGACCGGCTCCTATTACGTCCTGGGCTACCCGGTGGACGAGCGCTGGGACGGCCGTTACCGACGGATCAAGGTCGATGTGGCGCGTCCCGGCCTGTCGGCCCGTACCCTGGCCGGTTACTTGAATCCCAAGCTCTTCGTCGCATACAGCGAGGAGGAGAAGCGGATCCATCTCGTTGACCTGGCCTTGGCTGGAGCCCCGCTGTCCCAGGCGCCGCTTCGCTTTGATCTGGCCGCGGTGCCGATCGTGACGGCCGGGAAATCCGGCGTTAGGATCGCGGCTTCGATTCCGTGGACCGAGATCAGCGACGCGATCGGGTCCAGGACGGAGATCACGGCCATGGCCTTCAGCGCGCTGGACGAGATTGTGGCCGAGAGAAGGCTGGTCATCGACCGTTCGCGCCTTTCCGCCGATGCCGTCCCCGTCGTATCCGATATGCCCGTCCCGCCCGGGGAGTACCGCTGCCGGCTCGTGGTCCGCAATCTCGAGACGGGCCGAGCCGCGGTGGCGAGGATGAGGGTGGAGGTCCCTCCGCCGCCGGTTGCGGGAATCCGGGTTCTGCCGCCGCTTCTCCTGCGTCCGGAGCGGGGGCCGGGGGGGCTGAAGCTCGATCTTTCTCCCCTCAAGCCGTCGTTCAAGGCTCCGCGGGCCGAGGATGCTCCCGATCCGCTTTTCGATCCGGCCCAGTACGGGCCGCTGCCGGGGGGCATCCTCCGGGCCGGAACCGAGATCGGGGCCGAAATCCATGTTCTGGCCGCGGCGACGACCGAGCCGAGAGCGCGGATCGTCGCCGTGATCATCGATCGCCTGACTCAAGAGCGCATCCCCTTGGCCGTGACGATCCTGGCCCGGCGCGACGAGCCGGGCGCATCGGTGCTTTTCGTCCGCCTGCCTATTCCCGACCTGGAGCCGGACGTCTACACCCTGGCCATCGAGGCCGAGGATGAGGAGTCCGGAGCCAGGTTCGTGATCCAGCGGGACGTTTCCATAGAGATCACGGACTCGGCCGCAAGGCGGGGAGGGACAGCGTGAGACGAAACCAGATTTCCTCGCGGGCTTGGGCGGCGGCCATCGCCGCGGCGGCGTTCATCGGACTGCTCGGATTTCAACGCGCCTTAGGGCATCCGGCCCGGATGGGGACCGCCCCAAAGCCGGCCCCCACGCGGGGCGAAGAGGACCTGACGGCGATTCTGGACAAGCTGGCTGCCTATGCGGCGCGGCTGGAGGGTGCGGTTCTCGACTTCGTTTGCCGGGAGGAGATCCGGGAAAAGATCGACTATGCTCTGGATCAGGCGAAAGGGCCGAGGCCCCTCGTGCCCTGGTTCTCGCCGGCTCCGAGCGCGAATTCGCAGATGATCATCAGTCGTCCCTCGTCCGTGATGCGGACGAGTGTGGTCTATGACTATCAGTGCGTCCGCGGCAAGGACGGGGCGATTCGGGAGACCCGAACGCTTCTGGAAGAGGAAGGCAAGAAGCCCCGGCAGCCCGAAGCCGGGCTCAAGACGGAAGTCTTCGTCTTCAGCCTGCCCATGCTGGGCCCGGTCGGGATCTTTGCCGAGCGGTTTCGGTCCCACTATGACTACCGGCTTGCCGGGCGGGAGCGAATCGGCGGGGCGCCGGCCCTGATCATCGAAGTGACGCCCCGTATCGACCGGCCCGATGCCACCAACCTCTACGGCAAGGCCTGGATCGGGGAGGCCGGCGGTGAGATCCTAAAGATCGAGTGGAGCGAGTCGCGGGTCGGCCGCCGCGAGATCTTCGAGCAGCGGGGCGAACAGTATAAGCTCAAGCCGCGAATCCGGCTGCGCACCGAGTTCAGCGCCGAGAAGAACGGCATCCGTTTCCCCAGCACGCTATGGATCGAAGAGGCCTATCTCACCGAGCGCGGCCGGGCTTTCATCCGGTCGGAGACGATGGTGACCTACAAGGATTTCAAGTTCTTCACGGTCGAGGTCGACGACATCGAGATCCGCTAGCTCGTTAATATCAGGCTCGAGCCAAGATCACATACGCCATTCCATTCGGAGCGGGCCTGCTCAGGGAGGTCACTTGATCCTTTTTGCCTTGAACTCCGCCTCGCCCATATCGGAGATGCCCACCGTCCCGGCCATGGTCTCGCCCTCGACCTTGCCTTTGAAGGCCAGGGGGATCTCGCCCATGGGACCGGAGACGATGACCGTCCAGGCGATCTCGGCGCCCTTGAGAGTCCCTTCGCTTTTCAGCTCGGTGCCCTGCTGCGACTTCATGACGACCTTGAAGGTCTCCCCGTCCTGGGCGAAGGTCGCGGTGTAGATTCTCTCGCCCATGGGCGTCTCGAACTTGACCTCCCAATCGCCGTTGATGTCGATGGGGCTCTGGGCGAGGACGGGGGCCGCGGATAGGAAGGCGGCCAGGAGGACGAGGGCGAACGGCGGGATCTTCTTCATGATCTCTCTCCTTTTCTCCGCTCCATTATAGCCGAAACAGGCTTCTCCCCCCGAATGAGCAGACACAGACCGAATGGAGCTCGGTCTGTGTCCGCTATTTCGAATTTCGGGATGGGATGGGCGTGAACCAAGATCTGGCGATCTTCGTAAAGAGGAGTGGGAGCGGGCCGTTGACGGCCCCCCAAGGAGAGTCTTATGCGCCTACGAAAATACGCGATACCGGTCTTGTCGACCCTCGGCTTGATCCTTGCCTCGGCCTGCGTCATCGACGGCGGGAGAAGCGGCGGGCCCGTGCAGGTCAAGACCGAGAACGTCCCGCTTGAGGAAGCGCGCGAAGCCGAGGTCGCCCTCGACATCTCGGCCGGGGAGATCGTGCTTCGCGGCGCGGACTCGGCCGACCTCTTGGCCGCGACGTTCCGCTACAACCGCCCGCGACTGGAGCCGGAAGTCAACGTGGTCCGCGGCCTGTCCGATCGGGTGCGCGTCTCCGTTCGCCACCGCCGCCACGGCGGCACGGTCTTCGGCTCCGTCCGCAACACCTGGGACCTGACCCTCTCCAAGCGCGTTCCGATCGACCTGGATCTGGACTGCGGGGCGGGACGGACCGAGCTGGACCTGCGCGGCCTGGACCTCAAGTCGCTGGCCATCGACATGGGCGTCGGCGAGCTGATCGCCGATCTGACCGGCGAGAGGGATCGCAACCTGGACGTCACCGTCGACGGCGGAGTGGGGGAAGCGACCTTCATCCTGCCGGCGTCCATCGGCGTCCGGGTCGAGGTCGACGGCGGGCTCGGATCGGTCAGCGCCCCCGGCTTCGCCAAGTCGGGGCGCGTCTACACCAACGAGTCCTGGGGCCGGTCGTCGATCGCGATCACCATCTCGGTGGACGCCGGCATCGGAAGCGTGAACCTTCAGCTGCGCTGAAAGGGCTTGCTTTTCTCCGGAAAACCGCCTATATTGCCGCCAACGGAGGCCGCTCCTTGAAGCGGGCTTCGAATGTATGAAAGGAGCCTTTGGAATGGCAAAAGCAATGACGAAGAGCCAGATCGTGACCGGCGTCGCCGAGGCGGCGGAGATCAGCAAGAAGCAGGCCGGCGCGGCGCTCGAGGGTCTGGTCAAGCTGGCGTACAAGAACGCCAAGAACGGCTTCACGGTTCCCGGCCTGGGCAAGCTCGTCCTGGTGAACCGCAAGGCGCGCATGGGCCGCAACCCGGCCACCGGCGCCGAGATCAAGATCCCGGCCAAGCGCGTCGTGAAGTTCCGCGTCGCCAAGGCCTGCAAGGACGCGATCCTCGGCTGAGCCGCGGAGACGTCCGTCGTCCCGCGATTTCGAGCTGAAACGTCGGGGCCGCTCCTTCGGGAGCGGCCCCTTTTCGCCTCGTCGGCGCTCCCGCGCTCCTGAGGGGGGGAATTCCGAGGTCAAAGCCGAGAAGGGCGGGGTCTGCCTCAGGGCAAGGCGACGGGGCCCTCGATGCCCCGGCCGGACGGATCATCGGCCGCCCGAGATCAGGCTCTGATCAGCGCTCCCAAGTTGCGCTTGAGGACCGGGCCGAAGTCCGCCCCCGATACCGCGGGAAAGAGGCGCAGCCGCTTGCGGACGGACTGCAGCAGGGCCGGAGCCGGCTGGCCTTTGAGGATCGTCCGCGTCTCTTCTTCCGTC
Source organism: uncultured Eubacteriales bacterium (assembly GCA_964556755.1). GTDB lineage: Bacteria > Acidobacteriota > Aminicenantia > Aminicenantales > UBA4085 > UBA4085. The sequence continues at coordinate 90,486 of CAZKXI010000003.1, forward strand.
ACACCCTCCAGGACCGTTCTTGTCTGCGGGACGCGCCTGTTCTCGGGGCAGATATCCTGACACTTGAGGCAGCCCATCAGGGCGCTGTGCATACTGGGCAGGACGAAGCTGGGGAAAGCCCCGGGATTCTCGTTGAATAGGGTCAGGCATCGCCCGGCGTCGATGATGAACTGGGACCCTCCGATGCAGGACGTGGGGCAGGCCCGGTCGCAAAGAGAGCAGTGGCGGCATTCGCGCAGCAATTGAAGTCCGGCGTCCGGATCGCCGGCCAGCGGGGCGTCGGTGGCGTAAGCGTGGAGCAGGCAGGCGCTGCCCATCCCATCGACGTAGACCAAGTTATTGCGGCCGAAGACGCCCAAGCCGCTGCGGGCCGCCAAATACTTCAGCGGCACGCGCTTGGAGATGTCGGCCAGCTTGCGGCCGGGCTCCTTGACGAGGTCGGCTCTCAGCATCGCCTGCAGCTTCTCGGGCGTCCAATCGTCCTGGTAGTACTGGAAGGGGACCAGGACCGGGCGGGCCTGGCCGTTGGAGGTGAACTCGACCGTGGCCGAAGGGGCGAACGTGGCGATGATGACGACCGCACGGGCGTTGGACAGATCCGCCGGGAGGCCGAAATCGACGGCCTTGAAGTAGGTCTGGAAGAGCTTGTGGCGGGTGATGCCGTCGCTGCCTAAAATCTTCGCGAAATCCGCCTTGAGGCCCGCCCAGCGGTCGATCGGGATGACCTTGGTCAGGTGGGAAGGGACTTGGGAGGCATCGAGGGGGGCGCGCATCATGCGTCCCCGTCCCCCCTGCCCGAATCCGGGCAGGCCGGGCCAGGCGGCTCCGGCGACCAGTGCGGCCTTAAGGAACTCGCGGCGAGTGGTCATGCCATCTTCTCCTCTTGTCGGGGCTCTCTTGCGCTCTCCTGCTTATAGACGTCAGGGAGCAGTCTGATCTTCCGCCCGGCATCAGCAGAGCCGGGATATTTGAAAAAACGAGGCATGATCATAGCGAAAAAACGGGAGAATTGATATTGGTTTTCAGAAGAGATCAGGGATGATTCCCATCTCTTCGATCTCCCGAGGCCGTCGGCCCCGGTCTTGGGTTCGAGGTGCGGACACCTTTCGCCCTTCAGGCGTCCTCATCTTGGGAGCGGTGCTGTCTACGGGTGTTGGCGTCAACAGATGTATTAGGGAATTACGTATACTGTCCCCCTATCTACCGCGTCCTTGACTCCCGCGGGGGGGCGAGACTATAGTCGGGCCGTTCGGACCTTCCCATCAACCACCGCAGGAGGAGCTCCTATGAAGCGCAAAGAATTCCTGAAGGGCACGGGGGCCCTGGCCGCCGGGCTGGCCATGTCCCGAAACCTCAAAGCCGCCGACTTCGGCCGTCTTCTGCGGGACGCGGCCGGCCAGGGCGACGAGTTCTACTGGGACGTCATCCGGGACCAGTTCCTCCTGGAGAAGGGCTGGACCTTCCTCAACTTCGGCGGCCTGGGCGCCTGCCCGCTGCCCGTCCTCAACAGCCTGGAGGAGTGGACGCGGATCGAGGAGCTGGCCCCTTCGGCCGGCTTTGACGCCAAGGAATGGGAGTCCGTCAAGGTCAAGCTGGCTGCCGTCCTCGGCCCCTCCTGCAAGGCCGAGCAATTGGCCCTGGTCAGCGGGGCGACCGAGGGCATCGGCATGATCGTCAACGGCCTGACCCTGAAGGCCGGCGATGAGGTCATCACCTCGACCCACGAGCACGGGGCCATCAACGCGGCCTTCCTGCACCGCCATATGCGCGATGGCGTCGTCATCAAGGTCTTCGAGCCCGACCGCCAAAAGGCGATGGGCAACCTGGACCGCATCGCCGCCCTTATCACCCCGCGCACCCGCCTGATCATGTTCAGCCACGTCACCTGCACCACCGGCCAGCTCTTCCCGGTCAAGGAGATCGGCCGCCTGGCCCACGACAAAGGCATCTGGTTCGGCCTGGACGGGGCCCAGGCGCCCGTCTGCACCCCCTTCGACATCACCGACATCGGCGTGGACTTCTACGTCTGCAGCTCCCACAAGTGGCTGATGGGGCCCAAGCGCACCGGCTTCATCTACATCCGTCCCGGCCTGCTGGACGCCGTCCGGCCCATGATCGGCGGCTTGACCAAGCTGGACATCCGCAAGCCCTACGCCGAGATCAACCCGACCATGAGCCGCTTCGAGAACGGGACCCAGAACGATGCCCTCTTCTTCGCCATGGGCAAGGCCTGCGACTTCGTCCAGGAGATCGGCCTCCCGCGCATCTTCCAGCGGGCCCACGGCATGTCCGAGGCCTTCGTGGCCGGCTTGAAGACGATCCCCGGCGTGGAGATCCTCTCGCCCGAGGAAGAGGCCTATCGGACCTGCATGACTGGCTTCCGGATGAAGACCAAGACGATGAAGGAGATCGGCGACCACCTGGCGGCCAACAAGATCCGGGCCCGCCAGGTCGGCGAGGGCGGGCTGAACGGCATCCGCATCAGCTTCTTCCTCAACAACAAGCCGTCCGACGTGGATCTGGCCCTGGACTGCCTCAAGAAGCTGGCGGTCTGAGCGGCGCGCCGCCCCGCGCGGCGGAAGGCGATGCCCCGGGGAACCTTTTCCCCGCCGTTTTCGTCGGAAGGAAGGGGGGCGGCATGCCCCCACCCGGATTGGAGATCGATCATGACCCGAAATCGCCTGCCCGTCCTCACCGCCGCCATCCTCCTCCTGGCCGGATTCGCCGCCGCCCAGAGCCTCGACATCCCCTCCTCCACCTGGGGCCTGAGCTTCGGCAACTCCAGGAATTTCACCGGCCTGCGCTTCAACTTCCGCGACAGCGGGGTCGAGCGCATCCGCGGCCTCAACGTCACCCTCTGGCAGCCGCGTGAGACGGAAGGCAACGAATCCCTGATCCAGGGCCTCTCGCTCGGCCTCATTCCCGGCGGCGGCCGGCTGCAGGGCGTTCAGATCGGCCTGCTCGGCGTCATGGGCGTCAAAAGCCTGGCCGGCGTCTCCGTCGGCCTCCTGGGCATGGGCTCCGGCGGGTCCCTAACCGGCATCAACATCGGCGGCCTGGGGGCCGGGGCTGGGGAGAGGGTGGCCGGGATCAATATCGGGGGCCTGGGCATCGGGTCCGGCGGCGACATGACCGGGATCAACGTGGGCGGCCTCGGCCTCGGCGCCGGGGGGAGCCTGCGGGGCATCAGCTTCGGCGGCCTGGGCTTGGGGGCGTCCGACGACGTCACCGGGATCACCGTCGGCGGATTGGGGGCCGGCGCCGGCGGGAACATGTCCGGGATCAGCATCGGCGGGCTCGGGCTGGGCGCGGGGAAGAGCCTTCGCGGCCTGAACATCGCCGGGGTGGGCCTTGGGGCTGGCGAGGTCCTGGGCGGCATCAGCTTCGCCGGCGTCGCCGCCGGGGCGACCGAGATCCGCGGCCTGGCCTTCGCCGGGGCCGTGGTCGGGGCCGAGAGAATCCGGGGCATCGTCGCGGCCGGGGTATGCACCCTGGTTCCCAAGGGCGGCGAGCTGAGGGGCGGCGCCGTCGCCCCCGCGAACTGGATCAAGGGGACGCAGAAGGGCGTCGCCGTCGGTCTCATCAACTATGCCTGGAGCTTGAAGGGACTGCAGATAGGCCTCATCAACATCGTCCGCGACAATCCCTCCGGCCGCCGGGTCCTGCCGATCATCAACTGGAATTTCTAAGCGGCGCCGTCCAGGCGCTCCTTCCCCCGATCATCGCCGGGGCGAGAGTCTTGATCGCGGATTTCTCGCTCCGGCTGGGGTCTAGATCTCCTCCCAGTTGGCCACTTCGGCCGTGTCTTTGTTCGCCCTCGCCGCCGCCGGGTGGGGCTTGATGACCAGGGCCGGCTTGGCCTCGGCGGGATCGGGCAGAGGGAAGACGGCCGCCGTCCCGCCGTGTCTCTTCTTCAGCTCGTCGATGTCGCCGAAGTCGAGAGCCCGCATCGGGCAGGCCGCCACACAGCTCGGCGGCTCGCCGGCCGCGAGCTTGTCCAGGCAGAAGTCGCACTTGGAGGCCTTGTGGCGGGCTTCGTCGTAGTGGATCGCCCCATAGGGGCAGGCGTACTCGCAGGCCCGGCATCCGTTGCAGCTGAGGTCGTCGATGAGGACGATGCCGTCGTCGCGCTGGAAGACCAGCCCCGATGTGCAGGCCGGAAGGCAGGGCGGGTTCTCGCAGTGGTGGCAGGCCGCGGACAGGAAGTAGGCGAAGACGCCCGGGATCCACACCCCGCCCTCCCGTCTCCACTCGCCGCCCGCGATCTCGATGACCCGCCGCCACAGGACGCCGGCCGGCAAGCCGTTCTTGTCCTTGCAGGCTCCCTGGCAGGCCTTGCAGCCCGAGCAGAGAGACGAGTCAAAGAAAAACCCATAGCGGCGGACGGTCGGGCCGGCGCTCATGCCTTCACCACCTCGGCCATGACGGTGTGCTGGGCGTTGGCGAAGGCCAGGGCCGTGGCCCGCCTCGAGGTCAGGACATTGATCGAGCCGCGGGTGTCGACGCCGGCGGCGTCCGGCGTCCACCAGGCCCCCTGCGGCAGGGCGACCACTCCCGGCATGATGCGGCGGGTAACGCGGCAGGCGACATAGACCGCGCCGCGCTCGTTGAAGACCCGGACCCGGTCGCCGTCGCGCAGGCCGCGGGCGGCGGCGTCGGCGGGATGAATGGCCAGACGGCGGGGGAAGGCCTCCTGCAGGGCGGCCACGTTGTCCATCGTGGAATGGACGCTCGCCAGGGTGTGGGGCCCGATGACCTGGAGCGGGGCGCGGGCGGCTTCGGGGCCGAAGGGGCTCTCCCACTCCGGGATGTACTTGGGCACGGCCGGGATGTCCGCGGGCCGCTTCATGTCGAACAGGCGCTTGGAGAAGATCTCGATCCGGCCCGAGGGCGTCGGCAAGGGGTGCCGGGCCGGATCGCGCCGGAAGTCGGCGAAGGCCACGGCCGGCTTGGTCACCGGCAGGGCGTAGACGCCGGCGTTGGACCTCTCGAGCTCGTCGAGGGAGGGGAGGCCGGGATAGCGGGCCCGCCGCAGCTCGTCGATGGCCCAAGCCGTCCAGCCGCGCTCGTCGCGCCCCTCGGTATAGGCTTCGCCCAGGCCCAGCCGGCCGGCGATGTCGGCGCAGATGCGGTAGTCGCTCCGGGCCTCGCCCGGCGGGTCGACGATCTTGGGCATCAGCAGGACCTCGTCGCCGTACTTCCAGCCGTCGGCCACGCCCCAGGTCTCGAGCTGGGTGCAGGCCGGCAGGACCAGGTCGGCGAAGCGGGCCGAGGAGGTCAGGAAGTTGTCCTGCACGGCGATGAACTCGACCCGCTTCTCGTCGCGCAGGAGGGCCGCGGTCCGGTTGATGTCGGCGTGCTGGTTGACCAGGATGTTGGAAGCCACGGCGTAGATCATCTTGATATTCGAGGTCAGCCGCTCGGCGCCGACCAGTCCGTCGGCGGCGGTCATCTCGGTCCCGCGCTCCACCGCGTCGGTCCAGAGGAAGGCCGGGATCTGGGCCTTGACCGGGTTGGGGCCGGTCGGGAAGACCGTCCAGAGGGGGCCGCCGTCGGGAGCCTGAAGGCCCAGCCCGCCGGCCCAGCCGCCGGGGACGCCGACGTTGCCGGTGATGGCCGGCAGGACGCAGCCCGCCCGGACGGTCTGCTCGCCGAAGGCCCGCCGCTGCGGGCCGTAGCCCATGACCAGCATGGCCGGCTTGGCCGTCGCGTATTCGCGGGCCAGCCGGGCGATCACGGCCCGCGGCACGCCGCAGATGCCCTCGGCCCAGGCCGGGGTCTTGGCCTGGCCGTCGCGGGCGCCGAGGATGTAGTCCTTATAGGACTCCTCGCCCTCGGCCCCGGCCGGCATCTGGCTCGCGTCGAAGCCCAGGCAATGGCCGGCTACGAAGGCCTTGTCGGTGAGCCCTTCGCTGATGATGACGTGGGCCATGGCCGAGAGCATGGCGGCGTCGGTGCCGGGCCGGACGGGCACCCACTCGTCGGCCAGGGCCACGGCGCTGAGGGTCAGGCGCGGGTCGACGCAGACGATGCGGGCGCCCTTGTCCTTGGCCAGTCGGAGGAAGTGCTCGGAGTTTGTGCCGTCGCGCATCTCGCAGGGATTCCAGCCCCACATCAGGATCATGCGGGCGTTGACCCAGTCCTGGCGCTGATTTCCGGTGACACTGGTGCCGTAGACCGTGGGCGTGGCGGCGGCCATAGCCGCCCAGGAGTAGTTGTTGTAGTAGCCGAGCGAGCCGCCGAACAGGTTCATCAGCCGCTGGGCCGTCTGGCGGCCGTTGATCTGGCTGTAGCTTCCGGTGCCGTACGGGACGAAGATGGAGGCGTTGCCGTAGGCCGCCTTGATCCGCTTCATCTGCGAGGCCATGAGGTCGAGGGCCTCGTCCCAGGAGATGCGCGTGAAGGCGGCGTCGCCGCGGCGCCCGGTCCGCCGGAGGGGATCAAGGAGGCGGTCGGGATGGTCCTGGCGGCCCCGGTAGAGCCGGCCGCGGATGCAGGGGCGAAGCTGGGGCGCCTCGATGCCGTCGGTCGGGCGGTCGTCGCCTTCGATGCGGATGATGCGGCCTCTCTCGACGAAGACCTTGAGCAGGCAGCGGCCGCCGCAGTTGTGGGACGGGCAGCCGGTGCGGACCATCGTGACGCCGGAGCCGTCCTGGAGAGCCGGGCGGGGGACAGCGGGGCGCGAAGGCTTGGGCGCGCCCTTGAGCTTGAGAGAGACGGCTCCGGCGCCGACGGCGGCGCTCCAGCCGAGGAAGCTGCGGCGTTTCATCGGTTGGGTGTCGATGCGGCGGGGCATGGGGGAGCCGCCGAGCGAAGCGTCGCGGCGTCGGCGGCTCATGGCGTGATTCTACCGCAATTGGGGGACACCATACATAACTCCCGAATACATTTGTTGACGACCCCCGTCGCCGTTCGGTTCCAAATCGGTCCTGTGCTGATATTCGGTAGCGCCGGCGGTCCTGGTCAGGCCTTCGCTCCCGAGGGCCTTTCCTGAGCCACCCCTCCCCGAGAAGATCGATGCGGATTGACTCGCGGCGACGGCCGCGATATCTTCGGACGGACCCATCATCGAGGCGATCAGCGTGGACGACTTGAGCATCCCCGGCCTGAAGGCCCTTTTCAGCTACCCCCCGGCGGCGATGCGCCGGACCGTCACCGCTTTCCAGTCGGAGATGGACGCCGGCCTGCGCGGAGCGGCGAGCTCCCTCAAGATGCTGCCGGCCTACATCGACAATCCGACGGGGCGGGAGCGGGGCGAATTCCTGGCTCTCGATCTGGGCGGCTCGAACTATCGCGTCCTGCGGGTCGTCCTCAAGGGCGACGGGAGCGAGCCGGACGTCACGGCCCGCAAGTTCAGCCTGACTCCCCGGGAGACGGACGGGAGCGCCGGGTCGCTCTTCGGCGCCCTGGCCCGCTCCATCCAGGCCTTCGGGGCCGAGCTGGGCGGCGCGGGCGAGCGCCCGCTGGGCTTTACCTTCTCGTTCCCCATCCGCCAGACGACCATCGACCGGGGCGAGCTGATCGTCTGGACCAAGGGCTGGTCGGCGGCCGGCGTCGTCGGCCGGGACGTGGTCGGTCTGCTCAACCAAGCCCTCGAGCGGGAGGGGGCGCGGGGCGTCCGCGTCGTCTCGCTGGACAACGATACGACCGGCACCCAGATGGCCCGCGCGTACCTCGACCCGAGCTGCGACATCGGCTGCATCCTGGGCACGGGGACCAACATCTGCTACCGGGAGCGGGTCGGGCGCATCCGCAAGCCCCTGGGGCCATATGCCGGCGAGGCGATGATCGTCAACATGGAGTCCGGCGGCTTCGACAAGGCCCTGCCCCGGAATGGATTCGATGAGAGGCTGGATGCGGACAGCGAGAATCCCGGCTTCCAATGGGAAGAGAAGATGGTCTCCGGCAAGTACTTGGGCGAGCTGGTTCGGCTGATCGCGGCCGAGCGGACGGAGCAGGGACTCATGTTCGGCGGCCGTCTGCCGGAGGCGTTGGCCGAGCGGGAGCGGTTCGGGAGCGAGAGAGTCTGCGCCATCAAGGAAGATGCCACGCCCGCGGCGGACGGCGTGCGGGCGATGCTGGCGGAGCTAGGCGTCAAGGGCGCGAGCGGGCCGGATGCCGCGGCGCTGCGGGAGATCGCATGGCTCGTTTCGCGCCGGGCGGCCCGCGTCGCCGCTGTCGTGCTGGCCGCTGCCGCGGCCTGGATCGATCCGGGCTTGGATCGCGACCACACCATCGCCATTGACGGCAGCGTCTTCGAGAAGCACCCCGGATTCGCGGCCGATATGGACGCGGCCTTCCGCGAGATCCTGGGCATCAAGGCGAGCCGCATTCGAACCGCCTTAACCCACGACGGCTCGGGGCTGGGCGCCGCCGTCATCGCCGCCGTCTCCGTCGCCGCCAAATAGGGGTACAGTATACATAATTCCCTATTTTTCCCCTCAACTTGGGTTGCAGTTTACGCAATTCTCCTTTTCTCTTAGCGGGCTCCTCGCGGCGAAAGAAATGGCTCTTCGCCAATTTCCGGGAAGGCCAAGAGGTTCGGGGTATCGGCCAACGGCGGAGAAGCGCCGGTTGAGCCCGTGTTGGTAGCCCCTTGATGATGCGTGGCAACAAGATCGAGCCAAGACTCCGTGGCCCGATCCGGACACAGGTGCAGGCTCAACCAAGCAGCCGGGCCGATACCCCAAACCGCCCTTCCCGGAATTGGGCGAAGAACCAAAAAATAGGGATTTATGTATACTGCACCCCTATTTTATAATCCCCTCATGAAAGACCTCGTCGAGAAGGAAGGCCTCCTGTACCGCACTTGGGACGCCGCGTCGCCGCGGGCGGTCCTGCTCCTCGTCCACGGCATGGGCGCCCACACGGCCCGCTGGGATTTCCTCGGCTCCCACCTGGCCGCCCGCGGAGTGACGTCCTACGGCCTGGAGCTGCGCGGCTTCGGCCGGACGCCCGACCGCCCCCGCGGCCACGTCGACTCGTTCTCCGTTTGGGAGGAGGACATCCTCCGTCTGCGCCGGATCATCGAGCTCGATCACCCGGGCAAGAAGGTCTTTCTCCTGGGCGAGAGCCTGGGCGGGATCCCCGTCTTCAACCTGGCCGCCTCCCAACCCGGGGCCTTCGCCGGGCAGATCCACATCTCGCCCTGCTTTAAGAACGGACTGAAGTTCCCCCTCTCCTCCTACCTGACCCTGGTCGGCCAATATCCCTTCAACAAGCGCAAGACCATCCCCGTCCCCTTCACCGCGGCCATGTGCACGCGCGACGCGGAATACGCCGCGGTCATGGACGCCAATCCCGACGAGCTGCGCGTGTCCAGCCTGAAGATGCTGATGGACACCATGTCCGAACAGAGAAAAGCCTTCCGCGCCGCGGCCCGCGCTTCCGTCCCCGTCCTGTTCCTCCTGGCCGGCAAGGACTATCTCGTCAACGCCGCGGCTTCGCACAAGCTCTTCGCCAAGCTTGCCCTGGCCGACAAGACCGTCATCGAGTACCCCGAGATGCACCACGCCCTGTCGATCGACCTGGGGCGCGAGCGCGTCTTCGACGACATTCTGACCTGGCTTCAGCCGCGGGCCTGACTTGAAGTACGTTCTGGCGATCGACCAGGGGACGACCGGCAGCCGGGCCATCGCCTACGACCGTCAAGGCCGCCCCATCGTCTCCTCGTACCGGGAATTTCCCCAATACTTCCCCCGCCCCGGCTGGGTCGAGCATGACCCGCGCGAGATCTGGGCCAGCGTCCGCGCCACGGTCGAGGAGGTCCTGCGCAACCTGCCGGCCGGGGCCGTGGCCGCCATCGGCATCACCAATCAGCGCGAGACGGCGGTCCTCTGGGACCGCAAGACGGGCCAGCCGGTCTCCAATGCCATCGTCTGGCAGTGCCGCCGGACCGCCCCCCGCTGCGAGGCGCTGCGCCGGGAGCGGGGGATGGAAGCCCTCATCCGGCGCCGGACGGGGCTGCCGCTGGACGCCTACTTCTCCGCCACCAAGATCGAATGGCTGATCAAGAGGCTCGGCCTCAAGGCCCGGGCCAGCCGCGGCGAGCTTCTCTTCGGCACCACGGACTCCTGGGTCCTGTGGAATCTCACGGGGGGCCGGATCCACGCGACCGACCCGACCAACGCCTCCCGGACGATGCTCTACGACATCGACCGCCGCCGCTTCGACGAGGACCTGCTCCGCGTCTTCGGCGTCCCGGCGGCTCTGCTGCCCGAAGTCCGCCCCTCCTCCGGAGATTTCGGCCGGACGGCGCGGAGCGGCGTCCTTCCCGAAGGCCTTCCCATCACCGGCATCGCCGGCGACCAGCAGGCGGCCCTCTTCGGCCAGGCCGGCTTCGCCCGCGGCGCCATCAAGGCCACCTATGGCACGGGCTGCTTCATCCTCCTCAACGCCGGCCGGTCCCGGCCCGACTCCCGCCACGGTCTGCTGACCACCCTGGCCTGCGGGCCCGACGGGAAGGCCGTCTACGCCCTGGAAGGCTCGGTCTTCGTGGCCGGCGCGGCCATCCAGTGGCTGCGCGACAAGCTCGGCCTGCTCCGGACGGCGGCCGAGTCGCAGGGGCTGGCCGAGTCCGTGCCCGACAACGGCGGGGTCTACTTCGTCCCGGCGTTCGTCGGCCTGGGAGCGCCTTACTGGGACGCCGGCGCCCGCGGCACCCTGGTCGGCCTGACCCGCGGCACCGAGCGGGCCCATATCGTCCGGGCCGCCCTGGAGTCCATCGCCTACGCCACCCGCGACGTGCTGGAGACCATGGCCAGGGATTCCGGGCTGCGGATCAAGGACCTGCGGGTGGACGGCGGCGGGGCGGCCAATACCTTTCTCTGCCGCTTCCAGGCCGGCGTCTTGGGCCTCCCGGTCCTGCGGCCGGCCACAATCGAGACGACGTCCCTTGGCGCCGCCTATCTGGCCGGTCTGGCCGTCGGCTATTGGCGCGATAAGGGCGAGATCGAGCGGCTGTGGGAGATGGAAAGGCGCTTCGCTCCGGAATTCTCCCGGGCCGAGTCGGAGCGCCTCTACGCGGGCTGGAAGAACGCCGTCCGCCGGGCCCTGGCGCCGCGGCGGAAGGCCTCCATCGGGCTCGTCAGAAGCTGATCCGGACGCCGGCCTGCGCCGACAGCCCGCTCAGACCGATGGCGGCCTTGCGGGCGTTGGCCGCGCCGGCCACGTCGGGGCCGTTCTCGCCGAAGAACCAGGCTCGTTGATGCGTTCCCCCCGCGGTCATGTCATAGGCCCAGAGGTAATAGGCGTCCGAGCTGCCGGCGATCGTCCCGCTGCTGTCGCTGCCGACCCGGGCCCAGTTGCCCTTGAGGTCGGTGACCTGGCCGGTGCGGTAGAGGGCGTCGAGGACGAGAGAGATGCTCTTGAGCAGCCGGTAAGAGACGCCCAGCCCGGCCTGCGCCCCGAGGCTGGTCTTGGTGGCCGTGAAGGTGACGGTCTGCTCGGTCTGCAGGAGGGTCGAGGTCGAGGGGTTGTCGGCGTTGAACTGGACGATCTGAAAGAGCGGCCCGGCGAAGGCGTCCAGGGTCAGGCGCGGCCCCAGGGCTCGGGTGAAGTGCAGGTTGAGGAAGAAGGGCAGGACCGACAGCCGGGAGACGAGGGTCGACTCGACGTTGAAGGCGACGTCCTCCGCGATTCCGGCGTACTGGACCGTGCCTTCGCTGCGGATCCGGTAGTACCCGCCGCCGACGCCCACGCCCAGGCTTCCGCCCAGCGGCAGGATGACTTCGATCTGGAAGCCCAGTCCCCGGCCCAGCTCTTCGTAGGCGCCGCTCATCGAAGTCGAAGCGGCCTTCAGGTATCCGTTCTCGCCGACGATGCAGTCGTTGTACTCGCCGCCGCCGATGCCGGGCCACAGCCCGGTCAGCTTGTAGGACAGGAGCGGCTTGTCGGCGGGGGCCGCGGCGAGGGCGGCCGTCGCGGCCAGGACGATCAGGGCGAAAAGGGCGGTTTTCTTCATGGCAATCCTCATGATGGGAACGCCTATTCTCCGACGCCCTCGCGCGAAAGTCAAACCGGGCCGCGGCGGCTCTCATCCGCGGGGGATTGCCAAGCCTTCGGGGGTCGGGTATAAACGGGCTATGTCCCTGGTCGTCCGGGCTGTCGATACGGAAAGCCGCCGCGACGTCCGCCGCTTCGTCGATCTCCCCTTCCGGCTCTATCGCGAAAGCCGGCTTTGGTCGCCGCCGCTGCGGGCGGGCGTCCGCCGGGCCCTCGACCGCCGCCGTCACCCCTTCTACCGGCGCTCCGAGGCGGCCTTCTTTCTGGCCGAGCGCGACGGCCGGGTCGCGGCCCGGGTGGCGGCCCTGGAGAACCGGCGCTACAACGAATACACCGGCCATCCGGTCGCGCTCTTCAATTGGTTCGACGCCGAGGATGACGGGGAAGCCGCCCGGGCGGTCCTGGACGCGGCCGCGGACTGGGCCCGGTCGCGCGGCTTGACCGCGCTGCTCGGTCCCAAGGGCATGCTGCGGACCGACTGCCCCGGCGTCCTGGTCGAAGGCTTCGAGCACGAGGCCGCCCTGGGCATGACCTACAACTACGACTACTACCCCCGCTTGATCGAGGCGGCCGGATTCGTCAAGGAGATCGATTACCTGTCGGGCTATCTCTCGCAGGGCTACCGCCTGCCCGAGCGGATGGCGGCCCTGGTCGACCGGGTCCGGGAGCGGAGCGGCCTGCGCGTCCGCACCTTCCGCGGCAAGAGAGAGCTGCGGCGCTTCATCCCGGCCCTGCAGCGGATCAACAACGAGTCCTTCGGCCACGTCTGGGGCTTCTATCCCATCGACGAGGACGAGGTCCGCGAGTCCGGGCGCCAGCTCCTGCAGATCGCGGACCCCAAGCTCCTCAAGGTGGTCATGAAGGAGGACGAGATCGCCGGCTTTCTGTTCGTCTTCCGCGACGTCTCGGCCGCCCTGCGGGCCTGCCGCGGCCGGCTGTGGCCCTTCGGCTGGATGCGGGTCTATGGGGACCTCAAGACGACCCGCCGCATGAGCGGCAACGGGGTCGGCCTCCTGCCCCGGTACCAGGGCAAGGGGGCCACGGTGCTCCTCTACGCCGAGATCACCGACACCCTGACCAAGGCCCGGGCCGTCCACTGCGACATCGCCCTGGCCCTGGAGACCAACGTCAAGAGCCTGGCCGACATGAACGCCCTCGGCGTCACCTGGCACAAGCGGCACCGGGTCTACCGGCGGGAGCTGGCGGCGGAGCGGCAGGCCGTTCCCCCGGCCCAAGCGAAAGCCGCGGCCTTGGCCGGCTAGGCGAGGCTTGACCTCGGCGGCGGAGCCAATTAGGATGGCGGGGCGATGGTCACCGTATTGAAAACCGTCCTTGGGCTCATGTCCTCGGTCTTCGGAATCTACTACCTGCGCGATGCTTTCCGAAAGCGGAAGCAGTTCTCGGACACGGCCTGGCCGAAGCTCTGGGCGACCGGGTTCATCACCAACTTCTTCGACACCCTGGGCATCGGAAGTTTTGCCCAGCAGACGGCCGCCTTTAAGCTCCTTCATATGGTCGATGACCGGATCATCCCCGGCACGATGAACGTCGGGAACACCCTGGCCACGGTGACCCAGGCCTTCCTGTTCATGAGCGCGGTCAAGGTGGAGCCCCTGACCCTCATCTCGATGTCCATCGCCGCCCCGGCCGGCGCTGTCCTGGGCGCGGGGGTCGTCTGCCGCATGCCCCGGCGCAAGATCCAGCTGGGCATGGGCATCGGCCTGCTGGCGGTGGCCTTGACCATCCTGGCCGGCCTTCTCAATTGGCTGCCTCTAGGCGGTGTCGCCATCGGCCTCACGGGCTGGAAGCTGGTCGCGGTGGTGATCATGAGCTTCGTCTTCGGCGCCCTGCAGACGATCGGCGTTGGCTTCTACGCGCCCTGCATGGCCATGGTCTATGCCATGGGTATGCACCCCAAGACGGCTTTTCCTATCATGATGACGGCCACGGCCATGCTGATGGCCGCCGGCAGCGCCCGCTTCGTTAAAGAGAACGCCTATGATCCCAAGGCCGCCGTGTCCTTGACGGTGTTCGGCATCCTGGGGGTCTTCCTGGCCGCCTTCGTCGTCAAATCCCTGCCCCTGCTGGCCATGAAGTGGATCGTCTTGGGAGTCGTGCTCTATACTTCGATCTGGATGTTCCTATCGTCCCGGCAGAAGGAAACTCCGCCCGCCTGCTCCTAGGCGACCGGCCAGAACATCCGGGTCATCCATCGAGCCGGGTCCTTCTCCACCGCGGGATCGGACAGGTCGGTTTCCCACATCCGCCTCAACTGCCGGCCGGGGGACCGGCCGCGGGGAGAGCCCGCAGTGGCTTGCCGCCGGCACTTCGTATAGAATACGGTCCCCCGACGGCAGAACAAGGAGACGCCATGCCCCCTTCCGCATCCGGACGGCTTCCCTGGCTGACCAAGGTCGTTTACGGCACCGGCGACTGGGGCTTGGCGACCTTCAACACCCTGCGCCAGATCTTCTACGCCATCTTCCTGACCGACGTGGTCGGGCTGGATCCCCGCCTGGCCTCCTTCGCCGCCCTGATCGGCGTCATCTGGGACGCCGTCAACGACCCCCTGGTCGGGGTGATCTCGGACAAGACCCGGACCCGGTGGGGGAGGCGTCGCCCCTTCCTGTTGATCTTCGCCGTCCCCTACGGGCTGGCCTTCCTCATCCTCTGGTGGGCCCCGCCCATCCAGAGCCAAGGCCTGCTGATGCTCTATGTCATGCTGGCTTACGCCCTGAGCGACACGCTCCAGACGCTGGTCATCGTGCCCTTCCACTCGCTGACGCCCGAGATCTCCCGGGACTACGACGAGCGGACCTCGCTGTCGGGCTACCGGATGTTCTTCAACTTCCTGGCCTCCATCGCCACGGCGGTGGCCGCTCCCATGATCGTGGACTCGGTCATGCGCGGCGGCGGCACCCAGCAGCAGGGCTATGTCCTGGCCGCGGGCTTGTTCGGCGTCTCGGCTGTGGTGCCCTATCTGCTCATCTTCTTCACGGTCCGGGAGAAGCCGGCCGCCGGCCCGAAGGCCGAGTCGGCGACCCTGAAGGAGACCGCCCGCCTGGCCTGGAAGAATATCCCCTTCCGCTACGCCACGGCCCTCTACATGCTCAATTGGGTGGCCTTCGATCTGACCGGCGTCGTGCTGCCCTTCCTGCTGACGTACTGGGTCATGCGGGGCGACCTGCTGGCCAGGGTTCCGGGCCTCGGCCTGCCCATCGAATCGGCGGTGCTGGGCCTGATGCTGGTGACGGCCACCCTGGTTCTGCCGTTCTGGATCTGGCTGGCCAAGAAAGTCGGCAAGCGGCGCGCCTTTTTGGGCGCCCTGGGCTTCTGGATCGCCCTGATGCTCCTTATCCCGCTCGTCCCGCAGGGGGCCGTGACCCTGACCCTGATCCTGGCCGTGGCCATCGGCATCAGCGTCTCGGCCGCCCATGTCCTGCCCGACGCCATCTTCCCCGACGTCATCGAGTGGGACGAGCTGAAGACGGGCCGCCGCCACGAGGGCATCTATTACGGGGCCAAGAACTTCTTCCGCAAGCTGACTACCGCCTTCGCCATCTTCATCGTCCTGCAGGTTCTGGGCTGGTTCGGCTACCAGGCCCCGCCCAAAGGCGTGACGGCCTTCGCCCAGCCGGCGTCGGCTCTCAACGCCATCCGCGTCCTGATCGGACCGGTCGGCGCGCTCCTGCTCCTGGCCACCTTCGCCGTGACCTGGTTCTACCCCCTGGACCGGGACAAGTTCAACCGGGTCCGCGGCCTGCTGGAGAAGCGCAAGGCCCGCCGGCTCTCCCGGTCGGCCTGAGTAACGAGGATTCCCCTCCCATCTCCGGGAAGGACGGTCCCAGATCTCGGCCACGGCTGCTTGGTTGAGCCTGCACCGTTGCTTATATCGGACGATGGAGTCCCGGCTCGATCTTGTGGGCAGCTCTATACCAGGGATAGGCGACACGGGCTCAACCGGCGCTTCTCCGCCGTTGGCCGATACCTGGGACCGCCGCGCCTTCCCGGAGATGGGCAATGGGCCTGGATTTATGAATCCCGCCGTTTGTGCTATAATTTCGGGCCGAGAATAAAGGAAGGGTCACGGGACCTGACCGGTCGCATACTCCTCTCCTTTATTTCGATCCCCAAGTTTGGGACGGCCCGGCGGCAGGCCGGGGCGATCCCTCGTCCAAGGAGACGAGTATGAACATCTATGTCGGCAATCTCTCGTTCAGCGCCACCGACTCCGACCTCAAGGAGACCTTCGCCGCCTACGGCGCGGTCCAGACCGCTTCCATCATCAAGGACAAGTTCAGCGGCGAGTCCCGCGGCTTCGGCTTCGTCGAGATGCCGAACAAGGAAGAGGCCGACCGGGCCATCGCCGCCCTCAACGGCCGCGACCTGAAGGGCCGCAACATGACCGTCAACGAGGCCAAGCCCCGGACCGACCGGCCCCGCAACGGCGGCGGCGGCTTCGGCGGCGGCCGTGACCGCGGCTTCGGCGGCGGCCGGCGCTTCTGATCGGTCTCTGAGCCTGCGCTCCGGGCCCCTCTCCGGGGAGCCGGGGCCGAAACGAGCTTCGCTTTTTAGCGGGGGGTGGGTCTCCGGCCCATCCCCCCTTTCCATGCGTTCCATGCGCGGCCGGGCCGCGTTTGTGATATGATGGGGGCACCCCCTGAAGGAGTCGGCGATGGGCAAGAACAACCGGGCTTATAAGAGCGCCAAGCGCAACAAGGAAATAAGCCGCCAGAAGAAGGCGGAAGAGAAGCGCAAGCGCAAGATCGACCGGGCCGCGGCCGGTCTGCCGGGCGGCCCTCCGATCGAAGGCATCACCGAGTATCCGGAAGACATTTTGGCCGGCAACAGCGAGGCCGAAGACTCCGCCGACTCCGATTCCGGTCCGGAGAATCCCGGCCAAGCCTGAGCCGGCCGCATCCCGCGGCCTTTCCCTCCGTCAGCCCGTTTTGATAAGATAGCCCGTCAGCCATGAACGGGCCCGCTCCTGCCTATTCCCGGTCCTTAAAAGCCCTCCTGGAGGCCTGGAGATCCAGGCCCGACGGGGGAGATGCCCCGGCTCTGGCCCGGGCTCTATGGGAAGGTCTCGAAGCGGCCGCCGCGTCCGGTCCGCTCGATCCGGCCCGGGCCGGGCTCATTCGCGAGGCGCTCTTCGAGACCGGCCGCCGGCCCTTCCTGCGGGCCCTGGGCCGGGACGAAGCCCGCTCGCGCTGGGCCGAGGCGGCCCTGCGGCTCATCCGCCTCTCCGGCTATACCCTGCTGGAGATGTTCCGCTTCCGGGTTGCGGCCCATCCGGACAAGCCCCTCTTCCGCGACCTCTCGGGCGGCGCCCCGGCCGATTGGACGTACGCCCAGGTCGGCCGAAAGGCCCGCGAGATCGCGGCGGCGCTCTTTCAGCTGGCCGCCGAAGACGGGCCGGCCCGCCCGCCCCGCGTGGCGATCTTCGCCGACAATGGGGTCGAATCGGCCTGCGCCGACCTGGCCTGCCTCTTTCACGACATCCTCGACGCGCCGCTCAACACCCACTTCAGCCGCGACAATCTGGTCGATATCTTCGACCGTCTCGACGTGACCACCGTCCTCACCGATACCCCGGCCCGGCGCCTGTTTCTGGAGCAGGTCCGGGAGAAGACCGCCCAGCCTTTCCGCATCCTGGCCCTTGATGCGTCGGCGGCCGACGAGAGCCGCGGCGTCCCCTTCCTGGGCGAGATCTGCAAGAAGCTGGGCGCGGCCGAGATCGAGTCGCTCCTGGGGGCTCGCGCCCGACTGCCCCTCAACGGGGTGGCCACGGTGCTGTTCACCTCGGGCAGCACGGGGCGGCCCAAGGGCGTCTCCTTCTCCATCTACAACCTCGTCGCCAAGCGCTTCGCCCGGGCGGCCGCCCTTCCGGACGTGGGGGAGGACGAGGTCTTCCTCTGCTTCCTGCCGTTCTACCACACCTTCGGCCGCTACCTGGAGATGCTGGGATCTATCTACTGGGGCGGGACCTACGTCGCCTCCGGAAACCCCTCGCCCGAGCGGCTCTTCTCCCTCTTTCCCAAGGTCGGGCCGACCGGCTTCATCAGCGTCCCCGTCCGCTGGGCCCAGCTCTACGACATCTGCGTCGAAGCCGTCGAGGCGGCCGGACCGGGCGGGGACGCCGAGGCCGCCCTGCGCCGCGTCGTCGGGCCGAGCCTTCGCTGGGGCCTGTCGGCCGCCGGGTACCTCGACCCCAAGGTCTTCCGGTTCTTCGAGCGCCACGGCATCGCCCTGAGCAGCGGCTTCGGCATGACCGAGGGGACGGGCGGCATTACCATGACCCCGCCCGGCCGCTATGTCGACAACGCCCACGGCCTGCCCCTGCCCGGGATCGAGGCGCGGCTGAGCGAGGCCGGCGAGCTCCAGATCCGGGGCGCTTATGTGGCCCGCTACCTGGACCAGGCCCCGCCCGGCGGCGTCGTCCCTTACCCGGACGAGCCCGGCGGCGAGGACTGGCTGGCCACCGGCGACGTCTTCGCCGTAATGCCCAACGGCTACTACCGCATCGTCGACCGGATCAAGGACATCTACAAGAACAACCGCGGCGAGACGGTGGCGCCCCTCAAGGTCGAGAGCAAATTCGCCGGCGTACCGGGCATCAAGCGCACCTTCCTGGTCGGGGACGGGCGGCCGTTCAACGTCCTGTTCATCGTCCCGGACTACGGCGACGCGGTCCTGCGGGCTGCCCTGGACGCCGACGGCGAGAGAGAATACTACCGCCGCCTCGTCGGGGCCGCCAACCTGGACCTGGCCCCCTACGAGAGGGTCGTCAACTTCACCGTCCTGGACCGAGACTTCGAGGAGGCCCGCGGCGAGCTGACGGCCAAGGGGTCCTACAACCGCAAGCGGATCGAAGCCGGGTTCGCCGGCGAGATCGAGGCCCTCTACCGCAAGAGCTATGTCGAGCTGGAGAGGGACGGCTGGCGGATCCGCTTGCCGCACTGGTTCTTCCGCGACCTGGGCGTTCTGGAGGACGAGATCTTCTTCGTCGGCGACTTCCTCTTCGACTCGTCCCGCAAGGCCATGCTGCCGCTGGCCGTGGCCGGGGATTCCGGCCGCCGGCTGATCGGCGACCTGGAATACCGGGTCGAGGGTCCGGTCATCGACCTAGGGCTGTTCGCTCGCCAGCCCAGGCTCTGGTTCGGCAATCCGGCCTTGGCCGCGTTCTGCCCCTGCCGGACCGGCTGGGACGTTCCGGCCGAAGGCGTCGGCGAGCAGGTCTTCCTGCCGGCCGAGCGCAACCGCATCTACGGTCCCGAGGATATCGCCGGTCCGGTCCGCGTCCGGGAAGAGGACCTGGTCAAGGCGCACCGGGTCGCGGGCCGGGCCCTCTTCGGCCCCCCGGCCGAGGCCCGGGCGGCCCTGACCGAAGCGGAGGCGCTGCTGGAGGAGCCCGACCTGCGGATCGCGCCGCTCCTGCGGAGCCGGCTGGAAGCTCTGGCCCGCCACCCCGAGGAGGCGGTCCGCTGCGACGCCTACCGCATCCTTCTGCTGGACGAGCCCAACCCGGGCTATGACCGGGCCCTGACCGCCTTCGTCCAGTCCGGCCGCAGCTTCCTCAACGAGGGCTCGATCGAGGCCATCGCCTCCTCGCCGATCGGGCCGGAGCGGTTCGACGCCCTGCGGCTGCGCATGGCGGCCTACCGGGAGAACGTGGACTGGAGGGGCGAGGGCGGGGCGGCGGCCCGGGAGCCGTTCCTCCGCATCCTGCGGCTTTTCGTCGACTTCGCCCGCTACCATCCCGACTACTACCGGCCGGTGCGGGCCGAGCTGGCCTCCTGGGTCCTCCTCAGGGAGGACTCGGAGCTGTCGCGGACGGCGCTGTCGCGGATGTCGGAGCTGGACTCCGACCACGAAGGCTGGCTGTCGCGGCGCCTGCGCGAGCTCGGCCCCGGGGAATGGGCCGCCCGCCTGGTCTTCGACGATGGATTCACGGAGGCCGAGATCGCCGGCCTGCGGCGAATCCTGACGGACCGGACCTTCCTGTCGCAGTCCATCGGACTGATCTTCGACCGCGAGGCCTTCGATCCCCGGGGAATCCCCGAGCAGGGCATCTGGATCTCGCGCCTGCCCGACTATGACCGCCGGCCCAACGCCCGCGTCCGCATCCGGACCGCGGCCGGCGAGGCCTTCGACATGAGGCTCTTGGCCATGGACCCCTGGGGGCCGCGGCAGGAGAGCGAAACGCTCCTGTGGCACCTGGCTGTCGCCAACTCGCCGCAGGGGCGCCCCATCCTGCCGAGGATCGGAAGCCTGCGGCCGGGCCTCGGCGCGGTGACGATCCTCTATTCGGGCCGGCTCAACCTATGGGAGCGGCTGCGCCTGCAGGACGGCGACGCCGAGCCGGAGCGCTCGGTGCTGGGGCCCGGCCGCTGGGGGACGCTGGCGGTGGCCGGGATGACGGCCTTCTTCAAGGCCTGGCGCTACTCCGGAGGGAGAATCGTCCCGGGCCTCCCGGCGCCGACCAATGTCATGGCCTCGGACGGGGACGACCCGCCGGCCATGATCCATTCGCTGTCCGGCTGGCGGCCCTACGAAGGGCCGCTGTCGCTGGTCAGGCCGCTGCTGCGGAGCTTCTTTCTCAAGACCGCCGCGCACTATCCGTGGCTGGTCGGGCGGCAGGACGTCCGCTGGCTCTTCGAGTCGTGCTACGAGGCGCTCGGATACGCCGGGGCGTCGGCCTTCTTCGAGGAGCTGGGCGAGGCCTTGCGGCAGGAGCCCGAAGCCGGTCCGGGGGGCGTGCCGCTGCTCGATTCCCTGCAAGCTTACCTGGCCGAGTTCCGGGCCCACTACATGATCCCCCTGCCGGCCGTCAACGCGGTCCGCCGCTACAAGGAATGGGAGCTTCAGAACCCCATGGCCGAGCCGGCCGAGCGCGAGGCCCGGGTCTTGGACGCCTACGCCCGCTTCCGGCTGGACCGCTACCCCGAGACGGCCCGCTACTACCTCTACCGCCAGACCTACTACGCCGGGGCCGACGCGGCCGTCCTGGCCGCCTTCGACAAGCTGCTGGCCCGGATGTCGGAGGACGTTCAAGCCCCGGCCGTGCGCTTCGCCGAGCTCTCGGAGCTGCAGGCGTCCATCGCCGACGAGACCGACCGGGCGGTGTTCGCCAAGATGGTCTTCCCGCGGGCCGCCTCCGGCCGGCGCGTGGACATCAAGCCCTTCGGCGAGGACAAGATCAAGCAGGTCATCGTCCGCTCGACGCTGACCGACAAGCAAGGAGAGAGCTTCGATTTTGCCGAGACCTTCGACCCGGCGGAGATAGGACAGCTCTACCGGCTGTTCTACCTGGAGAACTTCCCCAAGGCCATCTCCCAACAGGACCGGCACTATATCCTGCGCGATGCCGGGGAAAGGGTCGTGGGCGGCCTTTGCTTCCGGTCGATGTCGACATCGACCGCCTATATCGACGGCATCGTCGTCGCCTCGGCCCTCAAGGGCCGGGGGCTGGGGTCGGCGATGCTCGAGGAGTTCGGGCAGCGGATGGCCGCGGCCGGAGTCGGCGTCATCCTGACCCACTTCTACCTGCCCGGCTTCTTCCTCCACCAGGGCTTCCACGTGGATAAGCGCTGGGGCTCCCTGGTGCGGGAGCTGTCGCTTGGCTGAATCATCATCGCCGGCGGGCGGCGATTCCGCACCGTGGGCTGGATCGACGCAGCTCGGATCAAACGGTCCGGCTCAATAATCGCCTGGGCGAAGTCAGGTAGATCAGGCAGTTACAGGTGGTGTCCCCAAATTATATCTTGACAATTGGATTTGAATGGTATATTAAGGACCAGACCATATGAATGGTATGGACCACAGGAGGGATAATGTTCAACATCAAGCTCGATAAGGCCGACGGAGCGAAACCGGCCTACCAGCAGATCATCGAACACCTCGAACATCTGATCCGCACCTCCCGCCTCAATTCCGGCGACAGGCTGCCCCCCGAAAGGGAGCTGGCCGAGACGCTCGGCGCCGCCCGCGGCACCGTCAAGAAAGCCTACGAGGAGCTCAACCGCAGGGGCTTGATTGAAGTGACTCAGGGCCGCGGCAGCTTCGTCGCCGCCCTGCCGGCCCCCTCCACGGTCGACCGCAAGGACCGGGCGGTCGGCCTCATCAACGGCCTCATCGACGAGCTCATCCGGATGAAGTTCTCCCACCAGGAGATCAAGGCCTTCTTCGACCTCCGTCTCTTGGAGCGCGAGGAGGCCCTGCGCGGCCTGGCCGTGGCCGCCGTCGACTGCAATCCCGAGGCTTTGGAGATCTACGAGAAGCAGATCTACCTGCTGCCCTTCGTCAACATGGCCAAGTTCCTCCTGGACGACGTCCTCAAAGACCCGGCCCTCGGCCGCCGCCTGGCCCAGTACGACCTCATCCTGACCACCCCCACCCACGTCGATGACATCAAGTCGCGCTACCCCGAGGTCGCCGACAAGGTCCTGCCGGTCTCCGTGGCCCCGGCCCGCGACTCCATCATCCGCCTGGCCCGGCTGACGCCCTCGCAGAGGATCGGCGTCGTCTGCCGCTCGCGACGCTTCCACGCCATCATCACCCGGCACCTCAAGGAGTTCGGCATCCCCTCCGAAGGCGTCTCCGTCCTCTATTACGAAGGCGAGGAGCTGGAGCGGCTGGACGTCTTCATCAGGGCTCTGGACGCGGTCATCATCCCGCCCGGGCTCTCGCTCCTGCGCCAGAAGGAGTATGTCTCCGCGGTCCAGGACTTCACCGAGCGCGGCGGCGTCGTCGTCCCCTTCGACTACAAGATCGAGCAGGGCTCTCTCCTCCACGTCGAGGAGCGCCTGCACGGCATCCTGGAAGCCGCCTCCGGGCGGGCCTGAGAGGCGGTCCATGAACATCGTGCTCGGCGTCATCGGCGCGGATTGCCACTCCGTTGGCAACAAGATCCTGGAAGCCACCTTCAGCGAGGCCGGCTTCCACGTCATCAACCTCGGCGTCATGGTCAGCCAGGAGGAGTTCATCGACGCGGCCGTCGAGTCCGACGCCAAGGCCATCCTGGTCTCCTCGCTCTACGGCCACGGCGAGATCGACTGCGAAGGGCTGCGCCAGAAGTGCGAGGAGCGCGGCCTGGAGGACATCGTCCTCTACGTCGGCGGCAACCTGGTCGTGGGCAAGACGCCCTTCGAGGAGGTTGAGCGCAAGTTCAAGGCCATGGGCTTCGACCGCGTCTTTCCGCCCAGCGCCGATCTGAGCCGCGCGGCCGAGGACCTCAGGGCCGACATCGCTTCGCGGAGCCGCCATGCCTGATCCGGCCCTGTTGAGCGTCGACATCGGCTCGACCTTCACCAAGGGGGCGCTCTTCGTCCCCCAGGGGGACGCCTTCGCCCTGAAGGCCCAGGCCGCCGTGCCGACCACCGTCGACGATCTCTCCCGCGGCTACGACCAGGTCGAGGCCGTCCTGAAGGAGGCGGCGGGACCGGCCGGCATCGCCCGGGCCTGGTTCTCCTCCTCGGCCCGCGGCGGCCTGAAGATCGCCGCCGTCGGGCTGACCGTCGACCTGACCGTCTCGATCGCCCGCCAGGCCGCCTGCTCGGCCGGCGGCAGGGTCGTCCAGGCCTACTCCTACAAGCTGACCCGCGACGAGATCGCGGAGCTGGAAGCCCTGGCCCCCGACATCATCCTCTTCACCGGCGGCACCGACGGCGGCCACGAGCGGACCAATCTCCTCAACGCCGAGGCCCTGGCCGCCTCCTCCCTGGCCTCCACTATCCTCTACGCCGGCAACGCCAAGATTCGCGACGAGGTCATGGACCGCCTCCGCGGCAAGGGCAAGGACGCGGTGGCCGCCGACAACGTCATGCCCGAAGTGGGCGAGGTCAGGATCGAGCCGGCCCGCGAGGTCATCCGCCGCGTCTTCCTGGAGCGGATCGTGGACGGCAAGGGCCTGTCCCGCGTCGTCGACCGCATCGGGACCGATCCCAAGCCGACTCCGCTGGCCGTCTATGACCTGGTCCGGGCCATCCCGGACGCCGTGCCCGGGTGGGACGACCTGGCGGTCATCGACATGGGCGGGGCGACCACGGACTTCACCTCCAACACCGAGGCCGGCCACTCCTCCGACGCCGGCGTGCTGGTCAAGGGGCTGCCCGAGCCGCGCCTCAAGCGGACCGTCGAGGGCGACCTGGGCCTGCGGGTCTCCGTGCTGGCGCTGGCCGCCTCGGAGTCGCGCTACCTGGCGGACCGCTGCCGAGCCGAGGGGATCGATCCGGCCGCCTTCGCCGCCTACGTCGCCGGCGTCGCGGCCCGCCCCGAGTCCGTTCCGGCCGACGACTTCGAGACGCGCTGCGACGCCCTCCTGGCCGGCGCCTGCGTCCGGGCCGCGGCTTTGCGCCACGCCGGCCGCCAATCCCGGCTGGCGACGCCCCAGGGCGTCTTCCTCGTCCAGAGGGGCCGGAACCTCGGGCGCCTGCGCCGCCTGGTCGGATCCGGCGGCTACCTGTCGCGCTGCCGGGACGCCGCGGTCCTGCGCCAGGCCTGCCTGGGCCCGGCCGAGGATCCCGAGGACCAGCCGCTTCTTCCGTCTTCGCCCGAGCTCTATGCCGATGCCCGCTATCTCTTCCCGTTGCTCGGGAGCTTGGTCAACGATTATCCCGCGGAAGCCGCCCGGACGGCCGTCCGGGAGACCGTCAAAATGGAATCGACGAGGTCATCATCATGAACAGCCATGCTTTGCCCTGGAAGGACTTCCTGGCCGAGAGGGATGAGGTCCTGCGCGCCTGGCCGACCGGCCGCGGGATCACCCTCGAGGACGGCATCCGCTACCAGTCCGGAATCCCCAAGGACAAGAACTTCGCCCTGGCCATGCGCCGGGCCCGCGAGACCGGCAAGACCCTGACCCAGCCGCGGGCCGGGGTGGCCCTGGTCGATCAGCACATCCAGCTCCTCCGCTACCTCGAGTCCGAGGGCGGGGCGGACCTTCTGCCGACGACCATCGACGCCTACACCCGCCAGAACCGCTACGAGGAGGCGGCCAAGGGGATCGAGAAGTCCCAGGCCGCCGGCCACTCGCTGCTCAACGGCTTCCCGGCGGTCAACCACGGAGTCGAGGGATGCCGCCGGGTGACCGAGGCGGTGCGGCGTCCCATCCAGGTCCGCCATGGAACCCCCGACGCCCGGCTCCTGGCCGAGATCGCCCTGGCCTCCGGCTTCACCTCCTATGAGGGCGGCGGGATCTCCTACAATATCCCCTACGCCAAGAAGGTCCCCCTGGACAAGTCCATCCGCGACTGGCAGTACGTCGACCGGCTGGTCGGCTATTACGAGGAGAACGGCGTCCCCATCAACCGGGAGCCCTTCGGGCCGCTGACCGGGACCCTGGTCCCGCCCTTCATCAGCCACGCCGTGGCCATCCTGGAGGGGCTGCTGGCCCTGGAGCAGGGCGTCCAATCGCTGACCCTGGGCTACGGCCAGGGCGGCAACATCGTCCAGGACCTGGCCGCGGTGGCCTCGCTTCGCGAGCTGGCCCACGCGTACTTCCATCGGGCCGGCTACGACGACTACGACCTGACCATCGTCTTCCACCAGTGGATGGGGGGCTTCCCCGAGGACGAGGCCAAGGCCTTCTCGGTCATCAACCTGGGGGCCGTGGTGGCGGCCATGGCCAAGGCCGAGAAGATCATCGTCAAGACGCCCCACGAGGCCATGGGCATCCCGACCAAGGAGGCCAACGCGGCCGGCCTGAAGTCGACCCGGCAGATCCTGAGCATGGTCGAGGAGCAGAGAGTCTGCGGCGACAACGCCTCGGTCCGCGACGAGATCGCCCTGATCGGGCGCGAGGTGGCCTGCCTGATGAAGGCCGTCGAGGCCGGGGGCGAGGGCGACCTGGCCCGCGGCGCGGTCCGGGCCTTCGCGGCCGGGCTGCTCGACGTGCCCTTCGCCCCGTCCGCCTTCAACCGGGGCAAGGTCCTGCCCATCCGCGACAACGAAGGCTTCATCCGGGTCTACGCCAAGGGCTTCCTGCCCCTGGACCCGGAGATCATGGCCGTGCACAAGGCCCGGCTCGAGGAGCGGGCCAAGGCCGAGGGCCGGGCCGTCTCCTTCCAGATGGTCACGGACGACATCTACGCCATCAGCAAAGGCAAGCTCATCGGGAGGCCGAAATGAAGATCCAAAAAGCCTATTTCACGCCGGGATTCTCGGCGTTCTTCTTCGACGACCAGCGGGCCATCAAGGCCGGCGCGACCCACGACGGCTTCGTCTACAAAGGCGGGGTCGTGACCGATGGATTCCGCAGCATCCGCCAGGCCGGCCAGAGCGTCTCGGTCAACCTGGTCCTGGAGGACGGCTCGGTGGCCGTCGGCGACTGCGCCGCGGTCCAGTACTCGGGCGCGGGAGGGCGCGACCCGCTCTTCCAGAGCTCCGAGGTCATTCCCTTCCTGGAGAGCCGCATCCGGCCGCTGCTGGAAGGCCGGACGATCGAGCCTTTCCGGTCCATGGCCGCCGCCTTCGAAGGCCTGGAATTCGACGGCCGCCGCCTCCACACCGCGGTCCGCTACGGCCTGTCGCAGGCCCTGTTGATGGCCCGGGCCCTGGAGCGCCGCCGCCTGATGGCCGAGGTCGTGGCCGAGGAGTACGGCCGCCCGGCTCCCGCCGGGCGCGTCCCCATCTTCGGCCAGAGCGGCGACAACCGCTACGAGAACGTCGACAAGATGATCCTCAAGGAAGTCGACGTCCTCCCGCACGGCCTGATCAACCACATCGAGGAGAAGCTCGGCCGCCGCGGCGAGAAGCTCCAGGAGTATGTGGAGTGGCTGGTCGGCCGGGTAGCGGCCCTGCGGCGTCGCCCGGACTACAAGCCCCACCTGCACATCGACGTCTACGGCACGATCGGAGCGGCCCTGGGCCTGGACGCCGGCGTCATCGCCGACTTTCTGGCCCGCCTGGAGATGTCCGCCGGCGGCCACGAGCTCTACATCGAGGGTCCGGTGGACGTCGAGGAGAAAGGCCGCCAGATCGAGACTCTCAAGGCGATCACCGAAGCCCTGCGGGCCAAGGGCTGCGGCGTCAAGATCGTGGCCGACGAGTGGTGCAACACCCTGGAAGACATCCGCGAGTTCACCGACGCCGGCGCCTGCCACATGGTCCAGATCAAGACGCCCGACCTGGGCGGCATCCAGAACACGGCCGAGAGCGTCCTCTACTGCAAGGCCCACGGCATGGAGGCCTACCAGGGCGGGACGTGCAACGAGACCGATGTCTCGGCCCGGGCCTGCGTTCACGTGGCCGTGGCCGCCGGGGCCGACCTGACCCTGGCCAAGCCCGGCATGGGATTCGACGAAGGCTATACCATCGTCAACAACGAGATGGAGCGCATCCTGGCCGTGTCCCGGGCCCGCTCCCGGGGAGACATCCGATGAGCCGCCGCGAAGAGGAGTTCCGGGTCCTGTCCGCCACCGCCATCCTGGGCTACGGCTTCCCGCAGGCCTCCTTCGAGGCCGGGCTGCGGCGCAAGCCCCACCTGATCGCGGCCGACGCGGGATCGACCGATCCCGGCCCCTACTACCTGGGCGCCGGCAAGTCCTTCACCAACCGCGACGCCGTCAAGCGCGACCTGCGGTTCATGCTCCAAGCCGGGATCCAGCGCGGCATCCCCGTCGTCGTCGGCACGGCCGGCGGCAGCGGGGCCCGGCCGCACGTCGACTGGTGCGAGGCGATCATCCGCGAGATCGCCCGCGAGGAGGGCCTGAGGTTCCGGATGGCCATCGTCTACGGCGACGTCGACAAGAAGCGGGTCCGGGCCCACCTCCGCAAGGGCGAGATCGTGCCCCTGGCCTGCGTGCCGCCGCTGGACGAGGCCGCTCTGGACGCCTCGACCCACATCGTGGCCCAGATGGGTGTGGAGCCCCTCCTGCAGGCCCTCGACACCGGCTGCGACGTGGTCCTGGCCGGCCGCTGCTACGACCCGGCCGTCTTCGCCGCCCCGGCCATCCGGCGCGGCTTCGATCCCGGCCTGGCCCTGCACATGGGCAAGATCCTGGAATGCGCGGCCATCGCCGCCACCCCCGGCTCGGGCGCCGACTGCGCCCTGGGCACGCTGAAGAGAGACTCCTTCATCCTGGAAGCCCTCAACCCCAAGCGCCGGTTCACCACGGCCTCCACCGCCGCCCACACCCTCTACGAGAAGTCGGATCCCACGCACCTTCCCGGGCCGGGCGGGGAGATCGACCTGACCGCCTGCACCTTCACCGACCTGCCCGGCGGGCGGGTCGAGGTCCGCGGCAGCCGGCACGTCGAGACCGAGAGATACTGGGTCAAGCTGGAGGGCGTCCGGCGGGCCGGATTCCGGACCATCTCGGTGGCCGGGACCCGCGACCCGATCATGATCGCCTCCATCGACTCCATCCTGGAGGCGGTCCAGGCCCAGGTCCGGGAGATCCTCAAGAGCGAGCGCATCGACGGCCGGGTCCAGTTCCACGTCTACGGCCGGGACGGCGTCATGGGCGCCCTGGAGCCCGAGACGACTGTCCGCAGCCACGAGCTGGGGCTGATCATCGAGGCCGTGGCCCCGACCGAGCGCGAGTCCGAGTCGCTCTGCAGCCTGACCCGCTCGACCCTCCTGCACTACGGCTACCCCGGCCGCATCTCCACGGCCGGCAACCTGGCCTTCCCCTTCTCGCCCTCCGACGCCAAGATGGGCGAGGTCTTCGAGTTCTCGGTCTACCACCTGATGCCGGTCAAGGACCAGGGCATCTTCAAGATCCGGACCGTCCGCATCTGAGAGAGAGGAGCTGAACATGGCCCAATCCATCCTCAAGGCCGCCCGCGTCATCCGCTCCAAGAACTCCGGCCCCTACGAGCTGACCCTCGACATCATCTTCAAGGACAAGCGCTATTTCGACCTCTTCCGCAAGCGGGGCATCGTGACGAAGGCGTCCGTCGCCGCCCTCTACAAGAGGCCGGTCAAGGACATCCTCAAGCTGCTCTATTTCGAGCCGGCCACGGCCCTCAAGATCACCATGCGGCGGCCGATCCCGTCCGGCCATCCGGGCGAGACCGACATCTACGGGGCCCAGCAGCACGCCCCGCTGCTGCGGATCACCTTCTGAGGCCGGCCCATGCGATACCGGCTGAGCGCCGCCTCGCACGAGTCCCTGGTCTACGCCACCTACTACGCCCCCCACGGCCGCCTGCGGCTGTACAAGGTGGCGGCCGAGCTGTCCCAGCGCTACCTGACTCCGGCCGACCTTCTGATCGGGATCATCGGGGCCGAGGGCTCCGGCAAGTCGACCCTGATCAAGGGCCTCTTCCCCGGCCTGGAGCTGACCAACGACGACGACGGCATCAACGTCCAGCCGACCCCGCTGCTGTCCTTCCAGCCCGACGATCCCTTCTCCGGCCACACCTTCCACATCGACGTCCGCTACGAGCTGGCCTTCCACCAGATCCACCAGATCGTCGAGGCCGTCAACAGCGCCGTCAACCAGGGCCGCCGCGTCGTCATCGAGCACTTCGACCTGCTCCACGGGGCCCTGGGCTACAACGCCCAGGTCCTGATCGGCATCGGCGAGGAGATCATCGTGGCCCGGCCGAACATGTTCGGGCCCTTCCCCCAGTCGATCAAGGCCATCGTCCACCGGACCATCAAGTTCCGACGGATGGCCCACTCGGCCGAGGACATCGTCAACACCATCCTGCGGCGCGACCACCCCTACCTCATGCCCTCGTTCTACTCCGACATCAAGCAGGGCTTCGTCATCAACTTCCACCACAAGCCGGACCTGGACCTGGCGGCGCTGGAGAAGAAGGTCCTGGACATCATCGCCCGGGACGTGCCCATCTCTCCGGTGGGGGAGGACCGCATCACCATCGGCGAGACGCCGATGCCCTGCACCGGGACGCGGACCCACGTCAAGTCCTCGGGCGAGATCGAGAACTTCCGGCTGATCAAGGACTTCAAGTACGATCCCATCGCCAAGGAGTACCTGCTGATCGGCCTGATCGGGCGCAAGACCATCGTCGGCTTCGAGGACATGGTCGACGTCTCGCGCCTGGACAAATAGCCTCAGGGAGGCCCTCATGAGCCGCGACATCTTCTGGCCCGTCTTCGATTATGGCCGGGACCAAGCCGTCTACCGCAAGGTCTCGGCGGCCGGCGTGGAGGGCGTCCGCTGCGGCGGCCGGACCGGCCTGCGGGTCAAGCCCTCCGCTCTGACCCGCCTGGCCCGGGAGGCTTTCCAGGACCTGGCCTTCTTCCTCCGGCCGTCCTTTCTGAAAGGCCTGAGCTCGATCCTCGCGGACAACCGGGCCTCGGACAACGACCGCTTCGTGGCCCGGGCCCTCCTGCGCAACGCCGTCATCGCGGCCGAGGGCGAGCTGCCTCTCTGCCAGGACACCGGGACGATCAACATCTTCGGCCGCAAGGGCCACCTCGTCCTGACCGACGGCCGGGACGAAGAGGCGCTGGTCCGCGGCGCGGCCGAGGTCTACCGGGAGAGAAGCCTCCGCTATTCGATCATGGCCCCCAAGACCGTGCTGGACGAGGCCAATACGGGCCGCAACCTGCCGGCCCAGGTCGACCTGGCCGCGGCCGAGGGGGGCGAATACAAGCTCTTCTTCATGGCCAAGGGCGGCGGCTCGTCCAACAAGACGATGCTCTTCCAGGAGACCAAGGCGCTGCTCAACGAGAGGAGCCTCGCCGCCTTCCTGGCCGAGAAGATCGCGGCTCTGGGTGTGGCGGCCTGCCCGCCCTACCGGATCGCCTTCGTCGTCGGGGGGCTGTCGCCGGAGATGACCGTCAAGACGGTCAAGCTGGCCACGGCCGGCTATCTGGACGGGCTGCCGCGGCGCGGCTCGACGCGGGGCGGCGCCTTTCGCGACCCGGAGTGGGAGGCGCGGATGATGGACATCGCCCGCGGGACGGGGCTGGGCGTCCAATTCGGCGGCCGCCACTTGGCCCTGGACGTCCGCTTCATCCGCCTGCCCCGCCACGCCGGCTCCTGCCCGGTCGGGATCGGGGTGGGCTGCAACGCCGACCGAAACCTCAAGGCCAAGATCACTTCCGAAGGGCTGTTCCTGGAAGCCGTCGAGCGCCATCCGGCCCGCTTCCTTGAAGCCGCCGGCCCGGCGGCCGCGGACGCGTCCGGGACCGCTATCGACCTCAACCGGCCCATGGCCGAAATCCTCAAGGCGCTGTCGGTCCTTCCCGTGGGCTCCCTCGTCAGACTGAGCGGGCCTCTGGTCGTGGCCCGCGACATCGCCCATGCCCGGTTCAAGGCGGACCTGGACCGCACCGGACGCGTCCCCGAATACCTCAAGAAGCATCCGGTCTACTACGCCGGCCCGGCCAAGACTCCGCGCGGCTATGCCTCGGGCAGCTTCGGGCCGACCACGGCCCAGCGCATGGACGGCTACCTGGCCGGCCTGATGAAGGCCGGCGGCTCGCTGGTCACCCTGGCCAAGGGCAACCGGGCCGCCGGCGTCACCGAAGCTTGCCGGACCTACGGCGGATTCTATCTGGGGACGATCGGCGGCGCCGCCGCCCTGATGGCCCAGGAGCACATCACGTCCTCCGAGGTCATCGACTATGCCGACCTGGGCATGGAGGCGGTCCGCCGCATCACGGTCAAGGACATGCCGGCCTTCCTTGTCTGCGACGCCAAGGGCGGCAATCTCTACGCCCGCTGACTCCTATCCGGCCTCTTCCGGCAAGGGGCCCGGGGCCCTTTTACCGGCGGTGAATTCTATCTTTTCCCATGGACGAAATCGCCGATGCGGCGCATCCGGACCAGCTCATCCTCCGTCAGAGGCCCCCTCTCCAGCACCGACAGGTTCTCCCGCATCTGCTCGATGGTCTTGGTCCCGGTCATGCAGACGTGCACGCTCGGATGGGACAGGGCGAAGCGGTAGCAGTCCGGGGCCGAGAGGGGCGCCTCGCCCGGGGGCATCTTCTGGGCCTTGAGGAGACGGCCCCAGGATGTGGCGACGAAGGCGACCATCCCGGGCTCGTTCTCGGCCGGAAGATAGGGGAAGACTTCCGCCTCGGCGCCGCGATGGGCGGCGTTGTAGCGGATGTGGAAGACGTCTACGATTCCCTCGACGGCCATCGCAGCCACCAGCTTGCGGTCGTGGCTGGAGATGCCGACGGCCCGGATGAGGCCCTTCTCTTTCAGACGGAGGGCATTGTCCAGAACGCGCCGCGACGGCCTCCAGGAGTAGTAGCCCAACATCAGGACTTCGGCGTGATCCAGGCCGGCCGCCCGCAGCCCCTTGCGGAAGAGTTTCTCCGTCAGCCAGGCTTCGTGGGCGTAAGTGAACATGGAAAGGACAAGCTTATCCCGCTGGCCCTTGGCGACGATATTTTGGATGGCCTGGCGCATGGCCGCGGCTCGCCCCTTGATGACTGTGCCCCAGGTCCAGTAGGTGCAGCCCCGCTCGAAAGCCTCCTCGAAAGCCTCGGCCGGGGCCCCGTATCCGTCCGCGATTCCCAGCCGGCCGACCTTGAGGCCGGTCCGTCCCAGAGCCACGGGTTCGTTGAAGGTCATGGATGCTTCTCCTTGATGCGCCTTGGCTCCCCGCTTCAGGACATTTTATCGTATGATACCTTCCCATGAGCAAGACACCAAGGACTTCTCCGGGCCCGGCCCTGATCACCGGCGCCAGCAGCGGCCTGGGCGAGGAGTTCGCCCGGCAGCTGGCGGCCGCCGGGCATCCCCTGATTCTCGTCGCCCGCCGCGAGGAGCGCCTGCGGGCCCTGGCCGAGGAGCTGCGGTCCCGCCACGGAGTCGCCGTCGAGATCGTCCCCGCTGACCTGGCCGAGGAGGAAGGAATCGCCGGGATCGAGTCCCTTCTGCGGGGGCGCGACGATATCTCCCTGCTGGTCAACAACGCCGGCTTCGGGGCCGGCGGGTCCTACTACCGCATCGAGATGCCCCGCCAGCTGGATATGATCCGGGTCCATATCGAAGCGCCCGCCCGCCTGATGCGGGCGGCTCTCCCCGCGATGGTCGAGAAAGGCGCGGGAGCCGTCATCAACGTCGCTTCGGTGGCGGCCTTCGCGGTCACGCCCAAAAGCGGGATGTACGCGGCGACCAAGGCCTGGGCCGTCTCCTTCTCTCGCTCGCTGGCTCTGGAGCTGAGGTCCAAGGGCGTCCGGATCCAGGCTCTCTGCCCGGGCTTCACCTACACCGGTTTCCACGACACGCCCGAGCTGGCCGCGGCGGGACGGAACGGCATCCCCAAATTCCTCTGGGGGCCGGCGGCCGAGGTCGTCTCGACTTCGCTCAGGGCCCTGAGCGGCGGCCGCGTCGTCGTTATCCCGGGCTGGAAGAACAAGATCATGGCCTTCCTCTCGCGGACCTGGCTGGGGCGTCTGGCCGTCCGGTCGTCCTTGCGCAGGCGGAAGCGAGGCGAGCCATGATCCGTCGGGATGAAGACGGAGTCCAGGCGAGCGGATGGCTCCGTCGCGCGGCCTGGACGGCGATACTGCCGGTTGCGCTGGCGGTCCTTGGCGGAGGGCAGGAAGCAAAGAGTCCGGCCGATCCAGCGCATTATCTCGACGGCCTGAAAGCCGAGCTGAAAATTGAGTGGCCCGCCAACCGCACCGTGAACCTCGTCTTTCACGGGCACTCCGTGCCGGCCGGATATTTCAAGACGCCCGAGGTCCGGACCCTCGAGGCCTATCCCCATCTCGCGCTGGCCGAGCTGAAGGAGGCCTACCCGCTCGCGGTGATCAACGTGATCGTCACCGCGATCGGGGGAGAGAGCGCCGTGCAGGGCGAGAAGCGGTTCGCCGCGGATGTCCTGACCCACAAGCCCGACGTCGTCTTCATCGATTACGCCCTGAATGATCGCGGGACCCCGCCCGCCGAAGCCGACGCGGCCTGGGAGTCGATGATCCGCCAGGCTCTGGCCCGGGGCGTCAAGGTCGTACTCCTGACGCCGACGCCAGACCTGGGCGAAAACATCCTGGATCCGGCCGCCTCCCTGGCCGGCCGGGCCGAGCGCATCCGGTCCCTGGCGGCCAAGCACGGGACCGGTTTGGTCGACAGCTACGCGCTCTTCAAGGCCTTCGCGGCCTCGGGCGGAAGCCTGCCGGGCCTCATGTCCCAGGTCAATCACCCCAATGCCCAGGGGCACCGTTTGGTGGCCGCCGAGATCCTCAAGCTCTTTTAGACGCATCGCCGCCCAGGATTGACAGCCCTCCGACCGCCGCATATCATGGGGGGCGATTCGGGACAAGGAGATCCGATGCCCACCCAACCCAAGAGCCTCCACCTCCCCTTCGGCGACCAGAAGACGGCGCCCTGGTACGGCAAGAACATCCTGTCCGTCAACCAGTTCAGCCGCTCCGACCTGGACTACATCTTCGGCGTCGCCCACGAGATGCGAAGCATGGTCGAGCGGGTCGGCACCTTCGACCTCCTGAAGGGCAAGATCCTGGCCAACCTCTTCTTCGAGCCGTCCACCCGGACCTCCTCCTCGTTCATGGCCGCCATGCAGCGGCTGGGCGGGGCGGTCATCCCCATCAGCGAGGTCAAGTTCTCCTCGGTGGCCAAGGGCGAGAGCCTGCCCGACACCGTGCGGACCCTGGGCTGCTACGCCGACGTCATCGTCATCCGCCACCCCGAAGTCGGCTCGGCCGCCCTGGCCGCCCAGCACGCCGGCAAGCCCGTGATCAACGCCGGCGACGGGGTGGGCGAGCACCCGACCCAGGCCCTCCTGGACACGTTCACCGTCCGCGAGGAGCTGGGCCGCCTGGACGACTTGACGGTGACCATGCTGGGCGACCTGAAGTACGGACGGACCGTCCACTCCCTGGCCCGCATCCTGACCAAGTTCGACAAAGTCCGCCTTAACTACGTCTCGCCGGAGATCCTCAGGATGCCCCGCTACGTCATGGACGAGGTGGCTTCCAAGGGCGTGCCCCAGGCCGAGTTCACCAGCCTCGACCGCGTCCTGCCGGAGACCGACGTCCTCTACGTCACCCGCGTCCAGCGCGAGCGGTTCGAGGACCCGGCCGATTACGACAAGGTCAAGGACGCCTTCGTCGTCTCGCCCGAGGTGATGAAGCCGGCCAAGGCCGAGATGATCGTGATGCACCCTCTGCCGCGGGTTAACGAGATCGCCATGGAATTCGACGCCGATCCGCGGGCGGCCTACTTCCGGCAGATGGAGTACGGCCTCTACGTCCGGATGGCCCTGCTGGCCATGGTCCTGGGCAAGGCCTAGCGCCCGCCCCGATGGCCGTCTCCTGGAAGCCCCTCTCCAAGGCCGCTTGGATCGCGGGCTGCGCGGCCGGCGCCGCCTTCATGATCTACGCCGGACTCAAGGACGGCGCCTTCCTCCTGCTGGACTACGTCAACCTGCCCGTCCATGAGGCGGGCCACCTGATCTTCGGCGTCTTCGGGCCGACTTTGGGGGTCTGGGGCGGAACCCTGCTGCAGATCATCTTCCCGACCGTCTTCCTCGTCTATTTCGGCCGCCGGGGCGACGCGGCCGGCGCCTATTTCTCCGCCTTCTGGCTGGGCGAGAGCCTGCTCTATTCCTCCGCCTACATCCGGGACGCCAGGGCCATGGCGCTGCCCTTGGTCGGGGGCGGGGAGCACGACTGGAACATCATCCTCGGCCGGCTGGGCCTCCTCGCTTCCGATGCGGTCCTCGCCGACGCCGTCCGCCTGGCCGGATGGTTGGCCTTGGCCCTGTCGTTCCTATGGTTCCTGGACAAGGGCCGCAAGCTGTCCCTCCGCGCCGGCGACGGGCATTGACAAGCGACCCGCCCCATCATATGTTCGGGGGGATTCCGCCCCCCGAGAGGGGCTCCAGAGGAGCAGACATGAAAGATTCCCGCACCATTCGCGACCTTCCCGTCGGCTGCGCCCACCAGCACGGCCTCAGCCGCCGCAAGTTCCTGACCGGCTGCGCCGCCTGCGCCGGAGCCGCGGGGCTGGCCGGCCTGCCCCGGCTGGGGGCCGAGCCGCCTCTCTCGTCCGGCCGGGCCGCGAAAGTGCGCCTGCGCGTCCTCTACGCCCTGCACGGACCGCAACAGAAGGATCCCGACTGGCCCAATAAGGGCTACGACTTCGTCCCGGTCATGACCCGGATCAACGCCGAGCTGCTCAAGCGCGTCCCCAACCTGGAGATCGTTCCCGCCCTCGCCACGGGCGAGGCCCAGGCCAAGGCGATCCTGGAAGAGGACGCCAAGCTCCCCGTCGACGGCTACCTGGTCTACCAGATGAACTGCTGGAACCGGGTGGCCCAGACGGCCGCGACGACCGGCAAGCCGGTCCTCTACGCCGACTTTCAGTACGGCGGCAGCGGCGGCTTCCTGGTCTACACGGCCGGATTCCTGAGGGCCGGGCTGAAGAACGTCGGCTTCGTGGCCTCTCCCAAGGTCGAGGACCTGGCCGACGCGGTCCGGCTCTTCGCCGCGGCCAAGGCGGCCGGGCCTGGGTACGATTTCGCCGCCGCCGCGGCCCGGGTCCGGATGGCTCGAACGCCCCGGGCCGGCGACCTGTCGGGTGCGCCCGATCCGCTGGCCGTCCTCGCGGCCGGGGAGACCGTGCGGCGCCTGAAAGATTCCCGCATTTTGGCCGTCCGCGGGGCCGAGGCCCAGCCCTCGATCAACGTCCTGGGCATCCCCGTCGACTACATCCCCTTCGCCGAGCTCAATGCCGCCTGGGCGGCCGCCGACAAGGACGAGGCTCGGGCCGTGGCCGATCGCTGGGCCAAGTCGGCATCCAAGATCGAAGGCGTCAGCCGCGACGAGCTGATCAATTCCGCCGCCATGTACCTGGGCCAGAAGGCCGTCCTCAAGGCCCGCGGGGCCAACGCCATCACCGTCAACTGCCTGGGCGGGTTCTACGGCGGTCACATCCACGCCTACCCCTGTCTGGGCTTCCACGAGCTGCTGAACGAGGGCCTCGTCGGCGCCTGCGAATGCGACGTGCCTTCGACCGCCTCCATGGTCGCCCTGACGACCATGACCCAGGGCCGGCCCGGCTACATCTCCGATCCGGTCATGGACACGTCCAGCCGGACGATCATCTACGCCCACTGCGTCGCCTCCAACCGGCCCTTCGGCCCCAAGGGGGCCGTCAACGCCTTCGAGATCCTGACCCACTCCGAGGACCGCCAGGGCGCCTCGGTCCGCTCCATCCTGCCGCCCGGCTGGATGACCACCTCGATCGAGGTCTCGCAGGACCGCAAGGAGATCCTCCTGCATCGGGCCAAGTCGATCGGCAACGATCCCGACGACCGGGCCTGCCGGACCAAGCTGGTGGCCAAGCCGGTGGGCGACTTCGAGAGGCTGTTCACGATGTGGGACCGCTGGGGCTGGCACCGGGTGACGGCCTACGGCGACCTGGCCGAGCCGGTCAAGGCCCTGGCCGATGCCGTCGGGTGGACCGTCGTCGAAGAAGCCTGATCCGAGAGGAGCGTCACGATATGAAGTCTCGCAGCCGCCGTCCGTCCATTCTCATCCCGGCCGCGCTCGTCGCGGCCTTCGCGGGATCCCTGTCCGCCGCCATCAAGCTGCCCTCGGTCATTGGCGACCACATGGTCGTCCAGAGGGGCAAGCCCGTGGCCGTGTGGGGCTGGGCTTCACCGGCCGAAGCCGTCACGGTCCGGGTGGGCGGCGCGGTCGCGACGGTCCAGGCGGGTCCGGACGGGCGCTTCGCGGCCACTCTGCCCGCCCTGGCCGCCGGCGGCCCCTACGAGCTCTCGGTCAAGGGCGCCACAAGCCCCGAGCTCGTCGTCCGGGACATCCTGTCTGGAGAGGTCTGGGTCTGCTCCGGCCAGTCCAATATGGAATGGCCCCTGTCCTCGGTCTACAGCCCGATCCCCGAAGTCCTGCGGGCCGATCACCCGCGCCTCCGCCTCTACAGCGTTCCCCGGCGCATCTCGGCCGTTCCGTTGGACGACATCGACACGGCCTGGACGCTTTGCACGCCCGAGACGGCCGGGCCGTTCTCCGCCATCGGCTATTATTTCGGGCTGGAGATCCTCAAGGCCCTCGACGTGCCCGTCGGTCTGATCGACTCGTCCTGGGGAGGGACGGACATCGAGCCGTGGACGCCGCCGGCCGGATTCGCCGCCGTCCCCTCGGTCAGGCCCATCCTGGACGCGACCGTGCGCCGAGAGCAGGCGTACCGCCGGAGCGTGGCCGAATCGCTGAGCGGCTGGCAAAGCTGGCTGGATGAGACGAGCAAGGCGCTGGCCGCCGGCAGGCCGCTGCCGGCCAAGCCGGCCCAGCCCGCCGCGCCGTTCGACTCGCCCCAGACCCCGACCGGGCTTTACAACGGCATGATCCACGCCCTGACGCCGTTGCCCGTGGCCGGCGCGATCTGGTACCAGGGCGAGAACAACCGCAACGACACCCTGGGCTACGAGCCCAAGATGGAAGCCCTGATCAAGGGCTGGCGCGAGGTCTGGAAGACGCCCGGTCTGCCCTTCCTCTATGTCCAACTGGCCCCCTATTACTACGGCTATAACCGCGACTATGCCGGGGGCGACGTCCCCGACTTCCTGCGGCTGCCCCTGATCTGGGAGGCCCAGGCCAACATCCTCCGCCTGCCGAATACCGGGATGGCCGTGACCACCGACATCACCGAATTGATGGACATCCATCCGAAGAACAAGCGCGACGTCGGCTATCGCCTGGCCCTGTGGGCCCGGGCCAAGGTCTACGGGGAGACCAAGCTCGTCTGCTCCGGGCCGCTCTTCAAGTCCATGGCCGTGGAGGGAGGGAAGGCGAGGATCGCCTTCGACTGGGCCGAGAGCGGATTGATGACCAACGACGGCCAGCCGGTCAAGTGGTTCGAGATCGCCGGCGCGGACCGGACCTTCTACCGGGCCGAGGCCGCCATTGACGGCCGCACGGTCGTCGTCTCCAGCCCCCGGGTGGCCGAGCCCAAGGCCGTCCGCTTCGGCTGGCATCAGATGGCCGTGCCCAACCTGGCCAACCGGGAGGGCTTGCCCGCCTCGCCGTTCCGCACCGACCGGTGGTGATCTACTTCGCGGCGCGCGCGGCCGATGCGCCGGCGATGAGGCCGCTGGCCCAAGCCCAGGCCAGGTTGTAGCCGCCGCGGGGCCCCTGGACGTCGAGGATCTCGCCGGCCAGGAAGAGGCCCGGCCGCCGGCGCGATTCCAGCGTTGCGGCGTCCACTTCGCCGGCATCCACGCCCCCCGAAGTGAACTCGGCCTCGTTCCAGCCGCGCGTGCCGAGAACGGCGAATCGCTTGCTCTTGAGGCCGGAGGCGATCCTCCTCGCATTCTCCTCTAAGGATCCGGCCGGAGCCGCCATGGCACAAGCCTGGGCGGCGAGCTTCTCCGGAACCAGTCCCAGGGCCAGGTCGTCGAGGCCCCAGCCGGCGCCCATCCGCTCCCCGAACTCCCCGAGCAGATCCTTGAGAGTCAGGTCGGGGACGAAATCGACGGCCAGGACGGTGTCCCTCCGCCCCTCCCGGTTAAGAGCGATCGACAGCGGCTCGCTGACGTCGATGACGGCGGTGCCGGAGAGCCCGTAGGCGGTGAAGAGAAGGTCCCCTTCGGCCTCCGCCGCGGGCTTCCCTCCGATCAGCGCGGCGGCCCGCACCCGCACCTTGAGGCCTTGGAGGGAGTGGCACAACCGGTCCTTGACCAGGAGGGGAACGGCGCTCGGGACGGGGAGGATGATCCGGTGGCCCAGCGCCTTGGCCAGCGCGTAGCCGGATCCGTTGGAGCCCAGAGCGGGATAGGAGCGGCCGCCTGTCGCCATGACCACCGTCCGGGCCCGTTGGCTGCGGCCGTCCGCCGCCGCGATGGAGAAGCCGCCGGGGACCGGCTTGATCGCCGCGACCTCAAAGTCCGCCTCCAGCCCGCCCCCCCGCTCGATAAGCTCCCGTCGGAGGAGCAGGAGGACCGAGGCAGCCTGGTTGGCGGCCGGGTAGACCCGGCCGTCCTCGACCCGCGTGGCCAGGAAGATGCCGCGAAAGAAGTCCCGGATCGCCTTCCCGTCGATTCGCTCGAGAACCGCCCGGACAAGCTCCGGGGACGAGGTCGTATAGACGCCCGGGTCGAGGGGCTCGTGGCTGAGGTTGCAGCGGCCGCCGCCGGTGGCCAGAATCTTCTTGCCGGGGCGGGGGAGGCGCTCCAGGACCGTCACGGGGGCCCCGGCCCGAAGGGTTGCGATGGCCGCGCATAGCCCGGACGCTCCGCCGCCGATGACGGCGACGCCGGCGGAGGGCGGTCCGGACGGCTGGCCCACCGGCGTCAGCGCCGGCCCTTCCCGGTGCCGTCGTCGCACGGGCCGTCGGGATTGCCGGGGCGGGCCATCTCGGCGGACGGCGCGATGGTGCAGACGGGCAGCGCCTGGAGCGTCATCGGCAGGCCGCAGCAGACGGGGGCGGCCGATCCCTCCTCGGCGGAGCGCTCGGCGCCGCAGGCTTGGCAGACGAAATCGATGGTCTTCATGCCCCTATCTTGACACGCCGGGCCGGCCCGATCAAGACTCGGCCGCGAAGAAGGCGCCGATCGCGTCCTTCAGACGGCGCTTCTCGTCCTCCCCGCACCAGGCGGCCTCCACCGCGTTGCCGAGAAGGGCCCGGATCTCCTCCCGAGTCAGGCCGAAGAGCCGCTGGAGAAGGGCGAGCTCCCCGGCCAGATCGCAGCCGAAGACCGCCGGATCGTCCGTGGCCACATGGACGGCCAGGCCGCGGCGCAGAAAGGAAGCCGCGGGGTGGGACTCGACGCGGGGCACGGCGCCGAGCTTGAGGTTGGAGGTCGGGCACATGGCCAGGGGCACCCGCTCGCGCGCCAGCCGCTCCAGGAGGCCGGGGTCTCCGGCCGCGCGAACGCCGTGCGAGATGCGGTCCACGCGGAGGATGTCGAGGGCGTCTCGGACGCTTTGCGGCCCGGCCGTCTCGCCCGCATGGGCCTCGGTCCGCAGGCCGGCCCGTCGGGCCCGCTCGAAGGCGGGGGCGAAGGGCGCCGGAGGATGGTCGCCTTCCGAGCCGCCCAGGCCCAAGCCCGCGACCAGCGGGTGCCTCATCTCGGCCAGGGCTTCGGCCAGGCCGAGGGCCTCGGCCGGCCCGTTGTCGCGGACCGCGTCGGCGACCAACCGGACCGGCAGAGCGCCGCCATGGGGGGCGAAGCCGTCCGCGACCGCCTCGACGATCCGCTGCGATCCGAGCGGCTTGACCGCGTCCAGAGTGGGAGAGAACAGGACTTCGGCGTAGCGAACATTCTGACGGATGAGCTCGCGGGCCGCCGCGTCGGCGGCCAGCCGGTAGTCCTCGGCCTCCCGCAGGCAGGAGCTGATCAGCGTCCAGGCGGCCACGAAGTCCGGGAAGCCCCGGAACACGCGATCACGCAGGACCGGCCATCCGGGATCGGAGTCCAGGCGGCGGCCGTACTTGCCGGCCAGCTCGGCCAGGGTCGCGGCCGGGATGGCGCCCTCCAGGTGGATGTGCAGCTCGACTTTGGGCAGCCGCTCGAAAAAAGCGCGATCGCTCATGCCTCGCGTCCGGAGCTCTCCACCACCCGTTCCAGGGTCAGGAACAGGTCCGCCGGCTTGAGCGGCTTGGCCACGTAGTCGTCCATGCCGGCCATGAGGCATTTCTCCCGGTCGCCGGCCATGGCGTGGGCGGTCATGGCCACGATGGGCAGGCGGTCCTTGCCGCCCTTCTCCCCGGCCCGGATGGCGGCGGTCGCCTGGAAGCCGTCCATCTCGGGCATCTGGACGTCCATGAGAACCACGTCGAAGCGGTCCTTGGCCAGGGCCTCCAGCGCTTCGCGGCCGTTGCCGGCGACGGTGACTTTGTGGCCCCGGTTCTCCAGAATGCGGACGGCCAGCTTCTGGTTGATGACGTTGTCCTCGGCCAGGAGGATGGCGTAGCGGTTGCGGGACGGGATCAGGGTGTGCCGGGTGATGAGGGGCGCCTCGGCCGCCTTCTCCGGCGGCGTGCCGAGGGCCATCATGACCGCGTCCAGGAGCTGGGACTGCTTGACGGGCTTGGTCAGGTAGGCCGACAGGCCGAGCTGGCGGCAGCGGGCCGAGTCGCCCCGGAAGCCCGAGGAGCTGAGCATCATGATGACGGCCTGGCCGATGCCCGGGTCGCCCTTGACCGCGGCGGCCAGGCCGAAGCCGTCCAATTCCGGCATGTTGGCGTCCGTCAGGACCAGCCGGAAGGGGCGGCCTTCGGCGGCCGCGCGACGCAGGGCTTCCAGGGCGGTCGCGGCGCCGTCGACCGCCTCGGGGGCCATGCCCCAGTTGGCCAGCATCTCCCGCAGGATGCGCCGGTTGGTGGCGTTGTCGTCGACCACCAGGACCGGCAGGCCCCGCAGGTCGTCGAACCCGACCCGGTCCCTCTCCTCGGACGCGGAAGCGTCGGCGTCCATCTCGACGGTGAAATGGAAGGTGCTGCCCTTGCCCGGCTCGCTCTCGGCCCACAAGCGCCCCTTCATCAGCTCGACCAGCTGGGTGCAGATGGCCAGCCCCAGCCCGGTCCCGCCGTAGATCCGGGTCGTGGAGCTGTCGGCCTGGGTGAAGGGCTCGAAGATGAGGCGCAGCTTCTCCGAAGCGATGCCGATGCCGGTGTCGCGAACCCGGAAGTGGAGCTGGACCTTGTCGCCTCGCCTCTCCTCGACGGAGGCCGAGACGACGACTTCGCCGCGGGGCGTGAACTTGATGGCGTTGGACAGCAGGTTGGTCAGGATCTGGCGGAGGCGGCCGGGGTCGCCGCGCAGCCCGAGCGGGACGTCGGCCGGGATCTCGTAGGCGATCTCCAAGCCCTTCCTCTCGGCCAGCACGGCCACGCCCGAGACGATGGCGTGGACGGTGTCGCTGAGCCGGAAGGGGATGGACTCCAGCTCGATCCGGCGGGCCTCGATCTTGGAGAAGTCGAGGATGTCGTTGATGATGGTCATGAGGGCTTCGGCCGAGGCTTTGACGCCCTCCATGTACTCCCTCTGCTCGGCCGAGAGGCTCGTCTCCAGGGCCAGCTCGGTCAGGCCGAAGATGCCGTTCATGGGCGTCCGGATCTCGTGGCTCATGTTGGCCAGAAACTCGCTCTTGGCCCGGCTGGCTTCGCGGGCCGCGGCCTCGGCCCGCTTCAGGGCGCTGATGTCGGTGTAGACGGCCATCGAGCCGGCGAACTCGGAGCCGACCAGGATGGGGGAGCTGGCCACGATGACCTCGATGGGCGTGCCGTCCTTGCGGTGGCGGACGGCCTCGGCCGCTTCGAGCTTCTGGCCGGCCGCCGTGGCCTGGGTCCGGGCCAGGGCCTCCGACTTGTGCTCCGGCCGGATGACGACGTCGTCGATCAGCCGGC
This sequence comes from uncultured Eubacteriales bacterium, assembly GCA_964556755.1. GTDB lineage: Bacteria > Acidobacteriota > Aminicenantia > Aminicenantales > UBA4085 > UBA4085. The sequence goes on from CAZKXI010000003.1 coordinate 133,757, forward strand.
CCAGCACCTCGTCCCGGCCCCAGCCGAAGATGCGCTCGGCCCCCGGGCTCCACTCGACGATGGCCCCCGCGGCGTCGGTGGCGACGATGGCGTTGGAGCTGTGGAACAGGACGGCCTCCAGGTACTTCTGGCGGCGATCGAGCTCGGCCTCGGTCTTCTCCCGGACCGCGATCTGCTCGCGCAGCTCGGTCGTCCGGGCCCGGACCTTGGCCTCCAGCGAGGAGGCCCGTCTCTGGACGGCCCCGATACGGCGCCAGGCCATTCCGGCCACGGCCAGCCCGGCCGCCAGAAGGGCCAGGCCCCGGAACCACCAGGTCATCCAGAAGGCCGGCACGATGCGGACGGCCAGCGCGACGCCGGCCTCGTTCCAGACGCCGTCATTGTTGGCCGCCTTGACCCGGAAGACGTAGCGGCCGGGCTTCAGGTTGGTGTAGCTGGCATAGCGGCGGGCGCCGACTTCGTTCCAATCCGGCTCCAAGCCCTCCATCCGGTAGGCGAAGCGGTTCTTCTCCGGGGCGGCGAAGTGGAGGGCGGCGAACTCGAAGGCGATCAGCCGGGCCCGGTAGCTGACGCGGATGCTGTCGGTCCGGCTGATGACCTTGTCGAGGACCACCCGCCCGAAGACGGGCTGGCCCACCGGGACGGGCTTGTTGAAGACCTGGAAGCCGGTCAGGACGACGGCCGGCGGGAAGGGATTGTCCGTGATCCGCTCGGGGAAGAAGGCGTTCAGGCCGTTGGTCCCGCCGAAGAACATCTCGCCGGAGGGGGACTGGTAGCAGGCGCCGCCGTTGAACTCGTTGCCCTGCAGGCCGTCGGAGACGTCGTAGGCCTTGATCGATCCGCTGGCCGGGTCCAGGCAGGCCAGCCCGCGATTGCTCGAGACCCAGACCCGGTCCCGGGCGTCCACCAGCACGCCGTAAGCCGAGTTGTTGGGCAGGCCTTCCGCCTCGCTGTAGTTCCGGCAGAGCCCCGTGGCCGGATCAAGCCGGCTGAGGCCGTCGCGCGAGCCGACCCAGATCTGTCCCTGGGAGTCGCGGTTTAAGCAGACGATGAAGTCGTCGGCCAGGCTGTCGGTCCGGGCGGGATCATGGCGGTAGTGGGTGATGCGTCCGTCCGCGTCCATGCGGTCGAGACCGCCGCCGAAGGTGCCGATCCAAAGGGTTCCCGCGGGGTCCCGCAGGAGGGCCCGCACCGTGTTATGGCTCAGGCTGGAGGGATCGCCGGGGTCATGGCGGAAATGGGTGAAGGCCGTGCGGCCCGGTCTCAGGCGGTCCAGGCCGGCGCTTTCGGTGCCGGCCCAGACCGTGCCGTCCGGGTCGACCCAGAGGGTCCGGACGGAGTCATCGCCCAGACTGGCCGGGTTCGAAGCCGAGTGCCGGAAGGCCTTGAAGCGGCCGGTCTTGGGCTCGTAGCGGAGGATGCCGCCGCCGAGCGTCCCGATCCAGATGGCGCCGGATGGGTCGCCGCGCAGGGCGTAGACGTTGTCGTTGGTCAGCCCGCCGGGCTTGCGGGGATCGAAGCGGAAGTGCTCGATCCGGTTGGCGGCCCGGTCGAGGCGGTCCAGGCCCCGGTCCTCGGTGCCGATCCAGAGCCGGCCGCGGGCGTCCTCGAACATGGCCCGGATGTAGTTGGAGCCGAGGCTGCCGGGCTGGCCCGGCCGGCTTTCGATGATGCGGAAGCGGGCCTGATCGGGGATGGAGGCGTCCAGGCCGCGGCCGCGGGTGCCGATCCAGAGGATGCCGGTCCGATCCTCGAAGAACGAGACCACGTAGTCATAGCCGAGGCTGTCGGGATCGGCCGGGTTGTTGCGCAGGACGGTGAAGTCGCCGCTCTTCGGCTCGTAGACGTTCAGGCCGTCGTTGGTTCCGATGAGCAATCGGCCCTGGCGGTCCCGGAAGAGGGCGTAGACCTGGTCGTGGCTCAAGCTGCGGGGCTTGCCGAAGGCGTGGCGGAAGCGGACGAAGCGAGCGGCGTCCCGGTCGAGCCGGTTGAGGCCGCGGTCCGTCCCGACCCAGAGCCGTCCCTCCGCGTCCTTCAAGACGGTCCGAACGAGATTGCTGGATAGGCTGCCGGGATCGCGGGGATCGTGACGGTAATGGCGGCAGGCGCCGGTCCGGGGATCCAGCCGGTCCAGGCCGCCGGCGGTGGCCACCCACAGGGTGCCGTCTTCGGCGTCGCGGATGTCATATACGGAGTCGTCGCTGAGGCTGGCCGGATTCGAGGGGTCGTGGCGGAAGGACTTGAAGGAGCTCGAGGCCCGGTCGAATGCGTTCAGGCCGCCGCCTTCGGTGCCGATCCAGAGGGTTCCGCCGCCGTCTTCCCGCAGAGCCGTGACGGCGTTGTGGCTCAGGCTGCGGGGATTGGTCCGGTCGCGCTGGAAGCGGGTGAAGGCGTCGCGGTCACGGTCGTAGCGGTTGAGTCCGTTGAGGGTCCCGACCCAGAGGACGCCGGCGGCGTCCTCGAGCAGGACGTTGACCCACTTGTCGCTCAAGGTCGAGGCGTCTCCGTTGGAGCGGTAGACCTTGACCGCGGAGCCGTCGTAGCGGTTCAGGCCGTCTTCGGTCCCGATCCACAGGAAGCCGCTGCGATCCTGAAGAATGGCCAGAGCCGAGCCTTGGGAGAGCCCGTTCTCGATGGTCAGATGGACGAAGCGGTTGTCCAGGGGCTCGCCCCGCAGGGCGGCTGGAGACAGGGCGGCGATGAGGAGGAGCACCGGGACGAGAATCGGAGCGAAGCGGCGTTCCATGGGACCTCCTTGATCGCCGTCCTGGGAGGGCTGGTCGTCAGGGGATATATACTTGTTCCGGCGAATGAGATCAACCGCGCCGTCCGAGCCGTTCCGAGGTATACTGGGCCGCGCCCGCCTGTATCAGGAGGATCGCCATGATGTTGAGAGCCGCCGCCGCTTGGGCCTTGGCCGTGACTTTCTCCGCCGTCGGACTCGGACAGGACATCGAATCCGTCACGCCACGGCAGGCCTTCGAGCGGCTCGCCCTGCCAGGCTCCTACCTGGTGGATGTCCGCAGCGTGGCCGAGTTCGTCCTGGTGGGGCACCCCGCGGCCGCTTGGAGCGTTCCATTCGCCTTCTGGAGCGAGGCGGAGGCCGGCTTGGTCCCGAATCCCGACTTCATCCAAGATCTCCAAGCACGCTTCCGGCCCGACGATACGCTGCTGTTCATCTGCCGCAGCGGCGGGAGAAGCCTGCGCGCGGCCCAAGCCGCGGCCGCGTCCGGCTTTGCCAGGGTCGTCAACGTGGCCGAAGGCTTCGAGGGAGGGTTGGACGACAAGGGCCAGCGGACCGTTGGGGGGTGGCGGGGGGCGGGGCTGCCTTCCACCTACAAAATCGACCCAGCCCGGGCTTACAGGCCGTCCCGTTGAGCCGGTCCGGAGGGCTTGAACTTAAACAAAGGTTTCCTATATAATTTGTAGGAAATTGGCCTCCGGACAGGTCCGGGGCGGCGGGAAGGAGCCCCTCATGAAGCAGCTGCTGATCCTGGGAGCCGGAACGGGCGGGACCGTCATGGCCAACCTCATGCGCAAGCGCCTGGCCCGCGCCGACTGGGACATCACCGTCATCGACCGCGACAACGAGCACTACTACCAGCCGGGATTCCTGTTTCTCCCCTTCGGCTTTCTCGAGCGCAAGCAGATCGTCCGGCCCCGGTCCAAGTTCTTGCCCCGGGGCGTGGCCTTCCTGCAGGCCGAGATCGACCGCATCGAGGCCGATGCCAACCGCGTTCTCCTGCAGGACGGCCGGTCCGTTCCCTACGACTACCTGATCGTGGCCACCGGCGCCTGGATCCAGCCGGCCGAGACGCCCGGCATGCTCGACGGCTGGCGCGATACCATCTTCGACTTCTACACGCCCGACGGCGCCGAGGCCTTGGGCGCCAAGTTGAAAGCCTTCCCGGGCGGCACGATCGTCGTCCACATCAACGAGACGCCCATCAAGTGCCCCGTGGCGCCCCTGGAGTTCGCTTTCTTCTGCGACGACTGCCTGCGCCGCCACGGCAAGCGCGACCAGGTCAAGATCGTCTACGTCACGCCCCTTCCCGGCGCCTTCACCAAGCCGGTCGCCTCGGCCATCCTGGGCCGGACGCTGGAGGACAAGGGCATCGAGATGGTTCCGGACTTCAACGCCGAACGGATCGACGCGGCGGCCCGCCGGCTCATCGGCTACGACGGCCGCGAGATCTCCTACGACATCCTGGTGACCGTGCCCACCAACATGGGCTCGGAGATGATCGAGAAGTCGGGCTTGGGCAACGAGTTCCGCTTCCTGCCGACCGATCCCCAGACCCTGCAATCCAAGAGGCACGCCAACATCTTCGCCCTCGGCGACGCCACGGACCTGCCCTCGTCCAAGGCCGGCTCGGTCGTTCACTTCCAAGCCGAGGTCTTGGCCGGGAACGTGGAGCGGGCCATCCAGGGCCGGCCCCTCGAGCCCGGCTTCGACGGCCACGCCAACTGCTTCGTTGAGACGGGCCGCGGCAAAGCCTTCCTGATCGACTTCAACTACGAGACCGAGCCCTTGCCCGGCAAGTTCCCCTTTCCTGTCGTCGGCCCGATGCCTCTCCTCAAGCCGAGCCGGATCAACCACTGGGGCAAGGCGGCCTTTCGCTGGATCTACTGGCACTTGTTGCTGCCGGGGCGGCATATTCCCTTCGTCCCGGCCCGCATGAAGATGTCCGGCAAGAAGCGCCCGGCCTGAGCGCCGGGCTGAAATCAACTCTCCGAGGAGGAACGACTCATGCCCCAGAAACAGATCGCCGGCGCCCTCGTCGACGTCGACGCGGAAGGCTACCTGACCGATTTCGGCCAGTGGACCCGGGATATCGCCGCGGCCATCGCCAAAGAGGAAGGGATTGCCGGACTGAGCCCGGCCCACTGGAAGGTCATCGAGTTCATGCAGGCCGAGTTCAAGGCCGGCGGCCAGGCGCCCAGCATCCGCAAGCTCAACAAGAGCGGCGTCGTGACCACCAAGGAGCTCTATGACCTCTTTCCCGGCGGCCCGGCCAAGAAGGCGTCCAAGATCGCCGGCCTGAAGAAGCCCGAGGGCTGCGTCTGACGGCGCTCCCGGAAAGGAGAATCCCATGGAAGACAAGATCAAGAAAGTCTCGATCGTCGTGTCCAAGGGCGGCTTGGACGGCGTCTACCCCGGCCTGATCATGGCCAACGGGGCCCGCATGGAGGGCATCGAAGCCAGCCTCTTCTTCACCTTTTTCGGGCTGGACGCCATCGTCAGCAAGCGCATGGGCAAGATCAAGATCGCCACCGTCGGCAACCCCGGCATGCACATGGTGACCTGGCTCGGCGCCATCCCCGGCATGTCGGCCATGGCCACTTCGATGATGAAGAAGACCATGGACAAGATCGACATCCCGCCCGTGCCCGAGTTCATCGAGATGGTGGCCGACGCCGGCTGCAAGCTTTACGCCTGCAAGGCCACGGTGGACATGTTCAAGCTGAAGAAAGAGGACTTCTGCCCGCAGGTCGACTCGATCATCAACGTCGGCAAGTTCTACGAGATCTCGGCCGGCGGCCAGATCATCTTCACCTGAGATCCGTCCGCAGTCGATAACATCTTCGGGCCGCCTGCTCTGAATCGGCCGCCTCGTGAAGAACGGGGAGGGATTTCGTTTGTGCGCAGCTGCTTCAGCCAGAATGGAGGCCCGGATTTCATCCGCGGTTCGGTCTCTGGCCTTGCGATTGTTTCGTTGAAATTGACACGGTCGGCCTGAAAAAGTAGACTCCCGTCCTGATCCGACAGGGAATTCCTCGGATGGAGCGAAGATTCGTGGCGTCTCGGAATTGGAAGCCGTCGCTTCCTTCATCCCAGGCTCAATAAGTGATGGAGCGATCGTGGTTGACGAATATCGAGGAGGAGTCGTTGAAAATAGCCATTCATCCCACCCGGGCACTGTTCTCAGCTCTTTTTTTTCTGACCTTTCTTTGCTCTTTGGCGTACGCGGAGAACGAAAAAAAGAGTCACATCTATGCCTCCTTGCTCGGCGGGTTCATTTCCAAGGTCGAGTTTGTCAGCAGCTTCGCCAACGTTGATCGTCAGATCTATGAAGCGTCGAGCGAGCTCCATCCCATGATCACCACGGCCTCCGGGACGGGGATGGGATTTGCCCTGGGGTATAGCTACGATATGCCCGATGTGGACGGTATTCGTATTTCCCTTTATGGGGAGCTGAATTATCATCCTAAAACGGTGTTTCCGGACGGCGACGAATGGGAATATGGGGCGGCGACGTACGATTGGACGAGCTATCGCTATATCTATGACATCACGCCTCGAAAGCGCACATCCAGCAGCGCGAGCATGTATGGCTTGACCCTGGGTGGAGTCATCAAATTCTTCCCTTCCATCCCTGTCGGCCTCGATTTCGGATTGGGTTACATGCGTTTCAATCTGAAGTATCTCTCAGAAACGTGTTCCGAGTATTCCAGCGGCGGCGATTTTGGAATTCTCGGATACACCGAAAAGGTCCGCTACGCTGGGCATGGCTGGTTGGAGAATAGCTGCGACACGTTTTCCATCAAGCTCGGCCTCCAGATCCGTCTGATGAGAAACCTCTCTCTGTGCGCGTCCTGGACCGATCTCATCTACACGAAGCAGTACGTCAGCTCGAGTTGGGTCTACGTCGATGGTAGTCCCGTCATTGAAGATGCCGTCTTCGGCGCCGGGAATATCATCCAGATCGGATTGATATTTGCTTATTAAGTCCGCTGGCGCCCACGTCCTCCTCGGCTGAGGCGGATTCCCCTGAAGGCTCGGCTTCAGGCGGGGCCGGCCGTCTGCCAAATCATCCGGAGGCAGCCGCCGTTCATCGGCTCCGCAGCGATCAGCCGGAGGGGGAGGGGGGATTCCATGAGACCCACCCCGTCAAAGATGCCGCGCGGACCGGTCCCCGCCAGGCAAGGGTGGACGAGCAGGCTGATCTCGTCCACCAGCCCCTGCCGCAGCAGGAGGCCGCCCAGGATGGGGCCCGAATCGACCAGAATCCTCTTCACGCCGTGCTCGGCGGCCAGGCGGTCGAAGGCCAATCGGTAGTCGACGCGCTCCTGGCCGCAGACCAGATAATCGTAATGGCGCTCATCGAGGTATTCGCAGTAACCTCGATCCGTTCGCTCGGCTAGCAGAATGATCACGTCCCGGCAGTGCTCGTAGCGCCGGAAAGCGTGGAGCCGCCCGCGAAGCGCGCCCCGGCTGTCCGGGATGACCCAGGTGGACAGCGAGGCGTCCTTGTCCGGCTTCCGGAAGTCGGCTTCGCTTTCCTCGGGGACGCTGCCGAACATCTCCAAGCCGCTGAGGGCCGTGTTGGATCCGGCCATGTAGGCCTCGGCGGCATAGCCGCCGACGACGCCGTAGTGCAGATCGAGGCGGGGCTCGAAGCCGGCGATGCGGCCGTCCAGGCTGACCGAGTTGTACAGAATCACTTCAGGCTTCATGCGCGTGCCTCCCCTTCGCCGGATTCGGACGCCGTCGGCCGGCACCCCTGTCCGCTCGGATTCCCGGAACTCGGCCAAGAATGAGAGAGGGGAGGAGCCGGCTCCTCCCCTCGGGAAATCGTGAATGACGTCGACCGTAACGCTGTCGGCACCTATTTCTTCTCGGAATCCTCGACCAGGGCCGGGGCGTCGCGCTTGCTGCGCAGGATGGCCCAGATCATCAGGCCGATCAGAGCGACGATCACGACGACCAGGCCGACGCTCATCTGGCTGAACTTGACGATGACCGGGGCGGCGATGAGCGAGACCATGTTGACGACCTTGATCATGGGGTTGAGGGCCGGTCCGGCGGTGTCCTTGAGCGGATCGCCGACGGTGTCGCCGACGACCGAGGCCTTGTGGCACTCGCTGCCCTTGCCGGTGTTGGCGGCCGGGTCGCAGGCCTGGTCCTCGACGGACTTCTTGGCGTTGTCCCAGGCTCCGCCGGCGTTGGACATGAAGACGGCCAGGAGCTGGCCGCTGAGGATGATCCCGGCCAGGAAGCCGCCCAGGGCCTCGACCTTGAGGATCAGGCCGACCGCGATCGGCATCAGGACGCAGAGGACGGCCAGGGGGATGAGCTCCTTCTGGGCGGCCGTGGTGGAGATGCCGACGACGCGGGCGTAGTCGGGCTTGACCTTGCCCTCCATCAGGCCGGGGATGCGGAACTGGCGCCGGACCTCCTCCACGATCAGTCCGGCCGCCCGGGAGACGGCCTTGATCGAGAGCGAGGAGAACAGCCAGGGCAGGGCCCCGCCCAGCAGCAGGCCGATGAAGACGCGGGTCTCCGAGACCCGGATGGAGTCCATCCGGGGCAGGCCCAAGCGCTCCTGGACGATCCCGACGTCGGTGATGAAGGAGGCGAACAGCGAGACGGCGGCGATGACGGCCGAGGCGATGGCCACGCCCTTGGTGATGGCCTTGGTCGTGTTGCCGACCGCGTCCAGGTCGGCCATGATCTGGCGGGCCTTGCGGGTCTCCTCGTCGTTCAGGTCGTGCCAGGCCATCTCGCCGATGCCGTTGGCGTTGTCGGAGATCGGGCCGTAGGAGTCCATGGCCACGTTGTTGCCGGTGTGGCTGAGCATGCCGATGCCGATCATGGCCACGGCGTAGAGGACGTAGAGCGGGTTGCCGTCCCGGCCGTAGAGCAGCAGGGCGCCGATGAAGCTGAGGACGATGACGAAGAGGGCCCAGACCGTCGACTCCATGCCCACCGACAGGCCGGACAGGATGGTCGTGGCCGAACCCGTCTTGGTCGATTGGACGATATCCTTGACCGGCTTCTTCTTGGTCGAGGTGAAGTAGGAGGTCAGGGGGTTGAAGGCCACGGCCAGGCCGACGCCGATCGTGGTCAGCATGCCCAGCCGCCAATCCTGGGCGTAGGACACGGCCACGACGAAGGCCCACAGGATGGTGTTGAAGCTGGAGACCTCGTAGGACCGGAACATGGCCTCCTCGGCGTCGTGGGCCCGCAGGAACTTCAGCGGGAACTTCTCCCAGATGGGCACGGTGAAGGTGCCCAGGATGGAGCTGATGACGCCGATGGCCCGGATGATCAGGGGGTAGACGATCCACTTCAGGCTGTGGCTCGGATCGACGGCCATCAGGGCCAGCCCCAGGATCAGCCCGGAGACGATCGTCACCTCGTAGCTCTCGAAGATGTCGGCGGCCATGCCGGCGCAGTCGCCGACGTTGTCGCCGACCTGGTCGGCGATGACCGCGGCGTTGCGGGGGTCGTCCTCGGGGATGCCCTTCTCGACCTTGCCGACCAGGTCCGCTCCCACGTCGGCCGCCTTGGTGTAGATGCCGCCGCCGACCCGCATGAACAGGGCCAGCAGGGTGCCGCCGAAGCCGAAGCCGAGCAGGGTGTCGGGGGCGGCCTTGCCGAAGATGATGAAGATGACCGTGCCGCCGAACAGGCCCAGGCCGTCGGTCAGCATGCCCGTGACCGTCCCGGAGTAGTAGGCGATGGTCAGGGCCTCGTTGAAGCTTCTCCGGGCCGCCGAGGCCGCCCGGACGTTGGCCTGGATGGCCATCCGCATGCCCAGCTGGCCGACGATCAGGGAGAAGAAGGCGCCCATGATGAAGGCGATGGAGCGGCCGATGGCGATGACGAGCTGGGTGTTGCGGGGGAACTCCTCCAGCGCCTCCTTGGTCGGCGGGACGATGTAGACGCTGAGGAACAGGAGGATGGTCAGGAAAGCGATGGCCGGCAGGATGGTCCGCAGCTGGCGCCCGAGGTAGCTCTCGGCCCCTTCGCTGATGGCCAGCCAGATCTCCTGCATCTTGGCGCTGCCCTTGTCCTTCTTCATGACCTTGCCGCGCAGCATCCAGGCGTAGAAGAGGCTGATGAAGGCCACCAGGACGACGCTGCAGATGGCGATTTGTTCGAAGCTGTTGAGCCCGTGCCGGGCCAGACCGAGCAGGTTCATGCGGACCTCCCAAAGTGGATGAGGGAAGATAAAAGACCTTAATTCTATTGATGCGGCATCAAAAGTCAATCGGTTTCGCTCGAGCCGGATCGGGATGGGATCGCTTATCCCCTTGATAGAAAAGCCGATCCACGCCGTCTTGACAGTCCCGGCCGGGCCGCCCTATAGTGGCCGGGCAGGAGCCCCCGCCATGAAGCCCAGGATCGCGGTCGTCGGCAGCTCGAACACCGACATGGTCATCCGTCTGGCCGCCCTGCCCCGTCCGGGCGAGACCGTCCTGGGCGGCGCCTTCGCCATGGCCGCCGGAGGCAAGGGGGCCAATCAGGCCGTCGGAGCGGCCCGGGCGGGCGGGGATGTCTCTCTCATCGCCCGGATCGGCTGCGACGTCTTCGCCGAGAGGAGCCTGGCCGGCTGGAAAGCCGATCGCATCCGGGCCGACCGCGTCGTGCGCGACCCGGAGCGCCCTTCCGGCACGGCCCTCATCTTCGTCGCCTCCGGCGGCGAGAACTGCATCGCCGTGGCGCCGGGGGCCAACGCGGCCCTGTCGCCGGCGGATGTCCGCCGGGCCGAGCCGTCGATCGCCGCGGCCCGGGCCGTGCTGCTGTCGCTGGAGATCCCCCTCAACACCGTCCTGGCCGCGACCGCCCTGGCCGCGCGCCACCGCGTCCCGGTCATCCTCAATCCGGCCCCGGCCCGGCCCCTGCCGTCCGGGCTGCTGACGTCGGTCTCGGTCCTGACGCCCAACGAGAGCGAGGCCGAGCTTCTGACCGGCCGGCGCATCGACGGCGACGCCGCGGCCGGCCGGGCCGCGGATCTCCTCCTCCGGCGGGGCGTCCGCCGGGCCGTCGTCATCACCCTGGGCCGCCGGGGCGCCTTCGCCGCCGGCGACGGCATCCGGCGGCGCATCCCGGCCTTCCGCGTCCGGGCCGTCGATACGACGGCGGCCGGCGACGTCTTCAACGGCGCCCTGGCCGTGGCCCTGACCGAGGGGCGCTCCCTGGCGGAAGCCGTCCGCTTCGCCAACGCGGCCGCCGCCCTGTCCGTCACCCGGCCCGGAGCCCAGCCCTCCGCGCCGCGGCGGCCCGAGATCGAGAGCCTTCTGGCGGGGGCCTGATGGAGGCTCGAAGCGGGGCGCTTCGGCTGCGGACGGCCCTCGCGGCCTTGGGTCTCGTCGCGATCTCGCTCATCACCGTCTGGGTCGTCCGCCATGACCTGGCCCTGTCCGAGGCGGCCCGGTCCATCCCGGGGTCCCATGACGACGGCTCCTTCTGGTGGCTGATCAACTTCTACGGCGAAGTCCCCACCTGGACGGTCATCGGCCTGGCCGCGCTGGCCTATCTCGGCTCCCTCACCGGCGGATTCCGGCCGGCGGTCCCGTCCCGCTTCAGGCCCCACCTGCTGTTCGTCCTCCTCTCGGCCGCCCTCGGCCCCGGTCTCCTGACGCAGGGACTCAAGGCGGTCTTCAATCGGCCCCGGCCCGACGACGTCCTCGGCTTCCTGTCCGTCTTCCTCATCGGCCCGGCCGATCATGACCGGAGCTTCCCCAGCGGCCACACGGCCATGGCCTTCGTCCTGCTGGCTCTGGCCTTCCTCATCCCCCGGACGAAGCCCGCCTTGCGCATCCTGGCCGGGAGCGCCTTCGTCCTGTGGGGCTGCGCCGTCGGTCTGGCCCGCGTCGTCTACGGGGCCCATTACCCGACCGACGTCCTGTTCGGGGCGCTCCTGACGGTCGGGCTCGAAATCGCCCTTTGGCGGGCTTTTTTCCGCCGCCGGGCGGGGTCGACCGAATTGACTTGACCGTTCCCTTCCGATAAAATAGTCATTTCCCCGGACAGGAATTTCGCCGCAACGGGACTCTCGGCCGGGGGGGACGCCGCCGTCATCATCATCAAGAATCTCGAGGAGGAGATGCATGGAGAAGAAGCCGTTCAACGCGTTTGAAATGGCTCAGCAGCAGTTCGATGCCGTGGCCGAGAAGCTCGGCCTGGACCAGGCCACCCGGGACCTTCTCCGGAAGCCCATGCGCGAGTACCACTTCCTGATCCCCGTCCGCATGGACGACGGGAGCTACAAGGTCTTCCAGGGCTTCCGCTGCCAGCACAGCGACGCCCGCGGCCCCTGCAAGGGCGGCATCCGCTTCCACCCCCACGAGACCGTCGACACCGTCCGGGCCCTGTCCATGTGGATGACCTGGAAGACGGCCGTGGTCGACATCCCGCTGGGCGGCGGCAAGGGCGGCGTCATCTGCGATCCCCACAACCTCAGCGACCGCGAGCAGGAGCTGATCTGCCGCGGCTGGGTCCGCCAGATCGCCGTGAACGTCGGCCACGAGCAGGACGTGCCCGCGCCCGACGTCATGACCCACGGCCAGCACATGCTCTGGATGCTGGACGAGTTCGAGAAGATCCGCGGGGCCAAGTTCCCCGGCTTCATCACCGGCAAGCCGGTCGGCATGGGCGGCTCGCTCGGCCGGACCGAAGCCACCGGATACGGCGTCATCTACACCGTGCGCGAGGCCATGAAGGAGCTCGGCATCGACATCAAGAAGTCGGTCGGCGCCTTCCAGGGCTTCGGCAACGTCTCCCAGTACGCCGTCCGGCTGTACAAGGAATACGGCGGCAAGCCGATCTGCGTCTCCTGCTGGGACCAGCACGACCAGACCTCCTACACCTTCAAGCGCGAGAGCGGCATCGATCCCGACCAGCTCGTTTCCATCACCGACAAGTTCGGGACGGTCGACAAGAACAAGGCCCGCCAGGCCGGTTACGAGATCCTGCCCGGCGACGCCTGGATCGAGCAGGAAGCCGACCTCCTGGTGCCGGCCGCCCTGGAGAACCAGATCACCGGCGCCAACGTCGGCAAGATCCACAAGCGGGTTCGCCTGATCGCCGAGGGCGCCAACGGCCCGACGACTCCCGAGGCCGACGTCGAGATCCAGAAGCGGGGCATCTTCGTGGTCCCCGACTTCCTGTGCAACGCCGGCGGCGTGACCTGCAGCTACTTCGAGCAGGTCCAGAACAACATGAACTACTACTGGACCAAGGAAGAGACCCTGACCAAGCTCGACGAGAAGATGACCGCGGCCTTCAAGGCGGTCTCCGAGCTGGCCCGGACCAAGAAGGTCTACATGCGCGACGCGGCCTATATGATCGCCGTCCAGCGCGTGGCCCAGGCCTCTCACCTGCGCGGCTGGGTCTGATCCCGGCCCGCGTCGATCCGCCAAGGCCCCTCTTCCGCCCGGCCGGAAGGGGGGCCTTTTTCTTTTTGGCCGGCCCGGCCTTCATGGTAGGATAGCCCAAGGGATGGAGGCGGGCATGGGCGAAGCCGAGTCGACGGCCGGACTGCCGGGCGGGCGCCTGCGCGAGCGGGTCAAGGAATTGGAGTGCCTGCAGAGGATCGTGGCCCTCCTGGAGACGCCCGGCTTGTCCTCCGAGAAGGTCCTGCAGGGCGTCGTCAACGCCATCCCCTCCGGCTGGCAGCATCCCGACCAGTGCCGGGCCCGGGTCAAGTACCGCAAGTCCGTCTTCCACACCCCCGGCTTCGTCGAGGGCCGCTGGATGCTGCGGGTCCCGCTCAAGACCCACGGCGTCCCCTCCGGCTCGGTCGAGGTCTGCTACGACGACAGCTTGGCGGTGGCCCGCGAAGATCCCTTCCTGCTGGAGGAGAAGAAGCTCATCGAGCTGATCGGCACCCGCATCGGCCGCCAGTTCGAGGATTGGGACAGCCATGTCCCGGTCGGGGGGACCTGTGTGGCGGCCGAGGGCGCGGCCCGGCGCAAGCCGGACGGCCAGGTCATCCTGGACCTGATCCGGGAGACCGACCCCATGCTCTACCGCCGGGTCCTGCGGCGGCTCATGAACCACCTCCACTGGCAGGGCGTGCCGGGCGTGCAGGGCCTGCTCTTCCACCTGACCCCGGAGGCCTACGCCCGGACCGACGACGACGGCGAGGACAACCAGCCCCATCCCAAGCAGAATGTGGAGCGGCTGGACAAGGTCTTCGAGGAAGCCCTCTGGATCGCCTCGCTGGCCCTGCCCGACGCGGAGCTGGCCGGCCTGGTCAAGCAGTGGATGCGCCAGGACAAGCTGGGCTTCTTCATGGTCGCCACCGAGAAGCGGGAGATCTCCCTGGCCGAGATCAAGGAGATCGTCAACCGTTACTGTCGCTCGACGCGGGAGAACGAGCAGGCCCTCTCGGCCGCCGACGACCTGCAAGCCCGCATCGCCCTCATCCGCCGCTTCCTCAGCGAGCGGCTGCCCTTCATCCGCATCGCCCGCGACCACCTCTCGGTCCACGACTTCGGCCGCCTGCTGCCGCGGGTCTTCGGCCCCAGCCAGGGCACCGGCAAGCTGGGCGGCAAGTCGGCCGGCATGGTCCTGGCCGAGCAGATCCTGAAGACCAAGGTCCGGACCGATCCGACCATCGGCGAGTTCAAGACGCCCGAGTCGTGGTTCCTGGCCTCCGACGGGCTGATGGAGTTCATCCACTACAACTACCTGGAGGACTTCCAGAGCTTCAAGTTCCAGCCCATCGAGGAGATCCGGCACAACTTCCCCTACCTGGAACAGGTCTGCAAGCAGTCTTTCTTCCCGCCCGAGATGCAGGCCCAGATCAAGCTCATCCTGGACGAGGCCGGCGAGACCCCGCTGATCGTCCGCTCCTCGAGCCTTCTGGAGGACAGCCGCGGCTCGGCCTTCTCCGGCAAGTATCGCAGCCTCTTCCTGGCCAACACCGGGACCAAGGAGGAGCGTTTGGCCGCCCTGACCGATGCGGTGGCCGAGGTCTACGCCTCGATCTTCAATCCCGACGCCATCCAGTACCGGGCCGAGCGCGGCCTGCTGGACTACTACGAGGAGATGGGCGTCCTCATCCAGCGGGTCGTCGGGAAGAAGGTCGGCCGGTACTACTTCCCGGCCTTCGCCGGGGTGGCCTTCAACAACAACGAGTTCCGCTGGTCGCCCCGCATCCGCCGGGAGGACGGCGTCCTGCGCCTGGTGACCGGGCTGGGGACGCGGGCGGTGGACCGGGTCGGCAACGACTACCCGCTGCTGGTCAGCCCCGGCCAGCCCGGCCTGAAGGTCAACACGACGCCGGAGCAGGTTCTCCACTACTCGCAGCGCTTCATCGACGTCATCAACCTGGAGACGCGCCGCTTCGAGACCCACCCCGTGGAGGACATCGTCCGCGAGGCCGGCCCGGACTACCCCCTTTGGGATCGCGTCCTGTCCGTCTGGGACGGCAACGTCGTCCGCGCCGCCAGCCTGGCCCTGGACCAGCCCGGCCGGGACGAGACCGTGGTCGCCTTCAACGGCCTGTTCGAGCGGACGGGATTCCTCAAGCAGATGCGCGAGATCATGCGGGCTCTGCGCGAGACGTTCGGCCTGCCGATGGACGTCGAGTTCGCCCACGACGGCAAGGACCTCTACATCCTCCAATGCCGCCCCCAGAGCCAGATGGACGAGGAGGAGGCCGTCTCCATTCCGGCCTGGATCCCGGACCGGCAGAAGCTGTTCTCCGCCTCCCGCTTCGTGACCAGCGCCCACGTCCACGGCATCCGGACGATCGTCTACGTCGATCCCGAGCGCTACAACCAGATCACCTCCCTGGCCGACATGGTCGCGGTCGGGGACGCCGTCTCCCGCCTCAACTCCCGGCTGCCTCGCCGCTCATTCATTCTAATCGGGCCCGGCCGGTGGGGGAGCCGGGGCGACATCAAGCTCGGCGTCAAGGTGACCTACTCGGACATCAACAACGCGGCCATGCTCATCGAGGTGGCCCGCAAGATCGGCAATTACGTCCCGGACCTGTCCTTCGGGACGCACTTCTTCCAGGACCTGGTCGAGTCGCGCATCCGCTACCTGGCCCTCTACCCCGACGAGGAGGGGGCCGTCTTCGCCCAGGACTTCTTCCGCGCCTCGCCCAGCTCGCTGGCCGACCTGCTGCCCGAGTACGAGTTCCTATCCCCGGTGCTGCGGGTCATCGACGTGCCCGCCGTGGCCGAGGGGCGGGAGGTGCGGGTGATCATGGACGGCGATCGCGATATGGCTCTTGGCTTCCTCTGCGACCCGGTGGCCGGACAGTGCAAGCCGTGAAGCCTCGTCTTTTCGCCGTTGGCCGATGCCCCAAACCGTCTCTATATTTCATGGATGGGAGGAGAGCCGATTCCAAGCGCTTGTGCGGCGGAACGGCGGCCATCGTCCTGGCCGCCCTTCTCGGGCTCGCAGCCGGGGCCGCCGCGGGGGATCGGCGGGCCGTCATCCAGACCCTACCCGCCGCGGCAGAAGATCCCGAGCTCGTCCTCTGGTATGACCGGCCGGCCGAAAAGTGGGAGAACGCCCTGCCGGTCGGCAACGGCCGGCTGGGAGCCATGGTCTTCGGCCGCGTCTTGGACGAGAGGATCACGCTCAACGAAGATACCCTCTGGTCGGGCGGGCCGTACTCCACCGTGGTCCCCGGCGGAGCCGAGGCCCTGCCCGAAATCCAGCGCCTGATCTTCGACGGCGAGTACCGCCGGGCCCACACCCTCTTCGGCCGCCGGCTGATGGGCTATCCCGTCGAGCAGATGAAGTACCAGCCCTTGGCCGATCTGGTCCTGGCCTCTCCCGCCGCGGGACCGGTCTCGGGTTACCGCCGCCGTCTCGATCTCGATACGGCCGTGGCCTCGACCCGCTATGAGGCGGACGGGGTCGTCTACCAGCGGGACGTCCTGGCCAGTCCGGTCGACCAGGTGGTCGCGGTGCGGCTGACGGCGAGCCGGCCGGGCCGGATCAGCTTCAAGGCCCAGCTGCGGGGCTTTCGCAACACGGCCCACTCCAACTACGCCACGGATTATTTCCGCATGGACGGGCTGGGAAGCGACGGCCTGCGCCTGACCGGAAAATCGGCCGACTACATGGGGATCCAGGGCTGCCTGCGCTATGAAGCCCGGCTGCGGGTCCTGGCCGAGGGAGGGACCGTCCGCGTCGTCGACGACGCGCTGGCCGTCGATGGCGCCGACGCGGTCACCCTGCTCGTCGCCGCGGCCACCAGCTTCAGGAGCTACAAGGATGTCGGAGGCGATCCGGCCGCTCCGGTCGAAGCCAGCCTGCGGGCCGCCGCGGCCAAGCCGTACCCGGCGCTCCTGGAGGATCACGTCCGGGAGCACCGGCGTCTCTTCCGGCGCGTCGACATCCGCCTGCCGGAGACCGAGGCCTCGGCGGAGCCTACCGATCGCAGGCTTCGCGCCTTCGACGGGGCCAACGACCCGGCCCTGGCCGCCCTGGCCTTCCAGTTCGGCCGCTACCTCCTGATTTCGTCCTCCCGCCCGGGGACGCAGCCGGCCAACCTGCAGGGGATCTGGAACAAGGACTCCAATCCCATGTGGGACGCCAAGTACACGACCAACATCAACACCCAGATGAACTACTGGCCGGCGGAGACGGGCAACCTCTCCGAGTGCGCCGAGCCGCTCTTCCGGATGATCCGCGAGCTGACCGACCAAGGGGCTCAGGTGGCCCGCGAGCACTATGGCGCCCGGGGCTGGGTCCACCATCAGAACACCGACCTGTGGCGGGTGGCGGCGCCCATGGACGGGCCGAGCTGGGGCGCCTTCACCACGGGCGGCGCCTGGCTCTGCACCCACCTTTGGGAGCACTACCTCTTCACGGGCGATCGCGCGTTCCTCGCGGAGTCCTATCCCGCGCTGCGGGGGGCGGCCGAGTTCTTCCTCGACTTCCTCGTCCCGCATCCCCGCTACGGCTGGCTGGTGACGAATCCCTCGACCTCGCCCGAGAACTTCCCGGCCGGGCCGGCCGCGGCCCGGTTCTTCGACGAGATCACGACCTTCATGACCGGGACCTCGATCGCCGCGGGCTCGACCATCGACATGCAGATCATCGGCGAGCTGTTCGCGGAGACGATCCGGGCCTCGGAGATTCTCGGCCTCGACCCCGAGCTGCGGCGGCGCATCCGGGAGACCCGCTCGCGACTGGCCCCGATGCGCGTCGGGCATAAGGGCAATCTCCAGGAGTGGCTGGAGGACTGGGACGAGACCGAGGCCAGCCACCGCCACATCTCCGGCCTCTGGGGCCTCTACCCGGGCCGGTCGATCTCGCCGCGCCGCACGCCCGGCCTGGCCCGGGCGGCGGCCGTGGTCCTGGACCAGAGGGGTCTGCCGGGCAACGGCTGGTCCTCGGCCTGGAAGGCGGCCTGCTGGGCCAGGCTGGGCAACGCCGGAAAGGCCATGGAGAACATCGCCTACGCTCTCCGCAAGTATACGACCGACAGCCTCTTCTCGACCTGTTCGGGGGCTCTTCAGGTGGACGGGGCGTTCGGTCTCAGCGCCGCCTTGACCGAGCTTCTGCTGCAATCGCACTTGGATGAGATCGAGCTCCTGCCCGCGCTTCCGGAGGCCTGGAAGCAAGGCGAGGTGAAAGGGCTGCTGGCCCGGGGCGGATTCGAGGCGGGGGTGCGTTGGGACGGCGGCCGACTGAGCCGGGCGACGATCGTCTCCAAGCTCGGCGGGCCCTGCCGCATCCGGGCCGCCGGGCGATGGGCGGTGTGGAGCGACGGAAAGCCGGTCCGAGCAGCCTCGCCCGGGCCGGACTTGGTCGAATTCGAGACGGCGGCCGGCCGGGCTTACGTCCTGACCCCGCGCTGACCGCCGTCCCCTCCCTTGGCGCGACGGCCCGAACCGGGGACGGCGGAGGTACCGCCGGATATCCTTCTGGGAGGTGTCGAAGATGAAGCCACGAGCGTTGCCCGTCCTCTTGCTCATCCTGGCGTTCTGGGCGTTGGTCCCTCTTCTCGCCTCGGGCCAAGCCGCCCAACCGGATGCCTCGATCCTGAGCCTGGACCGCATCTTCGCTTCCCGCGAGTTCGGGGCCGAGCGGTTCGGCCCGGCCCGCTGGATGAGCGGCGGCGAATCCTACACGACGCTCGAGCCGAGTCCGTCCCTCCCGGGCGGGCGCGATTTGGTCGTCTATCGGGCGGCCGACGGAGAGCGCAAGGTCCTGGTCGCCGCGGAGAAGCTCGTCCCGCCCGGCGCCGAGGCCCCCCTGTCCATCGAGGACTACGGATGGTCGCCCGACGGCCGGGTCCTGATCGTCTTCACCGCCTCCCGGCGCGTCTGGCGGCAGAACACCCGCGGTGACTTCTGGACCTATGATCTGGACTCGGGCCGCCTGGGCCGCCTGGGCCGGGATTTCGCGCCGTCCAGCCTGATGTTCGCCAAGCTCTCGCCCGACGGGACGAAGGCCGCCTACGTCCTCGCCAACGACATCTATGTCGAGCGGCTGGCCGGAGGCGAGATCCTCCGACTGACCTTCGACGGCGGTCCGGAGACGATCAACGGCACCTCCGACTGGGTCAACGAGGAGGAGTTCGGCATCCGCGACGGCTTCCGCTGGTCGCCGGACGGGACGGCCATCGCCTTCTGGCGCTTCGAGACGGGCGGGGTCCCGCTCTTCTCCATGATCGACAACACCAGCGCCCTCTATCCGCAAGTGACGCGCTTTCCCTACCCCAAGGCGGGACAGAGGAATTCCGCCGTCCGGATCGGCGTCGTCAGGACCGCCGGCGGCTACCCGACCTGGATCCAGGCCCCGGGGGATCCCCGCGAGACCTACATCCCGCGGATGGACTGGGCCGGTAATTCCCGGCAGATCGTCTTCCAGCATCTCAACCGCCGGCAGAACGCCAACACGGTCATGATCGCCGAGGCGGCATCCGGCGCGGCCCGCGCCGTCCTGACCGAACGGGACGAGGCCTGGGTCGAGGTCATGGACGGCTTCGCCTGGCTGAAGGGCGGGAAAGAGCTCCTCTGGCTGAGCGAGCGCGACGGCTGGAACCACGCCTATGCCGTCCCCCGCGAGGGGGGAGAGGCGCGGCTCCTCACGGCGGGCGATTACGATGTCGTCAGCCTCGACGCGGTGGATGAGGCCGCCGGCTGGCTCTACTTCACGGCCTCGCCGGAAGACGCGACGGCGCGATTCCTCTTCCGGTCTCGCCTGGACGGCCGGGGCCGGCCCGAACGGATCAGCCCCGCTTCGGCCCGGGGCGTCCATCGCTACGACATCTCGCCGTCGGGCCGCTGGGCCTTCCACTCCTTCTCCCGCCTCGATGAGCCGCCCGTCACCGAGCTTGTCCGCCTGCCCGGGGGAGAGTCCGCGCGCATCCTGGCCGGCAACGCCGCCCTCAAGGCCAAAGTGGAGGCCTTGAAGCGGCGCCGGGTCGAGTTCCTGAAGCTCGACACCGGCGGCGGAGTCCAGGTCGATGCCTGGCGCATCCTGCCGCCGGACTTCGATCCGGCCCGCAAGTACCCCCTGCTGGTCTACGTCTACGGCGAGCCGGCCGGGCAGACGGTTCAGGACGCCTGGGGGGGCAGCGGCTACCTCTGGCACCTGATGCTGGCCCAAAAGGGCTTCATCGTGGCCAGCTTCGACAACCGCGGCACGCCGGCTCCCCGTGGCCGAGCCTGGCGCAAGAGCGTCTACCGCCAGATCGGGATCCTGGCCTCGGCCGACCAGGCCGCGGCGGCGCGGGCGGCGATCGCGTCCTGGCCCTTCGTCGATCCGGACCGGATCGGGGTCTGGGGCTGGAGCGGGGGAGGATCGATGACCCTGAACGCCCTCTTCCGCTATCCCGATCTCTACAAGGCCGGGATCGCCGTGGCCTCCGTTCCGGACCAGCGCTACTACGACTCGATCTACCAGGAGCGCTACATGGGGCTGCCGGCGGACAATCCGGACGGCTTTCGCGACGGCTCTCCGATCACCCATGCCGCGAAGCTGCGGGGCCGGCTCCTTCTCGTCCACGGCACCGGCGACGACAACGTCCACTACCAGGGATTCGAAGCCCTGGTCGACACCCTGGTGGCCGCCGGCCGGCCCTTCCGGATGCTCTCCTATCCGAACCGCAGCCACGGCATCTATGAGGGCCGGGGCACGACCCTCCATCTCTATAGCGCTTTCAGCGACTTCCTGCTCGAGGCGCTGCCGCCCGGCCCCCGCTGAGCGGAAGCCCGGCGGCGGCCGGGACGGAGGTTGATTTTCCGCCTGAGATAGGATAATTTCCGCTGCGAAGCCGTTGAGCCGCCAAGGCCTCCGATCCATGCATCAACATCGCCCCGTCACCCGCCGCCGCTTCCTTCTCGACGCCGCCCTGCTCGGTCCCGCCCTTTCGACCTTGCGCCGGCGGCCGGGCGGCTTCCTGTCCGAGATCGGCGTCTGCACCCGGCTGGCCAACGCCGCCGTCCTCGCGGCCGCGGGATGCGGCTACGTCGAGGAAGGCGTCCGGGCCTTCCTCGTCCCCCAGGAGCCGGAGGACAAGCTCGAGCCGAGCCTGGAAGCCCTGCGGGCGGCGCCGCTCGGGGTTCCCGTGTGCAACGGCTTCCTGCCGGGCGAGCTGAGGGCCGTCGGGCCCGAGGCCCGTCCCGATGATATCCTGGCCTATGCCGGCGTCGCCTTCCGGCGGGCGGCCCGAGCCGGTGTCGGGACGATCGTCTGGGGCAGCGGCGCCTCGCGGAAGATCCCCGACGGCTGGGCCAAGGCCAGGGCGGAGGAGCAGTTTCGGGACTTGGGCCGGCGCGCGGCGGCCCTGGCCTCCGCCTCGGGCGTCGTCCTGGCCCTCGAGCCCCTCCACCGCGGCGAGACGAACTTCATCAACAGCCTGCGGGAAGGGGCGGCCGTAGTCGAGGCGGTCGGCCACCCGAATTTCCGGCTGCTGGCCGACATCTACCATCTCCTCCGCGAGGGCGAGCATCCGGACGAGATCGAAGCCCACGGGCGGTGGCTGCGGCACTGCCACATCGCCGAGTCGGAGAAGCGGACGCCGCCCGGAACCGCCGGAGACGACTTCAGGCCCTTCCTGAGGGCCCTGCGCCGCGTCGGATACTCCGGCCGCCTGTCCATCGAAGGCGGCTGGGACGACCTGCCCCGGCAGGTCGGCCCGGCCGTGGCGGCCTTGAAGAGACAGATCGCCGAGGCCTGAGCCCGGCCAAGGAGCGAAGCGATGAGCATGACCCGACGGGAATTCATCAGGACGGCCGCGGCCGGCACGGCCGGGTTGGCGGCGGCGAGCCCGGCTCGGGCCGGAGGCGGGCGGCCGGGAGGCCGGATCCCGGGCGCCAACGACAGGATCCGGGTCGGCCTGGTCGGCTTCTCGGACCGGCTGCGCAGCTCCCTCATTCCGCCCTTCCTGGCCTACGCCGACGAGCTGGGCTTCGAGATCGTCGCCGTGGCCGACCTCTGGAGCCGTCGCCGCGACGAGGGGGTTGCCTTCCTGAAGGAGAAGACGGGGCGCACGATCGAAGCCGTCCGCAATGCCGAGGAGCTTTACGCCAAGGTCAAGCCCGACGCCGTGATCATCAGCACGGCCGACTTCCAGCACGCCTTGCTGACCGCCGAGGCGGTCCGGGCCGGCTGCGACGTCTACTGCGAGAAGCCCTTCGCCGAGACGATGGCCGACGCCCGGGAGGCCCTGGCGGCGGTCCGCCAGACGGGCAAGGTCGTCCAGATCGGCTCCCAGCGGCGCAGCGGCGCGAACTACATCGCCGCCTGCGATTACATCCGCTCGGGCCGCTTCGGGGCCATCACCATGGTCGAGATGAGCTGGAACGTCAACCAGCCGGGCCGCTGGCGGCGGCCGGCCCTGGTGGCCGCCATCCGGGAGGAGGATACGGACTGGAAGCGCTATCTCCTCAATCGCCCCGAGGCGTCCTGGGATCCGCGCAAGTACCTGGAGTATAGGCTGTTCTGGCCTTATTCCTCCGGCATCCCCGGCCAGTGGATGTGCCACCAGATCGACACCGTCCATTGGTTCACCGGCCTGCCTCACCCGCGGAGCGTGGCCGCCAACGGCGGCGTCTACGCCTGGAAGGACGGCCGAACCAACTTCGACACCATGACCGCGGTCCTGGATTACGGCCCCCTGGACGATCCCTCGACGGGATTCCAGGTCGTCTACACCTCGCGCATGCACAACTCCGCGGGCGGGGTGAAGGAATGGTACTTCTCCAACGGCGGCAAGCTGGACCTGGACAAGAACACGGTCACGCCGGAGGGCGGGATGGGGGAGGATGCCG
Source organism: uncultured Eubacteriales bacterium (assembly GCA_964556755.1). Classification (GTDB taxonomy): domain Bacteria; phylum Acidobacteriota; class Aminicenantia; order Aminicenantales; family UBA4085; genus UBA4085. The sequence goes on from CAZKXI010000003.1 coordinate 156,746, forward strand.
CTTCGGCCATGGGCCTGAAGGCCAACCTCCTGGATTCCTTCGAGCTGCCGCAGGAGAAGGCCGAGACGGCGGCCGACACGGGCGGCGATCCGACGACCTCGGCCCACGTCCGCGACTGGATGCGGTGCGTCCGCGACCGCAAGACGCCTCACGCCGACGTCCTGGCCGGGTACCACCATGCCATCGCCGTGATCATGACCACGGCCGCCCTGCGAACGGGCGAGCGGGTGACCTTCGACGAGGCCACCCAGGAGGTCGTGGCCGGAGGAAAGGCTTTCCAGTATTGAGGCCGCCTACTCGACGTAGGGGACCGAGAAGCGGGCCCGGATGAGCGGGAAGAAGCGGTGGTCCTTGCCGGACTCGAAGGTGAAGACCAGCGCTCCCAGGCTGGAGCTGCGGCCCATCTTGAGCTTGGGCTTGGCGTCAACCGGCTCGCTTCCCTCGTAGGGCCATTCCTCGCCCTTGATGAGATCGAGGACTTCGCCCTTCTTGATCAGCTTCATGTAGAGGTCCGCGGAGTCGGCGGCCTTGAGGAACTCCAGATCGAAGGCCCCGGCCTCCACCAGGGCGCCTTTGACCATCAGGTTCATGGGCACCTTGATGCCGCGAAAGCGGTAGATCGAGTCCATTTTTGGCTCGGCCGGGACGGCCAGCACCGAGGCGGCGAGCAAGCCGAGGACGGCCATCGCGACGGCTTTTCTTCCGGCCATGAGTCTCCTCCTCCCATGGTGAAGGTGAAGGCTGATGAGGGAATCTTAGTCCGTCCGGGCCCGGGACGCAAGCCCGCGGCCGGTCGCGCGACGGCCGAGCGGAGGCGTGCCCTCTTGCTGCCGGGCCTGGATGTCCCCTTCCCGACGGCCGCTGATCGGGCGGAGCCCCGGGGATAACGGAGGCGGGACCTGGAGGTCCCGCCTCCCCGGATTTTCGACGGCGTAGGGACGGGCTTCAGCCCTTGAGGATCTTCTCGACCTCGTCCTTGTCGCAGTCCATGATGTAGGGGATGCCGCTGATGTCCGAGGCTTCCTTGGTCAGCGAAGCGATGTCGTCGCGGCTGATATAGGACAGCCCGAACTTGCGGTTGCCGGCCATCAGCTGGCGCAGGCCCTGGCTCAGCCGCTTGAAGTAGCTGTAGACGCCCAGGGCGCCGGTGGGCAGCTCGGCGAACTTCTTGCCGAAGCGGCGCTTGAGCTCGGGGGCGGTGACGAAGATCTCCTCGACCGAGGAGCCGAACCGCTCCACGTAGACCGGGATCTGGCCCTCCGTGATGCGCTTGCCGATGGTCTTGCCGACCATGGCCGCGGCCAGGGGGCTGCGGGCCATGCCGACCGCCTTGACGTAGGGGGCGCCCAGGGCCAGGGCCTTGAAGATCTGGTCCTCGAAGGTGACGCCGCCGGCGAAGACCAGGTCGGGCACATACTCGCCCTTCTTGGCCAGCTTGTGGGCGTACTGGTAGGTCAGGCTCCAGATCTCGACGCAGGGGACGCCCCACTCGTTCATCATCCGCCAGGGGCTCATGCCGGTCCCGCCGCCGGCCCCGTCCACGGTCAGCATGTCCAGCTTGGCCTTGGAGGCGTACTTGACGGCCCGGGCCAGGTCGGCCGGCCGGTAGGCGCCGGTCTTGAGGAAGATCCGCTTGGCCCCGGCCTTGCGCAGCTCCTCGACCCGCTTCATGAACGACTCCTCCTCGACCATGCCCAGCCGGGAGTGGCGCTCGAACTCCTTGAAGCTGCCCTTCTCGAAAGCCTGGATGACGTTGGCGTCCTCGGGGTCGGGCAGGACGATGTAGCCGCGGCGCTTCAGCTCTTGGGCCTTCTTCAGGCTCTTGATCTTGACCTCGCCGCCGATGTCCTTGGCCCCCTGGCCCCACTTCAGCTCGACCGTCTCCACGCCCAGCTTGTCGATGGCGTATTCCTGGACGGCCAGGCGCCCGTCCTCGACGTTGGCCTGGACGACCACGTCGCCGTAGCCGTCCGACCAGTTCTGGAAGCTGCGGACCCGCATCTCCATGTCGGGCGAGCGCAGGACGCGGCCGTTCTTGATCTCGGACTCCTCGTCCATGGCGCAGACGTTCTCGCCCACGGTCAGGATGCAGCCGCTGATGGCCGTGCCGATGGCCAGCCCCTCCCAGTTGTTCTTGGCCACGTTGGTCGAGCCCATGCCGGGCACGACGAAGGGCAGCTTCAGCTTGATGTCCTTGGCCCGGCCGATGGTCGTCTCGGTGGTCACCTTCTCGAAGGTGGCCTTGTCCGAGTCGGCCTCGCAGCCGTAGGCCCCGGCGGCCGTGCCCATGACCGAGAAGTGGGACAGGTCGTAGGGGTAGTCCTTCTCGGCCCCGGCCGTGATGATCCCGAACGGCTGGGGATAGAGCACCTCGGCCCCGCGGTAAGCGGACTTGCCGATCTCGCACATCCCGATGCAGCCGTCCACGCACGTGACGCACATCCCGCTGAGGGAGCTGATCGAGCCCTCGGTGCGGTTCTTGGTCAGCGTGGCCGCGCTTCGATTGAGTTTCGTATACGACATGCTCATTGCCTCCTTGATGGCGTTGTCAGCTCTTCTTGTCCTGGACGCAGGTCCCGCAGCGGCCGGCGTCGTACATCCAGCAGGTCAGCTCCCCGTACTTCTCCAGGCAGGTGGGCTCGACCTGCAGGCAGGCGTTGCAGATGTCCGTGTCGGCGTTGGGTCCGCCGCAGCGGGCGGCGCAGGCCGGGCAGACGTACATGCAGGCGCCGCACAGCCGGCAGACCTCCGATCGGGCGTCGAAGGGCGTCCCGATCTTCTTCTTGTAGCCGCGGTACTGGAAGCCGATGGCCCGGGCGTCCATCTGCTCGTCGCAGACCCGGATGCAGCGGCCGCAGTAGACGCACTCCTCGTTGCGGGGAGGGAAGCGCTGCTGGGTGACCCCGAACTGGGAGGCCAGATCCTGCATCTCCTTGGACATGGGCGCCGTCGACAGCATCAGCTCGATCATCATCCGCCGGGCGGCCATGACCCGCTTGGTGTCGGTCCGGACGACCAGGCCCTCCTCGATCGGATAGGTGCAGGCCGAGACGAGCCGGGCCCGCGGTCCCTCCCCGATCTCGACGACGCAGAGCCGGCAGCCGCCCCAGGGGGTCAGGCCCTCCATGTAACAGAGCGTCGGGATCTCCAGCCCGTAGAACTTGCAGGTGTCCAGGATGGTCCAGCCCGGCTCGGCCTGGACCTCCAGCCCGTTGAGCTTGAAGGCGATCATTTCACTCCCTCCAGGATGACGATGGCCTCGTCGCGCTGGGCCTCCACGGCCTCGAACTTGCAGGCCTCGTAGCAGGCCCCGCACTTGATGCACTTCTCCTGGTCGATGGTGTGGACCTCGCGCAGGGTGCCGTGGATGCAGTCGTTCGGGCAGGCCCGCTTGCAGGACAGGCAGCCGGTGCACTTGTCGGGCAGGACGGTGAAGCGGATGAGGGCTTTGCAGACCCCGGCCGGGCAGCGCTTCTCCCGGATGTGGGCCTCGTACTCCCGCCGGAAGTAGCGCAGGGTGGACAGGATCGGATTGGCCGCGGTGATGCCCAGGTTGCACATCGAGGCGTCCTTGACGGCCGAGGCCAGCTCCTCCAGGAGCTCGATGTCGCCGACCTTGCCGTGGCCGTCGGAGATGCGGGTGACGATCTCGTACATCCGCTGGGTGCCCTCCCGGCAGGAGACGCACTTGCCGCAGGACTCGTCCCGCAGGAAGTTGAGGAAGTACTTGGCGATGTCGACCATGCAGGTCTTGTCGTCCATGACGATCATGCCGCCCGAGCCCATGATGGCCGAAGCCGCGGTCAGGCTTTCGTAGTCGATCGGCAGATCGAGCTTGGACGTGGGCAGGCAGCCGCCGGAGGGCCCGCCGGTCTGGACGGCCTTGAACTTGCGGCCGCCCGGGATGCCGCCCCCGATGTCGTAGATGATCTCCCGCAGGGTCGTGCCCATCGGCACCTCGACCAGGCCGGTATTGTTGATCTTGCCGACCAGGGAGAAGATCTTGGTGCCCTTGCTCTTCTCGGTGCCGATCTTGGCGTACCAGGCCCCGCCCTTGGCCAGGATGACCGGGACGTTGCCCCAGGTCTCGACGTTGTTGATGATGGTGGGCTTGCCGTGCAGGCCCTTCTCGGCCGGGAAGGGCGGCCGCTGGCGCGGCTCGCCGACCAGGCCCTCGATCGAGGCGATCAGGGCCGTCTCCTCGCCGCAGACGAAGGCTCCGGCGCCCTTGACGATGCGGATGTCGAAGGAGAATCCGGTGCCCAGGATGTCGGCTCCCAGCAGGCCCCGCTTGCGCAGCTCCTCGACGGCCAGGCTGACGTGCTTGACCGCCAGGGGGTACTCGTCGCGGACGAAGATGATGCCCTCGCAGGCGCCGATGGCGAAGCCGCCGATCAGCATGCCCTCCAGAACCCGGTGGGGATTGCCCTCGAGCAGGCTGCGGTCCATGTAGGCGCCGGGATCGCCCTCGTCGGCGTTGCAGATGATGTACTTGGGATCGGCCTTCTTGGCCCGGGCCATCTCCCACTTGACTCCGGTCGGGAAGCCGGCCCCGCCGCGGCCGCGCAGGCCGGCCGCCTTGACCTCGGCGATGACGCCTTCCGGGGTCATCTTGGACAGGACCTTGGCCAGGGCCCCGTAGCCGCCGATGGCCAGGTAGTCGTCGATCTGGGTCGGATCGATCAGGGCGTTGTCGCCCAGGACGACCCGACGCTGCTTGCGGTAGAAGGGGATGGCCTTCTCCCGGGGGGCGGCCTTGCCGGTGACGGGGTCCTTGTAGAGCAGGGGCTTGAGGACCTTGTTCTTCTTGAGCGTTTCCAGGACGATGCCGTCGGCGTTGGCCGGCCCGACCTTCTGGTAGAAGAGGTCGTGCGGGTGGACCAGGACGTTCGGCTCGGCCTCGCAGAAGCCGTGGCAGCCGGTGACCCGAATCCTGACCTTCTTGTCCAGCTTGGCTTTCTTCAAGGCGCCCTGCAGGGCCTCGACGACCTTGAGGGCGCCGCGGGCCTGGCCGCAGGTGCCCGCCGAGACCGTCAGGACCGGCTTCTTGTCGGCCTGCCGGGCCTTCTTCTGCGCCTCGATGGCCTGCTCCAGGGCTTTGACCGTTTTCAGCTTGGTGGGTGCTTTCATGGCGCGTCTCACTTGTTCTGGTACTGCTTGATGATGGCCTCGGCCTTGCGGATCGAGGTCTGGGCGTGATACTCGCCGTCGACGACCACGACCGGGCCGATGGCGCAGCAGCCCAGGCAGGCCACGGTCTCCAGGGTGAACTTGCCGTCCTCGGTCGTGTCGCCCGAGGCGATGCCGAGGCGGCGCTCGAACTCCTCCAGGATCTTCGGCCCGCCCCGGACGTGGCAGGCCGTGCCCAAGCAGACCGTCACGACGTGCTTCCCGCGCGGCTTCAGGCTGAAGGCCCGATAGAACGTGGCCACGCCGATCACGTCGATGAGCGGCACTCCGACGGATCGGGCCACCTGCTGCAGGGCTTCCCGCGGCAGATAGCCGTACTCCGCCTGGATGTCCTGGAGGATCGCGATGAGGGCCTTTTTCTCGCTCTTGTGCTTTCGGATCAAGGCATTCACGCGGTCGGTTGAGACATCCACGTGCTTAAACCTCCTTATGGGTATGGGTGGGGGGACGGGGCAGGGGGGGCCGCCGCGGGGGGGAGGGCGGGGGCCGGTCCGGCCGGCCGGGCTTGACGGGCAGGGGGGAGGCGAGGAGCGGAACGACCGGCGGCCGGAAAAGGCGAATGGGCGACTCCTGGCCGAAACGGGGCTTGATTTCGGAACAGAGATATCATAGCGAAATTGGCTTGTCAAGGGGATAATCAAAATAAAATCATTGTTGAAAAACGACAAGTGTCGTTTTATAATGCCAAATATGAAACTAGAAGGCCGAGCCGGGAGGCGCCCGTGAGGCACCATATGCTGTCGTCGGAGAGCTTGGACGTCATGCGCGAAGTCTGGGACCGCGGCCAGGCCACGGTCAACCAGGTCTGGGCCGGCCTGAACGCGCGGCGGCGCAAGACGGTCCGGCGGACGACGGTCCAGGTCCAGATGCGGCGGCTGGAGGAGTACGGCTGGCTGGGCCGGCGCAAGGCCGGCCGGGCTTTCGTCTATGTTCCGAAGTGGGGCAAGGACGAGACCGCGGCCGATCAGGTCCGGTCGATCTGCCGCAACCTCTACGGCGGCTCCCTGGCCGCGCTGCTGGAGGCTCTTTTTTCGAGCCTGGACCTGACGGCTCCCGAGCGACGGCGCATCCGGGCCCTCCTGCGCCGGACCGCCACGCCGTATCCTCCGCCGGCCGGCGTCGACGAATCCTAGGTCGTTGGCCGGGACTTCGGAGCGCCATTAGCGAAATCGTTCCAGGATTCCGGGGGTGCGGCACTCAGCGGCGTCTTCGATGAAAATAGGCTTGACAAACTATACTGTGTGACGCATACTATGTGTGTCAATGTATTAAGATAAAGGCGGCCGACATGACCCATGACCAATTCGAGACCCTGCGCCTGGAGCTTCGCCGGGGCTGCGTGCCGCTGGCCGTTCTGGCCGAGCTGGGACGGGAGCGTTACGGCTATACCCTGCGCAAGTCATTGACCGGGAAAGGGATTGCCGTGGATGAGGGGACTCTCTACCCCCTCCTCAGACGCCTCGAGGCCCAGGGGCTGTTGACCAGCGAGTGGCGCGACGAGGAAAGCCGTCCCCGCCGCTTCTACCGCCTCTCGGCCGAGGGCCGAAGGATCCTGGACCGTCTGGTCGGGGAGTGGAACGCCCTGAACGAGTCCCTGGCCGGAATTCTGAAGGGGGCCAACGATGAATCTCATTGACCGCTATCTCGACGCCGTCGGCTTCTGGCTGCCGAAGGACCGCAAAGCCGACATCCTGGACGAGCTGGCCGAGGACATCCGCTCCGAGCGGGAGGAAAAGGAAGCCGGCCTGGGCCGTTCCCTGACCCAGCCCGAGGTCGAAGCCCTGCTGAAGTCGCGAGGCCGGCCCTTCCAGACGGCGGGCCGCTACCTGCCCCCTCGGGTCCTCATCGGTTCGACTCTCTTTCCCATGTACGTCATGGCCCTCAAGATCGCGGCTTGGATCGGGCTGGGCGTCTCGGTCGTCCTCCCCCTGGCCTTGGCCTATCTGCTGCCGTCCCGGTCCGCCGCGCCGGCGGCCGTTCTAGTCCGGTCCTTGGATTCCCTCTGGTCTCTGGCCCTGACCTGGTTCGCCCTGATCACCATCGGCTTCGCGGTCGCGGAGCGATCCCAGGGGGGCTCCGGCGCCGCGAAGGATTGGGATCCGAACCGTCTTCCCCCCGTCAAGGCCGGCCGCCGGACATCGCGGGCATCCTCCCTGGCCGAGATCATCTTCGGCGCCCTCGTGCTCTCCTGGTGGCTGGGAGCAAGCCGGCTCCCCGGCCTCATCGTCCGGAATGGAGAGCCTCTCGAGATCGCCGCCTCGCCCCTCTGGCAGGACCTGAGAGGACGCTTCCTCGTCCCTATCGCCTTGGTTCTGCTGGCCGGCATCCTCCTGGCCGCCGTCGATCTCATCCAGCCCCGATTCTCCCGATGGCGGACCGGTGCCCGCGTCGCGGTCGATGCGGCCATGGCCGGCATGCTGACTCTCGCCCTGCTGCCCCACAAGGAGGGGATTCGGGCCTCCTTCCGGGGGCTCAGGAGCGGCGGCGAAGGCTTGAGCGGAGCCGCGTCGTTACGGGACTGGGTCCTAGCCAACGTCCTTCTGGCCATCGCCCTGGGAAGCCTCGTCTCCTGCCTCATCGGCCTCGTCCGCTTCTTCCGGCGCCGGACCGTCCGGAGGCCGGAAGATTCCGCCCCCGGAAGCGTCAAAAAGCGTGTATAATACCGGCCCACCGCATCGTTTTACCCTAGTGGAGGATTTCCCAACATGAACCACACCCCTCGGATGTCTCTTTTCGCCGCCCTGTTGGTCCTGCTTCCCTCGGCCGCCCTGGCCGCCGACGTCCCGGTCAAGAGCGCCTGGGTCGCGGCCGCCCCGGCCATCGACGGCGCCCCGGCTGATTGGGGGGCCCCCGCCTTCATCGATGTCGCGGGGGGCGATATCGGCTACGCCTTCGCCAACGACGCCAACAACCTGTACGTCCTCCTGGTCATCCGCAATCCCAAGGCCAAGTCGACCATCGACAAGACCGGAGTGACCCTCTACTTCAGTCAAGCCAAGAAGAACAAGGACTACGGCATTCTCTTCCACAAGGTCATGATCAAGCCCGACGAGTACATCGCCCGGCTGGAAAAGCAGGGGCCGGTCAGCGACGAGGTCAGGAAGCAGATCAAGTCCAAGCCCGGCTGGTATCTCTACGCCCATGAAGTCAAAGGCGCGACCCCCGAAGCCGCTCCCGCTTCCGACACGCCGGTCCAAAACCCCGTCTACAAGGTCGGAACCCAGGGCGAGATGACGATCTACGAATTCCTGGTTCCCCTGGAGAGGCCCGCCTCCACCCAGGCCGGGCTGGCTTCGGCTCCCGGCCAGACGATCTTCGTCGGCTTGGAGTACGGCGGCATGACGCCGGAGATGGCCCGGGCCAACGCCCGCGCGACCGGCAGCTCGAACATCGCCGGCGGCGACAACATCACCCAACTGGTCAGCTCGACCGGGACCAAGGTTTCGGCCAAGAAGTACGCCTTCTGGTCCCAGGTCACGCTGGCCTCGGAGAAATAGTCCGGCTCCGGGTCCCCGCCTGGAAAACCGGGCCGAATTGGGCTAAAGTGTCCGCTTCCGGCCCCGGCCGGGGGAGAGGAGCGCGGACCATGCGGACACTCAAGGCCAAGAAACACCTGGTTGCGGCGCTAGCCGTCCTCGGATGGGCGGCGACGCTGTCGCTGCAAGCCGCCGACCTGCCCCGCGTCAAGCCCGAGAACATCGGGCTCTCGACCCAGCGGCTGGAGAGGCTGAGCCTGACGCTCCAGAGCTACGTCGACCAGGGGCGCCTCCCCGGGCTGGTCGCGCTGGTCGCCCGGGACGGCAAGGTCGCCTACCACCGGGCCTTTGGATATCTGGATCAAGCCGCGGGCACGCCCATGCCCCTGGACGCGATCTTCCGGATCGCCTCCCAGACCAAGGCCGTCACGTCCGCCGCGGTCATGATCCTGCAGGAGGAGGGCAAGCTCCTCATCGATGATCCGATCTCGAAGTACATCCCCGAGTTCGCGGCCTCCCGGGTGGCGGTCCCCGCCGTCGGACCGGATGCGCGCGGCTACGCCACCGTGCCCCTCAAGCGCCCGATCACCATCCGCGACCTCCTGACCCACACGGCCGGCATCTCCTACGGCAGCGGCCCGGCCAAGGAAGCCTGGGCGGCCGCCGGCATCACCGGCTGGTTCCTGGCCGACAAGGATGTTCCCATCGGCGATGTGGTCCGCAAGCTGGCCGGCCTGCCCCTGGACGCCCAGCCCGGAGAGAAATTCATCTACGGCTACAACATCGATATCCTCGGCTACCTGGTTGAAGTCGTCTCCGGGATGAGCCTGGCCGACTTCATCGATAAGAAGATCGCGGCGCCGCTGGGCATGACCGATACCCACTTCTTCCTCCCCGAGTCCAAGCTCGGACGCTTCACCCCGGTCTATGGGATCGACGAGAAAGGCCTCCTCAAGCTCGTCGAGTCGCCCCGGGACAGCTTCTACGTCAAGGGCCCCCGCAAATGCTACGCCGGCGGAGCCGGCCTGCTAGCCACGGCCGAGGACTACGCCCGCTTCCTGGTGATGCTCCAGAGCGGCGGCCAGTTGGGCGGCGTCCGCATCCTCAGCCCGAAGACGGTCGAGCTCATGACGGTCGACCACGTCGGCTCCCTCTACGGCTCGCAGGCCTTCGGGCTGGGCTTCTGGATCACCGACCGCCTGGGCCGCAACGGCCAGCCCGGCACGGTCGGCTCCTTCGGCTGGGGCGGGGCCTACCACACGACTTACTGGGTCGACCCCGTCGAGAAGCTCGTCTGCGTCCTGATGACCCAGATGCTTCCGGCCGGCGACTCCGACCTGCACGCCAAGTTCCGGGCCCTGATCTACCAGGCCGTCACGGAGTCTTACGAGCGGCGCTGACCGGTGCCCCGGGCGCTGTTCCCGGAAACGGGTCAACAGCCCTATTTCTTGGACCCGATCGGGGGCAGGGATGTGCGGCCGGCCGGGCCGACGGTCGTCCCGAAGCGCTCGAAAAGCGGAGCCGCGTCCTCGCCCAGCGACTCGCTGACCGTCCGGATGTAATCGTCCATCGTCAGAAGCCGCTGGGGGTCGTTGATCGTCTTGTGGACGTGGGCCAGCCACTTCGGGTACCACTCGGGGCCGTAGCGCGCGTCCAGGATGGACCAGATGAGCCAGGCCTTATCCCAGGCCAGGCGGATTTTATCGGGGGGGAGGTTGGCCAGGTCGAGGCTCAGGGTGGGATCCTGGGCCGCCAAGGCCTTGGAGAAGTAAGGCCAGCGGTCGCCGAAACCCAGCTCCCGGATCGTCTTGCGCTGGAACCACCCCGCATGGGCCTCGCTCCACCAGTCCGGCATTCGGCAGCCGGGCGTCCCGTCGAAGGCCTCCGGCCCGTACATGGTGTGGGCCAGCTCGTGGGCCAGGATGCTGAGGATGGCCTCCGGCTTCATCGAGATCGTGCCGGCCATCTTCGGCGTGACCGCGTTCTCGGCCCAGCCGCCGCCCTCTCCGGCCGCGAGGTTGACGAAGTAGGCCCGGCCCGGATTGGGCGGGGTGGGCAGCATCTTCTGCAGCGTGCTCAGGACTTCGCCAGTCCGGGTCCTGGCCAGCTCCACGATCGAGGGGAGCTGGTTGTCGCTGTAGAGGACGCGCAGGCCGCCGACCTCGATCTCGTTGTCGGGATAGAAGGCCCCGCCCAGGCCCTCGGGCTCCCAGGGCACGCGGCGCCCGTCCGATTTGCGGCGCGGCCCGCCCGAGGCCTTGAGAACGGCCCACCGGAGCAGCTCCCGGTTGACCAGATCGTCCTTGCCGTCTTTGATCCGAAGCAGCCCGGGATCGGCCAGCAGGACGATTGTCCCTCGGCCGGCTTTTCGCCAAGCCACGGCCCCCAGCCGTTCCCCGGCTCCGGCTTCTATCGTCCATTCCGGGCCCAGCTCGGCCTGCCTCATCTCCAGGGGGAGATCAGCCGACGCGAGGCCCAGCCGGCCGTCCTTGGGCCGGATTCGGATCTCTCCCGTCCTGCCGCCGATGGCGGCCCCGAATCCGCGCAGGAGCCCGGCGGCGGGCGCATCCGGCGACGAGACGTCGAAGACGATGCCGCCGCCGCCTTCGAGGAAGGACGCCAGGGCGGCGGTTTCGGCCGCGGGAAAGGGCTGGAAGCCGCCGTGCTGGTAGGACAGCAGGACGTCGAAGGCGGGGGCGGGGAGACGGGTGAAGGGCCGCTCCAGACCCCAGGCGTGGTCGCCTTGCTCGCGCACCCGCATGGCCGTGCCGGGCTTCAGGGCCCGGTCTAGCGAGGCTTGGCTTCCGGTCACCCGGAAGCCCGCCTCGCGCAAGGCCTCTTGAACCTGCCAGTGGTGGAAGAAGGAGAACTGGTGGGCGGAATCGATCAGGACGTTGATCCCGTTGTCCCGGACGCCTGTCTGGAGCGGCTGCGGCTCGACGGCGGGAGGGACTTGGGAGGCCAGGGAAAGGGACAGGGCCAGGCTGACGGCGGCGGCGATCATGGCGCTATTCTGAACTAATCATATCGTCGATGGCAAGGCGGCGATATGATGGCTTTCGGAGCCGGGGGGGAGATAGGGAATATCAGGGAGAAATCGGGAATTGACGCGCGAGGGATTGATTTTTCCATATAGGAGGCTAAGTTTATGCTGTCAGATCTGATTTGGGGCGAGTGAGAACCGAAGGCTGGGGGACTCCAGTTCTTTGGAGAAGTTCTAGGCTGATCCCCGGGAAGGCCAAATGTTCCGGGGTACACCCTGGCCCTCGAGAGTGCACCCCGAACCACCCTTCCCGGAATCGGGCGAAGAACTTCGGGAATGGGGACGGGGAGCTGCGCCGGGTTGACAAAGTGTTCAGTACGGGTAGTATGGGTGTGATAAAAAGCAAAGACGGGATTGGCCATGTCGGATGAAGACATCCTCCGCTCCTGGAAGGCGATTGCCGATTACCTGAAGTGCGACGTCAAGACCTGTTCGCGCTGGGCGGCCGAATGCGGCCTGCCTGTCCGGCGCTATGATCCGAATTCTCCCCGATCCCGCGTCTTTGCACGCCGGGCCGAGCTGGACGAGTGGCTCGCCAACCGACTCTCGCCGAACCCCAGGCCGGAAAGGACGCATGAGAGGCCGTCCGTCCGCCGTATCGGCGCGCCCCTGACCATTGCCGCGTCGGTCCTTCTGATCGGAGGGCCCTTGGCCTGGTTCGGCTTGAGGCCGTTGATCGCGTCCAAACCGGAGGCTCCCGTCCTGGCCTATTTCCCTTTACGAGCCCTCGATGCGACTCCTTCCGGTCAATTCGAAGCTTCGGAGATCAACACCCAACTGCGCTCCGTCCTGGCCTTCGGCGGCCGGGTGAACGTCGTCCAGATGCCCGAAGAACCCCTGCTGGCCCGATTCAAGGATTCGTCCGGCCGCGCTTCCGGTCTGCCGGCGCCGGATTACCTATTCCAAGCGGAGCTGCGTTCCGGGGAAGGCATCCCGGCCTTGAGCGTCGTCCTCAAGGAGGCCAACAGCGCGAAAGTGTTGTGGAGCCGGATCTTTGACAAGGCTTCAGCCGACATGTCCCTCTGCCTGCAAGAGATCCGTAAGGAGACGCGGGTCAGAATCTCTATGGCCGGCGATGTCGTGCCGGAAACCTCCGGGCCGCAAGCTTCCTCTCTGGCTCCCTTCTCGGGCGGCCTCTACCAGCGCCGCCTCACCAAGAATGATGTCGATGACCCCTGGTCCCTCTATTGGACGGCGGCCAGCCTGGCGGACAAGGGCGAGGAAACGGCCAACGACCTGGCCATCGAAATCTTCCAGAGAGTCCTGGCCGCCGATCCGGGCTTCTCCCGCGCCTACATCGGTCTCGCCAAGTGCTACAGCAACTACGTGAATTACCACGGCTTCAGGGACGTCCAGTGGCTGGACAAGTCCGATCTCACGCTGGCCAAGGCGCAGGCCTTGGATCCCAACCGGCCGGATTACTTCGCCGTCCTGATCAACAATCTGATCATGCGCGAGTTCATCCTGCACAGTGACACGAGCGGGCAGTACCTCCCCCTGGCCGCCAAGGCCCTGGCCCTGCACCCTTATGATGGCCCTCTGTGCGCGATCGTGGGATACTGCTATTTGAAGCGCTTCGATCGGGAAGGCCGGTCCGCCGACCTGGCCGAAGCCGGCCGGCTGCAGCGGATCGCCTTCCTGGCGGAACCGACGGCCCTGAAGAACGGCAACTATACCGAGACGCTGATGCTGCAAGGCGAGTTCGCCCAAGCCCTGGCCGTCTGCATGGAAATCGAACAGAATCACCCTCTCCCGTTGATGGCTTTCCGGCGCGGAGAGATCCTCTATTTCCAGGGCGACTTGGCTGGAAGTTTAGCCGCTTTCCGCTCCTGCACGACGCCGATTTACCTGAAGATCGGAGCCCTCCTCTACGAGGCCATGATCGCAGCCAGGCTTGGAGACCGGACCCGGGCCTTCGCTCTGTTGGAAGAGATCGATCTCCTCAACCCGAAAAAAGATGCCGTACTCATGGATCACCTGCGGGAGGCCTCGGTCTACGCCGGCTTGGGCCAGAACGGCCGGGCCGAATCCCTCCTGAGCCAGGGATTCGCCGAGCTCGGCGCGGCCGGATCATACATGATGCGCGCTTATATCGAGATCGACCCGAACTTCGACGGAATGCGCCGAGCCCCGCTTCTGACCAAGGTCCTGGCCAGGCGTCCCGCCCCCTAAGGAGGTTCCCATGTCCAAAGCCCCTTCGATCCGCGTGACGGCGGAGATGCTGAAAGCCCTTGACGAGGCCAAGGCGGCGATTAAAGCCTTGCCGGCGGGTGAGAGCCGGAAGAAAGGCCTGGCCGGATTGCGGATGCTGGAGAAGGCCTTGCGGGGCGGGGTGAAGCCGCTGGCCAAGGTGACATCCTGTCCGCGCTATCTGCCGAATATCTGATCCCAACGGCAGCCTCCCTGAGGAGCCTGCACCTGGGCTTGACCGACGACTGCAACTTTTCTTGCCAATACTGCTACCGGCGACGCGGGAGGGCGCGGATGTCTTCCGGAGTCGCCCGGCGAGCCGTGGACTATTTTCTGCCTCGCTCGGGACGAACCTTTCATGTCTTGTTCTTCGGGGGGGAGCCCCTGCTGGCTTCCCCGCTTCTGGCTGAGATCGTCCCCGCGATCGCCGGGGCGGCCCGGGCGGCCGGCCGCCGGCCCCGCTTCGGTCTGACCACGAACGGGAGCCTTCTCGACGGGCGAGTCCGGGATCTGTTAGAGCGATACCGCTTCCGAGTTGGCTTGAGCTTTGATGGCGGCTTCCAAGACCTCCAGCGGGCCGCCGGCTCGGGGGAGCGCCTGGAGGCCCTTCTCGAAGAGATGGCTGGCAGCCGCCGCATCAACCTGGAGACCAACAGCGTTATCACGCCCGACAGCGTGGGGTCGCTGTCGGAGACGATCCTCGGCCTGATCGATCAAGGCGTGCCCTCGGTGCGTTTTGCCCTCTCCTACAAGACTCCCTGGCCCAAGGACCGCATCGCGGCTTTTGGGTTCGAGCTGAGCAAGATGGAGAGAGAGCTCGTTCGGCGGGCGCGGCGGGGCGGAGGGCGGCCGCTCCGAAACTATGTCGAGGGCGGTCGGCGCGGCCAGCGGGCCTGTTCGGCCGGGGAGGACCGGATCGGCGTCGATCCCCGGGGCGGCGTCTGGGGCTGTTGCGTCTTCTCCGACTGGGCCAGGGGCTTCGGGGGGCGGGCGGCCGTCCGCCGTTACAGGATCGGCCGCATCGGGGACGCGTTTGACCGCCTCGATGAGGGGCGGGCGGCCGTGGCGGCCCGGCATGCCCGGATGTCCATCGACGGATACGAATCCCCCTCCGGGCCCTGCGCCCTGTGTCCCGACCGGGGCCACTGCTGGATCTGTCCGGCGGCGGTCGCGGGAGCGGGCGGCGGCCTGAGGGCGATCCCCGGCTTTATCTGCGAGCTCCTGCGCCTCCAATCGAGAGCCGCGGCTCGCTTCGCCGCCGCGGCGGCGCGATGAGCATCAAAGAAGGCCGACGGCGTCGAGAAGGAGCAGGACATTAAGGGCCACGATCAGCCCGCCGACCAGCGCCAGCGAGATCAGGTTGGCCCGGGTGTTGGCGAAGCGGCCCATGACCTTGCGGGACGAGGTCAGGGCGATCAGGGCGAAAACCGTGACGGGCAGCTGGATGCTGAGGAGCATCTGCGAGGCGACCAGGCTCCGGAAGGTGTCGCGAAGCGGCAGAGCGACCAGCAGCGCGCCCAAGATCGTCACGGCCGCCCCGATCCGCGAGCGACGGTCCTTCATGTCGTAGGGCCGGCCGCTCGAGCCAGCGGCGATGGTGGCGCCGGTCAGACCCGCCGTCACGGCCGCCGACAGTCCCGCCGCCAGCAGGGCCGCGGCGAAGACGATCCCGGCCGTGCGGCCCAAGATGGGCCGGAGCATGGCTTCGGCCTGGGCCAGGTCGCCGACCGGGATGCGATCGACGAAGAAGGTCGCCGCGGCGACGATGATCATGGCGCTGTTGATCATCCAGCCCACGACCATCGAGGTCATGGTGTCGAACATCTCGAACTTCAGCTGGTGGCGGATGGTCGCCTCGTCCTCCCGGTCCCAGCGGCGGCTCTGGATGATCTCGGAGTGGAGGAAGATGTTGTGAGGCATGACCACCGCCCCCAGCACGCTCATCAGCAGGGGCATGGACCCGGCCGGGATCGACGGCGTGACCCAGCCGGCCGCGGCTTGGCCCCAGGGCACCCGGACCAGGGTCAGCTCGTAGAGGAAGGCCAGCCCGATCAGCGAGACGAAGCCGATCAGCCAGCGCTCCAGGTAGCGGTAGGAGTTGGTCTCCAGCATGACCAGGACGAAGACGGCGGCCAGGGCGGCCCCGATCCGGACCGGCAGGCCGATGAGCATCGACAGGGCGATGCCGGCGCCCAGGATCTCGGCCAGGGCCGTCGAGACGCAAGCGACCATGGCCGAGCCGAGCACCAGCCGCCCCCCGGTCCGGGGAAAATGCGCGGTCACCGCCTCGGCCAGGCACAGGCCGGAGGCGATGCCCAGGTGGGCGGCGTTGTGCTGGAGCAGGACGAGGAAGACCGTGGACAGGGTCACGATCCAGAGGATGGCGTAGCCGTGGGAGGCCCCGGCGGCGATGTTGGAGGCCCAGTTGCCAGGATCGATGAAGCCGACCGTGACCAGCAGGCCGGGTCCTATGTATTTGAGGATCTCGCGGGCCGGCAGCCGGAAGCGGGAAGCCTTAGTCGTCATCGTCCTCCCCGGCCGGATGCGGCAGGACGGCCCAGGCCGGATAGGGGGCGGCGCTGCCCTTGACCGCGTGCCAGAGGATGCGGTTGAAGACATCCTCGGGGCAGGCGTCGATCCGCCGGAAGTTCAGCCGGGCCGACTGCAGGGCCTGCTTGCGCAGGAGCTTGTCCTTGACCTGGGCCGGCGGTGGGTTCATCTGGTCCAGGGGGACGAAGTTGGGAACGGCCTCGAAGGGCCGGAAGTCGGGGACGTCGGTGAAGCAGTCGGTCATCGGGACGGCCGCCGCGTCGAACTGGTTCATGGGCGGCAGGCCCAGGATCTGCTCGATGGTCCGCAGCAGGCTGACGGTGTTGTAGAAGGTCGAGACGACCTGGCCCCGCTTGGCGTAGGGACTGGCGATGTAGGCCGTGGTCCGGTAGCCGCTGACGTGGTCCCAGCCGTTCTGGGGATCGTCCTCGATGCCGAAGACGACGGTGTCCTTCCAGAAGCGGCTTTTGGAGAGGCCCTCGACGATGCGGCCGAAGGCCAGATCGTTGTCGGCGGCGCAGGCGGCCGGGGTGGGCGAGCCCTCGCTGGTCCCGCTGGTGTGGTCGTCGGGCAGGCAGACGAGGATCAGGGCCGGCATCTCGCCTTTGCGCTCGAACTCGGCCAGCTCTTTGAGGAAATAGGATGCCCGAAACTGGTCCGGGACGGCCATGTTCCAGCCGACGGTATCCTTGGCCAGGTAGGGCCGCAGGGATTCGACCGCCGGCTCGCTTTCGTAGATGATCTCGCCCTTGGGATCGTTGTATTCGCGCCAGTTGTCGGCCCATTCCGGCTCGCCCTTGCGCTTGGGATCGGCCCAGCGGACCTTGTGCATGCCGAACTCGCCGTAGGAGCGGAGGGTCAAACCGCGGCGAATGGCGTTGTCCCAGAGGAAGCCGGTCGGGGCGTAGGCCAGGGCGTCGACCTCATCCTCGCCCATGCCGTCGGGGTAGCTGCGCGGCCAGCCGCTGTAGGACCGCTCCAAATAATCGGTGCTGAAGGCGGTCGTCGACCACTGATGCCCCTCGGCGCTGAGGATGCCGTTGCAGTAGGTGTTGTCGAGGAGGACGAACTCCCGGGCCAGCTTGTGCTGGTTGGGGGTGATCCGCTCCCCGAACAGCGTCAAGGCCGGGTCGCCGTTGCCCTCGGTCATGTCGCCCAGGACCTGGTCGTAGGTCCGGTTCTCCTTGATCACGTAGACGACGTGCTTGAAGACGCTCGGCTCGCCGATCCGCTCCGGAACCGGGCGGGCCGGCTGGCCGGGACGCGGCGGCAGGAGGCTCGCGGCGATCCTCTCCCGGTGGTAGTTGGTCCAGACGGTCCGAGTCATGGCCGGCAGGTCGGCCCGGCGGGGGAAGGGGATGAGCGAGAGAGAGCCCCGGTATTGGTGGGTATTGAAGCCCATGGCGCCGGTGGACTTGTCCAATCCCTTGGCCTCGGGCAGGACCTTGATATTGGCGACCACGATCTGGCCCCGCCGGTCGTCGGCCAGGACGGCTCCCGGCCACCAGCCGGTCGGAACCAGCCCCAGTAGCCGGGAGGCCTTGCGGGCCGGCTTGAACCGGATGACGGCCACGGCGTTCTGGGTGCCGTTGGCGACGTAGAGGTTCCGGCCCTTGCGGTCGAAGGCCAGGGCCGTCGGCGAAGCCCCGAACAAGTCGGCCGGGACGGGCTTGGCGCAGATCGTCTCCGCGACCTCGTCCGTGCGGACGTCGATGACGCTGAGGTTGTCGCTGGCCGCGTTGGCGCAGACGACGTAGCGGCCGTTCGGCGAGACGGCCAGGGCCGAGCTGTGGAGGTGGACCAGGATCTCCTTGACCACCCGGCCCGAGGCCAGGTCGACGACGCTGACCGAGCCCTCGCTGGCGATGAACCGCACCGGATCGACTTTGACGACCGTGCCCCGGCCGGCCGGGCCGATCGTGTCGCCCGGTCCGGGCCGGCGGCCGCCCCAGTTGCTGACGTAGGCTTTGCCGCCGGCCAGGACGACGTCATAGGGAGCCGTCCCGACATCCGTCAGCCGCAAGACCTTCCCGTCGGCGGCGTCCAGCTCGGCCAGCCGGTTGGACAGGTTGAGGGCGGCATAGAGCCTGGACCCGTCGGGCGAGACCGCCAGCCCGGCCGGAATCTCCTCCTTGCGCCGGGGGGCGTCGGCCGCGGGAAGGCCGAATGAGACGAGGCCTTTGACCGTCCCGTCGGGCTCGACGCCGAAGACCTTGATGCTGCCGTTGACGTTGCTGAGGTAGATGCGCCGGCCGTCCGGGGAGAAGGTCAGCCCGCTGTAGCTGACCTGGCCCTTCTCGTCCGGCTTGAGGATATTGGGAGAGGATGCTTCTGGGGCCGAGGCGTTGGGCGGCTCGGCCGGCAGCGGCACGCGCTGCCGGATGTCGCCGCTCTTGGGATCAAGGACCACGATCTCGTGCGTCCGGCCTGAGGTGACCAGCAGCCGGCCGTCGGGGCTGAGGGCCAGCACGTGCGGCCGCATATCGGGCAGGTCCACTTGGCGTCCGGCCGGAGTGACGATCTGAGCGTTGGGCAGGCGGCCTTCCCGGGCCGAGACGAGGGCGGGATTTTGCCCGCCGGCCGGGGTTTGGGCCATGAGGCCGATGGAGGCGGCCAGGCCCAGGAGGGGGATGAGGCGGAGGGAAGCGCGGTGAGGGGGAGGTGTCATGATGGGGACTCCGCCCCCCTTTATAATGGAAACCGGGGCTCGAGACAATCGCGGCGTCCGGGCTTTTCGCGAAGCGTCTCCCGGGGCGCGGGGATGGCGGCGGGGAGGTGTCAGAAGAGCGAATAGATGAAGGGCGCGATGGCGCTGTTCTCGGCCAGCACCAGCAGGACGCCCAGAATGACCAGGATGGCGATGACGGGAACCAGCCAGTAGCGCTTGCGCTGCCGGATGAAGGCCCAGAACTCCTTGAAGATGCCCAGACGCGACATGGGGTCCCTCCCTAGAATTGCCTCTCGTAGCTCATCTCGTCGGCCGGATCCTCGAAGTATGTGGCCGCTTTCGGCCGCCGCCGGACCTGCAGGAACTTCTTGCCGAACAAGCGCATCAGGAGCGACAGGGGCGTCAGCAGGAGGAAGAAGACGGCCGCGCTGATGACCAGGAACAGGAAGCTCCCGATCTTGTTGGTCACGGCCATGATCAGCTTGAAGGCCGGGAAGAAGATCTTGGGGAGGGCCAGGAAGAAGCCCAGGACGGCGGCTTCGGCGCCGATCCCGATCCAGCGGGCGGAACCCGTCCGAGGCGTCCACTTCAAGGTCAGCAGGACGGCCACGGCCAGAAGGAGGACCAGGAACAGCCGGACTTGCTTGGGGCGGTACATGAGGGCGGCCATCAGTCGAGGGGGAACTCCTTCATCCAGCTCTCGTCGGCCTGGATATAATCCTTCTCCTGCTTCTCGACCAGGAATGTCTCCAAGATGAGGGCGTCCATGTTGGTCCGCATGAAGCAGCGGTAGGCGTCCTCGGGCGAGCCGACGATCGGCTCGCCCCTGACGTTGAACGAGGTGTTGATGATGACGGGGCATCCGGTCCGCTTCTCGAACTCGGAGATGACGGCGTGGTAGTAAGGGTTGACGTCCTTGTTGACGGTATGCAGGCGGGCCGAGAAGTCGACGTGGGTGATGGCCGGGACCGAGGAGCGGATGATGCCCAGCTTGGCCAGCCCCTGCTTGGCCCGGTCCTCGGGGCTCAGCTCCCGGCGGCGCTTCGGCTCGACGTCGTAGACGAGCAGCATGTAGGGCGAGGGCCGGTCGTAGTCGAACCACTCCCGGACCCGCTCCTCCAGGACGGACGGGGCGAAGGGCCGGAACGACTCCCGGAACTTGGTCTTCAGGTTCATCCGCGACTGCATCTCGGGAGAGCGGGCGTCGCCGATGATGCTGCGGCCGCCCAGGGCCCGCGGCCCGAACTCCATGCGGCCCTGGAAGAAGCCGACGACCTTGTGGGATTCGATGAGCTCGGCCGCCTTGCGGGCCATCTCCGGACGGGGCAGCTCGACGTAGGGAATGGCCCTCTCCTCCAGGAAGCGGCGGATCTCCTCTTCGCCGTAAGAGGGCCCCAGGAAGGATCCGGCCTGGGAATCGCGGGGATCGGGCCTGCGGGGATTCTTCAGGTGCCGGTGCCAGACGGCCAGGGCGGCCCCCAGGGCGCCGCCGGCGTCGCCGGCCGCCGGCTGGATCCAGACGTTCTTGAAGATCTGCTTCTTGAGGATCTTGCCGTTGGCGACGCAGTTGAGGGCCACGCCGCCGGCCAGGCAGAGGTTGTCCGAGGCGATGCGGCTCTTGGCCCAGACGACGATCTTCTCCATGATCTCCTCCAGGACGACCTGGATGGAGGCGGCCAGGTCCATGTCGACCTGGCGGAGGGCGGTTTCCGGCTTGCGGCGCGGGACGCCGAAGAGGCGCTCGAAAGCCCGGCCCGTCATGGTCAGGCCGGTGGCGTAGGTGAAGTACTTCATGTTCAGCCGGAAGGACCCGTCCTCCCGGACGTCGATCAGCTCGCGGTAGATGAGGTCCCTGTACTTCGGCTCGCCGTAGGGGGCCAGGCCCATCAGCTTGTATTCGCCCGAGTTGACCCGGAAGCCGCAGAAGTAGGTGAAGGCCGTGTAGAGAAGCCCCAGCGAGTTGGGGAAGGTGATCCGCTTGACGATCTTGAAGTCGGCGCCCCTGGCCTCGGCCACGGTCAGGGTGTCCCACTCGCCGACCGCGTCGATGGTCAGGACGGCGGCGTCCTCGAAGGGCGAGGGGTAGAAGGCCGAGGCGATGTGGGAGTCGTGATGGCCGGCGAAGAGGACGGGGAGGTCCTTGCGGCCGAGCTGGGTCCGGATGTCCTCCTTGAGGAAGAGCCGGTGCTTGGCCCACAGCGGGACGGCCTTGAGGTAGCTGCCCAGGCCGCGGGGGGCGTACTGGAAGTAGGTGGAGAAGAGGCGGTCGAACTTCTGGAGGGGCTTCTCGTAGAAGACGGCGTAGTCCAGGTCGGCGGCCTTGACTCCGGTGTAGGCGAAGCAGGCCTGCACCGCCTTGACCGGGAAGCCGGGGTCGTGCTTGCGGCGGGAGAACCTCTCCTCCTGGGCCGCGAACAGGATTTGCCCGTCGCGGACCAGGCAGACCGCGCTGTCGTGATAATAGGCGGAGATGCCCAGGATCAGCATTGGTCCCTTATAGCGAAAACCGGCCATTTTTTCAAGCGGAGCCCTTTTCCTTGCCCGGGGGGCGCCGATTGACCCCTTCGGGAGCCCGGGCTATCATACGCCTCGTGCCGGAACCCATATCCTCTCGGCGGCGGCTTCTCTTCGCCCTTCTGACCCCCTGTCTGACCATTCTCATCCTGCTCCTGCTCCTGGAGATCGGCCTCCGCATCAGCGGCTTCAATCCCCTTAAACCCTACACCCGGGACGATGGGACGCACCAATTCTACCTTCGGGCGTCGGACGACCCCCATCTGAGGTACGAGCTGTTTCCGGGCTACGCCGGACATCTGGGCGACCGGAAGATCGGGCTCCGGATCAACAAGGCCGGCTTGCGCGGCCACGAGATCGAGACCGATAAGCGCGGCCGCTTCCGCCTCGCCCTGCTCGGGGACTCGGTCGCCTTCGCCAAGGAGACCGAGGAAGCCGACACGTTCGCCGACCGCCTGGAGGCCCGGCTGGGGACGATCCGGCCCGGCAGCGAGGCGCTCAACTTCGGCGTCGAGGGCTATGACACGCTCGAGGAGATCGTCCACTTCAAGAAGATCGGACGGCCCCTGAAGCCCGACGTCGTCGTCCTCTGCTACTGTCTCAACGACATCGGCGTCACGCCGTTCGAGTTTCGGGCCACGAATCTGATCATGCGGCAGAGGTTTCCCTTCTGGTTCGACTCGCGGGCCCTGCTCTGGATCAGCCATCTGACCCGGCGGGCTTTCTTGGAGAGGTGGCACCTGGACCGGATCGAGAAGGAGGAGGCTTTCGCCGCCCGCGATCGGGAGCTCTACGCCCCGATCGAGCCCGACGATTTCGAGAAGGAGCAGGCGGCCAGAATCGCGGCCATGCAGGCCTTCTTCGACGCTTCCCGCGCCGACAAGCGGGCCGCCTTGGCCGACCGGTCGGGCCGTCTGTGGCTGCACGAGTACGAATCCCCGGAGAACCTGGGCAAGATCCGGTACGCCTTCCGGGAGCTGCGCTCCCTGGCCGACAAGGACGGCTTCAAGGCCCTGGTGGCCATCCTCCCGTTCTTCTACCGCCTCGACGGCGTCTACCTCGACGCGCCCGCTCACGCCATCGTCGGCCACGAGGCCGCTCTCTGCGGACTGCCCGTTCTCGATCTCTACGAGGGCATGGCCGCCGAAGGCCTGGAGACGCTGACCCTGGACAGCGTCCATCTCAACGTCAAGGGACATCGGGTCCTGGCCCGGCTTCTCTTCAACGCCGTGCGGGGCTGGATTCCCGCCGTCTCCGGGGGGAAAGGGCGGCCATGATTCGGATCGAGACGGACCATAGGGCTTGGACCCTGTCCCGGCTGTCCGGCTCCGGCGGGGCCCGGGTCGAGATCGGCCCCGACGATCCGCCCGTCCTGTGGCTGGACATCTATGCCTTCCAGCCCCAGGTCCACCCCGATTTCCATCTGGGCAACTGGAGCTTCCGGCTCGGACCGGGCCGGCATCTTCTCGACATCCGCCTCGACCTGTCCTCGGTATCGCCGTCCTCCCTGCGCCTCTTCGCGGCCGGATCCGAGCTGCCGCCCGAAGGCGTCTGGACCAATCCCGACTTCCGCGTGCCGCCCCTGCTGGACCTTCATTTCGCCTTGTGGCGGGAGTCGGAGCTCGTCTTTCTGCGCCGCCAGCTGATCAAGGTCCCCGACCCCGGCGTGGTCAAGGCTTTCGCCGCGCGCCAGTTCGAAGGCGAGCTCTACGCCCCCCGCGACACGTTCCTGGACCAGCTCTACCACTTCAAGCTGGATCTCCTGCGGCGCTGGTTCAAGCGGTACTTTCGGGGCCGCGTCCTCGACGTCGGCTGCGGCCTGTCGCTCTTCACCCAGATTCCCGAAGCCTGGGGCTTCCGCATCCTGGCCGGCGACCTCGTCCCCGGTCAGATCACGGAGCGCCGCCGCGCCCGGCCGGACCTGGACTGGGCCGTCTTCGACGCCTCGATCCTGCCCGTCCGCGGCGGCGCCTTCGACGGCCTCTTCGCGGGCGAGATCCTGGAGCATCTGCCCGACCTCGAGGCCGGCCTCCGGGAATGGAATCGGGCCCTCAAGCCGGGGGGGATCCTCATCGTCACGACGCCCAACCGGGGCCGCCGGATCAACCTCCTCAACGGCGACGACTGGCCCTACAGCCCCGACCATCTGAGGGAGCTCACCTTCGCCGAGCTGAACGACGAGCTGCTGCCGGCGGCCGGATTCAAGCCCCTGCGCAAGAAGGGGATCTATCTGGAGAAGGAGGCCCGCCGGGCCGCATGGTGGTGGGAAGACCGCCTCCAGAGGGAGGGCAATGTCCCCGAGAATCTCCCCCGAATGAAGCGTCTCTACCGCCGGGGCTACCGCTTTCCGCGGCGCTCCCTGGACCTCGTCACGGCGGCCCGCAAAGTGCGGGACGTCTGAGCCGGCGGCCCATGGACGAATCCGTCCATTACGATCCCGCCTTCTTCGCCCGCCTGCGGGCCCTGGAAGCCGGGAGCTTCTGGTTTCGATCCCGCAACGCCCTGATCGCGGCGGCGCTGCGGCGGTTCTTTCCCCGGGCCCGGGATTTCGCCGAGATAGGCTGCGGCACCGGCTTCGTCCTGGAAGGGCTGGCCCGGCTCCGGCCAGGCCTGCTCCTGACGGGCGTGGATGCCTTCAGCCTCGGGCCGGCCTATGCCCGGGGCCGCGTCCCCGCGGCCCGCTTCGTCCTGGCCGACGGCCGGCGGCTCCCTTTCAGGGGCGCGTTCGACGCGATCGGCGCCTTCGACGTCCTCGAGCATATCCCCGAGGACGATGCCGTTCTGGAAGGGCTGGCCCGGGCTCTGCGGCCGGGCGGGGGACTCCTTCTGACCGTCCCCCAACATCCCGGGCTGTGGAGTCCGGCCGATGTCCAGGCCGGCCACGTCCGCCGCTACCGCCGCCGCGACTTGATCGG
Organism: uncultured Eubacteriales bacterium; assembly: GCA_964556755.1. Lineage (GTDB taxonomy): Bacteria > Acidobacteriota > Aminicenantia > Aminicenantales > UBA4085 > UBA4085. Next base: position 181,292 of record CAZKXI010000003.1, read on the forward strand.
GAAAGTCCGGGCCGCGGGCTTTGAAGTCGAGTTTGTGACCGGCTTCGTCAGCCTGCTCCTCCCGGCCCTGTCCGTTCTCCGCTCGGCCAAGACGCGCCGCCCCGAGGGGGCTTCCTTGGCCGGCCTCGCTCTTCCCCCCCTCCTCGATGGCGCGCTGGCGGCGTTCATGGCCCTTGAACAGCGGCTGATCTCGGCCGGATTCCGCTTCCCCTTCGGGGGGTCCCTCCTCATCGCCGCACGTAAGAAATAAGATTCTACGCCCAGCTCAAACATCCCTCGGCGCCCCTCGGGTGCCCTCGGAGAGCTGTGGAAAAAGGCGCCGCCCTCGCTATTTCGCCGTTGGCCGATCCCCCGAATCGCTCTGATTTCCCGAAATCGGGCGAAGAACCGGAAATGAGGGTCCGCCCGGCGCGATTGTCCAACCGGAGGGGGCGTGGCATAATGGCCGGGACATGACCCCGCTTCCGGAGATTCCCTTCAACCGGGCCTCGTTGGCCGGCCGCGAGATGGAGTACATGCGCCAGGCCCTGGAAGCCGGCCACATCTCCGGCGACGGGGTTTTCACCAAGCGCTGCCACGCCCTTCTGGAGAGGGAGCTCGGCGTCGCGAAAGCCCTCCTGACCACGTCCTGCACCCACGCCCTGGAGATGGCCGCGCTCCTTCTCGACTTGCGTCCGGGCGACGAGGTCATCGCGCCCTCCTTCGCCTTCGTCACCACGGTCAACGCCTTCGTCCTGCGGGGCGCCCGCCCGGTCTTCGTCGATATCCGGCCGGATACCCTGAATCTGGACGAGAGCAAGCTCGAGTCGGCGGCGGCGGGACGGGCCAAGGCGGTCGTCCCTCTCCACTATGCCGGGGTAGGCTGCGCCATGGACGCCGTGATGGACATCGCCTCGCGCCGAGGCCTCTCAGTCGTCGAAGACGCCGCCCACGGGCTGTTCGGCCGCCGGCGGGGGAAGCGGCTGGGGACCTTCGGCCGGCTGGCCGCCCTGAGCTTCCACGAGACCAAGAACTTCACCTGCGGCGAGGGCGGGGCGCTTCTCATCAACGACCCGGCTCTCATCGAGAGAGCGGAGATTCTCCGCGAGAAAGGCACGAACCGGTCGATGTTCTTCCGCGGCCAAGTCGACAAATATACTTGGGTGGACCTGGGATCGAGCTACCTGCCCTCCGATCTCCTGGCCGCCTTCCTGCTGGCCCAGCTGGAGGAGGCGGACGCGATCCAGGCCCGCCGCCGCGCCATCTGGACGCGCTACTTCGAGCGGCTCTCGCCCTGGGCGGAGCGGATCGGGGCCCGGCTCCCGGTCGTCCCTCCCGAGTGCGAATCCGCCTTCCACCTCTTCCACATCCTCCTGCCCGACGAGGCCAAGCGTGACGCGTTGATGAACGGCCTCAAGGCGCGGGGCATCCTGGCCGTGTTCCACTATCTCCCGCTCCACCTCTCGCCGATGGGCCGGTCCTGGGGCTACAAGAAAGGGGATTTTCCCGTGACCGAGGACGTCTCGGCGCGGCTCCTCCGCCTGCCCTTCTATGTTTCGCTGACGGAGGCCGATCAGGACCGGGTCTGCGGCGCCATCGAGGACATCACCCGCGCCCGGTGACGGGCTGACGGGATTCGGTCCCGATTTCGGGGAGGGCGCTCCGGGGTGTCGGCCGCGCTGCTTGGTTGAGCCTGCACCCCCGTCCACGACGTACCGCGGAATCCCGGCTCGATCCCGTTACGACTCTTCATCTCAAACCCGACGTCACGGGCTCAACCGGCGCTTCTCCGCGTCCGGCCGGCACGCCCGTCGCGCGGGATCTCCCCGAAATCGGAAGAACGCGAGCGCGGTCCCCTGCTTATTCGATGCGAACGGGGCCGCCGGGGGGAGGGAACCAGGCGTGGTAGACGTCCAGCGGGTTGCGGAAGCGGAAGCCCAGCGAGGCGTACAAGTTGACGATCGGCAGATTGCCGGCCGAGACCGAGCTGTGGATCGACTCCCGGCCCTGGGCGATCTGGTCCCTGATGACCAGCGTCCAGAGGGCCCGGGCCAGGCCGCGGCCGCGGAATTCGGGGGCCATGGCGTGCAGGACGAACATCCCTTCCTGAGCGGCGATGAAACCGGCCGGCCGTTCGCCGTGAAGGAGCCCGTAGACGGCGCCTTTCTCGTGCAGCTCGCGCAGCCACCGGTCGTAGCGGGCGTCGGCCCGCTCCCGCGAGATGGCCGGGTCGCGGTGATAGCGGCCGAAGAAGGCGCCGTGGCCGATCCGGTGGAGGTCCGCCCAGCCCATGTCGCGGACGAACGAAGCCCGGGGATCCTCGGCCGGGCGCAGATCGGCCGGGCCCCCCCGGGGCTCGAGAAGCGTGTCGCAGTAGTAGAAGCCGGCCCGGCGAAGAGGGGAGGCATCCTCGCGGGGCGGGATCTTGGCCGTGAAATGCCCGACGGCGCCGGTCATGAGGGTTGGTGTGTCCGGCCCGATCGAAGTCAGCTCGTACGTCGGGACGCCGAAGGCTCGGGCGTCCCAGGGCGTCTCAATCCAGGGCCGCGCCGTCGCCGCGTCCGTCACGGGTCGTCTCCCGAATGATATAGAGGGGCCGCTTCTTGGCCTCGTCGAAGGTCCGGATGAGGTAGATGCCGAGGATGCCGATCAGGAAGATGATGACGCCGCCCAGGAAGAAGATCGAGACGATCAGGCTCGTCCAGCCCTGCACGGCGATGCCGTGGGCCAGCCGCTTGTAGATGAGAACGGCGCCGTAGGCGAAGGAGAGGACCGACAGGCCGAAGCCGAGCTTGACCGAGAGGCGGAGCGGCTTGTCGGAGTAGGCCACCACCGCGTCGAGGGCCAGGCGCAGGAGCTTGCGGTAGGAGTAGGCGCTGCGGCCGCCGGCCCGCTCGTCGTGGACGACGTCCACGGCCGCGGCCGGGAAGCCCATCCATTCGATGAGGGCGGGGAAGAAGCGCAGCCCCTCCCGCATCCGCCGGAAGCTCAGGACGACCCGCCTGGAGATGATCCGGAAGTTGCCGACCCGCGGATCGTAGGGCAAGTGGGCCAGCCAGGAGAAGGCTTTGCCGAAGAGAAAGGACGAGGCCCGGCGCAGGGGGCTGTGCTTGCGGCCGGTCCGGCGGGCGACGACGACGTCGAAGCCCTCCCGGGCCTTGGCGTAGAGGGCCGGGATCTCCTCCGGACGGTCCTGCAGGTCGGCGTCCATGACCACGGCCCAGCGGCCCCGGCAGAGGTCCAGCCCGGCGCTGATGCCGAAATGCTGGCCGAAGTTGCGGCTGAACCGGGCCCCGAGGATGCGGTCGTCCGCCGCCGCCAGCCGGCGGATGAGGTCCCAGGACCCGTCGCCGCCGCCGTCCTCCACCAGGATGATCTCGTAATCGGGCGAGAGCGGCTCCAGAGCGGCCCGCAGCCGGCGGCTGAGCTCTTCGAGCGTGGCTTCATTGCGGTAGACGGGGACGACGACGGAGATCAGAAGCCCGCCGCCTTCGGGCGGTTCGGGCGAGGGGGACGGGGCGGGGCTCATCTAGGGAAACAGCTTGAGGGTCAGGGCGGCCAGCCGGCGGCCGTATTTGTCGCAGCTTCGCAGGGCCTTCTCGTCGGGCCGGCCCACGGCGGCGGGGCCGTAGTGGTCGCCCTGGTGGTCGCCCTGTACGACCAGGCCGTGGATGAGCAGGGCGCCCAGGATGTCGAGGACGGCCGTCTCGTTGCCCCCGGCCCGGTTGCCCGAGGAGCAGAAGGCGCCCCCGACCCGCCCCCGAAGCTTGCCGTGGCGCTTGACGCTCTCGTCGATCAGCTTCTTGACCGGCCAGGCCATGGTGCCGTAGTAGACCGGCGAGCCGAAGACCAGGCAGTCGTAGGCCGGGAGGTCGTCGGGCGCCATGTCCTGGACGGGCTTCAAGTCGGTCGCCAGTCCGCCATCCTCCAGGGCTTGGGCGATTCGGACGGCCATCTTCTTGGTGTTCCCGGTCACGGAGTAGTAGGCGACTAAGGCGCGGGGCATGAGCATCCTCCCGGCCCTATCTTATCAGAGGCCGGGCGGGCGATGAAGGGTCCGGCGCGTTTGCATTTATTTTTTTGTTTGTGACATAATCCGTCCTTCTAATGAACGGGCGGGAGGAATCATGAAAAAGTCGCTTCAAGGCGCGGCCCTGATCGCCGTCGTCCTCATCCTGGCGTCCTGCACGCCGAACGTCGTTCCCGACGGCTACCAGCTGCTGGGCAAGCGAGAGGTCAATTTCGGCATCGACAAGGACACCATCCCGGTCAACCGGGCGGCCGGTCCGATGCGCCAGCTCCTGATCGTGGCCAAGTTCAACCCCGTCGAAGTCCACACCATCCGGGTCTTCTTCGAGGGCGGCGCCACCTACGACGCCAACGTGCGGGAGCGGCTGTTCGTCGGCCGCGACAAGCTGGTCATCGACCTGCCGGGGGACGCCCGCAAGGTCAGCGAAGTCGGCTTCCGCTACCGCAAGCTCAACAACGCCGTGCGCCGGGCCACGGTCGAGCTCTGGGGGAAGTGACCCGGCGCGGCGTCCGCCGCGGAGGGGCGTCCGAGCAGCCTTCCGCGGCTCGGAATCTCACTCGCCCGAGCCGCCGGCCGCCGCGGCGGTGAATATCAAGTCGCGTCCCGGGGCGACGATCTGCGTCGAGCCGGGGCGCCAGGCATAGCCCCCGGACGCTCCCTCCCGTCCCGCCGCCTTGAACGTCCGGACCGCCATATCGCCCTTCAGCGCCCTCAGCGTCACCGCCATTCCGCCCGCGGTCTTCTTCATCGTCGCCGTGCCGTAGGCGTAGCCGTTGGACCAGAAGAAAGTCCCTTCCCGGGCGGCCATCTCCAGGGTCTTGTCCACCCCCGAGTAATGGAACCCGGTCAGGGCCAGGATGCCGGCCCAGCTGATCATGGCCCGGCCGTAGTGATGCCCGCACTCGGCCTCGTCGAAGGGATTGCGCTTGAGCCCGTCGTAGCGGGCCCGGATGTCGGAGATCGTCCGCAGGCCCTCGTCGATCATGCCCTCGTAGAGCATGCCGACCGCCGCCGTGTACTCGAAGCCGGTCATGACCTCGGTGAAGTAGGGGAAGGGATTGGCCGGCCGGCCGTCGGGATACCCGGCCATGAGCAGGGCCGCCTCGTCGCCCAGGGCGAAGGAGCGCATGACGTTGAAATGGTCGGCCAGGGAGTCGCGGCGGTTGTACTTGAGGATGGAGGAGAGGGTCGTGCGGGCGTTCTCCGGCTTGACCAGGTAGCCCAGGCCGCCGACGTGGGCCAGGAGCTGGCCGACGAGCTGGTCGACCAGGCAGCCCTCGGCCAGCTGGTAGTCCGGCTTGGTCACGTCGGCCGCGCCCATGCCGACCAGGAGGGCCGGGGCGATGTCGGCGGCGCTCCTGGGCGGGACCACCTTGTGGATGTAGTAGCGGCCGTTGAACAAGTTGGCGTCGGTCCAGCGGCTGCCGTTGTCGAAGAGCCGGCGGCAGGTCGCGGCGAAAGCCGGATCGCCGGCCGCCTTGGCCATCTCCTCGGCCGCCCGCAGCGCGCCAAGGTACCACAGGCCCATCTGGGGGTTGGGGCCGTAGTACTCGACGTCCATGGTGTTGTGCTGGCAGCCCTCCATGACGCCGTCCTTGTCGGCGTCCCAGCCGCCGGGAATCCAGCAGAACTCGACGGCCTTGCGGACCTTGGGCCAATAGGCTTTGAGGAAAGCCTCATCGCCCGAGAGCTGCCAGTCGCGGTACATCTTGAGGATGCAGCCCATCTGGCCGTCGGCGGCGGCCTTGCCCCAGGGCGTCGTCTCCAGCGGAAGGCGCCAGCGGAAGCTCATCAGCCCGGTGGCGGGGTCCGTTTGCGGTCCGAACTCGACCTCGCGCAGCCCGCGGGCGATGCCGCCGAACAGGAAAGCCACCGCCTGCTCGTAGTTCCAGACGTGGGTGCAGGATCCCCAGCAGCAGCCTTCCTTGTCGCCGCAGCCTTCCCAGGCGTAGAAGCGGCCATCCTCGGTTCGGAAGCAGGTCTGGCTGCGCAGGGTGCTGAGATTGAAGAGGGCCGCCTCCTTGACCGTCTCGGGCAGGTCCGATCCCGTGACGGCGGCCACGAAGGCAACCGTCTCGGCCTCGAGGCCCGGCAGGCGGGGCGCGATCTTCTCGGCCGCGTCCCAGGCGTCGGCGAAGCGGGTCGTGTAGTGGTTGCCCAGGCGCTTCTCCGACCAGGCGTAGCGGTTCGGGAAGTGCCAGACGATGTAGAAGGGGAACTCCCGCGCCTCGCCCGGCTTGAGAACGGCCCGGACGGCCAGCGAGCCGCGGGGCTGCCCGTTGCCGGAATCCGCTGCCCGCTCGGACAGGCGGCCGTCGTCGGTCAGGTCGTCCCAGAAGTCGAGAAGCGGCGTGCCCCAGCCGGCGGCCAGCCAGGCCGTCCTGAAGGAAGCGTCCTCGCCGGCCGGGACCGCCAGGGCCATGGTGCCCCACGGCTCGGCATCGGAGGCGGCCGTGTCCGACGTCATGTACAATCCCTGGACCGCGGCGCCCTTGCGGAAGGCGTTGCGGTTCTTGGTCGGGAAGGACTTGGTCCCGTCGTCGCCGATGAAGTTCTGGAGAGTGCCGCAGACCGTCACCGTCTGGGCTTCGCCCGAGACGTTGGTCACTTCGTAGACCAGCGCCGCGACGGGCAGGCCGCTGGCCTCGGGATCGGTCGGCACCAGCGGGTTCCAGCCCTTGATGCGGACCTTGACCGGCAGGCCGGGATCGGCGAGATTGACGATGCCGAAGGGATAGGCGGCGTCGAAGGAGGCGCTTCGGAAGGTCGGCAGGCCGGGATTGCTGGCGTCCTTGACGCCGCTTCCGCCTTCGTATTGGGAGAGCTCCACGGGGCCGGTCAGGGCCTTGGCCTTGACCGATCCGGAGGCGGCCTGCGTCCTGACGGCGAAGAAGGGGGCGCCGGGATTGTAGCCCTTGGCCGGGCGGTTCATGATCTCCCAGTCGCGCAGGTCCCCGCGGCCGCCCAGCGAGACCGTGCCGGTGCCGATGCCGCCCAGCGGCAGGGCGATGCGGGCCAGGTGGGCCTGGTCGTAGTGCTTGAGGATTGGCCACTCGGCCGCCTGCGCCGCGCCCGCGAGCAAAATAATTAGGGGGACACCATACATAACCCCCGATCTTTTTTTGTTGCCGCTTCTCATTTTCGCTCCTTCCCGCGGAATGAGTTCCGCCTTTCCGACTCGTACATAAATAGGGGTACAGTATACATAATTCCCTATTTCCTCCCGTGTACATCCCTCATGTTCCCTCCTCTTTTGGCCGCGCCGCTTTTACTTAGCGGCCGAAGATGAGGATGGCGTCGGATACGGCCCGCTCCCCGGCCGGGTCGCTGGGGCTGTTGACGGCTTTGCCTTTGACCACCATGGTCGTCGAGCCTCCGCCGTCGAGATTGAGGGCCTCGACGCATCCCAGCTCGGCCATCAAACCGGCCAGCTCGGGTATCGTCATTCCGACCGACAGGCCGGGCTGACGGCCGTCGACCGCCGCCAGGACGATGCGGCCGTCCGGCCGGAGGCCGATCGCGGTTCGCGGGTGGCGGGAGGCGTAGAATCCGCCGGGGAACGCGTCGGCTTCGGAAGCAACCGTCCGCCCGCCGCTCAGGAGCCGCGGCCCGCCTCCGATCAGGAAATCCGGCTCGAAGGGCAGCGCCGGCTCGGCTTCGATCTTCGTTTGAATCCGGACGGCGGTCCGAGGTCGCAGGTTCGCGCGAATCCATTCCGCGGCGGCCCCCCGCCCTGAGACCACCAGGCCGTCGGCGGGGATGACCGAGCTTCCCGCCTTGTCCCGGACCTCGACGACCGCTCCAGTCCGGACGACGGCTTCCGCGCCGCTGGGATCGGTCAGCGTGGTGCGGTGGAACTCTGGGGTGAAGACGACCAGGTCGTCGCGCCCGCGATCCCGGTTAAAGCCGCTGATGGGGCGGGACTCCGTCGCCTTGCGGCCGGCGCTTTCCGCCAGCACCTCGCCCTTGATTCGAATGTGGGCGACGGCGATTCGGGTCGTTCCGCCGATTTCGGCCGCGGCCAGAGAGGCCCGCCCCCGGGCCGGCTCGCTCAGGACTCGTCCGGCCAGGGCCATCAGACCCGCCGGCTCGCCCTTGAGCAGGCCTTCGGTCCGGAAATAGCCGCCGTTGACCGCCGCCAGGGCGCCGTGCCGGGCGGCCATCGAGCTTGTCTTCTCGGCCCCCACGATCTCGTCCAGGGCTATGCCCAGCCCGAGCCGGACCCTGGATGGGTCCGCGATCAGGACATGGATGGACCAGTAATTGCCGCCCAAGACCGCGGCGAAATCGCCGCGCTGGATGGACAGATACTCCAATCCCGGGGCGATCGCTTCGGCCTTCCTGGTCTCGCCGGCCGCGAACGGGGCGGCCCCAATCGCCCGGCCGGCCTCGTTCGCCGCCGCCGCTGAGCCGAGCGACAGCGCCACGACCGCCGCCCCAGCCGTCAGAATCGCCGGGATTCCAAGGCGATCACGGCGGCCGAGCATCCGGCCCCCCGACCGGCCCCCCGACCGGCGCTCCCGCTCCGTTCCTTCCCTGGGCATCGCGGCCATCTTATCGCGGGCCGGCGGCTTCGGGCAAGCCGCGGCGTCAGTCGCCCGCCGCCGCGTCGACAGCGGCCGTCGCGGGTTCGGCCGATTGTGCCGCCTAGATGAAATCGCCCGCCATTTTCGTTATAATACGCCCTCTTCCGCGCTTGTGAGGTGAACCAAGATGCCGACTCTCATCGTCTACTCCAACAGCCACGGGGCCACGACTTCGGGCGTCGATCTGCTGGCCGCCAAGCTCGTCGGCCGGGTCATGTCCGTCGACCTCAAGAAGAACGAGAACCCCGATCCGTCCAATTACGAGGCGGTCGTCGTCGGCGGATCGATCTTCGACGGCGAGATGCCCAAGCGGGTCCGCCGCTACCTGGAGGCGCGCTCCGCCCTCCTGAAGACCAAGAAGCTGGGCCTCTTCACGTCCAGCCTCTCGGAAGGGGACAAGGCGGAGAAAGAGCTCCAAGCGGCTTTCCCTGCCGACCTGATCGGCCATGCCGCGGCCAAAGGCTTCTTCGGCGCCGACGTCGAAATGGACCGCATGAATTTCCTGGAGAAGATGGCGGCCAAGAAGGTCGGTCTGACCGCCGGCGTCTCCAAGCTCGACGCGGAGGCCATCGCCGCCTTCGCGGCCAAGATCTCAGAGGGTTTGGAATCTCCCGACGGCCTTTAAAGCCCCGTCGACGTAGATCTCCAGCCGGTAATCGCCCGGCACGAGCACTTCGCCCGCCTCCGGCATGGGCGGCGCCACTTCTCCCAGCAGCTTGGCTTGTTCCGGTCCTTCCCAATGCTGGACCTTGCCCAGCCGCGGTTGTTCGATCCAGAAGGGCCGTCCGGTCACCCTCCAGTAGACTTTGCTGACGATGGACTGGCCTTGGGCCATGCCCTTGAGTTCGAGCAGGAAATGGGCCCGGGCGGTGGACCGCGGGAAGGCCGTGCAAGCCGGCAGCTCCTGGATCTCGCCCCGCGCGTCGTAGACCGGATTGACGAACTGGGGCGCCTCGAGCTCCGACTTCGAAGGCAGAGGCTCCGCCCTCTCCAAATGCGCGACGCAGACGGAGGCCTCTTTGAGCCGGCGGACCATTCCGGCCAGCCCCTCGACCGGGGCCGTCTCGTTCCATCGCTCCAGGTTCTTGATGATGGCTCGGAAGGAAATGGCATCCGAGGCCAGGGGATGCTCCAGGGCCCTGGCGATGGCCGTCTCGAGGGCGGCCGAAGCCTCCGGCCCGCGGCCCGCCGTGACCAGCGCGGCGGCCCTCACGGCGCCGATCGCGAAGCCCTGATCCGGCAGGGCGGCCTGGGCCTTGTCCAGGGTTCGCAAGGCCTCTTCCGTCCGTCCCAGCAGCAGCTCCGCGTAGCCGAGCGACCAGCGGACGTAGCCGTCGTCGCGTCCCGCCCGGATGACCGACCGGTATCCATCCGCGGCTCGCGCCAGCGCCGCACGGCCCTCTTTATCTCGACCGCTGAAAAGAAGGGCCTCGCCCAGCGTGCCGTCGGAACGGCTCCGCATCAGCGCGGCTGCGACGTAGTCCGGGTCGCGCCCCAAGACCGTCTCCAGCGCCGTTCCTGTCTTCTCGGCAAGGGCGGCGGCGACCTGGCAGTCGCCCACGATGTCCAGGGCCAGCTGGGCCCGCGTAGCGTCGACTGAAGCCAGGGCCAGGGCCCGGACCGATTCCTCGGAGACGCCCCGCCAGGTCCGCAGGGCCGTCCCGGCGACGGCGATTCCGACCGCCAGGGCCAGAGCCAGTCCGGAGCCCGAGACGATGAAGCGCACCCGTCCGGTCACCACCAGCGACAAGGTCAACAGGAACACGGCCACGGCCATCACGGCCAGGGCCGTTCCGTAGGCGTCGCTCTTTCCGCCCCAAAAGGCCCCCTCGCGCTTGCGGAGATCCTGCCGCTCCAGAAGCTCCGTCGCCGGGACGGCGACCCGGTCGAGATAGTACTGGAGGAAGTCGAAGGCCCCGGCCTGGGCATTGAAATAGGGGGGCTTGGTTACGGCCCCCTGCCCCGACAGAAGCTCCCGAACCCTAGCCAGGCGCTCACGGCTGATCCGGTAGAGGGAGGCTTCGGCGCCGCGCGTCATCTTCTCGTAGGCCTCCGCCTGCATCATCAGCCCGCCCAGCTCCTGCCAGGAGATCATGAGCTTCCGTTCGGCCGCCGCGCTCCAGAGCGAGCCGCCCAGGTGGGTCAGCGAGCGGATGCCGAGGATGCGCGCGTCGCGTCCCGCCTCAGCCGCGTACCCGGCCGCCCGGTGGTTGAGAACGACGATCAGGCTGACGGCCACGGTCAGCCCGGCCAGGAGGATCGTCACCGCCGTCTTGAAGTGCTTGTCGCCGGTCAGTTCCTTGAGCTTCATGGCGGCGCCCCTAGAGAAGGATCCTGACGGCGGCGCTCGCCGCGGCGGCCAGATAGAGGAAGACCCCCGCCCCGGTCCAGATCCCCTTGCGCCGGACCTCGCTCTTGAGGGCCACGGTGAAGAGAAAGATGGCCAGGGAGAAGAGGATGTTGAGCTCGACCAGACGGCGAGCCTCCAAACGATGCGTCCGTGCCGCCGCCATGAAAGGTGCCGGATCGATGGCCTTTTCGCCGGCCGCCTGGGCCCTGGTCGTCTCGCGGTAGCGGCCCTCCTCGAAGACGGGGACGCCGCCTTCCGTCTTCAGAAAATCCGTCGCCAGCTGGGTGTGGCGGGCCCGGGCCCGGATCATCTCGGACTGCCATTCGTCCAGCCAGTGGGACGGCACGGCCGGATTGCGCTTGTACTCCTCGTTGAGGCCCTTGGCGTTCTCGCGGTGGACGAGGAAGTCGCGGGCGTCGGTCAGGTTGTTGAAGACGTCGGCCGCGATCACGATCTCGGTCGAGGCTTCGTCCATGGCCGCGGCCAGGGCCTTGCCGTCGGCGGAAGTCGCCCGCAGGCCGACGCGGGTGGCCTGCCAGGCGACCAGTGCGGCGGTGACCGCGGTCAGGGCGATGAGGATGGAAAGGGCGGTCTTGAGGCGTTCGGAGGGGGCGGCTGGGGGCATGCGGGCTCCTCGATCAACCAGATGGCTTCTTTTACCTTAATCAGGAGATGTGGATCAAGTTCGAGTTCCATTTTCCGCCCATGATCTGTTGATCCGGACTATAGATCAATTGGCTTATGCCTTGCGAGCGAGGGGGGAATCTGACGCCGCGGAGAGCATCTCGCTGCATTTCTTGAGCAACACTACCGTCAAGCCGCTGAAATCATGATAGGCATCAACACATAGCCAATTGTCGTAACAACCGTATTGCCTCAATATGTCCAGCTCGCATGCGAGCGGACTATCGTCGATCCAAAGAAACGGTCGAGAGAAATCGATGGCTTCGGTTTTGAGCGTTTTCCAGGGAATAGCCTTAACGTGATCGATCTGCTTGATCTTGGACCCGGGAAAGAAAGGCCCGAGGTAGCTCAGGACGCCCTCGATCCCATGGTTGCTGTGAGTGGAGAGCCAGTAGCAATCGAAGCGCTCGCGGGTGAAGGCCAGTATTTCGGCAATCTGCGGGATCAGGGCGATCTCGCCACCCTCATTTCGGCCCAGTAGGACGCCGTCGATATCGAGATAAAGCTTGATCGGGTCCACTGTGGCGTTACTTGGCTTGCCCGCGTCGGCCGGTTGTGTTTCTTTTCCGCCAATCCTCGAGGCTCATCAGGATCAGTCGCGGACGATTCCCTTCGGACGGGCTGAGGATTCCTTCCACTTCCATAGAATCGATAATGCGGGCCGCACGATCAAAGCCCATCTTCATACTGCGCTGCAGGTACGAGATGGAAGCATGACGGAACTGTAGGATCAGTTCGACGGCCTCGACATAGCGATCATCGAATTCCGCCCCTCGGCCGATATTGAATTTCTTGTTTTTGGCTTCTTTAAACCGCATCCGCGGTGTAGCAGCCGTCATCCTTCTCCCGCGAGCGTTCGAGCTGGAACTGTAGAATGCGCCTCTGCCATTCGCGCTCCACGGCCTCTTTTCTCAGGTGTTTCTGGCTCGTTCTTGGCAACGCATCGCTCCGATAGCCTGTGTCCGATCCTCCGATTCCGCTCAATGTGGCAAGCTTGCTAAGGCCTTCTTCACTCAATGCACAAGCCCGCTCGAAATCCCCTGCCCGCCTTACTATGTCGATGGCGACCATCCTCGCTTCAATCGGTTCTTCGACATCTTCTCCCTTGGCTCGCAAGGCCTGCTCCCGCAACGCCAAGCACCGGCGGCGGCACTCGGTTGCTTGGGTGAATTTGTGGCTGTCATCGCATGCCCATGCGGCCCTCAGGCAGGCTTTCGAGGCTGGTCCGAGTTCTCCCAGGCTCTCGAGGATGAGAGCGAAGCAGAGAAAAGCATTAACTAGAGGTGGGTTGCATCTGTCATTCAACTGAGCCTGATATTTCGGGGATCTAAGAAAGTCCTTAGAAATGGGCGTTTTCGCCGAGATCACGGGTCCGACGAATCCGCAGTGAGGGCAGACCTGAACATTGTAGCGGAGCGTAGAACGGGCCATCTCGGCTGGCCGGCCGTCGAGGTCCGAGCTTCCCAATTGGTTGGTGGAATGGACGACCATAAAGCAGCTAATTTGGCCGCACATCGAACAAGCGAAGGACTCTTCGCCGAGCGTCGTCATGCTTCAACCCTCCCCATGAGCATCAGCTCGCAATTTGACCTCCGTCATTATAGCCGATGATTCATCGATTGAAGAAGCCCCCACCATCGCGGACCGTGACGCTAAACTCCCAGGATCTCGTGGAGGAAGCGGGACGGGGAATGGTCCTTCAGCTTGAACGGACCGCGCATGGTCGAGTGGGTGATGAACAGCTTCTCGGTGGCCCGGGTCATAGCGATGTAAAAAAGCCGCCGCTCCTCTTCCATGGCCTCGAGTCTCTTCATGGAGGCATGGGTTGGAAAGCCGCCTTCGTTAAGTCCCGGCAGGAATACGACGGGAAACTCCAGTCCCTTGGCCTGGTGGACGGTTAGAATGCGGACGGCTTTCTCCTGGGCCGGCAGCCCGGATTCCCTGTAGATGTGGAGGAAGCGCAGAAAGGCGGCCGGGCTCCTGTCCTGGCTTATGTCCTCGAAGCTGCGGACAAGGGCCAGAAAGGGCTCGACATCGTTCTCAAGGAACCGGTCGTTGGGCCACTCTTTGTCCCGCGGCAGATCCAGGACGCGGAACTCCTCGATGGCTAGACGGACCACGGTCATCGCGGCGAGGCTGTTGCGCTGGACTGAAATTTCCTCCAGAACACGCCGTCGCTCATCTTGGGCCATCCGGCAGCCCTCTCCGAACGGCGGGAGATGTTCGGTGCGCAGGGACGGGCCGCCCACGGCCTGCAGGAAGCCGATAAGCCGCTCGACACCCGTCTTCTCGAAGTACAGGCGGTTCTCGATGTAAGTGAAGGGGACGCGCATCGAGACGAAGACGCCGCGGACTTCCCTGGAGGCGGCCATGTCCCGGACAAGAACAGCGAAATCGTTCCAAGGCTGATGGTCCGTCCGGGCCAGTTCGAATATCGTCGAAGCGGCGAAAGCTGCCTCGTTCGTCCGTGTGGGATGGGCCTTGATGGCGAAAAGCGCCCGGCCCGCCTCTTTCCGGGTCCAGATCACTTTGTCGATCCTGGCCAGATTGTGGCGGATGAGATTCTGGGCCGGAGCGAGGATCTCCGGCGGGAGACGCATGGTCTGGGAGAGGTGGAAGGGAACGATGCCTTCGATGGTCTCCAGGATTCCCGCCTTAGGGGACGGCTTGCCGCTCCGTTCCAAGGCGGCTTGATCGTCATCCCCTGTGCAGAACAGGGAATGTTCCGGGATCAAGAGGCTTCTGAGGACATCCATCTTCAAGGCGTCCGGCTGGAGATTCTGGAAGTCGTCGATGAAGATGAAACGAAAGAGGGCTTGGTACTCTGCCCGGATGTCCGGATGCTCCCGGAGAAGGGCCAGCGTGCTTTGGAGAAGGTCCGCCGGATCCAGCAGGTTCTCGTCCCGGAGTGCGTCCTGGTAGCGGCGCCAGAGAAACTGCACATATTTTTCGGCCGCTCCCTTGGCTTCCCTGGCGTCGGCCCGCAGGCCGCTCCGCTTGCGGGCGGCGATGACATCCGCGATCTCGTGGGCCGGAAGGGCGGCGCCGCGCTCGTGGGCTTCGTCCAACTCGTGTAATCTGCGGCGAGCGATCTCCGCGGGGATGACCTCGACGCCGTCACGGTAGCCGATCAGCCGGGCGTGGGCGGCCACGATGTGGAAGCAGTGCTTCTCGAGGTTGCCGAGCCAGAGGTCCTTGACCCGCGTCCGCAGGTACTTCTTGAGGCGGCTTTCAAGCTCCCGCCAGCTCTTGGCGGACTGGGTGATGACGAGGATGTGGCGGGGATTGATCTTCTGGATGAACACGAGGTCATGGATTTTCGCTGCCTGGACGTGGGTCTTGCCCGTGCCCGGTCCGCCCAGGACGATGACTCTCTTCTCGTCGGTGCCGATGGCCCTTTTCTGCTCGGCCGTCAGGGTGATGTGCTTCATGGGGTAGGCGGCGAACGGATCAATCGGGGGCACGTCGGCCGGTTCGGCCTCTACCGGATCCGAGGCGCGCGGGCGTGAAGTGGGGTTAGAAGAGCTTGCGGACAAATTTTGAAGAGCAGGTCATGTTCGCAGCAGAAGACGGGGATCGCTTCGCTCTGCCCGGAATCGACGACCATCGAGGCGGCGGCGATGCGGTTCTGCCTCCCTCCGGACAGGCCCTCTCCGTCGGGGATGAAACAAGGGGCGCCGGCTTGATTGTCGAGGATGACGCTCCTATGGCCGTTTCCGGATTCCCGGATCGCCAGGCTGCCGTCGGCAAGGCCGTCCTCCAGGGGGAAATAGGGGATGGGCTTCGCCGGTGGGTGGCCATGATGGGAAAAAGCATGAGGTTCGAGACGAAATCGGGAGATGCCAAGGAATAGCGATCCGCGAACCGGCTGAGGGATGTCATGTCCTGCCCCTTAGGAGATGTCCGCTCATGATAGAGGGAGCACGGCTCGGAGTCAAGGGCGGGAAGGGAGAAATGATTGCCGCTAATCAAACAGTTTCCATTTATGGTCAAGAAATCGCAACTTATCACGATCATTGACTACAATCTCCCCTTCATGGCCAAGCGGCTTTGGATCATCGAGAGGAAATCACGGAAAGTGCTCTTGAATTCCGATGTACCGCATGCTAGGAATTCGGGATTCTTTAACCCATCTTGCTTGGCGTAAACCATCGGTTCTCGAATGTCTTCGGCGGAGGCGGGGGATGGATTCCTTAAAGGCTCGTTTTATCGCAAAGTAGCTCCGACTCATCCCAGCTAAGGGCAGGATAAGTTTAAATTTATTTGAGAACGCGCTAAGGAAATTATGAAACGTCATGAAATAGTTAAGAAATTTGGCTCTCTTTCATTTCCATTTGTTGGGGGTAAGTGAAGCTTAACCAGACGATCGTACGAAGATAGCCGACTCGGGTGCCTTGTTAGGCAATTTCGCGAGTAGATCAATATAGGACTCTTCAATTAACTGGTGATGAGAGACAGCGATTTTTTCCAGCAATTCATGTGCAACAGAGACACCTGTTTCAATTGGCTCGCCTTCTTCAAGGACGACCTCCAATTCAAGGAAATCCCCCAGCCGTTCCACTTTATCCAGATGAACGCGTGTTCTTCCCGCCATGAATACGACGCGGTGTTTGTGAATATGACCGCATTCGCCATAGGCGAGTGTCAACATTTCACGGAGCGTATCGGGTGAGGCAGTTGGCGAAATGATATAGAAAGATTCCTTGGGGGCGGAAATATCTGGACGCTTATAGAAAATCAGTTGCCCTTCACGCTTAGAGAAAGTACGGAGTTTCAGTCTTCCGTTAGGGCAAGAGAAAAACGTATCGTTCTGAATTATTTCGGTTGGCCCTTTGTCCGCAATCTTCGCTACCAACGGCAACAGTAACTCGACGCTTTCAATTCTAGCTTTGATTTCAATATTTTTTGACATTAGAACACATTACCTAACGCCATCTTTCAATTTTCTTCATTATCCCATATTCAGCAAATAGCGAAAATAGTTTTTAATCAATTATTCCACGCTCTCTTTGGGCACGAGCAAGTTTGGAACGAACATGTATGTATGGGGTTTCAATAAAAGACGGAACGAGGAGGCCGCGAAGCGGAGTATATGGTTCCCCCCTTTTTAAGGCGAATGGGTCGACATATCTTCAGATGACTATATCGTCCTACGTCATAAAAATGATGCACGCAACAACTGTTGCGAAAACGACAAGCGGAACAATGCCGGAGAAATAATCAGCTATATTCCGTGGAAAGACATCCGAAGCGTCAAATTCTATTTTCCGCCTATGGTTTGTTGATCTAAGTCATAGATCAAACGGTTTCCGTCTTGCGAGGGGTTGAAGATAAGCGGCTGCGGAGCCCATATCACTGCTTTTCTTGAGCAGAGTTTCCGTTTAATAAAACGCCCGCCCTCAATCTTTCTCGTCCTTCTTCTTTTCATCGGTCATTTTGAGTTCTTCACTGAAGAGATCCATGGATTCATCCGTCGCCTTGGCCTTCTGCTCCAGACTGGCCTCGATCTCCTTCTCGACTTCCGCCTTCGGCCTGGCGTACCGCAGCCGGGACAGGGACCTTACGGCTTCGACCCGACCTGCTCCATCTTCCTCCGGTGTCAAGACCGTCTGAAAGCTGAAGGGGCGGACGACCTGCCCGTTGATCTGGGTTGAGATATAAGCGTTCCAGTTCGGAATGTTGATGAGGTCGGATTTATTGAAGGTGGGCAGGAACTTGCGCTCAAGCATCTCCGCATCCTCATGCCCTAACCGGAAACTTATGGTCGTTGCCACGTTGCCGAAAACGGCCTGCAGAATCTTGGGATCCTTGACCTGGGTGAGGAACTGGTTGGCGAGAACGAGATTGAGCCCAAATTTCCTCGATTCGGACAGAAGAGTGACGAAGCTGCCGGTAGCCATGCTCTGGAATTCGTCCACGTACAGGTTGAATTGCCGCCGTTTCTCCTTAGGTATGCTGACCCGTCCCATGGCCGCGGCCATCAGCTTGGCTAAAAAGATCATTCCCAGGAAGCGGGAATTCTCTTCGGTCAACTCCCCCTTAGCAAGGTTGACAAGGAGGATCTTTCCTTCATCCATGATGGTTCGGAAATTGACCAAGGTTCTCTTCTGACCAAAGACGCTGCGCAGAAGCGGATCGAAGATGAAGCCCTGGAACTTGCTCGCCACGTACCCGCCCATCGATTCCCCTTCGGAGCCGGGTTTTGTGTAATCGTATCGGGGCAGAGACGTCCTAACCCACCGTTCGAGGATCGGGTCATGGATTTTGAGGGGGAGCCATCTCTTCCAATATCCCTCCGACTGGAAGATGTTATAGAACTCGAGTAGGGTCCCCGGATCTTTGGGGTTCGACATCGCCAGCAGCAGGTTCATCCTCATGTGTTGGAAGAATACGGGCCCGATCATCTGGGTTTCCTGCCCGTAGTCATCGTGCATCAACCGGCGAATGATGCCGACGAATTCCTGGGCAAGGAAATAGCGCTGGTCAAGACTCTGATTCTCGAGCATGTTCAACGCGACCGGGAATTCGGCGTCCGTGGGGTCGATCAGGACGACATCATCCGCCCTGTCTTCGGGGATGTTGCCCAGCACTTCCTTGTAAAGATCTCCGTGGGGATCGAGGAGGCAGATTCCCTCGCCCCCGCGAATATCCTCGAGGATCATGGACTTCAACAGGGTCGTTTTTCCCGTACCCGTCTGGCCGACCACGTAGATATGGCTTTTCCTATCCTCAGGGCCTACCCACACCGTTTGAGCGGGGCAGCGGCGATCGGCGATTCCGAGTCGGCAGCCTTTTTCCGGCAGATTGTCCGGCGGAGGGAGGGATCTCCAACTCAGACTGGGAAGGCCCACGGGCGGATCATTCGTCGCCCACGGAAGACGGAAGAATGAGGCCGCTTCCATGGAATCGAAGAGGTAGGGAAGCCTTCCCTCGCCGCCGGAAGAGCGTCCTTCCTGATCAAGGGCGAACTGGATTTGGCGGAAGGATTCCAAGTCTTCAGTTTTGGACTTGTGCAAGATATCATAGCCGCCCGCGAAGTACGACTCCAAACCGGCTTCGCGGCGGCTTCCGGTCCATCCGGCCGGTTCCGTCAAATACGATCCGATCGAGTCGATCACGGAGTTGGGAATGGCAGCGGGGGATCCGATTTCAATGAGTCCGAGGGCGGCGTTGTCGCGCAATCCGAACAGCCGTTCCGACTGGAAGCGTTCGTAAATCTGTGCCTGGAGGCGAAGCGCCGGGAAGGCGCTGCCGCCTTGGATGGCTTTCTCGCAAGCGGCGATTTGAGCTGAGAGAAAACCTTCTTCTCCCGAGTCAAGGCAGGTCGGGCGCAGCCGGAACGAAACCGCGATCGGGTGGGCTTCCAAGAGCATGAGCTTAGCGATGAGGCGAAGATCGGTCCACGAGTGGACGAAGGGATAGAGGTGCAGGACCGATCCGGCGGGAACGGCTTTGGAGGCACCGCGATTCCTGACGGCTTCTGCCTTGCCTGAAAAACCGATCTTTCTGGATGGATTCGTTCCGGCCAGGGAGTCGAGCGGCTCGTGCCCGAGCCTTCGACGTATCTCGACGAGCTCCTTCACCTCGAAGGGACGGAGGGTGGCGGAGATCTCCTCGTTAGGCAGAACCCGAAACTCAAATTCGGGATAGGTGGCATTCAGAAGATGACCCGTTTGAGAGCGGAAACAGTCCGCTTCGATGACGCTGCATTCGTCCATACGACAGAGGAACGCGATGGATATTCGGCCGCGCGTATAGAGATCGGCGTGGGGATTGGAGATGATCCTGATCTCATATGTGTTTGCCTCGTCCCCTGAGTTCAAAAGGCTGTTCAGAAAAGCGAAGTGCCGGCACCGAAAATCCGCTTGGTACTCCTCTTGGGACCCTCCGACAGCGGACCGGGAGAGAAGCGCTTCTAGGCCAAAGGCGAAATACTGGAGGCTTTCGGAGTGACTGAGGACGAATGAGGGTTTTTTGCCTTGTTGCATGGCGTGATGTCCGTAGATGGATCAACGCCGTGATGGAACTTTGGGCCGGAACTCCGACTTCATCTGCAGGAAAACCGCCCGCTGTTCCTCGTCATGGATCAGAATCCTCAATGCGAAGGGAGATGGAAGCGCTCCGCCGGGCGCAAGGCAGGAAAACTCGAGGCGGCCCAGAATTCCCTTGATCCTGATGTCCTCGATGCGGCCGAGGCCGCATTCGAAGACAAGCTTGCTTCCGTGAAAAACTCGGAAGATCCCGTCCGCGGAACCACCTTCCGAACCTAAGAAAAGGCGGTATCGGCGTCGGATGAAGAAGCCCGACCTGAGGGCCAGAGAATAGCTGCCTTGGCTCGACCCGGCGATTTGATTCTTCTCGATTCCCTTGAGAAACCAAACCCTCTTCACCAGCCTGCGTGGAAAGCCGCCATTATTAATAAGCTTGTCCATTAACTCTCCCTCATGTTGACACCGAAAACTCTACTCGAATTTCCAAAAGAATTCAATTCCAGAACATTTGGGGTTATATCGGTATCTTTTAATGGTAATTCGCGGACAGCAGTTGAATCTAAAGACTGTTGAATGCATAATCACATCGAATTGGCCGTAGGACGATATTCTGCAAATCACAATTAAGGGGGGGCTCTTGGATTCACAAGCAGTGCTTGACATCTGCGGGAAGAAGATCATCGATTACGTCCTTGATTGCGTAGTTTTGTTCAATCGCGGCTACAAGCGGATTTGCCTCCGTGCATTCGGAAGCAATGCTTCCAGAGTTATGATGGTCGTGCGAATTCTTCGAGAAAAATTCCACACCGAGATAATTGATACGAAGATTGACTCTGTCAAGCTAGCTGGATTGGATTCCAATTTGCTTTCCATCGTTTTGGAGCTATCACCCGATTTCCAGAGGCAAGAAGGGTTTTTCGAATACCTGCCCGGAGTGCACGAACTGTTCATTGATTATCCAATCTACCATTTGCTGTTCGACTGGAAGCTTAATAAAACAAAAAAATTCGAAGTCTATAAATTCGATAAAAGCGACCAGGAGCATAGCGCGCATCTTCTGACAATCACGGAGGATGAGAAGGGATTGGCATGTCAGATCTCCCTTAGAAAGGAGGATGATTACAAGGCTCGGCAAGGGCTCATGGAAGCGCTTTATCGCGCAGGGATGATGATCCCAGGCAACTGGAATGAGGTGCTCAAGAATCTATCGGAATTCGACGATATCGTGTTGGGTATCGATACGAACATCCTTTATGGCTGCAATCTTAGCGAGCACTTGCTGCCTCTTTTGTCTCTAGCTTACCCCAAGGGCTTCATCCCGACTCCTAATTGGACGCTTCTGGTGGTTCCCAGTGCCGTCATGCATGAGATAGAAGGGGCGTCAAATATCAGGGACGAGAAAGGCTATCTGCAAATTGAGGGTCGACTTGGGTTCCGCGCTATGCAGGAAATCATAGAGTTGAGCCAAGGAACGGATATTCCCGGTGTCTCACTAATTATTGTAGGAGAGGCCGATCCTATCCTTGACACTAAAGTCGAAATCCAGGGTTTGCGCGAGGATTTGGCGCGGCGTGAAGGGGAGTCAATAGAAAGGAAAAGGCTGCGATCGTTTAAAAGATCCTCAGGAGATATGATCATCAGGGACCAATTTAAATCCTTCCTTCGTTGCATCAACTTCCATAAAGGGACCTACTTTTTAACAGCTGATAAATCGAACGCCGCCTTGGCGAAAACCGAAGCCGTGAATCCGATCCATTTAAGAAATCCTAGGGAGTTTACCGGCGATACGAATGCCATCAGGTGCGCTTCGATAGAGGTTGATCACGGCGATCCCGTCATTTTGAAGGTTCCTATCGGAAGGCTTCTCTTCGAACTGGCCGTTCAATGGAGAACGATTTTCGTTGAATTCGATGGCCAGAAGGTCATGCTCGTGAGTGATTCCAGGGGTGACAGATTGGAGAATTGGTTGAATCGCCGTCTATTAATCAAGGATGATTCCTATAAATCTCTCTCTGAAGGTTATGAGGGATTATTCGGTACTCTGAAAACAAGAAAGAAGTGGATGAAATTGCAGGAGATGTTCACTGGTTTTGGGGAATGATAGCCAACCCGGTGGGTGTACATTTGTGTGCAGATACGGACGAGGGGCGTAAGGGACTCATAATATTTATGCTCCAGAAACTGAATGGACTGAAGCGGCCATAACCAAAAACTTCCATAAATTCATTTTTTTATCCCGGCACGAGCCAGGCGAATCTCGTTGATCCAGCTTTGCTATGGTATTAAGATGTTAGAGGCAAGTGGGTGGCGGCTGCGATGAATCTACTCATGAATGAGCTTTTCTGGAGATTCCATTTTGGAAACCCCCTGACTTTTTGTATGGACTCTACCGGCATACGAAGAGAAATAGTTATAATTATATTATTTAATAAGTGCTGCGGAAGTGGCCTTTTAAATGACAATCTCTTGAGGCTCCCTTGCTGACGTTCGCGCATTCACAGGTATCTATGGCGCTGGCGAGCCTAGCGGAACTCTTCGTTCGGCCTAGCCCTCATGTCGTGATTTCCTACGCTGCCAATTTCGAGCGACTATGGAATTTCGAATCCCTGGGACTCGAGGGCAATGAGCGAATCATCCTTGTTTGGGACGGAACTCGGGATGGTTTGGCGCTGGGTGCGATCGATCTGTCTGAATTCCTATCTCCATTGACTTGGGCATTGAGCGCCCTCGACCGATGGCCAAAACTCCAAATCTCTATTTTCGATGCGATTGCCCGGCCGCACCTCCGAGACCGAATCTACCGATTTTATTCGGCCTTGCTCCCCGAGCTGCGCCCTTTCCAGCTCTTATCGTTCCATACGCTTCTTTCAAATATCTGGGATGAGATTGGGCTATCGCCTATGAGACAGGAGGGATTTGATCATCTGATTAGGTACCTCAGGCATATACTGACCGAGCATTCTCCTGAAAGCAACCGGCATGCCATCTCGAATATCATAGCCCCCCTGTTACTCATGGGCTGTCGCTTGCCGGTGGTTTCGAACATCTACTCCAAGCCTTTGCTTGCGCTCTTTTTCTCGATCGGCTTGATAGCCGATGACCAAGACAGCGATAAAACCCAGATAGCAACATGGACAATTAAAAATCGAATACCTTCTTTTCCGATTCGAGTGCTTCTTATCGATGACCAAGCCAAGCAGGGTTGGACCGATTGGGTGAAAAGCAGGCTTTCCCGCCTCGGCGGAGGAATCACCGTTTATTTCCACGAAACGGCGGACCAGCTCGTCGATATCCTTGTCCGTTATGCTGATGGGCCATCTCCTCGCCGGCTTCTTGGATCGCCTTTCGCCGATACGATTCTGCTCTTGGATTTAAGGCTATTTTCTCGTAAGCACGAGAGTGTCGAGGCGGAATGGATTCGTAAACGACTCGTTCCGCTTCTTGACAGGGAGGTATTTTCCCCGTTTTTCGAAGCTGAAGAAAGAGCGAAAATTATCTCTTGGTGCAACAATCCGTCCAGAAACACTGACGCCTATCACTTAGTTTTATCCATTTTGCCCAGGCTTGTCTCTTATATGGATTATTCTGTTCCGATCGTGATATTCTCTAACACCTCGCAAAAATCTATTGTCGAAGCCCTAGTCGGCCGGGCGAATATCCTCATCGGATTCTCCAAGCCCCGCTTTGACGGCACTTCTGGGCAACAACTGAAGGCGGAGACGGAGTCGAAATTCGATGAAACCATCGAGAAATCACTGAAGTGGTTAACGGCGGGACGATTCCTTAGACGATTATTGATATTTCCAGAGACTCATGTCGCCGGCGATCATCGGCAAACAGCCGCGCCATTCAATCATTTCGAGCTATTCTTGGACGAAAGCGACGTATGCGAATATGGAAGATATTTCAACGTTGGTGGGTGCTTCGCGCTGTTTCAATCGACGGAGTCTATGAAACATGCCAAGGAAAAAGCCGAGCGATTCAACTCCTTGTTGGTATCGAAAGGTCTCATCTATTACGACGACCGAATTCGAGGTAACTTGCTCTTTTTAAAGAAGAGAGAGAAAGATTGGATCCCTATTCTCGAAGTGGGAATGGCTGATAAAAATCTGCGTCCAGCTCGTCTAGGTCTTGTCCGCCTAAAGGAGGATCGACGAGATGCGCCCCAATGCGTGTCCGTAGCATTCGAAGGGGATTTCGCAGATAATCGTTACCATTCGATGCTGGAAAGACTCATCGAAGCCTTTCTGAGCATAAGCGTGCCGGCTATTCTAAGGGGCATGCCCGACTACGGATGCAGCTCCATATCAGTCTTTCCGGCCACTCGAATCGTCAATGTTGACGATGAAGCTGTTTATAAGTTCGGATTTCAGGAATTGAGGCACGCCCGTCGGCCTATGTATTATAGCTTCAGCCGGTCGGACTTGTTCCCCATCGTCAGAAGAGTATTAGAAAAATATAATATCGAAATCGAGATTGAGCGTCTTGTCGCTCAGACTCTTGTCTACGAAATTCCCGCCTATAGTGAATCGCCTGTGTTAAAGCCCGAGTACTACTATTGTGCGGAATGTCGTAGACCCTTTCATATTCTGAGAAGGGAAGATGTCAGCTTCAGCTGTCAATGCGCCGATGGTGGGGATTATCAGGCCGACTTGCGGGCGCTTCATTATATTGCCGACGAGGTGTTGAGCTGCTTTCCTAATGATTCAAGGCCTGACTATTGTGGCCAAGTATTTCTGGGGGATTTGACGGGCGAGTTCGACGAGTTGTTGAACTCCCGGTACGAAGCTGTTTTGAAATCTCGAGAACGGCTGAGCCAAAATAATCTTCCTGCGGCTCTTTGTGAATTGCACGTAGCCTTCCCGTGGATTCTGGGCGAAAGCGAGCTCCAAGCGAGAGGAGGAAGACTCAATAAGGCCTTTCACTGGTATCTCCCCCAACTCAAGGATAGAATTGTCGGCATGAATGAAGACGAATATAGCATCTTAGCTAAACTCTTAGATGACACCGTGACGAATGACGGCTCGGCAGGCGAATAAAGCGGCTGCGCCCACGACAAGGGAGACGAGAGCAGAGGCGAGGATGTCCCCGGCGCTTAGGAAGACCGAGCTCCGGGCGTATTCGCGGTCGAAGATCAAGAGTATCAGCGACAAGGCGCCGGACCCGAAGAGGAGAAGGCCGAAAAAGCCGATGAGCTGGCCTAGGATGCGGTGGACTGTTCGGCTGCAGCAGTACAAGGGCATTCCGCAGACGAATTGAAGGAGAAAAAGGCACAAGGTCCAGACCCCCTTCAGCAGCTTGCCGATGAGGACCGGCAGCCACATCCAGAAGGCCGTCATGCACCCGCCGTTCATCGTGCGAAACTCCTGAGCAGGAAGCTCTGAGCTTCGAGAACGCGTCCCTGGCGCGAGAGGTCTGCGAGCTCGTCGAAGATTTCGCTCCCGAGACGGTCGCGGAGAGGGGATAAGTCCCCTTGGAAATAGGCCTTCGCGAGGGCCTCTTCGCCCGCTTGCGCCTCGATCATGCTCACGAGTCTCTCTTCCTGTTCATAGCACGGGGCGCGGGCCTCCTCATCGGGCACCAATCGCCGAGTCTCAGGATCGAGCCTGAGAGCATGGCCGAAGAGCCCCCGCTCGACGGGGATCAGCTTGGCGGTAAGGTGTTCCGTCGATCCCTCCTCGAGGGGCTTGCCCAAGACCACGCCAAGGTGAGGGCTCGACAGGGCGTGCAGCTTCTCGTGAATGACGGTATTGAGAAGCTTCTCTTTGTTAGCGTCGGCGCGGACGAAGATCGTCTTCCCGTCCCAGAACCCGAGCGTTCTCTCCAGATCGGCGGAGTCGAGGTTGGGATTGATCTCCAAGAGTCTCTCCCTGAATGCCCTGCGCGAATCGAACTGGACCCTGGCTTCCGTCTCCGGTTTCCGATGATCCGAATCGATGAAGGCCCCATAACGATCGGCGATTTCCCGATCGGCCCGGGCCATGATCGTTTCCTTCAGAAGGATCGCGTCTTCTTCTTCCATGCGAGCATCCCGGGCCCATGAAAGATCTTCGCCATCGTCCCCGTCCTCGGTTCGCTTTTCGGCTCTGGCGGGATGGAGGTCGTCGGGGAAGTCCACGATCCTTGTCGCGGGTCCTTTTCGAGCGTCGGCCGGATCCTCATCCAGATCTTTCATCGGAGGCACGCTCACCTTTCGACGTACAGGTCTCTGATATCGGACAGGGGGTAAGGTGATTTCAGCCGGTTCAGATAGCTGATAAAAAGACAGAGCCCTAAGCTGTCTTCTTCGCCGGATAAGCGACCGACGATCCTGCGGCCAAGAGCGCGGCAGTAGCGGACGTTGATGGACCGCAACGCGGCTAGTCCGCTGACGGTGCGTGGGATGACGGCGCGGCGGAGACGTCGCCGGACCTCAGGTCGATGGAGCAGCAAGCTTGCCTCGTAGCCGAAATAACACTTTCGGCCGCAGAACTGGCTGCAACCGGCGAAGGGCCCGGAAGCCCGCTCGAAGAGGGCTTTCAGCTCTTGAGAAATCGCTTCGGCCTTAGAGTTCGTTCCAAACGACGGCTCGGACGTTTCAGATTCGATTAAGGCGCAGATCCGTTCCTGCAGGCCGACGATGCGTGTGGGGTCGATTCCGGCGAATCGGGCCTTGGACGTGAGGTGCTTCCAACCCGCTTGGACAAAATAGCATCGCTCGTCCCCCCCCGTAAGGAGTCGAACGGCTCGTCGGGACTCTTCCAAGGCTTTTCGCCACTGGCCGGTACGGAAGAGGAGGGAATGGAGAAACCGGAAGTAAGGACCGGGTTCATCGCTGCCCGACGAGCGGCCGGTGCGCATGGAATCGATCGGGCAAGGAACAAGACACGTACCGCAACCCGGCAGACGTCTGGATCGGATCGTTGTCTCCGCCCTCTTGTCCTTCATATAGTCCGAGGGCTCGATGCCGGCGGCATCAATCCCCGAAAGCGGGATCTTGACCGCCATGGGCTCGTCCAATCCCTCGAAGAAGACGGCCGCTTGTCCGGACTCAAGCACGGAGAGGTGAGCTTCTTGAGATGCGTTCATGGCCATGCAGCCAGCCATGGCCGCCCTGTCATCGGCCGCGACGAGTCGGTGGACGATCTTCAGGCTGGTGTTCTTGAGAGCGTCCTCGGCCAGCTTGACCGGGATTTGTTCGGCGATCAGAATGCCTTCTCCGTAGGACCTGATCTCGGAAAGCATCTGGCTGAGGGCTTCCACGGCCTTAGCCTTGGGATCCGCGACTTCGGGGTTCCCGCCGCCGGCGCGAGCCTTGGATATGAGCCGATGGGCTTCCTCAATCAGGGTGACGTGAACGAGGGTTCCTTTTGAGGCAATCGGAAGAGACCGCCGGTACTCAAAGAGGCGATTGACTAGGAGGGCGATGATGAAGGCCTTTTCCTCGTCCTGGGCGACCATCTCAAGCTCCAGGACGGATGGCTGAGAGAGCAGAGTCTCAAAACAGATCGATCGGGGGGTGTCCAGCATGGCGCCTTTCCCCCCGACGCGGAGGCTTCCGATCCGCACCTTCAGAGCAGCCTTGACGTCCCGCGAGATGCGATCATCATAGCCCAATTCTTCGACGACCGGATCGATGGCTTCATACAGATCGCTCAGAGTCGGGAAGGCCCAGCTATCCGGATGATGCGGGTCGGGCCAATCCCTGTTGGTCCCCGTAAGGAGGTCCCAACCTTTCGCCTCGTAAACTCGGAGGACGCACTTTTCGAGGACGTGGGGCATGGGGGGATACATGGCGAAGCTGGCGTTGAAGACGGCCCTGAGGTGGTCGGCGTGAGCCAGGACGGCGAACCCGCGCGGAAAATCGAACGGGTTCAGACGGAAAGGCGATCCTGTCTCATCGCCCAATGTGTAGAGCAGGCCGTTTTGAAAGAGAGGTCGAGATAGAAGGCGACGATACTCGCTCTTCGCTGGCTCGATCACCAGGAAAGGAACAGGCTGAACCCTCTCCCAGAGCTGCGTCAGGATATGGAAGCACGTGTTCGTTTTTCCAGATCCCGTCACACCGGCGATTAAAGCGTGGCGGCTCAGGTGCGCCAGCGGGATGGTGGCGGTTACCCCTAGAGGGGCGTTTCGGTCGATGACAGCGCCGATTTCCAGAAGATCCGAGTGGGCGGTGTGCTCCGCTTGGTGAAGGCCGAAAGCGGGCCGGCGGACCAAGTCGTAGCCGGGCGACTCAAGAGTCGGCGGTACGAAAAATTGCGCCAGATCCAGGGAGTCCTGGAGGGTCTCATAGAACGCCGGCAACAATCTCGAGAGCGGATATTCGGGCGCGGAAGAAGCTTGCGCTCCGCCCGATCGGAGAGGCAGGATCCTGAGTGGCTCGAAAGCGGGCGGAGCGCCCGCGAAAGCCGACTTGACCAACCCCCCCAGATGCTCGAGCATGTGGACTTTGTCGGCCAGAAGAAGGATGCGGACAGCCCACGTCCCCCAAAGGCGGCCACGACGTAAGCGCTCGAGGACGTCCCTCAACGCCTGGCAATAGCGCTCCGCGCGCGTGTTAATGACCTCCCGGGCTTCCTGGTCGGAATACCTGGCTTGAGTATGGACGGAGACCTTAACGAGAGGAAAGCACTCATCAATCCGCTTGGAGATGATGTCGATTCCCTGTTCGATCATCGCCGCGGCGACGGGTCTGGCCGTGACAAGGATGCCAAAATTACGGCCGCGGAGCGCGCGGATGACCGAATTGAATCCCGGTTCCCATTTCTCAGCAAGGGTTGTCTCGACGCCGCCTGGGAGTCCGGTCATCACCGCGGAATGGACGGCCAGAGCGGCGACCTTTGCCTGGACGGGATGACCCGGAGCCTCGGTTCCCAAGTCGATTCCGGGGAAGGATCCCCGCAAGGCTGATGGAAGAAAGCCGGCGTCGTCAAGCCCCCCTTCGTTCGACTGCCCATAGTGAACGGCGAGCCCCCCGCGCGAAGATTCGAAGAAGAGGGCGGCCTGCTGTGCCGCGCCATGCATGCCGGCCAAGATATCCTTCATGCGCGGAAGCGTCTCCGAGGGGGATTCTTGCTCCGGGAACGCGTTGACCCTTATGAACTCAATTCCTGGCGGGAGGAAGGGTGCGGACAGGAGCTTCTTGTCCAGGCAGCCAAGGGCATCAAAGGGACGGCGACAAAGAGCTCCAAGCTCTTTACTGAAGTCTCTCTCTTCAGTCACGATGGGGCTCCCCGTGGTCAGCAGCCGGAACGGTGAAAAACAGCTTGATGAATCCTGCGGAAGGCTTGAGGATGAGGTCTCGGCATATGCGGCGAGTCCAATTTCGGTTGGCGATCCGCTTGGCCAAGGCGGGAGAAAGGGCTTCATAGAGCTTGACGAGCCGAACGCCTCCGGGCCTCTGGAGGAGATAGTTATCTCGAAAGCTCCTGAAGAAGCGAACCTGCGCAGAATGAGGCGAGCCGTAAGCGGCCGTGGCAATGAAGCAATGCAGGCAACCTCCTGGCGTGACCATCGAGCGGGTGGTCAGATTGTGGATCGAGAAGGCCACGAGGTTTCCCCTGACGTATCGGCCTTTGATGGCAACGCGCTGATTGACGGTGATGATTCCCGGCGTGGAGCCCTTGTAGATGACAGGGATCTCGATACCCTCCGCAGCGATGATGAACCTCAGTACGGGGACCTCCTGCTTTGGGGGGCGAACCGGGCTCCAAGACGGAAGGCGATCCGGGCCGGGCTGGACATAGATGACGTCACCCTCGATCGAATCCATTTCACGTGCCTTCCTCGAACTTGATGAGCGAGCGTCCGTAATCGGCCAGGGTCGCCCCGCATGCGGACAGGTAGTCCTGCCAGAAGGCCCGTAGCGCTTGAAAGCGGGCCGTTCCGGCCGCGTTGGCGCCGGCGATGTAGACACGCGCCCCTGACAGCGCCGGAAGGCGGCCCAGACGTTCCTCCTCGGCGATGATCCGTTCTCTCTGCTCCGGGCCGAGCTCAAGCTTGCGAAAGTCGTAGGGGGGCGCTTCGTGGATCATGTCCGAAAACAACGCGATGATCCGGATCTCGCTCGGGTATCCCCCGAAAACCCTTTGGGCCAAGGTGAGGGAGCCGAAGATGTCGGTCAGCTTGGAGCTGTCGGCTTGCAGGATGCTGCGGCATCTTAGCTTCAGATCCGATCGCTGCTTCTCGATGTCAGCCCTGGCCTTGGCCTGCTCTGCGGCTCGATACCTATCGTTGTTGGCCTTGGAGGAGAACGTCTGACGAAAGATGTGCTTGATTGGGAAGCTGCTTCTCGAGAGCGGGTTGTCGTTGATCTTCTCGACGACCAAGGTGTCCCCGACGCCCATGGCCTCCAGGATCATGTCGATGCCTTCAAGGTAGCTGTCTCGATCTGGCTCCGTGCTCTGCGAGAGGTCAAGCAGGACAAAGACGGTCTTGGGGGACGGCTTGACTGAAGGCCTTGCCTCTTGGCATCCCCAGGCCCCGATCAGCAGGATCACGCTGAGCAAGCGCTGCATCCCTTTCATCGGCTTAGCGCTCATCGCGGCAGCTCCAATCCAGGGGGGCAAGCATCTCGTCCGGCATCGGGAGCGATTCCTCTGGCTTCTTCCTGAACGAGGCGGGCTCGGTTCGGTCGCGTCGGGCCAGCAAATTGCCTCGGCGGTAGGCGCGGATATGCGCAGCGCAAGCGGTCAGCTCGAACATGGCCCGGTTCTGGTAGGCGGCCCGAACTTTCTCTCGCTTGGCTCTGGTGGCGGCGATCTTCACTTCGGCCGTCTCCCGGCGTTCCAGAACCTCAATCGCCTCGCGGTCTTCTTTCAAAAAGTCCGTATTGGCGCGCTCGCATTGCTTCTTAAGGGTTCGGTAGGTGCCGGGATCTTCGTGCGAAGAAGAGTACGCCAGCCAGAAGCCGATGACCAGCACGATGGCGTTGAAGAACGCGAACGCCAGGAACAGCAAGGTCGGACTCAGCCGAACGCCGAGGAAAGCTTCCGCTTCCTGCCCCTCCATGGATTTCGCCCGGATGTAGGAAAAGGCGGTCACGCCGGTCAACGTGATCAGAAGGCCAAGCAAGACGACGGCCTTCATGACCTTGCTGGACGATCTGTTCTTGTGCGTCTCTCCGGCGGCGTGTGCGAAGCTGAGGAATAGAACCCCGAGAGCAACGGCCGTGAGATCTGTCAGCAGCTGGCTGAGGTTCAGGATCTGGAAGACGATCCGGTTGACCGGGAACTCCAGTAGAACCAGGATCAGGGACCCGATCAGGGCGACCGAACGGCTCATGTGCGGCCGCGGGAACGCGTCAAACAGCCGCTGCGTCTCGTCCCGTTTGGACTTGGCCTCGAGGGCCTCCTGCATTTCTTTCGTGATCCGTCTGTCGGCCTGCTTGAGCTCGGCCTGGGCCGTGCAGTAGTCCCGAAGAAGAGGCTCATCATCCTTGGCCCAATCCTCCAGGAGACTCTGCACTGCCGCCAGGGCATTACGAGTCCGCGCCTGTTCCCACTGGCTCGGGTCTTCGCAGGCGACATCTGGAACCGGATCGACGGGTTCCCAGGGCGGAATGTCGAATCGGAGCCGGCGACTTCTGGCGTCCCTTTTCCCCGCTCGAAATGCGTCCTTCTCGGAGACGACGATGGGCTTCCGCCTCATCTCTTGATCGTGTTTGTTTCTCATCTGGCCCTCCTGCCTTTCGCGATCGCTTCATAACTATGCAATCATCGTGCCAGGCGTTAGCCGAGCATTGACTTGCGGATTCTGGTAAAATCAAACTATGGTTGTAAATCGTTCCTCGATAGTCGCGCTCATCTTTTCGCCGAGTGGATAACCGCTTATGAACGCTCAAGTTATCCTCAATGCCCTCATCAGCGGTCTCACTTTGTCGATCCTTAGCCTGGGTTTCTCGATCATCTATCGTGCGACCGGCATCTTCGCTATAGCCTTGGCCGGGGCATATGCCTTGGCTCCTTATTTAGCCCGCCAATCGTTCCAATTAGGCTCTACTTGGATAACCGCGGTATCGATTTCGCTCTTGGCGCCAATCCTCATCATGGGCGCGGCCGAGCTATGGAATCATCGGCCTCTGTCAAAAAAATCAACATCCTTCGCGGGCCACTTCATGGTATCCCTGGGGCTATACATCGTTCTCATCCAGGTCATCGTTTTAGTCTGGGGGAACGAGTCGAGGACTTTCCGGTCCGGCGCAGATGCTACGTTCGCCTTGGGCAGAGGCATGATCCTGACACGCTCGCAAGTTATCGCTGCCGTAGTCTCGAGCCTGACGATCTCCGTTTTTTATCTTGGATTTCGGCATACGAACCTGGGTCTTCGACTCAGAGCGCTATCCGACAATCCAAATCAACTCGCGCTCTTAGGATGTAATATCCACTCTCTACGCCTTGTCGCCACGACATTGGCAGGTTTATTGGCGAGCTTGAGCGGATTATTGACGGCTCTTGACGTCGGATTTGACCCATTTACCGGGATGCGGGCTCTCTTGCCGGCGATCGTCGCCGTCATCGTCGGGGGGAACGGATCCTTCTGGGCCCCTGTTATTGGCGGGATCCTAATCGGCTTTCTCAGGGTCGAAGTCGTATGGCTATGGTCCGCCCGTTGGCAAGAAGTCTCGACATTTCTAGTCCTCGTAGCCGTTCTCCTTCTGCGCCCGCAAGGCATCTTTGGAAAACGTGTTCGGGTGGAAGCGGAGTATTGAGACATGGATTATCTCTTTCATCTGCTCATTTACTTCGCGATCTATGCAATCCTGGCCCTCAGCCTTAATCTGATCGTTGGATACTGTGGCCTGATAACGATGGCCCATGCCG
Source organism: uncultured Eubacteriales bacterium (assembly GCA_964556755.1). GTDB lineage: Bacteria > Acidobacteriota > Aminicenantia > Aminicenantales > UBA4085 > UBA4085. The sequence continues at coordinate 213,715 of CAZKXI010000003.1, forward strand.
CTTTCTTCGCATTTGGCGGTTATTCATATGCTCTTCTCACTCGGCTTCTGGGCTTTGGCTTCCTTGAGGCGGCGACTTGCGCTTTTACTCTTTCCGGGATCATGAGCCTTAGCGTTTCTCTACCCTCTTGGCGCTTTCGCGGCGATCATTTTGTCCTAATGACTTTGGCTGGGCAGAGCTTTTTTTACTCAGTGTTCAATAATTGGACTTCAATTGATTCGCCTATCGGGACTTGGAAGAATTTGACTAATGGCCCTTTTGGGCTCTCAAATGTTTCCAAACCTGATATTCTTGGTATCAAAATAGAATCTAACGGTATCATATTTGTGCTTTTCTTTTTTCTCCTCTTTCTCAGCCTCCTTATTTTTTTTAGGCTGAAGTCGGCGCCTTGGGGGCGTCTGCTGAAATGCATGCGAGACGATGAGCTGGCGGTCAGGGCATTGGGAAAGAATACGAAATTGGCCAAGATTCATACTTTGGCGATCGCTTGCGCTTTTGCCGGTCTCTCGGGCGCAATGTATTCATCCTATGTAAGTTACATAGACCCCTCGAGCGCTAGTTTGGACGAATCGATTCTCCTCCTCAGTATGGTCCTGATTGGGGGAGTCGGCAATCTTCGAGGACCGATGATCGGGGCGGCGGTCCTTATCGGTCTGCCTGAAGTCCTGAAGTTCATCCAATTGCCCGCCTCTACCGCAGCGAACTTAAGGCTGTTGGCATACGGCTTGCTATTAATGATCATGGTTCGTTTGAGGCCCCAAGGGCTTGCCGGCGAATACAGATGGCAATGAGGTGCCGAATCGATGTTTGCCTCAACGGCTGCGGATCAAGGGCGGCTATCTCCCAAACAAGGGGGGAATCTGCCCGTTGTCGTGCTGGCGGCAGGCCGGCTGAATAAGGCGTTTGGCGGAAACTCCGTCCTTCGAGACATAAATCTGGAGCTTCGGGCCGGGGACGTCGTTCTGCTGCGAGGAGACAACGGCTCCGGCAAGACGACTCTTCTAAATATCCTGACCGGAAACCTTGAGCCCGATTCCGGCTGGATCCGCATGAATGCGGCCGGGAGTGAGGAATTATTCGAATTCCCCTTGCGTTGGCGGCAGCGCATCGATCCGTTTGAACGCTTCATGCCCGAGCGAATCGCACGCGAGTCGGTCGGCCGGACATGGCAGGATGTGAGGCTCTTCTCAACTCGGACGCTGGTTGATAACATCGCCGTCTCCAGGCCCGGCCAGCCGGGCGAGAGGCCCATGGCGGCTCTTCTCGGCTTGAGAGGGGCCGGGCCCGCGGAGGCGCGCAATCGTGCCGAATCGGCGTCGATCCTCGATCGGCTCGGGCTGAAAGGACGAGAAAATTCATCCGCCGATAAAATCTCACTTGGCCAGGCCAAGCGAGTGGCCATCGCAAGGGCCGTCCGCTCCGGGTCTCGGGTGCTCTTCCTCGACGAGCCGCTCTCCGGCCTTGACGGGGAGGGGATCGAGGGCGTGATGTCCTACCTGGAAGAGCTTGCCCACGGCGGAAAGTCTACGCTTGTCATCATCGAACACGTCCTGAATATCCCTCGAATTCTCGCTTTTGCCCGCACCGTCTGGACTCTGGCCGATGGGAGCCTTTCTGTCGAAAACCCGACGACTGTTCAAAAAGAGTTAAAGAATTTGACCGTCCCGGCCGACAGGCCAGCCTGGCTCCGAGAACTGGACCTACCCGGCTTGGAAGTGAGAAACGAGATCCTTCCGGCAGGCGCAACGTTGACTCGCATCAGGCGGCCAGGGATTCCCATCACCACGAATCAGCCGGCGCTGGAATTGAAAAGTCTCGTCGTCTGCCGAGGGAGACGCGTTGTGATTGGAGGACGCGGAGCCGGCTCGCCGGATGGATTCGATTTGAGGATCATGGAAGGCGAGATCGCCGTACTTCAGGCTCCGAACGGATGGGGGAAGAGCAGCCTGATTCGAGCTATCTCTGGGCAGCTGCCGGCACAATCGGGAACCGTATCTCTTCATGGAGAAAGAATCGATGGATTACCCCCCTGGCGGCGAGTTCGAAAAGGACTGGCGATCCTTCCCTCTGATGATTTTGCATTCCCGAGCCTGAAGGTTGGAGAGGTTTTCCGTCTCGCGGGTCGGAAGGGCGCCGAGGTAGCCGGCGAGTCGTTGCGCGACCGATTCGTTTCGTGCCTAAGCGGGGGCGAGTCGCGCGCGGTTGCGGTCCGGACTTTGAGACCAGAGGGATTCGGCCTTTTTGACGAGCCCTTCGGCGCATTGGATCAAAAGATGAGCCGGGAGCTGTTGCGCCATCTGATTCTGGGCCGCTCGACAGCCCTTCTTACCGAGCCGCTGAGGAGGATGGAAGATGCCTGAGATTCAGGTTGCCCGCATCGATTACAAGACCCTCTTGGGAAGGATCCGCGAGGGAACGGCTGATAAGGAAGAGTATTTTCTCGTGCACCAGATACCGCATGCCCGCCCTCTGGCGGATCTGGTCGGGAAGGGAGATGTCTCTTGGCTGCTGGAGGCAATTGACTCCTCCGATGCAGCCCGAAGAGCGGCCGCATGGAGGCTGACGAAGCGCATCGGAGACGATCCCAGGATCAGCGAACGCCTCCAGGAATGGTGGGGCAAAGATATCCTGCCAATCGAGAGGGACGTGCTGCTATGGCGACTTCTTCAGTTTCCTGGGCTCCCCGTCCGTCTCCACCGCGAGATCTGTGGATGGGTCCAATCTGAGCCGGAAAGATTTCTGAATTCGTTGCTTGAACATTTGCGACCGCTGATTGATGAAGGGCAGGATTTCTTCGAAATCATGAGGGAATCCATCCAGGATAAAGGAAATCCCGCGACAAAGCTCTGGATTTACGCCGTCGCTGCGAGGCTTTTCGGCCTGGCCAATGACAGAATCAAAGAGGCGGAGAATCTGCTTGGCGCGCAGGGGTGTCCCCGGCTCCATGAATCCGAAATTTTTCAAACAATGAGCGAAGAAATCCGTATAATGAAGTTGGAGAAAGAAGATGAAATCTGAGGAGAATCGTGACCCGTCTGCCAAGGACCGGATTCCCCGGGCTAAGGTTTTAAAGCTGAGGGCGCCCCGAAAGCTGAAGTCCGGCGAGGCGCTGAAGGAACTCGTGTCGAAGAAGCGGGTCTTGCCTGCCTGCGAGTCCTCTTCAGCCTGCAGCCGCAGCGGCCGCTGAAAGTCCTGGAACCGGCCCCATGGGAAATCGAAGGATCTCCGGACGTCCGGACGTGGCCTACGAGTTCACGGGCCGTGCGGCGGTCGTTGTGATCGACGGTGAGCCCGTCGCTGATCTCTTGATCGAGCCGGAGCTGGCTCCGCTCTTTAAGCAATTCTCTGGCTCGGCGGGGGAGGAGATCGACGAATCGGCTTTTCTCTGTTTATGGGAGAAGAACGGTACAAAGCGCGACAAAGCGTCCGCGTTTCTCGACACTCTTGTTGGGGAAGGCTTGGCCGTCAGGTATTCCTGCGCTTTAGGTGCCCGGAGCGCAGGCCGGATCGGCCGCTGGACATCGCATCTTGATGACGCATATTCTCGGCTGGAAAGATCTGCTGTCGTCGTGATAGGCCCTCAGACGGGCTTGGAGGCTCTCTTCCGATGTTTGCACGCATGGCCGCTCCGATTCCGGGCACACACGCAGGATCATGGATCCGGCATCGTTGACGCTTTGCAGGTCGGTCCAAGGCCCGATCTGATCATATGCAGGGCTGACGCGAAGACGGATTTGGAGGCTATTTCAGCTGTCTGCACAAATAATGGCTGGCCGCTTCTACCTTTGCGGGAGGAGAACGGCGGCTGGTCGGCTGGACCGCTTTTTTTGACAGATGTCTCGCCTTGCCCGTCTTGCTGGCCGAAGGGGGGGCAGGGAATTGGGATTGAGATTCAAGGAACTTCCGATCTGTCAGAGGACGAAGGCTGGCTTGCATTCTCGGATTCAGTGGCGGACTTCCTGGCCGGTTGCCCTTCCCGATCCCCCCTGCTGAATCGTTGGTCTCTCGATTCCCACGGTCGAGTTAGCCGCCAGGAGTGGACGTATCGCAATCCCCGTTGCTCGACCTGCGGCCGGGCCGTTCGGTTTCCGGAAAATGCTGTCGTCAACCTTTAGGTCGCGTCCCGGTGTGGATCTCGGGAAATTGACTGGAAAATCAGGTTCAATCAAGGACTTGATCTCTTTCCCACGGTCGCCGCTCGACCTTCCCTTTCATGTCGTTACCGCCAGGGTTGATGACCGCTATGAGCGAGGTCTCTCCGAATCCATCACTCGGTGCGTGGCCAGCGGCGTCTCGACGGACCCGGTCAATGCGGCCGCTGCTGCAATCGGAGAGGCTTGGGAGCGAATCGCCTATGTCCACGCCTGGGATAGCCGCCGGCTCACTCCCGATTGTCGGATGGAAAATGAGCTTTCAGCGGAGGAATTGGAGGCCTTGCCATATCTGCTGGACAGAGGGACGGGGCGCAAGGCTTGGGCCGAACGCGCAGTCGGCCTGCCTTGGGGGCCGGTATCCTATCTTGAATATCTCGGACGGGATTCCTTCTCTCCTAAGAAGCTTCCCGCCTTTCTTGATTCATCGGCTGGGGCTACATCACTCTTCGAGACCACCAACGGCCTTGCTTGCGCGGGATCCTTTGAGACCGCGTTGGACCGGGCCGCGTGCGAGGTTGTCGAGAGAGATGCCTTGATGCTCGTCTGGCTGACGGGGCGGGGCGGAATTCGCGTGGATCCGTCTCGATTCCTGTCTCCGGATCTTTGCGATCACATTTCCCGTCTCTCGGATATGGGTATTCGGGTCGTCATGCGCGATATCTCCACCGGCCTGGGTTTCCGCGTCTTCCTGACAGCCATTACGGCTTCGTTTCCCGAGCGCCGAACAGCCGTGGCTTTTGGAGCAGGCGCCCACGTGTCGGCGCGAAGAGCGGCGCGCCACTCCTTCCTCGAGGCCGGATTGAGCTGGCGGGGTGTGGCCTGGCGGGCGATCGCGGCAGATCGTCCGGAATCGGACGTCCCTCCTCGCAGCTTTTCGGCTCATAGTGAATACTATTCCGGCTGGGATCGGATGCACTTGCTTGAGTTTCTCGTCGCGGATGAAAGATTCACGGAATCTCCGTCTGAAGACGCGGAGAAGAACGGCGAGCCCGGCGGGGACTGCGGGGCGATCGACATCTTGAGGGAGAGGGGATTTCGGGTCTTTGCCGCCGACATCACGCCAAGCGAAGCCGATTCGCTGGGGCTGAAGGTGGTTCAAGCCGTCATCCCGGGGCTCGTTCCTCTTTATATCGGAGATCGCTGTGCGGACGAGTTGGCTTGGGCGCGGCTCCCAACGACCATAGGCGGTAATGAAGTTGCGCGGCCGGAGTTCCTCAACCAGGGATATCACCCCTGGCCTTGATGGGAGAGATCCAATGCCCGACTTGGCTTCTCTGTTTTTACTCGAAGGCGACCCCGAGGATCATCTTTGGGAGCTATACCATGCCAACAGCAAGCTGACACGGTTTGCTCTTCCGCCCGCCCGATTGGAGGAAGATCCGGTCGCGGCGCTCAATCAGGAAGTTCGGAAGACCAAGATAGCGGAGATCGAGACCGCGGTCGGAACTGGCGGCAAACGCTACTCCACGGCAGAAGGAATCGAGCTCCCGAGTGGATTTCCGCCCGCGCTATCGATGCCTTTCCGGGAAGTCCTTGAGAAGCGTGCCAGCCTTCGCGATTTTGGCGGGGCCACGATATCGCTCGAAAATCTATCGGCCCTTGTCTCCTCGGCCAATGGAACAAACCGAGTCCGTTCTTCATCGGAGCGCCTAGACGTCCCGACTAGATTCATCCCTTCGGCCGGAGCTCTCTATCCCCTGGAGCTGTATTTATTGGCTCCCCAACCTCTGGCCGGACCCGAGGAATCTGCAGCGGAAGGCGTCTGGCACTATGAGCCGAATGAACACCGTCTGGAGCGCATACTCAGATGCCCGCCCGAGCGGATTCGCACATGCTTTCAGTCCTGGCCAGAGAATCCCCCCTCGCTCGTTGCTGTCTTCACCGGCGTCCCGAAGAGGCAGACATGGAAGTACGGCAACCGTGCCTACCGATACACGCTCATGGAGGCGGGACATGCGGCCCAAAACCTGATCCTTTGCGCCGCCGCTTTGAATCTTCGGGCCTGTCCGGTCGTCGGATACTATGATGACGCAGTCCATGATCTGTTGGATATTGATGGCCTTAACGAAATCGCGCTCTATTGCGTTTTCCTGGGAACCGAATGGTTGTAAAATGTCCTTAGAGGGTAGGGAGTCATGAAAAAGAAAAATCTGATCATGTCGGCGGTGGGGATTGTCATTGCGATTTGGACGGTGGCGGGAGCCACGGCCTGCAAAACGAAGGCTCCGGCAGGTTTGACCGTCGGGATCATCCTTCCCCTGACCGGACCGTCTTCTTACATCGGAACTTCGGTGAAAAACGGTATGGAGATAGCGGTCGAGGAGTTCAACGGCCGCTCGGATCGTCCATTCGAGCTCAAGGTTGAATACTCGGACACGTCAGGCCAGCCGGCCAGGGTTGTCACCGCATGGCAATCCTTGGCGGCTTCCCTGTCCCCCCAGGCCGTAGTCGCCGTTCAGGAGGGGGTCAAAGGGCTTATTCCCCTGGCGGAGTCCGGTAAGCGGGTTCTTCTTGCCACTTCCGTCCCTGATAATGGTATTGCGGGTGTCAATCCCTGGACTTTCCGGTTTTTCATCAACGCTAAAACGGACGCGGGGATGATCGCAAAATACGCGATTGAGAAGCTTGGGCTAAAGCGGTTTGGCCTCATCTTCGTCAACGACAGCATGGGCCTTAGCTACAGGGAGAGCTTCTCGGAAACGGTAAAGCAGTTGGGGGGAGAGGTCGTCGTTGAGCAAGCTTTTAGCCCCGCCGATTCGGAATTCCGCAGCCAGGTTCTCCGGCTGAAGGAAGCCAACCCCGAGGCAGTCTACCTGATCGGCTATGGAAAGAGCCTGTCCACAATCCCGGTTCAAATGCGGGAGAACGGTATGAAGGCAACGCTTCTTTCCGTCGGCACGATCAGTCAGCCAGATATCATGAGCGCCGCGGGAGCGGCCGTCGAGGGGTGCTATTATACGACTTCCTCTTTCTTTACGTTCGCTCCCGCCACGGATGAGCTCAAAGCATTCGTCGAAGCCTATCAAAGGAAATTCGGGCAGGTCCCCGTATTCTTCGAAGTTTTTGGCTATGATGCTCTCCGTCTGTTGATCCGGGCTGCCGAAGTCGGCGGACTGGAGCCGGGTAAGCTGCGTGACGAACTGGCCAAGACCAGGGATTTGGCCTTGGCTTCGGGATCCGTGACAGTCGGTCCCGATGGCGATGTCATGTTTCCTGTCGTGGTCAAGGTGATCAAGGACGGGAAATGGGCTGAGGTCGATAAGTAATGATCGACTGAGTTCCAGCGCCGGGGGGCGATGATGGGAGATTCATTTCTTTCAATTGCGGTAGATATTGAAAAGAATTCGGGTTCAAATAAAGTTGATGATAAGCTGCATGCTTGTTTAATAAAATGGAATGAAATCAAGAAATGTACATTTGCGACGGCGTTTAAAATCAGCAACAACATAATAACGCAATCATATCCACCTGATATAATTGAGCAAAATAGCGATAAGGCCAGGATAAAAGAGTTCTTTGATATTCTTAGAGATCCTAAAAAGAACGGCCTTCCTGGCTCATGGCCATGGGATTTGTTGCGAGAGGAAAGACATAATGCTTCAAGCGACAAAGGCGTTATCTTCCCTTATGAATTATCGATTACTAATTCACTCACCGATTTACCTGTAAGCACAGAGGAATTATTTTCAACAATAAATAGCGCCTTTAAAGAATCTCATGATCACAAGGAATTATCTTGGAAATGGTATGGAATATATTTAGCGCAAATTGGTGATATGCTTCGGGCGGATAAAAAGAATACCAAATATTTAGTCTATATTTTAGGGACCAGAAAAGAATTTCTTGCTCGCAATAGAAACACCGATTATGGATTGATTGTTGGCTTTCCGGAAAATGAAAGCGCTAACATTAACCATTATAAGAATGAAATCCTCGCTGCTTGGAATTTATTGGTTGTTGCTGAACACATACTAGAAGACCAAGGGCATATTGCGAGTTTGGAAGCCGCGAGGTCGATGTCCCATACTTTTAGGACGGTTGTTGAAGGAAAAACCATCCCCACTGTTGGTATCATTCTCAAGAATAATGAAGAAGAGAAAGAAAAAGTGATTAATGAGATAGGTGAAATAAAGGAATTAATCGATTTAATGGGATTTGTAGCTAGAAAGGGAATCCAAAATAACATTAGCACAGTCGATGTAGAAAAATATAATATAGTTAACGAAATCAAGAACATCATCGAAGTGAGTTGCGAGTCCGATATTGAGTATATGATAAAGCCCACTATACGCGCCAATGGCGATGATAAAGAAAGGATTTTTTTTCGGAGGATATACCTAAATGCCTTATTTCAAGAAATATTATCAAATGTAAGAAAGTATGGAATAAAAGAAGAAAATATAATCAATATTGAAGTTAATATTATTGTAGATTCAAAAGAATTACAAATTAACATTAGTAATATGAAGAATACGCCCAATGGGGAAACATACGAACGAACTCATAGAATAACCGGAATCGAGAACATAAAGAATATTGTTGAAGCGATGGGGGGCAAAATAGAATATCCTAAAGATGATAATAATAAATATAAACAAAAAATAACATACCCTATAAGTACAATAGAAGCAAAGATAATAGCGCAGGTAAATAACACAGAGAAGTTAACAAGTAAAATATACAATGTATCTAAAGAATATATTCCGTTTAATAAAAGGGATGAACCCGTGTACGAGAATATTAGTTTGCGCATATTGTTATTGGATGATCAACTGGCCAATATTAATGACGTTGCATTACATCAACAAGTGCTTAGCGTGATTAACAAAGAAAAAACTACTATTGAATATTACGTTAAAAGAATAAATAGTATTCCATATTATTGTCTATGGTTTCCATTTTGGGGAATTGAAATGATTCTGTGTAGATCCATATATAGCGCGCGAGGATTGTTTGATGAAGATATTGATATATGCTTAATCGATGTTGATTTTAAGTATGATTTCAATACACCGAATAGCGAGCCCGCACCATCGTTAGGTGGCGTGTTGCCAGCTCTAGTGTTTTCACGAAAAAAGAATACTCTTGTACACATTTTTACCGCTGTGAATAATGAGCTCAAGAAGGATAGCAATTATAGTTATATTATAGAAGGAGAAGTCCGAAAACACTTGGGGAACTTGTATATTCACGATAAAAAAAACATTGATTCGGCGCTTCCTGAGGCTTTCTTATTATGGTGCAAGGATATAGTACCTAAACAATATGATATAGATCTATCCCATTTGGTAGAATTATCGCAATATTTAAATATTGAAAATAATGGTATAGAGCCACCGTCAGAAATAAAGTTATATGATACAGGCCAAAAAGAAAAACAAAAAGTAATCAAGGGGAAGCTTTTTGAAGGAAATGATAAAGGAGGATTAATTAGAGGTGATATAAAAGAAGTGACGAAAGACGGCGATAAATATAACACAAGTAAGCATGAAATTATGCGAAGCATCGCAGGACCTGGCGTCGGGGGCTCGAATGCCGTAAAAGAGTTTTCGAAATCATACCATCACCAAATATTGAAGAAAAGAGAACTAGATGATTTTAAAGAGGGTTTAAGGAGTATCTGTAAAATATTCAATCAAAATTTTGATGAATATTATGGAATGGTAAAAGAAGCAGGAACTGAAAATGAAGCAAAGAAGTTATTTAGGTACACGTACAATAAATATGGGCATTGTATATATATGTTATCTGAATCCGAAGTAATGAAAAAGATGCTTGATGAAATAAATAAATTCCTTATTATTGATAATAGTAATGGCGAGATTCACTATAATTATATTAATGTTGAAATTGCCGCTACTAAGATAGCTGTAGTTGATGATAGTCTCATTGGCATACTTAAAATATATGGAAACCGAAATTCAAATATTAATATGGAAGCCCCGGCAGGATGTTCTCTGCCCAATATTACAAAGGGGCTAGAGATTATTTCTCCCTATTCATTTTTTTCGTATCAGAATAAAGTATTAGAAGAGATAGGCCACTATAAGCTAATCTATAAAGAATTATCCAAAACAGATATAATAAAAGATGAATATTTGTCGATAAATATATTAATTTTAAAATGAAGAAAAATAATAGAAGTACATCTCGTCAGCTTGGATTATGGGGTAAAGACGGGCAAAAAAGAATTGATGGGGGAGAAGTTGCTGTTGGAGGATTGGGAGGAGTAGGCTCCGCTGTTGCGATGATGTTAGCTAAGGCGGGTCTTGGAGAGATTAGTATATGTGATCGGGATGTTGTTCAAGAAGAGAATATATGTGAGCAAATATTCGCGCGTTTCGATTGCGTTGGAATGAAGAAAACGCAAATATGCTCGGAGGAGCTGCGCCGCCATTCTAATGATATTAAGATTAATATAGTGGATGGAGATTTAACCGATGAGGCGGTAGCAAAAGAACTCGTCAATCATGCCGATATTATTGTATCAGGGGTGGATAACGCAGCCGCCAGAATAGCATTGGGGAAAGCCGCCTCAAAAAATAAGGTACCATTTGTAGTAAGCGCTAATATAGGCTGGTCGATATTTCATACCGTATATATGCCTGGGAAATATGACTATAGGAATGCATTTTGCGATATTATGACAATAAAGCGTGATGGATTTCCTGATTTTAATAACAAACAGACTAAATGCAGAATTGAAAATAGATGGCACGAAGATGTCGTGGCGGTCTCACAATATGAAGCAAGCTACTTGCAAAGATACAAGGCTCGCCGTATGCCGTACTTGTGGTATACCGCCGCTCCAGCTCTATATGCGGCTTCGCTTGCTGCTATTGATATAATTAAAATCCTTACAAATATTGGAATACCCACCGTCTATCCGAGCGTTATATATTTCAATATGAAATACAATAATGGTTATGATATCAAGACATTTAAGGATAGCATTAAGAAGGGGAAAGGAGCCACTTGATGATTTGCATAAAAGGAAATGTAGAGTCGACTGTGTTTATTGAGAGACTTAAGAGTGCAGCGATTCCATATTGTGGCGAAAGCAAATATAGTATTGTTTTAATTCATGAAAGTGATTGGATTGCAAATAGAGTAGATGGAGCCATTGGCACTCCCGATTTGGTAATATTCTTTAATCAAACTTATGATGGCCATCCGAAAAGATCATCGATTTCGATCGATGGGATTCCACAAGATAAAATATGGGAGTGCAGAACGATGGATTTATTGGATAATATAGCTTCATTAGATTATTATTTAAAACGAGTTGAAAAGGATAAATGGCAACCTCATGAATGGTTGATGAAGACGAATCTTGCAAATGCTCTTGCAATACTCTCAATAGCCTATCTTCTCGGAGATGAAACAACAAGGAATAAGTTAATCGGGATCGAAGATGTTGATAAGAACAAGCTGGAGTTCATATCCACGAATAGCCTGGTAAAGGATGAGGAAGGCTGGTTCAATTCATTGTATAATGAGGTTGGAAAAAAATATAAAAGTTGGGATGAAATCAGGGATAAACTTATTGATGACTTGCCCTCTTTCAGGATAAATATTGAGAGAATATTTAAAATAGAATCATTAAACGAAAAAATTAATAAATATGCAGAATTCTATTCGCATGCATTTCCGCCTGGAATTATTAAATTAACTCCGTGACCATGAAAGAATATCGGGATATCAGGGAGGTCAATCATGATTGGCTGAAGAATGTTTGGCTTGTCAGGATATCCGCTGAGGTAGCGCGCCTTGATGGCAGCGTTATGAATAGCATTGAGTTAGATGTGGATCTGGTGGATATAAGCTCGCAGTTTAGGGTGCGTATGGAGGAGATCAAATTTCATCTCGATGAGTTCGTCGTTCTCAATAGCCCACGAAGAATGGTGTATTCATATTCGTTGAAAATCAGCGAGCCCGAAATAAAAGAGGCGATTGCGGAGCTAGTTCATATTCTCTGGATGTCAAAATATGATATTAATAACAACATAACGAGAATAGGATCTAGTATAGAGAACGCGCTCATGGCGATTGAGGCTTTGGCGCGCGTGGGTGAGCTATCAGGGAATACGGATCGGGTATTGCGGGGGTTAAGGGTCTTTTATGAGAAGTGTGCTGAGCTCTCTTCAGCAATTACTGAATTGCCGAAGGAAGGAACGCTGTGAAAGGGAAATTGCCGCGGATACTTATCATCGATGATCTGTTTGGAAGAGATCTGGATGACGGGCTGAATAGAGAGAGGCGCGATCTATGCGCCTCTCTTCATTTGAATGATGTGACGGGAGACCGCACGTCTTCATTCAACCCTCAAGTGATTGCGAATCCCGTTGCGGAAGTGGTCTTCTGTCGAGGCCAGAAGCCCGTCAGAGCAATGATTGGGGATAGGGTGGAAAACGATCTTTCCAGTGTGCTTGATTCCATTGCTTCCGGCTGGATTGGACAGGATCCCTGGCCCCCGGCGGCAAGCGAGAGTAGGTTATGGTCGATGGCCCTTATCGACTTGAGCTTCAAAACGGGAGAAGTGACGGAGAGTAGCCATCGAAGAATGCCTGGTATGCCCGTAGGACGCCGGGAGGATGACCAACCCAAGAGCTATTTTGGACTATCTTTGCTAGGTGAAATACACGATAAATATCCTGAACTTCCCATCTTCATTCTCTCTGCGATGGAAAGGAAGGATGTCAGCCGGGAATTTAGTGAAAGAGGCGCCCTGGGTTTTATTAATAAAAACGACACAAATGCCTCAGACCAGATTAAGGGCGCGTTAGATGAATATGGATTGATTCCTGATGCCACCGGTGTAATCATCGGAAATTCTCCTAAGATACTGCAGGCTCTTGTCGAGGCAAGGGCCGCCGGGCGGCATAGGCGAAACGTACTAATCCGAGGAGAAAGGGGGACCGGAAAAGAACTCTTGGCACGGTATGTTCATCTGATGAGGCAGCCATGGAGAGAGGCGCCATTTGTCATTATTAATTCTCCGGTTTTCACCTCGGAATTATTCGCGTCGGAATTATTTGGTATCGAACCGCGTACAGCCTCTGATGTCGAGGGACGGAAGGGACTGATTGAGCAAGGGAATGGAGGTGACGTTTTCTTCGATGAGATAGCTGACATGCCAGGCTTTGCTCAAGCATCGATATTAAGGGTGTTGCAGGAACGAAACATTACACCCGTCGGAGGAAGGAATCCCCTTGACCTTGATATTCGATTCATTTCCTCTACAAATCGTGACGTTGAAGCCGAACCGTCAAAATTCAGACCGGATTTACTCAGTCGCTTGTTGGAGGGGGGAAGGATTCGTTTGCCGGCTCTGAGCGAAAGGAAAAGCGATATCCCCTTGCTGGCTTATTATTTTATTCGTGAGGCGGAACAAAGTGTTGTGGGGAGTCGTCCGCGCGAAATCGATCATGCTGCTGCGAGAGCTTTAATGGAGTATTCGTGGCCCGGGAATGTGAGAGAGCTTAAACAGGTTCTTTATTACGCGGTCCTAAAGCACAAACACCTTGAACATCTCACGGTGAACCATCTCGAAAATTTGGATAAAGACCAATCTAAGGTGTCATTGAGCTTTGTCGAGAAAAAGGAGGCAATTGATCAGTGCCAAGCTCAGCGCAAATTCGATTTGTCAGAATGGACAAAATACCCAGAGAAAGCCGAGTATTCCGCTGACAAGTATCGCGAATGGGCGGGGCGATTGGACGAGGTGTCCAAGGCTTGCACCGAAATTCAGCTCCGTATGCTGAAGGCTGCGGTGCTCGCGACACTAAAGCGAAGCGCCCGTTGCCCCGAAGGAAAAATCCAAATATTGTCCGCAATCAAGCTCTTGACGGGAGACGAAAGCATGAAAGCGCCGCGGGCCGCCGACATTATCAAGAGAATGATGAAAACTCCGGTTCGCAAGATGTCGAATTGCCCGACGGCGAATGATCCTCTAATCCAGGAAGTATTCAAGCTTGCGGTGAAGAAGCGGAGGAGCCGTTCGAAGAAATGAGCGAGTCAATATTCGTCCTAGCTCAATCCTCGACCACGGCTGCGGCACTTGAATTGTGGATTAAGATCGCAGGATCAACATATCAACGTTCAATCGATGTGGTCCGACATGTCTATCGGCGTCATCATCATGATTTGGGAGCCGACGAATATTCTGAGATAGAAGGGAAGATCCGCCTATTCTTAAAACGGGACGATTCGAGGCGCCACGAGATTCCGACGATACTCGTCGATAGAATCGATGCGGACGACTTGAGCGCTATCAAAGACGGAGAATCGTGGGAAAACACGATCGCGATGCTCATCCTCTCTTTTCCAGAAGTCCGCTGGCTTTTCGCGCTCATGCGAAGTAGAGCGGAATTCCCAGTGCTCGATCACTCCCTTCTCAAGCTATTCGAAGATGTGCCGAGGAATCCAATATTCGATGCGACTGGGTTGAGGAGCTGGGTCCTGCAAAGGACGAACATTAATATGGGAAGCGGATCTCCGATGCTGCCGGTGAGATCGAAATCACATCTGGCCGCGGCCATTGAAGATGAGATCGGATATGCTCTCTATAACGCCTACACGGCCTATCGCTTCGGCTGCCCCGCCGACGCTATTGTATCGTGGCGTTCGATGAATAACCGCTTCGGGATGAAGAAAGAACACGGGTGCTGGCTGCTCATGGAGGACATGAGCCTCAACTTTCCAGATAAGAAAAACGATGTCAAGCTTGCACTCTTGTCTCAAAGGCAGAAATATTGCGTGGGGCTCGCGTCCGGAGACGGGAGTATCGAGAAGTCGACTTATAGAATCTTGATTACCGGGCAAACCCGTCCCGATTCCGGCTTATTGTCTGAAAACAGGGATTATCTCAGGCGAAAGGCGGTGGGGCGAGGGCGAATCATCATGAAGCCGGCCCGCGGCATGTTCGATTTATGGAAGAGAATCGGGCTGCTCAAGCCGGGCCTCGATGAGCGAAATACAGGGCGAGTTGAGGGATTCAAGAGGCCTCAAAGCGCGTATCCATCTTCAGATGAAACGCCGCACGGTGCACCCGGCAAGCTGATGATGGTCGCCGGACGGCTGATGCAGCGTGCCCAGGCGCTCAAGGAGGGCCAGCTATCTGTCCCCCGTGCGATCCTGGGCGCGGTTTTGGCCAATGACGCTCTGGAGCTGACGTGCGGACAAACCCCGACGACAGCGCTGGAAGCCCTTTCCTTGAAGCACTTCTTCGAGGTCAAGATCGAATGCCTCTTTCTAGGGGTTGAATACAATATCAATATCAAGGACCGTTTCCGGGAGATCCGGATTGATATCCGGAGAATCCTGAGATGGGTGTATCGGCAGGCCAAAGATCGGGTGGAAGTGAACGCTCTTCTGAGCATCGCGTCGATGATCACCCGGCTTTTCCGGGAGAATGGGCAATTCGATGAGGAGCAGGCCTGTCTCAAGCTTCAAAGAGCCCTCAATCGCCGTTGGTTCTATAAGCAAAGGCCTTGGCTGAAAGGCCTGCAACCGTTTCACGCCTATATTGAAGGGCTGGTAGGCTCGTTACCGAGATTTGTTGCATCTCTGCTGACTTGGCCGACGGCCTTTGGACTTTTCACGACCTATTGGTGGGGCATCAACCTCCTCCCCGAGGGGAATGCTCTGCTGCTGAGCCGTCTCAGTATTGCAGACAATCTCTTCGCGTCCTATGTGACTTTTTTCGGTCTCCAGCCGGCGGGGAACGATCTCCAGGGCTGGGCTCAGGCTGTCACAGTCGTCCTGATCTTGCTCGGATTCCTGCATCTTGGGGTCTTTATCTCTCATCTTTATACGCTTTTATCGAGACGCTAGGGGGGAGAAATAATGGAAGAAAAGAACGCGCCCAGTTCCGAATTGATCGAGATGACGAAGGAACAGCGAAGACGAGGGCGAAGGAAGCTCGTGGCCTTAGTGACGATTGAGATCGCTTGTTTCCTTGGCTTCATAGGCTTGCCCCTATGGCTAATGACGGCGAGAGAATCAACCTGTTCTATGTTCAGCGCGTTGGGGCGGTCTGCGCTTCCTTTCTTGATCGTTTCCGTTCTATGGTATGCGTTTCTTGCTTTCGTCATAGGGGTCTGTTTCAGCTTCATTAAGAAAGACGATTGACCCCCAGCGAATGTGTTAGCCAGGGAGCGTGTTCCGATTTCCCGACTTTTTATCGATAAGCTTCCAAAAGTGGTCCAGCTATGGGCATGAAAAATGTGTTGCCTACCTGCGGCTTTTAAAGCGATGCCTCTACGCGGGTTTTCCCTCCTTGCCGAGGATGAGATGGCTTGTTAGAGCGGAAGCGCCCGAAAATTACGTTTTAAAGCTTTCTGGGCGGCTTAATAGAAGGGGCCCCTCCGGTTTCATCGATTCGGATCATTTTCCCGCACATTGAAGGCCGTGCTATCATCCTCCCGTGGCCCCTCCTCCCGCCCCCGAATTCATCCTCCTCAAGGCTTCGGCCGGGTCCGGCAAGACCTATGAGCTGGCCCGCCGCTACCTGAAGCTGGCCCTGGCCTCGCCGGAAGGCGCAGACATGGGCGGCTTGGCCGGCATCCTGGCCATCACCTTCACCAAGAACGCCGCGGGCGAGATGAAGGATCGCATTCTCGGCTGGCTCAAGGAAGCCGCCTTCGGCGACGAGCGCCGGATCGCCGAGCTGCGGGAGGTCATCCCCATCCCGGCCCGCGAATTCCCGTCCCTGGCCAACCGGGCCGTTGACCGCATCCTGGCCGAGTACGCCGACTTCCAGGTCGAGACGATCGACGGCTTCATGACCTCCGTCTTCAAGGCCTCGGCCCTGGACCTGGGCTTTCCGCCCGACTTCGAGGTCCAGCTGGAGCATGCCGAGCTTATCGACTACGCCTTCTTCCGCCACTTGCGCGGCGTCCGTCCCGGCACGCCGGAGGCGGCCGTCTTTGACGACATTCTGGATTACCTCCTGCTCTACAAGAGCGACAAGACCTCGTTTCCATGGAATCCGACGGCCGACATCCTGGAGAAGCTGACCGAGATGTACGGGAAGCTGACGGAGCGGGCCGGCGAGCCCCGGATCGAGGACCGCTCCCGGGACCTGGGCGCCTGCGCCGCGCGCCTCAAGGCCGCCGCCGCCCTGCTCGAGGCGGCCGTCGAGGCCTCGGGCCTGGAGCGCAGCGCGCGGGGTCATGCCTTCAGCCGCATCCTGCCGGCCATCCGCGGCGACCGCCTCAGCGAGCTGGTCGGCGCCAGCTTCAAGACCCCGCCGGTCAAGAAAGGGACGGTCAAGAAAGCCGACCGGGCCCACCGGGACGCGGCATTCGCGTCCGTGAACGACGCCTGGGATGGCCTCGCGGCGGCCGCCCAAGCCTATGTCGTCCTCTACGCCCGCGACTTCTTCACGCCCTATCTGCGGGCCTACCGCGCCCTCTCGGGCACCTTGGACCGGGTCAAGCGCTCGCAAGGGGCGGTGTTCCTGGAGGATATGTACCGGCAGCTGTCGGGCTACATCCGGAGGGGCCTGGTCCCCGACATCTATTTCCGTTTGGGCGAGAAGGTACGTCACTTTCTCATCGACGAATTCCAGGACACCTCGCCGATGCAGTGGCTGAACCTGCGGCCGCTGGTGGAGGAATCGCTCAGCCAGGGCGGCAGCCTGCTCGTGGTCGGCGACACCAAGCAGGCCATCTACGGCTTCCGCGAGGCCGACTTCCGGATCATGAGGGCCCTGGAGTCGGGCGAGGACTGTTTCGGGCCCGCGCCCCGGCCCCAGATCGATCCCTTGAAGAAGAACTTCCGCAGCGGCGAGGCCCTGATCAGATTCGTCCAGGGCATCTTCCACAATGTCCCGCC
Source organism: uncultured Eubacteriales bacterium (assembly GCA_964556755.1). Classification (GTDB taxonomy): domain Bacteria; phylum Acidobacteriota; class Aminicenantia; order Aminicenantales; family UBA4085; genus UBA4085. The sequence goes on from CAZKXI010000003.1 coordinate 231,708, forward strand.
GGATTACGAAGAAGCCGCCGAGCTGAGCGGCCTGACGGATTTCGGGCAGGACCCCAGCGAGCGGAACGTCGGCGCGGGATACGTCGAGTATGTCCTCTTGGAAGAGGGTCAGGAGCGGGGGACAGGCAGCGGTGTGGTTAATGATGCGGACGGCGAAGCCGATGATGGACACGGGAAGACTCGATCCGAATCGGATAGGTGCGGGTCCGGTCCGGCCGCCGAAGAAGCCGATGGCGCGGTCGGAGCGGAGGCGAACGGGAAGAATGGCGAAGAGGATGACAGCGGCTCCGACGAAGACGGCGCCCCGCCCGAGGCCGGACCCGAGAAAGCCCGCGTCCAAGCCCTCGTGGCCGAGCTTCACGACCGCGGCTATGCCTATTCCGACATCGCCGTCCTGACCTACAAGAACGAGACGGTCGCTGCGGCGGCCTCCTGGCTCAACGAGATCGGCGTTCCCTTCATCCCCTTCAGCAGCCTCGACATCCGCCGCCGCGGGATCATCGCCGAAGTCCTGGCCGTGCTCCGCTTCCTGGACTCGCCGCCCGACGACTTGGCCTTCGCTACCGTTCTCCTCGGCCAGGCCTTAGGGCGGGCGGCCGGCGACGAACCGGGCCCCGAGGCGCGCCGGCGCTTCATCTTCGAATGCCGCGCCAACGGGCGGTCGCCCCTCTACGCCGCGTTTCGGGAGAGATACCCCGCCCTCTGGGCCCGCATCTTCGAGCCTCTCTTCCAGGCCGTCGGCTACTACCCCCTCTACGATCTGGTCGTGTCCGTCTATCGCGCCTTCGACCTCTTCGCCGCCTTCCCGGGAGAAGAGGCCGCCCTGGTCCGTCTTCTGGAGGCCATCAAGGGCTTCGAGGGCCGCGGCCGCAACGATCTGCGGGAGTTCCTGGAATACACCGGCGGCGAGGGCCGAGAGGCCTGGACGGTCGATGTCCCCGAGTCGATCGACGCGGTCAAGGTCATGACCATCCACAAGGCCAAAGGGCTTGGCTTCCCGGTGACGATCTTGCTGCTCTACGGCGAAAGCTGGAAGCCGCCGGACTTCTTCCTCGACGAAGGGGGCGAAGCCGTGCCGGAGGAAGGCGGGGAGCCGGGGGAGGCGGTCGGGCCGGCCGTCCTCAAGATCAACAAGGACGTCATCGCGGCGGATGAGGGCCTGAAGCGCATCTATGAAGAGGCTCGGCTGCGCGACCGGGTCAACAGCCTAAACACGCTCTATGTCGCCCTGACCCGGGCGGCCTCGGAGCTCTATGTCATCGGGGTGAAAAAGCCGAGGGACAAGTACCCCTTCGACGTCATGGGCGAGCCCTTCCGGTCCGCCGAATCCAAGCCCGCGGCCCGCCGCCCGCCGCCGGAGCCGGTCGGGCTGGATGTTCCGCTCCTAAGAACCCGAAACGCTCTCGATGTCGCGGCCGATCCGCGGGAAGGGCTGGATGAGGGAAGGCGGCGGCGCGGCGAGTTCGCCCATCGGATCATGGCCGAGATCGAATATGTGCCGGATGGGGACTGGCCGGCCCAAGCCGCGCTGGCGGCCTCGCGGATCGATCCGCGCTTCCGCGGCGAGCAGGGGGAGGCTTCATCGCCCGATGCGGACTCGGCCGGATTGACGGAGGCCATCGCCCGATTCTTCGCCCCAAGGCCCGCCGCGGCCTTCTTCGAGCCGCGCCCGGGCCGCCGGATCCTGCGCGAGACGACCTTCTGTGACGCCGCCGGCCGCTCGGTCCGTATGGACCGGGTGGTTGTCGATTCCGACGCGGTGACCGTCATCGACTTCAAGACCGGCCGGGAGCCGGGCCCGGGCGATCGCGAGCAGGTCCTGGCCTATCTGGCCATCGTCCGCGACGTCTTCGGCGGCCGTCCGGCCCGGGGCGCCCTGGCCTATATCGACCGCGGGGTCTGGGAGGCGGTCGAATGAGCCTCCGGATCGTTCCGCCCCGCGAGGGCCTGGTCGTCTCGGTCATGGCCTGCCTGCACCCCAAGGGCAAGGACTACGGCGGCCATTGGGTGGTCTTCCCGGAGCGGCGGCCCGGGTACTATCTGCGCAAAGCCCTGGCGGCCCGTGAGGGCACGGCCTTTCTCTCGCCCCGCATCGATTCCATGGACGCCTTCGTCGACCGGGTCTACCGCGAGCGGCTGGGCCGGCGCGACAGGTCCATCGATTCCCTGGACGCGGTGGCCATCCTTTTGGACATCCATCGAAGCGAGTCGGGCCGGCTGGGCGGCGGCCATTTCCTGACCGCCGACCAGTTCTTCCCGCTTGGAACCAAGATCTTCCGCGACCTGGAGGAGATGGCGGCCGCGTCGGTGAAGGGGGAGGCGCTGACCCGGGAGGACGGCTGGGCGGAGGACGGCCTGCCCGAAGCGACCCGCCGCCGCATCCAGTCCCTGTCGCTCTTCTATGAGCGGTTCTACGAGACGCTGGCCCGGCGCGGGTTCTCGACGCCCGGCTCGCGGCGCCGGGATGTGGCGGCGGCCTTGGAGCCGGAGCTTTTCGAGGGCTTCGACCGCCTCATCCTGGCCGGCTTTTTCCCCGCCCCGGGAGGCGAGACCGGCATCGTCAAGACGATGTCCTCATGGCCCAACGTAGACATCCTCTTCCAAGCCGGCAGCGGCCTGGCCGCGGCGCTCGAACGCAGCGGGATGGCCGATCCCGGTTTGCGGGCCGAGGCGGAGAGGATTGAATCGGAGCCCGTCGCGGCTTCGATGGAATTCTTCGAAAGCCCCGACGCGCACGGCCAGGTCTTCGCCCTCAATGCCGCCCTGGCGCCCGCGCTGGCCGATCCCGCGGCCTTGGACGAGCGCAGCGTCATCGTCCTGCCGGCGGCTGAGACGCTCTTCCCGCTCCATCAGCAGACCCTGGCCGCGCTGCCGGGCGACGCTTACAACATCTCCCTCGGCTACCCTCTGTACCGCACGCCCCTGGCCGGCTTCTTCGATCGCCTGCTGGAGCTGATCCAGTCGACCGACGAGGAGGGGCGGGTCTATGCCCCTCATTACCTTCGTTTCCTGCTCCATCCCTACGTCAAAAATCTCTATTTCTACGGCGATGCGACAAACGGGGGAGCGGGAGGCGGAAATTGGGGAAGGGAGGGGCGTGAAGGCCGGAAAGGCATTGGGAAGTCGGCATCCCGGGAGCTGAATTTCGATGGAGGAAGCGCGCCGGGCGAGACTGGAGGAGGAGAAAATAGGGAATTACGTATACTGCCCTCATTTTCTTGCGAAAAAGAGGGCGACTCGGGCTCGTACCCCTATTTTACGCGGCTGATGGTCCATGCCGTGGAGGACGAGCTGCGGGAGCGGCGGACGCGGGCCTTTTGGGGTTTGGACGAGCTGGAATCCGACGCCGGCATCCGGGCCGCCGCCGCCGAGCGCCTGCGCGGCATACCGGGCGCCCCCGATCCGGCCGCCATGATGGGCCAGCTGGCCCGCATCCATGCCGCTCTGATCACTCCCTTCCAAGCCATCGGCGACGTTGGGGAATTCGCGGCCAAGCTGCGGGCGGCCCTGCTCTTCATCCACGACCACGGCACGGCTCGCCGGCACGTCTTCTTCCACCCCTATGCGGAGGCTTTCCGGGATCGGCTGGAAGCCCTCGGCCGGTCGCTTCTTGGACCGGTTGCTTTCGAAGACAAGTCCGGCTACTTCGCCCTTTTCCGCAAGGTCATCGCCGCCGGCTCCGTGCCCTTCGAAGGGACGCCGCTGCGGGGCCTGCAAGTGCTGGGTTTCTGGGAGACGCGGGGCCTGCCGTTCCGGGACGTCTCGATCCTGGACCTCGACGAGGACGTCCTGCCGGCCGCCCGGCGGGCCGACTCCCTTCTGCCCTTCGCCGCCCGCCGGGCCCTTGGCCTGCCGACTTATAAGGACGTCGAACGACGGGCCGGCTATTACCTGGACGCCCTGTTGCGGGGCGCCGACCGCATCCGGGCCTTCTGCGTCAAGTCCAAGGACCGCGTACCCAGCCGCTTCTTCGCCGCCCTTCTCTGGGAGCGGCAGAAGCGGGCCGGGGAGCCGCGGGCCGCCCGCCTTGTCGGCAAGGTCCAATACCGGATCGATCTCCAGGCGCCGCCGCTGCGGCCCGTGCCCAAGGATCCGGAGACGGCCGTTTTCCTCGGCGGCCTGGCCTTCTCGGCCACATCGCTGGACATGTACCTGCGCTGCCCGCTCCAGTTCCACCGGCGCTACGTCCTGGGCCTCAAGGAGCGCGACGAGCCGGGCGAGGAGCCTGAGGCCAAGGACATCGGCTCGTTCGTCCACTCGGTCCTCGAAGAGCACTTCGGCCCGGCGGTCGGCCGGCCGCTGCGGGCGGCGGATCTGAATCCAGCCGCCCTGGACGCCCTCCTCGAGCGCCGCTTCGCCGATGCCTTCGGGGCCGAAGCGAGCGGCGGCCTCTACCTCCTGAAGCGGCAGGTCCGGACCCATCTGAGGGAATTCCTGACGGGGTATCAAGCCGCGATCCTGGCCGGTCTGGAAGCCGAGGGTCAGGAGCTTCGCATCTTGGGCTTGGAGCGGAAATTCGACCTGGAATGGGAAGGCCGCCGGCTGACGGCCGCCGTCGATCGGCTGGAGGCCCGCGGCGGAGAGCTCCACGTCCTGGATTACAAGACCTCGGGTCGGGCGGATCGCCAGGGCATCGACTTTGACCGGCTGGATCTCTCCGACCGGGCTTCCTGGCCCCGGCGCATCGGCAGCCTTCAGCTGCCGTTCTATCACCTCATCCTGTCGCGGGCGCCCCTTCCGCCCCCGTTCTCCTTGGAAGCCGGCGGCCGGAGGGATGTCCGCTGCGCCCTGGTTCTTCTGGGGAAGCCGAGGCTTCATCCCGGCATCGAGTTCGAAGCCTTCTCGGGCGGCCGCGAGCTCAAGAAGCTGGACGAAATATTCAGATCAGCCAAGTCTTCGACGGAGGAGAAAGCCGCCGCTCGGGAGGGAAGAAACCGCTTGCTGGCCGGGCGCATCGCCCTGACCGAGGCGCTGATCGGCCGCCTGCTGGCCGAGATCGCCGACCCGGCCCGCCCGTTCGATCCGGCCCTGCGGCGGCCCGAGGCCTGCGAGCGCTGCCCCTACGCCGCGATGTGCGGCCGCTGAGCCGGCTTCCGCCGCTCCCTTACTTGGCCTTCTCGGCCTCGAGCTCCGCGGCGTAGCTCGGGTTGGACCACTTGTAGGAGAGGGTGCCGTATTCCTTGCCCATCGGGTTCGTCTTCTCGTAGAGGGCGTCCTTGATGATCCACTTGCCGGAGACCGCCTTCTCGTTGGGGGTCATGATCTGGAGCTCGACCGTCGCGCCCGGCTCGATGGCCGAGACTTCGGCGTACCCGGCGTCGTTCACGGTGTCCAGAAGGGCCTTGCCTTCAGCGTCGAAGAAGATGACGGTCCCGCCCACGGCGGAGATTGCCGAGCTGGAGACGTTGCTCAGCGACATGGTGAAGGTCGGCGCGATCGGGCTCATGCCCTTGATCATGTTCCCGGCTACGACCGGAGGCTTGCCGGCGCTGATGAGCTCTTCGATGGGGGTGCCGGCCGGCTTCTTCTCGCCTTTGCAGGCGGGGAAGGCGGCCAGGACCAGGGTCAGGGCGAGGGCGACATAGGCGGTCTTGCGAAGCATGGAGTCCTCCTTGGACCTTAGAAGTCGACTTGCCGGTATTCGTAACGGGCGCCTTTCCATTCCAGGACGCCGGTGAAGTCGGTCGCGGCGGCGAATCCGATCTGGATCCGGCCGCCTCCGAGATCCTTCAGCAGCAGGTTGCGGAGGTCTTCGCCTCCGCCGGTCGGCTGGACGGGCTTGGGGAATCCGTCAAGGCCCACGTCCTTCCACGCGGTCCCGTCCCACTCCAGGACCAGGACGAAGCCCTTGTAATCGCCTTCGATCGGCTCCAGGCTGCCCAGCCCCGAGAGAGCTATTTCCGGCTTGCCGTTGCCGTTGAAATCGCCCCGCAGGAGGTAGGAAGCCCCCCCTTCCTCGGTGCGCCGGCGCTCTTCGGGAGCTTCCTTGGCGAATAAGGCCAGATGCTCGGGCCTGAAGAGAACGGCTTGGGGGAACTCGGGCATGTAGCGGCGGACGAATGCGTCATCGACCACGACTTGACCCGGTTCGGCCGCGCTCGCGGCGGGGGCCTGGGCCTCGCTCCCGGGCTTCAGGGCCTCTTTCGCCGGAGCATCCTTCTTCTGACAGGCCAGGCTCATGAGCGCCGCCGCGGCCAGCCCCACGATGATGATCTTCTTGATCGGCATGGAATCCCTCCTCCCTTCCTTGAGGACTAGGCTCATTCTGCGGCTTGTGGGCGCGGGGTGTCAAGCCAACCGGAGGCGGACGGGATTTGACAAACCCGCCCCGCCGGCCTATCTTCTCCCCTTATGATCAGGGATTGGAGATTTCCGGCGGGCATCGGGGCGAACCGTCTCGGCTGGATCTCTCTGGCCGGGATCGCCCTCCTGGCCCTCCTCGCCCCGCCCCTGCTCTTGCCGCTTCTCGCCGTCCTGGTCTTGGCCCTAAGCCTGGCCGGCCGCCGATTCCCGGTGGAGGGCGGCGTCCCGTCCCCGGTCCCCGCTCCGGTCTGTCCTCTCGCGCCGCGCGCCCCTCCGCGCGGCTGACCTCCTTCTATCCTTCCCCCCCATCCCACCGACTCTGGAGGTCAAGAATGTCCAAGCACCCGCGCCGGGCCAAAAAAGCCCTCGATACGCTCGTCTCCAATCCCGTTGAAACCGATTTGTCCCCCTACCGTGAAGCCGTGGCGCGGATCGAGGACCTGGATCTGAGATCCGAGACGGATGCCGATCTCCGCCTGCGGGCCCACCGCCTCAGAAGCGCGGTCCGCGCCTCGACCGAAGCCGTCGTTCTAATGGGCCTTCCGCCCGATGCCCGGGCCGTGGAGGCCTTCGCCCTGGTCCGCGAAGCCTCGCGCCGAGCCCTCGGCCTTGATCCCTTCGACGTCCAGCTGATCGCCGGCTTGGCCATGGCCGGCGGCCGGATGGCCGAGCTGCCGACGGGGGAGGGCAAGACGCTGGCCGCCGTCTTTCCCGTCTTCCTGCACGCGCTTTCGGGCCGGGGCGTCCACATCCTGACCTTCAACGACTACCTGGCCCGGCGCGACGCCGAATGGATGGGGCCCGCCTACCGCCTCCTCGGCCTCTCGGTCGGCTGCGTCCAGGAGGGCCAAGCTCCCGACGTCAAGCGGGCCGCTTACGCCTGCGACGTGACTTACGCCACGGCCAAGGAAGCCGGATTCGACTTTCTCCGCGACCGCATTGCCGATGATCCCTCGGGGCTCGTCCATCGGCCCTTCCATTTCGCCTTGGTCGACGAGGCCGACTCCATCCTGATCGACGAAGCCCGCATCCCGCTGGTCATCTCGGGGGCCGAGGACCGGGCCGCCTGGGACGCCTCCAGGCTGGCCGCCGCCGTCCGCAGCCTCGTCCCCGGCCGCGACTATGCCACCGACGATGAGCACCGCAACGTCTTCCTCACCAACGCGGGGCAGTCCGCGGCCGAAGCCGCCCTCGGCATCCGCGGCCTCTACGAGGCCGAGAACCAGACCCTGCTCGAGGCCCTCTACTGCGCCTTGCACGCGGAGTGCCTCCTGCGGCGGGACATCGACTACATCGTCCGGGACGGCCGCATCGCCATCGTCGACGAGTTCACCGGCCGGGTGGTCGAGAAGAGGCTCTGGCCGGACGGCCTGCAGGCCGCGGTCGAGGCCAAGGAGGGCCTGAAGCGGCGGACCGAGGGCCGGGTCCTGGGGCAGATCACTCTGCAGCACTACTTCGGCCTCTATCCTCTCCTGGCCGGGATGACCGCGACGGCCCGGACGGCGGCCGTCGAGCTCCGGGAGTTCTACGGCCTGACGACGACGATCGTCCCGCCCCACGTTGCCAGCTGCCGTGAGGATCTGCCCGACGCGGTCTTCTCGGACCGCGAAGCCAAAGCCCTGGCCCTGGTCCGGGAGATCGCCGCGGCCCGGGCCGCCCGGCGCCCCGTCCTGGTCGGGACGGCCTCGGTCCGCGAGTCCGAGGACCTGGCCGCGCGGCTGAGCGCCGCCGGGGTGGACTGCGCCGTCCTCAACGCCCGCCAGGACGAGCGCGAGGCCTCGATCATCGCCGAAGCGGGCCGCCCCGGCGCGGTCACGATATCGACCAACATGGCCGGCCGGGGCACGGACATCCGGCTGGGGGGAGCCGACGAGCGCGAGAGGGAGGAAGCCGTCTCTCGCGGCGGCCTCTACGTCATCGGGACCAACCGGCACGAAAGCCTGCGGATCGACCGCCAGCTTCGCGGCCGGGCCGGACGTCAGGGCGATCCCGGCCAGACACGATTCTTTATCAGCCTGGAGGACGATCTGTTCGAGCGCTACGGCCTGACCAAGATCTTCACCGCCCGCCATCGTATCGCCAAAAGCGAGGGCGACATCGGAACGCCGGCTTTACGACGGGAGATCGAGCATGCCCAGCGGGTCATCGAGGGCCAGAACTTCGACATCCGCCGCCAGCTGGCCAAATACTCCCATCTGATCGAGATGCAGCGGCGGATCGTCCAGGAGAGGCGGGACGCGCTCCTCCTGGCGGCGCCGGAAGACGGGGTTTCGCCCGCCGGCAGCGCGGCCGGCTCCGGAAACGGAATGGCGCCGGAGCCGATGGGAAAGCGCTCCTTGAAAGAGTCGGGGGAGGAGGCCTGGCCCCTGGGGGGCTTCAAGGAAAAGGAGCCGGAGCTTTGCGCTCGGGCCGAGGCTGATCCGGGCCCGGAGGCGGTGGCCGAGATAGAGCGGCGGGCGGCGATCCACCATATCGACCGGGCTTGGTCGGACCATCTGGCCTGGGTCCAGGACACCCGCGAGAGCATCCACCTGGTCAGCTTGGGCGGGCGGACTCCCATCGACGAGTTCCGCAAGCAGGCTACCGAGGTCTACCTGTCGCTGCGCGAGCGCGTCCGAGAAGCCGCGGCCGACGAGACCGCGGCCATCTTCCGCCGCGGCGAATCCGCTTCGCAGACGGCGGCCCGGCTGAAGGGTCCCTCCTCGACCTGGACCTACCTCGTCAACGACGACCAGCTCGGCTGGGGGATGCAGCTGATGGGCGGCAAGAACATCGGCTTCACCGCCATCGCGGCCGGGGCCTTCGGGCCCCTCTTCGTTCTGACTCTGCTCATCAACCGCTTCTTCCGCCGGAAGCCCAAGACGCCGGCCGGAACCTCTTAATAATATTTCTTCGCCCAATTTCGGGAGGAGCGCTTCGGAGGATCGTCCCGGCGGCTTCGGGCTCTATTCGCCTTTTCCCACCGCTCTCTTCGGCGCCTGCGGCGCTTCGCAGTCCTCGTCGGAACATCGCTTCGATGGTTCCCGCGTGGGCGGAACTCCGCACGGTAGTCACCCTCTCCCGGCAAGTCCTCCCACTCCATCTCGATTCCCGAGCTCGTCACGTGCTCAAACATCCCTCGGCGCCCGCGGAGCTTGTGGAGCCCTAGTCGGGACGTCGCTTCGACACTCCCCGCCAGGGTTGGGTGCCCTCAGAGAGCCGTGGAAAAAGGCGCCGCCCTCGCGATTTCGCCGTTGGCCGATCCCCCGAATTGCTCTGATTTCCCGAAATTGGGCGAAGAGCCTCAGTAGAGCACTTCGGCCTCGCCTTTCTCGCGGACGAGGGCTTCGACTTCCTCCAGGATGAGGTCCCGCCGCTTCAGCAGGGCCTCGATCTCCTTGGCCGTCAGGCTGGCCTTGACGGCCGCCTTGACGGACTTGGCGTCCAGGGCCTTCAGCCTGTCGACGAAGGCCCGGGGGAGCTTCAGAAAGGGGTAGGGACTGCCGTCCGGATTCCTCATCAGGCCGCCGGCGCCGAAGACCAGCCTCTCGGCGAAGGGCTTGACCGTGCGGAAGGCCCGGGAGTGGTCGATCAGCATCATCCGGCCCTCGGCGTCGACCAGGATGTTGTTGGCGTTGCGGTCGTCGTTGGCGATGAGGCTGTCAAAGGCCCGCTGGAGATAGGCCTTGCGGTTCCAGACTTCGGTGCCCGAGCCGGGGACGCCCGCTCCCCGGGCCGTGCGGGCCTTGAGCGTCTCGGTGCCGTCCATCCACAATTGGATCGATCCCGGCCGGCCCTGGAAGCGCCGCTCGGCCGTGGGCGGGACCATGTCCAAGCCGAGCAGGACGTCGACCCGGTAGGCGGCCACGTCATAGCGCCAGCGGTCGGGCTTATCCTCGGTCGAGTCGATGTCCTTCCAAAGGCCGAAACGCGTGACGCCGTCCTTGCTCAGGCCCAGCTTCCAGGGGTTGGTAATGGCATCGGCGCCGCCCATCTGGGTCGACTCGCCGATCTTGGCCGTCTGCAGAAAGCCCACCCATCGGGCGTGCTCGGCCGCGTCCTTGATCCCGATCTGTCCGCCCGGGGCGGCCGCTACGATGACCGCCGAGAGCATGGTCGCCGCCATGGTCCAAAGCCAAGCCCGATTGCGCATGGGAGCCTCCCTGAAAACCGCTCTTCCCCCAGGATAGTCCAAGGCCCGAGGGGAATCAACCGAGAGGAGCCGACTTGTGCCGAACCGGCCTTGGGCGTATCTTAGGCCTTTCTAATCCACCTGGGAGGCCGTCATGACAGCGCTGCGCGATAAAATCGTCTTCATCACCGGGGCCAGCTCCGGCATCGGCCGCTCCGCGGCCAAGGCCTTCGCCCGCGAGGGCGCCCGCATTCTCCTCTGCGCCCGCCGGGGCGAACGGCTGCAGGCCCTGGCCGGCGAGCTGAAGAAAGACTTCGGGATCCCGGTCCACGCCTTTATCCTCGACGTCCGCGACCAGCCGGCCGTGGCGGGGGCGATCGCCGGCCTGCCGGCCGAGTGGGCCGCCATCGACGTCCTGGTCAACAACGCCGGCCTCAGCCGCGGCTTGGACAAGCTGCACGAGGGGCTCCTCTCGGACTGGGAGGAGATGATCGACACCAACGTCAAGGGCCTGCTCTACGTCAGCCGGGCGGTGATCCCCGGCATGGTCGCGCGGGGACGGGGCCACGTCATCAACATCGGCTCCATCGCCGGGCACGAGGTCTACCCGGGCGGCAACGTCTACTGCGCCACCAAGTTCGCGGTCAACGCCCTCTCGCGCGGCCTGCGCATGGATCTGGTGGCGACACCGGTCCGGGTCAGCACCGTGGACCCGGGCATGGTCGAGACCGAGTTCAGCCTGGTCCGATTCCACGGCGACGAGGAGCGGGCCGGCGGCGTCTACAAGGGCATCCAGGCCCTGACGCCCGACGACGTGGCCGAGGCCGTCGTCTTCTGCGCCACCCGGCCGCCGCACGTCTCGATCGCCGAGATGATCGTCATGCCCACGGCCCAGGCCGCGGCCATGCTGGCTTATCGGAAGTAGGCTCCGGCCCGGGCTTTCCGAGGGGGCCTTTCCGTCCGGCCGCGATCCTCAGCGGCGCCTCAACCGATGATGAAGACCTGCTTCCCGACCGGGACGAGGCTCTTGGCCGTCAGGACGATTCTGAACAGCTTCTCCCCCCAGGCGGCCTTGAGCCGGCCGTCCTCGATCTCGATCGGCTCGATGGCGGCGTTTAAAGTCGTTTCGTCATAGCTCAGCTCGACGGGCCGTCCGGCGGCCTCTCCCGGCCCGGCCGCGAGGCGGATCGTCCCGGGCCCCGCGATCTCGGGCGTCCGGCAGGTCATGAACGACCATTGAAGAGGCTTAACCGCTTCGGCCAGCTTGTAGGCGTCCGTGATGACGACCTTTTTGCCTCGCTCCAGCCGCAGGGTTCGGCGCCATGACTTCAGGCCCGCCTCCTTCGGGTAGGCGGGGGCGATGTCCATGGACAGCTCCGCGATCCTTTCTTCGGCCCGGTAGCGGACATCCTTTGCCGCGAAAGCCCGGCCCTCCTTCTGCATGAGTCCGTTGATCGCCGGCAGGTTATGGTAGGCCGACTGCATGGTCCAGATCTCGTAGCGGCGGCCACTGAAGGTCTTGGCGGTGTACGCCTCCACTCCGACGTCGATGAGGACGGGTTGGCCGTCGCGGTAGACGATGAAGCTGCCGACGTCGTTGTGGTTGTGACTCTCATCATTGTGGCCGCCTTTGGCCGCCAGGTAGAAGCCCTTGGCCGAACCCTTCTCGGAGCGGGCGGCCATGACCTGCAGGCCCGGCATCCAAGCGTCGCGCAGGAGCGGCTCGCGGGGCGGCGCCGCGGCGATCTCCTCCAGCCCGAAGAGAGCCGGCAGGACGCGGCCCAGCCAACCGAAGCTGCCGCGGACCTCGGCCTTCCCCAGGCCCTGCCTCGGGGCCAGGAAAGCGCCGAATCCGGCCAAGACTTCGTCTTTGACGGCCCGGCCGTAGCGGTAGATGAGCGAAGCGCTGGGCGACAGGACGGCCGAGGCGTCGGCGAAGTTGATGTACCAGCGATCGGCAATGTAGGCCCGGGCGATATAGAGGCCGATCCGGCGGATGAGCGGCCGGTCGAAGACGTCGATCACCCCGCCGGTCGCACCCGCCAGGGTCTCCAAAGCGTCGAACAGCGAGGCTCCGGCCCGGTCCCAGTAGCCGGGCCCCTCGTCGCAGCCGCCGTCATCGGGATAGGGGTTGAGGAAATTGTCCAGACAGCGCATGGCCTTGTGGACGGACCGCGCGCGGCGGTCGGCGTCGTCTTCGAGGAGCAGCGCCGCCGCCAGCCAGTTGGAGCAGATCCAGGGATTCCAGTTGTTGACGATGCGGCCGCCGAAGCCCATCCACCAGAAGTCGTTCCGCTCCAGGCAGGGATCCAGGATGCGCCTCCTCGTCTCGATCCGGATGCGCTCGCGCAGAAGCGGCGAGACCGCATCCAGCCGATCGGCCAGGAGATAGTCGGTCCAGGCCAGCAGCATGCCCGTCTCGGCCGCGAAAAGATCGACGACCGGCTCGGTCGTGTCGGGCAGGCCGGACCCGCGCTTCTGGGCGCCGACGTGGGCCGGCACGCCCCAGAAGCTCTCCTCGCAGATCGTCCAAATGCCGTCGGCGATGTCGTCCAGGAAGCGGCCGCGGCCTTGGCTGCACTCGGCCAGGACGAACAGGGCCAAGCGCGAGCGCCGGGCGAAGCTGATCTCCTCGAAGCGGCTGCGGTTGCCGTCGCGGACGTAGTCGAGGAAGATCGAGGCTTTGGGCGTGGGCCATTCGCCGCCGCGGAGCTTGTCCGCGGCTTCGATATAGCCCGTGCGGATGGCTTGCGGGAGCCCCAGCCAGGCTTCGCGCTCGGAAGCCTTGGGATAGGGATGCCAGGATCCGGGGGGAAGGAGGGCGGCTCTGACCTTCTCCGCCGTCCAGGCGCCTGTCAGGATATTCCGGGCTCCGCTCGCGGCTTGCGGGAATACCGGCCTCGCGACGGAGAGGAGGGCGACGAGAAGGAAGGGAAGGGCGAAGGCGCGTCGGGGATGGACCATGGTCGGGCTCCTGATGCATTCGGGATTCGGGGCGCCGCTCGGACCGGCCCGATTATACCCCGGCCTCGGGCCCCGGGGGAAAGCGGCCCCATTTGATTTTGGGATGAGCGGCGGATAGCATACAGTCTCCGGCCGCGGCGGAACATCGGACGGCCGGAGAATGAGGAGGCCGACATGAGCCAGGGGACGATGGATCGGCGGGAATTCCTCAAGCGGGCCGCGGGAACGGCCGCGGTCGTCGGGGGGCTGGTCTCCGCTCCCCCCGCTTCGGCTTTCGGCCCGGCGGCGCCCGCCTACGACGCCAAGGGGCTCCCGACCCGGATCTTCGGCAAGACCGGCGTCGCCGTGCCGCGCATCGGCGTCGGCCTCGGCTCGCGCTTTTGCGCCGTCACCGATCCGGATAAGGCGCAAGCCATTCTCCACGCCGCCCTGGACCGTGGCTTCTATTACTGGGACTCCGCCTCGACCTACCGGAACAAGGACATCTTCAGCGAGGAGCGCATCGGCCGCGTCCTGGAAGCGCGGCGCAAGGATGTCTTCCTGGCCACCAAGTGCGAGGCCCGGACCCACGACGAGGTCCTGCTGGAGATCGAGGGCAGCCTGGAGCGCCTGCGCACGGACCATATCGACCTCTACCAGATTCACCTCCTGCAGTCCGCGGCCGACGTCGAGGTCTTGGCTTCCAAGAACGGCGCCCTCAAGGCCCTGCGCCGTCTCAAGGACGAGAAGACCGTTCGGTTCATCGGCTTTACCGGGCACCTCTCGGCCGAAGCCATGACGGCCGCCGCCCGGTCCGGCGACTACGACGCCATGCTCATCGCCCTCAATCACTACGCCGAGCGCCGGGGCGACCTGGAGAAGGACTCCATCTCGGCCGCCGCGGCCAAAGGCCTGGGCATCGCCGTCATCAAGGTTATCCGCCCCCGCGAGACCGTGGCCGGCATCTCGGCCGATGAGCTCATCCGCTACGCCCTGTCGCTGCCGGACGTCCACTCGGCCATGCTGGGCATGGACAGCCTGGAGGTGGTCGAGAAGAACGCCGCCCTCTTGAAGGCCTTCGAACCGCTCCCGGCGGCCGAGATGGCCCGCATCGGATCGATCCTGGCGCCCTTCTTTGCCGGTCGGAGCCTGCCTTGGATGGATCCCGCCTATCGCGACGGCTTCTATGCGTAAAGCCGCCTTCAGGACCGCCGCGCTGGCCCTTCTCGCGGCCGGGATGGCCCTATCCCAGGCCGCGCCCGATCTCCCGATCCTGGCCGCCGACGATTTCGAGACGGGGGATTCCGCCCGCTGGCGACCCTGTGATCCGGCCCGCTGGCGGATCGCGGAGGACCAGGGCGGCCGTTTCTATGAGCTGATCGCCCCCGGTCCCGCCGGCAAGGTCAGGGCCCCCACGTCTTGGTCGGTGCTGCAGACCGCGGGCCTCTCGGAATTCAGCCTGACGGGACGCTTCAAGTGCTATACCGATCCGGCCAACGACAAGCGCGACCTGTGCGTGGTCTTCGGCTTCCAGGACCCGGAGCATTTCTATTACGTCCATTTCTCCGCTTCCAGCGACGGCGTCCACAACATTATCGGCCTGGTGAACGGGTCCGATCGGGTCAAGATCAACCGCGAGCCCGAGGGCAAGTCCGTCTTCCGCCTGATGGACAAAGCCTGGCACGCCTTCAAGGTCGCGCGGGACGAGCGCGGGCGCGTGGCCGCCTACATCGACGACATGACGGCGCCCATCCTGACGGCCGAGGATGCCGTCCTGCCTCCAGGCCGAGTCGGGATCGGCTCCTTTGACGACACCGGCGCCTTCGACGACATCGTCCTGCGCGGGCGGACCCGTTGATCCTGCGCCCGGGAGTCACGCCATGACGGATCCCGCCGACAGCGTGCCGACCGGCAAAGGGCGCGGCCTGCCCATGATCGCGGCCCGCGACCTGGAGGACCTTCAGGCGGAAAAGGAATACCTGCGCGGCGTGGACGCGCGGCGGCCCTTCTTCCGGCGATGGCGCGGCTACTGGAAGCTGACCGGGCCCGGCTGGATGCAGAGCGCCATCACCCTCGGCGCCGGAACGGCCGGCTCGACCATCCTGGCCGCGGCCGCCTACGGCTACCGGCTTCTCTGGGTCCAGCCCGTGGCCATGGCCCTGGGCATCGCCGTCTTCGCCGCGATCGGGCGGCAGACGCTGATCACGGGCCGGCGCCCCTATGAAGCCTTCAAGACCGAGCTCCACCCGCTCCTGGCCGTCCTCTGGGGGATCACGGTCCTTGTCTCGTCCATCGTCTTCCAATTCCCCCAATACGCCCTGGGCACGGAGGTCCTGCGCGACATCCTGGCTGTGGCCGGAATCGACGCGCCGAAGTTCATCATCGCAGCCCTCTTCCTAGCCGGCTCGACGGCCATCTGCTGGAGCTACGGCCGGGGCAGCCGCCGGGCCATCCGCGGCTTCGAGCGCATCCTGAAATACATCTTGCTCTTCATGGTGGCCGCCTTCGCCCTGGTCGTGGTCAGGACGGGCATCGACGGGCGGGCTCTGGTCAAGGGACTCTTCGGGTTCTCGATTCCGGGCTCCAAGCAGGGCCTGGCCCTGGTTCTCGGCCAGCTCGGGGCCGCGGTCGGCGTCAACATGACCTTCCTCTACCCCTACGCCATGCTTTCGCGGCGCTGGGGGAGGGAGCACTTGGGGCTCAAGAGCTTCGACCTGGGCGTTTCGATGTTCCTGCCCTTCGTCCTGGCTACGGGCTTCGTGACGATCGCCTGCGCCAACACCCTCTACGCCCGCGGCATCCAGGTCAGGGGCGCGGTGGATGCCGCCCATGCCCTGGCCCCGGTGGTCGGGGCAACCCTCGGCCGGGTGGTCTTCTCGCTGGGCATCCTGAGCATGTGCTTCACGACTATGGTCCTGGAGATGCTGATCGCCGGCTTCGTCCTGAGCGAGATGCTGGGCTTCGCTCTGCATGGCCGGGCTTACAAGGCGGCCACCATGACCGCCAACATCGGCGTCCTGGGGGCTTTCGCCGCCCTGCCCTTCTGGGTTCCCGTGGCCGCTTCCTCCCTCAACCTGGTCATGCTTCCCGTCGCCTACCTGGCTTTCTTCAGCCTGCACAACAAGCGGTCCTACCTGGGTGGGGACTTGGTGCGGGGGGCCAAAGGAGTGGTCTGGAACGCCCTTCTCATCCTCGCCATACTGGTCGTGACGGCGGGAGCCGTCGTCAAAATCGCGTCGTTTTTCTGAACCGAATCCAACTCTTATCGCCTTCACAAATATGATGAATGGGCTTTTTATGTCCCTGCAAAAATTTCCGCCAGAGCGAACCCCGATATCCCGAACCGTCTCTGATCGGTTTTAGGCGCCCTTGCCGGGCACCTTGATGCGCCGGCCGGGCAGGAGGACCGACTTGCGGGTCATCCCGTTGAGCTTGGTGAGCATGTCGATCGAGGTGCCGTACTTGCGGGCGATGGACCAGAACGTGTCGCCGGACCGGATGGTATGCCAGGCGACCGAGGCCTCGGGCGGGACGTACTTGGGAATGGCCGCCGCGGCCTGCAGGGCCCTGTCTCCATACCCGGGCGGGACCTTGAGGTCGTAGCTTCGCTCCGGCGTCGTGTCCAGGCGGAGCTCGGGATTGAGGAAGGCCAGCTCCGCGGCCTCCAGGCCCAGGGCCGTCGAGAGGGTCGAGAGCTTGAGAGGCTTGCTGAGCGAGACCGTCTCGTAGCGGACCGGGGCATAGGCGGGAGGCAGAGTCAGGCCGTACTTCTCAGGGTTGCGGGCGATGAGGATGACGGCGATGAAGCGGGGCACGAAGCGGGCCGTCTCGAAGGGCAGGCGGGTGAAGAGGTCCCAGAAGTCGTCCAGGTAGTTGATGTGCTGGCTGTTGATGACCCTCTGGACGCCGTATTCGCCGCAGTTGTAGGCGGCCAGGGCGGTGGTCCAGTCGCCGAAGGTCTTGTGCAGGTCGCCGAGGTGCTTGGCCGCGGAGCGGGTCGACTTCTCGGGATCCATGCGCTCGTCCACCCACTGGTCGCGGCTCAGGCCGTAGCGGTAGCCCGTGGAGGCGATGAACTGCCACAGGCCCAGGGCTCGAGCCTTGGACAGGGCCCGGGGCATGAAGGCGCTCTCGATGGCCGGCAGCCACGACAGCTCCTCCGGCAGCCCGGCTTGGCGGAACTCGGCCGCGATCATGTCGCGGTAGAGGCCGGAGCGGCGGTAGGCTTCGAGGAAGGAATTCCTTTCGACCGTTTGAAACAGCCGGATCTCGTCCAGGACCCACTTGTTCTCGACCAGGGGGATGGCGTTGCCGCCGTTGGCCGCCGGATTGGCCTGGCAGGCGTAGATCTCCTGCAGGCGCTGGGCGATCAGGAGGCGAAGATCGTTCTTCTCCTGGATCAGGGGAGAGTCGGCGGCTACTTCGGCCTTGATCATCAGGGCATAGGCCCGGTCCAGGGCCCGGAGCGCCCCGTCCAGGTCGCCTCCCTCGCGGCAGGTCTTGGCCTCGGCGTAGGCGTCCAGAGCCTCCTCCAGGACCGATGCGGCGTCGCCCTTGGCCGATTCCGGGTTGTTTTCCGAGCCTGCTCCAACGGCGGCCTGCTTCTCCTCGGGGGGGATGACCGTCTTGGGGGCTTCCTGGGCGCTCTTCTTGGCGACCTCAGTGGGGATCTCGGCACCCGTGGCCGCCCTATTCTCGGTCAGGGAGACATCCTTCCCCGTGACCGGATCGATCCTGGGAGCGACGTTCGGCTTAGAGGTTTTGGAGCATCCCGCCGCGATGGTCAGGATGACGACTATTCCGATATAACGGAACGTGCGTAAGCTCATGCACCGCCGTTTATAGCATCGAGGCCCGGCCCAGTCAATCGGGATCCGAGCGAGATCCGCGAGGCCCGCTCCAGGTCGGGCCTTTCCCTCAGAATCTGAAGTAGATGAACGGCTGGATCGCGGCCGTCCGGAATTGGAAGACCAGCCAAATGGCGGCGGCCAAGGCCAGCGACTGGACGGGCCAGGGGAGGCGGGCCGCCAGGCTCTTGGCCCCGTCCTTGGCCTTCTCCGGCAGGAGATGGAGGAGAAAGCCCAGCCCGATCAGGGCCATGACCACGGGGTAGCCGGCCAGGAGCTGGGGCAGCAGCCCGGCTTTGAAGCGGCCGAAGATGCGCCCCAGGACGGCCAAGGCCCGCCCGGGCGTATCGGCCCGGAAGAAGACCCAAGCCAGGCAGACGTAGTGGAAGGCCAGGAACCGGGCCGCGGCCCGGCGCCGGCGCGTCTTGCGGATCTTCTGGGGCAGACGCAGGGTTCGCTCCATCGCCACCGCGGCTCCGTGCATCAGTCCCCAGATGACGAATCCCCAAGCCGCTCCGTGCCACAGGCCGCAAGCCAGGAAGACCAGCAGGGTGGCCGAGGCCGGCACGAGCTTGTCCGTCCGCAGGCCCGCGATCCGGTCCCGCTTGATCCATGAAGACAGCCTGAACGCGGTCGGCCAGAAGATGTAGTCCCTCAGCCAGAACGACAGGGTCATGTGCCAGCGATTCCAGAACTCGCTGATGGTGGCGGACTTGTAAGGGGATTGGAAGTTCGGCGGCAGGCGGAAGCCGAGCAGCCGGGCCAGCCCCAGGGCCATATCCGTGTAGCCCGAGAAGTCGCAGTAGATCTGGATGGCGTATCCATAGACCGCGATCAGGTTCTCCAGGCCCGAGTAGAGGGCGGGCGAGGCGAAGACCCGGTCCACGAAGTTGACCCCGATGAAGTCGGCGATGACCGCCTTCTTGAACAGGCCGGCCAGGATGAGAGCCAGGCCGGTTC
Organism: uncultured Eubacteriales bacterium; assembly: GCA_964556755.1. Classification (GTDB taxonomy): domain Bacteria; phylum Acidobacteriota; class Aminicenantia; order Aminicenantales; family UBA4085; genus UBA4085. Next base: position 250,872 of record CAZKXI010000003.1, read on the forward strand.
CGGCCTCCTCGCGTCCCCGCGGCTCGGGATTCGGGGCCTCGAGCGGACCGAAGAACTCCTTGGCCCGCAGGATCGGCCCCGCGGCCACCCTGGGGAAGAAGGAGACGAACAGCAGGAACTCGTCGAATCTCCTGACGGCGGGGAAGCGACCGGACCGCACGTCGGCCAGATAGCCGATCTTCTGGAAGGTGTAGAAGGAGACGCCCACCGGCAGGGCCCAGGCGCGGAGCCCCGTCTGAAGCCAGCCCCAATCTTGGAAGAGGGGTATCCAGGCCCGGGTGTACTTGAAGCCGATCAGAACCGCCAGGTTGGCGGCAACACCGGCCCACATCCAGAGCCGCTTCCAGGAGGCTTTCCGGGCCGCGCCGATCGCCAGACCCAGACCGTAATCGATTCCGGTCGACAGGACCAGCAGACCCAGAAAAAGCCCGCCCGTCTTGTAGTAGAAGTAGAGCGAGAAGAGAAGGAGCAGGAGGACGCGCCCTCTTCGGCGACGCTCGACTGCGGGCAGGAGGAGCAGCAGGACGAGGAGCAGGACAAGGAAGAGGCCGCTGACGAAGCCCAGCGGCGAAGCCGGGTCAAAGGCGAGGAGGGAGGAGATCCTAGCGGGGTCGAGCGGCGGCATGGGACTCGTATTCCCTCATCAGGGCGTCCAGGAGCATCCGGCCCTGCCTCTGGTAGCCCTCCTTGGTGAAGTGGATATTGTCATAGTTGGCCAGGGCGCTCTCCCGCCACAGCTTCATGGAGCCGGTCCCGCCCATCAGGGTGAACAGGTCCCAGTAGGCGCAGCCGCGGGCGGCGGCCGTCGCGGCGATGACGTCGCGCACCGCGGCCATGTTCGGGTTGGGACGGGCGGGCCGGCGGCGAAGGCGGGGGAAGTACGAGTCGGGGGCCGTCGTCAGCAGGATGGCGGCATGCGGCGTGACGGACCGGATCCGGTCGAGGAGGGCCTCCAGCCGAGCGGCGAAGTCCTCCCGGCGGAAGAGGGGGGTGGAGGCGTCGTTGGTGCCCAGGGAGACAATGACCAGGTCCGGCTGGACCCGCTCGAGCTGCTTGTGGAGGTAGGCCGACCGGAGCATGGTGTCGCAGTTGCCGCCGTTGATCCCGTAGCTATGGTAGACGACGCCGCTCGTCCCGCTCTCCAGGGACAGGCCGTAGAGCTGCGCGTAGCGGGCCCCGGGCCGGTCCGGCCCCGCGGCGGCCCGCAGGATGACGGAGCGGTAGACGCCCGGGAGCTCGACGCTGGAGACCTGGATGTCTCCAGCCCCCGGCCAGCCGCGCGGCCGGCCGGCCGGAATCCTGGCCAGAACGCGGTTGTCCGCGTCGAGGACGTCGAAGTCGAGGTACTCGTAGCCCTTGTCGTGGTAGACCATCAGGCCGCTGAAGCCGCGCCCCGGCTCGTCGGCTTTGTAGCCGGCGCTGAGCCGAACGGCCTTGACGTCCTGCCGGACGACGATCGAGGAAAGCCGCTTCTTGGGAAAGACGCCCAGGACCGCCGGCTTGACGCAGCCCCGCCCGGCGTCCCCGAAGCGCTCCTGAAGCCCTGCCCGGACGACGCCCGTCAGGAAGCCGGCCTCGATATGCGAGTCGCCGAGGTGGAAGATGACCGTCTGTCCCGGGCGGCCCCGCTCCAGATCGGCCAGCTTGTCGAAGACCAGCTCCAGGGCCGGGGTTGGATGGGTGATCCGGTTGATCTCGGGATTGACCGGGACGAGGATGCCCTTGTAGGCGGGGGCCTGAGCCGGCGTCCGGACCTGGGCGGCGCCGAGCGCGGCGGCGGCGGCCAGGACCGCGGTCCAGCCGGCGGCCTTAGCGGGCACGGGCTTCCTCGAAGGCCCTGAAGCGGGCCATGAGCGCGTTGAAGAGAAAGCCGGCCACCCGGCGCGAGCCGCCGCCCGACAGGTGGGTGTAATCCAAGGCGGCCAGCGGCGGGTCGTGCTGGACCCAGGCGACCATGGAGTTCAGCCCGCCCATGGCCGCGTAGAGGTCGAAGAAGGCCGCCCCCGTGCGGGCCGCGGTCCGGCGCTGGACCTCGACCAGGTCGGGCAGTCCGGGCAGCGTCACGTAGTCCAGGCCTTCCTTGACGCTCCGGTCACCCGTCCCGACGAGCAGGATGGAGGCTTCGGGGAAGGCCGCCCGGAAATGGGCCACCGTATCGGCCAGCCCCTTGCCGTACCAGCCGTATTCGGTCACCTCGGGGGACGCCACGTTGGTCCCGAAGTGGAGGATGACCAGGCTGTAGCGGAGCCGGGCGTCGAAGTCCCGCAGGATTTCGATCGGGATCTCGCGCAGGGGGAGGCCCGAGTTGCCGCGCAGGGCCAGGTTGTCGACTTGGACTCCGTCCGGCCCTTCCCAGCTGGCTCCGTAGACCGGCAGCGGGCTTGCCGCTTGAAAGGCCAGCCGGATCTTCTGCGCGGGCGGATCGGGCTCGATCACCGCCTCGCGCAGGCCGTCACCCGCCTCCAGGACCATCTCGACGGATGGCCTATCGTCGGCCGTCCAGGTCAGGACGGCGGGCGCTTGGCAGGGCCCGTAAAAGACTCTCAGACGGCGGAACTCCTTGAGCGGGGGGCGCTTGGGCGGGGCCTTGTATTCGACCCAGGCTCCCTCTTCCGCGGGCAGATAGACGAAGCCTGAAATCCCGACTTCGGCCGGTCTCTTGCGCTGGAGGAGGGAGTAGGTCTTCCAGCCCAGCGAGAAGTCCTGGCCCACGGTGATCCGGAAATGGGCCACTTCCGAGGTGATGGGCAGGAATCCCGCTCCGCCGCCCCCGAATGTCTTTTGGAAGCTCGTCCTCAGGTCCTGGGTGATGAGGTCGCCCTCGACGATGGAGTCGCCGTAGTAGGCGATACGGACGCCGGCTTCGCCGCGGAGGCGGCCCTCCAGGGCCAGGAAGAGCTTGTCCAGGGCCCCCTCCTCGGCCGTCTCGATCGGCTGGACCACCGACTGGCCGACGGTCTGGGGGACGTTGGGGATCTCCACCGGCCGGCGGGTGACCGGCAGGGCCCGGGCCAGGCGCAGGGCCCGCACGAGCTTCTCCCGGAAATAGGGCGGTCGGGGGGGAGGGACTCGAATCCCCGCCAGAAGGTCCAGGGAGCGGAGGAGCGGCTTGCCGCTCGCGTCCGAGGGCAGGGGCAGGGTGGACGCGGCCAAGAGGAGGATCACGGCGCCCAGGACGATGAGAGCCGGACGGAAGCGCATGGGCCCTCAGGACGTCGGGGCCGGGAACAGGCTCTTGTGGCGGTCCTGGGCCTCGCGGATGACGGTGCGGGCGGCTTCCACGTCCTCCCAGCCC
>CAZKXI010000004.1:0-198275 GCA_964556755.1 uncultured Eubacteriales bacterium
CGGTGGCTAAAGGAGCATAAGCCCAAGCGTCACTAATCTACTGGACGAGTTCACGCGCTTGACTTCCCCGCGCGGGGCGGGCTATAGTCCCGCCAGAGGGATTCATTGTCGCGAGCGAGCGGGAGAGGGGGATTCGTCCTCGGCCGTCGGGTCGGGCCCTGGCTGGCCCGTGCTCATGTCCGGAGGGGGCGGTGAACTGCCCCAAGTGCCGCACCGTCAACCCGGCCGGGACGCGCTTCTGCGGCCACTGCGGCCTGGATCTGCGGCCCTCCGACTTCCCGACCGCGACCCTGTCCACCTCGATGCGCGAGATCGCCCGGGGGAGCCTCATCGCCGGCCGCTACGAGATCATCGAGGAGATCGGGGCCGGCGGCATGGGCCGCGTGTTCAAGGCGTATGACCGCCGCCTGCAGGAGCCCGTGGCGGTCAAGATCATCCGGCCGGAGATCGGCGCGGACGCCCAGGCCATGGAGCGCTTCGACAACGAGATCCGGCTGGCCCGCCGCATCGCCCACAAGAACGTGGCCCGGATGTTCGACGTCGGCGAAGACGAGGGCACGTCCTACATCACCATGGAGTACGTCTCCGGCGAGGATCTCCGCGGCCTCATCCAGCGGATCGGCTGGCTGCCGATCGCCAAGGTCCTGGCCGTCGGCCGCCAGATCGCCGAGGGCCTGGCCGAGGCCCACGCCCTGGGCATCATCCACCGCGATCTCAAGCCCCACAACATCATGATCGACCGCGAGGGGAACGCCCGGATCATGGACTTCGGCATCGCCCGCTTCGTCAAGACCAAGCGGATGACCGAAGTGGGCATGCTGGTCGGGACTCCGGAGTACATGCCGCCCGAGCAGATCGAGGGCGGCGACGCCGACGCCCGGTCGGATATCTATTCGCTGGGCATCATCCTCTACGAGATGACGACCGGCCGCCTCCCGTTCACCGGGGACACGCCGCTGGCGGTCGCCATGAAGCAGAAAGGGGCCCTTCCCGCGCCGCCGCGAAGCCTGAACGCCGAGACGCCTCCCTCTCTGAACGGGCTGATCCTGCGCTGCCTGGAGAAGAAGCCGGACAAGCGCTTTCCCACGGCCGCCGCGCTGGCCGCCGCCCTGGCGGCCATCGAGAGGGATCTGTCCACCGCGGAGCGCGCCGTGCCGCTGCCGGTCCACCGGCCGACCCGGGACGTGACCATCCATTTCAACATCCGGCGCGTCATCACCCCCGTCGCGGCCTTGGCCCTCCTGGCGGCGGCCGCGGGAGGGATCTGGTGGGCGCTGGCCCGGCCGGGCGCCCCGACCGCGGTGCCCGCCGAACGGCCGCGGACGAACGCCGCGGCTTCTCCCGCCTCGCCATCGGACGGTCCGTCCCCCGAGAAGCCCGCGGAGAAGGTTGGGGTCGTCGGGAGCCCGGATTCCGGCCGGCCCGCCGAAGGATCATCGGGAGCGGACCGAAACCCGGGAGAGAGCCAGAATCCGGCTCCCCAGCCTCTCCCGGCGGGGGAGAAGGCGCCGGCCGCCAAGCCCCCGACGACCCCACCCCTCCTGAAGCCGGCCGCTTCGCCGGGCACAGCCCCGGCCGCGCCCAAGCCATCGCCCGCCGAATCGGCCTTGGCCCGATCCCGCTCCGCCTGGGCCAGGGGTGACGCGGAGGCGGCGGCCTTCTCGGCCCGGGAAGCCCTGGCGGCCGACTCCGGAAACGCCGAAGCGAGGAGGATGCTCGAAGCGGCCGAGAAGCGGCTCGATGAGAAGGCCATCGCGGACCTGGTCGTCCTCTATGATCAGGCTCTCGACAGCAACCGGCTGCCGGCCTTCTATCGGACCTACGGCTCCCCGGCCCTGGCCGCGGAGGTCCGCCAGGACGCCGAGACCGTAGCCGCGCTCTTCTCCCGCTTCGATTCCTCCGTCTCGGGCCAGCGGCTGACCTGGTCGGGCCGGGACGCGGCCGAGATCAGCTTCGAGCACAAGCTGCTGGGATATGCCAAGGAAGGAGGGGCCGAGCAGGCCCTCTTCCAGGGCCGATTGAGCTGGAAGGTCGAGAAGAGGCAGGGCCGCTGGGTCATCGCCTCGATCCGAGCGGGATCCTAAAGGACCGTCGGCAGGAGGAAGGACATGGCTATGAGAAGACCGCTGCTGGCCGCGGCGATCGGGTTGGGACTGGCCCTGGCGGCGCTGCCCGCTCTCAGCCAGGAGGCCGTCCAGATCAAGGTCGTCGCGGCCGGCGCGGTGATCCACGCCAAGCCCGACGCCTCGAGCCAGGCGCTCGATCGCCCGGCCATCGGCACTCTTCTGGCCCTGGCCCGGCGGCTGGGGGACTGGTACGAGGTCCGCTTCCAGTCCAGGCTGGGGATGGTCCTGACCGGATACATCTTCCACAGCGCGGTCGAGGCGCCGCCGGAGAAGAAGGTCGAACCCCCGGCCCAGGCCGAGAACCCTCCCGTCGCTCCGCCGGCGGCCAAGCCGGTCCAGGAGCCGGTCCGAGAGCCGGCTCCGGCGCCGGCTCGAGCGCGGACGCCGGGCCGGAAGATCCTCCAGATCGGGATCGGCGGCTTCGTCTCCCGGACCCAAGTCGGCGATTCGCGGACCGACGAGTTCCCTTTCCGCGATGAGGCTCTGACCATCAAGGACGCCTTGGGCGATGCCGGCCTGGCCGGATTGGACATTCGGGTCGGCTTCCTTCCCTTGTCCCTGCTCGAAGTGGAGGCGTCTTACCAGGCCTCCTCCCAGACGCTGAAAGGGACCTACCTGATCGGGGTGCCGAGCTTGCTCTTCTACGGCGATATCGCCACGGACGAGATGGAAGAGGATATGTCCTACAAGAATTCCATGTTCGGCCTCAGCCTGGTCCTGCACCCCCTGAACCGGGGAGCCGTGAGGCCGTACCTGGGGATCGGCCTGGCTTTCTGCAGCGGCAGCCTGCGGGCCCTCAAAGACATCCATTTCAACGAGACGTACTTCTCCGATTACAGTCACAAGGTCGAGATCACCAAGATCGAATATGAGCCCGCCAGCCTCAAGGCGACCGGCTATCTGGTCAAGGCCGGCCTCGACGCGGCCCTGGCTCCGGTCCTCTTCCTCTTCGCCGAGGCGGCCTATGTCGGCGCTCGCGACTCCTACGAGCTGCCCCTGATCACCGATTTGAACAACAAGAAGGTCACCCGGTCGGCCGAGCTGGGAGGCGTTCGAGGCGTCTTCGGCCTCCGCATCCGCATCTGATCCCGGCTCCTTGACGGTCCGCGGCGGCGCGGGGTATGCTCGGCCCCGATGAACGTCATCAGTCGTGAGGGCCGGGCCGAGATCGAGGTCCGGCGCTCCCGCTTCCTGGGCCGCTCGTTCCGGACGACGGATCCCGAGTCGGCGGCGGGCCTTCTCCGGCGGATTCGCCTGGAGAGCCGCGATGCCAGCCATCACGCCTGGGCTTGGCGGATCGGGCCGGCCGCCGAGCTGGCCCGGGCCAGCGACGACGGCGAGCCGTCCGGCACCGCCGGGCCGCCCCTTCTCAATGTCCTGGCCCGGCGCGAGGTGACCCATGTCCTCCTCGTGGTCAGCCGCTGGTTCGGCGGCACCAAGCTGGGCGCGGGCGGGCTGGCCAGGGCCTACGGAGAGGCGGCCAAGGGGGCCATCGAGGACTCGCGGATCCGCCCGCTCCGCTGGATGGTCGCCTATCGGGTGGAGGTTCCCCACCCGGCCCTGCCCTCCTTCGAGCGCTATCTGGCCGGGCAGGGATTTGAAGTCCTCGGCCGCGAGTTCGCGGAGGCCGCCGGCCTGACCATCCGGCTTCCCGCGGACCGGGAAGAAGCCTTCCGCTCGTTCTATCTCAGCCTGGTCAGCGGGCGCGGCCTTTGTCGCGAGGTGGGGCGGGAGCTCGCCTGATCTTTCCCGTCTCAGGGGCGGCGGACCAGACGGGCCCCGGCGGAGGGGATCACTTCGCGGGGCTCGATGGCGTGCCCGTACTCCCGCTCATAGGCTTGAGCCAAGGCTTGCCCGGCGGCCGGAATCCGCTCCGACTCGACCAGGGCCACGATGCTGCCGCCGAAGCCGCCGCCGCTGAGCCGGGCGCCCAGGACGCCCGGAATCGTCCGGGCCGCCTCGACCAGGGTATCGAGCTCGGGACAGGAGTTCTCGAAGTAGATCATCGAGCTCTTGTGGGACTCGAACATGAGGCGGCCGAATCCGGCCGTGTCGCCGTCCTCCAGCATCCGCACGCCCTTGAGGACGCGATCATTCTCGCCGATCGGGTGGGCGGCCCGCCGCCAGACCGCGGGATCGAGGACGCCGCGGTGCGCCTCCAGGTCGTCCCAGGAGACGTCCCGCAGAGCCCGGACTTTCGGACCCAGGGCCCGGCCGAAGTAGGCGGCGGCCTCCTCGCAGCGCTGCCGCCTCTCGTTGTACTCGGAATCGACGAGGGCGTGCTTGACCGCGGTATGGGCGACCAGAAAGGACGTCCCCGGGGGCAGGGCGACCGTCCGGACCTCCAGGCTACGGAAGTCGGTGAAGACCAGAGCCTGGGAGCGGCCGAACAGGCTGGAGATCTGGTCCAGGAGCCCGCACTTGACTCCGGCGTATTCGTGCTCGGCTCTCTGCCCGATCCGGGCCAATTCGAGCGGCTCGGGCTCGAGGCCGTAGAACGCCGCCATCGCCAAGCCGGAGGCGATCTCCAAGGCGGCCGAGCTGGACAGCCCGGCCCCGATGGGGATGTCGCCGATCTGGGTTCCCAGGAAGCCTTGGGGCTCGAAGCCGAAGCGCTCCCGCAGAAAGGCCAAAACCCCGCGGCTGTAGTTCGACCAGCGGTCTTCGTCGGAGCGGCCCGGATCGGCGGCGGAGCAGACCGCCGTCCGATCGAAGTCGGCCGAGTACAGGCGGCAATCGGCCGAGCCCGAGCCGGTCAGGCCGTAGGCGACGCCGGAGTCAATGGCGGCCGAGAGGACGAAGCCCTCATTGTAGTCCGTGTGGTTGCCGAGAATCTCCACCCGGCCGGGAGCATAGGCGATCGAGCCGGGCTCGACCCCGTAGCGGTGGAGATGCCTCTCGACCAGGCGCTCGATCAAGGCGTTCATGGGCCTCCTCCCGGCCGGCGGCGGCGGAGATCGAGGATAATGCCGCCCGCCGGAGATGTCAACGGAATTGACAGACGGAATTGACAGACGCCCCCGGATGTCGCAAACTACAGCCTTTATCGGAACGAATCACCAGCATGCATGATCCCGCCAGCCCGGCTCCGCGCGGCCACGACCGCGTCATCCTCGAGGCGCCCCACCACGGGATCGACCGCTCGGCCATCGATCCGGACGCTCTCAAGATCATGGACCGGCTGGACCGGCAGGGCTTCCTGGCTTGCCTGGTGGGGGGAGCCGTCCGCGACTTGATGCTCGGCCGTAAGCCCAAGGACTTCGATATCGCCACCGACGCCCGGCCGGGGCAGATCAAGAAGCGCTTCGCCAACGCCTACGTCATCGGCCGCCGCTTCCGGCTGGTCCACGTCCATTTCCCCGGCGACAAGGTCATCGAAGTGGCGACTTTCCGCCGGGAGATCCCCCGCGAGGAAGAGGAGGCCTTGGCCGCCCGGGAGGCCCGCGGCGAGGCGGTCGAGCCCCTCGATCCCTACGGCACGCCCCGCGAGGACGCCTTCCGCCGCGATATCACCATCAACGCCCTCCTCTACGACGCCGTCCTGGACGCCGTCATCGATTACACGGGAGGCCTGGACGACCTGGCCCGCAAGAGGGTTCGCGTCATCGGCGATCCGCAGACGCGCTTCGCCGAAGACCCGGTCCGCATCTGGCGGGTCGTCCGCCACGCCGCCCGGCTCGACTTCACCATCGAGGAGGCGGCCGAGAAGGCCATCCGGTCCCAAGCCGCCCTGGTGGCCGGTTGCGCCGGGGCCCGCCTCTATGAGGAGCTGAACAAGGACTTGGCCGGCAGCACCCGGCCCGTCCTGGAAAAGCTGCGCCGCTACGGCCTGCTCCGGCACATCCTGGGCCCCTTGGGCCGGGACTACGAGGCGGACGCGGCCCTCTTCGCCCGGCTGTTGACCCTTCTCGACCTCCGCGAGCGTTGCGGAATCCGCCCCGTCAAGGCCGGGCCGGGGGACGTCTACGCCCTGCTCTTCTATCCCTGGGTGGAGAGGCTCTTCGCCCGGGGCGAGATCGACATCGGCCGGGTGCTGCACGATGAGATCCAGGACCTGAAGACCGAGGCGACCATCCCCAAGCTGGTCCGGGCCGATGCGGTCCAAATCCTGTCGCTGGCCGGGGCCATGATCCGCGGCTTGCGGACGGGCCGGATCCGCTGGTCGATCCAGAAGCGGGCCCACTACGCCGCGGCCGAGAGGCTCTTCTTCCTGGTCACGGAAGGAGCCCCCTCCGGCGACGGCAAGACTTACGAAGCCCTCTTCCGCCGGACCTTCCCTCGCGGCGGCATCGGCGACCGGCCGCGCCGCCGACGATCCCGCCGCCCCCGCCCTCCCCGGGACTAGCCGCTCTTCTCCCATCTCCGGGAGACAAGGGCGAATCGCACCCGAAGCCGTCCTCGCGAGGACCATTGAAGCAACGTCCTGGCGAGGGCTGCACAAGCTCCGCCGGGACGACTCAGGCCCGCCAAGAGCGGAACCGTTCTATACGAGTCGCGGATCGTTCGCGGGCCTTGTACCCTCGCCCTCGAGGGTATACACCAAACCGCCTCCCGAAGATGGGAGATGAGCCGATTAGAAGAGAGGAGCGGCGGCTTGGCGGATGAGCCCGAGAAGGGCCGAAGGGAAGATGCCCAGAAGCAGCGTCCCGGCGGCCGTCAAGAGCAGGACCAGCATGACGGCCGGGTGGACGGCTTCGATCTCGACGTCCGGCGCCGGGTCCCGCATGTAAAGGGCCACGACGACCTTCAGGTAGTAGGCTACGGCGACCAGGCTGAGGATCACGGCCAAGACTACGATCGGAGTCAGGCCGGCTTGAACGCCCGCCGAGAAGACCAGCCACTTGGCCAGGAAGCCCGAAGCGGGGGGAAATCCGGCCAGGGAGAGGAGCTGGATGGTCAGAGCGGCGCCGATCCACGGATGCCGAAAGCCGGCCCCGGCCAGGTCGTCGAGGCGGACGAACTCGCGGCCGGAACGAGACATCGCCGTCAGGGAGGCGAAGGCGCCCAGCCCCATGATCGTGTAGGCGGCCATGTAGAAGAGGAGCGAAGGGCCGTCTCCGGCCAGCACCGCGATCAGCATGGTTCCGGCGTGGGCGATGCCGGAGTAGGCCAGGAGGCGCTTGAGGCTCAGCTGGCGAAGGCCGGCCAGATTGCCGATGACCAGGCTGGCCGCCGCGACGCCGCACAGAAAGAGAAAGCCGGGGCCCGCCGTCGCGGCTTCCCCAGGCGCGGCGGCGGCGAGGCGGAGGAGGACCAGGAAAGCCGCCGCTTTAGGAGCGACGGCCAGGAAGCCGGCGGTGGGCGTGGGCGCTCCCTGGATGACATCCGGGGCCCACATATGGAAGGGGACCAAGGCCAGCTTGTAGGCCAGTCCCAGAATAAAGAGCCCGACGCCAAGCCAGGCGGCCGGGTCCGGTCCCAGCCGGGATGCGGCCGCCGAGATGTCGAAGCTCCCGCTCCGGCCGAACAGGACGGCCAGGCCGAAGACCATGAAGGCGGCCGCGAAGCTGCCGGTCAAGAAGTACTTGACCGCGGCTTCCGGGGCGACGTCGTCGCCCCTCTTCAGCCCGGTCATGCCGTAGGCCGAGACCGAGAATACTTCCAGTCCCAAGAAGACGATCAACAGGTCCCGCGTCTGGACCATGATCAGAAGTCCGGCCGAGGCCAGGAGGAGGAGCCCGTAGAATTCGCCGAAAGCCGCGTCTAGGCGATGGCTCCATTTCCAGCCGAAACAGATGGCCGCCGCGGCCGCGCCGAGGATGAGGCCGCCGGTGAAGAGGGCGGCGTCATCCAGGCGAAGCAGGCCGCCGAAGGCGGATCCGCCGCGGCCCCATTGGCGGGCGGCGAGGGCGGCCGATGCGGCCAGGACCAGCAGGGAGAGAGCGGCCAAGAGAGCCTTGGTTCTCCTCGGCCGGAAGGCGTCGGCCAGCAGGACGAGGATGGCTCCCCCGGCCAAGGCGGCCAAGGGCGCGGCGGCGGCGAGGGCGCTCATCGGGCCGTCTCTCCCTCGGAAGCCGCCGTTCCTGCCGAAGCCCGGGCCGCGGGCGGAGGCGGGGCGGCGGCCTCGCGGCGCTCGACGAGACGGACATAGGATGCGACCGAGGCTTCGATCTTGCCCAGGAAGGTGCGCGGAGAAAGGCCCAGCCAGAGGATCAGGATGACGATCGGAGCGGCCACGGCGATCTCGCGGAGAGTCATGTCCCGCAGCCCCAAGACCGAGCGGCGGGTCGCCGGCCCATGCAGGACCTTACGGACCATGGTCAGCAGGTAGGCGGCCGACAGAATGACGCCCGGCACGGCCAGAACGGCCCAGAGCGGCTGGGCCCCGAAGACGCCCGCGAGGCAGAGGATCTCTCCGACGAAGCCGCCCAGCCCCGGCAGGCCGAGCGAGGCCAGCGAAGCCAACAGGAAGAAGCCGGCGAAGACCGGCATGACCCGGGCGACCCCCCCGAAGTCGCCGATGAGCCGGGTGTGGGCCCGCTCGTAGAGGACGCCGACCAGGAGGAAGAGAAGGCCCGTGCTCAAGCCGTGCGCCAGCATCTGGAAGACGGCCCCCTGGACGGATTCGGGGGTCGAGGCGAACAGGGCCAGCATGACCAGCCCCATATGGCTGACGCTGGAGTAGGCCACCAGGGACTTGATGTCCTTCTGGACCAGGGCCATCAGTCCGCCGTAGAGGATGCCGGCGATCGCCAATCCGCCCAGGGCCGGCAGGAGCCGGCGGGCCGCGTCCGGGAAGAGGGGAATGGCCAGCCGGAGGAAGCCGTAGGCGCCCATCTTGAGGAGAACCGCGGCCAGAATCACGGAGCCGGCCGTGGGCGCCTCGACGTGGGCGTCGGGGAGCCAGGTGTGGAGGGGGACCATCGGCACCTTGATGGCGAAGGCCAGGGCGAAGGCCAGGAAAAGCCACGTCTGGGCCCCGGCCGGAACGGCCCATCCGTAGAGCTCGGTGATGTCGAAGGCGACGGAGGCGCCCGCCCCGGCCGCCAGCCGGCCCAGGACCAGGATGGCGGCCAGCATCAGGAGGCTTCCGAACATCGTCACCAGGACGAATTTGACCGCGGCGTAGACCCGGCGCGGGCCGCCCCAGACGCCGATCAGAAAGGCCATGGGAATGAGCATCGCCTCCCAGAAGACGTAGAAGAGGACGAGGTTGAGCGAGGCGAAGACGCCGATGATCCCGGCTTCCAGGAGGAGCAGGAGGGCGAGGTAGGGCTTGATCCGCTCGCTGACGGCCGTCCGCGACGACAGGATGGCCAAGGGCATGAGGAAAGCCGTCAGCGCGATCAGGACCAGGCTGATGCCGTCGATGCCGAGGTGGTACTGGATTCCCCCGCCCAGCCAATCGGCCCGCTCGACGAATTGGAGGCCGCCGGAGGCTCCGTCGTAGCCGATCAGGAGCCCCGCCGCCAAGACAAGCTCCAGGAGCGCCACAGTCAAGGCGGCGCCGTAGAGGAGCATCCGGCGCCCGCGGGGCAGCAGGCCCACGAGCAAGGCTCCCGCGAGAGGCAGGGTCCAGGCGATCGTCAGGAGAGGCGCGCTCATAGGAGGATCAATCCCGCGAAGACGGCGGCGCCGATCAGGAATCCCAAAGCGTAGTCGGCGATGAGCCCGGTCTGCAGCGCCGCGGCCGCTCGCCCGGCCCAGCCGGCCGCGGCGCCCGTCCCGTTGACCGCGCCGTCGACCACCGCCAGATCGAAGCGGCGATAGATCATCTCAGAGGCTCGGAGGAGAGGCCGGACAAGGACCGCGTCATAGAGCCCATCGATGCCGTATCCCCTGAGCAGGATCCCGTGCAGCCACGGCAGCCGGGAGGCCAGGGCCGCGGGCCAGCCGGGCTTGAGGACATAGAAGAGCCAGACCAGGGCCAGGCCCAGCCCGGCGGCGCCGACGGCCGCCAGGATCAAGACCGCCTCCGACGCCAAACTCCCGTGAGGAGCGGCGGCGTGGGGCAGCGAAGGCGCCAGGAACCGGCCGAGCAGGTCCGCCTTCTCCCCCAAGAAAGCCGGCAGGCCGATCCATCCGCCGACGGTCGCCAAGCCGGCCAGGACGAGAAGCGGCCAGGTCATGACGGGGGAGGACTCGCGCAGGCCGGACTTGGCTGCCGGCGTCAGCCGCTCGGGCCCGAAGAAGACCAGGACGACGAGCCGGAACATGTAGAAGGCGGTCAGCACGGCGCCCAGCAGCCCGGCCGCCCAGAGAATGCGGTGGCCGCCGGCATGGGCGGCCGAGAGGATGGCGTCCTTGGAGAAGAAGCCCGACAGGAACGGGACGCCGGCGATGGCGAGAGAGCCGATCAGGAAGGCCGGGTAGGTCCGCGGCAAGCGGCGCCTCAGCCCGCCCATGCGCCTCATGTCCTGCTCGCCGGACAAGGCATGGATGACGCTGCCGGCCGCCAGGAAGAGCAGGCTCTTGAAGAAGGCGTGGGTGACGAGGTGGAAGATCCCCGCGCCATAGGCGCCCACGCCGCAGCCGAGAAACATGTACCCCAGCTGGGAGATGGTCGAATAGGCCAGGACCCGCTTGATGTCGGTCTGGACCAGGGCGATCGTGGCGGCGAAGACCGCGGTGAAGGCGCCGATGGAGGCGACGACGGCCGAAGCCGCCGCGGAGGAGGCGAAGAGCGGGGCCAAACGGGCGACCAGGTAGACGCCGGCCGTGACCATGGTCGCGGCGTGGATGAGGGCGCTGACGGGGGTCGGACCCTCCATGGCGTCCGGCAGCCAGACGTAGAGCGGGAATTGAGCCGACTTGCCCGACGCCCCGGCGAAGAGCAGCAAGGCCGCCAGGGTGGCCATGGCCCGGCCCAGCGCGCCGCTCGACGCAGCCCCGTTGACGGCGGCGAAGTCGACCGACCCGACGGCGAAGAAGAGGACCAGGATGCCGAGGATGAATCCCGCGTCTCCGACGCGGTTGACCAGGAAGGCCTTCTGGCCGGCTGCCGCCGCGGCCGGCTTCTCAAACCAGAAGCCGATCAGCAGGTAGGAGCACAGCCCGACGCCCTCCCAGCCGACGAACATCAGGACCAGGTTCGAGGCCAGGACCAGGACCAGCATGGCGAAAGTGAAGAGATTGAGGACGGCGAAGAAACGGGCGTAGCTCCGGTCATGGGCCATGTAGCCCGTCGCGTAGATGTGGATCAGGAGCCCGACGCCGGTGACGACCAGGACCATGACCGCGGCCAGAGGATCGAAGCGGATCGCGGCGTCGGCTCTGAAGGCCCCGGCCCGTATCCAGGAGAAGAGGAGCCGGACCGGATAGGGGTCCGCGCCCGGGAGGGCCCGCAGGCCGAGGCCGGCCGCGACCGAGAGGGCGAAGGAGACGGCCACCGAGCCGCAAGCTATGCCGTGGACCGCGGGCCGCCCGAGCCGCCGGCCGAAGAGGATCAGGAAGAGGGCTCCCGCCGCCGGGGCCAGGGGAATCAGTCTGGCGGCATCCATGGGCTCAGCCCCGCAAGCCGGTCAGATCTTCGCCCCGGACGGCCTTGCGGCGGCGGAAGACGACGAGGAGGATGGCCAATCCGACGGCCGCCTCGGCCGCGGCGACAGTGATGATGAACAGGACGACGGCCTGGGCTTCGGCGGCACGGGCGGATCCGGCCAGGGCCAGGAAAGCCAGGTTTCCGGCGTTGAGCATGACCTCGACGGCCAGGAACTGGGTCGTCAGATCGCGGCGGATGAAGAAGGCGGCCAAGCCCAAGCCGAACAGAAGGACGGCCACGGACAGGAACCATCCGGCGGGGATCATGGGCGGTCTTTCCCCTTGACCAGGACGACCGCGCCGACCAGGGCGGCCATGATCAGAAGCGACGTGATCTCGAAAGGATAGAGGTACTTGTCAAAGAGAAGCCGGCCCAGCTCGGCCGTCTTGACCGAGGCCGCCGGCCCGCTCGCGGGCGAGCGGATCCGGCCCAAGAGGGCGGCCGCGATCTCGGCCGTAAGGATCAGCCCCAGGCCGGCGGCCGCGATCCGTCCGGCCCGCCGGCGGTGACGGGGCCAGGGCGTCCTCACGTCGATGGTCATCAGGACGAAGAGGAACAGGACCATGATGGCCCCGGCATAGACGATGATCTGGGCGACGGCGGCGAAGGGGGCGCCCAGGAGGCCGAACAGTCCGCCCAAGGCCGAGAAGCCCAGGGCCAGCCAGAGGGCGGCCGCGGCGGCGGAGCGCGACAGGATCATGGCCAGGACCGATCCGACGGAGACGAGGGAGAAGAGGGCGAAGAGGAGCTTGGCCATGGTTTGGCCCCATTATAGGGGAACCGGGGAGCGAGTCAACCGAAAAACAAAGTTATCAGATCGGATTTGTTTTCCGGAGCAAATCGCATCCGCCCCTTTACAAAGCCGGACTTCCGTGTATAATACACCCCGTGACTGCGGGGTAGAGCAGCCTGGTAGCTCGTCGGGCTCATAACCCGGAGGTCGTTGGTTCAAATCCAACCCCCGCTACCACCCGAATTCCCGTCCCTCCTCCCATAGACAAGGCCTTCCGAGGCCTTGCTCTGCCTTTCGTCGGATCCGGCCGCAGCCGCCCCCCGTCAGCCCGCGCGGACGGCTCCGGGGACTAATCCCCGGGGACCGGAAGGGGGGCCTTGACAATCGTCAAAATCCATATACTATATGGACAAGGTGAGAGGAAAGGTTGTTTCTTTCAATCGCGCCCTCCTCTTTTGGGGCCCCAACCCCTATCGACAGCCCTAGGATTT
The DNA here is from genome assembly GCA_964556755.1 of uncultured Eubacteriales bacterium. Taxonomy (GTDB): domain Bacteria; phylum Acidobacteriota; class Aminicenantia; order Aminicenantales; family UBA4085; genus UBA4085. Next base: position 12,832 of record CAZKXI010000004.1, read on the forward strand.
AATCTCGACAATCCATACCAAAGGAGAGGAGAAAGGAATCATGAAGAAAGTCCTTCTCTTGTCGGTCAGCTGTCTGTTCCTGTTCGCGCTGGCGGCCCAGGCCCAGGTTGAGAACCTGCCTCCCAACCCGGTCCCCGGCAAGTGCTACGTCAAGTGCGTCACCAAGGACACCTTTAAGACCATCACCGAGACGATCGAAGTGGCCCCGGCCTACAAGACGCTCAAGGTCATCCCCGCCACCTACAAGACCGTGGAGGAGAGGGTCATGATCAAGGAGGCCAGCAAGCGCCTGATCTATGTCCCGGCCGTCTATGAGACGGTGGAAGTCTCCTACGTGGCCCGCGAGGCCCGGCAGGACTTCGCCATCGTCCCGGCCTCCTTCGCCCCGGGCGTCAAGACCCTGGAGGTCTTCCCGCCCACGGCCGGCTGGAAGTACACCCTGCTGGCCGACTGCCCCTCGGTCAACAAGGAGGACTGCGTGGTCGTCTGCTATGTGCAGATGCCGGCCAAGACGCAGGACTTCGAGATCACCACCCTGCTCAAGGACGCCGTCAGCACGTCGACGTCCGTCGGCGAGGCCACCTCGACCTACCGCAAGCAGGTCGTGGCCCAGGCGGCCCGGGTGGACGAGATCGAGGTCGCGGCCGAATACGCCATGATCGAGCGCCAGGTCATCGACGTCCCGGCCCGGGTCGAGGAAGTCGTCGTCCCGGCCAAGATGCGCGAGATCAGCCGCCAGATCCTGGACCAGAAGGGCGGCCTGACGGTCTGGGAGGAGGTCGACTGTAACCTGGTCGGCACCTATACCGTCCTGCCCATCCTGTGGGACTATGACAGCGCGGTCATGACGGCCGAGTCCAGGACCATCATCGACGAGAACCTGCTCCGGCTGCTCATGGACAAGCCCAACATCAGCATCGAGATCGCTTCCCACACCGACTCCCGCGGCGAGGACGACTACAACATGACCCTGTCCCAGCAACGGGCCCAGTCGGTCGTCAACTACCTCGTCGGGCGGGGCATCTCGGCCACCCGGCTGGTCGCCCGCGGCTACGGCGAGACCCGTCTGAAGAACCGCTGCGCCAACGGCGTCGAGTGCACCGAGGCCGAGCACCAGGTCAACCGGAGGACGGAGTTCCGGATCCTCGACTGAGGTCCGATCTCGCCCCGGTATTCCTCAAAAGACAGCCAAGCGGCGGCTCCCCTCGGGGGGGGCCGCCGCTTTTTTTTTACTTGAAATAGTGGACGTCCCGCTCGCCCGTCGTCAGCTCCAGACGCAGGCCGAGCTGCTCGGCCAGCTCGCCGCGGGCCAGGTCCAGGTTCCGGTAATGGACGATCCAGTCCCGCTTGACGGGAGAGTCGTAGAGCGTATACACGGGGTAGTCGAGGACGTCTGACAGGCGAAAGGCGAACTCCTCGATCGTGGCGTTGTCCACGGAGATGCTCTCTTCGTTGACCAGGCAGGCCCCGTCGTACCGCCCCAGGTCGAAGCGCCGGCTGGTCCAGAGCCGACGGGGGTCGTCCACGGTCAGCTTGTAGAAGGCGGTCGGCTCCACGGCCACGGCGTGGCCCCAATGGAGCCGGTCCAAAATCGCGGCCAGCACGGCCTCCGGCCCGGCCCGCCACAGGCGGGAGCCGATGCGGACCTGGATCACGGGATCGCCGGCGACGCGAATGTCGTGGCGGGACTTCTTCAGGATCTCGCCGATGAGCCGGCTGCTCCGGCCCTGAAAGTCGATCCCCTCGGGGGAGACCAGGAAGCGGCTGTCGGGAGCGTTCGAAAGCGCGACGGCGAGAAGGTCGGGATCGCCGGCTTTTGCGGGCGGCCGGGCCTCTTCGGCGGGGCGAATGACCGGCGCCGCGGGATCGGGCTTGACCCCTTTGTTCTGGCGTATCAGCCGCGCCAGCCGCTCCTCGGTGAGATCGGACGGGTGCCCCCGCCACAGCACGCGGCTTCGGGGGCTCAGGAGGACGGCGTAGGGGATCTTGTCGTCGACGCCATAGCCGTCGAAGGTCCGTCCATCGTCGTCCAGGGCTACGGTCAGACGCGACGGATGGGAGGCGAGGAACCGGCGGACGACCGTCTCGTTCTCCTTGGTCAGGGAGACGACCGTCAGGTCGCCCTTGAATCTCTCCAGGGTGACCTCCAGCTGCCGGCCGGCGTTGAGGCAGGGCAGGCACCAGGTGGCCCAGAAGTCGATCAGGACGAGGTGACGGCTCGAATATTGGTTGATCGGCGAGGGCGAAAGGACCTTGGCGATCCTGACCTGCCCGAGGCCCGGCGTCGCGGCCAGCAGGCCGAGCAGCAGCCCGGCCGCGGCGCCTGGCGATCTCCTCAAGCCCAATCCGTGACTCCTTTCCGGGCGAGCGGCCCGATCCCGCTCCCGGAGATAGTTAGCATCCCGGGCCGGTTTCGTCAAGGCGGGCCGTCTTTGACTGGCCGCTCCGACTCTGCTAATCTCCCTGTGATCGCCCGCGCGTTCGATCCTGATCCGGGAGGTTGTCCATGTTCGATGCCCGCACCTACTCCGCTCGCCGCCGCCGCCTGCGCCGGGACCTCGGCTCCGGCCTGGCCTTGTTCCTGGGCAACGACGATAGCCCCATGAACTACGCGGCCAACGGCTACCCCTTCCGGCAGGACTCCTCCTTTCTCTATTTCTTCGGCCTCGATTCGCCCGGCCTGGCCGGCCTGGTCGACGTCGACGAGGGGACCGATACCCTCTTCGGGGACGATATCGGCCTCGAGGACATCATCTGGATGGGCTTCCTGCCGACGCTGAAGGAGCGGGCGGCCGGGGTCGGCGTCAAGGCCACCCGCCCGGCCGCGGACTTGGCCGGCTGCCTCCGCCGGGCGCTGGCCCAGGGCCGCATGATCCACCTCCTACCGCCTTACCGGGACGAGCACAGGCTGAAGCTGGAGGAGTGGCTGGGCGTGCCCCCGGCCGAGGCCAAGTCCCGCGCCTCGCGGGCCCTGGTCCAGGCGGTCGTCGCCCAGCGCTCGATCAAGTCCGAGGCCGAGGTGGCCGAGATCGAATCGGCCCTGACCACCACCTACAAGATGTACGAGACGGCCATGCGGATGGCCCAGCCCGGCGTCCACGAGCGGGCCATCGCCGGCCGCATCGACGGCATCGCCAAGGCCGAGGGCGGCGCCACGGCCTTCCCGACCATCCTCAGCATCAACGGCCAGATCCTGCACAACCACGGATACGTCAACAAGCTGGCCAGGGGCCGGCTCCTGGTGGTCGATAGCGGCGCCGAGTCGGCCGGGCATTACGCCTCCGACATCACCCGGACCGTTCCGGTCGGGGGCAAGTTCACGGCCCGCCAGCGCGACATCTACGAGATCGTCCTGGCCGCCAACGCCGGCGCCATCATGGCCGCCCAGCCCGGCCTGCCCTACAAGGAGGTCCATCTTCTGGCCGCCCGCATCATCGTCGACGGCCTCAAGTCGATCGGCCTGATGAAGGGCGATCCGGCCGAGGCCGTGGCCCAGGGCGCTCAGGCCCTCTTCTTCCCCCATGGCCTGGGGCACATGATGGGCTTGGACGTGCACGACATGGAGAGCTTGGGCGAGAACAACGTCGGCTACGACGCCTCGGTCGAGCGCAGCCGCCAGTTCGGCTTGGCCTACCTGCGGATGGCCCGCCCGCTGGAGGTCGGACACGTCATGACCGTCGAGCCGGGCATCTACTTCATCCCGGCCCTGATCGATCAGTGGAAGGCCGAAGGCAAGGCCCTCGACTTCGTGGCCTACGACAAGCTGGAGGCCTACCGCGGCTTCGGCGGCGTCCGGATCGAGGACGACATCCTGGTGACCAAGGACGGCGTCCGGATCCTGGGCCGGCCGATTCCCAAGACGGTCGCCCAGGTGGAAGCGGCGGCCACGGTCTGAGCGGTCTCGCCCAGGAGGATGCGGCCGTGAAGATCGCCCTGATCCAGCAAGCGGCCGGCTTCGACCTCGATGACAACATCCGCCGCGGCCGGCGGGCCTTCGAGGCGGCGGCCCGGGCCGGCGCCGAGGTGGCGGCCTTCGCCGAGCTGGCGTTCTTGCCTTTCCTGCCCCAGATTCCGGCCGACCGCCGGCCGGACTTCCGGCGCTTCGCCCAGACGATCCCCGGCCCGCTGACCGAGGAGTTCTCCGCCTTGGCCCGCCGGCACGGGGTCGTGACGGTGCTCAATCTCTTCGAGCGGGAAGGGGACCGGACTTACGACGCCTCGCCGGTCATCGACGCGGACGGCCGTTGGCTGGGGACCACCCGGATGGTCCACATCATGGACGGCCCCGGCTTCCACGAGCGGGGCTACTACGCGCCGGGCGACCGCGTGGACTTCGTCTTCCCGACCGCGGCCGGGCGGATCGGCGTCGCCATCTGCTACGACCGCCATTTTCCGGAGTACATGCGCGGCCTGGCTCTCGGCGGCGCCGAGATCGTCATCATCCCCCAGGCCGGGGTGCGCGACGAGTGGGGCGAGGGCCTGTTCGAGGCGGAAGTCCGGATCGCCGCCCTGCAGAACGGCTTCTTCGCCGCCCTCTGCAACCGGGTCGGCCCGGAGGAGATCCTCAGCTTCGCCGGCGGCTCCTTCGTCGTCGACCCCGCGGGCGGCGTCCTGGCCCGGGCGGCGGGGGATCGCGACGAGATTCTGCTGGCCGACTGCGATACGGGCTTGGTCGCGGCCTGCCACGCCCGGCGCCACTTCCTGCCCGACCGCCGACCCGACGTCTATCGCGGGCTGAAGATCGCCGATTGAGAAGGACGCATGGTCAGCTGGTTCGTCGTCCAAAGCAAGCCCAAGAAGGAATTCCACGTCGAGAAGCAGTTCCAGGAGGCCGGCCTGCCGGTCTACAACCCGCGGATGCGAGAAGGCGGCCTGGTCAAGCCGTTCTTCACCGGCTATCTGTTCGTCCGCTTCGACCACCCGGCTCAATACAAGCTGGTCAAGTACACCCGAGGCATCCGAGCCCTGGTCGGGAACGAAGGCGGCCCCATTCCGATCGACGAGTCCTGGATCAACGAGATTCGGGCCCGGGAGACCAACGGCTTCATCGAGCTCCAGAAGTACGGCCTGGAGCCGTCGCTGGGCGACGTGATCGAGGTGGCGGCCGGCCCCCTCAAGGGCCTGCGCGGCGTCTTCAAAGCCGATCTCTCGGAACAGGACCGGGTCCTGATCCTTCTCAATTGCGTCTCTTACCAGGGCCGGCTGCTGATCGAGAAGGACAAGATCAAGAAAGCCGTCACTTAATTCCGGCCGCCCGGTCGGTCCGCAGCGCTTCCAGGAACTCCGGCTTCAGCGACGAGCCCGAGAAGAAGACGTGGCCGGCCGCTCCCAATCGGCGTCCGGCGGCGATCTGGGCCATCATGATCTCCGGCGTCGACTGGTTGTGCGACGTGCCGATGCCGATGCCGGGCAGGACGGGGATCCGGCCGGCCGCGGCCGCCAGGGCCTCCCGGGCGTACTTCTCGAAGAAGGCGGCGTTGTTGGTGTAGAGCATCGGGCAGAGCATGTCGAGGAGGCCCTCCCGGCACCAAGCCGGCCAGTCCTGGCCGATCAGGACGCGGGCTTCGCCGGCCGAGGGGAAGACGGCGGCCGAGATCCGGACCGGGCGGCCCAGGCCGGCCAGTCCGGCTCTCATCTCGCGAAGAAAAGCCGTGACTTGGCCGCGGTTCCAGTCGATCCACTCGTTCCACAGGATGTTGCCCGAGTCGCGGGCTTTGATGTCGACCGGATCGACGCCGGAATGCTGCTTGAACAAGGCCCGGGTCCGGGCGTCCCAGCTGAAGTAGACCTCCCGCGGCGAGCAGGGGAACCGGATGTAGTCGAGGTGAATCCAATCGACGGGGTAGGCCTTGGCCACCTCCAGCATCAAGCTCAGCTCGTAGGCCCGGACTTCCGGCAGGGCCGGATTGGCCACCCCGACCAGCTCGCCGTCCGGAGAGCGGATGAGCCATTCCGGATGCTGGCGGACCTGCCCGGGGATGGCGCCCTCGTTGAAGACGCAGAACCAGGGGTGGATGGTCATCCCCCTCGGCCTGGCCTCCTCGATCAGCAGGCCCAGCAGGTCGTAGCGGGTGTAGGCCGGATCCCTCTCGGCGAGCTTGGAGGGCCAGTAGACGTAGCCGGATGTCGTCTTGACCAGCATGATGATCGTGTCGATGCCGGCCTCCGCCCAGGCGTCCAGGACCGTCTTCATCTTGAGCCGGGCCTCGGCGGGATCGGAGGGAAACTGCCCGGGGTGGGCCCAGACGGCCCGGATCTCGGACGCCGGAGCGGCCTGGGCCGGCCCGGCGGAGAGTGGCCCGGCGGCGACGGACAGAAAGGCCGCGGCCAGGCCGATCGATAAGGCGAGAGACGTACGGAAAAGGCTTCTCATGGCGCCCTCCAACGGACCGCCGCCGCCTCGCGGCGGGCCCGGACCCAGGGGGCCGGGCTATCTCTTGAGGCTGATCCGGCCGTAGCCGAATCTGTAGTCGTTCCCGGGCTCGCCGATGTCGACGGCCCGATTCCGGAGGATGGTCAGGACCTGGGCCATGGTATAGGGCGTGGATCCCTTGAGCAGACCGATGGCCCCGGCCAGGTGCGGGGCGGAAGCCGATGTGCCGTAGAAGCCGCCGTTGCCGTAGGTCTTGGTCGAGACGCCCGACGGGGCGGCGTAATCGGGCTTCAGCCGGCCGTCGAAAGTCGGGCCCTGGGAGCTGTAGGTGTGGTATTCGTCCGTGCGCGCGTCCGAGGCGCCGGCCGTCAGGGCCTCGGGGGAATCGGCCGGGATGGAGACGCTCCGGGCCGTGACGTTGTATTCGATGGCCCGGCTGTTGCCGGAGGTGAAGAGCTCCAGGTCGACCAGGCGGCTGCCGCTGTTGCGGCGGATGGCGACGGCCCAGTAGGAATTGGAGGGCGAGTACCAGCCGTACACCTCTTCCGTCGGCCACTGGGTCCCGGTCTGGGCTCCCGTCGACGAGTCGACCAGGACGTAGACCGCGCCGTCATAGCGGTAGAGAAAGAGATCGTAGTCGAGGCTCGACCCGGCGTAGCGTCCGTTGGTGTAGGCGCCCCAATCCTTCCAGTTGAGGAAGGCCCCGACCGTCTCGTAGGCCGGGACGTAGAAATCGAGAAGCTCGTCCGATCCCGAGAAATTCAGGAGCCCGTCGCCGTCCGGATCGTTGAAAGCGCCCGTCCAGTGGTCCAAAGCCCCGTTTCCGGCCGAGACCGCCCAGACGGCCCGGGATGCGTCGACATCCTCGTCGATGGGCCCGCTGCCGTCCCCGGCTCCGGCGTTGTACCAGCCCAGGGAGTAGGAGATGACGTCGACGCCCCGGCCGTTGAGCCAGTCGACGGCCTCGTCCTGCTCGACGTCGGTGTCGATGTTGACCAGATAGAGCTCGGCCAGCGGCGCCATATCATGGACGATCTCGGCGCAGGCCAGGCCGTGGTCCTCGCCGCCGCCGGAGATATCGCCGTCGGCCCGGAAGGACTTGACCGTGACCTCATCCGGCAGCTCCTTGCCGAGCAGGGACTTGTAGCCGGAGAATCCCAGGTCCAGGATGGCGATCTTGGCCGGGACGCCGTTGTGGAAGGGGGCCAGGGCCTGCCACTTGTCGGCGCCCGTCTTGGCCACTCCTTCGCTGGTGACTTCGTGCTTCAGCGGCCTCAGCGGCAGGCGCAGGCCGGCCAAGTCGGGATCGTCGGCCAGGACCCGCAGCGCCGACAGCGGAAGGCGATTCTGAATCCGCCCTTTGGCGACGGCTTGGACCGATCCGCCCAGGGCTTGGATGCGGGTCTTCAGACGGGAGGAGGCATCCCCCGTCAGGCCGGCTTCGGGCCCCCGGACGGCTTCGGCGACGACGACGATGCCGCCGTCCTGGACGTCGATGCGGCGGCTCCGGGCGTAGGCGGCCGCGGCCTCGGCCCCCTGCTCCGCCTCGATCTGGGCCAAGCGGGCCAGTACGGCCTGCAGCTTGGGAGCGCCGCCGGGGATCGGAAGCCCGGCGGGGGAGAGATCCGTGGCCGGCGGATGCTCCGGCTCCTGGAACCGGCCGGCGGCCGGGGGGATGAGCAGGACGGCCGCGGCGACCGCCAGAATGGGGATCAGCCATCGCTTCATGTTCTTTCTCCCTGTCAGCGGCCGAGGTCGAAGGACAGGCCCAAGCCGAAGAAGAAGTGGTCCAGGCTCAAGCCCGACCATTCTCCCGAGACGCTCTCGCGGTCCATGCTGTCTTGGATGGACCAGCTTCCGCCGGCTCGAAGCATGCGGTATCCGGCCTCCAGGACGAGGCCGATCCCGGGATTCAGCTCGGCCTCGAGCCCGAAGCGGGCGGAGGCCGAGAAGGAGGGATCGAGCTTCTCTTCGATGTCGAAGCCGACCGCCTCCCAGCCCGCGGCCAGATCGGGATCGAGGGAGGAGAAGGGCAGGCCGAGCCCCGCTCCAGCCGCGGCGAAGAGAGACAAGGTCCGGCCCAAGCCCGCCCGGAACCTCAACCCGGCCTCGAGAGGAACGATCCGGACCGTCCCCGCGCGAAGACCGGTCGGATCGTCCTTGGCCGCGACTTGGACATAGCCGCTGAGGATCTCGAAGCTGAGGGAGCGTGAGAGGGGGATCTCGAAGGACAGCTCGGCAGCCGGCCCGCCCCCGATCATGGCCCTTGTTCCCAAGGCGTATCCACCTGCCAGGCTGAAGCGCCCCGCGGCCGCGGCAGGCGTCGCGGCCAATCCCGCGGCGATCAGGACGATGACCATCTTCCTCATGGGGCCTCCTCGCCGGCCGGAGGCCGAAGCCGGCGGCCGCGGATGACTCGGGTCGGGGACGTGGCCGCTTCCGCCGGGACGGCGGGACGGGCGGCGGGACAGGCGGCGGGACAGGGCGCTCACTTGCATGTGCTGCAGGAATGGCTGGAACAGGAGGGGCAGGAGTGTCCGGAGGACTTGATGCGGCTGGAACCGCCTCCGATCCCGAAGGCCGACAAAAGCTTGTGGACGGGCCCGGCGCAGGCCGGACACCGGACTTCGGCTTCTCCGCCGAGCCGGACCAGAGCCTCGAACTTCGAGGCGCAAGCCTGGCAGCGGAACTCGTAGAGCGGCATAAGGGGGCTATTGTAAAGGAGAATAGGCCGGCCCGCAAGGAGGATCCGCCCCCTTGCGCGGAGCCGGGCTTGGGCTTAACCTAGGGGGCGTTCGACCTGGAGAGCGCATGCCTCATCCCTCCCCGCGGCCCGGCTTGGCGACCGCCGATCTCGTCCTCCTGGCCGTCCTGGCCGGCGCCGTGGCGACGTTCGGGCTCGGCTACACCTACGGCTTGGGAAATCACGTCGAGCTCCTGCCCCATATCGAGCGGATCATGGATCCCTCCTTCGCCGCCGGCGATTTCTCGGTCGAGGCCACGACCGGGGGGCCCCGCCATTACTTCGCCCGGCTCTGCGCCCTGCTGGCCGGAGTCATCCCGCTGCCGATCGTCTTCCTCCTCCTGACTCTCCTCCAGAACGCCGGCACCGCCCTTGTCACGGCGCTGGCCGCCCGCAAGCTCTTTCCCCGGGCCCCGGCGGCGCCCGCGATCGCCGTCCTTCTGGCGATGGCTCTGAATGGGCCGAGATTGGGCGAGGCGGGCTTCCTCCGCCTGCCGAACGCCGTCGGCTTCACGGTGGCCACGCCCCTGGCGCTGGCCTCGCTCTGGCTGGGGCTGAGCGGCCGGACCGGGGCGGCTCTTGCCGCCGCGCTTCCCGCTTCCCTGATCCATCCCCTTGTCGGACTGGAGGTGTCGGCTCTGGGCCTCGCGGCGTCCGCGGCCGAGAGGCTGGGGTCGGCCCTCCGGGCGAGGACGGCGGGCGCGGCTAGGAAGACGGCCCTCCGGGAAGGGGGGGCGAGTCTTCTTGGGCTGCTCGGCCTGGGGGCTTTCGCCTACGCCGTCTGGTTCAGGAGCCAGGCGCCCGCGGCCCTCGATGCCGCATCCTTCATAGATATCTATGCCCGCTTCAGAGCCCCGCACCATCTCTGGCCCTCGTCCTTCCGACCGATCGACTGGGTCGTGGCCGCGGCCTTCCTGGTCGCCGCGGCGGCTTTGGCCCGAAGCCGGGCGCGGCGGGAGGACGTCGACCGGCCTCTGACCGTCCGCATCGCCGTCATCTTGGCGGTCTTCCCGGCCGCCGCTCTGGCCGGCTGGTTCTTCGTCCAGGTGGCGCCTCTGAGGATGGCGGCCATCCTGCAGCCCTTTAGGCTGACCCTGGTGCTCAAGTGGCTGGGATATCTCCTGGCGGCCGGCGCTCTCGGCGGGCGGATCCCGTCGGGGGAGATGGGCGGGCGCCGTCGACGACGCCGGGCGGCCGCTTGGGCCGCGGCCGGGGTGCTCTTCCTTCTCTTCTCGTCGCTGGGCCGTCTGGGAGAGGCGGATCTTCCGCTGCGCAGGGAGGGGCTGACTCTGGCCTGGCTCGTCCTGGTGGGAGCCGCCTGGCTGGCCCCGCGCCGGGCCGCCGCCGGAAAGCTCGCCGCAACCGCCACGGCGGGGCTGGTCATCGCCCTGGTCTTCGTCCCCGCGGCGGGGCGGCTACCGGTCGTCGGCGGCCTTATGGCGTCCGCCCGGCCCATCGTCACCCTCGATCAAGGCGCCCAGAGAGAGGACGGAGCCGCCCGCTTCTGCCGCGACGGCTTGCCGGCCGGATCCGTCCTGGTCGTCCCGCCGCTGCTGGGGCGGGTCCGCCTCCTGTCCCGGCAGGCGCTGTTGGCCGACTTCAAGTTCATGCCGACCACGGACGCGGCCCTCATCGAATGGAGGAGGCGGCTGGAGGAGGCCTACGGCCCCTGGACCGGGAGCGGATTCGAGGCCGCTCGGTCGATGGACCGGTCCTACCGGGCCATCGGGCCGGACCGGCTGATCCGGTTGAAAGCCCTGTTCGGAGTCGGATACGCGCTCCTCTACGCGGAGACGCCCAGCCGGGGACGTGAGCTCTACCGGGACCGCTTCTACAAGGTTGTCCGCATCCCCGACGCGCCTCAGGGATGGATGGCGATGACTTCGATCTCGACCTTGACGTCCTTGGGCAGCCGGCCGACCTGGACGGTCGAGCGGGCCGGGCAGGGCGCCGGGAAGTACTCGCCGTAGACCTTGTTCATGGCCGCGAACTCGCCCATGTCGGTCAAAAAGACGGTCGTCTTGACCGCGTCGGCCAGGCTGCAGCCGGCCGCCTTCAGGACCGCGTTCAGGTTCTCCAAAACCTGCCGTGTCTGGCCCTCGATGTCCGACGCTTCGACGGCGCCCGTAGACGGTTGGATGGGCACCTGGCCCGAGGCGAAGACCATCTGGCCGTTCCGGACGGCTTGGGAATAGGGGCCGAGAGCCTGGGGGGCCTTGTCGGTATGGATCGCTTCCTTCATCACCGGTCTCCTTTCGAAGCCCGACGGGGATCAGGACAGGACCGTGATCCGGACGGCCGGGCTCTCCTCCGTGCCGCTCCGCGAGCGGGCGCGGGCCCGTATTGTATAGGAACCCGGCTTCAGCCGCCAGGCCAGGCTGTAGGGCGGGCCGGCTTCCCCGACCTTCGTCCCGTCGACCCACCATTCGACCGCGTCGGGGCGCAAGCCGTCGGCCAACGCCGCCCGCAGCCGGATCGTCTGAAACTCCCCCCGCAGCACGGGATCGAGCTTGTAGACGTCGCCGTCGGCGGGGGAGACGATGACCAGCCCCCGGGCCGGGACCTTGGCTCCCCACCCCGCCGGCCCCCGGCCGCTCCCGGGCTCCCGCTGCTCGTGGGACAGCGGGCAGGTCCTCGCCGGCTCGGTGCCTTCGGCGAAGACCTCCCGGATCACGCCCGTGCAGCGCGGCCCCGGCCGCAGCCCCGAGACGGGGCAGATCTCGGCCCGGACGATGCCGGGGGGCTCGAGGAAGGGCCCGGCCGGCCGCGCCGCCGCGGCCAGCTGGAGGATGTCGCGAAAGAGGGGGCCGGCCCCGGTGACGCCCGAGACGCTCCGCATCGGCTTGCCGCTGAAGTCGCCGGCCCAGACGCCCACGGTCACGGCCGGCGTGTACCCGATCGTCCAGTTGTCGCGATAGTCCTTGGAGGTGCCCGTCTTGGCCGCGGCCGGGAAGGGCATGTTGAGGGGCGAATAGTATCCGAAGGAAGGGATGCGGGCGTCGTGGTCGGCCAGAATGCTGGTGATGATGAAGGCGGTCGCCCGGCTGAAGACGCGGCGGCCCGGCGCGGCGGCCGCGGCTTCCCGGATCCGGCCATCCTTGTCGCGGCTGAGCAGGATACGGCGCTCCCCGAGGTAGAGCCCCTCCCGGGCCAGCGCGGCATAGGCCCGTACGAGCTCGAGCAGGGTGGCTTCGGCGTTGCCGAGGGTTAAGCCGACGCCGTAGAAGCCCGGCGGCTGGCTGAGGCCCGCGAAGCCGAGCTCGCGCAGCTTGGCGTAGAGCAGGTCCGGCCCCAAGGCCTCCAGGACGGCCACGGCGGGGACGTTGTAGGAGCTGGCCAAGGCGCTGCGCAAGCGCACCGCGCCATGAAAGGTCTCGTCGTAGTTGTCGGGCGAGAAGGCTCCTCCGGGCGTGGCGAACGGCGTCGGATCGTCCTCCAGGACGGTGGCCGCGGTCAGTCCGCGCTCCAGCCCCAGGCCGTAGGTGACGGGCTTGAGGGTCGAGCCGGGCTGCCGGGGAGCCAGGGCGCCGTTGACCTGTCCGTCGCGGGCCGCGTCGAAGAAGTCCCGCGATCCGGCCATGGCCAGGATGTCGCCGCCGGCGTTGTCCAGGACGATGGCCGCCGCGTTGGTCACGCCTTTGGCCTCCAGGCGGGCCAGGCTGTTGCGGAGGAGGGCCTCGACCTTGGCCTGCAGGCCGGCATCCAGGGTGGTTCGGATCTCGGCCAGACGGGGCCGCTCGTCCCGCGGGATCCCGGCCAGGATCCAGTCGCAGAAGTGGGGGGCCCGGAAGCGCTCCGCCGCCGGCAGCAGCCCGACCGGCTCGACCAGGGCCCGCTCCAGAGCCGCCCGGTCGATAGAGCCGAGGCCGTGCATCCGGCGGAGGATGTCCTCCTGGCGGCGCTTGACGCCGGCGAAGTTGCGGTACGGATTGAGCAGCGTGGGGGCCCGCGGCACGGCGGCCAGGAAGGCCGACTCCGCCAGGCTGAGGCTCGCGCAGGGCTTGTCGAAGTAGAGGCGCGAGGCGGCCTCGATGCCGAAGGCCTGATTGCCGTAGGAGATGCGGTTGAGATATTGCAGGAGGATGGCCTCTTTGCTCAGGGTGTGGTCGAGCCGGACCGCCAGCCAGGCCTCCCGGACCTTGGCCGGCAGCGTCCGCCGGAAGCGCCAGATGTTGCGCACGACCTGCTGGGTGATGGTCGAGGCGCCCGAGACGACCCGGCGCCCGCGCAAGTTTTGGAAGAAGGCCCGGACGACGGCGGCGGCGTCGACGCCGGGGTGGCTGAAGAAGGACTTGTCCTCGGAGGCGATGGTGGCCTTCAGGAGAAAGGGCGAGATGTCGGCCAGGCCGACCCAGCGGCACCGCCCTCCCTCGTCGGACAGAACCTCCCGCAACAGCCCGCCGCCGCGGTCGGTGATCCGCAGCGACACCACCGGCCCCGGGTCGAGGCGCCGCTTCGGGATCGGCCAGTAGAGCGATCCGACGGCCGCCAGGACCAAGGCCAGGGCCCCGGCGGCCGCGATCCAACGCCGCCGGCGCCTCACTTCACGATCTTGACCGTCAGCTCGCCGCTGCGGCCGAACGTCTCCGGGGCGTACATCCACTCAGCCTTGCTCCCGGGCAGGGCGAAGGTGCCGGGCGTCAAGGCCCGGGCCAGGTAGCGGTGCTTATGGACGCCGACCGGCAGCGAGTCGGCGAACAGCAGGACCCGGTCGTCCCGCATCTCGACGTGGTTGAAGCCCCACCAGCGCCACCAGCCGCCTTCTCCATCGGCCTCGGCCAGAGCGGCCAGCAGGCCGGACTTCTCCTCGCTCTCGGTCTCGAAGGTCGGATTGACGGCCTCGAAGCCGGCTGGCAGGGGGTCGTCGACCACGACGAAGAGGCTCTCCTTGGGGGCCAGGACCTCCAGGGTGACCAGGACAAGCTGGCCGGCCTTGATGTCGGCCATGGGCTTGCCGTCGAGCCCGCTCAGGGTCTTGTAGACGGCCAGGCCCTCGTCCCGCGCCTCCAGGGGACGGCGCGGCGCATAGGTCAGGCGCAGCCCGTAGTGGAGCGTGCCGGGGCCGGTCTTGTCGATCTTGACCGGCAGGCCTTGTCCCGGCTTGACGCCGGCCAGGCTTTGCGAGGCCGCGGCCGTCTTCTGCAGGGATTGGAACGTCTCCTTGAGGATGGTCTGGCCGGCGAAGGCGATCTCGGCCCGGAAGCTCGGCTTCTCGCTCTCGTAAGCGCGATAGTACTCGTTCAGGGCCTGGAAGACGAAGTAGTTCTCCTGCGTGGAGGACCACCGTCCGGATCTGCGCTGGGCCACCAGCCAGCGGGCGATGGACGCGGACAGCGGGTGCCGGCGCCCGGTCTCCAGAAGAGTCTGCAGGACTTGGGCGGTGGTGCGGGCGTTGGAAGAGTAGATCCAGGACAGGTCGGAAGCCGGGCTCTCCTCGAAGTGAGCCTGCTGGGCCTCGACCTTGATCAGGTTGAGCATCTCCTGCAGGATCGTGTCGCGGGATGCGGCCGGGCCGCCGCCGGCGTGGATGGCCTTGGCCAGGAGGCTGCGGCCGAAGAGGGACATCTGGCCGCGGGCCTGGAAGAGGATCTCGGCCGAGGCCGGCTGGTACTTCTTGAGCAGGGCCAGGTCATAGAGGGCGAAGGCCTGGGTCGTCAGCCAGGCGTCCTTGCCGTAAGGATAGGGCGAGTCCTGCGGCTTGGCCGACAGCATCTGCCGCAAGTACCCGGCGGCCTGGCTCAGCCGATCGTCGTTGATATCGTACCCGGCTTGGCCGGCCTTGATCTGGGCGAAGACGGCGTAGACGGTGGCGTAGGGCGACTCGCGGACGGAATCGGGCCATAGGGCGTAGCCTCCGTTCTCCTTCTGGCAGGAGTCCATATCCTTGAGGATGCCCTTGACCCTCTTTTCGACGTCCTTGGCGTCGAGCCGGCTGAGGCCGAAGTCCTCGATCAGCCGGGGCGCCACCAGGTAGGGCAGGATGGACGAGACCTTCTGCTCCAGGCAGAGGTACGGGTAGGTGGTCAGGTAGTCGAGGCTGCCCTTCAGGCCGGTCAGGGCCGAGGCGGCCGCGCTGACCTCAAGCTTGGTCGAGTCCGGATGGAGGGTGTCGGGCAGGTTGATCTTCTCCTCCACGGGTCCGGTCGCCTCGCCGAACGTGGCCACGGTCTCCGTGCCGCGGGTCGTCTGGACAGGGAAGCCCATCTCCAGGCCGTCGGAGTCCGGGCCCATCTTGGCCCGAACGGCCAGGCGGGCTCGGCCTTCCGTCTCGGCCAGGAAGGAGAAGAGGACCTCGCGGCTCTCGCCGGCGGCCAGATCGAAGGTCTGGCCGGGCTTGTCCTTGAGGGTCAGGCCTTGGGCTTCCAAGCTGAGGGCCACGGACCCCTTGCGGCCGGAGTAGTTGTTGATGACGACGCCCGCCTGGAAGGCGTCGCCCACCCGGGCGAAGCGCGGCGTCGAAGGCAGGAGCAGAAGCGGCTTGCTGACCTTGAACGAGGCGTCCTGGCGCCCGAAGGAGGAGTCCTTCGTCTGAGCCACGACCATGATCCGGAACGTGGTCAGGTTGTCGGGCAGGCTGAACTCGAAGGAGGCCGTGCCGTCGGCCGCGGTCAGCAGGGAAGGATTCCAGTAGGCGGTGGTCTTGAAGTCGCCCCGCAGCTCGACTTCGGACAGGCCGGACGCCGCGGAGGCGGCTTCGTCGCCGCCGCCGCCGGCGTTCTCGCCCTTGTCCCCGTAGTGCCGCTGGCCGACGACGTGGATGCGCGAGTCCGCCGTCTGCACCGACAGGGACTTCTCGCCGTAGTACCAGGAGAACGGATCGGGCGTCTGGTAGCCGATCAGGTTGAGCACGCCCACGTCCACGACGGCCACGGTCAGCGAAGCCGGCGCGCCGGCGGCGGCCGCGTCCTTGACCTTCAGGCTGACCTTGACCTTGTCGCGGGGCTTGTAGGCCGGCTTGTCGGTGGCCACCTCGACCGCCAGCCTCTTGCCGGAGGGGTCGACGCTGAGGGCGGCGTAGCCGATCTTGAACTGCGGCTTGCCGACATCCTCGTCCTGGGTCACGGCCGCGCCGGCCGTCCGGCCCTGGATGAGCAGGACCGAGACGAAGACGTTGGGCACGTGCTCGGCCGTGATGGGGATGTCGACCGGGACGGCGCTGCCGGCGACATCCACGACCCGGGCCTCGATGATGGACTCGCGCTCGACGGTGATCAGGGCCTTGGCCTTCTCGTAGGGCGACTTGATCAGGATGCGGGCGGTCTGGCCGGGCTTGTAGGCCTTGGCGTCGGGCACCAGCTCCAGGGCGTCGTCGTCCTGGCGCTCCCAGGCCACGTAGTCCGATCCGGTGACGTAGACGTAGGTCGAGGTGACGATGCGGTTCTTGCGTCCGTCCTGGCCTTCAGCCGTCAGGACGTAGAGGCCGGCCTTGTCGACCGCGAAGTCGACCGCGGCGGGCTCCTTGCCGGTGCGGACCGGCTTGGCCGAGACTTCGGTGTCGGTCTTCTCGGAGACCCATTCGTACCGGCCGCCGACGCCCGCTTTGCGGGCCGAGCGCCACTCCCGCCGCAGCAGCTTGACGGTCAGCTTCTTGTCGGGGGCCAGGGCGCCGTCGGGCAGGGCGGTGATGACCTCGGCCGCCAGACTCTCGCCTTTCTTGAGGAAGGACGAGCGCGGCTTGAGGCCGATGTAGTATTCGCCGCGGTGGACCAGGGTCTGGATGCGGTTGGAGATGGCCTTGCGGCTGGCCCCCGTGACGGTGGCTTCCAGGGCGGCCATGACCGAGGAGGTCTCCTTCTCGGCCACTAGCGGAGCCGAAACGGCCAGCTTGCCGTCGTAGTCCAAGCCCTTGGAGCCGGAGGCCAGAAGGCGGCTGTTCTCGGAGTAGTCGGATTCCCAGAGGTCGATGTCCGAGCCGAAGATGTAGCCCTTGTGGCCCGGGGGATCGTAGGAGGTCGGATTCAGCCGCAGGGTCCATTCCGCTTTCTGGTTGGCCATGGCGCCGCCGTAGAGGTAGCTCCCGCGAATCTCGGCCTGGAACGGCTCGCCGAAGACGAAGGACTCCTTGGCGGCCCGCAGGTGGACCTCGAACTCGGCCGGACGGAAGGCTTCCACCCGGAAGCTGCCGCTGAACGTCTCGGTCTTGCCTCCGGGCGATGCGGGCGGGATCGAGACCTTGACGCTGTAATAGCCCAGGGCCGCGTCGGCCTTGGTCTCCAGGTCCAGGGCGAAGGACCCGTACTCGTCCAGGGCGGCCCGGCCCTTGTGGACCGAAGCGTCGAAGGGATCGCTGACCGCCACGTCGACGGCCTTGAAGGAGGGCAGCGTCCAGCGGCCCTTGTCCCGGGTCCGCAGGAGCCCCTTGAGGTGAATCGCCTCGCCGGCCCGGTAGATGCCGCGCTCGGAGAAGACATAGCCGCGGAGGCTTTCAGGCTCGGGGGACCAGTCGTAGTCGATGCCGAAGCGGTAGGGCTCGATCCCCGTGCCCCACTCGGAGCAGAGGAAAGCCGTGTCGGCGCCCTTGCGGGCGAAGATCCACTGCTCGGGCTTGGACCACTCGTCCTCGGCCTTCAGCCCCAGGGCCTTCCAGCCGGGGGCCTTGGCCAGGCCGTCGTCGCCGGTGCGGCCGCGCCAGCGGACGAGGTTCTTGCCGTCCCGGATCTCGACCTCGGCTCCGGCCACCGGCAGGCCGTCCTTGAGGCCGGTGACCCAGACGAGGTTGTCATCGGGCGCGAACTTGCCGGTCACCGCCAGATCGGTGACCTGGATCATGGCCTTGGGATAGCGGTCCCAGGCCTCCTCGGCGAACGTGTCGAGCTGGAGGAAGACCAGGCCGCGCCCGGCCTCGAGAAGGCCGCCCAGCGCCACCGGGACGAGCTGGCGCTGGTTGCGGGGCAGGGCCAGGCTCTTGACCTCGTCCAGGCCGAAGAAGCCCGGCCGGGGCTGGAGCAGATTGTTGCCCCAGAAGACCTTGTCGTTCTTCAGCAGCGGGATGACCTCGTCGCGGGACAGCGAGGCGGCCATGACCCGGAACTTGTCGGCGTTGACGGCCGAGACCGGGTAGATCGGGTCGAGGTAGGCTTCCAGAACCCCTTGGCCCGTGGTCATATCCACCGACCGGCGGTAGGGGCCGGTCTTGAACTGGGCCGTCTCCTCCTTGCCCAGAGCGTTGCCGAAGTCGTCCTTCAGGCCGGCCGGGATGCGGACCTTGTAGGCGGTATCGGGGGCCAGGGGCAGCGACAGCCAGATGTCGTCGTTGCCATGCTCCCACTCCTGGTAGTACTCGGGGATCTTGACCTCGGGCTCGAAGACGACGGACTTGACGAAGTCCTTGTAGGGGACCCGGTTGCTGAAATGGAAGACGATCTGATGGCCGGGGGGCAGCGGGTCCTCCGCTTCAAAGCCCTCGAAGGTGAAGGCGTTGAAGGTGGAGAACGTCAGAGCCGCCGGCTTCTCCAGCCCCAGCGGACCTTCGCGGCCGGGAAGGCCGGGCTTGATCTCGACCGAGTATTCGAACTCGGGGCGGAGCTTCTCGCGGGGCACCAGCTGGAGGACCCGCTCGGGCCGGCCGTCCAGGCCGAGCTCCCCGAGCTTGTCCGCGGGGGGGGCCTGCAGACTGAAGCCGGGCTTGTGGTCGCGGCCTTCCGGGCCGACGCCGGCGAAGGACAGATAGGATTCGGCTTTGGCCCGGTCGACGCCCTGGCTGAAGACCAGGAAGACGGGCTGTTCCAGTCGGACTTGGGTCGCTTGGTGCTCCGGAACGGAGCTGACCAGGTAGGGGCGCTGGGTTTGGAAGGAGAAGGCGACGTCTTTCTTCAGCTCGTATCCGTCCTGGGATCGAAGGCCCGCCGGGACGGTCACCTTGATCTCGCTGCCCAGGGGGAAGCCGTCCTTGGGCGTGAAGGCCAGGGCCTTGGTTCCCATCCAGCGGTACTTGCCCGCGAAGGACGGCTCGATCTTCAGGAGAGACGCGTTGTCCTCGATGGGCAGGGGTTCGAGAGGGGCCATGATGTGGTCGAAGATGACGACGATCTGGTCGGCCTCGTTGGCCCCGGCCAGGGGGCCGTTGGGGCTGGTGTGGACCACGGCCAGCTCGCCCTTGGCTTCTCCGGACGGGGGGGCCGGTCGGCCGACCGGCTTGGCCTTGCAGGCCGGGAGGATGGCCAGGGACGCGGCGACGAGGGCGACAAGAACGGCCAGGGCGAGCTTCTTGGACATGGAGGCTCCTCTCTCCTTGCGCGAGATGGAGTTATGCTACAAGAAAAGCGGGGGGGAGACAAGAACGGGCCCCGCCCTCCTCGGGGGAGAGCGGGGCCCAATGGGGCTTCGGTGGATCAGCCGGCCAAAGCTTTAAGGGCGGCGACCGTCAGGGTCCAGAAGCGCTCGACCGAGGCCGCTTCGACCCGCTCGTCGGGGGAGTGGGGATTCTGCAGGTTGGGCCCGAAGGAAATCATGTCCATGCCGGCGAACTTCTCGCCGATGATCCCGCACTCCAGCCCGGCGTGAATGGCGCCGACGATCGGCTCCGTCCCGAAGGCACCCTTGTAGATGCCCTTCATGGTGGCCAGCAGGGGAGAGGCCATGTTCGGGGTCCAGGCCGGATAGCCCTCGGGCTGCTTGATGCGGGCGCCGGTCAGGTCGGCCAGGGCCTTGAGAGCCTGGCGCGTCCCTTCCAGGGCCGATGCGGCCGAGCTGCGGCTGGAGCAGAGGACGGTAGCCTTGTCCTTGAGCGTGCGCAGGATGGCCAGGTTGGTCGAGGTCTCGACCAGGCCTTTGAGCTCGGCGTGCATGCCCAGGACGCCGTGCGGGCAGGCCAGCAGGAAGTCGAGCAGGGCTTTCTGCGCTTTGGGCGTCAGGGGCAGGAGCTTCGCCGGAGGCTCGCAGGGCTCGAGGGCGAACTGGAGGCCGGGCTCGACGGCCTTGAATTCGGACTTGATCTTGTCGCATGCCGCTTGGACGAAGATCGAGAACGCCTTGACCTTGGCCGGCTCGAGCAGGAACTCGGCGATGGCCTCACGCGGGATGGCGTTGTGCTTGCTGCCGCCCTCCATCTTGAGCAGGGCCAGGGGGAACTTGGCCGCCGCTTGACCCATGACCCTGGCCAGGAGCTTGATGGCGTTGCCGCGGCCCTCATGGATGTTGACGCCGGAATGGCCGCCGCGCAGGCCGCTGATCTTCAGCCGGAAGCCGGATTTGGCCTTCATCGCCCGGCGGGCTAGGGGGATAGAGAAGTCCGAGTCGGCTCCGCCGGCGCAGCCGATGGTGAAGGTGCCTTCCTCCTCGCTGTCCAGGTTGAGCAGGTAGCGGCCCTGCAGGGCCGTCGGCTCGATGGTCCGGGCGCCGTCCAAGCCGGTCTCCTCGGAGACGGTGAACAGAAGCTCCAGGGGGCCGTGGACCAGGTCCGTCGCCTCGATGGCCGCCAGGCCCGCCGCCACACCGATGCCGTTGTCGGCCCCGAGGGTCGTGCCCACGGCCTGGACCCAGCCGTCCTTCAGGACGGGCACGATGGGATCCTTGAGGAAGTCGTGCTTCACGTCGGAGTTCTTCTCGTTGACCATGTCCAGGTGGCCCTGGAGGACGACGCCGACCGCCTTTTCCTTGCCGGGTGTGGCGGGCTTGCGGATGACGACGTTTCCGGTCTTGTCCTTCTTCCAGGCCAAGCCCAGCTTCTTGGCCTGGGCGATGACGTACTCGCCGACGGCCTTCTCGTTGCCGGATCCGTGCGGGATCCTGCAGATCGCCTCGAAGTGCTTCCACAGGGCGGACGGCTTCAGGCCGGAAATCTCGGACATGGGGGACCTCCTTGAGGGCTTCGGGACCGTTCCCGTCGGGAAAACCGATGATGCCACAATTCGTTTGCTTTTTCCAGCCTTCACGGCGATGATGGGCGCCTGCGACGATGCCCTCTCGAACCTCGATCCTCGGCGCCCTGGCCATGGCCGCCACGGCCTTTCTCTGGAGCCTGGCCGGCCTGTTCATCAAGGTCCTCGACTGGCCGCCGCTGACCATCGCCGGCTTCCGCAGCCTGATCGCCCTCCTGGTCATCTCTCTCCTGGTCAAGCGCCCCCGCTTCCACGGCTCCTTCCCCCAGATCGCGGCCGGCGTCGCCAGCGCGGTGACGATGCTGCTCTTTGTCTCGGCCAACAAGGCCACCACGTCGGCCAACGCCATCCTCCTTCAGTACGTCGGTCCCGTCTTTACGGCCTTTATCGCCGCTTGGCTGCTGAAGGAGAAGATCCGGCTGGAGCATATCGCGGCCTTCCTCTTCGTCGTCGGCGGGATGGCCCTGATGTTCCTGGACAAGATCGGCGGCGGGACGACCTGGGGCAATATCCTGGCCGTCCTGTCCGGGCTGACCTTCAGCTTCTACTTCGTCTTCATGCGGATGCAGAAGGACGGCTCGCCGGTGGAATCGATCTTGATCGCCCACGCCCTGACCGCGGCGGCCGGGATCGGGACGGCGCTCTTCCGGCCGGCGCCCCCCGTCACGTGGGGGGCCGTGGGCGCGATCGTCGTCCTGGGGGCCGTCCAGGTCGGCGTCTCGGCCATCCTTTTCGTCTACGCCATCCGCCGCGTCTCGGCCGTCTCGGCCAACCTGATCGCCGTGATCGAGCCGGTCTTCAATCCGCTGTGGGTCTTCCTGGCCCTGGGCGAGGTCCCGGGCGCCCGAGCCCTGGCCGGCGGGGCGGTCATCATGGCCGCCGTCACGGCGGCCTCGGTCATCAGCGCTCGCAGGGCCGCGGGGCCGGCGTCTTTGCGATGAAGCCCGATCGACCGAGCCTCAGGGCTTGATGGCGATGGCCTCGATTTCCACCCGGGCCTGCAGGGCTAGGCCGGCGGCTTGAAAGGTGGCCCGGGCGGGGGGAGCGGAGGGGAAGAACTCGGCGTAGACCTTGTTCATGGCCGCGAACTCGGCCATATCGGCCAGGATGACCGTGGTCTTGACGACTCGGTCCAAAGAGCTGCCGGCCGCTTCCAGGACCGCTTTCAAGTTCTCGAGCGCTTGGCGTGTTTCGGCCTCGATGCCGCCCGTGACGAGCCGGCCCGCGGCAGGATTGATGCCCAGCTGCCCGGAGCAGAAGATCAGCCCGCCGGCGGCGATGGCCTGAGAGTACGGCCCGATGGCCTTGGGGGCCCGGTCGGTCTGGACGACCGCCTTGGCCGGACCCTGGGGTGTCGCGGCGAGGGCGGCTGCGCCGACCAGGGCCAGGGCCAGGCTGAGCAAGGAGATGAGGGTCTTCTTCATGGCGGGGCTCCTTGTCAGAACGTCGAAGGGATGCCGGCCAGGACCTTGTTGACCCGGTCGGCGATGGCGGCCAGCTTGAGGGCTTTGAGCATATTGCCCTTGAGCTTCAGCTTGCCGGTCAGGATGGCGTTCGGCGCCTCCAGCTCGGCCCGGGCGATCTTGGCGAACGTCTCGTACGGCCCGGAGATCTGAAACTCCGCCTCGGGCGGCTCGCCGTCGCCGAGCGCCAGCTCGGTCAGGACCCCTTCTTGGAGCCGGAAGAGAATGTACTTGCTCCCGCCACCGGGACAGTCCGTATGCTGATGAACGAGAGAAGTCGTGGCCCGGTCCAGCTTCTCGGGCGCGAGCTCGGCCTTGAGCTTGCGTTCGGCCTCGCTCCGCCACTCCTCGGTCAGATAAGCCAGGGATGACATGTCGGCCTCCTTGCGGGAAAAGACCTTTATAAGCGAGCCGCCCGCCCCTGTCAATTCGGGCTCGCCTCCGATCTCGGCTCTTCGGCCGGGTCAAAGCTCATCCGGGTCGAGGGCGGCGTCGAGCGCCGGGCCGGGAAGGCTCGTCACAAGGTGATGGCAGAAGGCGCAAGCGTTGGAAGTCCGGCCGGGGAATGACGCTCCGCCGGCTAAAAGGCGGCGGCGGATGGCGCTCAAGCCGCTCCGGTAAATGGTCCGGACGAAGGGATTCCGATTAGCGGCGGCGATGATCTCGGGCGCCGTTTGCCGGCGGATATCGCCGATGGTCAGGCGGTCGCTGTCGGTGGCGTAGCCGCAGCAGGCTTTGACCGAGCCGTCCGGTTGGATGTAGAGGACATGACCCGGCCCGGAGCAATAGTCCTCCTTAAACCAGGCGCGATCCCAAGGCGCGGCCCATCCGGCTGCTCGGCCGACCGGAACCAGATCCACATAGGAGATGGGGAGGATGAGATCGGGCGAGACGATCCTCCGGCGGGCCCCGCGACCGATGCGCCGGGCGCCCAACCGGGCGGACAAGGCTTCCAGGAGGGCTTCGGTCTCCCGGTCCCGGCCGCCGCGGACAGCGATCAGGCCGGCGATGTCGGGCCGGTTCCAGATTTGCGCGGCCGCCTCGATGAAGAGGGCCGGCTTGCGGACGCTCCGGCCGTGAAAGGCGTCCAGGCTGACATAGAAGGATCCGTCGTAGCCCTTGTCCCGCAGACGGGTCAGCCTGTCATTGAGCTCGTCGCGGGTCTTGAACCAGACCGCGTTGGTCGTGATTCGATCGAACAACAGGCCCAGGCGGACGGCCCGGGCCGTGACCGCTTCCAAGAACGCCGGCTGGAGGAAAGGCTCGCCGCCGGTGAATCCGACGCGCTCCACCGAGGTGCCGCGGCAGGAGTCGAGGAATCGCAGAGCGGCGGCGAGGGGGAGGCGCCGCGGGCCCGGTTCGACCGCGCAGTGGCGGCAGCGGAGATTGCAGGCGGTCGAGGGGGCGAAGAGCGCCTCCCGCGGCTCGAATCCGGGTCCCGGCTTGGCTCGTCCCATGGCTTGGCTTCGCGCCCCTTCTCTTAGTCCTTTTTCCGGATCCGGTCAACGGCCGCGGCGCGTTGACTTTGCCCGATCCGGCCCCTACAATGAATCGAAATGCACCTCCTCGCCGGCCTCCCGCTCTTTCTCGCGCTTTTATCCGGGGGGGCTGGCCTTCCCGCGGCGGGCGGGGCCGGGGAGCGGAAGCCTCTCGCGGCGGCCACCGTCTTCCCCTTGGCCGAGCTCGCCCGCGCCGTGGCAGGAGATGCGGTCGAGGTCCTTCAGCTTCTCCCCCCGGGGGCCGATGTCCACACCTGGCAGCCGCGCGTCGGCGATGTCCGCCGCCTGGCCGGGGCCGATCTTGTGGTCTCGATCGGTTCCGGACTCGAGCCTTGGCTGCCCGGACTCGTCAAGGGCGCTGGGGCCGGCCACGTCCCGAGCCTGGAAGCGAGTCGAGGCCTGGACCTTTTGGAAGGCCATGAGGGACACGCCGCCGGGGAAGAGCCCGACGGGCGAGGCCGGGAGGACCACGATCCCCATGTCTGGCTGGACTTCCTTCAGGATGAGAAGATCGTCGACGCGCTGGCCGGCGCGCTGGCGAAGCTTGTCCCGGCCGAGACGGCCGGATTCCGGAGCCGCGCGGAGGACCTCAAAAAGCGCCTGCGGGCGCTTGACGCCTCCTACCGCGAAGGGCTGTCCGGCTGCGCCGGACGCGAGATCTTTCTGGCCGGCCACGCCGCCTTCGGATATCTAGCCCGCCGCTACGGCCTGGTCCAGGTGCCGGTCTACGGCGTCAGCCCCGACGCCGCTCCGACGCCGAAGACCACGGCCGGGATCGCGGCCCGGGCCAGGCGGGCCAAGGCCCGGACCATCTTCTACGAGCCGGGCGCGGGCGACAAGGTGGCCCGCCTGATCGCGGCCGAAGCCGGGGCCGACGTCCGGCTCCTCCATCCCGGCCACAACATCACCCCGGCCCAGCGCGAGGCCGGCGTCGGATTCTTCGAGCTGATGGCCGAGAACCTGGAGGCCCTGCGCCATGGCCTGGCCGGACGCTGAGCGGACCGAGAGCCGCGCCGCCGGGCTCGTCCGGGCCGAGGGGGTCTCTTTCTCCTTCGGCTTCCGCCGCGTCTTGGAGGATGTCTCTCTGGCCATCGGCGCCGGCGATTTCCTGGCCCTGCTCGGTCCCAACGGCTCCGGCAAGACGACCCTGGTCAAGGTCCTCCTCAATCTCCTCAGCCCGCAGAGCGGCCGGGTCCTGCTCTGGGGACGGCCGGCCGCGGAGTTCGCGGAATGGGAGCGGATCGGCTACATTCCCCAGAAGGCGACCCACTTCGACGCCTCCTTCCCGGCCTCGGCCCGCGAAGTCGTGGCCATGGCCCTGCGCTCGACCCGCTCCGCCGTCCGCCTCCCGCGCCGGGCCCGGGAGGACGCCATCCGCCAGGCCCTTGACCTGGTCGGCATGGACGAGCACCGCGACCGCCCCATCGGCCGTCTGTCCGGGGGGCAGCAGCAGCGGGTCTTCATCGCTCGGGCCATCGTCACCCGGCCGGGCCTGCTCTTCCTGGACGAGCCCACGGCCGGAGTGGACGCCGTGACGCAGGAGCGGTTCTACGACCTGCTCGGCCGGCTCAACACCGACCAGGGCATCACCATCGTCCTGGTGACCCACGACATCGGGATCGTCGACAAGCACGTCAGCCGGGTCGCCTGCCTGAACCAGCGGCTGATCTACCACGGCAGCCACGAGGACTTCTGCCGCTCCGGCGTCGTCGAGGAGATGCTGGCCGGCGGCCATCATCTCGTCTCCCACCGCCATTGAGGATGCCGACGTGATCGAAGCCTTCCTCCGCTACGCCTTCCTGCAGCGGGCCCTGGCGGCCGGCCTGTTCATCGCCCTGGCTTGCGCCGTTCTGGGCGTCTTCCTCCTTCTGCGCAAGGACGCCATGATCGGGCATGGGATGTCCCATGTGGCCTTCGCCGGCGTGGCCTTGGGCCTCTGCGTCGGCGGGATGCCCCTGCTGTCCGCCCTGGTCGTCTCCGTCGCCGGGGCCTTGGCCATCATGAAGCTCAAGGAGAAGGCCGGGCTGCACGGCGACACGGCCATCGCCATCTTCAGCTCGGTCGGGCTGGCCGCCGGCGTCATCCTGGCCTCCGTCTCGGGGCGCTTCAATGTGGCCCTGTTCGGGTATCTCTTCGGCGATGTCCTAGCCATCGAGCCTCTCGAGGTCGGCCTGTCGATCGGGCTGGCCGTCCTCGTCATCGGGCTGGTCGCCTGGCTCTACCCGCGCTTCCTCTTCATGACCTTCGACCGCGAGGCGGCCCGGGTGGCCGGGGTGCCGGTCCGGAGGCTGGACGCGCTGATCACGGTGCTGGCCGCGGTGACCATCGTCCTGGGCATGAAGATCGTGGGCATCCTCATGGTCGCCGCCCTGCTGGTCATCCCGGCCGCGGCCGGGCTGCAGACCGCCCGCAGCTTCCGGGGCGCGATGATCGGCGCCTGCCTGGTGGCGGCCCTGTCCGTGACGGCGGGCTTGGCGGCGGCTTACGCCCTGGATTGGCCGGCTTCGGGGACGATCGTCCTGGGCGCCTTCCTCCAGTTCGGCTTCCTCTTCCTCGTCCGCCGCAGGTCCTAGAGCGGCTCTCGGCGTCCTTCCCGGTTTCGGGGGCCTCTCGCGCCCCCGGGATCCGGCGGGAGAGCCTTTCCCGGTCGGGCTTACTTGATGAAGACGACGACCTTGTTCTTCCCTTCCTTCTTGGCTCGGTAGAGCGCCGCATCGGCCAAGCCGATGACCTCCTCGGTCTTCTGGCTGAGGAAGGGCGAAGCGTAGACGCCGATGCTGACCGTGATCTGACAGGTCTTGTCCCCGCCCGCCCCGACGCGGAAGGGGAAGAGCGAGATCTCCTTGCGGATGCGCTCGGCCGCCGCCGCCGCGTCGAGGCAGGAGGTCTGGGGCAGGATGACCAGGAACTCCTCGCCGCCGTAGCGGCCGGCCACGTCGGAGGAGCGGATGACGTCCTGGAGCAGCTCCCCGAAGGCGCGCAGGATCCGGTCTCCGACGATGTGGCCGTAGCGGTCGTTGAGCGGCTTGAAGTCGTCCAAGTCGATCATCATCAGGCTGAGGGCCGACTTGTAGCGCTCGCCGCGGTGGATCTCCTCCTGAAGCCGGGCCTTGATGTAGGTCTGGTTGTAGAGGCCGGTCAGGCCGTCCCGCACGGCCAGGGTCGTCAGCCGCTCGCTGAGGGCGATGCCGCTGAGGGCGATGATCAGGATCAGGACGAAGCCCAAGGTCAGGATGGAGCGCTCCAGGGCCCGGAAGCCGATCCAGCTCCAGTACTGGGGGATGAGATCGCCGAGCGAGATGTAGACGAGATAGGCCCCGACCAGGACGATGATCAGCCACAGGCGCTTCTTCAGACCCCTGCTGACGACCGGAAGCTTGCGCATGGATAGTCTCCCCCTCGGCCGCGTCTAAGACTTGGCCAGCTCCTTCTCCATCCGCCGCGCGACGGCGGCGGCCGCCCGCAGGACCTGCCGGCGAAGGTCGGCGGCGCGGGCGGCGGTGCGGACCTTGAAGTCCTCATCCTTGATCCCCGGCAGATTGATCCGGACGTTGTAGTAGGCGCCCTCGGCCGCGGCCCGGGCGGCCAGCGCGGCGACGCCGGCGTCGCTGAGAGAGTTGCGGTTGCCTTCGCGCGCGGCCTGATCAGCCAGCTCGCAGAGCTCCAGGGCGGCTTCCAAGGTCCGCAGCGGCACGAGAGTGGCCTGGCGGGTCGCCGCCTCCACGGCGGCGTCCCGCTCGCGGGCTTGCTCCTCGGTCGCTTTCGGCAGCCGCAAGGCGTCCATGACCGCGTTGAAGGCCTCGGTATCGCGGTCGACCAGGGCCAGGTATTCGTCCTTGAGGGCTTGGGCCCGCAGGGCCGCCGCGTTCAAGGCTTCGGCGGCCTTCTCGTAGCCCTTCTTGCCCACGGTCAGATTGGCGACCATCGACGACAGTCCGGCCGAGAGGGCCCCGCAGAGGGCCGCCACGCTGCCGCCCCCCGGGGCCGGAGAATCCATGGACAGCTCGTCGGCGAAGTCCCTCACGGTTCGGCCCACGAGGGCCTTGGCCGGCGCCTCGAACTGAAATTCGATGATCTTCTTCTTCGGATCGAAAGGCGTCACGTCGGACAAGCCCAGGGACCGGACCGCGGTCCGGATCAGCTCGGGCTCCGGCGCGCCCGAGCACTTGCCCTGCTTCAGGAGGTAGTGCCGCCCGGAAGCCAGAAGGGCCTCCTTGGGGATCAGCCCGACCAGCTCGCTGCCGGTGACCCGCAGCCCCATGGCCGCGGCCAGGATGCGGACCTCGTCGAAGACGGCGTGGATGGGCGTCAGCTTGTAGTTGGTGAAGTTGATCGAGATCTGCGCGGTCTGGTAGTCCTCTATGTACCAGCCGACGGCCTTGACGTGGCTGAACTTCCCCGGCACCTTGATGGCCGCCCCGGAGGCGTCGCGAACGATGGCGCCGTCCTTGTCGCGCTGGGCCCGGCCGCTCTCCCGGATGGACAGGGCGATCTCGTTGGCCAGGCGCCGGTCGCGCGTGTTGAGGTTGATGTTGTAGGCGATCAGGAACTCGCGGGCCCCGATGACCGTGGCCCCGGAGCGGGCGTTGAAGACCGGCTCGCCGCAGTCGGGCGCCCAGGCCGGGTCCCTCAGCTTCTCGGGCAGGCCCTCGTACTCGCCCTGACGGACGGCGGCCAGGTTGCGGCGCTCGGGCCGGAGGGCGGCCTCCTCGTAGAAGTAGACCGGGATGCCCAGCTCGTCCGCCACCCGGCGGCCGAGGGCGTGGGCCAGGGCGGCGCAGTCGGCCATGGTCAGGCCGGAGACCGGGATGAAGGGGCAGACGTCGGTGGCTCCGATGCGGCTGTGGGCGCCCTTGTGGACGGCCATGTCGATGACCTGGGCGGCCTTGCGGATGGCCCGGAAGGCGGCTTCGGAGGCGGCTTCGGGCGAGGCGACGAAGGTGACCACGGTCCGGTTGGTCGACTCCCCGGGGTCGACGTCCAGCAGCTTGACGCCGGCCACCGCCTCGATCTCGGCCGTGATGGCCCGGATCTTATCCTTGTCCCGTCCCTCGCTGAAGTTGGGGACGCACTCGACGATCTTCATTCGGGCTCCTTTCGATCGCGGCTCTTGGTGTAGAGAAGCTGGCCGCGCGCGTCGTAGTACTCGACCAGATCGAACTCGACCAGACGCTCGTCGCAGAGGGCCCGGTCGCCGGCGATGACGATCAAGAAAGGCGAGGTCATCCGCCGCCGGGCCAGGTCGGTGATCTGCTCGGGACCGACCGTCCAGGTCTGCTCGTAGTAGTCGTTCCAGGCCTCGTTGCCCCAGCCAGCGGCCTTGATCAGGGCCACCCGGGAGGCGAAGTCCTCCGGCCGGGCCAGGCGCAGCGGGAAGCTGCCGGTGACGACGGTCTTGGCCTGCAGGATCTCGTCCAGCCCGACGGGCTCGCGGGCCGGCCGGCGAAGCTCCTCCAAGAGCAGCTCCGTGGCGGGGTGCAGATGGCGGGGGGCGACCAAGGCCCGGGCCAGGAAGAACGCGCCGACCCGGAAGTGGTTGACCTCGCTGAAGGCGTACTTGGCGTAGCTTCGACTCTCCCGCAGGCTCATGAACAGGCGGGAGTTCAGCGTCCCGCCCAGGACCTGGTTGAGGACCGTCAAGGCGAAGCGATCCGGGATCTCGGGGGGGGGGAGGAGGGACCCGGCCACGACGGCGCAGTCCTTGGCTCCCGGCACGTCGATGAAGCAGACGCGGTCGCGGTCCATGACCGGCGGCGCCAGGGACGGGAGCGGCGGGACCTCCCGCTTCGGCCAGACGTTGAGGTGGCGGCTGATCCGGCGGCTCGCCGCGTCCAGGCGGATGTCGCCGACCAGCACGATCTGGGCGTTGTTGGGCCGGTAGAATCGATCGAAGAACTGGGCGGCGTCCCGCAGGGTCCAGCCGCGGACCGCGTCGCGTCCGAAGGCGAAGCTGGCGTAGGGATGGCCCTCGAACATCAGGCGGAGAAGCTGGCGGCGGGCGCTGAACTCCGGGTCCTGGCCCCGGTCCATGAGCTCCGAGGACAGGTTGAACTTGACCAAGGCCAGCTCGCGCTCGTTGAAAGACGGCTGCAGGAGGAGCTGGGCCAGCAGAGCCAGGACGGAGTCCAGGGACTCCTCCAGGAATTGGAGGGTGACGAAGACATGGTCCTGGGTGATGTCGAGCGACATCGTGCCGCCCAGCGACTCGATCAGCTCCTCGATGGCCGCGGCCGAGCGGGTCTTGGTCCCGCGCAGGAACATGTGGGCCGTGCATGTGGCCAGGCCGGGCAGATTCCGGGGCGAGCGGATCTCGCCGGCGTCGAGCACCAGGAGGAGGCTCATCAGGGGCGTCTCGCGTGACACGACCGACAGCTGCAGCCCGTTGCTCAAGCCGACCGATTCGATGGCCGGCAGGGCCAGGGCCGGCAGAGGCTCGGCGGCCGGAGGCGTCCGGCGGAAGCGCTCCTGTCCGGCGGCGGGGGCGGCCGCGAAGAGGGCCAACAGGAGCCAGGCCGCGGCGCGGGGCTTCATCGCGTCTTCACCCGGACGAGGAAGGAGTTGGCCGGATTGAAATAGCGGGCGGCCAAGCCGACGACATGGGCCGGAGTCACGCCCAGGAACTTGGCCAGCTCGGCCGGGGCCGACTCGAGGTCTCTCTGGATGAACCACAGGTCGACCAGGTAGAGGGCCCGTTCGATGGCGGTGCCGATGCGGCGGCGGTAATCCTGCTCGAAGAGGGCCTTGAAGCGGTCCAGATCGGCCTCGGCCAGGAGGCTTTGGCGAAGCCGGGCCAGCTCGTCGAAGATCTCGGCTTGACAGGGGCCGATCTGGGCCGGATTGGCCTGGACGAAGATCCGGTAGCTCGACCGCTCCCTGCGGCGGTCGATCCCGCCGACCAGGCGGTAGGCGATCTTGCGGTTGGGATCGAGCAGGCGGCGCGAGAGCCGCGAGCTGCGGCCCCGCAGGAGGATGTAATCCAAGAGGACCAGGGTGTGGTACTCCGGGGAGGTGGAAGGGGAGAGGCGGAAGGCCAGGCTGAAGGCGGGGCCCGAGGCCGCGGGGTCGATGAAGTCGGCCGCTTCCCCCTTGCGCCCGGGGCCCGGCGGAGGATCCGCCGGCGGGGAGGCGTCCCGGCCCCGGGGCAGGCTTTCGAAGTAGCGCTGGACGAGCTCCCGGGCCTTGGCCTTCTGGATGTCGCCGGTCAGGCAGAGGATGGCGTTGTTGGGGGCGTAGTGGACGGCGTAGAACTCGCGGGCATCCTCCAAGGTCAGGCCGCGGATGTCCTCTTCCAGGCCCGAGGGAGGGTGGCCGAAGGCGAAGTCGGGATCGACCATCCGGTCGAGAGCGGCCAGCGCCTCGTAGTAGGGCTCTCCGGTCCGGCGGTTCCGGACGTCGTCCAGGAGCTGGGCCTTGGCCGCCGCGAAGCGGGCTTCGTCGATCTCCAGGAAGCGCATCCGGTCCGACTCGAGCCAGAGGGTCAGGGCCAGGGCGTTGGCCGGCACGGTCTGGTAGAAGACGGTCCTGTCCTCGGAGCCGGCGGCGCTCAAAGTCCCGCCGACGCGGTTGATGAAGCTGATGTGCTGGAGGGGAGGGACGTCCGTGGACCCGGCGAACATCAGGTTCTCGAGCAGGGCGGCCAGGCCGGTCTTGCCGGGCTTCTCGTAGATCGAGCCGGCCTTGTAGGCCACCACCACCGAGACCAAGGGGAGGCTGTCGTCCTCGGAGAGGACCACGGTCAGCCCGTTGCGGAGCCGATATTGAGTCAGGGGGAAGTCGGGGACGCCGGCCGGCGGAGCGGCGGCCGTCTGCGAGGCGGCCGGCGGGACCCAGCCGGCCAGTATGAGGCAAGCGACGGCCAGACCACCCCGCCGCAGGCCCTTATTGTGAAGCGCCACGGGGCTTAAAATAGCACAATCCGGGGGATAAGGGAACGCGGCTCAGGGGGCCTCGGGGGCGAAGACGAGGCGCGAAAAGCGCTCCGGGATATGGGAATCATAGACGCCGTGACGGTTGAGGGCCCAGCCCGGGTCGGGGGAGACGCGGCGGCCGGCGGCATGGAAGGCCTCGAAGCGGCTGAAGTCCATCCGCCATTCATCCCCCACGCCCGGCGGGATGCGGCGCCCTTGGGCCAGGGCGGCGAAGCCCGGCCAAGGGAAGGCCAGCTCGACCTTCCAGCCGCGATCGATGTCGCGGTCGTCGTTGAGAGTCCCGTCCACGGAGACGGCCCAGCGCAGGCCGGGGAAGTCCCAGTCCATGAAGGCCCAGCGGCGCCCGCGGGGGTGGCGGCCGTAGCGGGAAGCGTCCTGGAAGCCGCCCAGGACGTCGACGGTCCGGCCGGCCAGGTCGAACTCGGGCCGCCCGGCGAAGCCGGCCCGGAGGTAGGCCTCCTGCCAGACGTAGAAGACCTCATAGATCGTGCCGCGGGCATTGACCTGGAGCTCGTAGTAGCAGTCCGGTCCGGCGATGAAAAGCTCGACGTCGTTCTCGGTCCAGATGAACGAGTCCCGCTCGGTCAAGCGGGCCTGGACGTTGGGCTCCTCGACCCAGAAGGCGACATAGAGGAAGCGGTCGTCCCAGAGGGCCGCCATGCGGGTGTCGAAGGGGGCTGGAGCGCCCGTGACCAGGTCGACGAAGCGCGGCGAGCGCTCGGCCCGCCGCCAGGGCTCCGCGTCCAGCCGGCCGTCCAGAGCCGGCGGAACGGGCGCGCGGCGGCAGATGTAGCGGACCAGATCGTCGGCCGGAGCCCGATAAGGATCTTCCATGTCGGCCTCGCTGCGGGCTAGCGGCGCTCGGAGATATAGACGTAGAAGCTGTCCATGCCGAAGTAGCTCCGGGGGTAGACCTTGTAGAACGTCGTCCTCTTCTTGTCCTTGGGCTTGAGCGAGGCGAATCCGTCGCCGGCCATCCCGGCTATGTGGAGCCAGGGACCCGACCGCGAGAGCCCTTCGAAATAGAGAATCGAGTCGAAGCCCGGCTTGGCGTCCTCGAACCAGACGACCGCCTCCTCCGGCTCCGGAAGGGGGAAGTCCGCGGGCTTCATAGCCTGGTACTTGGCCAGATCGGCCTGTCGGGCTTTGAGGGACGACTCCAGCTCGGCCAGGTCGCCCTGGCTGCCGGTTGACTTCCGCTGGGCGATCCAGCCTTGGAGACGCGCCATCTCGGCTTGGATGGCCCGTACGGCGCCCCGCAAGCAGCCCGTCCGGATGTCGTCCGGTTCCGCCCGCCGGCAGGAGCCGGTCGCCGCGGCGGCCAAGAAGAGGATCAGCACCGGGGCCATGAGGGCCGTGGGCCTCTGTTTCATGACGGCTCCTTTGAGGCGACGCGAACCGGGCGCCGCTCGCTCCCATCCAGTGTAGGCGGTTTCGGAATCCTTGGCAAATCCCGGCGGCGCGAAGAGCGCCGCGGACCGCCGAAATCGCGTCCGGCCCTTGCCAAGCGGGGCCGGATAAAATATACTAATTCGCTAAGAAAAAGAGAATCATGACGCTCCTA
Source organism: uncultured Eubacteriales bacterium (assembly GCA_964556755.1). Taxonomy (GTDB): domain Bacteria; phylum Acidobacteriota; class Aminicenantia; order Aminicenantales; family UBA4085; genus UBA4085. The sequence continues at coordinate 46,221 of CAZKXI010000004.1, forward strand.
CAGGCCCCGCGCGGAACGGCCCTCCGCCTGGTCGCGATCGAGGGAGGCGAGTCCGTGCACCGGAGGCTGATGGCCCTCGGCTTCCATGAGGGCGACCGGATCGAATTCGCCGAGCGGGGCATCCTGGGCGGTCCCGTCCTGCTGCGCAACCTCGAGAGCGGCGTGTCGGCCGCCGTGGGAAGGGGCATTGCGGCCAAGATCCGGGTGGAAGCCGAGGATGAGCGCGGCTGACGAGCCGGTCATCGTCTTTCTCGGCCAGCCCGGCTCCGGCAAGAGCGCGCTCTTCGGCGCCGTCGCCGGTCCCAAGGTCCAAGCCGCGGACTTCCCGGGGACCACCGTCCGCCACATCCACAGCCAGGTCCTCGTCCGGGGGCGTCGCCTGAATATCGTCGACCTGCCCGGGACCTACTCCTTGAATCCTTCCGATCCGGCCGAGCGGACGGCCCTGACCCACCTCTTCGGCGAGCCGCCGGATTTGATCATCGACGTCGTCGACGCCTCCACGCTCGGCCGCGGGCTGGAGCTGACGCTGGAGCTTCTGGAGCTGGGGCGGCCGATGATCGTGGCCCTCAATATGATCGATTTGGCCGCCCGCAAGGGCATCCGCGTCGATGTTGCGGCCTTGAGCCGGAGGCTGGGCTGCCCGGTGGTGCCGACCATTGCGGCGCAGGGCAAGGGGATCGACGACCTGATCGAAGCGGCCGTCCGCCGCCTCGGGACGCCGGGCCGGGCCGAGAGCCCGCGATGGTCCGCCGACGTCGAAGCCGTCATCGCCGATATCGCCGGCGGCCTGCCGCCGGGCTTCCCCTGCCTGGAGAGCCCCCGCTTCACGGCCACCCGGATGCTGGAGAGCGGCGACACCTTCTGCGCCGAGTTCCTGACCGAGCTGGAGCCGGATCTCGCGTCCCGGCTGGAGCGGGCCCGGGCTTCTCTGGAGGCGGCGCGCGGGCGGCCGGCCTACGAGGTGATCGCGGGGGAGAGGCATCACCTGGCCATGAAGATCTTCGAGGAGACGGCTCGGGTCAAGCGAGAGAAGCGGCCGCTGGCCGACCGCATCGACGACATCCTCCTCCACCGCTGGTGGGGCTATCTCGTCCTGGCCGGCGTCCTGATGGGCTTCTTCCTGATCATCTTCAAGATCGGATCGCCGCTGGAGACGCTCCTGCTCAAGCCGTTCATGAGCTTGCGGGAGATCTTGCGCCAGCGGCTGGGCTCCGGCCTCCTCTTCCACCTGGCGGAGGGGCTGATCCAAGGCGTCGGCGGCGGCGTCGCCATCGTCCTGCCTTACTATATCCCCCTGCTGGCTCTGATGGCGCTGCTGGAGGACATCCGCTACCTGGCCCGGGCCGGCTTCCTGCTGGACGCTTTCATGCACCGTCTCGGCCTGCACGGCAAGTCGGTGGCCCCGTTCATCCTCGGCTTCGGCTGCAACGTGCCGGCCATCGTCTCGACACGGACCCTCGAGTCGCGCCGGGACCGCATCCTGACCTCGATCCTCATTCCCTTCATCCCCTGTTCGGCCCGGACGACCATCATCCTGGCCCTGGTGGCTTTCTTTCTGGGTCCCTGGTGGGCTCTCGCTTTTTATATCGCCAACGTCCTCCTCGTGGCCGTCATCGGCCGGCTCCTGAGCCGGCTTTGGAGAGAGGAGTCGCCGGGGCTGCTGCTGGAGATTCCGGCCCTCAAGCCGCCCTCGCTCAAGATGATCGGCCTCAACGTCTGGCTCCAATTGAGGGCCTTCATCCGCTTCGCCTGGCCGGTGCTCATCCTGGGCAGCCTGGTCCTGGGGCTCATCCAGGCGCTGCACGGCGATCGGATCATCAACGCGGCCCTGTCGCCGCTCGTGGTCGGGCTTCTGGGGCTGCCCGCTTCGCTGGGCGTGACGCTGGTCTTCGGCTTCCTGCGCAAGGAGCTGTCGCTGATGATGCTGATTCAGGCCCTGGGCGTCGGCTACGCCGGCCTGGCCGGGGCGATCAGCCGCGAGCAGATTCTCGTCTTCACCGTCTTTATCAGCCTCTTCATCCCTTGCTTGTCGACGCTGGTCATCCTGTGGCGCGAGGCCGGAAGGCGGGCGGCCCTGCTGTCGACGGGAATCAGCGTGACCGCCGCGATCGTCATCAGCCTGCTGGTCCGCCTGGCTTTCTAATAAATAGGGGTACTGTATAGGTAATTCCCTATTTCCAGCTTTGTTTGATCGATCTGAAGCCGGGAGTATCGGGGGCCTCCCTTTAACGTCTCGCCAAGCTCTTCTCAGGCCACCCTGGCGGGTGAAAAGAGCCGAATCGCTGCTTGGCTAGGCTTTGCCTCCCTGCAGCGAGAAATCGAATGTCTCCTTTGACGTCCTCCCGCTTGAAGAGCGTCAACAAAAAGTTCGGGAATTACGTATACTGTCCCCCTATTTTTCCAAGACGACGAAGGCGACGGCGTAGTCCGTGATGTGGGACAAGGAGACATGGGCCTGGGTGAAGCCGTAGGCTTCCCGGTTCTCCACCTTGAGCAGCGGTTGGCCCGAAGGCAGGTTCTCGATCCCGACCGAGGCCCACGGCACCCCGTGGCCGACGGCCTTGATGAAGGCCTCCTTGGCGGCGAAACGGGCGGCCAGGTGCTTGAAGCGGCTGGCCTTGCCCTCGCTATAGGCGATCTCGGCCGGAGTGAAGATCTTGTCGCAGAAGCGGGGATTGCGCTCGATGGCCCGCCGGATGCGGGCCACCTCGATGATGTCGATGCCGACGCCCAGGATCATCGCCCGCCTCCCCGTCGTCCCTGGGCCCGCCTGGCCCAGGCCTTGATCTGGGGGCCGCCCCGGCCGGCCCCCATCCCCGCCGGGGGCGGTTGGCGGGTCTTGCGGCGCGCTTCGGAGCTTCTCGTTCGAACCGGCTTGGCCATCATCTCATCCCTCCAGGGCTCGCTTGGCCCTCCGCCGCCTGTGGAAGGCCACGGCGAACCGGTGCGCCTCGTCGCGGACCCGCTGCAGCGTCTGGAGCGCCGGCGAGGACCGCGGCAGCCGGATGCCGCCGGGCCGCGACCGCGTGAAGACGATCTCCTCCCGCTTGGCCAGGGAAGCTAAAGGCAGGTCGGCCAGGCCCAATCCATCCAGGGCCCGGCCCGCGGCTTGAATCTGCGGCTTGCCGCCGTCGACCAGGACAAGGTCGGGGAGCCGCGCCTTCTCCCGCAGCAGCCGACCATACCTGCGCCCGACGACCTCGGCCAGGCTGGCCGCGTCGTTGGGCCCCTCGACGGTCTTGATCTTGAACTTGCGGTAGCCGCTCTTGTCCGGGGACCCGTTCTCGAAGGAGACCATCGAGGCCACGGACTCGACGCCCTGCGTGTTGGAGATATCGAAGCCCTCGATGCGGGCCGGCAGGACGGACAGGCCGAGAGCCTTCTTGAGCTCCCAAAGAGGGGCCAGGCTGCGGTCGGCCGCGGCCAGGACCCTCTCGGCGTTGCGCCGGGCCATCTCCAGAAGGGCTTTGTCCTTGCCCCGGGCCGCGGTCACGAGCGCGGGCTGGACCCGGCCCGCCGCCGCCAGCTCGGCGGCCAGCGCCTCCCGCCCCTCCGGCGCATAGGGCAGGAGGAGGCGCGGGGGAACCTCCCGCGGTCCCGCGTAGAAGGCGCGGATCGCCTCGGCCAGCGCCCGCCCCTCCTCCCGGCCCGGTTCGGCGGGCCTCGGCATCTCGTGCGAGCGGACGACCTTGCCCCGCCTCATGACGAAGATATAGACGGCTTCCAGGCCGCCCCCTTCGGCCCGGCCGAAGACGTCCTGGTCTTCCTGCCCGACGGAGATCACGGCCGGCTTGATCCGAATCTGCTCGATGGCCTTGAGGACGTCGCGCCAGTGGGCGGCGGACTCGAAGCTCTCCTCCGCGGCGGCCTTTTCCATGCGGGCCCTCAGCATCTCGGCCAGCTTGGAGGTCCGCCCCTCCAGGAACAGCCGGGCATCGCGAACCCTGGCCCGGTATTCGGCCGGGCCGATCAGCCCGACGCACGGCGCCGCGCACAGCTTGAGATCGTATTCCAGGCAGGGCCGCTTGCGCCCCCGGAAGACCGGGTCCCGGCAGGTCCGGATGCCGAAGGACTTGGCCAGCAAGTGGATCGTCCGCCGCGCCTCCTGGGCCGGGCTGAAGGGGCCGTAGGCGCGGTGGCCGTCTTTCTCCACCTTGCGGCAGATGGAGACGCCGGGCCATGGATCGGCCACGGTCAGCTTCAGGTAGGGGAAGCTCTTGTCGTCCTTGAGCCTCAGGTTGAACTTCGGCTGGGCCTGCTGGATGAAGTTGTTCTCCAGGAAGGCCGCCTCCCGCTCGGTGCCGGTCAGGATGTAGTCCACGTCGGCCGTCTCGGACAGGATGGCCGCCACCTTGGGATCGTCGCTGGGCTGGAAGTAGGAGCGGACCCGGTCGCGCAGGCGGCGGGCCTTGCCGATGTAGACGACGCCCCCGGCCGCGTTCTTGAAGAAGTAGATGCCCGGGGATTCGGGGAAGCCGGCGATCTTGGCCCGCAGGCTAGTCATTCAGCAGCTCCAGGTCGTGCTTGCGGAGCTTGGCCAGCTCGTCGCGCAGCCGGGCCGCCTTCTCGAAGTCGAGGGCCTTGGCGGCCGCCCGCATCTGCTTGTCCAGCTCCTCGATCCGCTTCTGGCGCCGGGAGGGGGACATGTAGATGTCCTTGTCCTCGGCGACGCGGGTATAGTCGAGATAGTCGCGCTCGGACACGCTGGACAGAACGGCGTCCAGAGACTTGTGGATGGACTGGGGGGTGATGCCGTGCTCCCGGTTATAGGCTTCCTGGAGACCCCGCCGGCGGTCGGTCTCGGCGATGGCCGCCCGCATCGAGTCGGTCATGACGTCGGCGTAAAGCAGGACCCGGCCGCCGACGTTGCGGGCGGCCCGGCCGAAGGTCTGGATGAGGGCCGTGGCCGAGCGGAGGAAGCCCTCCTTGTCGGCGTCGAGCACCGCCACCAGGGAGACCTCCGGCAGGTCCAGGCCCTCCCGCAGAAGGTTGATCCCGATGAGAGCGTCGAAGACGCCCTTGCGCAGCTCGCGCAGGATCTTGACCCGCTCCAGGGTCTCGATGTCCGAGTGCAGGTAGCGGACCCGCAGGCCCTTCTCGTGGAAGAATCGGGTCAGGTCCTCGGCCATCTTCTTGGTCAGGGTCGTGACCAGGGTCCGCTCGCCGCGGGCCGCCCCGGCTTCGATCTCCCGCCGCAGGTCCTCCACCTGGCCCCGGCTGGGCCGGACCTCGACGGCCGGATCGGTCAGGCCCGTCGGCCGGGTGATCTGTTCCACGACCCGGCCGCGGGCCCGCTCGATCTCGTGCCGGGCCGGCGTGGCCGAGACGTAGATGACGGCGTCGACCCGGTCCTCGAACTCCTCGAAGCGCAGGGGTCGGTTGTCCAGCGCCGAGGGCAGGCGGAAGCCGTTCTCGATGAGGGTCAGCTTGCGGGAGCGGTCGCCGGCGTACATGCCGCCGATCTGGGGCACGGTCACGTGCGACTCGTCGATGATGGTCAGGAATCCGGCCGGGAAGTAGTCCAGCAGGGTGTAGGGCGGCTCTCCCGGGAGGCGGCGGCTGAGAAAGCGCGAGTAGTTCTCGATGCCGGGGCAATGGCCGAACTCCCGCAGCATCTCCAGGTCGTAGAGGGTCCGCTCCTCGATTCTCTCGGCTTCCTGGACCGAGCCCTTGGCCCGGAACGACTCGACCTGGGCCTTCAGCTCGGCCTCGATGCCGGCCGCCGCCTCCTCGAGGACCTCGCGGGGCGTGGCGAAGAAGGTCCGGGGGTTGACGACGGCCTCGCTCAAGCCCTCCAGGACCCGGCCCAGCAGGGGATCGATGCGGTCGATGCGCCCGATCCGATCGCCGTCCAGCTCGATCCGGAGCGCCGTCTCCTCGTAGGCCGGGTAGACCTCGACGGCGTCGCCCCGGACCCGGAATCCGCCCCGCTTCAGGTCGGTCTCCTGCCGCTCGTACTGCACGGCGACCAGGCGGCGGACCAGCTCGCGGCGGGCCAGCCTCTGGTCGACGGCCAAGCGGAAGCTCTGATCGTAGTAGGTCTCCGGGGCGCCGATGCCGTAGATGCAGGAGACCGAGGCCACGATGATGACGTCGCGGCGGGCGAAGAGGGCGTTGCTGGCGGCCAGGCGAAGGCGGTCGATCTCGTCGTTGATCGTGGCTTCCTTGGCGATGTAGGTGTGGGAGGCCGGGATATACGCCTCGGGCTGGTAGTAGTCGTAGTAGGAGACGAAGTAGTGGACGGCATTGCGGGGGAAGAAGCGCTTGAATTCCCCGTACAGCTGGGCGGCCAGGGTCTTGTTGTGGGAGATGACCAGCACCGGCCGCCCGGCCCGGGCGATGACGTTGGCCATGGTGAAGGTCTTGCCGGAGCCGGTCACGCCCATCAGGACCTGGTGGGGGAGAGGCCGCTCCAGCCCCTCCACTAGGTCGGCGATGGCCCGGACCTGGTCGCCCTGGGGGGCGAAGTCGGAGACCAGCTCGAAGGGGCGGGAGGAGCGGGGCGGATCGAACCGGCGGCTCAGTCGCCCTTCGGCTTCATGCATATCGCGCCGCGGAACATCGCCCCATCCTGGATCGTGATCTGGGCGGCGGTGATGTTGCCCTTGACCCGGCCGGAAGCCGCCAGGACGACGCGCCCGGTGGCCCGGATGCCGCCGTCGAGCGAGCCGTGGATGAAGACGTCAGCGGCCTCGACCTCGGCCTCGACCTCGGCCTGCCGGTCGATGGTCAAGCTGGCCCCGCTGAGGGCGATCAGCCCCTTGAACGGCCCCTGGAGGACGAGATCCTCGCGGCCGCTGATCTCCGCTTGGACGGTCAGGCCGGCTCCGAGGCGGCAGGCCCGGGCGGGAATCTCCACGGCGCCCGTCTCGGCGCCCCGCAAGTCGTCGTTCTTGGCCATGCCGGTCTCCTCTTCCGTCTCGGGTCCCCCGATTATAGGTTCGCCCCCTGCCGAAAGTCAACGAGCGGCGGCCTTATTGACTTTCGGCCGAGTCTGGTTTATGCCTACGGCTCGCTTCGGACGGGCTGGGAAGAAAGCCGTCCGCCCGGGCGTCTAAAGAGCGTCGCATGACGGAGCCGACCATTCCGCTTCACTCCCGGCCTGCTTCGCGGCTCCCCGCCTTCTTCCCGGCGCCCTCCCGTCCGGCCCCGCGGCCGGGCTTCGCGATCCCGGCGAGCCGGGAGCTCTCCCGTCGCCATTCTCGCCCCAGCCATCCTTCTTCCAAGGAGCCCGTGACATGACCTCCCGCTTTGCCCGTTTCGCGCTCGTCTTCCTGGCCGCCGCGCTGCTGGCCGGAGCCTCACGGCCCGCCGCGGCCCAGACCGTCCCCACCGTCGACGACTGGAGCAAGCTCTCCTGGCGCTGGATCGGCCCGGTCAACTTCTCCGGCCGCATCACCGAGTTCGCCGCGCCTCGCGGCCAGACCACGACCTTCTACGTCCTGACCGCCAGCGGCGGGCTGTGGAAGACCGAGGACGCGGGCATCCATTTCGAGCCCATCTTCGATAGGTTCGGCTCCATGAGCCTGGGCTATCTGGCCATCGCCCCGTCCGATCCCAAGATCCTCTACCTGGGCACGGGCGAGCCGATGCACGCCCGATCCAGCACCCACGGCGACGGCGTCTGGAAGTCGGTCGACGCGGGCAAGACCTGGACCCGGGTCGGGCTGGAGAGGAGCTTCTTCATCCCCAAGGTCGCGGTCGACCCGAAGAGCCCCGACGTCGTCTATGTCGCGGCCGAGGGCAAGCTCTACGACAACGCCATGGATTGCGAGCGCGGCCTCTACAAGACGACCGACGGCGGCAAGACCTGGACCAACGTCTTCCCGGTCAAGGACCGCGGCGTGGCCGACTTCGTCGTCGACCCGCGCGACGCCAAGGTCGTCATCGCGGCGGCCTACAAGACCTATCGGCGGGCCTGGACCTATATGGACCGCCATGAAGGAAACAACCTCTACAAGACGACCGACGGAGGCGCGACCTGGAAGCCCCTGACCCAGGGGCTGCCGGTCGGCGCCAAGCTGGGCCGGACCGGCTTGGTCCTGCAGGAGAAGAACCCCTCGATCGTCTACGCCCGCCTTGACGAGGGCGTCAATCTGGGATTAGCCGAGCGCGACGGCGCGGCCAATTTCCGGGCCGGCGGCTTCGGCGGCCGGGGCGGCGGGCTGTTCGCCGAAGGCTGGACGATGGCCAAGCTGAAGAATTACAGGATCCCCCCCGAGCTGGTCAAGCAGGCGCCGAAGCTGCCGAGCTTCGCGGCCGAGACAGAGGCCGATCTGGTCAAGAAGCTCAACGAGTTCATCGCCGACAAGGACGCTCTGGCCAAGGCCGGGATCGACCTGGCGCGGCTGAACGCGGCGGCCCGCAAGACGCACGCCAAGAGCAAGAGCTTGACGGCGGCGATCGACGAAGTCGAAGCGCTGCAGCGCCGGGAGACCCCCAAGGCCGACTCGAGCGAAGCCAAGGGCCGGGCCCAGGTCCTCAACCGCCACGCCCTGGAGATGCTCTACGGCGGCATCCTCACCAACCAGCAGCCGGTCAAGCGCAACGGCGTCGTCTATCGCAGCGACGACCTGGGCGAGACCTGGAAGCGGATGACCGAGTACAAGACCAGCGGCGGCTCGGCCCAGGTCAACCAGACCGAGGGAGGCTACTACGGCCGCATCTACGTCGATCCCGACGACGAACAGATCGTCTATTGCCCCGACACCAACGTGACCATGTCCAAGGACGGCGGCAAGACCTTCGCCGTGGTCCCTTGGGACAACGGCAGCTACAAGCTCCACGTCGATCACCGCGGCCTGTGGATCGATCCGGCCAACGGCCAGCACATCATGAGCGCCAACGACGGCGGGGCGGGCGAGTCCTGGGACGGCGGCAAGCATTGGCACCAGAAGTCGACGATCTCCGCCCAGCAGTTCTACGATGTGGCCGTCGACAACGAGCAGCCCTACAACGTCATGGGCGGAACCCAGGACAACGGGGCCTGGATCGGTCCCAGCCGGAACCGCAACCAGTGGGGCGTCTTCGCCAACGACTGGACCTACCTGCCCACCGGCGACGGGTTCTATGTCGTCCGCGACTGGTGGAACCCCGAGTGGATCTACTACGAGAGCCAGTTCGGCGCCTCCAGCCGGATGAACCTCCGGACCGGCGAGAGCCAGTCGCTGGCCAAGCGGACCACCCCCGAGGAGGCGGCGGCCGGCGTCCCGGCCCAGCGCTACCAGTGGAACGCCCCGATCGTCCTCTCGCCCCACAATCCCGGCATCGTCTTTATCTGCTCCCAGTTCGTTCACCGCTCCCTGAGCCGCGGCGAGCGCGACACCTTCGTCACCATCAGCCCCGACCTGAGCAAGGCGGACAAGGCCCAGCTGGACGAGGCCAAGGAGACCAACCTCCAGTGGGCCACCATCTACTCCTTCGCCGAGTCGGCCAAGAAGCCCGGCCTCTATTGGGCCGGCACCGACGACGGCAACCTGTGGATGTCGCCCGACTTCGGCGCCACCTGGGTCAGCATCACCGACAAGTTCTATGACCGGGCCGGCAAGCCCAAGCCGGTGGCCAAGGGCGCCCGCATCCCCTACGACAAGTGGGTCAAGAGGGTCGTCCCCTCCGCCTTCGACGAGAACGTCTGCTACGTGGCCTTCAGCGGATACCGGACCCACAGCGAGGACACGACCTGGCTCTACGTCACGCGCGACAAGGGCCAGACCTTCGAGGACATCTCCGGCGGCCTGCAAAATCCCCTCTTCGACGTCGAGGAGGACCCCGACAACGCCTCCGTTCTGTACATCGCCGGCGACGCCGGCATCCACGCCACCATCGACGGCGGCAAGACCTGGACGCCGATCTCCAACCAGGTCCCGAAGGTGGTCGTCCGCGACATGGCCATCCAGAAGCGCGAGCGCGAGATGGCCATCGCCACCTACGGGCGCGGCATCTACATCGCCGACATCGGCCCGGCCAAGGAGTTCAAGCCCGAGGTCTTCGCCAAGGATGCCCACCTCTTCGACGTCAAGGACGTCGTCCGCTGGAACGTCTACGAGCGCAAGGGGGAGCAGTACGGCGAGTTCGCCAAGGTCGACAATCCGGCCGTCACGGCGGCGATCTACTACTACCTCAAGGCCGATGCTGCGAGCGTCAAGGTGACGATCAAGGACCTGGAAGGCAGCTTGATCCAGGAGATCGCCTCCGGCTCGGCCAAGAAGGGCCTGCAGAAAGTCGCCTGGGGCTTGAACAAGCAGGCCCCGGCGGGCGGCGGGGCCGGCCCGGCCCGGCCCGGCGGACCCGGGGGGGCCCGCGGCGGCTTGCGGGCCGAGAACGGCGTCTATAAAGTGGCTCTCGTCGTCGACGGCAAGGAAGTCGCGGCCAAGAAGATGGCCATCCTGCCGGACCCGATGTTCAAGTGATCCCGCGCTTCCAAGACGGGATGACCCGAGGAGGATTCCGATGAAGCATACGATCCAGGCGTTCGGCGCCGCCGTGTTGGCCCTGATCCTAGCGGCCGCCGCCGGAGCCCAAGACTTCGGCAAGTACCATTCCTACGCCGAGATGACGGCCCTGCTGCAAGGGATGGCCAAGGCCCACCCCCAGCTGGCCCGGCTGGAATCGATCGGCACGACCCGCCAGGGCCGCGATCTCTGGGCCTTGCGGATCGCCGGGCCCGGCGGCCTCCCGGCCGACGAGCGCCCGGCCCTGATGATCGCGGCCGGCCTGGAGGGAGACCAGCGCTTCGGCACCGAGCTGGCCCTCTTCACCGCCGATCACCTGCTCCGCAACGCCGCCCGGCCGGAGATCAAGGCCCGGCTGGAGGCCTGCGCTTTCTACATTCTGCCCCTTATCAGCCCGGACGCGGCCGAAGCGGCCCGCCCGGCCAACGCCACTCCCTTCGACGACGACAATGACGGCCGGATCGACGAGGACGGGCCCGAGGACCTGAACAAGGACGGCGTCATCGCCGTCATGAGGGTCAAAGATCCCAACGGCGCCTTCATCATCGATCCCGACGAGAAGCGGCTGATGCGGAGAGCCGACGCCAAGAAGGGCGAACGGGGCGAGTATGCCCTCTACCGGGAAGGGATCGACAACGACGGTGACGGATTCATCAATGAGGACGGCCCGGGCGGCGTCGAAATCGACCGCAACTTCATGCACGAGTACCCTTACGCCAAGTCCGGAGCCGGGCGCTACATGGTCTCGGAGGCCGAGACCAAGGCGGTCCTGGCCTGGTGGGTCAAGCACCGCAACGTGGCCGCCATCCTGACTTTCGGCGGGAGCGACAACCTCATCACCCCGCCCAACGCCCAGGGCCGCTATGGCACGGCTCGAACCATCGATCTGAACGCCTTTGCCGAGGCCTCCGTGGCCGGAGCCTCCAAGACCGGCATGTTCAGCGCCGGACTGGCCGCGCTCTTCGGCCGCGGCGGGCGGGGCGGGGGAGGCGGCGGCGAGATGATGCTGTCCGAGGAGATGATCCAGATGCTGATGGCCTCCGGGGGCGGCTTGACGCCTCCTGGCGGCGCGGCCGGGGCCGGTCAGCGCAGCGGCCAGCCGGCGGCGACGACGCCGGGCGGCCGGGCCGGCCAGCCGTCCCGCACGCCGGCCGTGGTCTTCAACGCGGCCGATGTCGAATTCTTTCGCCAGGTCTCGGCCAAGTATGCCGAGCTGACGGGCATCCGCACGGCGCCGGTCCTGGCGAAGCCCGAAGGAGCCTTCTTCCAAGTCGGCTACTTCCAGTTCGGCGTGCCTTCTTTCTCCACCCCGGGCTGGGGCCTGCCTGACGCGCCGCGCGGTCCCGGCGGGCAAGGGATGGGCGCCGCGGGAGCTCCGAGCGGAGGCGGCCCTCCGGCCGGAGCCGGCCAGGGCTTCATGGCCCAGCGCAGCGGCGGCCCGGGCGGTCGGGCGGCCGGAACGGCGGGCGCGGGCGCCGGCGACGGCGAATCCACGGCCATCGACAAGGCCCTCCTGCAGTGGCTGGACCGGGAGAAGATCGACGGCTTCGCGGCTTGGTCGTCTTTTCGCCATCCCGAACTGGGGGATGTCGAGATCGGCGGCTTCAAGGCCGGCGCGGTCGCCAATCCCCCCGCGGCCAAGATTGCCGAGCTGGGCTCCGCCCATGCTTCGTTCGCCCTCTATCTGACGTCCCTCTTCCCCAAGGTGGCTGTGGCCAAGCTGGAAGCGGTCCCCCAGGGCGGCGGCCTCTACCGGGTCAAGGCGGAGATCGAGAATGCCGGCTTCTGGCCGACGGCTATGGCCCATGCCGTGGTCGCCCGGGCCGTGCGTCCGACTATGGCCCAGCTCCAGGTGCCGCCCGAGTCGATCCTCTCGGGCAACCAGAAGACCAGCTTTATCCAGTCCCTGGCCGGATCGGGCGATCGCTATAAGCTTGACTGGCTGATCAAGGCCAAGGCCGGCCAGACGCTGACCCTCAAAGTCGTATCGCAGAAAGCGGGCGCGGACGCCAAGTCCGTCGTGCTGAAGTAAGGAGAGACGCCATGAAAAACAAGATCACGATCCTCGGGCTTCTCCTCCTGGCCCTGCTGGCCGTCCTGCCCCAAGGCGCCTTGACCCAGAAGTTCTCCGATCCGCCTTTCAAGGTCAAGCTCGACTTCAACCGCTGGCACGACACCGACGAGCTGTATGCGGACATGCGGCGGATTGAAGCGGCCTTTCCCAAGATGGTCAAGACCTCCTCGATCGGCAAGAGCGCCGACGGCCGCGACATCCTGCTGGTCACGGTCAACAACCCGGCCACCGGGCCCGAGTCGTCCAAGGCGGCCATGTACATCGAGGCCAACGTCCACGGCAACGAGATCCAGGGCGGCGAGATCTGCCTCTACACCGTTTGGTATCTGATGGAGAACTACGGCCGGCTGGAGGGGGTCACCCGGCTGGTCGACGAGCGGGTCTTCTACCTGGTCCCGACCATCAACCCGGACGGCCGCCAGTACTTCATGGAATCCGCCGGCGGTAGCTCCCGCACCGGCCACGTCCCGGTCGACGACGACAACGATGGCCTGTTCGACGAGGACGGCCCCAATGACCTGAACGGCAACGGGATCATCGAGCAGATCCGCAAGTACGTCCCGGGCAAGGGCAATTATAGAATCGGCAAGCTGGATCCCCGGATGCTGGAGCCGGTCGGCTTTGGCGAGACGGGCGACTACTTGATGCTCGGCCAGGAAGGGATCGATGATGACGGCGACGGCCGGGTCAATGAGGACGATGTGGGATCCTACGATGGGAATCGCAACTATCCCGCCGATTGGCAGCCCAACTACATCCAGAGCGGGGCCATGGACTACCCGACCCAGCTGCCGGAAGCCCGGGCCGAGATCGAGTTCATGGACGCCCACCCGAACATCGCCGGCGTCCAGTCCTACCACAACAACGGCGGCATGATCCTGCGCGGTCCGGGGGCCGACTACACGGGCGAATATCCCATGACCGACAAGCTGGCCTACGACGAGCTGGGGAAGACCGGCGAGCGCATCCTGCCCTTCTACCGCTACATCGTCATCTGGAGCGGGCTGTACACCGTGCACGGGGGCTTCATCGACTTCGCCAACGACGGCCTGGGCATGCTGGCCTTTTCCAACGAGCTGTGGAATGGGGCCCAGATGTTCACCAGCCCCGAGCTCCAGGAGCAGGCCAAAGACCCGGCCAGCCCCATCGCCGGGCAGAAAGGCCGCTTCTTCTTCGACGACAAGCTGGAGTTCGGCGACCAGTTCGTGGACTGGAAGCCGTTCAAGCACCCCGTCTACGGTGACGTCGAGCTGGGCGGCTCCTGGAAGAAGACAACCAGCCGGGTCCCGCCGCGCTTCATGCTGGAGGAGCTCTGCCACCGCAACATGGCCTTCACCCTCTACCAGGCCGACGAGCTGCCGATGATCAAGATGGGCGAGCCCGAGGTCGAGAAGCTGGGCGGCGGCGTCTCGCGCGTCTTCCTCGAGATCAGCAATCCCAAGGTCACGCCGACGATCATGGAAAAGGCGGCCCAGAACAGCCTCGTCCGGCCCGATCTGCTGACCCTGGCCGGCAAGAACGTCGAGGTCATCTCGGCCAGCACCGTGGACAACAAGGAGTCGTATAAGATCCGGCCGACCATCACGAGCTTCATCGATCAGAAGGACCTCAAGCGCATCCTGCTGCGCAACGGGACGCCCGGCAAGACGACCCGGACCTTCATGTACCTGGTCAAGGGATCCGGCGAGGTCACCTTCAAGTACGACTCGCTCAAGGGCGGCACCGTCTCGAAGACGGTCAAGCTCTGAGCCCGGGTCCCAAGCCTCGCCGCCCCGTCCTCATCCTCCCGCTCGGGGGGATGGGGGCGGGGCTTTTTTTATTGACAAGCGCCGGCCCGAGGATTAAGAATCCCCTGACCGGCGGGCGCGATGGCGCGCCCCCGCCTTCGATCCGATCCCGCTGGAGGCGACCATGCGATTCCGTTCCCCCTTGATCCCCGCCCTGCCCGTCCTGCTCCTGGTTTTGGCGGCCGCCGGCTGCTCCATCGAGACGACCAAGAGCGCCGAGCCGCCCGCGGCCTCCCCAGAGTCAGCGAATTTCGCCTGGACGGACGCCGGGGAAGCCCAGCGTTGGGCGTCCGAGACCCTGGCCAGGCTGAGCTTGGAGCAGAAGATCGGCCAGATGATCTGCCCCGACATCGCGGCCGGCTACATCGCGGACGATGACCCCCGCCTCGCGACCTGGATCAAGCAGGCCAAGGACTTGGGCGTGGGCATGTTCGTCCTCTACGGCGGCACGCCCCGCGACGTGGCCCACCTCCTCAACCGCCTGCAGAAGGAAGCCGCGCTGCCACTGCTCATCTCGGCCGATTTCGAGGGCGGGCCCGGCCAGCAGGTCCTCGGGGCCAGCGAGTTCCCGGCCAACATGGGCTTCGCCGCGGCTGCTTCCGACGACCTCATGTACCGCCTGGCCCGCATCGGCGGCCTGGAGGGCCGGGCCATGGGCATCCATCTGACCTACACGCCGGTCGTGGATATCGCCGTCCGGCCGGACAATCCGGCCGAAAGCGTCCGCTCCTTCGGCGGCGACTTCGAGCGCCTGGACCGCATGGTCAAGGCCTATGTCCGCGGCTATCGCGACGGCGGCATGCTGAACACGGCCAAGCATTTCCCGGGCCGCGGCGACGTGGCCGCCATCCCGGGCGTAGCCGACTTCCAGCAGGTCGACAAGCCGGCCGCCCAGTACGAGGCCGAGGAGTCGCGGGCCTTCCAGTCGGCCGTGGACGCGGGCGTCGCCTTCATCATGAGCGAGCACATCGCGGTGCCGTCCATCACCGACGGATCGATGCTCCCCGCCAGCGTGGAGAAGAAGCTGGCCACGGACTGGATCCGGGGCCGGCTGGGCTTCAGGGGACTTCTGACGTCGGATGACCTCTGGTATCCGCATATCGTCAAGCGCTTCGGCGAGAACGAGGTGGCGGTGCTGGCCGTGGAAGCCGGCCACGACATCGTCCTCAAGCCCAAGGACCCGTTCGGGGCGGCGGCCGCGCTGGCCGAGGCCGTCCGCAGCGGGCGCATCCCGCAGGCCCGCATCGACGAGGCGGTGCTGAAGCTGCTGGAGCTGAAGGCCCGCCTGGGCCTGCCCCGGAACCGCTTCGTCGACGAGGACAAGGTCGGGTCGCTGGTCGGGACGCCGGCCCATCTGGCGGCGGTCCAGGAAGCGGCCGACGCGTCCTTGACGGTCCTCAAGAACGACGGCGTCTTCCCGCTGGACGCGTCGAGGCTGGCGGGGGAGAAGATGGTCCATATCGCCGTCCAGAAGGCCGACGGCGATCCGTCGCCGGCCGCTCTGAACGCCAAGCTGGCGACGGCCTTCCCCGGCCTCAAGTCCTTCGTCCTTCGCCCCGATCTCGATCCGGCTTACTACGATCGAGCTTGGACGGCCGTCAAGGACTCCGACTGGGTCATCGTCTCCCTCTTCGTGCCGCGCAGCCGCTTGGGCGACGCCGCTCCGCTGCGGGACGGCGACTTGGCCTTCCTGAAGAAGATCATGGCCGCCAAGCCCAAGTCGGTGATCGCGATGTCCTACGGCAATCCCCAGCACATCCGCAAGATCGGCGGGGTATCCGCCTTCGCCGTCGGGTACGGAGAGAGGGGCTGGTTCGGCAACCAGGCGGTCTACTTCGACTCGTTCATCAAGCTGCTCAAGGGCGAGCTGAGGCCCTCGGGCAAGCTGCCCGTCCAGGTCTCGGACGACTACCCGATCGGCTCCGGCCTGACCTGGTAGGAATGGGGGCGAAGCGGGATACGGGGCTCAGCGGCCGGCCAAGTAGGCCAGCACGGCGTGAGCCGTCGCCGTCAGGACCAAGAGAAGGCCCATCTTCTTGTGGACCCCGATCTTCGGCTTGATGAGCCGCAAGCCCGAAGCGGCCTGAAACAGGACCAGGATCAGGTTGACGATCCCCAAAACGAGAATCAGAGAAACGCCGGCGATGGCCATCGGGACCTCCTTTTGGGCTTCTAGACCGCGATCTTGACGGCCACGGGACCGGCGCTTCCATGCAGGTTGCAGTGGCCCTGGGCCGTGATCTCGACGGCCTTGACGACCTTGAGCTTGACCTCGCGGGTGAAGCCGGCGCTCTCGGGCAAGCTCTTGGCTTTGAATTCCCAGCGGGCGATCTCGACTCCGTCCGCCTGGACTGCAACCCAGTCGGTGTGATGGAAGCCGCTATTGCCCTTGTGTTCGACGGCGACGACGATCGTCACTTCCGTCCCCGCGGCTGCGGTCTCCGGGACTTTGACCGTGACCGAGGTCTTATTGGCCAGAGCGGGGACGGCCAAGGCCAGGATCAGCAGCGCCGAGAGGATCGATCTCACGGTTCTCATCGCGCCCCTCCCGATAGGATGATTTCGAATTATCGGATCAGGTGGAAGGCCGTCTGGCGTCCGTCCAGGAAGACGGCCTTCTCACCGTCGAAGACGATGTCCTGCTCCAGCGGCACCCGCATCTCGGCCAGGCCCCAGTCCGGCATCGGGCCGGTGGCGCTCAGCTCGACCGTGAAGCAGCTCCACGGCACCAGCTTGACGTCGCCCCGGCCGGGATTGTTGACCTGCTCCCAGGGCAGTCCGATGAGCGGCCCGGGCTCGTGCAGGAACAGGCCCAGGGAGTGGCTGTAGACCTTCGGGCCGGGAATGCCGACCTCCCTGGCCTTGGCCAGGATGCGGCCCAGGAGCTCGTTGCCGGTCAGGCCGGTCTTGAACTCGCCGCGGAAGACGTCCTGCAGGCGGTTGGCTTCGGCCATCAGCTTGCGCAGGCCCTCGGGCGCATCCGTCTCGCCGGGCTTGAGGACGTAAGCCACTTCCTGGGTGTCGCTGTTCCAGCGCATGTACTTCACCCCGACGTCGCAGTGGAGGTAGTCGCCGGGACGGATGGCCTTGTCGTCCTTGCCGAAGGCGGCCAGGGTCTCGGGGCTGCGGGCCCGGATGGAGACGAACGGCCGGAAGGATACCCCGAGGCCGAGATCGGCGGCCCGCTGCCGGTAGTGCCAGCGCACGTCCTCGGCCGTCGTCTGGCCGACGGTGATGACCCGGTTGGAGAACATCTCGGCGATGATGGCGTGGGAGATGGCCGCGGCCTGCTCGACGATCTCGACCTCTTCGGGCAGGAGGGTCTGGCACCAGAGGGTGGCCAGGGGCTCGGCCGAGACGATCCGCTTGGACAGCTCGGGGCCGAGGGCGGCTAGAATCCTCTTCTTGAGGTTCGTCGTCAGGGCGCCGGCCACCCACTGAACCTCGCCTTCGTTGAGGGCGATGGTCTTGGGCTGGCGCTCCTTGACGATGCGGCCGAAGGCCTCCCATTGGCCCTCGGGGCTCTTCTTGGCGTCGAAGGCGGCCACGTCCCAGCCGTTGACGAACAGGCCCTGGGTGTCGGTCCGCGAGATGTTGAGCCGCTCGACTCCCTTCTCCGGGCCGCGGTCGTAGAAGACCAGGATCTGGGTGATCGGGCACCAGTGATCCAGGGGCATCATGGTCTCGAAGACGGGGTCGAGGTTGTCCTCGTTGCAGGAGAGAACCCACATGTCGATGCCGGTCTCTCTCATCATTCGGGGAACCAAGGTATCGAGCCGCTTCTGGACGACTTTATGGACGAAGGCGGCCTGCTCGCGGGCGGACAGGATGGCCGGGCCGCTCTTCTGGGCGGGCGGGGCGGCCGAGAAGGCGAGCGGGAGCAGAAAGGCGGCGGCCAGCATCAGGGCCGGGATACGGTGACGCGGCATGGCGGACTCCTCCTTGCGTACGAACTCTGGAGCGTTTCTTATCACGCCCCCCTCGCGACGGTCAAGGCCGAGGCGCGGCGTCCGTTGACTTTCGGCCGCAATCCGGCTACAACATAGGCCTGCTCGAGGCCCGAATTCCCCGGTCCGGGGGGCGAGGGCGGGCATAGCTCAATGGTAGAGTACCGGCTTCCCAAGCCGGGTGTTGTGGGTTCGAGTCCCATTGCCCGCTCTGGCTCCCCGGCGACACATGAGTCCCATGAACCAAGAGCCCGGATTTTTCCTGCTTCGTCACGAGCGGCCTCTCCCCGGTTCGCTCAATATGGCCGTGGACGGCCACCTCCTGGCCTCCCTCGGCGAGGCGCCCCGGACCGTCGTGCGCTTCTATCAGTGGGAGCGGCCGACCGCTTCGCTGGGCGCCGGCCAGACCGCGGCCCGGGTGGTCGACCCGGAGTTTTGCCGGACGCATGGCATCGACATCGTCCGCCGCATCACCGGCGGCAAGCTGGTGCTTCACCATCAGGAAGTGACCTATTCGGTGACGTCCAACGACGCCGCGGCCTTCACCGATACCTTGGGCGGCTCGTACAAGCGCATCTCCCAGGCTCTGGTCCGGGGATTGGAGGGCATGGGCCTGAAGGCCGCCCTGGCCGACAAGGCGCCTCCGTTCTATGCCAAGGGGACGATGCCCTGCTTCTCGCTGCCCGCGCAGGATGAGATCGAGGTCGGCGGGCTGAAGATCGTCGGCTCGGCCCAAAAGCGATTGGCCGGGCGCTTCCTCCAGCACGGCTCCATCCCCCTGGCCCACGACGAGGAGCTCCTGAGGGCGGTCTCCCTCTACAAAGGCGACGGCGGGATCCTGATGACATCCCTGGGCCGCGAGCTGGGCCGGGAGGTGGATTTCGACTGGGCCGTCGGCCATTTCGTGGCCGGCTTCCAAAGCTTCTTCGGCGTCTCCCTGCGGCCTCTGGATTTAGATCGCCTCGACTGGGAGGCCATCCGGGCCCTGGAGGCGCGCAAGTACGCCCATCCGGCCTGGACCTTCGAAGCCCGGGACCCCGCCGAGGCCGCATCCGCGCGTTGATTTTCACCGCTCGCGGTGCTACGATCGGGAAGGCCCGCCATGAACGAAGTCGCCACGCTCCTCAAGCTCGATCCGAGGGAGCTTCCCCCCCTCAAGTCCCTGGCCTTGGATGACCTGCGGCAGAAGGTCCTCAAGAACCTCCACTTGGAGCTGGGCGCCGGCTCCAGCCTCTGCCTGCTGTCGCCGAGCTACTCGGTCCTTCTGCCCGGCGCCGACGACAAGGTCGCCGAGCTGGTCTCCAAGCGCGAGGAGCTTCTCGATTACCTCAAGGAAGCCCTGGTCCAGAACCTGGCCGTCTACTCGGTGCTGCTGGACGTCAACAGCTACTTCATCGAGCAGAACGACGGGCTGGTCCTGGCCCGCTTGAAGGAGGCCAACTCCGACGGTCGCCGCTACGAGATCCAGTACTACACCCAATCGCCCCAGGAGCTGCTGTCGCACTACGAGGACAAGATCTACATCGGCCGCGATTTCGTCGACCTCTTCAGCTTCCGGCGCAAGTACTACGGCATCCGGGAGCACATCGCCGCCCTCAAGGACCAGTCGGACCGGCTGGTGGACCGGGGGGCGGAGAAGCTCCGGCGGCCGAACGACTACAAGTCCTTCTTCCAGGAGATCCGCGAGTCGGTCGGCGAGCTGGCGACCGAGAGCCTGTCGATCCTGGAGTCCCTGCCGCCCCAGCCGGACTACGCCAAGCTGGACGAGAAGGACCTCATCGAGATCAACGCCCAGTACCGGACGATCGCCCACTTCCTGATCGAGCTGAACGACGAGGTGGCCGAGTTCGAGAACCTGCTGCGGTTCAAGACAGAGATCGGATTCGTCCGCTACGTGACCAAGTACAAGAAGGACCTGACCAACCTGATCTCGCTGTTCAACATCAAGATCAACGGCTGCCTGGGCCAGCGGATCGTCCAGGCCCGCTCCAAGACCCAGCTGCTCTGAGGCCGGCCCCCCGGGTCCGGGCCTCGAGCCTTAACCGCCGTCCTTCATTCCTGGGCCGTCGCGTCGGCCTTCGGGTCCGTCCGGGCCGCCGCCTCGCGCACCGTCACGTCGCCGTAGGAGGTGACGATGGTCAGGCCGGGCCGCCCGGCCGCCTCGGGGAAGGCCTTGACCTCGGAGGAGCCGTTGGCCGTCAGGGAAGCCGGCTTCTCGGCCAGGCTCCAGCGGATCTCGCCGGACGCGGTCCGGGCCGAGAGGGGAGCCCGAAGCCCGGCCGGCCACTCGACGTCGACGGCGGCGTTGGAGCCTTGGACATCGACCGGGCCGGACAGATCCCGCGGCCGCAGCCTCAGGTCGCCGTGCTGGAGGACGATGACGGCGGGCCCGCCGAAGTCGAGCAGGTCGACGTCCTGGTAGGACGTGGAGATGCGGATCTCGGGCCCGCCGATGCCGGAGGCCCAGACGCCCAAGTCCTTTCCATCCACCTTGAGGCCGCCGGCCACGTTTCGGGCCCGAAGCGAGCCGTGGTCGTCGGTCACGTCGGCGGCGCCGCGGATATCCTCCAGCTCGATGTCGGACTGGAGGCCCCGGATCTTGGCTTCCGCCGCTCCGACGACCCGGATGGGCTCGTAGGACGAGCCGATCTCGGCCCGTCCGCCGATCCCCTTAGCCAGGATGTCGGAATGGTTCCCCGATACCGTCAGGGCCCGGGCGGCGCCGTCGATCCGGACGGGCTCGTAGCTGTTCTCTACCAGGAGGTCGCCGGACACCATCCGGACATGGACCTCGCTGCGGGGCGCCTCGATCTGGCAGTCGCCGCCGACGCCGTCCACGTCGACCGGCTCGTAGCTGGTGCGGACGACCAGGGCCCCGGCGATGCGGGCCGCCGAGACGCTGCCGTGGCTGTTGGTCAGCTCGGCCGAGGCCAGGCCGGAAGCCCGGACCGGGCCGTAGGCGTTCTTGACCACGACGGTCGAAGCGGCGGGGACGACCAGCTTGAGCCCGGTCTCGAACCGCCGGGTCGATTCGTCCACGGCGTCGGCCGTCAGGATCAGCCGGTCCTCGGTCCGGTTGACCGTCAGCCGGAGGCCGGCCGCGGCCGCTTGGGCCTCGGCCTCTTCCTTTCGCCAGAGGCGCTTGCTGAAGAGGACCTGGACCGATCCGGTCTCGGCCGCTTCGACCGTCACCTGGCCGCGGACGTTGGCGACCTCAATCCGGGTCGGGACCGGGCCGGGGATCTCCCGCGACTCCTCAAAGCGGAATTCCCGTCCGGATCCGCCCCAGAAGTCGCCGTCGCCGAAGCTCAGGCGTCCGGTCTTGACCGCGGTCAGGGAGATCCCGGCCAGGATGATGAAAACGGCCAGGACGATCTCGCGGGCGCGCATGGGCTCAATCCCGGGGGCGGACGTCAGGATCGTCGGATTCCGGCTTGTCCCGGCGCAGCCCGGCGATGAGCTTCTGGGCGCCCCAGATGACCAGGACCACGGGCCACAGCTTCCAGAGGTATTCCCAGGCGTCGATGTTGATGAAGTTCTCGGCCAGGAAAGCGGCTCCAATGACGATCAGGATGATGCCCCAGACCAGGGCGTCTTTGCGGCGGGGAGTTGACATGGCGATTCTCCTTGGCGGCGCGTCAGTCGCGCTTGCGTAGCGATTCGAAGATGATCTTGAGGCCGATCAGGATGACGGCCACTGGCCAGAACTCGAGAATCTGGTCGAGCTCGACGATGTTGAAGTTGGCCAGCAGGAAGATGGCCCCGATGGCCATCAGCAGGAGGCCCCAGAAGACCGAGCCCTGGGCGGCCGGCTTATCGGGAACGGCCGACGTTGCGGCCGGGCCGGAGGCTGCGAAGCCGGCCCCGCCGGGGGCTCCGATGATCGGGGTTCCGGCCGCCGCCGATCCGGGAGCGCCCCCCGCCGTCGCCGCGGCCTCGGCGGACTTGAGGTTGACGGCCTTGGCGGTCTGAACGGCGTCGATGATCTGGTAGATGTAGAAGGCGGCGAAGACGAGCGGCAGGAAGGGATGCGGCCCGCGCGGCATCATGGAGATGCAGCCGGCGAAGATGAGGAAGAAGAGGAGAGCCTTCGCGCCCTCGCCGTTATAGAGCTGCCCGGCGCCGGGGAAAAATCCCGACAGGATGCCGGCGGCGGCGGGTGACTTGGGGGGCTTGTTCTGGATGATGATCTTGTCGGTCATGGTAACCTCCGTTGGATCTGCATTTAATAATCGGCCCGGACGATGGGATTGGCGGCTTTGGCCTGGGCGTAGGCCGTGTTGGCCAGGTCGCCGATCCGGCCGGTCAGGGATTCGGCCCGGACATAGATTCTCTCGATGGAGCTGAGGCCGCGGTGGAGCTGTTGGCGGACCTCCCGCTGAACGCTGCCGGGGCTGACGAGATAGACCGAGACCAGCAGGAGCAGGCCGGAAACCGCGGCCAGGACGGGCTGCAGGGCGGGGCGGCGCAGGAAGCCGAGATCCAGGCTCCAACGGCGCCGCGGCCGGTCGGGGATGGCCAGCAGGCGGCGGCGCAGGGCCGGGCTCG
Source organism: uncultured Eubacteriales bacterium (assembly GCA_964556755.1). Classification (GTDB taxonomy): domain Bacteria; phylum Acidobacteriota; class Aminicenantia; order Aminicenantales; family UBA4085; genus UBA4085. Next base: position 69,031 of record CAZKXI010000004.1, read on the forward strand.
GCTCGACCTCGGGAAAGGCGGCAAAGGCGTCCAGGGCGGCCTTCATCCGCTCGGCCAGCCCGGCGCACTTCGGGCAGGCGGCCAGGTGGGCCTCGACTTCGGCCCGGACGGCCGGGTCGAGCTCGCCGTCGATATAGGGGGACAGCAGGTCTTGGAGCCTGTCACATGTCATGTTCGTCCTCCCGGGCCGGCTGAAGAATCCTGGCCAGCTGCAGCCGGCCGCGGTTGATGCGGGACTTGACCGTGCCCACGGGCACGCCGCTGATCTCGGCCACTTCCTCGTAGGTCTTGCCCTGGATCTCCTTGAGGATGATGGCCAGGCGGATCTCGGCTGGGAGCTGATCGAGGCCCGACCAGAGGAGCCGCCGCGTCTCCGCCTCGGCCAAGCCGCGCTCCGGGTCGTCGCCGCCGGCCAGAGTGGGCGCGACGTTCTCGAAGTCGTCCCGGCTCCGCTTCTCCAGCTTGGTCCGGCGGTATTCGTCGATCAGGTAGTGCTTGGCCAGGGCCAGCAGCCAGGCGGTGAAGTTCTTGCCCAGGTCGAACTTGTCGAGCTGGCGGTAGAGCTTCATGAAGATGTCCTGGGTCAGGTCTTCGGCCTCTTCGCGGCTGCCGGTGAACTGGTAGGCCATGTTGAAGACCTTCTTAGAGTAGAGATCGACGAGCATCCGCCAGGCTCCTTGATCGCCTTCCAGGCAATCCTTGATGATCGCTTCCAAGTTCACTCACACCACTCCGATAGACGAGTTCCGGGGCGACGGAGTTCCATGAAAGCCTGGAATTTTCGGAGGCCGGGGGAGGGGGGGGCGGAGAAGGGGGAAGGACGAAGGGGGGCGAGGCGAAGCGGGAGCGGGCGGCCTTTCGGCTCGAGCCGGCCGAGATCCGTCTTGATCATCGCAAATGGAGTAATATCAATCTCATCGGCGGCCCGGCTTGGCCGGAAGGGTCAGCTTGTCCCTGACCGTCCCTTCCGCGTCGACGACCTGCAAGCTCACGCTCCCGGCGGTGACCTCGGCCCGGATGGCCGCGTCGGGAGGGGCGCCGAGGACCGGGAAGGCGGCACCGTCGGGCCGGGGGGCGTTGTTGTAGAGGGTGTGATAGTGGCCTCCGATCAGGAGGTCGGCGCCGGCCTTGTTGAGGATGGGCAGCCAGAGCTCGGCGATCTTGCGGGCGGCGAAGCCGTCGCCGAAGGGGGGGATGTGGCTGAGGACGACGCGGAAGCCGGCCCGGCGGAAGGCCTCGCTTCGGACCTCGGACTTCAGCCATTCGGCCTGCTCGGCCCGATAGCGGTCGAAGTCGGCCAGGCCGGCGTAGACGGGGGAGTCGTCCGGCTTGTCTTCGCCGGAATCGAGGATGACGAAGCGGACGGGTCCGTGGCTGAAAGCGTAGTAGTAGCGGCCCGCGGGCGTGGGGAAGAACTCTTCGAGGCGGCGGGCCATGGCGCCCCGGGTCTCGTGGTTGCCGCGGACGAGGACCAGGGGCGAGGAGGCGGCGAAGGCGCGCGCGGCCGGGTCGAAGAGGCCGGCGAAGATGTCCGCTTCGCGTCCGGGATCGGCGGCGTTGTCGCCGTTGAGGAAGACAAGGTCGGCGGCGGCGGCGCTCGTCCGGGCGGAGAGCGCCTCGAGTCGGGCGGCGTTGTTGTGGAGGTCCTGGAGGACGACGAAGGAGAATCCGGCCTGGGAGGGATCGAGCGTCCGGAAGGCCCGGATCTCGCTGACGGCGGTGGCGCCGTAGACGACCTCATACGGCTGGAAAGAGAGGACGGCTTTGGAATGGAGGCGGTAGCGGCAGGCCTGGCCCGGCTTGAGGCCGGTCAGCCGGACTTCGTGGCGCGTCGCGTTGGCGTCGATCAGGCCGTGCCGGCTGGCCCTCGCCGCTTGGATGAGGCCGCCGAAGCTGGGGAAGGTGCGGAAATTCTCGCCTTGGGCGTATTCCACCCAGGAGGCGCAGGGCCGATCGGTGAACCAGACGACCGTGACGCCGTCGGGCGAGGGATTGAGAAGGAGGGGCCCGTGGAGGATGACGGGCGGCTCGGCTTGGGGGAGGGCCGCCGGGGCGAGGGCCAGAAGGATCAGCGCGGCGGCGAGCGGGGAGCGGGTCATGAGGCCCTCCTTGGGGCGGCGGTCGAGATATGCATATCAAAGGGGGCTTTCGGCGTCAACAATGACCGGATACATACCGAATGAGGAAGCCCGCATGCCTGCGCCATCCGCGAGAGCCTGCCGACTGGGGCAGTGACGGGCGGGCAGACAGATGAACGAGCCGAATCCCCCATGGGGATTCGGCGCCGGGGGCTATCTCTCTATGTTGGTCAGGATTCGGACCGCGCCCGGCTTCAGGCCGGGGGCGACCCAAAACGGCTTGGCCGCGCCCCTGACATCGTTGCCCAGGATGACGATGCCGCCACTCGCCTCTCCCTCGACCGCGACATAGGTTTCCGTGCCGGGTCGAGACCGTCCGTCGCGGATCACGGCGTCACGGACACCGGCCAACGCGACGGCGGGCGCGCCGACGGCGCCGGCAACGGGCGCCCGGCCGGCCGCGAGGCCGTCGATGGCGAGCCCCTCGACGTCCCGCAAGCGAAGCGCGCTCCGCCAAGCGTCATGGAAGGGGGCTTCCCAATCGATCTCCACATCTCGGAGCTTGAGGTTGCGGGCCCAGCGGAAGCTCAGGGCGTCGACGGCCTTGTCGTAAGGCGCCGCGGGATCGTGGGCCACGACGAGGCGGACGTTGTCCAGGGTGACGCCGTCCAGCCAGCTGTCGGGGTGGCCGAGGCAGACGCTGGCGCCGCGGCCGCGGGCCACGATGTCGCGCAGGACGATGTCGCGGATGATCCCGACCGGCCGGTCATCCTCTTTTTTGACGCTCTTGTGCACCTGGCTGCGGGTCTTGATGGCGAAGTGGAAGGGTTCGCCGTCGCCCCACCAGAACCAGGCATAGCGAATGCAATCGATGGTCAGCCCGGAGATAACCACGTTCTCGACCACTCCGCCGTCGAAGTTCATGAAGGCCAGGCCACGGTTGGAGTCGGTGATGACGCAGTTGGAGATGGTCACGTTGCGGACGGCGTTCATGTTGCCGTCGCAGAACTTGATGGCGCTCGAGGCCGAGGACAGCCGGCAGTTGGTGACCGTGATGTTCTCGCAGGGCAAGGCCGGCCCGAACCAGTTCATGGAGTAGAAGACCAGGGCGTCGTCGCCGGTGGAGATCGTGCAATTGGAAATGCGCAAGTCGCGGCATCCGTCGGGATCGATGCCGTCGGCCCAGACCCCGTCCTTGAGGCTGGACTTGATGAAGACGCCGTCGATGACCGTCCGGACACAGCCGTACAGGTGCATCGTCCAGGAGGGAGAGTCGAGAAAGCTCAGACCGGTGATCCGCACATCCGTGCAGCGCAGCAGGAGGACCAGCTTGCCGAACTGATCGGGCTTGGGAAAAGACCGCATCAGGGGCAGGCCGCGCTTCTCCATCTCGACCTGGTTGGGGTAGATGAAGTCGTCCTCGTGGTTGCCCTTGAGCCTGTAGTCGTAGCCGCCCTGGCCGTCGATGACGCCGCGGCCTTCCAAGGTGATGTTGACCAGGTCCTCGCCGAGAAAGAGGGCTTCCTTGAGGGGATCCTTCGCGAAAGCGGCTTTTTCCTTGATCGAATAGATCGTCGCCCCCGCCTCGACGAAAAAGCGGACATGGCTGCGGAGATAGATCGTGCCCGTCGAATATTCTCCAGGCGGCACATAGACCGTCCCGCCGCCGGCGGCGGCGCAGGCGTCCACGGCCCTCTGGATTGCGGCTTGGGCGCTCCCGGCTTTCAGCCCCGTTGCGCCGAAATCCCGGATATTGAAGACGGCCGTCCCCGCGATCGGATCCGCCAGGGAAAGCGAAGCCGAAAAAAGCGCTGCCATCAACAAAAAAGCCATGGGCGCCCTCCCCTCCATTCATATCAACGGTTTCGCGAATTCGGTATGTGTCTGCTATCTCGAGTTCGGTATGTGTCTGCTTATTCTGAGGTCGCCGCAGGAGACGCCGCGGGGGTTGAAGCATTTGTTGCAGGAGATGCAGGCCGACCGGGACTTGCGTCCAAGGCGGAATTCGGCCACCAGCCGAGGCTCCCGGATCAAGGGGCGGCTCAGTGAGACGAAATCGGCCCGCCCCTCCCTGATGATGGCCTCCATGCGGGCCCGGGTGCGGTTGCCGCCCAGCCCGGCGACCGGGATGGAAAGGGCCCGGCGGAAGCGGGAGGCCGCCTCGACGAAGTAGCCTTCGTCCTCCTCGGCCCGCAGGCCCTTCCAGACCGATCCCTGCCCCGCCTCCGTCATGCCGCCGCTGATCTCAAGAGCGTCCAGTCCGGCCGCCTGAAGGAGTCCGGCGATCTCGAGGCTTTCCTCGATCTGAAGGCCTCCGGCAAGGAAGTCGGTGGCGTTCAGCTTGGCCATGACTGGGAAGTCCCGCCCGCACGCCGCCTTGATCCCGGCCACGATCTCCACGGCCAGGCGGGCCCGCCGGCCCGTCGTTCCCCCCCAATCGTCGGTGCGCCGGTTGGTATGGGGCGAGAGGAAGCTGCTCAGGAGGTATCCGTGGGCACAGTGCAGCTGGACGCCGTCGAATCCGGCCGCCTTGGCCCTCGCGGCGGCCCGGACGAAGTCGGTCCTGATCCCCGGGATCTCATCCGCCGCCAGCTCGCGCGGCGTCAGCTTGTACTCGGGCTCGAAGACGGGCGAAGGCGCGATGGGCGTCCCGTCGATCAGGCGCGGCTTCGTCTGTCGGCCGGCATGGGCGATCTGGAGGAAGATCCGGGACGGGAAGCGATGCACGGCTTCGGCGATCCGGGCCAAGCCGGGGATGAACCGGTCGTCGAAAGCCCCCGTCTGGCGGGGACTGGCCTTGCCGTCGGGCCGGACGTTCGCGTGCCCGCTGATGATGAGGCCGACTTCTCCCTCGGCCAGTTCCCCCAGCAAGCCGATCAGCCGGTCGGTGACGAAGCCGTCGTCATCGGCCATGAACTCGCAGGTGGCGGAGCGGATGAAGCGATTCGGCGCTTCCATGGATCCGATCTTGGCCGGGCTGAACAACGGGCTGAGGGCAGGGGACTCCATCATGGCTTATTTTCGCCTCTCATTACGATATATCTGCTTTGTAAACCTACCGTATTCTCCTATATTCTAGGGGGGGCGCGCAACGCCCCCCGACCTATTGTAGTTTAGGGACATTGGAGATGGACGAACAACAGCTGATCGCCCTGGTCCGCGACGGCGACGAGACCGCCTTCGGCCGGATCGTCTCTCTCTACAAGGACAAGATCGTGAACTTCCTCTATCAGCTGACCGGCGACTACCAGAAGGCGGTCGACTTGTCCCAGGAGACCTTCCTGCGCGTCTACTTCAAGGCCGACAAGTACAGGCCCATCGCCCCCCTGTCCTCCTGGATCTACGCCATCGCCTCCAACCTGGCCAAGACGGACCTGAAAAAGAGGAGGCGGATGCCGGTCGTCTCCTGGGAGGATCTCCCGCCCACGGCCGGCCCCAGCACCCCCAGCGCGGAGACCCACGACACGGGGCTGACGGCCAACCTGCGTCAGGCCCTGGACAAGCTCAGCCCGCGCTACCGGATCCCGATCCTGCTCAAGGACGTCGAGGGCTATTCCCAGGAGGAGATCGCGCGCATCATCCAGCGGCCGGTGGGGACCGTCAAGGCCCGCATCAGCCGCGGCCGGACGATGCTGAAGAGATCCCTTCTCCTCGCCCGCCGCGACGGATCCGCCGCGCTCTCCACGGAGATGATCGATGAACGACTCTAAAGACCTTTTCGGGCTGCCGCGGGTGTCCGCGCCCGCCGACTTCGAGGACCGGGTTCTGGCCGCCCTCTCCGCGCGCCGCCGGGAGCTGCCGGCCCGCCGGAAGGCTTTGGCCCTGCGCCGCGCCGCCGCCGGATCGGCGGCCGTCCTCATGGCCGGCCTCGGCGTCCTGACCTTGGTCATCGGCCGCGGGCCGTCTTCGTCGCCGACCCTGGCCGAAGCCGACTCTTCTCCCGCCCCCTATCACATCATCGAGCCCGTCAATTACCGCGGCGATCTCCAGGCCGTCGGAAATGAGCCGGGCGATGTCTATATCCTGGAACGCGTGTCCGAGGCTTCCCCCACTCTCATCAAGTACTAGGAGGTACGGTGATGAACGCCAAGTTCAAAGCCATCACGGCCCTCGCCGCCGCTTGGGCCCTGGCCGGAGCGGCCTTCGCCGCCGACGGCCCGGCCATCGACGAGAAGAAGGTCGAAGAGATCATCAAGTCGACGGCCCCCTCGGTCGTCCGCGTGGAGGTCCGCGAAGTCGGGCTGCGCAAGATCGCCACCGGGGTCGTCATCGACCGCGACGGAACGATCGTCACGACCGCCCTGATCTCGCCCCGCGACCAGAAGATAAGGGTCACGACCCTGTCCGGCAAGACCCATGAAGCGGCCTTCAAAGGCTTCGACACGCAGACCGGCATCGCCGTCATCCAGGTCAAGGACGCCGGCTTGCCCGCCCTGGCCCTCGGCCGGACCGCGGATTTGCGACCCGGCGTTTGGATCGGAGTCGTCGGCCTGTCGCCCGAGAACACGCCCTCCATCACCCAGGGCATCGTCTCCTCCGCTTCGCCCGAGAAGGCCCGGCTGAACGTCTGGGTCGTCCCCGGGACGAGCGGGGCGCCTATCGTCGGAGCCGACGGCCGCATGGTCGGCCTCCTGAGGGGCGCCTACTTCGAGGAATCCCCCGTGGCTTTCGAGTTCCGCGAGGGGACGACCGTCGGCTCCGGCCTGGTCATCAGCCGCGGCGAGGCCCCCTCGGCCGGCATGGCCCTGGCCGTGCCCATCGACCTGGTCACCTCGGTCGCCGCCGACATCCGCAAGAACGGGCGGGTTCGGCGCGGCTGGCTGGGCGTCTCCATCGGCGAGACGGAAGGCCGCCTCGAGATCGCCTCGGTCGACGCCAAGAGCCCGGCCGAGGCCGCCAAGCTCAAGCCCGGCGACGTGCTGCTGGAGATGGACGGCAAGGCCCTGACCTCGGGCGCCGTCCTGTCGCAGGAGATCCGCTCGCGCCAGCCGGGCACGGAGATCAGCCTGGGCCTCGAGCGGGACGGCAAGCCTCTGACGGTCAAGGTCAAGCTCGGAGAGTACAGCGAGGAAGATGCCCAGCGCGAGCTGGAGACGCTCTTCCCGCGGCTCTTCCCGCAGATGGCCCCCGGCGGTCCCCAGAAGGACCTCAAGGGACGGACGCCGTCCGAGCCCCGGGCGTACCGCTGGGAGAGGCGCAAGTACATCGGCGTCTCGCTGCAGGAGATGAATCCCGAGCTGGCCGAGGCCTGGGGGGCCAAGGAAGGCTACGGCCTGCTGGTGACCTCCCTCGAGGCCGACGGCCCGGCCAAGAAGGCCGGCCTCAAGGTCGGCGACATCATCCTCAAGGCTGACGGCAAGAAGGTCGAGTCGGTCAACGACCTGAGCGCCCTCCTCCAGGACAAGAAGAAGGGCGACAAGGTCAAGATCGACTACGTGCGCGACAAGAAGGCCCTGGTCGCGGACGTCGAGATCGGGGAGGACGAGTCGACCGGAAGCTTTCTCTTCCGCCGCGCTCCCGAAGGGGCCGGGATGCCGGGCTGGAGCGAGCTGCAAGCCGAGATCGAGAGCCTGGGCAAGGGATCTCCCGAGCTCGGCCGCGAGATGATGAACGTCTTGCGCAGCCCCAAGAATTTCCGCTGGATCTGAAGGAAGCCGGGACCCCGTTCCCGTTGGCCCTACCCTCCCCGGGAGGGTAGGGCATTTTTCTGGCTCTTCGCCAATCCCCGGGGAAGGTCAGTGGTTCGGGGTATCGGCCGACGGCGGAGAAGCGCCGGTTGAGCCCGAGTCGACTCTCTCTTGATGGAGAGTGACCAAAAACATCGTGCCAGGACTTCCTGGCCGGATCCGAACATCGGTGCAGGCTCAACCAAGCAGCCGTGGTCGATACCCCGAACCGCACTTCCCGGAAATTGGCGAAGAGCCTTTTTCCTAGAGCCCCGACCAACGGTCGAGGTAGTCCTCCAGCTCAGCGGGGGACAGCCGCGGCGACTCGAAGAAGCCGCGGTTCAGCCGCTGGCGGACGGCCTCGTAAGCGATGATTCCGACCGACACGGAGAGGTTCAGGCTCTGGACCATCCCGAACATCGGGATCTTGATCCGCACGTCGGCCGCCGCCAGGGCCTCGGCCGAGATACCGTCCTTCTCCCCCCCGAAGACGACGGCGGTCGGCCTGGTAAAATCGAGGCTGGTATAGGGGACCGCCTCGAACCCGAGATGGGTGACAACCACGGCGAAGCCTTCGGCCTTCAGGGCCGCCAGACAGGCGGCCGTCGAGTCGTGGAAGCGGATCGACAGCCACTTATCGGCCCGGGTGGTGATGGCCTCGTTGATGGGCATGGGGTCCTTGGCCGAGCCGATGACGTCGATGTTCTGGATTCCGGCCGCATCGCAGGTCCTCAGCACGGCGCTGGCGTTGTGGGGGTTGCCGACCTGCTCCAGAACGATCCGCAGATCGGGCTGGCGGAAGCTCAGCACGCTCTTGATCCGGTCCAGGCGTTCGGGCGTGGTCATGGACGCTCCTCAGGGGTGGAGGTGGGGGAGGAAGAGCAGCTTGAGAGTCAGGATCAGCCAGACAAGCAGCGTCCCCAGCAGGGCCCGGTATTCCTTGTTGCGCCGATACTGGCTCCAGCGGAAGCGCTCTCCGCCGCCCCCGGGGGCGGGCTTGAAGCGGGGGAAGAAGAGCGGCACCGATCGTTCGAAGTCGCCGTATTGGTCCGGGAAGATGCGCCGCATCCGGGCCCGCTCCTCGAGGATCACGTGGGGGTAGAAGAGCGCGAAGTAGAGAGCGATGACCAGGCCGCCCCACCAGGAATGGGCGGCGATCGCGACGCCGAGGCCGAGCAGGAGATTGCCGAAATAGAGCGGATTGCGGCTGTGGCGATAGGGTCCCGTCCGGGCCAGGGTCCTCTCCTTATGGATGTGCCCCGCGGCCCAGGCGCGGACCGCCAGCCCGAGAAAGGCGACGGCCGCGCCCGCAAGGAGGGAGCGGAGCGTGGGCGCGGCGGCGGCGGCCAGGGCCAGGAGAGCCGGGGGGCCCGAGCGGACCCGCCAGCCGTAGAGCCTCTCCCGCCACGTCGCTTCAGTCATGATCGGCCAACGCCTCCTTGATCCGGTCGGCCACCTCGCCGGCCGTGATCGCCTGGAGACAGCTCATGGTCGAGCACTGGCGCTTGTAGCACCGGCTGCAGGCCATCTCGTGGTGGACGACCTTATCGCGGGCCCGGAACGGCCCGTTGCGGCGCGGATCGGTCGGTCCGAAGAGGCCGACGATCGGCACGTCCAGCGCGGCCGCCGCCTGCAAGGCGAACGTATCGCCGCTGACGAGCAGGCGGGTGGCGTCGATCAGGGCCATGCTTTCCTGGATGTCGATCCGGGGGACCAGGGGGACCGCGCCGCCGGCCGCTCCGCGCCCCGCCGCGACCCGCTCGGCCAGGTCTCTCTCCTCTTCCGAGCCCCAGAGCAGGAGCGGGAAGAGGCCGGGGCGCGCGACGGCGTCGATGACGGCTCGCCAGCGCTCGGGATACCAGCGCTTGGTGGCCCAGGCGGCCCCGACGTTGAAGAGGATGACCTCGGCTTGTCCGTCCCAGCCGAGATCCCGCAGGAGGGCCCTCGCGGCTTGCCGGGGCGCATCGGGCACCTTCAGCCCGAACTCGATCTCCTCGGCCTCGATGCCGAGAGGGGTCAGCAGGTGGAGGTTCTTGCGGATGACATGCTCCGATTCCGGGAAGGGGGCGGCCCGCTCGGTGTAGAAGAAGCGAGCGGCGGCCTCCCGCAGATTCGAGCGATGGAAGCCGATCCGCCGCCGCGATCCCGAAAGGCGGCCGATGAAGCCCGACTTGAGGAGGCCCTGGAAGTCCAGGCTGGCCTGGCCGGGCGCCTTCAGGGCCCGCCGCCAGCCCGGGGAGCCGATCGTGACGACTCCGTCCAGCCCCTCGACCCAGTCCAGGATGGCCCGGCCGCGGGGGCCGACGACCCAGCGGATCGAGGCTTCGGGCTTCCTTCGGCGCAGGGCCGCCAGCGCCGGCAGGGTGTGGATGATGTCGCCGAGCGAGCTGGTCCGGACGATCAGGAAGCCCTCGCTCATCGGGCCGTCCCGGATTCCGCCCCGGCTCCGATCTTCCTCAGGATGCGGGGGATGACCTCGGAGGTCGAGCGGACCTTGGGGCCGCCGGCGATGGCGATCCGGCCGCCGTAGGACAGGACGACGTCGCGCTCGGGCACCGTCCGGCGGGTGTAGTCCGAGCCCTTGGCATGGACGTCCGGCTCGAGAGCCCGCAGGATCGACTCCACGTTCGGCTCGTCGAAGATCACCACATAGTCGACGCAGGAGAGGCCCGCGATCATGGCCGCCCGCTCCGCTTGGGGCAGGAGGGGCCGGCCGGGGCCCTTGAGGCGGCGCAGGGACGCGTCGCTGTTCAGGGCCACGACCAGGACGTCTCCCCGGCGGGCCGCGGCCTGGAGGTAGCGGACGTGGCCGACGTGGAGAAGGTCGAAGCCGCCGTTGGCCAGGACGATGCGCCGCCCGGCCCGGCGTTCACGGGCCGCGGCGGTCTTGAGCCGGGATCGATCGAGGAGCTTGTTCAAGGTTCGCTGACGAGGGCCTGCTTGAGCTCGATCGGCGTCAGCGTCGCCGCGCCTTTCTTCATGACCACGATTCCGCCCGCCGCGTTGGCCAGCCGGGCCGCGTCAGCGAACGAGGCGCCGCCCGCCAGGGCCGCCGTCAGGACGCTGATCACGGTGTCGCCCGCGCCGGTGACGTCGACGATATCGGTCGGACCGGAGACGGGCAGGAAGGACGCCGGGCGTCCCTTCTCGAAGAGGGCCATGCCCTTGGAGCCCCGGGTGATGACCATGGCGGGGGAGCGGAGCCTCCGCAGCAGGGAAGCCCCGGCCCTGCGGACGGCCGGCTCGCCGGCCGCCAGCGGAGTCTTGAGCGCCTCCTCGACCTCCGGCTCGTTGGGCGTGGCCAGGGTGATCCCGGGAAAGCGGAGCAGCCGATAGCGCGAGTCCAGGGTCACGGGCTTCTTTCCGGCCTTGAAGCCGGCCAGGGCGGCCGGGAAGAGCTCTTCCAGCACGCCGCCGCAGTGATAATCGGAGATGATGAGGGCGTCGGAGGCCTTGGCGGCCTTGGCCAGGGCGGACCGGAGCTTGGCTTTCCATGCGGCCGTCACCGGGACCGTCCCCTCCCTATCGATGCGCAGGATCTGCTGCTTGCGGGTGTTCTCCTCGCCGGCCAGGATGCGCGTCTTGAGGGGGGTGGGGAAGCCCTTCACGGGGAGCAGCCAGCGGGTGTCGGCCCCGGCCCGGCCTAGGATCGAGACGATCGTCCGCCCCGCCTCATCGTCGCCGACCGCCCCGATGGGAACGGCCTCGACGCCGAGGGCCAGCAGGTTGAGGAGAGTGTTGCCCGCCCCGCCCAAGGCGACCTCCTGTCTTTGCCAGGAGAGGATGAGGACGGGCGCTTCCCGCGAGATGCGCCGGGTGCAGCCGGTGATGTACTCATCCAGGATGAAGTCGCCCCAGACGGCGATGCGCAGGTGGGAGAGCTTGTCGACGTGAGCGATCAGGCGGCGAATGTCTTCGTTCATGGCGGTCCGCGGGCCATTTTAGCCGGATCGGCCGGGGAATTGCAATGCGCCGGCGAAGGTTGAAAAAACCGCCCGGATCGTCTATAACACACCCGGCGCCGGAGTGGCGGAACTGGCAGACGCGCGGGACTCAAAATCCCGTGGGCCGAAAGGCTCGTGTGGGTTCGATCCCCTCCTCCGGCACCAATCCCGTCCCTTCCGGCCCGGGCTTCGCGCCTCCTTCGCTTGGCCTTACGCGCGAGGACATGCTATGTTGGGTCGGATATTCCCCTTATGCCAGGACGACTCCCGCCGGTCCGACGCCGCCTCCCGAAAGCCGCCGCCGTCGTCGCGGCGCTCCTTTTGGCCTGCCTCTTTCCGGGCCTCGGCTGCCATCGCAAGCCGGCCACGGCGCCGTGGTCCTCCCGCGCCTCGGCCGAGGAGGCCGCCGGCTATGCCATCCAGGTCGGCGTCTTCGCCGCGGAGGAGAACGCCGTCCGGCTGAGCCGGGCTTTGGAGGCCAAGGGGCTGGACGCCTTCTTCTTCGCCCACGAATCGGGCTTCTTCAAGGTCCAGATCGGAAGTTTCGTCAGCCGGGCGGCGGCCGAGAAGACGGCCCGTAGCCTCCTGGCGAACGGGTCGATCGACGAGTACTTCGTCGTTTTGCGCCGGCCGATGCCGTCGTCCTCTCCCTCCGCTCCGGCCCGCTCGTCCGAGTCGTCCCTGCGGGCCGGGCTCGTCGAGACGGCCCGCAGCTTCCTCGACTTCCCCTATGCTTGGGGCGGCACGACCGCCGAGAGAGGCTTCGACTGCAGCGGGCTGGCCATGACGGTCTATCGTTTGAACGGGATCTCCGTGCCGCGCTCGATCGAGGGCCAGATGAAGGCCGGCCGGCCCGTCGCGCGCGACTCTCTCGCGCCCGGCGACCTGGTCTTCTTCTCCACCCGGGGCGGCGGCGCGGCCTCCCATGTCGGCGTCTACATCGGCGACGGGCGCTTCATCCACGCCCCCGGACGCGGCAAGACCGTGCGCTCGGAGGATCTGGCCGCGGCCTACTTCGCGGCCCGGTATCTGGGGGCCCGGTCGTACCTGTGATCCCGACCCCAGGGGCAAGCCAACGACCGGCGGACCGCTCGGGAGCCCCTTTGCGGGGACGGCGCTTTCGCATATAATTCCGCCGATCGGATCGTCCGCGCACCGCGGGGAGGGAGCGACATGAGAACGAAGCTTCGGGATCACGAGACCATCCTCTTCAACACCCGGACCCACTGGCTGACCGTGTGGAAGGCCTTCCTGGTCCTCCTCCTGGCCATCGGCTTCTTCGTCCTGGCCTTCTTCGTGGCCGCGCCCGGCCCGGCCAACAAGCCGCTCCGCCTGGCCAGCCTCATCATCTTGGCCCTGGCGATCCTCTATTTCGCCTACCGCGAGTGGTACCGTCGGCGCGACATCTGGGTCGTGACCAATCTGCGGGTCATCGACGAGGAGGGCATCTTCACCTTGGAGAGCAAGGAGAGCCCCATGGAGAAGATCAACAACATCTCCTACCGGCAGACCATCCTCGGCCGCATCCTCAAGTACGGCGAGGTCGAGATCCAAACGGCGGCCATGGACGGGGCCACCCTCTACACTATGATCACCAATCCCAAGAAGCTCGAGGACACCATCGCCAAGGCGCGGGAGAAGTTCGCTCGCGAGTTGATGAAGGCCGCCCCCGGCCCCGCCAGTCAGGCCTGACCGTCGTCCCTTCAAAGCGGCTCATGGCACCGCAGCGCCTGATCTCGCTGGACGCCTTTCGCGGCCTGACCGTGGCCGCCATGATCCTGGTCAACAATCCCGGCTCCTGGAGCTTCGTCTACCCGCCCCTCCGCCATGCCCTCTGGCACGGCTGGACGCCGACCGACCTCATCTTCCCCTTCTTCCTGTTCATCGTCGGCATGTCCATGGCCCTGTCCCTGGGCCCCCGGATCGAAGCCGGGCGCAAAGCCGGCCTCATCCCCAAGATCCTGCGCCGGTCGCTCCTGCTCTTCGGGGTCGGCCTGCTGCTTCATCTCTACCCCCGTTTCCGCTTCGCCACCCTCCGCATCCCGGGGGTCCTGCAGAGGATCGCCCTCTGCTTCCTCCTGGGAGCGCTGATCTATCTCGTGGCCAAGCCCAAGTCGCGCACCGTCCTGGCCATCCTCCTGCTCATCCTCTATTGGGCCCTGCTGACTTACGTTCCCGTCCCGGGCGCGGGGGCGGGCGTCCTGGAGGAGAAGGGGAACCTGGTCGGCTATATCGACACTCTCCTGCTCCCGGGCCACCTCTATAAGCCCCACTTCGATCCGGAGGGCCTGCTCAGCACGCTGCCGGCCCTGGTCACTCTGCTCCTGGGCTCGCTGGCCGGCGACTGGCTCCGGACGCGCCGGACCAACAGCCGCAAGTCCCGGATGATGCTCCTGGCGGGCGTCCTCCTGACCGCGGCCGGACTCCTGCTCGATCGCTGGATGCCCATCAACAAGCCCCTCTGGACAAGCTCCTACGTCATCTTCACGGCCGGGGCAGCCCTCATCCTCTTCAGCCTGATGTTCTCCCTCCTGGAGGGGCCCCGCTGGACCGGCTGGGCCTGGCCTTTCCGGGTCCTGGGCACCAACGCCATCCTCGTCTTCGCCGGCTCGGCCCTCATGGTCAAGACGATCCTGCTGATCAAGATCGCCGACGCGGGCCGCACAGTGACGCCGATCGCCTGGCTCTATGAGCATGCCCTGTCGCCCCTGGCCGGGCCCTATCTCGGCTCCCTGCTCTACCCGCTGCTTCTGCTGGGGCTATGGATCCTTCTCCTCTGGCCCCTCTACCGCCACAAGATCTTCATCAAGCTCTAGACCGCCGTATCTCCAGCAAGGAGTTGGCCATGAAGCTGCACGGATCTCCGGCCCGCAGGCTGGCATTAGCCGCCGGGGCCCTTCTTCTGGCCGGGTTCTCGACCGCCTGCTTCAGGGACGAGCATCGCCTCGTATCCGCGACCGACGGAAGCGCCGTCGTCTCCCCGGCGCCGGCCGTCAAGACCGGGCTCGAAGTCCTGCTGGAGAAGCGACTCGACCTCCTGCGCGGGAAGAGGATCGGCCTGATCACCAACCCCTCCGGCGTCGACGCGCGCCTGCGCAGCTCGATCGACCGGCTCCGGGAGGCGGAGGGCGTCCGGCTTATCGCCCTTTACGGGCCCGAGCACGGCGTGCGCGGCGACGCCCAGGCGGGCGAGTACGTGCCCTTCTATACGGATGCGGCCTCCGGGCTCCCGGTCTTCAGCCTCTATGGGCCGACCATGAAGCCGCCGGCCGGGATGCTGACCGACATCGACGCTACCATGCGCTCCTTCGACACGAGCCACGCGGACAAGAAGCTCGAGCCGTCCACGACCAGGGGCCTCGATGCCCTGCTCTTCGACATCCAGGACGTCGGGACCCGGGTCTATACCTACCAGGCCACCCTGGCCTACGCCTTGCAGGCCTGCGCCGAGAGCGGCCTCGAGCTGATCGTCCTCGACCGGCCCAATCCGATCGGCGGCCTGCGGATGGACGGCCCGATCCTGGAGTATCCCAAGTTCAGCTCCTTTGTCGGCCTCTATGCGTATCCCCTCCGCCACGGGATGACCTTGGGCGAGCTGGCCCGGCTCTTCAACGATCGGTTCATCGAGCGGAAGGCCCGCCTGACCGTGGTGCCCATGGAAGGCTGGAGCCGCGCGTCCGACTTCGACGCCACCGGTCTGCCCTGGGTGCCGCCGTCGCCGAACATCCCGACCGTGGAGACGGCGATCGTCTACCCCGGCCAGGTCTTCATCGAAGGCACGAATCTTTCGGAGGGGCGGGGGACCAACAAGCCCTTCGAGTATTTCGGCGCCCCCTGGGTCGACGGCCACCGGCTGGCGGCCGAGCTGAACGCCTTGGGCCTGCCGGGAGTCGCCTTCCGCGAGCAGGGATTCACCCCTCTGTTCTCCAAGTTCAAGGACGAGCGCTGCGGCGGCTGCCAGATCCACGTCCTGGACCGAGCCGCCTACCGCCCCTTGGAGACGGTGCTCCACCTGATCGCCACCGTGCGGAGGCTCTCTCCGAAGGATTTCGCCTTCCACCCCGACTATTTCGACAAGATCATGGGCACGGACAAGGTCCGGCTGGCCCTGGAGAAGGGCGTCCCGCCGGCGGAGATAGCGGCGGCCTGGAAGCCCGGCCTGGAGGCCTTCGAGGCCCTGCGGAAGCCCTACCTCCTGTACTAGAGCCCGCCGGTCCGCCGGGACGAATCCGGCCCGCGGGGCCCCGCGAGGATTTGCATCCGGCCGAGAGAATCCGCTAAAATCGGGGTCTTTCCCCCCGGCGGGAGGGAACGACATATAAGGAGCCGGACGATGGACTCTCGTAACGACTCGCCCTTCGCTCTCA
This sequence comes from uncultured Eubacteriales bacterium, assembly GCA_964556755.1. Taxonomy (GTDB): domain Bacteria; phylum Acidobacteriota; class Aminicenantia; order Aminicenantales; family UBA4085; genus UBA4085. Next base: position 85,086 of record CAZKXI010000004.1, read on the forward strand.
GCAACCCCTTGAACGTGCTTTTGGACAAATCCTCCGCGAGCTTCACCCGGTCCGACTTCCTGCGGATCATCCGGGCCAAAGGCTTGGAGCGGATCACCTTCCACTACACCGCTCTGGACGGCAAGCTCAAGGAGCTGAAGATCCCGGTGACCGACGCCGCCCAGGCCGACGCCATCCTGGCCGAGGGCGAGCGGGCCGACGGCTCGTCCCTGTTCAAGGGCATGATCGACGCCGCCGTCTCCGACGTCTATGTCGTGCCGGATTACCGGACCGCCTTCCTCAACCCCTTCGACGACAAGAGCCTGGACTTCGTCTGCCGCTACCTGACGAGCGACGGCCGCCTGGCCGCCTTCACTCCCGACAACATCCTGGCCCGGGCCGAGGCCCGCTTCCGCGACAGGACCGGGCTGCAGATGAAGGCCATGGGCGAGCTGGAGTTCTTCCTCATGAGCGAGAGGAACGGCGGCATCTACCCCGGCCAGAAGCAGCAGGGCTACCACGGCGCGCTGCCGTTCATCAAGAGCGGGCCGATCCTCAACGAGATGGTCCGCCATATCGCCCAGATCACCGGCGCCGTCAAGTACGCCCACAGCGAGGTCGGCTTCATCGACAGCGTCCGCAGCGACCTGGACGAGATCAAGGACCGCCGGGGCGAGCAGCTGGAGATCGAGCTGCAGACCCGGCCGGTCGTCGAGATGGGCGACGCGATCGTCCTGGCCCGCTGGATCATCCGCAACGTGGCCTTCCAGCACGGCTGCGTGGCCACCTTCACGCCCAAGCTCGAAGAGGGAGTGGCCGGCAACGGCTTCCACTTCCATATGGAGCTGGCCCGGGACGGCGTCTCGATCATGACCGGTCCCGACGGGACGCTGAGCCAGGAGGCCCGGCGCCTGATCGGCGGCCTCTGCGAATACGCCGACAGCTTGACGGCCTTCGGCAACACGGTCTCCTCGGCCTACCTCCGGCTCATTCCCAACCAGGAGGCCCCGACCCGGGTCTGCTGGAGCGACCTCAACCGGAGCGCCATGATCCGGGTCCCGCTGGGATGGACCAATCTCCGCCACCTCGGACGCGCGGTCAACCCGGGCGACACCGAAGCCTACACGGCCTCGGGCAGCCGCCAGACGGTCGAGCTTCGCTCTCCCGACGGCAGCGCCATCACCCACCTCCTGCTGGCCGGCTTGGTCATGGCCGCTGACTGGGCCTTTCAGGACAACCGGACTCTCTTCGGCGATGGCGGCCCCCTGGAGCTGGCCGAGCGCCTCTACGTCAAAGGCAACATCCACACCGATCCGGAGCTGGTCCAGCGCCTGCCGAAGCTCCCCGCCAGCTGCGTCGAGTCGGCCCGCCTCCTGAACCAGAAGAGGGAGCTCTATGAGCGGGACGGCGTCTTCCCGCCGGCCGTCATCGACTACGTCATCCGGCTGCTGCAGAAGGAGAAGGACGAGGACATGAACGTCCGGCTGTCCGATCTGCCGGCCGACGACCGCCTTCACGAGACCCGCCGGATCATGCACAAGGACCTCCACCGGCACTGAGCCGGGGGAAGAGAGCCCCGTGGGCCGCGACGCGATGACTCCGCTCGAGCGTTGGCAGGCGGTCCTGCGGCGGGAGAAGCCCGACCGCATCCCGATGGACTACTGGTCCACGCCCGAGTTCGACGCCAAGCTGGCGGCCGGGCTCGGATGCGCCACCAAGGCCGAGGCGCTCCGCAGGCTGGGCGTCGACTTCGTGGTGGCGCCCAAGCCCGTCTACGGCGGTCCGGCTTTGCCGCCACGGACCGATGTCTTCGGCTGCGGCTACGCCGACGCGGACTACGGGACGGGCCTCTACGACGAGTGCGTCACCCACCCCCTGGCCGGCTTCGACTCGGTCGAGGCTATCGAGCGCGGCTTCCGCTGGCCCGATCCCGACTGGTGGGACTATGGGACCATCGCCGACCAGCTCGTCGGGGGAGAGGACCACCCCGTTCGGGGCGGCGGCTCGGAGCCTTTCCTGACCTACAAGAACCTCCGCGGCCAGGAGCAGGCCCTCATCGATCTGGTCGAGAATCCCGAGATCGTCCGCTACGCCCTGGGCCGCCTGTTCGACCTGGAGTACGAGAACACCCGCCGCATCCTGGAGAGAATCCCCGGCCGGGTCACCTTCTGCTACATCGCGGAGGACCTGGGCGGCCAGACCGACCTGATGATCTCGGTCCGCCATATCCGCGAGTTCCTGCTGCCGGGGATGAAGCGGATGATCGACCTGGCCCACCAGGCCGGGGCCATCGCCTTCCACCACGACGACGGCAATTGCCGGCGCATCCTGCCCGACCTCATCGGCCTGGGCATCGACCTGCTCAATCCCATCCAGTGGCGCTGCCCCGGGATGGAGCGGGAAGGGCTGAAGCGGGACTTCGGGGACAAAGTCATCTTCCACGGCGGCGTGGACAACCAGTGGACCCTGCCCTTCGGCACCGTCGAGGATGTCCGCCGGGAGGTGGCCGAGAACATCGCCGTCCTGGGCCGGGGCGGCGGCTACATCCTCGCTCCCTGCCACAACATCCAGGCCCTGACGCCGGTCGAAAACGTGGTGGCCATGTACCAGGCCGGGATCGAGCTCGGCCGCTAGGCGGCGCGGGCCGGGAGCCGACGTCTCATCGCCCTTCGACGAAGCGGGGCGCCAGGGTCTTCCAGAGCGCGTTGTACCGGTCCTGGACCTCGGAGTAGAGGCGAGTCCGGGACGCGTCCGGCTCGGCCCGCGACTCCTCCAAACGGATCCAGGAGGCGGCCAGCTCGGCGAGAGAGGCCTTCTCGCCCCGCGCGCTCTTCCAGCACCACAAGGCCTGCAAGGCGGCGCCCAGGGCGGCGGCCTCCGGCTCGGCCAGGGTGACCACGGGCGCGCCCAGGATGTCGGCGGCCAGGCCGCGCCAGAAGGCGCTCTTGGCGCCGCCTCCCGTGGCCCGGATCTCCGAAGGCTGCAAGCCCAGCTCGCGCAGCCGGCCGAATCCGTAGCCCAGGTTGAGGAGGGCGCCTTCCATGACCGCCCGGGTCATGGACTCGGCCCGAAAGCTGGCCCGATTGAGGCCGAAGAAGACGCCCGACGATTCGGGCAGGGGCGGCACCCGCTCGCCGTCGATGAACGGCAGGAACAGGAGGCCGTCCGCTCCGGCCGGGGCCCGGGCGGCCAGGACATCGCGGGCCTCGCTGTCGATGGCCAGCAGGCCCTTCCACAGCTCGGTGGCGTTGGTCACGTTCATGGTGCAGAGCAGGGGCAGCCAGCCGCCGGTGCTGTCGCAGAAGGCGGCGATCTCTCCCTGCGGGTCCTCGAAGGGATGATCGAAGTAGGAGTAGATCGTGCCGGACGTGCCCAGGCTGAGGGTGCAGACGCCCGGCGCGACGTTGCCCGTCCCGATGGCGCCCATCATGTTGTCGCCGCCGCCCGAGGCGACGAGAACGTCCTTGAAGCCGAAGCCGGCGGCGAAATCGGGCTTCATCCGGCCGGCCGGCGCGGACGGGTGATCCAGGGCCGGAAGCATGCCGGCCAGGGAGGCGTCGACGGCGGCGACGGCCTCTTCATGCCAGCGCCGGAGGCGGATGTCCATCAGGCCGGTGCCCGAGGCGTCCCCGTACTCCATCCGCGCCTCTCCGGTCATGACGAAGTTGAGGTAGTTGTGGGGCAGGAGGACGGTGGCCAGGCGGGCGAAGCGATCGGGCTCGCGGCGCTTGAGCCAGAGGATCTTGGACGCCGTGAAGCCCACGGCCAGGCTCAGGCCGAGCTTGTCGCGGAAAGCGGCCGGCCCGCCCAGGGCGGCGACGATCTCCTCGGCCTCGGCCACGGTCGAGGTGTCGTTCCACAGCTTGGCCGGCCGAAGCGGGACACCGTCCCGGCCCAGGGGGACGAAGCCGTGCTGCTGACCGGAGACGCCGATGGCGGCGACCCGGGCCGGATCGATCGACGCTTCGCGCAGCGCGGCAGCCAGGGCCTCGCGCAGGGCCGCCACCCAGGTTGCCGGGTCCTGCTCGCTATGGCCCGGCGGGAGGCCTCCGATCATGGCGTGAGCACTCTGGCCGCGGCCCAGGACCTTCCCGCTTCCCCCCTCGACGACCAGGACCTTGGTGCTCTGCGTGCCGCTGTCGACGCCGATGACGATCATGGCTTCCGTCCTTGTCCGCCCATGGCGGCCAGCTGGCGCCGGTAGGCCGAGAAGTCGATGGGCTTGCGGACGTCGTAAGCCCGGAAGAGCTCCAGGCGGCCGCCGTCGACCTTGCGGTCATTGCGCCGAGCGGAGACCGTCCCGCTCATGATCAGGCTTTGCGAGGCGAAGGCGGCCAGGCTCTCGCGGACCCGGGACTCGGTCGCTTCGTCGGCCAAGATGCCTTTGTCGGCGGCCGGCCGAGACGGATCGTCCGGCGGCTCGAAGTCGGACCAGACCGAGTAGGCCAGCCACGTCTTGGCGGCGAAGGGCTCGCCGAGATCGGCCAGGATGGGATCGCCGGCTTGCGGCGCCGTGGTGATAGCGTGGAGGAAGACGGCCGTATGGTCGGCGTGCTCGAAGTTCCCGCTGCTGAAGACGATGCGGCTGATGCGGTGGAGCCGCAGGCGGGCGACCAGGCGGTCGAAGAGGCTCGATCCCAGAGGGCCCGGCTCGCGGACCAGGGTCGCCAGGAGAGCGAAGTCGGGAACGTCGAAGGAAGCGATGTTCTCTCCGGGAACGCCGAGAAGTTGATAGGCCCGCCGCGTCTCGGCGCGGCGAACCTCGACGATGCCGGCTTTGGCCCCGACCGTCGAATAGCCGGCGTCGCCGCGGCAGAAGACCCAGACATGGGGGATGCCGCCGCGCTCCGCAACGGCCCGCAGGAGATAGCCGGCGCCCAAGGCGACGTCGTCATCGTGCGGGGAGAGGAAGGCGACGTTCTCGCCCTCTTGCCAGCCGGGAAAGAGGAGGCTCAAGTCCCGGCCGCGGCGGCCGGCGGCGAAGTCGATGAACTCCATCACAGGACTCTCAGCGGCGCCAGGAGTCGCTTCCGCAAGGCGTCGAGCTCGGCCGGGGTTCCCGGCTCCCAGCGGGCGATGCGGTAGGCGTTCTTCTCGTAGAACAGGCTTCCGGCCGGCAGGGCCGTCAGGGTCGTGCTGGTGGCGAACTCGCCCCAAGTGTAGAGCCAGGGGCGGACCCAATAGACGTAGTCGGCGTCGGAGGGAGCGTAGAAGTAGGTCCCGGCCTTGAGGGGCATGACGCCGCCCACGTCGAGGTTGCTGGCGGAGGCCTCCAGGCGCAGGCTGAAGAAGCCGTAGCCTTTCCCGCTGTGGACCAGGCCGACCCATTCCGGTTCCGCGGGCGCGATGTGGGCCAGGCCGTGGGGCCTTCCCGGCATCTCCTTCAGCGGCTCACGGACGACGGTCCCGTCCGGAAGCTTGTAGACGATCGTGTCGAAGAGCTCCTTGGAGAGGACCATCTCGTCGTTGCGCAGGGCCACGACGCCGAGGTCCTTGTCGACCCGGGTTCTCGTCTCGGCGATGAAGTGGGACGCGCCCTTCTCCAGGGTGTACTTGACCTCCAGGAAGACGTCCCGGATGCGGGGCATCGGGCCCTTGCGGGCGTTGAGATAGACCAGGGGGCCCTCGATCTCGGCGGCGGACTGGGGCGGCTTCCAGTCGAAGGAATGGTCCCAGGCGATGCCCGGCGTGAAGACGTCGGGATTCCAGTGGATGACGCCGGCCTTGTTCGAGAGCTTGATCCCGGTCTCCCGGTCCTCGATGGTCAGGATCTGGCCGCTCTGGGGGCTGAAGGCCAGGGCCAGCTTCTCTCCCGTGACGGTCTTGCCCAAGCCTTCGCCCGCGATTTCGAACGCCGGCTGAAGAAGAGGGCCGGGATCGGCCGCGAAGACCCGCAGGAGCTTCTCTTCCCGGGCGGCGGCGTCGACGGGCACCGCCAGCACGACGGTCCGAGTGCGGGGATGAGTCTTCGCTTGGGAATCGGTCGGCGTGGAATCCCGGCTGTCGATGATCTGGCCGGGCAGGCGGCGATCCCCGTCAAAGACCGCGATCTCCTCGACGGGGAGCCGGCCCAGGGGCGCCGTCACGGTCAGGTAGACGATCTCGCCGCGGCGGGCGATCCCGGCCGTCTCGCGGACGGAGAAAGCCTGGGCGTATCCTTCCTTGGCCGAGAGAGGGACGCCTCCGGCCGCGGGGGACGTGCCTTCCAGGGGCAGAAGCTTGGGCCCCTCGGCGGGATCCTCGGCGACATGGAGGAAGACCCGGTAGCGGGTCTTGGGCCGCCAAGCATAGCGCAGCCGGACCTCATAGGCGCCCGGGGCGAGGATCTTGGACGTGTCCACCGGCTTGCCGCCTTGCAGGACCTGGACATCCGGCCAGGGATTTCCCTCGGGGATGTCGACGTCGAAGACGCGGAAGACCGGGCTCTTGACCTCGAAGACGGCTTTGATGAAATAGAAAGGCTCGGCCGGGGTCGGGGCTTGGAAGGCCAGCGGGATAGGGGCCGGGCGCGAGTTTCCGAGCGCCGGCATCGCCGGCCCGGCGGCGAGCATGATCAGGGCCAGGACGAAAAAGGATTTTCTCATCGCGACCTCTCCTTTTCAAAAAGCCCTGCGCCCGATTCCGGGAAGAGCGGTTCGGGACATCGTCCCGGCTGCTTGGTTGAGCCTGCATCCGAGTCCTGATCGGATCGCGGAATGCTGGCTTGATCTTGTCGGTCGCACTCCACCAAGGGACGGACGACACGGGCTCAACCGGCGCTTTTCCGCCGTTGGCCGATCTCCCGAACCGCTTGGCCTTCCCGGAATTTGGCCAAAAACCTCTGAAGTGGGACTCATTCCCTTATCTCCGACGCGTCCGCTGCGAAGCGCCCGCCCCCGAAACGGGTCCGGGCCAAGGCCGGTGATAGGGATGGACGGCTTCGGCGGGGATCTCGGCCCGGTCTCCGCCGGCCCAGGGCTGGACGTCGAGCGGCATCCGATTGAAGACGCCGACGCGGCGGCCGGACTTCCAGAATCCGTCCTCGATGACGGCATACTCGACGGGAAAGACGAGCCGGCGGCGATCGTCGAAGCCCAGGAAGGCGACGTCGATCATGAGAGCCGCGCGGCGGCCGAGCGGCTCGTCACTGTAGGGCGTCACCGCCCCGAATCCCTCCTGGCATTCGGAGCAGCCGGTGTTGTGGATGAAGGTGTAGGGCTCGCGGGGCGTGCGCAGGCGGCCGCGCAGGTCCTTGAGCGCCGCGCCCGCCAGATAGGCCTTCCCGGCTTCGTCGATGGAGCGGGAGGGGAGGCCGAGGGACGCGGCCCGAACGGTGGACGCCCAGACCGCGTGGTAGAGGCCGCGCAGCGCCGCCAGGAACTGGTCCTCGGCGAAGGTCCTCTCGGCGCCGGCCTTGACCGTGCGGCGCACGACCCCGTGATAGCCCAGGAAGGAGGGGCTGACGCCCAGCGAGACCATCTCGCCGCGGCGGATGACCCGGTTGGTGGCCGGGCCGATGACGCTGCGCCCCCGCGGGCCGGAGGAGACGATGGTCGGAAAGCCGGTCCGGCCCGCTCCCAGCCGCTTCATGATGTAGTCGCCCACGGCGGCGACGTCGAGCTCCCGGGCCCCCGGCCGGACCGCGGCCAGCATGCCCAGCAGGGCCGCGTCGGCGATCCGGGCGGCCGCGCCGATGAGCTCGATCTCGCGCTCGGACTTCTCGTACTTCAGACGCTGCAGGAGTCCGGGATCGAAGACGACGTTGTTGGCCCCCAGCCGGCCCTGCAGCATCAGGACGTGGTCGTGGGGGACGGCCTGGCTCTCCGAGGCGATGGCCAGACGGAGGGGACGGCCCGGCCCGGCGGGGACGAGCGAGGCGATGGCCTCGTCGAGCGTCCCGAAGCGGGCGAAGCGGTAGTCCTCATCGGAGATCTGGAGCTCGCGCAGGAGGGCCACCTTGACCTTGGACGCCCGGACGCAGTCCTCGATGACATGGCCGCCTTCGGATCCGGCCAGGGCCAGCGGTCGGCCCGAGCGGGGGACCAGGACGCCGTATCGCTCGATGATCGGGTCGTAGATGCCGGCCAGCCAGGCGGCATCGGAGCGGTCGAGCTCGGAGCCCGCGGCGTAGAGGAGGTCGTAGCCCTTGGCGGCCATGGCCTTCTGAGCCCTGGCCCAGCGATCGCGGAACTCGGAGGACGTGACGCCCCGCGCCCGGTCGATGAGCGGCGCCTGCCGGGCGACGATCTCATCCGCCAGCCGGAGGCTCATTTCTTCCTTCCCCCGCCGATGGCCCCCTTGACCCCCTCCTCGAAAGGCTCGGTCAGGATGGGCGTGATCCAGCCGTCCGGGCTCTCGGGGTAGGTTTCGGCGTCCTCGGACAGCCCCAGGGGCTTCTTGAGCATGGCGTAGAGCGCGTCCAGCCGGCCGGCGAAGCCCTGCTCCTTCTGGAAGGCGAAGGGCAGCCAGGCGTTCCGGTCGTAGTACAGGCTGCCCGCCTTGACCGGCAGCATCCGGGTCTGGTTGTTGGAGCCGAAGGAATAGACGAAGCCGCGGGACATGTAGTACCAGGGCCCGTTCTGGAGGTAGATGTAAGGCTGCTGCTGGGAGGCCGAGCCGCCGTGCAGGTTGGGCAGGGCCATGTCCAGGAAGAGGCTGGCGAAGCCGAGGCCTCGGGCGTCGCTGTAGAACGCCACCCAGGGCGTGTCGGGGCGGAGCTTGGCGGCGTGCTTGGGGTGGAGGCGGGAGGAGGCGAAGTCCAGGGTCTGGAGCTTGCCGTCCACGCCCCGCCAGGCGGCCCGGTTGAAGACCGCCTTGTTAAAGACGATCTCGGCGTTGCGCAGGGACTCCACGAACATGTCGTTCTCGATGGTCATGGCCGACTCGGCCAGGATGTAGGGGACGCCGGCGTAGAAGTAGTAGGTGATGGCCACATGGATGCCCTTGGGCATCGGCAGCGGGGCCTCGCGGCGGAGGGCGTAGAAGACCGGGCCGACGTCCTCCTTGAAGGCCGGCTTGTCCCAGTCCGAGACGTGGTACCAGGCGTGCGGCGGCGAGTAGACGTCGGGATTCCAGTGGACCGAGCCGTTAGTCTCCAGCTTGTGCTCCAGCTTGACGTTCTTGGACTTCTCCACGATCTCGTAGATGGTGCCGCTCTTGGGGTGGAGGACGACCTTATAGAAGGCGTTCTCGACGGTCTTGCCCAGGCCCTGGCCGGTCAGCTTGAGGTCCGACTTGTAGACCGGGCGCTTGGCGGCCGGGTTGTTGAAGAAGACGAGGTAGGTGGCCTTCTGGCGGGGCTTGAGGTCGGCCAGGAAGGCCAGGCTGAACGAGGTCGTCGGGTGGTAGCGGACGATCGACCGGCTGGTCTTCTCGTCCTTGTCCACTTGGGCCGTGATCTTGGGATCGTTCCAGGTCCGGACGTCGTAGACCTGGCAGGGAATCTCGGTATAGGACACATCGGGTCCGGCCCTCTCGGCCCGGACCAGTCGGATCTCGTCGGGCGACCGGAGGTAGGAGGTCAGGACGCCGAAGGTGGCATGGACGGGCATCTTGGTCCTCTCGACGCCGTCGTCCTCCGAGACCATCAGAGAGAGATAATTCTTCCAGGCGGGATTCCAGTAGCCTTTCCCGGCCGGAGCCTTCTCGCGCGCGGTCAGCGTCTTGACGCCGCGCCCCTTCCCGCCGTCGAAGTCGGCCTTGATCTCATAGGCCCGGCGGGACTCCCAGCTCCAGCGCAGCTTGAGCTCGAAGGGCTTGCCGGCCTCGACCGCGTCTCCCGCCAGCTCCTTGCCGTCCTGCCAGAGGGAGAAGTCACGGACCCGGCGGCCGTCGACGGAGGCGCCGGTCAGAGTCCAGGCCCCCGAGCCGAGGACGGCCGGGGCCGTCTCGAAGCGGACCTTGATGAAATACCAGGGCTCGCCGGCGGCGGGATAGCCGAATTCGGCCGCCGCGGCCAGTCCAGAAGCCAAGGCCATCAGGACGAGAAGGAGCGGGGCTTTGCGCATGGGACCTCCTGGATGGGGCGGAGAGCGAGAGCGCTTCTTTTTTATGACAAGGTGTAGTAAAAAGCAAGGCGAGGAACGATCGGGATGCGCCTGACGCCCGTCGACATCGCCGTCATCGCCGCCTACTTCGCCGTCAACCTGGCCCTGGGCCTCTATTATCGCCGCCGCGCCGTCCGCAGCGTCAACGACTATTTCGTCTCGGGGCGCGACGTTTCCTGGTGGCTGGCCGGAACGTCCATGGTCGCCACCACGTTCGCCGCCGACACGCCGCTGGCCGTCACCGGCCTGGTGGCCCGCAACGGCATCGCCGGCAACTGGATCTGGTGGAGCATGGCCGCCTCGGGCATGCTGACGGTCTTCTTCTACGCCCGGCTCTGGCGGCGGGCCGGAATCCTGACCGACGTCGAGTTCGCCGAGATCCGCTACAGCGGATCGCCGGCCCGTTTCCTGCGCGGCTTCCGGGCCTTCTACCTCGGCTTGCCCATCAACCTGATCATCATGGGCTGGGTCAATCTGGCCATGGTCAAGATCCTGATGCTGTCTCTCGGCCTGACCAAGCTGCAAGCCCTCCTCGTCGCCGTCGGCCTGATGGCCCTGACCGCCTCGATCTCGGCTCTGGCCGGGCTGTGGGGCGTTCTGGTCACCGACCTCTTCCAGTTCGTCCTGAAGATGGGCATGGCCATCGTCCTGGCCGTCTTCGCCGTCCGGTCCGTCGGGGGCATGCGGGGGCTCGCGGCCGGGATCAAGGCCGTCGAGGCGGCCGGCCCCGGGGGCGGCTCGCTGCTGTCCTTCGCTCCGGATCTCCATTCGGCCTGGATGCCCTTTTTGACCTTCTTCGTCTACGTGGCGGTCAACTGGTGGGCTTCCTGGTATCCCGGCGCGGAGCCGGGCGGCGGCGGCTTCATCGCCCAGCGCATCCTCTGCGCCAAGGACGAGAAGAACGGCCTGCTGGCGACCCTGTGGTTCAACCTGACCCACTACGCCCTGCGGCCTTGGCCCTGGATCCTGGTGGCCCTGGTCGCCGTGGTCCGATTCCAGGGCGACCCGGCCTTCGCGGCCGATCCCGAGTCGGGCTACGTCCGCGTCCTGATGACCGACCTGCCGGCCTCGCTCCGCGGGCTGATGCTGGCCGCCCTGGCCGCGGCCTACATGTCGACCATCGGGACGGAGCTCAACTGGGGCGCCAGCTACCTGATCAACGACCTCTACCGCCGCTTCCTGGCCCGCGGCCGCAGCGAGAGGCATTATGTCCGCGCCTCCCAGGCCGTGACCATGGCGCTCATGATCCTGTCGGCCGGGGTGACCTTCCTCATGGATTCCATCGCCGACGCCTGGAAGCTCATGATCGCGATCGGGGCGGGGACGGGGATGGTCTATCTGCTGCGCTGGTTCTGGTGGCGCATCAACGCCTGGAGCGAGATCGCGGCCATGCTGGCCGCTTTGGCCACCTCGGTCACTTTGCGGCTCGGCCTCGGCTGGAAGGAGAGCGAGCCCCTCGCCTTCGCCTGGACCGTTCTGGTCACGGCCGGCGTCACGACCGCCGTCTGGCTGACCGTGACCCTCCTGACCAAGCCGGAGCCGCGGGACGTCCTGCTGGCCTTCTACCGGCGCGTCCGCCCGAGCCCGGCCCTGTGGGGTCCCGTGGCCCGGGAGGCGGTCGACGTCCGCCCCGGCCGGGACGGGATCTTCAACCTGGTCGATTGGCTCTGCGGCGTAGGCATGATCTACGCCTTTCTCTTCGGCGCCGGCAAGATCCTCTTCGGCGCCTGGCCGGGCGGCTTGGCCTTCGTCGGGGCCGGGCTTGTCTTCGGCGGGATCATCGTCTTTGATCTCAACCGGCGCGGCTGGAAGACGGTCAGCGGCTAGGGGAGACGACCATGACGCAACGCATTGTGACGTTCGGCGAGCTGATGCTGCGCCTCTCGCCCCCGGGCCGGGAGCGGCTGCTTCAGTCGGAGAAGCTGCGGGCGACGTTCGGCGGCGGGGAGGCCAACGTGGCGGTGTCGCTGGCCCATCTGGGGCATCCGACCGCCTTCCTGACCATCCTGCCGGACAATCCCGTTGCCGAGGCCGGGCTGGCCGAGCTGCGCCGCCACGGCGTGGCGACGGACGGGATCGTCCGGGGCGGCCGCCGGATGGGGCTCTACTTCGCCGAGCCGGGGGCCGGTCCCCGTCCTTCCCAGGTCCTCTACGATCGGGACGGCTCGGCGATCGCCGAGGCCGGTCCGGGCGACATCGATTGGGCCCGGGCTTTCGACGGCGCGGCGTGGTTCCACGTCACGGGGATCACGCCGGCCCTCAGCCGGAGCGCCGCCGAGCTGACCCGGGAAGGCATGGCCGCGGCCCGGGCGGCGGGCCTGACCGTCTCCCTGGACCTCAACTTCAGGGCCAAGCTGTGGCGCTACGGCGCCGCGGCGGGCGAAGTCATGCCCGGCCTGGCCGGCTTGGCCGACCTCCTGCTGGCCAACGAGGAGGACTGCCACAAAGCCCTCGGGATCGGGCCCTCGGCGGGCCCGGACGGAGGCGTCGACGCGGCCTCGGCGGAAAGCCTGACGGCCGCCGTCCTGGCCGCATTCCCCAGCCTGTCCCGCGTCGCGATCACGCTGCGGGCGAGCCGGAGCGCGGACCGCAACGGCTGGTCGGCCGTTCTGCGCGGGCGGGGCGGATTCCTGCGGGGCCCTGCCTACGAGATCGAGGGCATCGTCGACCGGATCGGGGCCGGCGACGCCTTTGCCGCCGGCCTGATCCATGGCCTGCTGGCCTTCGGCGACGAAGCCAAGGCCTTGGCCTTCGCCGTGGCCGCTTCGTGCCTGAAGCACACCATCCCCGGCGACTTCAACCTGGTCTCTGAGAGGGAGGCTTTGGCCCTCGTCTCCGGGGACGCGTCGGGACGGATCCGGAGATAGGAGCGGGCCATGACCCGAGACGAAGCCCTGGCCTTTCTCCTCGAGCACAAGGTCGTCGCGGTGGTCCGCATGACCGATCCGGAGAAGCTGCGCCGCGCCGTGGATGCGGTGGCCGCCGGGGGAGTCCGGGCCGTCGAGATCACCATGACCGTTCCGGGCGCGGTGGAGATCATCCGCGACCTGGCCGCCCGCGGTCTGCCGGGCGTCCTTCTGGGCGCCGGGACCGTCCTGGACGCCGAGTCCGCGGTCGCCGTGATCGAGGCCGGGGCTGATTTCGTGGTCTCGCCCGTCGCTGATCCCGGGATGATCCGGGAATGCCGCCGCTGCGGCGTGCTCGTCGCTCCGGGCGCCTTCACCCCGGCCGAGATCTGGCGGGCTTGGGGCGAGGGGGCCGACATTGTCAAGGTCTTCCCGGCCACTTCGCTGGGGCCGTCCTACCTGAAGGATCTCCGCGGCCCGTTTCCGGATCTGCGGCTCATGCCCACCGGCGGCGTCACGCCGGCCAACGCCCGGTCCTTCCTCGACGCGGGCGCCTGCTGCGTCGGCTTGGGCACCGCCCTCCTGGACAAGGCTCTCATCGCCCAGGGCCGCTGGGAAGAGCTGACCGCCCGGGCGGCCGCCCTGACCGCATCGCTCTCCTGACCCGGGCCGGCACGGCAGGACGCCGTTCCCGGAATGGGGCTAAGAGCCTTTTTTCCGTTTGCATCTCCGCGCCGGATTCCCTATAATACCGATCAAAGAGCTTCGCTTCGCTGGCTGTGCGAATCTCACCTTCTTCATAATCCCCCTTTTGCTTGATTTCCCCTAACCCCGAAAACAGCCAGCCCTAACCCCCCGGAGCGGAAGCGGGAGGGTCGGCCCGGCGGCTTCCGCGCGGCGGATAGGACAGTGACGACAAGCTCGACGATGAACGGCGTCTCCAAGCTCTGGACGCGCGACTTCCTGCTGGCCCTTCTGGGTTACTTCTTCCTCTTCCTCAGCGTGGCCCTCTTCTACGTCTTTCCCCTGCGCCTGGAGGCCTTCGGCGCGTCCAAGGCCCGGGTCGGCTTGATCATGGGCCTCCACAGCATCGTGGCCATCGGGGTGAGGCCCTTCTTCGGCCGCCTCATCGACCGCCGCGGCGGCCGGACGATCTCCATCCTCGGCCTGGTCTTCTTCATGGCCGTCATCCCCGGCTTCCATCTCGTCCGGGACGCGGGCTGGCTGCCCCTTTTGCTGCGGGCCCTGAGCGGACTGGCCTGGGGCGTGAGCATGACCGCCAGCATGGCGGTCTGCTCCGACCTGGCTCCCGTCGACCGGCTGGCCCGCTCGATCGGCGTCATCGGGGTGGCCGGCATCATCGCCAGCGCGGCCGGGCCGGCCCTGGCCGAGGAGCTGATCCGCCGCTTCGGCTTCGGCGCGGTCTACAACGCCAGCTTCCTCTTTCTGGCCTTGGCCCTGGGCTGTCTCCTGCTGACCCGGACCCTCGAGCCGGCGGCCCGCGACACGCAGAAGATGACGGCCGATCCCCTCCGCGGATACGCCTGGGGGGCCCTGCTCGTCGCCGCGGCCATGCCCGTCTTCCACGGCGCCATCCGCGGCGCCATCGTCAACTTCATCGCCCTCTTCGCCAACGCCGAGGGCTTGGGCCGGGTCGGGCCCTTCTTCGCCGTCTTCTCGGTGGCGGCGATCGGGACCCGGGTCTTCGCCGGCGAGCTCTCGGACCGCTACGGGCGCAAGAAGGTCATCATCCCGGCCGCCCTGCTGATCGGCGTCAACCTGTTCCTGATCTCCCAGGCCCGATCGACGTCCCTCTTCCTGTTCAACGCCTTTCTGGCCGGGTTCGGCCAGGGCGTCATCTTCCCGGCCCTCTCGACTTACATCATCGACATCGTCGGCCTGGCCCACAAGGGCTTCGGCCTGAGCCTCTACCTGGCGCTCTTCGATACCGGCATGGGGCTGGGCTCGCCGCTGTTCGGCTGGGTCTCGGACAAGGCCGGATACCGCGGCATGTACATAGTGGCCGGAGTCCTGCTCGTCCTGTCCACGGCCCTCTTCGGGCTCAAGGCTCCCCGGGCTCGGAGGACGGGGACGTGACATGGTAGAATGGCCTCCCAGGGAGGAGACCATGACCCGTCCGAGCCCTCGTCCCCAGCCCGTTCTTCCGAGCCTCCACGAGGCCGTCATCTCCCGCCGGACGATCCGCCAGTACCAAGCCCGTCCGGTCGGGCGCGACGCCCTGCGCCGCTTCGTCGATGCCGGCCGCCTGGCCCCCTCGGCCGCCAACCTGCAGCCGCTCGAGTTCGTCGTCGTCGACGAGCCCGAGGTCAGGGACCGGATCCTGCCGGCTTTGAAGTGGGCCGCCTATATCCATCCCAACGGCGACCCCAAGCCGGGCCAGGAGCCGCAAGCCTACATCATCGTCCTGGTCAACTCCCGGATCCGGGAGAAGATGTACGAGTACGACGTGGGCGCGGCGGTGGAAGCGATGGCCGTTTCGGCCTGGTCGGAAGGGATCGGCAGCTGCTGGCTGATCTCCATCGACCGGGACAAGGTCCAGGCCGCCCTGGGTGTGCCGGCGCACTACCGGATCGACTCCGTGCTGGCGCTGGGCTACCCGGCCGAAACGTCCACGGTCGAGGAGATGAAGGACTCGGTCCGCTACTGGAAGGGCCCCGACGGCTCGTTCCACGTGCCCAAGCGGGCCCACCGGGACGTCTGCCACTTCAACGCGTTCTGATCCCGGCTCAGTCGCCGGAGACCATCATCTCGGCGACTTTAAGGGTCGGGCCGCTAATGGAGCCGCGGAACTCCAGGTCGCTGCCGATCATCTCGACGCTCTCGAGAATCTGGCCCAGGTTCCCGGCGATGGTGATGCCCGAGACGGGGTGGACGATCTCGCCGTTCTCGATCCACAGCCCGAAGGCGCCGCGGGAGATGTCGCCGGTGACTTGATTGAGGCCGTGACCGAGGGTTCGGACGAGCAGAAGGGCCCGGTCGCAGGAGCGCACGATGTCGTCCGGACTGTGCGGCCCGGGCTGGAGGTAGAAATTATTGGGTCCGACCCCGCCTCCGTCGGCGTTGCCGGTCATCGGCAGCCCCAGCTTGCGCGAAGCGTAGGCATTGCAGAGAAAGTTCTTCAGGACGCCGTCCTCGACGACCACCGTCCTGCGGGAGGGGACGCCCTCGGAGTCGAAAGGGCCGGTCCCGATCCGGCGGGGCATCAGGCCGTCGTCGATGATCGTCAAGCCGGGCCGTCCGATCCGCTGCCCCAGCTTGTCGGCCAGGAAGGTCGTCCTCTGATAGACGGCCGGGCCCGAGACGCAGCCGAAGAGAAAGCCCAGCAGGCTGCCCGTCATGGGCGGCTCGAAGACGACCGGGACGCGGCGGGTGGAGAGCCGGCGCGGGTGGAGCTGGCGGACCGTCCGCTCGACCGCCCGGCGGGCGATCTCTTCCGGCGGCTCCAGGTCCCGGAAGTGAACCTGGCTGGAGTGCCAGTCGTCCTCGACCAGGTCGTCGGTGTCGCCGGCCTGGAGGCCGACGCCCAAGCCGCAGAAGGTCTTGGCATAGGCGCCGGAGAATCCGTTGGAGCCGGCCAGGACGCTGCGGGCCACATGGGTGCTGAAGCCGGCCCCGTGCGAGTTGGTGATGCGCTTGTCGGCCAGGGCGATCCGCTCGGTCTCCTCGGCCAGCCGGATCTTGGCCCGGGCTTCGAGGAGAGGGACTTCGGGATCGAAGATGTCCAGGGCTTCAGGGTCGATCCTCTCGGACGAGGCTTCGGGCAATCCGGAAAACGGGTCGGGCTGGGACAGCTCGGCCCTCTGGACGGCTCCCCGGATCAGGCGCTCGAGAGCCTCCCTCGACAGGTCCGAGGAGGACGCGAAGGCGGTCCGCTTGTCCTTGATGACCCGGACGCCGGCGTAGCGCGAGCCGGCTTCCACGAGGCTTTCGATCTCGCCCCGGCGGACGTCGACGGAGAACTCCTCGCTCTCGCCGATCCCGACCTCGATCTCGTCGGCGCCGCAGCCGCGGCCGAAGCGGACCAGCCGCTCGGCCAGGGCCAGGTCGCGGTCCGATCCGGCGGCGCGGCTCAACTCCGCCCTCCGACGGTCATGGCCGAGATCTTGAGCGTCGGGCAGCCGTCGTTGACCGGCACGTCCTGACCCTCCTTGCTGCATGTCCCGGTGGGGAGCCCGAAGGCCAGATCCGAGCCGACCATCTCGATCTTGTTCAGGATGTCCAGGTTGCTGCCGATCAGGGTGGCCTGCTTGACCGGGGCCGTCAGGCGACCGTCCTCGATCAGCCGGGCCGAGGAGACCGAGAAGGTGAACGTCCCGGAGTCCTCGACCTGGCCGCCGGTGAAGCGCTCGGCGTAGAGACCCCGCTTGACGGAGCGGATGATCTCCTCCGGGTCGTGCTCGCCGCGGTCGATGTAGGTGTTGGCCATGCGGGGGATGGGGAAGTCGGTATAGTCCTGGCGGCGGCCGTGGCCGGTCGGGGTCCGGCCCATCAGCCTGGCCGAGAGCTTGTCCTGCAGCAGGCCGCGGACGACCCCGTTCTCGATGAGCAGCGTCTTGCGGGGGACGGTGCCTTCGTCGTCGACGGCATACGAGCCGCGGGAGGCGGGGAGGGTCGGGTCGTCATAGATCGTGACCGCCGGCGAGCCGACCCGCCGGCCCATCTTGTTCCAGAAGACGGAGGTCTTCTTGCGGTTGAAGTCGGCCTCCAGCAGGTGCCCGACGGCCTCGTGGATGAGGACGCCGGCGTGGCCGGGGGCCAGCACGACCGGCATCTCTCCGGCCGGAGCGTCGCGGGCGTCCAGGAGATCGACGGCCTCGCGGGCCGCCTCGCGGCCGATGGCCTCGGGCGAGGCGGCGCCCTCGAAGCGCTCCAGCCCCACCCGGCCGCCCTCGCCCCAGTAGCCGGACTCGCGCAGCCCGCCGCGCTCGGCGATGCCGACGCAGGTCAGCCGGATCAGGGGGCGGACGTCGGCCGCCAGCAGGCCTTCCGAATTGGCCATCGCGACGTACTGGATCTGGTCCTGGATGGAGGCCTTGGCCTTGATGATCAGCGGGGAGAATCCGCGGCAGGCCTCGTAGGCCGCCCGCACCAGGGCGATCTTGTCTTGGAAGGGCGCGGCCTCGGCCGGCCTGCGGACGCGGTAGACATCGGCGCCGCCCGGGCCAGGCCGCAGAGGCGAGGGGGCCGCGGTCCGTCCCGAGGCGGCCACGGCGGCGGCGGATCGGGCCGTTCGCAGGATCGCCGCCGGGCCCAGATCATTGGTGAAGCCATAGCCGGTCGTCTCGCCCGACCAGACCCGCAGGCCGAGCCCCAGGCTGAAGCTCTCGGATGTGTCCTTGAGGATGTCCTCCTCCATGAAGGCGGACCGGTACTCGCGGTATTCGAGGAAGACTTCGGCGAAATCGCCTCCCGACGCCAGCGCCGCATCGAGGGCGGCGGCGATAGAGGGAAGGTCGAGGCCGAAGCGGGATTCCAGGTCGAACGGCAGGGATGGCTTCATGGCGGCCCGCTTAGTATAGGGACTTGGGCGGCGGGGTTCAACCGCTTGAGGTGACGGGGGCTGTTCTGGTAGATTAGCGCCGGGACATGAGCGGCAAGCGGATCTTCGGGCTGGGCGCGGCCGGGGCCCTCCTCTTCGCCCTGGCCGGGTGGCTGCCGGCCGCGGGCGGCCCGGACGACGGAAAGGCCCGAATCCTGGAGGGATGGAAGGCCTGGCAGAAGATCCAATCGGAGATCGACTCCCTGTCGTTCAGCCTGTCGGCCGGATACTCGGGCGACTCTTCAGCCGCGCGCAGCGTGGACAAGCTCGACTTCGGGGCCGGCCTGGCCAAGGGCGGCTACCCCGACGAGTTCCACTTCGACTTCTCCTCCTCCAACCAGCTCCGGCGCTACCTGACGACGGGGGGCTCCTCGGTGGAGAACTTCATCACGCTCCAGGCCAGCTACGAGCGGCACCTCCTGCCTTTCTTCAAAGCCTTCGGCTTCATCGAGAGGTTCTCGGACACCTACCTGAACATCCAGCAACGCTACGAGGCCGGGATCGGGATCAAGGGCGAGGCGGAGATCGGGCTGACCCGAGCCGGCCGGGAGAAGGTCCGAGCCGTCCAAGATTTCCGCGCCGCGCTTGGCGATTCTCGAAGCGGGTCCGGGCCCGACTCCGGCCTGCCCGCGGAAGCCTTGGCCGTGGACGAAGCCGGCTTCCGCCGGACGCTGACGGCCCTCAGGAAGCGGCACGCCGTCCTGGCCCTGGGTCTCATCGTCACGGTCATGGCCGAGGTGGAGAGAGCCGAGATCGAGATGAGCGACGGCTCCAAGCAGGCCCTCGATCCGTCCCGCCGCTTCCGGCTGACGGTGCGTCCGGGGCTGACCTGGGTCATGACCGAAGGCCTGTCCCTCAAATGGAAGACGTACTTCAAGCTTCCCGTCTTCGGAGCGGCCCGGGCCCTGGCCTTCGACGGGCAGTCGCTCTATGACCTCCGCTCGGACACCATCGTCACTCTCCGCTACGACCTGCCGGGGGCTCCGTCCTGGGCCCGTAGGATCAGCCTGATCGCGGAGTACAAGTACTTCTTCGACAACGTGCCGCCGTTCGTCCCCGCCCTCCAGGCGGCGCCGCGGGACCACAACTCGATCGTCTTCAAGCTCGGGGCGGAGTTCTAGGGCGCCTCTGCGCGGTCAGGAGCAGAAGGCCGACCAGGCCCAGCCCGGCCTCGAAGACGGCCGTGACCAGGTGGACGCCGAAGCCCGAGACGGCCGCCAGTCCGGCCGCGAATCCGAAGCCCTTGAAGCCGATGGCCCAGGCCGTCTCCCAGGTCCCGAAGTCGGCCAACCCTTTGATGGGGAAGGCCGAGGTCATCTCGGCTCCCGTGAGCACCAGGATCAATCTCCCGAAGCCGATCTCCGCCGGACCCAGGCCATAGCTTCGCAGGACGGCCCCGACCAGGGCGAAGAGCGAGGCGTATTTGGCCAGCCGGATGAGAAGGGACAGGCCCAGAACGGGCAGGCCGAGGCCGCGGGCCCGCAGCGCCTCGAGCGAGGCGATGGTGGCCCT
Source organism: uncultured Eubacteriales bacterium (assembly GCA_964556755.1). Classification (GTDB taxonomy): domain Bacteria; phylum Acidobacteriota; class Aminicenantia; order Aminicenantales; family UBA4085; genus UBA4085. Next base: position 105,008 of record CAZKXI010000004.1, read on the forward strand.
GGCCTTCTCATCGGCCCGCCGCCAGCCCTTCTGATCCGTTGCCTTGAATCGGCGGGCCGCTCTTTCCGCTCCCCGCCATAGGAGCGCCAGGAGCGACGCCAGCTTGGCCCAGATCAAGGCCATGGCCAGAAAGAAGCCCGCGGCCAGGGCCAGGAGAAGCCCGGCCGGGAAGGCGGCCCGGCTCGATCCGCCGACGCTGAGAACGGCCAGGGCCACGAAGGGGCCCAGGGTCAGGAAGTCGACGACGAAGGCGGCCAGGAAGGACGACGCGGCGCTCTCGAAGGCCACGCCCACGCGGGCGTCGAGCAGATAGATGTAGGACAGCGAGCCGACGCGGGCGGGCAGGAGGTCTTCGAAGGCGTTGCGGGCCATGGTCACGAGGATCATCGGCCCCCAGCCGCAGGCCCCGGGCTCCAGAAGGAGGCGGTAGCGCCAGGACCGCAGGAAGACCGCCGTCAGGCTGATGGCGGCATAGAGGGCCAGGCCCGGCGGGTGGATGCCGCGAAGGGCGTCCCCGATGTCCTCGGCCCGAACCTGGCGGAAGAGAACCGCCAGGAGGAAGGCGGACAGGGCCAGCGACACGGCGAGAGAGAGAATCTTCCGGCGGGACACGGCCCATGGTCGCACGCGGAGAGAGAGGCTGTCAACGCCGGCTTGCCCGGCTTCGCGGCCTTCTGATATGCTGGCGCTGCTTGGGCGCTCCCCACCGGCGTCCAGGACGCTCCGCCACCCTCGGGAGGTCTCCATGTCTCCGAACTCCGCCGGCAAGGCGATCCGTTCTCTCGCGCTCCTCCTGGCCCTCGCCGCCGTCGTCCGGCCCGCGGCCGCGTCCGCCGGGCCCGAAGCTCCATATGACCTGCGCCTGGAGTACATGTCCCAGCCGCTGGGCGTGGACGTCCGCCTGCCGCGGTTCTATTGGACGCCGCGCCCGGCGTCCCGCGGCGGGAGCCAGTCGGCCTATCAGATCCTGGTCAGCCGCGAGGCCGTCTGCGGCCGCGGCGACGTCTGGGACAGCGGCAAGGTCGCCTCGGACGCGTTCACCCATATCGTCTACGGCGGCAAGCCGCTGGCCTCGGCCTCGTCCTATTACTGGAAGGTGCGGTTCTGGGACGATTCCGGAGCGGCCAGCGCCTGGAGCCCGGTGGCGAGCTTCGACACGGGGCTTTTCGAGCCGTCCGATTGGAAGGGCGGCTGGATCGGAGGCGGGGGACTGCTGCGCCGGGAGTTCGACGCTCCCGGGGCGATCGTCCGGGCCAGGGCCTATGTGGCCGGCCTGGGCTACCACGAGCTGCGGCTCAACGGCCGTAAAGCCGGGCGGGGCGTCCTGGATCCGGGCTGGACGACCTACGACAAGCGGGTGCTCTACGTGACCTACGACGTCACGGATCTCGTCCGGCCCGGCGCCAACGCTGTCGGCGTGATGCTGGGGCAGGGCTGGTCCAAGGTCAAGGCCCTTCGCCTGCGCCTGGACATCGAGACGGCCGGTGGGCGAGTCATGACCTTGACCTCGGACGGCGCCTGGAAGGCTTCGGCCGGGCCGATCGTGGAAGACAGCATCTACCATGGCGAGACTTATGACGCGCGGCGGGAGCCGGAAGGTTGGGACCAGCCGGGCTTCTCCGACGGGAGCTGGAAGGCGGCCGCCCCGGCCGATGCGCCCAAGGGGGAGCTCTCGGCCCAGATGATGCCGGCCATCCGGGTCATGGATACCATCGTGCCCTTGGGGATGAGCCAGCCCCGCCCGGGCGTCTACGTCTTCGACATGGGCCAGAACTTCAGCGGCTGGGCCCGCCTGCGAGTGGCCGGGCCGCGCGGCGCGTCTGTGCGGATGCGCTTCGCCGAGCTGCTCTACGAGGACGGCATGATCAACCGGGAGAACCTGCGCGGGGCCCGGGCCGAGGACGTCTATATCCTCAAGGGAGGCGGCGAGGAGACCTACGAGCCGCGGTTCACCTACCACGGCTTCCGCTACGTGGAGCTGACCGGCTTCCCGGGCGTGCCGACGGCGGAGACGATCCGCGGCCGGGTCGTCTATTCGGGCGTCACCCAGACGGGCTCCTTCGCCTGCTCCAAGCCGATCCTCAACGGCCTGCAGCGGATCATCACCTGGGGCCAGAAGACGAATCTCCACAGCGTCCCGACCGACTGCCCCCAGCGCGACGAGCGGATGGGCTGGATGGCGGACGCCCAAGGATCGGCGGAGGAGGCCCTGATGAACTTCGACATGGCCGCCTTCTACACCAACTTCCTGCGCGACATCCGGGACGTCCAGGACGAGCAGGGCCGCATCACCGACACCGTGCCGCACATCTGGGGCACCCGGCCCGCCGATCCGGCCTGGGGCACGGCCTATCCGCTCCTGGCTTGGTACATGTACCTCTACTACGGCGACACGCGCATCCTGGCCGAGCACTACGACGGCCTCAAGGCCTACGGGGCCTTTCTCCAGAGCCAGGCTCCCGACGGCCTTCTGACCTTCAGCAACTACGGCGACTGGGTGGCCCTGGAGCCGACGCCGCCGGCGATCATCTCCTCGTTCTACTACTACTACGATATCCTCATCCTGGCCGACATCGCCGCGGTGCTGGACCGCCCCGAGGAGGCCCGGGCTTATCGGGACCTGGCCGGCTTCATCAAGAAGGCTTTCCACGCGGCCTTCTGGGACCCCAAGGCCAAGACCTACGGCAACGGGACCCAGACCGCCAACGCCCTGGCTCTCTTCCTCGACCTGGCGCCCGAAGCCGAGGCCGGCGCGGCCTGGGGCGCCCTGGTCAACGACATCGTCTATACGCGCGACGGCCATCTGACGACGGGCATCATCGGGACCAAGGTCGTCATGGAAGTCCTGGAGAAGTACGGCAACGCCGCCCTGGCTTACGACCTGGCCACCCGGACCGACTTTCCCAGCTGGGGCTACATGATCGCCAGCGGGGCCACCACCGTCTGGGAGCTGTGGAACCGGCGGGAAGGTCCGGGCATGAACTCCCACAACCACCCCATGTTCGCCAGCGTCGGCGCCTGGCTCTACAAGAGCCTGGCCGGGATCAACCTGGACCCCAAGGCGCCCGGTTTTCGCAAGGTCCGTATCGCCCCCCAGATGGTCCGCGACCTGGGCTACGCCTCGGGCTCGCTGGGGACGGTCCGCGGCCGCCTGACATCCTCCTGGACGAGGGGCGACCGGAACGTCGGCTTGGAGGTCGAGATCCCCTGCGGCAGCGAGGCCGAGATCGTCCTGCCGAGGGGCGTCCTGCGGGACGTGGTCCTCAAGGAGGGCGGGACGGTGATCTGGTCCGGGAAGAAGGCGGCCGGGTCCGCGGCCGGCATCCGCGCGGTCGAGGAGTCCGATCCCGACAACGTCGTCCGGATCAAGGCCGGCTCCGGCCGCTACGCCTTCGAGCTGGCCGGGCGCTGAACTAGGTTCTAGAGGCTACGGTTCGGATCTTCTCCCGTCTCCGGGATTCGGCTCGGGGTGTCGTCCCGGCGGCTTCGGGCTCTACTCGCCTTTTCCCACAACTCTCCTCGGCGCCTGCGGAACTCCGCATTATAGCTGTTGGGTTCTTTCAAGTCCTCCCACTCTATGAACGTTCCAAGTGAATGTCGCGTGCTCAAACATCCCTCGGCGCCCTTTGGGTGCCCTCGGAGAGATGTGGAAAAAGGCGCCGCCCTCGCGGAGCTTGCGGAGCCCTAGTTGGGACGTTGTTTCAACTGTCCCCGCCAGGGCGATTTCGCCGTTGGCCGACACCCCGAGCCGCATCTCCTCACGGAGACGGGGGAGAGTCCTATTTTTTAGCCGCGGCCCAAAGGATGGCGAAGAGGAAGTAGACGGCCGAGACGATCAGGAAGCCCGTCTTGAAGGCGGCGGCTCCCATCCCGCCCATGAAGTGAAGGACGGAGAGGGCGAGCCCGGCGGCCAGGGAGAGGACAAGGAGGGGGAGGATCGCGCGGCGGCTCATGACGGCCTCCCGGCCGGGCTCTTTCGCTCCGGCCAAGCTTGCAGCAGGACGTAGAGGGCGACGGCGATGGCGTATCCCGGCAGCCACTTGAAGTAGAGGTGGATGGGCAGGGCGAAGACCGCGGCCAAGGTCAGGATCCAGACGGCCAGCACCCGCCAGCTGAGGACCCAGCCCCGCTTCTCTGCCCGATACTGTTCCAGCTTCAGCCGCGGCAGGATCCAATGCTCGGCGAAGATCACCGCCCCAACCGGCATCAGGATCAAGCCGTAGAGGGCCACATAGTCCAGCAGCTTCATGAAGACGATGGGGAAGCAGGCCAGGACCGTGGTCGCCGTCCCGGCCGCCGCGGTCACCTTCCAGCGCGGCCAGCCCGGGGTGATCGCCTGCAGAGCCAGGCCGGCCCGGTAGAGGGTCGGGTTGGCGGTCGTCCAGCCGGCCAGGACGACACAGGCGACGCCCGCGTACCCGACCGCCTCGAAGGCCATCAGGCCGGGATTCATGTCGCGGCCGATGGCGGCGACCATGACTCCCGAGCAGAGCCAGGCCAGGAAGTGGCCGGGAAAGACGCCGAAGGATGTGAACAAGCCGTAGGCCCACCGCTTGGCGTAGCGAAAGACGGCCATGTCCGAGAGGCCGATGTGCATGGCCAAGTTGCAGAACCAGGCGAAGAAGGCGATGTGCCAAAATCCGAGCGGCTCCTGACCGGCGACAGGGACGCCGTTCCATATCCTGGTCCGGGCGACCTCCCAGATGTTGTCCAGGTTGGCGTGGACGCCCAGCTTGGGCAGGCTGGCGAGGGCTCCGGCGAGGAAGACCAGGAAGATCCAGGGCGAGACCGCCTGGGCGAAGCGGCTGAGCTTCTCGAATCCCAGCACGGCCAGGGCGGTGAAGGCCGCGCCCAGGGCGAAGACGACCAGCACCCAGCCCAAGCTTCCGGGCAGGACGTCGTTCAGCCGGGGGCTCTTGATCCCGAAGGCCAGGCCGATGGCGGTGGCCGAGACGGCGATCATGGCCCCGGCCAGGATGCAGTAGAGGACGGCGTTGGCCAGGTTGTAGAGGATGGTCAGGCCCGGCCCGGCGATCTTGCGCACGTACCAGTAGAGGGTCAGCCGCGTCCGGACGGCGATGGGGGCGCAGATGAAGGTCCAGGACAGGACGGCCAAGACGTTGCCCAGCAGCAGGCCCAGGACGAGGTCGCGGAAGGAGACGCCGTGCAGGACGAAGAAGGCGCCGATGACGAACTCGGTCGCGGCGACATGCTCACCGGCGAAGAGGCCCATGAACTTGGCCGCGGATTGGAGCTTGTCGGGGGGGACGGGCTCGCGGTCGAACTCGTTGATCTGATCCAGCCGGGCGCCGAGGGACGCCAGCTTTCCGGTACGGGCCATGCGGGCCTCCTCCAGAGAAGATCGGGCGCCGATCATATACCTTTGGCGGCGGGGGAGACAAGCCGGGGCGCTTTTCCGCCGCCCCGGGCGTTTGACGATCCGGGGGGATGCTCCTATAATCCGAAAGCCATGAATAAAGAGGTGTTGGCCGCGGCCGATCGGGTCGTCACGACCGCTCTTCGCGAGGATGCCCCGGCGGGGGACGTGACCTCCGCAAGCCTTCTCCCGCCCCGCCTCCTGGCCCGGGCGGTCCTGATGGCCAAGCAGGACGGGGTGCTGGCCGGCCTCGAGGCCGCCGCCCTGGCCTTCCGCAAAGCCGACCCGCGCGTCTCCTTCAACCGGCTCAGCCGGGACGGGGACCGCTTCAGCCCCGGCGAAGTTCTGGCCGAGGTCGAGGGCCGGGCCGTCGGGCTTCTGCTGGCCGAGCGGACCGCCCTCAACATCCTGCAGCGGCTGTCGGGGATCGCCACCCTGACCCGCCTCTATGTCGACCGGCTGTCCGGGACCAAGACGAGGCTCCTGGATACCCGCAAGACCACGCCGGGCTTGAGGGTCCTGGAGAAGTACGCCGTGGCCATGGGCGGCGGAGTCAACCACCGCATGGGGCTCTCGGACATGGTTCTCATCAAGGACAATCACCTCCAATGCGTTCCGAGCATCGCCCAGGCCATAGCCAAGGCCCGCCGGCGCGTCGGGCCGAAGATGAAGATCGAGGTGGAAGTCACCAGCCAGGCCCAGGTGGAGGAAGCCGTCCGGGCGGGCGCCGACATGGTCATGCTCGACAACATGAGCCCGGCGGGAATGCGCCGGGCCATCGCCTGGATCGGCGGCCGGATTCCGGTCGAGGTCTCGGGCAATGTCGATCTGGAGCGGCTGCCCCGCATCGCCGGTCTGGGCGCCGACTTCGTCTCGGTCGGCCGCCTGACGCATTCGGCCCCGGCCGCCGACATCAGCCTGGAATTCCTCGGCCCGCTGGGCCATGACACGCTGCGCATGCCGTCCGGCCCGCCGCCCGGCAAGCCCGCCAAGAAGGCCGGCCATGCCCGCGGCTGAGGCCCTGCGGGCCGATATCCTGATCATCGGCTGCGGCATCGCCGGGGCCAGCGCGGCCTACCAGGCGGCCAAGTCCGGCCTGGACGTCATCATCTTGAGCAAGGAGAGCGCGGCCGAGGAGTCGAACACCCTCTACGCCCAGGGCGGGATCGTGACCCTGGGCCCCGATGACGATCCCTCCCTGCTGGCCGACGATATCATGACGGCCGGCGACGGACTGAGCAATCCGGCCGCGGTCAAGGTGCTGACCCGGGACTGCCGCGAGCTGGTCGAGGGCGTCCTGGTCGGCGAGCTGGCGGTGCCGTTCGCCCGCGACGCGAACGGCGGATTGGACTATGCCCAGGAAGCCAGCCACTCCCGCCGCCGCATCCTTCATGTCGCCGACACGACCGGGCGCACGATCGAGCAGGGGCTTCTGGATGCCCTGAGGCGGATGCCCCACATCCGCATCCTGACCGGCCACACGGCGGTCGATCTGCTGACGCTGCCGCATCACGCGAAAAGCCCGATCGCCTACTACAAGGAGCCGCGCTGCCTGGGCGCCTACGTCCTCGACAACGCCGCCCGCAAGGTCCGGACGATCCTCGCTCCCGTCACCGTCCTGGCCACCGGCGGCTGCGGCGCGGTCTTCCTGAACACCTCCAATCCTTCCGGCGCGAATGGAGCGGGATACGCCATGGCCTATCGGGCCGCGGTTCGGATCGTGAACATGGAATACGTCCAGTTCCACCCCACGATCCTCTACCACCGCGACGCGCCCGGCTTCCTGATCTCGGAGACCGTCCGGGGCGAGGGCGCCCGGCTCAAGACCTTGGACGGGCGGACGTTCATGGAGAAGTACGCCCCGAGCCGCGACCTGGCCCCCCGCGACGAGGTGGCCCGGGCCATCTACGAGGAGATGATCAACGGCAACGTCACCCACGTCCTGCTGGACCTGGCTTCCTACGCCCGGATCGACGTCCGCGAGCGCTTTCCCCACATCGCCGCCACCTGCGCCCGCTACGGCATCGACATCGCCCGCGATCCGATCCCGGTCGTCCCGGCGGCCCACTACTGCTGCGGAGGGGTGCTGGCGGACGAGTGGGGGAGGACTTCGCTCAAGGGGCTCTACGCCGTCGGCGAGGCGGCCTGCACCGGCCTGCACGGGGCCAACCGACTGGCCTCGACTTCGCTCCTGGAAGGCCTGGTCTGGGGGACCCGGGCCGCCCGAGATATCGCCGAGCGCTTCGCGCCGGGCCAGGCGATCCCGGACAACGGCGTCCACGAGTGGTACTACCCGGCCCGCGAGGAGTCCATCGACCCGGCCCTGATCAACCAAGACTGGCTGACCATCCGGAACACCATGTGGAACTATGCCGGCGTCCTGCGCCGGAGCAAGCGGCTGGAGAGGGCCAAGGCCGATCTGGAATACCTGCGCCACCGGATCGAGAAGTTCTACAAGGAGGCCGTCATGGACGCCTCCCTGGTCGGCCTGAGGCACGGCATCGAGGCGGCCCTTTTGATCGTCAACGCCGCCCTGGCCAACCCGGTCAGCGCCGGGGCCCACTTCCGCATCGACTGATCCCCCCTTTATTTTAGTTCTTCCCCCAATTCCGGGAAGAGCGGTTGGGGATATCGGCCCGGCGGAGCTTGCGCAGCCCTCGTTGAGACCGATGCTTCATCAGTTTAGCCTTCCCGGAAATTGGGGAAGAACCTTTTTTAGATGGCCTCCAGGGAAGGCTTGTTCTATAATGGGCCGTCGATTTTCAGCCGGAGAGAACCCCATGGCCGACCGACCGGATGTCAAGAGTACGCTCAACCTGCCCCAGACGACCTTCGCCATGAAGGCCAAGCTGGCCCAGAAGGAGCCCGAGATCCTCCAGCGCTGGGAGTCGATGGACCTCTACGGCCGGATCCAGGCCGCCCGGGCCGGCGCGCCCTCCTTCGTCCTGCACGACGGCCCGCCCTACGCCAACGGCAACATCCACCTGGGCACGGCCCTGAACAAGATCCTCAAGGACTTCATCGTCAAGTCCCGGACGATGATGGGCTTCCGGGCGCCCTATCGGCCCGGCTGGGACTGCCACGGCCTGCCGATCGAGATCCACGTCGACAAGCTCCTGGGCGAGCGCAAGAAGAGCCTGTCCTTGATCCAGGTCCGGGAGGAGTGCCGGACTTACGCCATGAAATACCTGGACATCCAGAGGACGTCGTTCAAGCGGCTGGGCGTCCTGGGCGAGTGGGACGATCCCTACATGACCATGGACCCGCGCTACGAGGCCGAGGTCATCCGCCACCTGGCCGCCTTCTTCGCCTCCGGGAACGTCTTCAAGGGCAAGCGGGCCGTCCACTGGTGCCCGGTCTGCAAGACGGCCCTGGCCGAGGCCGAGATCGTCTACAAGGACAAGACCTCGCCCTCGATCTACGTCGCCTTCCCGGTCGCCTCCGACCTGTCCGACATCGCCCCGGCCCTGGCCGGGCGCGAGGCCTCGATCATCATCTGGACGACCACGCCTTGGACGCTGCCGTCCAACCTGGCCATCGCCTTCCACCCCGAGCATGACTATGCCGCCTGGGAATCGGGCGGTCGCGTCTACATCACGGCCCATCGCCTGATGCCCGTCGTGGCCGAGGTCTGCGGGCTCCCGGATCCCAAGGTCCTGGCGGTCTTTCCCGGCCGGGCCTTGGAGAACCGCAAGGCCCGCCACCCCTTCATCGACCGCGACTCCCTTCTCGTCCTGGCCGAGTACGTCAGCCTGGAGGACGGGACGGGCGCCGTCCATACGGCCCCGGGCCACGGCCAGGACGACTTCCGGACCGGGCAGGCCTACGGCCTGGACGCCTACGCTCCGCTGGACGACGAAGGCCGCTTCCTGCCCGAGGTCGCGACCTACGCCGGCCTGAATGTGTTCAAGGCCAACCGGATCATCAACGACGACATGCGCCGGGACGGCAGCCTCCTTCACGAATCCGAGATCAGCCACTCCTACCCGCATTGCTGGCGCTGCAAGAGCCCGGTCATCTTCCGGGCCACGGCCCAGTGGTTCATCTCCATGGACGAGGCCGGGCTGCGATCGCGGGCCTTGGAGGCCATCCAGGGCGTCCGCTGGATCCCGGCCTGGGCCGAGGAGCGGATGTCCTCGATGATGGCCGGCCGGCCCGACTGGTGCATCTCCCGCCAGCGATCCTGGGGGGTCCCCATCCCGGCCTTCGACTGCAAGGCCTGCGGCCAAGTCGTGGCCGACGAGGGAATCGTCCGCCACGTGGCCGACCTCTACGAGGCCGGCGGCTCGAATATCTGGTTCGAGAAGACGGCCGCCGAGCTCCTGCCGCCCGGGACGGTCTGCCCCCGCTGCGGCTCGGCCGACCTGGAGAAGGAGTCCAACATCCTGGACGTCTGGTTCGAGTCCGGGGCCAGTCACAACGTCCTCGGCCGGCGGCCCGAGCTGCCTTGGCCGGCCGACGTCTACATCGAGGGCCACGACCAGCACCGCGGCTGGTTCAACAGCTCGCTGGTCATCGGCGTCGGGGCCAAGGGCGGCTCGCCCTACAAGACCTGCATCACCTGCGGCTTCGTCCTGGACGACAAGGGCCGGGCCATGTCCAAGTCGGCCGGCAACGTCATCGGGCCCGAGGAGGTCATCGCCCGCAGCGGGGCGGAGATCCTGCGCCTCTGGGTGGCCATGCTCAACTACCGGGAGGACGCCCCGTACGGCGCCGAGATCGAGCAGCGGATCGTCGAGGCCTACCGCAAGATCCGCAACACCTGGCGCTTCCTCCTGGGCAACCTCTACGACTTCGATCCCGACAAGGACGCCCTGCCGGCCTCCGAGCTGGAGCCCCTCGACCGCTGGGCCCTGCGGCGCTTCAGCGAGGTCGGCCGCCGGATGCTCCGGGGCTACGAGGACTTCGAGTACCATGTCGTCACCCACGCTCTGTCCCAGTTCTTCACGGTCGACCTGAGCGCCTTCTACTTGGACGTCCTCAAGGACCGGCTGTACTGCTCGTCCAAGGCGTCCCGGTCGCGGCGCTCGGCCCAGACGGCCCTCTTCCTCATCCTCCGCGACAGCCTGGCGCTGACGGCCCCGATCCTGCCCTTCACGGCCGAGGAGGCCTGGGACGCGACGCCCGCCTTCGCCGGCCGCGAGGAGTCGATCCACCTGCTGCTGTTCCCGGAGCTGAGAGAGGAGTGGATGGGGGAGGCCGAGGCGGCCGAGTGGGAGGAGCTTCTCAAGATCCGCGAGGCGGCCCTCAAGGAGCTGGAGAACGCCCGCGAGCGCAAGGAGATCGGCAACGCCCTGGAAGCCCGCGTCCGGCTGGCGGTGCCGGCGGCCTTGACCGGACTGATCGAGCGCCGCCGGGCCGATCTGGCGCCGCTTCTCATCGTCTCCGAGGTGGCCATCGATGCGGCGGCGGGAGAGGCCCTGGGCGTCAAGGTCGAGCCTGCGGCGGGAGCCAAATGCGCGCGTTGCTGGACCTATTCGACCTACGTCGGGACGAGCCGGGAGCACCCGGAATTCTGCCGCCGCTGCGACGACGTCGTCTCAGGGAGGGCCTGATGAGGAAGAACCTTCCCTTCCTGGCCCTGGGCTTGATCTTGGTCGGCCTGGACCAGGCCAGCAAGGCGCTGGTCGCGGCCAAGGTCGGTCTTCACCAGTCCGTTCCCGTGATCAAGGGCTTCTTCTCCATCGCCCCGATTCACAATAAGGGGGCCATCCTGGGCATCTTCAGCGCCTCGGGCAGCCGGCTGGTCCCGGTCGCGCTGGGGCTGCTGGCCTTCGCGGCCATGGTGCTGATCGGAGCCTACTTCCTGAGGACGCCGGCCTCCGAGAAGCTGGTCCGGACGGCCTTCGCCTTCATCATGACGGGCGCCCTGGGCAATCTCATCGACCGGGCCGCCCGCGGCTATGTCATCGACTTCCTGGAGATGCACGTCGGCAGGTTCTACTGGCCCACCTACAACGTCGCCGACGCCTGCATCTCCATCGGCGCCGTGCTCCTTGTCTTCGCCGTCTTCATCAGGAGGAAACCCGCGTGAATCCCATCCTCTTCAAGCTCGGTCCGCTGACGATCCACTCCTACGGCTTCATGATGGCCCTGGGCGTCGCCCTGGCCTTGTGGTTCATCTACCGGCAGGCCAAGAGGCAGGGCCTGGACGCGGCCCGCCTGCTGGACGCCGCCTTCTACATCATGATCGTGGCCCTCGTCGGGGCCAAGCTCATCCTCTTCATCGGGAACGCCGGCTACTACTTCAAGAACCCCAAGGAGCTGCTCTGGGTGGCCCGGACCGGCGGCGTCTTCCAGGGCGGGCTGGCCTTCGGCGTCCTCTTCGCCCTATGGTATTTCCGGCGCCACAAGATGCCGACCTGGAAGATCGGCGACATCGTCGTGCCCGCCCTGGCCATGGGCCACGGCTTCGGCCGCATCGGCTGCTTCCTGGCCGGCTGCTGCTACGGCACGGAATGCGCCCTGCCCTGGCGGGCGACCTTCCACTCGGAGTACGCCCACAACCTGACCGGCATCCCCCTCAACACGCCGCTCCACCCCGTCCAGCTCTACGAGTCGGCTCTCAACTTCCTCAACGCCCTGATCCTGTTCCTGGTCCTGCGCAAGAAGCGCTTCGACGGCCAGGTCTTCGCCCTCTACATCCTGAACTACTCCGTCATCCGCTACATCACCGAGCTCTTCCGGGGCGACCACCCCGACCGGGTCTACGTCCTGCGCGGACCGTCGCCGTTCTTAAGCGTCTCCTGGCCGCAGCTGGCCTGCGTCGTCGGCCTGGCCGGGTCGCTGCTGCTGCTGCGGATCTTCGCCAAGCGGAGCCGCGCCTAGCCGTGCCCAAGACGACCTTCCTCGTCCGGCCGGGAGCCGGCGAGGGCGTGCGTTTGGACGTCTTTCTGGCCCGACAGCTGCCGGACTTCACCCGCTCCCGGTTCCAGCACTTCGTCGACAAGGGGCTGGTTCGGGTCAACGCCGAGCTCCGCAAGCCGAGCTTCAAGCTGAGGGCCGGCGATGTGGTCGAGGCGGACATCGAGATCCCGGCGGCCTCCCCGGCCGGCCCCGAGCCGATCCCGTTGCGCGTTCTCTATGAGGATTCCGACCTGGCCGTGATCGACAAGCCGAGCGGACTGGTGGTCCATCCCGGCGCCGGCAACCGGACGGGAACCCTGGTCAACGCCCTGCTCCACCGCTTCCCCGAGGTCGAGGGCCTGGGCGAGGAGGACCGCTGGGGCATCGTCCACCGCCTGGACGGGGACACCTCCGGCGTCATCGTCGTGGCCCGGTCTCCCCTGGCCATGGAGGAGCTCAAGCGGCAGTTCAAAGAGCGGGAGGTCAAGAAGGTCTACTGGGCCCTGGTCCGGTCGCCGATGCACAAGAAGGAGGGGACTCTGGACTGGCCGATCGGCCGCCATGTCACCGACGGGCACATGTACTCGATCAAGACCCGCCACCCCCGGGTGGCGATCACCGACTACCGGGTCATCGGGAGCTTCGGCGGGCTCGATCTGCTGGAAGTCCATCCCCACACGGGGCGGACTCATCAGATCCGGGTCCACCTCTCGACGGCCGGCCACCCGGTCGCGGGCGACCGCCGCTATGGCGGCCAGAAAGGCAAGCCCCGCATGCCCCGGCTGTTCCTCCACGCCCGGCTGCTGGGCTTCCGCCACCCGGCTACGGGGGCCTGGCTGGAGTTCCGGGCCCCCCTGGCCCGCGAGCTGGCCCTGGCCCTGAAGGCTCTTCGCGGCGGCGCGGACCCCGGCCGGATTCGCCGGGACGGCTCGCGTTTTCCTTGAGGCCGGCGCCCGGAATGGTGTAAGATACCCTTCACTTTGGCCCGCGGCGGCGCCGGCCCTGGCCGCCGCCCCGGAAAATAGCCTGGAGGTCCTGTTCATGAAAGACTATGCCGCCGACAAGATCCGCAACATCGCCCTGACCGGGCATGGCTCCTGCGGCAAGACCACGCTGGCCTCCGCGGCCCTCTTCGACGCGGGCGTGACCAGCCGGCTGACCAAGGTCGACAAGGGCAACACCGTCACCGACTTCGAGCCCGAGGAGATCGAGCGCAAGATCTCGATCAGCTCGGCGGCCTGCTTCGTCGAGTGGAAGGACGCCAAGATCAACCTGATCGATACCCCCGGCTACAGCAACTTCCTCTGGGACACCCGAGCCTCGCTGCGGGCCGTCGACGGGGCCGCCGTCCTGGTCGACGCCGTGGCCGGCGTCGAAGTGGGCACCGAGAAGGTCTGGGAGATGCTCGAGGAGTTCGGCCTGCCGCGGCTCGTCGTCATCAACAAGATGGATCGCGAGAACGCCGCCTTCGGCCGCGCCGTCGAGTCGGTCCGGCAGTTCTTCGGACGCCAGGCGGTCCCGGTCCAGATCCCGATCGGGCAGGAGAAGGGCTTCCACGGCGTCGTCGACCTCGTGGCCCAGAAGGCCTTCCTGTTCGAGAAGGACGAGAGCGGGAAGATGACCGAGGGCCCCATCCCGGCCGAGGTCAAGGACGAGGCCGAGCGCAGCCTCCGCGAGCTGGTCGAGATGATCGCCGAGAGCGACGAGAAGCTGATGGAGAAATACCTGGAGAGCGGCGAGCTGTCCTCCCAGGAGGTCTGGGACGGCTTGAAGAAGGCCATCCTCGGCCGCCAGATCTTCCCCGTCTTCGCCGTCTCGGGCGCTCTCAACATCGGCGTCCAAGCCCTCCTGGACGGCTTCACCGCCCTCATGCCCTCGCCGGCCGAGCGCGGCCCGGTGCCGGCCTCCGTCGGCGGGCAGGACGGCTCTCTCCCGCCGTCGGCCGAGGCCCCGTTCGCGGCCTTGGTCTTCAAGACCCTGTCGGACCCCTACACCGGCCGCATCAGCCTGATGCGGGTCTTCTCCGGCCGCACCGCCTCCGACGCCGTCCTGGCCAACACGGCCAAGGAAGCCGACGAGAAGCTGGGCGGGCTGTTCTTCCTGCAGGGCAAGGACCAGACCCCGGCCGGAGAGGCCCGGGCCGGCGACATCGTGGCCACGGCCAAGCTCAAGGCGACGGCCACCGGGGATACCCTGGCCGGCAAGGGCTCCGGCATCAAGATCCCCCCGATCAAGTTCCCCGATCCCTCGATCTCCTTCGCCATCGAGCCCAAGTCGCGGGCCGACGAGGACAAGATCAGCCAGGCCTCGCACCGGATCATGGAAGAGGACCCCACGGTCTCCTTCGAGCGCGACCCGGACACGGCCCAGCTTCTGATCTCCGGCGGCGGCGAGCTGCACGTCCGGATCATCACCGACAAGCTGAAGAAGCGCTACAACGTCGACGTCGACCTCAAGCCGCCCAAGATCTCCTACAAGGAGACGATCAAGGGCCGGGCCGACGTCCAGGGCCGGCACAAGAAGCAGACCGGCGGCCGCGGCCAGTTCGGCGACGTCTGGATCAAGATGGAGCCCCTGCCGCGGGGCAAGGACTTCGAGTTCGAGGACAAGATCTTCGGCGGGGCCATCCCGCGCAACTTCATCCCCTCGGTCGAGAAGGGCATGCTGGAGGCCCGCAAGAAGGGCGTCCTGGCCGGCTACCCGGTGGTCGACTTCAAGATCATCCTCTACGACGGCTCCTACCACGACGTCGACTCCTCGGACATCGCCTTCAAGATCGCGGCCCACAAGGCCTTCAAGCTGGCCATGGCCCAGGCCAAGCCGACCATCCTGGAGCCGGTCATGAACGTCGAGGTCTACACCCCCGAGCAGTACATGGGCGACATCATGGGCAACCTCAACGGCCGGCGGGGCAAGGTCAGCGGCATGGAGTCGAAGGGCTCGATGCGCATCCTTAAGGCCGTGGTGCCGATGTCGGAGATGCTCGACTTCGAGCCGACCCTGACCTCCATCACCGGCGGCCGCGGCTCCTTCCTCATGGAGTTCAGCCACCTGGACGAGGTGCCGTCCCACCTGCAGCAGAAGATCATCGCCGAGGCGGTCAAGGAAGGCCGGGTCCGGCAGGAAGAGGAGTAGCGATTCCGCCCTCTCTTCCCGAAAGCCCGGACTTCCTCGATCTTCGAGAAGGCCGCGGGACTGCCCTCCCGGGCTCGGGGCCGAGTCCTCGCCCGGGATCTTGAGGCCCGGAAAGATCCCTTTATCGCCGTCCCTGTTTCTGATAATTCCTTTAAAGCATGAGGAGAACCGCCATGAAGAGGACATTCCTAGCGCATGCGATCCTGATGGCCGCGCTGAGCGCCGGCCTGGCCGCCCAGGCGACGGCACCGACCGCCGCCCCGGCTGTTTCGCCCGTCCAGAGCCCGGACGAGACCGATGCGATCTACCTCCTGAAGCTGGGCGACCCGCGCTTCAAGGACCAATCCGTCGAAATCGCCGCCGGCCAGATCCTGTCCAAGGAGACGGGCAAGCCGGTCGCCTTCGAGGCGATGATCCGGGAGATGAAGCCCGTGCCCTTCATCCACATCGGCGAGACGCACAACTCCCTGGCCATGCACCAGCTCCAGGCCCGCATCATCTCGGCTCTCTGGGAGCAGGACCGCCGGCTGGCCGTCGGCCTGGAGATGTACCCGGTCACCCAGCAGGAGGTCCTGAGCCGCTGGAGTCTGGGCATCCTGACCGAGGAGCAGTTCATCCAAGAGGGCCTCTGGTACACGACCTGGAACCAGAATTACGCCTTCTACAAGCCCGTCTTCGACGTGATCAAGACGGGCGGGATCCCTCTCTACGCCCTCAATGCCCCGCGCGAGATCATCAGCAAGATCCGGATGAGGGGTTGGGACGCGCTGACCGAGGAAGAGAAGGCCGTCGTCCCCAATCCCGACCTGACCCACGCTGAGCACCGCGAGCTGATGCAGAAGATCTTCTCCCAGGAGGGCATGCCGGCGGCCATGAGGGGCTCCGGCTCCAACGCCATGTTCGAGGGCCTCTACCGGGGCCAATCGGCCTGGGACGAGGTCATGGGCGCCAACGCCGTCAAGGCCAACCGGATCGAGGGCCGCAAGGTCGTCGTCCTGGTCGGCTCGGGGCATCTGATCTACAATCTCGGCCTCAATCGGCGGGCCTTCGAGAGAAGCCGTCTGCCCTTCAAGACGGTCGTGGCCGTGCCGGTGCCCAAGGGCCGGGCCTCCGTTCGGGTGTCGCGGACGCTGGCCGACTACATCGTCGGCCTCGAGGCGGAGGAGCGGCCGGCCTATCCCTCGATCGGCCTCGGATTCAGCTCCTTTGAGAACCTGGCCAACCTGGTCGTCTCTTCCAAGCCGATCGACGGAGTCGCCCTGGGCCGGGGCTTCGAGAAGGGCGATGTGATTCTCTCCGTGGACGGCAAGGCCTTCAGCGACGCGAACGCCCTGCGGACGTACTTGGCGGGCTTCGGCTGGGGGGCCGAAGTCAAGCTCAAGATCCTGCGGGCCGGCGCCGTGAAGGACATCGTCCTCAAGATGGAGGAGCAGCCGGCGGCCGAAAGACCGGCCATGCCGCCGGCCCCGGCCGAGAAGAAGTAGGGGCGGCTCAGCGCTTCCCGGTCAGCTCCAGGGCCATCACCTCGACCAGGCTGGGCCAGCGGCTGCCGGCGGCCGTCGGAACGCCCATGGCCGCCTTGATCTCATCCAGGGTCTTGCCCTGGCCGAGGAGCTCCTTGACCTTGGCCAGCTTGGCCTCCATCGACTCGAGCAGCGCCTTGAGGTCGTCCTTGGTCAGGGGATCGGCGTGGCCGGAGAGGTATTGGTCGGCCGGCAGAGCGATCAACTTCCTCAGAGTCTCCATGTAGCCGACGGCCGTCCCTCCCTTCTGCCGGTGAACCAAGGGATCGCGCCCGGTGAAGG
The DNA here is from genome assembly GCA_964556755.1 of uncultured Eubacteriales bacterium. Lineage (GTDB taxonomy): Bacteria > Acidobacteriota > Aminicenantia > Aminicenantales > UBA4085 > UBA4085. The sequence goes on from CAZKXI010000004.1 coordinate 122,171, forward strand.
CCAGGTCGCCGACGAAGGCCGTCTTCTCGTTGTGGAAGAGGACGATCGTGTCGCCGCTGGTATGGGCCGGGCCGTAGTGATAGAGCGAGACCAGGGACAGCTTGCCGTCGGGCATGGGCGTGCGAAGCTCCATCTGATCGGAGAAGGTCTGGGTCGGGAGGTAGGCCCGGAGGGCGGCCATCTTCTCGTCCTTGAAGGCCTCCTCCATCTCCGCCTTCGCGCCTTGGCTGGCCAGGATCGTCAGACCGGCCGGGAAGCCGGCCAGGCCGTTGACATGGTCGCCGTCGCTGTGGGTGATGATCAGGATGGACAGGGGATTCGAGGAGATCTTGCCGATCTCGGCGATCATCTGGCGGGCGGCTTCAGCCGTCATCTTGGCGTCGACCGCGATGACCTGCTTCTGGGTGACATAAAAGGCGGTGTGGGCGCCGGAGCCGCCCTTGACCAGGTAGAGGAAGCGGCCGGCGGGCTCGACCGTCATGCCCGCCGCGGCCGGCTGGAAGGGCTTGGCGTTGGGCTGCGCCGGCTGGGCCTGCTGGCCGGCGGCCGGCAGCATGGTCAGGCTCGAGATCAAAAGGAACAGCGCGGCCAGAGGGACGATTCGGGACATGGCGTGCCTCCTCGGATGGGATCGAGCCTTATATACTCCAGGCTGACGGGGCTGGCAAGAACGGCTTCCGGCTCGTTTCAGCGTCCGCCGAAGAGGCGGCCCAGCTTGCGGAGCGAGAACTGGCCGGCGACGACGGAGGCCATGAGGAAGAGCGGGAGGGGCGAGGCGCGGACTTCGATCCGGCCGGCTTGGACGGCGGCGATGATCGAATCCGCGGTCTTGTCCGCGTCGACCAGGGAGTAGGTCCGGCCGAATTGGGTCAGCGTATGGCAGTCCGACGTTCCGACGAGCGGCCATCCGGTCCGAGCGGCCAGCCGGCGGGCCCGCCGGTTGAAGTCGATCAGCCGGTTGTGGTAGGAGCCGATCTCGATGGCGTCGAAGCGGGGCAGGAGGCTTTCGACTCGGCGGCCGAGCGACTGGAAGATGATGAAGTAGGGGTGGGGGGCGATCAAGAGGCTGCCCGGCGTTCGAAGGCGGGGCAGGTCGGAGAGAGCGTAGCGGCGCTGCGGAGAGATCGGGACGCCCGGCCGGATGATCAGGATGTGGCAGCCGTCGGCCGTGATCTCCGCTCCGGGCAGGAGCAGGATGCCGCGCTCGTCGGCATAGGCGGCCAGCTCCTCGGTGTGCGAGACGGCGTTGTGGTTGGTGATCGCCAGGGCGTCGAAGCCGAGGCGGGCGGCCCGGTCGATGAGCTCCCGCGAGGAATGCCGGATGCGGTCCTGGGGATCGTCGCCGGTGTGGGTGTGGAGGTCGACCTTCAGCACGTCAGGCTCCGGCGGACCGCTTCGCCCATCTCGGCCGGGCTGTCGATGAGGGCGACTCCGGCCCCCCGCAAGGCCTCGATCTTGGAGGCCGCGCCGCCTTGCCCGCTCTCGATGATGGCTCCGGCATGCCCCATGCGCCGGCCGGGCGGCGCCGTCCGTCCGGCGATGTAGGCCAGCACGGGCTTGGGATAGCCGGGGGCGAGATAGGCGGCGGCGTCCTCCTCGCAGGAGCCGCCGATCTCGCCGATCAGGAGGACGGCCTCGGTGGCCGGATCGTCCCGAAAGAGGGCCAGAAGATCCGTGAAGCTCAGGCCGACGACCGGATCGCCCCCGATGCCGACGGCCGTCGATTGGCCCAGGCCGGCCTGCGTCAGCTGGTGGACGGCCTCATAGGTCAGGGTGCCTGAGCGGGAGATGACGCCGACGCGGCCCGGGCGGTGGATGGCGCCCGGCATGATGCCGATCTTCGTCTCGCCGGGCACGATGAGGCCGGGCGTGTTGGGGCCGACGAGGCGGGCGCCGAGGCCGGAAAGGCGGGCCTTGAGGGAGATGACGTCCAGGACCGGGATGCCCTCGGTGATGCAGACGATGAGCCCGATTCCCGCCTCGGCCGCCTCGGCCGCCGCTCGCGCGGCCCGCAGAGGGGGAACGAAGAGGACCGAGGCGTCGGCGCCCGTGGCGGCTCGGGCTTCCGCGACGGTCTCGAATACGGGCCGGCCGAGGTGGACCGTGCCGCCCTTCCCGGGAGTGACCCCCCCGACGACGGACGTGCCGTATTCGATCATCTTCTGGGCGTGGAAAGAGCCCTCACGACCGGTGAAGCCCTGGACCAGAACCTTCGTCGAAGCGCCGGCCAGGATGCTCATGGACGGACTCCAGGGGAGGCCGCGGCGACGGCCTTGGCGGCCGCCTCGTCCATAGTGGCGGCGCGGGCGAAAGGCAGGCCGGATTCTGCCAGGAGCCGCAGCCCCTCCTCGGCATGAGTGCCGAGCATTCGGACGACGAGGGTTGGACCGAGGCCGAGATCCCGGCAGGCCCGGATGACACCCCGGGCCACCAGATCGCAGCGGACGATGCCCCCGAAGACGTTGATGAGAACGACCCTGACCCCGGGGTCCGAGGCGACGATCCGGAATCCCTCGCGGACGGCGTCCTCGCCGACCCCGCCTCCGATGTCCAGGAAGTCGGCCGGACGTCCTCCGGCCCGCTCGATCATGTCGGCGGTGGCCATGGCCAGGCCGGCGCCGTTGACCAGGCAGCCGATGTCGCCGTCCAGGCGGACATAGCTCAAGCCGGCCGCGGCCGCTTCCGCCTCGCGGGGGTCGTCATCGGCCCCATCCCGTAACGCGGCCAGCTCCGGGTGCCGCGGCAGGCCCGAATCGTCCAGAATGATTTTGGCATCCAGGGCCACCCAGCCGCGTCCGGGAATCCAGCCGAGAGGATTGATCTCGAGAAGGCTCGCGTCACAGGTCCGAAAGGCGGCTTCGGCCCGACAAGCCAGCGAGGCAAATCCATCGGCCTCTTCTCCTTTCAGGCCGCAGGACAGGGCGATCCTCTCGGAGACCGCCGGGGATAATCCGGTGTCGGGCGGGAGGGACTCTCGGACCAGCGAGCCGGGATCAGTCAGGGCCAGCGACTCGATGTCGATGCCGCCCCGAGCGGAGGCCAGCAACGCGAGCCGGCCGCGTCGGCGGTCGACGGAGAGGGCCAGATAGGCCTCCCGGGAGGCGGGGACCGCCTCCTCGACGAGGATGCGGCGGACGGGGAGGCCTTGCGGGCCGGTCTGGGCCGTAATCAGGCGAGAGGAGAGAAGATCGGACGCGATGCGGGCCGCTTCCTCGGGATCGGCGGCCTTGCGGATGCCGCCCGCCACGCCCCGGCCTCCGGCCAAGATCTGGGCCTTGACCACGACCGGCCCGTCCAGGCGCGACGCCGCCTGCCGGGCTTCGTCCGGGCTCGCGGCGAGGAAGCCCCGCGGGGTGACGACGCCGACGGCGGCCAGGACGGCCTTGGCCTGGTGCTCATGGATCTTCATGCGACCACCCGGTATTCTACCACCCAATGAGCAGACACATACCGAATTGAATTTCCAGACACATACCCGATCGAGCTCGGCATGTGTCTGCCAATTGGAAGAAGGCCGGCGGGGCCGCGCCCCGCCGGCTGGAAAGACGATCAGTGAGGGCGGCTTAGAGCTTGGTCTCTTCGACGGTCTTCTTGACCGAGCCGATGGTCTTGGTCAGCTGGGCCTGCTCGGCCTCGTTCAGCTTGATCTCATAGATCCTCTCCAGGCCCTTGGCGCCGATGAGGCAGGGGACGCCGATGAACAGGCCGTGGACGCCGTACTCGCCCTCGCACAGGGCGCAGGCCGGCAGGATCCGCTTCTTGTCCTTGAGGTAGCTCTCGGCCATGACGATGGCGCTCCAGGCCGGGCTGAAGAAGGCCGAGCCCTTGCCGAACAGCTTGACGATCTCGGTGCCGGCTTCGCGGGTCCGCAGGACGATCTTGTCGATCTGCTCGGGAGTGGCGATCTCGGCCAGGGGCACGCCGCCGACGGTGGTCAGGCGGGGCAGGGGAACCATGTCGGGGCCGTGGCCGCCGAGGACCGTGCCGGCCACGTCGACGACCGACACGCCCAGCTCCATGGCGATGAAGGCGCGCCAGCGGGCCGTGTCCAGCGTCCCGGCCATGCCCAGGACTTGGCTCTTGGGGAAGCCGGTCATCTTGTAGAACGCGTAGACCATGGCGTCGAGCGGATTGGTGACGATCAGGCAGAAGGCCTTGGGAGCGTATTCCTTGACCCCCTTGGCCACCGCCCCGATGATCTGCAGGTTGACCGCCAGAAGATCCTCGCGGGTCATGCCGGCCTGGCGGGGCTTGCCGGCCGTGACGATGACGACGTCCGCGCCGGCGATGTCCTTGTAGTCCGAAGTGCCCGTGATGTTGGCGTCATAGTTGCCGTGGGGGGCCATCTCCATCAGATCGAGGGCCTTGCCTTTGGCCGGATTCTCGAGCTCGGGGATGTCCAGGACGACGATGTCGCCCATCTCCTTCTGGGCCGCCAGCATGGCCAGGATCTGTCCGATCTGGCCGCCGCCGATCAACGCGATCTTCTTCCTCATGGACGCAGTCTCCTTTTGTGGATAGGGCCCGGCTCGGGTGTCTCCACCCGGACCGTCGGCCGGTTAGGCGCGCTCGGGAATCGCGGGGCCGGCTCCAGGAGCGGATATCCCCGGAGTCGGGACCGCTATTCTATGGGAAGAGGGGCCTGAAATCAACCGCGAACCCGCTTGACCGGATCCCCCCCCATCCCTGTAAACTAGGAGCCCCCGCGGCGCCCGCGGAGATTCGCCCCAAGGAGATCATCATGCTGGAGAGCTACTCCAAGATGGAGGCCGAGCGCCTGGCCCTCGGCATCCCGCCCCTGCCCCTCAGCTCCGAGGATTGCGCCGAAGTCTGCCGGCTCCTGGAAGCCCCTCCGGCCGGACAGGAGGCCCGGCTGACCGCCCTGCTCCGCGATCGGGTCTCGCCCGGCGTCGATCCGGCCGCCAAGGTCAAGGCGGAGTGGCTGGCCCGCCTGGCTCAGGGCGCCGTGGCGTCCCCGGCCGTCAGCCGGGCCGAGGCGGTCTTCATGCTGGGGACGATGCTGGGCGGGTACAATGTCGGCCCGCTGGTGGCCCTCCTGGAGGATCCCGCGCTGTCGGGCTCCGCCGCTTCCGCCCTCAAGTCGACCATCCTGGTCTACGGGGCCTTCGAAGACGTTCGCCGCCTGTCCGAGAAGAATCCGGCGGCCCGCTCCGTCCTGGAGTCCTGGGCGGCGGGGGAGTGGTTCCTGTCCCGTCCCGAGCTCCCGGCGGCCCTGACCCTGAAGGTCTTCAAGGTCGACGGCGAGATCAACACCGACGACTTCTCGCCGGCCAAGCACGCCGCCACCCGCCCCGACATCCCGCTCCACGCCCAAGCCATGGGCCTGACCCGCTTCCCGGGCGGCCTGGAGACCATCGCCCGCTTCCGGGCCGAGGGCCGCCGTGTCGTCTTCGTCGGCGACGTAGTGGGCACCGGATCGTCGCGCAAGTCGGCCTGCAACTCGGTCATGTGGCACATCGGGGAGGACATCCCCTTTGTCCCCAACAAGCGGCGCGGCGGGGTCGTTCTGGGCGGCCTGATCGCGCCCATCTTCTTCAACACCACCGAAGATTCGGGCGGGCTGCCGATCGAGAAGGTGGACGTCACCGGCCTGAAGACCGGGGATGTCGTCGTCGTCGACACCCGGGCCTGCGTCCTGCGCTCGGAGGACGGCCGCGAGCTGTCGCGGTTCGAGCTCAAGCCGGCCACCCTCCGCGACGAATATCGGGCCGGAGGGCGGCTGAACCTGATCATCGGACGCGCGCTGACCGCGAAGGCCCGAGCCGCCCTGGGGCTTCCGGCGGCCGACTTCTTTACCCTGGCCGATAACCCACGCCCTCGTCCCGGCCAAGCCTATTCCCAAGCCCAGAAGATCGTCGGCCGGGCCTGCGGCGCGGATAGCGTCCTGCCCGGGACCGCCTGCGAGCCGCGCATGACCACGGTCGGCTCCCAGGACACCACCGGCCCCATGACCGCCGACGAGCTCAAGGAGCTGGCCTGCCTGGAATTTCAGGCCGGCCTCTTCATGCAGTCCTTCTGCCACACGGCCGCCTATCCCAAGGCGGCGGACGTCAAGATGCACAGGTCCCTGCCGGCCTTCGTTACGGCCCGCAAGGGCGTGGCCCTCAAGCCGGGCGACGGGGTCATCCACTCCTGGCTCAACCGGCTGCTCCTGCCCGACACCATGGGCACGGGCGGCGACTCCCACACCCGCTTCCCGATCGGCCTGAGCTTCCCGGCCGGATCCGGGCTGGTCGCGTTCGCCGGAGCCCTCGGCTTCATGCCGCTGGACATGCCCGAGTCCGTGCTGGTCCGGTTCAAAGGCCGTCTGCGGCCCGGCCTGACGCTGCGCGATGCGGTCAATGCCATCCCCTATACCGCCATCCGGAAGGGGCTCCTGACCGTGGCCAAGAAGGGCAAGAAGAACGTCTTCAACGGTCGGATCCTGGAGATGGAGGGGCTGGCGGACCTGACCGTGGAGCAGGCTTACGAGCTGACCGACGCCTCGGCCGAGCGCTCGGCCGCCGGCAGCGCCATCGCCCTTGCCCCCGAGACCGTGGCGGCCTTCTTGCGAAGCAACATCGCCCTGATGGAGAAGATGATCGCCTCAGGCTATCAGGATGCCGAGACCCTGAAGCGCCGCATCGAGGCCGCCCGGGCTTGGCTGGCCGGGCCGGAGCTCCTGCGGGCCGATCCGGGCGCGAAGTACGCCGAGGTCCTGGAAGTGGACCTGGACGCGATCCGGGAGCCTCTCCTGGCCTGCCCCAACGATCCCGATGACGTCAAGCCCCTTTCGGAAGTGGCGGGCGACCGGATCGACGAAGTCTTTATCGGATCCTGCATGGTCAACATCGGCCACTTCCGGGCGGCCGGAAGGATCTGGGACAAGGCCGCCTACCCGAAGACCAGGATCTGGATCACCCCGCCGACCAAGATGGACGAGGTCCAGCTGCGCCGGGAAGGCTTCTATTCCATCCTCTCCCAGATCGGAGCCCGGACGGAGATCCCCGGATGCTCGCTCTGCATGGGCAACCAGGCCAGAGTCCAGCCCGGCGCCAACATCCTCTCCACCTCGACCCGCAACTTCGACGATCGGATGGGGGACGGGGCCAGGGTCTATCTGGGATCGGCCGAGCTGGCGGCGGTGACGGCGCTGGCGGGCAAGCTGCCGACGGCTCAGGAATACCTTAAAGTCATGGACGAAAAAGTCATTCCCTTCAGTCATGAGATATATCGTTATCATCAGTTCGATGAAACGAAGGACTTCTCCCTGAGTTATAGCTAACCATGATCAATCTCGAAGGACGCAAGACTCTCATCACGGGCGGGTCGCGCGGCATCGGCCGGGCGGCCGCGCTCCTTTTCGCCGAGGCTGGCGGCGACGTCGCCATCACCTACCAGAACCGCGAGGATGCCGCCCTGGAGGTCCAGGCGGAGGTCAAGAGGCGGGGACGAGAGTGCCTCATCCATCGGATCGATCTGGCCGATCGCGCCCAGACCCGGCTCCTTGCGGCGGACCTTAAGGCCGCCTGGGACGGCCTGGACGTCCTTGTCAATAACGCCGGCATATGGACCGGCCTCGAGATGGGAGCGGGGGATGCCGACTCCTGGCGCAAGACCATGGCCGTCAACCTGGACGGCCTCTACTACATCGTCGATGCGGTCCTCCCCCTGCTCAAGTCGAGGCCCCGGGCCGCCATCATCAACGTCGGCTCCACCGCCGGCATCCGGGGAGAAGCCCACCACTCGCACTACGCCGCCACCAAGGGCGCCGTCAACGCCCTGACCAAATCCTGGGCCGTCGAGCTGGCCCCCTGGAACATCAACGTCAACTGTGTCGCCCCCGGCTGGGTGGATACGGACATGTGCACGGGCGTCTTCGCCGATCCGGCCTACCGGGAGAGCGTCCGCCAGTCCATCCCTCTCAAGCGGATCCCCCCGCCGGAGGACATCGCCGGGCCGATCCTCTTCCTGGCCTCGGACCTGGCCCGGCACATGACCGGGGCGGTCCTGAGCGTCAATGGCGGGGGGGTGCTGTGCGGGGCCTGAGGAATTTTGTCCTTGACATCGATTTTGGGGCTATGGTAATCAACTAGGCGTAACATGGGTCAGAAGCATCTATCGCTGATCATCGTTCCCCACAACAAGTCGGGCTACCGAACGCTCTCTTTCTCCAAGCGGGTGATCAAGTCCGTCAAGATCGGTCTGATCGCCCTGCTCCTCATGGTTCTGGGCGTCACAGCGGACTACGTTCGAATCCGGGTTAAAGGCAGTCATCTCAAGGACTTGGCTGCCGAGAACGCCCAGCAGAAGGAAGCCCTGGTCCAGTACGAGACGACTGTCGGCGACCTCCAGAAGAGGGTCAAGGCCTTCGACGACTACGTCAAGAAGCTCAACCTCATGGCCGGGATCAAGTCGCCCGACGTGCTCCGTGAGGTAGGCATCGGTCCGGTCGAGATGCCTGACGGGGGGCAGACCCTGCCCTCCCAGCTTCCCCAGGTCGGCCCCGGAAGCTTGAAGGGCCTTCAGCAGAAGACGGAAGACATTCAAAAGAACCTGGATACGCTGGTCGGGTTCTTCCAAGGCCAGGAGAACCGGCTGGCCTCGACTCCGACGATCTACCCCACGGTCGGCCTGATGACGTCGGCGTTCGGCTGGCGAGCCGATCCGTTCACGCGCCGGCAGGCTTTCCATTACGGCCTCGACATAGCCGCCGCCCTCGGCAATCCGGTCGTTGCGACCGCCGACGGTGTGGTCATCGTGGTCAACACCGATAAGCTCCTGGGCCGCTACGTCCAGGTCAACCATGGCCTCGGCATCACCACGGTCTACGGGCATATGAGCGCCTTCAAGTGCCGCGTCGGCCAGCGGGTCAAGCGGGGCGATGTCCTGGGCGATGTCGGCCAGACCGGAAAAGCCCTGGGCCCGCACGTCCACTATGAAGTCAGGGTCAACGGGACGGCGGTCAACCCTTACTACTATCTCCTGGAAGAGTAGCCCTCTTCCGCTTCCTCGGCTTCAAGCGCCCAGGCGGTCGCCTGGCTTGATCCGTCCGCCCGCCAGCCAGGCAAGGGCGTCCATCGCCCTGCGGCCCTCGGGCCGCAGCCGGTCGATCGCGTAGGCTCCGCTCCCGCAGGCGACCACGATTCCCTCCCTGCCCGCGGAGAGAACGGTTCCCGGCTCGGCGCTCCGCCCGGATCCCCCTGCCGCCGGCGCCGGCCGGCCGGCGAGGAGGATCAGCCGCTCGGTTCCGAGGAATGTGAAGGCCGAGGGCCAGGGGGTCATGGCCCGGATGTGGCGATCGATGGCCGGCGCGTCGGCCCCCCAGTCGATCCGGCCGTCCTCCTTCTTGAGCTTGGGGGCCAGGGTCGCCGCTTCGTGGGCTTGGGGCCGGGGGGTGATCCGGTCCAGGCTCGCTAAAGTCTCGACGAGAAGCCCCGCCCCGAGGACCGCCAGCCGGCTCTCGAGGGATCCTGCCGTGTCCAGAGGGCTGATGGGCTCCTCGGCCGAGGCGTAGACGTCGCCCTCATCCATCCTCTCGTTCAGCCGGAAGATGGTCACCCCGGTCCGGCTTTCACCGCGGCGGATGGCCCAAGAGACGGGCGAGGCGCCGCGGTAGGCCGGCAGAAGCGAGAAGTGGATGTTCAGCGATCGATGGGGGGGGAGGTCGATGACCGGCCCGGGCATGATCTGCCCGTAAGCCACCACGATATGGATGTCCGGCCGGGCGGCCCGCAGGCGCCCGACGGCCGCCGGGTCCTTGCGGATGCGCTCGGGCTCGTAAGTCGGCAGGCCCTTGGCCAAGGCCGCGGCCTTGACCGGGCAGGGAGTCAGGACCCGGCCGCGTCCGGCAGGACGGTCGGGCTGCGTCACCACGAGCGGGATCTCATGCCCGGCCTCCAGCAGGGCCTCCAGGGCGGGGAGAGCCGCCTCCGGGCTCCCGAAGAAGACGATGCGCATCAGGGCTTTTTCTTGCTCTCGGGCTTGCGGAACTTCTTGCGGATCAGGCTCCGCTTGAGAGGCGACAGGTAGTCGACGAAGAGCTTGCCGTCAAGGTGGTCGATCTCGTGGCAGAAAGCCCGGGCCAGGAGGTCCTCAGCCTCGATCGCGACCTCCTTGCCCTCGGTGTTGAGGCCCTTGACCGTGATCTTCTGCGGCCGGGCCACCTTCTCGTAGACCTCGGGCACCGAGAGGCAGCCCTCCTCGCGGACGCACTTGCCTTCGCGGCGGACGATCTCCGGATTGATCAGGGCGTAGAGGGCGTCCGGGTCCTCGTTGACGCTCAGGTCGACCGTGATGACCCGCCGGGGGACGCCGACCTGGGGGGCGGAGAGGCCGATGCCGGGGGCCTTGTGCATGGTCTCGATCATGTCGCGGACCAAGGCCAGGATGTCGGCGTCGATCTCGGCCACCGGGGCGGACTTCTCCGCCAGGGCCGGATCGCCGAGCTTGAGGATCGTACGCTTCGCCACGGGCTCTTCTCTCGGCGCCATTTTAGCCGTTCCCGGGATAAAAAAAAAGGCTCTTCGCCCATTTCTGGGAAGGCAAAGCGGTTCCGGGTACACCGTCGGGGGCTACGGAGCCATAGGCCGTGATCGGATTGTGATGAATCAACTGCCTCGGGGGGATATAACGGCCTATGGTCGGCCAACGGCGGAGAAGCGCCGGTTGAGCCCGTGTCGACCGCGACTGGATGGAAAGCGACCAACCCTATCGTGCCAGGACTCCATGGCCCGATAGGAACACCGGTGCAGGCTCAACCAAGCAGCCGTGGTTGATACCCGGAAACGCCCTTCCCGGAATGAGGCGAAGAACAAAAAAAAAGGGCGGCGCCCGGAGGCGCCGCCCTTGACGGGACGGAGGGGATCAGATGACCGCGGACGGCGGCGGCGGCTCGTCGGCGGCCCCGGCGTTCTTGACCGGGACGGCGATGAGGTACCAGCCCATCAAGGCCAGGACGATCAGGCCGAGCCAGTACGGCGGGGCCTTGAAGATGGACGGGATGTCGAAGCCGATGATGTTCTGGAGGAAGAGGAACTTCCACAGGGCCCGCAGCAGCCCGGTCAGGCCCTCGCCGGCGATCAGTCCGGCGGCCAGGAGGACGCCGACGTTGGTGGCCCGGGCGGACTGGGCGGCGTTGAACTTGCGCTTGGCCATGGACTTGTCGACCAGGGCCTTGATCATGCCGCCGACGAAGATGGCGAAGGTCGTCTCCAGGGGCAGGTACATGCCGACCGCGACCAGCATGGGCGACTTGACCTGGATGAGGATGAAGGCGAAGCCCATCAGCATGCCGACGATCACCAGCGGCCAGGCCATCTCGCCGCCGACGATGCCCTGCGACAGGGCGGCCATCAGCCCGGCCTGGGGCGCCGGCAGCTCCTTGCTGCCGAAGGTGAAGGCGCCGTGCAGGAGCATCAGCGGGAAGTACATGACCAGCGAGGCCACCAGGACGCCGAAGATATTGCCGACTTCCATCTTCCAGGGGGTGCCCCCGAGGATGTGTCCGACCTTGAGGTCCTGCAGCATCTCGCCGGCCACGGCCGAGGAGACGCAGACGACGGCGGCCACGCCCAGGACGGCGGCGACGCCGGTCGTGCCCGTGGCCCCGATCAGGACCATCAGCAGGGCGGCCAGGATGAGGGTGGAGAGGGTCAGGCCCGAGATGGGGTTGTTGGAGGAGCCGATCGTCCCGACCAGGTTGCCGGACACGGCGGCGAAGAAGAAGCCGGCCACGGCCATAACCGCGGCGGCCAGGAGAGCCGAGCCGAACGTCTTCGAGAAGGACTGGTAGATGAAGACCATGAGGACGAAGGTCAGGGCCATGAGGATCATGACCACCTTCATGTCCAGGTCCTTCTCCTGCCGGGAGACGACCTGCCCCTGGCCGGCGGCCTTCTTGACGTCGCTGATCGAGCGCTTGAGACCGGCGCCCAGGTTCTTTCGCATCTTGAAGAGGGTGAAGCCGGCTCCGACGAGCATGCCGCCGACCGCGATCGGGCGGATGATGAACTTCCAGACGTTGGTGACCATGTCGACCCACTTGATGTCGGCCGCGGCCACGCCCGGTCCGTAGAACAGGGGTACCAGCTGGGGGCCGAGGAAGAACATCAGCAGGGGCGCGAAGAGGCCCCAGGCCAGCAGGCCGCCGGCGAAGTTCAGGGAGGCCAGCCGCGGCCCGATGATGTAGCCGACGCCGATGTAGGCCGGGAAGATGCCCGGTCCGGAGACGGCCACGGTGCCGCCGGCCCCGATCGTCGGGTCGGTCTTGCCGGCGCCCAGCCGGACGAAGCTGGCCCCGATCTTGCCGACCTTGATGATGAAGTCCTTGCTGGCGGCGAAGAGCTGGACGACGCCGAGCGAATAGATCAGCGCCCCCACGCCCATAGCCTGAAAGAGGTGGCGGGAGCCCTGGCTGCCCTTCTGCCCGGCCTTGTGGATCTCGGCCGCGGCGACCGACTCGGGGAAGACCAGGTCCGGGTCCGTGACCATGACCCGGCGCAGGAAGGTCACGAAGAGGATGCCCAGCAGGCCGCCGACGAACATCAGGGCCGTGCACTTGAGGTAGGAGCCGAAGCTGCCGAAGTCGGTCCAGGCCCCGGCGATGACGAAGGCCGGGATGGTGAAGATGGCCCCGGCGGCGATCGACTCGCCGACGGAGCCGATGGTCCGGGCCATGTTCTCTTCCAGGATCGAGCCCTTCATCAGCTTCAGGACGGCCATGCCGATGACGGCGGCCGGGTAGGTGGCGGCGATGGTCATGCCGGCCCGCAGGCCGAGGTAGGCGTTGGCCGCGCCCAGGATGACGGTCATGAGCACGCCGAGGACGACGGCCCGAAGGGTGAACTCCTTCATGGACGCCTTCTCGGGAATGTAGGGCTGTTGGCTCATGCGGCGACTCCTTGCGGGAAGATACGCCCCTTATAGCCCAGGACCGCGGGGGAGTCAAGAATCCGCGGCCCGCGGCCGGCCGCGATTTGCCCCCGGGCCGGAAATGTGCTAAAAGAGGTCACCTAAGGAAGCACCATGAGCGTAGTCCGCTGGTTCAAGAACCGACTGTTCTGCGACCTGGCCATCGACCTCGGGACGGCCAACACCCTCGTCTACCTGAAGGGCAAGGGGATCATCATCCAGGAGCCGTCCATCGTCGTCGTCAACAAGCAATCGGGCAAGGTCGAGGCCGTCGGCGGCCGGGCCAAGGACATGCTGGGCAAGACCCCGACCAACGTCCTGGCCATCAAGCCGATGCAGGACGGCGTCATCGCCGACTTCGAGATCGCCGAGAAGATGCTCGACTTCTTCATCAAGAAGGCGACCAACAACAAGGGCTTCCTGCTGCGGCCGCGGATCGTCATCGGCATCCCGACCGGGATCACCCAGGTCGAGCGGCGGGCCGTCAAGGACGTGGCCATGCGGGCCAAGGCGACGGAGGTCTACCTGGTCGAGCAGCCCATGGCCGCGGCCGTCGGGGCCGACCTGCCGATCTCCGAGCCGACCGGCAACATGGTCGTCGACATCGGCGGCGGCACGACCGATATCGCCGTCATCTCCCTGGACGGCGTCGTCTTCAACCACTCCATCCGCACGGCCGGCAACGAGATGGACGAGGCCATCATCGGCTACCTGAAGAAGAAGTACAACCTGCTCATAGGCGAGCGCTCGGCCGAGCTGCTCAAGATGCAGATCGGCTCGGCCTACCCCTTGGACGAGCCGATGACCATGGAGATCAAGGGGCGCGATCTCCGCGAAGGCATTCCCAAGACCATCGTCATCGACGACCAGGAGATCCGCGAGGCTCTCGAAGAGGTGGTGGCCCTGATCGTCAGCGCCATCCGCATCGCCCTGGAGAAGACCCCGCCGGAGCTGTCGGCCGACATCATCGATCGAGGCATCATCTTGACCGGCGGCGGATCGCTGCTGAAGAACCTGGACAAGCGGATCCGCGAGGAGACGCAGCTGCCGGTCTTCATCACCGAGGATCCCCTGACCACCGTCGTCCTGGGCGCCGGCAAGATGCTGGACGACATGGAGCTGCTGAAGAAGGTCTCCATCCCTTGATCCGTCGGGAAGCGGAAGCATGCCCCTGGCCCGGCCCGAACGCAGGAAGCTCCTGGTGGTGGGCGGCCTGCTGGTCGCCCAGCTGCTGATCATCTCCCTCCAGGTCCCCCTGGGCCAGGCGCCCAGCCTCTTCGAGCGGGTCGCCTTCTTCGCCCTGGCCCCCCTCGAGGGCCTGTTCAACGGGGCCTTCGGCCTGGTCCGCGGCGCCTGGGACCGGTATCTCTACCTGCGGGACGTCGAGGCCCAGAACCTGGCCCTGCGGCGGGAAGCCTTCCGCCTCCGCCAGGAGAACATGATCCTCGGCCGGGGCTTGGGCCGCCTGCAGGACCGGGAGGCCGCCGCGGCCTTCCTGGCCGGCGTCCATGGCGCGTTCCTCCTGGCCTCGGCCATCGGCGTGGACGCGGCTGACGCCCGCCGCTCGATCGTCATCGATCGCGGCTCCTCCGACGGCCTGCGGCCGAACCTGCCGGTCGTCGACGCCCGGGGGCGCCTGGTCGGCCGGGTCGTCAAGCCGCTGGCCCCGCGCCAGGCCACGGTCGAGCTCCTGACCAACGAAGCCTTCCGGGCCGGCGTCATCTCGGCCAAGAACAAGGTCGTCGGAGTCCTGACGGGCGACGAGAGCCGGGGCGGATGTCGGCTGAAGTACATCCTGTCCTCCAACGACGCGGTGGAGGAGGGCGAGGAGCTGGTGACCTCGGGCTATGACAAGGTCTTCCCGGCCGGCATCCCGGTTGGCCGGATCGTCGCCGTGCGCAAGGAAGCCGCCTTGTTCAAGGCCATCGAGGTCCGTCCCTTCTTCGAGATCCGGGAGCTCAAGACCCTGGCCGTGCTGCTGGCCCCGGCGGGGGAGCGGCCGTGAGAGACGTCCTGCACGGCGGCCTGACCCTGGCGGCGGCTTTCCTCGTCCACGCCCTCCTGGGGCGCTTCCTGACCGCCAGCCTGCTGGGCCTGGACTGCTTCCTGATCGCGGTCCTTCTCTTCGCCGTCGTCAAGGGAGATCTGGCCGGGGCTATCATGGGCGCAGCGGCCGGCCTCTTTGCCGACGCCTTCTCGATCGGCGTCTTCGGCATCTCCGGCGCCGCCTATATTCCGGCCGGCTTTCTGGCCGGCTGGATCTCTCGCCGGATCAACGTCCTCGGCTTCCTGCGCTCTTTCCTCTTCCTGACGGCTATGGCGGCCGTAGCCGTGGCCGGCCGGGCGCTGCTGGCCGCCGCCGTCCTTGGCGAAGCGATCCCTTGGCGCCGCGGGCTCCTCCTCCTCCGGCCGGCGGCCGCCGGCCTGGCCGGGGCGGCCGCCTTCGCCCTGTTCCGCCGCTTCCGGAGGCCCCGTGTACGGTGACAAGATCTACGAGGATCTCAGCCTGCTTCAGAAGCGGGCCATGCGGATCTGGGCCGTCGTCCTGGCCGCCTTTCTGGCGCTCCTCTTCTCCTACTGGAAGATCCAAGTCCTCGACAACGTCAGCTACCGGGCCCGGGCCGAGGCCAATCGGACCCGCGCCGTCGCCGTCCCGGCGCCTCGCGGGATCCTGACCGATCGCAGCGGCAAGATCATCCTGGCCGACAACCGGGCGTCCTTCAAGGCCTCCCTCATCCGCGAGAACACCAAGGATTTGGAGGCTTCCATCGTCGAGGCCGCCCGGCTGCTGTCGCTGGAGCCGGCGGTCATCCGGGAGCGGATCGCCAAGTACGCCGGCGAGCCGGCTTTCCGGCCCATCGTCGTCAAGGACGACCTGAGCATGGAGGAAGTCGCCCAGATCGAGGCCCGCGAGGGCGAGAGGCCGGAGCTGATCGTCGAGAGCGAGCCCAAGCGGACCTATCCCTTCGGCGACCTGGCCGCTCATGCCCTCGGCTACCTCCAGGAGCTGACCCCCGAGGAGCTGGCCGGAGCGTACAATGGCCGCCGGCCGGGCGACATGGCCGGCAAGACCGGCATCGAGGCCGCCTACGACGCGGCGCTGACGGGCCGGGACGGACAGGTGGTCGAGGTCGTCGACAGCCAGGGCCGCAAGCAGAGCGAGCTGGTCTCGGCTGCGCCCCAGGCCGGCCCGCGGCTGCGGCTGAGCCTCGACTACGATCTCCAGGCCAAGGCTCAGGAGCTTCTCAAGGACAAGGAAGGCGCCATCGTCGCCTTGTCGCCCAAGACGGGCGAGGTCCTGACCCTGGCCAGCTTCCCGACCTTCGATCCCAACAAGTTCATCAACCGCTTCACCCCGGAGGAGTGGACCGGGCTGGCCGGGAGCCCCGACCGGCCTCTCCTCAACCGGGCCATGCAGGGCCTCTACTCCCCGGGCTCGACGTTCAAGATGGTCATGGCCCTGGCCGGGCTGAAGGAGAAGGTCATCGGTCCCGGGACCCAGTACTTCTGCGGCGGCGAGACGGAGATCTACGGCAACGTCTTCCACTGCCTGGGGGCCCACGGCTCGCTGGCCCTGGCCGACGCCCTCCGCTTCTCCTGCAACATCTACTTCTACAACGTCGGGCGCCAGCTGGGCATCGAGGCGATCGCCGCCGACGCGGAATTGATGGGCTTGGGCCGCAAGACGGGCCTGGACATCCCGGGCGAGAAGGAAGGCCTGGTCCCCAGCCCCGAGTGGAAGAAGCGGACCCGCAAAGCGGCCTGGTACGCCGGCGAGACGATCTCGGTGGCGATCGGGCAGGGGCCCCTCCAAGTCACGCCCCTGCAGATGGCCTCGGTCACCGCCCTGATCGCCAACCGCGGCCGCTCGATCCGGCCGCACCTGGCCCTGGACGGCCCGGCAGCGGCGCCGGACGCCGTGCCCGGCCTGGACCCGGCCATGGTCGAGGCCGTCGTCGAAGGCATGTGGCGCTCGGTCAATGCCGAAGGCACCGGCCGGGGGGCCCGGATCGAGGGCTTCGACGTCTGCGCCAAGACCGGTTCGACTCAGACCGTCAGCGCCGAGACGGCCGAGCGGATCAGCCCCTCGGCCCGCCAGCGCAAGACGCACTCCTGGTTCACCGGCTTCGCGCCGCGCCGCGATCCGGAGATCGTCGTCACCGTCCTGATCGAATACGGCGGGCACGGCGGCGCGGCCGCCGCACCGGTGGCCCGCGAGCTCTTCGACCTCTACAAGGCCAAGCATGCTGGACCGAATCCAACTCCGGGAGATTGACTGGATCCTGATCGGGCTGGCTCTGGCCAATGCCCTGATCGGACTGCTGCTGATCTTCAGCGCCTCCCACCTGTCGCCCGGGCAGCCGGTCCTCAAGCAGGCTCTCTGGCTGCTCATCTCCCTGGCCGCATTCTTCCTGGTCCTGGCCTTCGACTATAAGCTGCTGATGATCCTGGCGCCCTACGCGCTGGGCCTCCTGATGATCGTCCTGACGCTCCTGCTCGTCCTGGGCCGGGCCCGGGCCGGGGCCCGCAGCTGGATCGGCCTGGCCTCCCTGGGCGGCCAGCCGTCGGAGTTCGTGAAGATCTTCCTGCTGCTCATCCTGGCGCGCATCTTCGCCGACTACCGGCGGGTCCACGTCGGACTGGGCGCCTTCGCCCTCAGCGCGGCCGTGGCCCTTCCCCCCGTGGTTCTGGTGGCCCTGCAGCCGGACTTGGGCACGGCCATGAGCCTCCTGCCGATCTGGTTCGGCTGCCTGGCCCTGGCCGGGCTGAACCGCCGGACCCTGGTCCTCCTGCTGATCGCCGCCCTCCTGGTCGGCGTCCTGGGCTGGGGCTTCCTGCTCAAGGACTACCAGAAGGAGCGGCTGAAGATCGTCTTCAATCCGTCCCTCGATCCACGCGGAGCCGGGTATCACGTCCTGCAGTCCAAGATCGCCATCGGCTCCGGGGGCTGGCTGGGCAAGGGCTTCCTGCGCGGCAGCCAGAGCCAGCTCCGCTTTTTGCCGGCCCGCCACACCGACTTCGTCTTCTCCGTCCTGGGGGAGGAGTTCGGCTTCGTCGGGGTGGCGGCGGTCCTGGGCCTCTATTTCGCCATGCTCCTGAGGATCTTCCGGGCCGTCGGCAAGACCCGCGATCGAGCCGGTCTCTACATCGTCTTCATGGTCGGCTGCATGATCAGCGTCCCCTTCCTGGTCAACGTCTTCATGATCATCGGGCTGTTCCCGATCACCGGCATCCCCATCCCTCTGCTGAGCTACGGAGGATCCTCGATCCTCTCGACGTTCCTGGCCTTGGGGCTCGTCGTCAACGTCAAGATGCGGCGCTTCGCCAATGTCTGAGCCCGCGGTCCGGGGCGTCCAGAAGCCGGCCCGCTACACGGGCGGCGAGTGGAACGCCGTCCGCAAGGATTCGTCCGCGGTTCGTCTCCGGGTCGCCTTGGCTTTCCCCGACGTCTACGAGATCGGCATGTCCTACCTCGGCCAGAAGATCCTCTACGACCGGGCCAACCGGAGGCCCGACGTCGCGGCCGAGCGGGTCTTCGCGCCCTGGCCGGATTTCGAGGCCGCCCTGCGCGGGACCGGGGAGCCGCTGCGATCGCTGGAGAGCAGCCGGCCGCTGGACGCCTTTGACGCCATCGCGTTCTCCCTGCTCTACGAGCTCAACGCCACCAATCTGCTGACGATCCTCGATCTGGGGCGAATCCCGCTCGATCCGGCCGCCCGGACCCTGGCCCATCCCCTGGTCGTGGCCGGCGGGCCGGCCGCCTTCAATCCCGAGCCCCTGGCCGGCCTGGTCGACGCCTTCTTCCTGGGCGACGGCGAGGAAGGGCTGCTGGAGATCCTGGACGCCTGGGCCCAAGCCCGCCAATCCGCCGGGGGACGGGAGGAGGCGGTGGCGGCCTTGGCCCGGGTGCCCGGCGTCTATGTCCCGGCCCTCTACGAAGCCGGCCCGGCGCCGGGGTCGAAGCTGCACGCGGTCCGGCCGCGGCCCGGCGTCGCGGCCCCGTTCCCGGTCCGCAAGCGGCTGCTGGCCTCGCTGCGCGCGGAGCCATTCCCGGAGAGGATCGTCGTCCCCAGCCTGCAGGCGGTCTTCGACCGCGTGGCGGTGGAAGCGGCCCGCGGCTGCCCCCAGAAGTGCCGCTTCTGCCAGGCCACCAGCCTCTACCACCCGCACCGGATCAAGGACCCGGCCGTGGTGGTCAAGACGGTCCTGGGCAGCCTCGAGGCCACGGGCTACGAGGACGCCTCGCTGTTCGGGCTGTCGATCGGGGACTACCCCTGCCTCGAGCCGGTCATCGAGGCGCTCATGGAGCGCCTGTCGCCGAAGCGGATCTCGCTGTCCCTGTCCTCGCTGCGGCCGAAGCGGCTGTCGCCGGAGATCGTCGAATCGATCACCAAGGTCCGCCGGACCGGGTTCACCCTGGTGCCCGAGGCGGCGACGGACAGGCTGAGGCGGGTCATCAACAAGTCCATCCGCGACGAAGAGCTGTGGGAGGCGGCCGAGAGCGCCTTCCAGCGCGGCTGGCGGCTGCTCAAGCTCTACTTCATGATCGGCCTGCCGACCGAGACGGATGCGGACGTGGCGGCTATCCCGGCCCTCATCCGGGAGCTTTCCGCCCGCGGCCGGGCCATCCTGGGCGGCCCGCCGCGCATCCACGTCAGCCTGGCCAGCTTCATCCCCAAGCCCCACACGCCCTTCCAATGGGAGGCCATGGAGCCGGCCGAGGGCCTGCGCGACAAGCAGGCCCGCATCCGGGCGGCCCTGGGCCGCGACCGGTCCATCGAGATCAAGGTCCACGATGACCGGCAATCGGTCCTGGAAGCGGTCTTCTCGCGGGGCGACCGACGGCTGGGCCCGGTCCTCGAGGAGGCCTGGCGGGCCGGGGCGCGATTCGACGGCTGGAGCGACCAGTTCCGGCCGGAGCTCTGGCAGGAGGCCTTTCACCGCCGCGGCCTCGATCCGGGCGTTTATCTCGCCGCCATCGCGCCCGGCGCGCCCCTCCCTTGGGACGGCGTGTCGACCGGGATCAAGCCGGCCTTCCTGCGGCGGGAGAGGGAGAGGGCCCTGCGGGCCGAGCGGACGCCGGCCTGCGACGAGACCGATTGCGGCTCCTGCGCCGGCTGCGAGACGGGCTTGGACAAGAGCCGTCCGCCGGACGGGGCCATCGATCCGGGCCTGTTCCAGGAGCCGGCTCTCCTCGGCCGCAAGCGGGACGAGCCGGTCCGCTACGTCGTCCATTACGCCAAGGAAGGGCCGGCCCGCTTCCTCGGGCACAACGATCTGGTCAACGCCCTGCAGAGGACCTTCCGCCGGGCCGGGGTCGAGACCGTGCACAGCGCAGGCTTCCACCCCAAGCCGGTCATGTCCTTCGGCCCGGCCCTGCCGCTGGGCATGGCCGCGGCGGGCGAGCTCATGGAGTTCAAATCGGCCTTCGATCTCGATTCGGTCGAGTTCCTGGCCGCCGTCAATGCCGTCTCGCCCGAGGGCCTGCGCTTCCTCTCGCTCAGCCGGCGCGGACCCGACGAGCCCGCCGTCGCGTCGCGGATCCGGGGGGCGGTCTATGCCCTCGATCTCTCCGATCCGGCCTGGGAGGCGTCCCTGTCGCCCGCCGACGCGGCGGCCCGGATCCGGGCCCGGGCCGGGGCCGATCCGGCCTTCGACTGGCTGGAATCCGTGGAGGAAGGGGAGAGGAGTCTGCGCCTGACGGCCGCCTTCAAGGGCGCCAAGATCCCGCGGCCGCAGGACCTCGTCCGTTTGGCCCTGGGCTGGGAGCGGCCGACCTTCGCCATGACCCGGGAGGGCTTCATCCTCCAGCCGGCGGCCGCCCGGGCTTGACGGTTTTCCCGGGATTCCTGTATAAAAAGCCTAGTCCGCCAAGCAGAAAAGCCATCTGGCAAGGAGATCTCCGGATGATTGACTACACTCTGACCGAAGAGCAAGTGGCGCTTCGCGACATGGCCCGCGAATTCGCCCGCAACGAGATGCGGCCGGTGGCCGCCCGCTACGACCAGAGCCACGACTTCGCCTATGAGGTCATGCGCAAGGCCTTCCAGGCCGGCCTTCTGACCGGCAACATCCCCGAGGCTTACGGGGGAGGCGGCCTATCCAGCTTGGATTTGGCGGTCCTCAGCGAGGAGCTGGCCTGGGGCTGCGCCGGCCTTTTCACCAGCATGATGGCCTGCTCCCTGGCCACGACGCCGATCGTCCTCTTCGGCAGCGAGGAGCAGAAGAAGTCCTTCCTGGGCGCCATGTGCCGGACGATGACCTTGGGCGCCTTCGCTCTGACCGAGCGCGAAGCGGGATCGGACGCCGGCGCGGTCAAGACCCGGGCCGTCCGTGACGGGGACGCCTACGTCCTCAACGGATCGAAGTGCTTCATCACCAACGGCGGCGTCGCCGGCCTCTACACCGTCTTCGCCAGCACGGCCCCCCACAAGGGCGCCCGCGGGCTGAGCGCCTTCATCGTCCCGGCCGGCACGCCGGGCTTGATCGTCGGCAAGGTCGAGGACAAGATGGGGCAGCGGGCGTCCAACACGGCCGAGATCTTCCTGGAGGACGTCCGCGTCCCGGCCGCCCATCTCCTCGGGCGCGAGGGGCTGGGCTTCATCGTGGCCATGCGGACCTTCGACGTGACCCGGGCCTCGGTCGGAGCGGCCGGGCTGGGCCTCGCCCGGGCCGCCCTCGAGCACGCCGTGGCCTTCGCCAAGACGCGCCGGACCTTCGGCAAGCCGATCGCCCTCTACCAGGCCATTCAGATGAAGATCGCCCAGATGGCCACCGAGCTCGAGGCCGCCCGCCACCTGGTCTGGCACGCGGCCTGGCTGGCCGATCAGGGCCGGCCCAACGGCAAGGAGTCGGCCATGGCCAAGTGCTTCGCCTCGGACGTGGCCGTGGCCGCCGCGGGCGAGGCCATCCAGATCCACGGCGGCTACGGCTACATGAGGGATTATCCGGTCGAGAAGCTGTGGCGCGACGCCAAGCTCCTCCAGATCTACGAGGGGACCAACGAGATCCAGCGCCTCGTGATCGCCCACGAGGTCATCGGCCCGGTCAAGGACTAGGCCGCTCCGGCCCTCCGCCCGCCTCGGCTCCGCCAGAGGGCGCGGGCCGTCTCGCCGGCCATCAGCGCCGCGAGAAGGAAGAGGATCAGGGCTACGACGGGGACCGCATCTCCGGTCAGCCTCAGGACGCCGCCCCTCCACCACCCGTCCCGCATCAGGACGAGGAGGGCCCAGGCGGACATCAGGAACATCCACAGCGACGGGACGGCCGCCACCCGCCAGGCCTTCCGGTTGCGGGCCGTCCGGAAGAGCCAGATCGAGACGGCCATCAGGGCCAGGGCGGCCAGGAGCTGGTTGGAAGCCCCGAAGAGGCTCCAGAAGATCTTCCAAGCCGGGACCGTCCGTCCGGCCGCATCCTTCAGCGTCGCCGTGAGGAAGGCCGCCGGGACGCCGATGGTCAGCAGGGTGGCCACGGCCCGGCCGGCCGGCCCCTTCCAGCCGGTGATCTCGTGGATGATGTAGCGGCCCAGCCGGGTGCAGACGTCCAGGGTGTCATAGACGAAGGTGGCGAAGGCCATCAGGCCGAAGGAGATGCCGTAGGCGGCCGGGATGCCGATCAGGTCCAGAAAGCGCCCGATGCCGGAGGCGTAGATGAAGTTGGGCGACGACTGGACCAAGGGGTCGCCCTTGGCCAGGATCATGACGCAGGCCAGGCTGATGACGGCGACCAGGCCTTCCATCAGCATCATGCCGTAGCCGATGGGCTTGGCGTCGCTTTCCTTGGCCAGCTGCTTGGACGTCGTGCCCGAGCCGACCAGGGCATGGAATCCCGAGCAGGCGCCGCAGGCCACGGTGATGAACAGGATCGGGATCATGGGGAACCAGAACGCCGCCGGGCCCCGGCCGGCCAGGGCGAAGGCCGGGTAGGAGACCTTGAAGCCGCCGCCGATGAGGCCGATGGCGCAGGTGATCAAGGCGGCGTAGAGGAAGTAGCCGCCCAGGTGGCCGCGCGGCTGGAGGAGCATCCAGACGGGGATGATCGAGGCGATGAAGCAGTAGACGAGGATGAACAGGCTCCAAGCCTTCTGGGCCGTCGCGGCCGACAGGCCGAGAAGCGAGGTCAGGTCGAGGGGGATATGCGGCCCGGCCCAGATGGCCGCCCCGACCAGGGGCAGGAAGATGATCGTGGCCCAAGTCAGGTTGAGGACCTTCTTTCGCAGCAGCAGGCCCATGATCAGGGGCAGGGCCAGGTAGAGCAGGGAGGAGGTGGCGATGGCCCCGCCGCCGATCTTCTGGCCGTTCTCGGCCGTGATCGTGGCCACGAACGAGGACGAGGTGATGTCGGTGAAGGCGACGATGATGTAGACCAGGGTGATCCAGATGAAGATCATGAACAGCAGCCAGGCCCGGCGGGAGACGTTCTCCTTGAGCACCTCGGTGATGGAGCGGGCCTTGTGCCGGACCGAGGCGATCAGGGCGCCCATGTCGTGGACGCCGCCGATGAAGACGGCCCCGACCAAGACCCAGAGCAGGGCCGGGGCCCAGCCGAAGGCCAGGCCGGCGATGATCGGGCCGGTGATCGGGCCGGCCGCGGCGATGGCCGAGAAATGCTGGCCGGACAGGAACCGGGCCGGAGTGGGGACATAGTCGAGGCCGTCCTGGAGAGAGACGGCGGGCGTCGCGCGGGCGTCGTCGAGGCCGAAGACCCGCCGGGCCAGGAAGCGGCCGTAGAGGCGGTAGGCGGCGATGAAGACGACGGCCGCGCCGGCGACGATGAAGAGGATGTTCATGGCGGGGCGTTCCTCGCTCTCCTCCGGAGCCGGCGGCGCGCCAAAAAAAAGGGGACGCTCATCGGAGCGTCCCCCTTTGCCGGTGCGGGACTCACGGCGGAACGACCGCCGGACGGGGAAGGACTATTCGGTGAAGTACTCGGGGACCAGGCCGAGGGTCTCGGCTCCGGAGCCCTTGCAGACGTCGATCAGCTCGACGACCTTGGAGAAGGGGCACTTGGCGTCGGCCCGCAGGAAGATGGTCTTGTCGGCCCGGGTCGAGTAGAGGCGGCGCAGCTCGTCGCCGGCCAGCCGGAAGTCGGAGAACTGGTCCTTGTTGATGGAGATGCTGAGATCCTTGTTCAGGGTCACGACGATCAGGCCGACGGGCTGGCCGCCGCCGGAGTCGGAGGCGGTCTCGGGCAGCTTGACGTCGATGCCCCTCTGGACCAGCGGGGTGATGACCATGAAGATGATCAGCAGGACGAGCAGGACGTCGCACAGGGGGACGACATTGGGTTCGGCTTTGGCCATGAGGCGATTCCTCCTTAGATTGTCCTCGCGAACGGAAATCCAGCGAAGAGTCATTCTAGAGCAATCCCGCGGCCCAGTCAAATCGAAAATTCGCCCGGCCTAGGCCGAGAGGATTCGCCCGGCGGCCTCGGGCCAGCTGAGGGCGGCGATGTCCCGGAGGCCGGCCCGGCCCATGCGCTCGGCCAGGGCGGGATCCCCGGCCCAGACGTCGAGCTTGGCGGCCAGAGCGGCGGGCTCGGCCGGGACGATGAACCCGGAGACGCCGTCGCGGACCTGCTCGGCCGGGCCGCCGCTGTCGGGGCAGGTCAGAACCGCCTTGCCCGAGGCGAAGGCCTCTCCGGTCACGAATCCGTAGTCCTCATGGAAAGGGGCGAAGTAGACGCCGCGGCAGCGGGCGTAGTGGTCGATCAAGGCGGGCTCGTCGAGCGGCCCGGCCAGAGCGACCCGGCCTTCGAGCCCGCGCGCGCGGATCAAGCCGGCCAGACGGTCCCGCTCCGGGCCTTCGCCGGCGATGACCGCCCGCAGCCCCCGGTCCTGCATCCGGGCCACGGCCTCGATCAGGAGGTCCATGCGCTTCAGCCCGGTCAGGCGGGAGACAGCGAAGATGAAGTCGCCGTAGCCCTCGGTCCGGTAGGGACGCGGCGGCGGCGGCGGGTAGAGGACCTCGGAGGGGATCCGCCCCCAGCGCTCCAGGCGCCGGCTGACCTCGCCGGAGATGGTGAAGAGCTTGCGGACGTTGCGCCGCAGGAGGCGGCGGTCGAGGCGGTGGATGAAGGCCCGCCGCAGGCCCTCCTTGATCCGGCCGCGACGCGAGAGGCGGGCCCGGAGGTCGTCCCAGAGGTCGTAGTACTCGCGCATCCGGTGGTTGAGCCAGCAGACGTGCGCGGGGTGCTTGACGGCGTAGCTGGGGAAGCGCAGCGACACGACCCGGTCGATCGTCCGGCCCAGGCCGTCCAGGCCGACGTCGGTCAGGCGGGTGGCCCAGTAGGCGGACAGCTGGCGCCCGAAGCGGTTCTGGGGCGTGCGCATCAAGTCGGCCTCGTGGCCCAGCTCGCGCAGGGCCCGGACGACGGCCCGGGCCATGGTCAGGTGGCCGCCTTCGACGAAGGCCACGTCCGACGTGACGACCAGGACGCGTTGTCTGCCCACGGCCTTCAGCGCAGGGTCTCGTAGGCCTTCTTGTCGTTGTTGGTCTTGAAGACGAGCAGGGCCGGGCCCTTGCCCGAGGAGCTGCCATAGCTGTAGTCGACGTCGATGACGGCGTTGCCCAGCAGGGCGCCGATCTCGGCCCCGGCGCCGATCCGGTCGCTTGTCTCCACGACCACGACCTTGTTGACCTTGACCTTGTAGCCGAGCGTGCGCAGGGCGGCTTCGGCCTTCTTGTTGTCGGACGTCAGGAGGCGGAAGTGGCCCTCCTTGTCGTGGGCGAAGACGCTCAGGGCCCTCAGGTTGACGCCGGCGTTGGCCAGCGTCCCCAAAACGCGGCCGAGAATGCCCGGGTCGTTGGGCGTGATGACATGCAGCTCGGTGTCCAGGCTGACGTTGTGCACGTTCGCTCTCCTCGGATGGCGGATTATATCAGAACCGGCCGTCCATGCCAAAGACGCGGCCGGAAGGGGATGGCTCCGCCGCGGCGGAATCCGTATAATGGCCGGCAAGGAGAGCCCATGGAGACGGATCGCGTCCGCTTGGCCATCATCGACAACGCCATCGACCTCGACCTCTACCGGCCCGTGGAGCATTGGTCGGCCTTCCTGCCCCCGGGCCTTCCGGTCCGGATCTTCCGGGCCCCCGACGGCGTCCTGCCGGACGATCCGGCCGCCTTCAGCCATCTCATCCTGACCGGGTCGGAGGCCTCCATCCTGGAGCGCCGGCCTTGGGCCGAGGCGGAGGCCGAGCTCGTGCGGCGGGCCTTTCGCGCCGGGGCGTCCATCCTGGGCAGCTGCTACGGCCACCAGCTCCTGGCCTACGCTCTCTTCGGGCCCGGGCGGATCGGACGCTGCCCGAGCCGGGAGGTGGGCTGGCGGTCGATCGAGATCCTGGCCTCCGGCGGATTGCTCGGACCGGCCGGCACGGCCTACGTCTTCCAGCACCACCGCGACGAGGTCCGGGACCTGCCGCCCGACTGCGAGGTCCTGGCCCGCTCGGACGACTGCGGAGTGCAGGCCTTCGGCGTCCGCGGCCGCCGCGTCTGGGGCCTCCAGATGCACCCGGAGATCGACATCCCGACCGCCCGGGCCTTCCTGGAAGGTCTGGCGGCCCGGGGCGCGGACAGCCGGGACCTGGACCTGGAGGCCTTGGCCCAGCCCCCGCGGGACAGCGGCTTGATCTCAAGGATTGTCAATTATTTCATCGCTTTTTCCTCTTGACATCAGGCTTGAATTCAGTATTGTATAAGCGACGCTCCTTTCGGCAACAAAGTCCAATCTCTGCATAGGAGCAAGGAGGCCCACGTGAGAGGAAAGAAGTTAGCGCTCTTCATCGCGGTCCTGATGGTCTTCTCCGTCATGACCGCGTCCGCCCAGACGCATAAGCTGCGTCGGATCGGCGTCAACACCTTCGCCCAGATCAAGGGCAAGATCCCCACGGCCGACGTCATGAAGACGATCGCCGAGCGCTACGCCGGCGACCTGAAGTACGGCTTCGACCTGGCCAACATGGGGGACGTCTATCTGCCCTTCATGGAGCAGCTGCGGACCGCCTCCTTCGCCGAGAAGGCCATCCCGGTCGGCGACGTGTTCCCCTGGATGCTCTTCCGCGTCCGCAACAAGGTCAAGCTGTGGGAGGACGTCCAGTGGGCCGGCAAGGCGCCCCTCGACGTCTTCACCTTCCATGTCCTCAAGGACAACAAGGACTACGAGTTCGTCATCCCCAAGCCGTGCGGCAACGTGGCTCTCTATCGGGTCACCGAGAAGAGGATCATCCCGCCGCCCGTCTGCGGCCTGGTCGTCGGCCCGGCCAAGGTCAACCTGAATGAGCCCGTCAACGTCGACATGACCGGCAGCGCCAACGCCTCCCGGATGGAGGTCGAGGTCTTCAACGCCCAGGGCGCCAAGGTCCAGTCCTACGTCTTCCCGGCCGGCGTCACCAAGTGGCAGACCAAGTTCGACAAGCCCGGCGAGTACCTCTTCAAGGGCAAGGCCACCGGCGTGGACGGCCGCATCTCCGACAACGTCTGCCAGACCAAGATCCTGGTCAACGCCCCGCCCGTCTGCAAGCTGTGGACCTCCTGTCTGCCCTGCGAGGACTACGTCGGCAAGCCGATCACCTTCGACGCCTCCGGCTCGACCGATCCCGACGGCCAGGTCGTCAAGGCCGTCTTCGAGATCACCGACGAGAACGGCAAGGTCATCGACACCTTCACCAAAACCGACAAGCCCCTGACCTGGGAGAAGACCTTCTACCAGGCCGGCAAGTACGGCATCAACGTCGTCGTCTTCGACGACATGGGCGCCGCCTCGGCCAACTCCGATCCCTGCAAGATCGCCTTCGAAGTGACCCAGAAGAAGCTGTTCTTCCTGGTCGAGGCCGGAGCCGGCCTGGCCCGGGGCACCTACACCGGGTTCTTCTTCGGGCGGGTCGGCCTGCTCTGGAACCTGGCTCCCAACACCCTCGACTTCATCCTCCGGGCCGGCGGCGCGTTCTTCGGCCAGGGCGAGCCCTGGAAGGCCTTCCTGATGGCCGACGCCCTGCTGAACCTGCACCTCGGCCAGGCCCTCTACCTGGACGCCGGGCTCGGCTACACGACCAAGGAGCAGACCAATCGCCTCAGCGGCTTCGATCTGATCGGGGCCCTGGGCGTGAACATCCTCAACAAGGTCACCTCGGTCGGCTCGATCTTCGCCGAAGCGCGCCTCCCGGTCATCACCAAGGACCGCGTCTTCGACGACCACTACAAGCTGCTGCTGGGCTTCCGCTACATCTTCTGATCGCGGATTCCCTCGCCTCGATCCGCCAAGGCCGGCTCCTTCGGGAGCCGGCCTTTTTTTATGGACGCGGGGGGGGCGGCCGGGTAGAATGAGGCCATGAGGATCGCTCTGATCGGCGCCGACGGCCAGCTGGGAACGGACCTGCGGGAGGTCCTGGCGGGCGAGGACGTGAGGCCTCTCTTCTATCCGGACTTCGACGTCACCGACGCGGCCGGCGCGGCGAGCCGGCTGGCTTCCCTCGGCCCCGATATCGTCATCAACACGTCCGCCTTTCACCGCGTCGACGAGTGCGAGGACCGGATCGAGGACGCCTTCCGGGTCAATGCCTTCGCCGTCCGCGACCTGGCCCGGGCCTGCCGCGCCCTGGGCGCCGCGCTGGTCCACTTCAGCACCGACTTCGTCTTCGACGGCGCCGCGTCCCGTCCCTACGTCGAGACGGATCGGCCGGGGCCGCTGAGCGCCTACGCCGCCTCCAAGCTGGCCGGAGAGCACCTCTTGGCGGCGGAATGGGAGCGGCACTTCATCGTCCGGACCTGCGGCCTGTTCGGCCGGGCCGGCTGCCTGGAGAAGGGCCGCAACTTCGTCGAGACGATGCTCGAGCTGGCCCGATCGGGCCGGACGATCCGGGTCGTGAACGACCAGGTCGTCGGCCCCACATCCAGCCTCGAGCTGGCCCGCGCGGTGAAGGCCCTGATCGGGACACGGGCTTACGGCCTCTACCACATCACCAGCCGCGGCGGCTGCAGCTGGCACGAGTTCGCCCGGACCATCCTGGAGATGAGCGGCCTGGAGGCCGATCTGGTCCCGGTCAGCTCGGAGGCCTATGCGGCCAAGGCGCGGCGGCCGGCCTACTCCCTCCTGGACGACGCCAAGGCCAGAGCCCTGGGGATTCCGGGATGCTCGGAGTGGCGGGCGGCTCTGGCGGCCTATCTGGCGGACAGGCGCCGCGACGCGGCGGTCTAGGCGCGATCACTCGGACAGCTTGCCGAGCTTGCCCAGCTCCTCGTTGTAATACTTCCGGTAGAGGATGTCCCACTCGCGGCTGCCTTCCTCGATGGGCTTCTTCTGGGCCTTGATCTTGTCCATGGCCCGCTTGTCCAGGAGGTCGTACAGACGCATCTCCTCCTCGAAGGCCCGCACGACGCACAGCCGGATCTCGTTGGGGTCGTCGAGGAACTCGACGTTGTCGCTGCGGGTCAGGAGCTCGAGGACCCGCTTGGACAGGTAGTTCATCTTCTCGCGCGACAGGCGGCCGCTCATAAGGGGATGTTCCTTTCCTTGGCCAGCTTGGTCTTGATCATCCGGAACATCGTCTGGTACTCGATGTTGCCCTTGCGGATCTCGTCGATATGCTTGCCGAGCAGCTCGCGGACCTCCTGGTCCAGCTGGTCCTCCTTGAGGAACTCCTCGCTCAGAAGGGATATGAGATCCTGGACCAGTCCTTCCTTGTTTTCGATCAGCACCTTGCCGTCCCGTTGCAGATCGCGCACGATCAGGACGGCCAAGTGTTCGATCTGGTTCTTGTTGAGCCTCATGACCGTGTAATTTACACTAAACGGCAGGGGAAATTCAAGGCATTTCGGCGGAGGGGGGCGGCCGCGACCGGCTCAAGGGCCCGGAATGACCAGAAAAGGCGCCCAAAAGCCGTCTTCGGGTCGCCTCCGGGCCAGGGCGGCCAGGCTCCCGCCGGGCTCCAGGACGCGGATCTCGCCGGCCGCCGGGCGAGAGGCGAGTCGTTCGGGGGGGACCGGCCGCCCGTCCCGAAGAGCCTTCAGGCCGTCCTCGTCCGCGACCGCGGCCGGCCATTCCGGGAGCATCTCGGACAAGGGAATCCAGGCCGCCAGGGCCTCAGGGACGTTCGGGACGGGCTCTCGAGGAGGCCAGGGCCAGGCCCGGCCCACGTCCAGCTCGCCGATGGCCGTGCGCCGGAGGGCCGAAACGTGGGCTCCGCAGCCGAGCCGCCGCCCCAGGTCATGGACCAGCGAGCGGACATAGGTGCCCGTCGAGCAGCGGATCTCGAGCTCCAGCTCGGGCGGCTCGCAGCGGAGGACCTCCAGCTCATGAACGGTGACCGTGACCGGCGTCGGGTCGACCGGGCGTCCGGCTCGGGCGCTGATGTACAGGGGCTGCCCTCCCACCTTCTTGGCCGAGTAGGGGGGGGGCGTCTGGAGGATCTCCCCGCGCAGGCCGGCCAAGGCGGCATCGACTTGGGCCGGGGAGGGCAGGACGTCCGCCGCGGGCCCCGAGGCCGCGCCCTCGGCGTCGTAGGTGTCGGTGGCGAAGCCCAGCCTGGCGGAGGCCCGATAGCGCTTGTCGCGCCCGGCGTAGAAGCGGTTGAATCGGGTGGCCTGGCCGATGGCGACGATCAGCAGCCCGGTGGCGAGAGGGTCGAGCGTTCCGAAGTGGCCGGCCCGGGACGTCTTCCAAAGGCGGCGGACCCCGGCGACGAGATCGTGCGAGGTGGGGCCGGAGGGCTTGTCGAGGAGGAGGAGGCCGTCCATGGCCTCAGTCGGCCGGGCCTCGCGGCGCGGCGGCCAGCTGTCGGGCGATGTCCGCCACCCGGGCCGGGACGTCCCGCAGCAGGCGGTCGTGAGGTCCGTGGACGGTGAAGCCGGCGGCGTGGGCATGGCCCCCGCCGTCGAACCTCTCGGCGATGGCCGCGGCGTGGGCCGAGCCCCGGGAGCGGATGCTGACCCGGAAGGTCTCCTCGCCCACCTCCTTGAAGAAGAGGACCACGTTGACGTCGCGGATGGAGCGGGCCAGGGTGGTGATGTCCTCGGTGTCGACCTCGCTGAGGCCGAGGTCGAGGAGGGTCGAGCGGCGCATGGAGATGACGGCGATGTCTCCGTCGCCGGCCATGGTCAGGGTCGAGAGGACCCGCCCCAGAAGGAGGATCTTCTCCGGCGTGTTGTTGTGGTAGAGCGATTCGCTGACCTTCAGGGGATCGGCTCCGGCCAGGACCAGCCGGTGACAGGCCTCGAAGGCCCGGGCCGTGGTATTGGAGAACTGGAAGGAGCCCGTGTCGGAGGCGATGGCGCAGTAGAGGTTGCCGGCGATCTCCGGAGTCAGGTCCACCGGCAGCCGCAGGACCAGGCTCAGGACCATCTCGCCGACGGCCGAGGCCTCCGCGTCGACCCAGTTGAGGTCGGCGTAGCGGTCGTTGGAGAAGTGGTGGTCGATGTTGATCTTGAAGTCGCCGTCGATGCCGGTCATGCCGGAGCGGGGGACATTGGCGCACTCCAGGAGGACGACCGCGTCCTGGCCGCGGGCCGGGATCTGGCCGATCCGGATTCGGGCGCAGGAGGGGAAGGTCGAGAAGGGATACGGCGTCCTGTCGGCGTTGATGATCTCGACCGTCTTGCCCATCCGCTCCAAGGCTAGGGCCAGGGCCAGGGACGTGCAGAGAGAGTCGCCGTCGGGCCGGAGGTGGGAGGTGATGGCCAGGCGCCGGGCGGAGCTCAGGGCCTGGACGATGGGATCAATCGGATTCGGGGTCATGGCCGCGCGCTTTCTCGATCAGCCTCTCCAGCCGGTCGGCGTATTCGGGAGCCGGATCCAGCTCGAAAAAGAGCGACGGATTATACTTTAATTCCACTTGGGCGGCAAGCTGGTGGCGGATCTTCCCGGTCCGCCGCCGCAGCCGCTCCAGGGCGGCCGCCGGGTCGGCCACGCCGAACAGGCTGATCCAGACGCGGGCCTCCAGCAGGTCGGCGGTGACGTCCACCCGGGTGACCGAGATCAGCCCGCCCGGAGCGGCCTCGGGATCGCGCGACAGGATGGCCCCCAGGGCGTCGCGCAGGAGCCGGTCCACCTTGCGGACGCGAAGGTCGGCGGGCCGGGGCATCGGGTCCTCAGAGGAAGCGGCGCTCGGCCGCGGCCACGACCCCGTTGAGACGGGACTCGACATCCCTCAGGATGGCGTCCAGGACGGACTCCACGACCGACGCCTCGGCGTTGAGGGTCACGATCCCCAGCCGGGTCCGCTGCCAGACGTCCTGGTGGTCCAGCTCGGCGACGGCCGCGTTCTGGCGCCGGAGGCGGTCCTTGATCCCCTGCAGCTCGCGGCGCTTGTCCTTGAGGGACCGGGCGTGGGGGAAGTGAAGCTCCAGCGTCAGCAGCCCGATGACCATGGCCGTCCTCCGCGGGGAATCAGCGCGGCATGACCTTTTCGGTGACGAAGGCCTCGATCAGGTCGCCTTCCTGGACGTCCTTGAAGTTGGCCAGCCCGATGCCGCACTCGTAACCGCTCTTGATCTCGTTGACGTTGTCCTTGACGTGCTTCAAGGAGGCCAGCTTGCCCTTGTGGACGACGGCCCCGGCCCGCAGGACGCGAATCTCGGCCGAGCGGAGGATGCGCCCGTCCTGGACGTAGCAGCCGGCGATCGTCCCGACCTTGGGGATGCGGAAGACCTTGCGGACCAGGGCCCGGCCGAGGTAGGTCTCCTTGATGACCGGCTCCAGCAGGCCGGCCACGGCCTTCTTCAGGTCGTCGGTCAGCTGGTAGATGATCTTGTAGGAGCGGATCTCGACTCCGGCCTTGGCCGCCTGGGCCTCGATCCCGGCTCCGGCTTTGACGTTCTGGGCGATGATGACGGCCCCGGTCGTGGAGGCCAGCAGGAGATCGGACTCGTTGACCGGCCCGGTGGCGGCATGGACGATGCGGATCTTGACCTGGGGCGTGCCCAGGTTCGGCAGCAGGGCCTTGAGGACTTCCAAGGTGCCTTGGACGTCGGCTTTGACGACCAGCGGCAGCTCCTTGGACTCGCCCTGCTCGAGCTTCTTGAACATGTCGTCCAGGGTGGCGGCCGGGCCCTTGGCTTCCTCCTTGCCGCCTCGGGAGAGCCGGTAGGCGACGATGGCCTTGGCCTCCTCGGGATTGGCGATGGCCTGGAAGAAGTCGCCGGCCTGGGGGACGTCGCCGAAGCCGAGGATCTCGACGGGGACCGAGAGCCCGGCGGTCTTGACCAGCCGGCCGGCGTCGTCCGCCAGGGCCCTGACGCGTCCGAACGTCGTGCCGGCGATGAAGGCGTCGCCGACGGCCAGCGTGCCGTGCTGGATGATGACCGTGGCCAGCGGGCCCTTCTTGGCGTCCATGCGGGCTTCCAGGACGACGCCCTGGGCGGGCACCTTGGGGTTGCCTTTCAGCTCCAGGACGTCGGCCATCAGGACGATCATCTCCAGGAGCTCCTTGAGGCCCTTCTTCTCCCGGCCGGAGACTTCGACGGCGATGACCTCGCCGCCCCACTCCTCGACCTGGAGGCCCTCCTTCTGCAGCTCGCGCTTGATCTTGTCCGGATTGGCCTCCGGCTTGTCGACCTTGTTGATGGCCACGATCAGGGGCACGCGGGCCGCCTTGGCGTGGTTGATGGACTCCCGGGTCTGGGGCATGACCCCCTCGTCGGCGGCCACGACCAGGACGACGATGTCGGTCAGGCGGGCGCCGCGGGCCCGCAGCTGGGTGAAAGCCTCGTGGCCCGGGGTGTCGATGAAGGTGATGGACCGCTTGCCGTGGCTGACCCGGTAGGCGCCGATGTGCTGGGTGATGCCGCCGGACTCCTTGTCGACAAGGTTGGAGGAGCGGATGGCGTCCAAAAGCGTCGTCTTGCCGTGGTCGACGTGGCCCATGATGGTCACGACCGGGGGGCGGACCGTCAGGTCGGCCTTCTTCGCCTCGGCGGCCATGCGGACCTCGCGCTCGACCGAGATGATCTCGATCGGCACGTTGAGGTCCTTGGACAGCTGGGCCGCCAGGGCCTCGTCGATGACGTCGTTGGAGCTGATGGCGTAGCCGCGGGCCACCAGGCGGTCGAGCAGGTCCTTGGGCCGGACCTTGAGCTTGTCGGCCAGGGCTTTGAAGGCCGAGCCTTCGCGGATGTAGATGGCCGGGCGCGGCTTGGGCGCGGCGTCCTTGGCCGGCTTGCCGGCGGGCTTGGCGGTTTTAACGGTCTTGGCTTCGGTCAATGGCGATTCCTTTGTCGGGATTAGGTCCGGGGCTGGATGGCGATCTTCCAGCCCGTCAGCATCGAGGCCAGCTTGACGTTGATGCCCTTCTTGCCGATGGCCAGCGAGAGCTGGTCGGGCGGCACGACGGCCTGCATGGTCTGGGCCCCCTTATCGAGGATCTCGACCCGGTCGACCCGGGCCGGGCTGAGGGCCGACTTGGCGAAGGCCGTCGGATTGGGCGACCAGATGATGATGTCGATCTTCTCTCCGCCCAGCTCCTTGCTGATGGCCAGGATGCGGGCGCCCTTGACCCCGATGCAGGCGCCGACCGGGTCGACGTCCTTCTCCATGGTCAGGACGGCGACCTTGGCCCTCTCGCCGGGCTGGCGGACGATGTCCTTGATCTGGATCGTCCCGCCGGCGATCTCGGGGATCTCCAGGGCCAGCAGCCTCTCCAGGAACTTGGGGGTGGCCCGGGACAGGACGATCTGGGGCTCCTGCCCCTTGGCTCCCCGGCGGACCTGGATGATCGAGGCCCGGACCCGGTCGCCGCGCTCGAAGCGGTCGCCGGGCAGCTTCTCCCGCAGCGGCAGGACGGCCTCCGTGTGGAGGACCTCGATGAAGTCGTTCCCGCCCTCGCTGCGGCGGTAGACGCCGGAGACGATCTCGCCCATGCGGGGGGCGAAGTCGCCGTAGATCTTCTCCTGCTCGGCGTCACGGACCTTCTGGACGATGACCTGCTTGGCGGCCTGGGCGGCGATCCGTCCCAGCGTGTCGGAAGGCAGGTCGATCTCCACCGTCTCGCCGAGCTCGGCCAGGGGGTTGTGGCGGCGGGCCTCGTCCAGGCCGATCTCCCGGGCCGGATCGGCGGGCGATTCGACGATCCTCAGCTCGGTGTAGACCCGCAGATCGCCCTTCTCGGGGCGGAAATAGACGTGAATGGACTCGCCCCGGGTGTAGAACCGGCCCGCGGCGACCTTGAGCGACTCCTCGATGGCCGAGACGATGACGGACGGGACCACGCCGCGCTCCTTGCTGAGCTGCAGGATGGTGTTCCAGACATTGATCTTCATCGTGGGGCCTGTTTGCCTTGGCGGCGAACGGGTATTATAGCGAAAAGGGGGGGAGTTGCAAAGCCGCTCCGACGGGCCGTCCGCGGAGGCTGTAGGGGCCGGCGGCCGTGATCTCGACGTCCAGGAAGCGGCCGGTCACGTCGTCCTCCGCCCGGAAGTTGACCACCTGCCCCCCCTCGGTGCGGCCCGAGAAAGCCGTCGGGTCCTTCTTGCCCGGCCCGGTGGCAAGGACTTTGAGGATCCGCCCGACAAGGCCGCGATGGAAGTCCGTCTGCAGGCTCTTCTGGAGGGACTGCGCCTCGATCAGGCGCCGGCGCTTGACCTCCAGGGGCACATCGTCGGGCCGGCGGGCGGCGGCGGTCCCGGGCCGCGGCGAGTAGCGGAAGGAGAAGATGGCCGCGAAGCGGACCTGCTCGAGCGCCGAGAGGGTCTCCCGGAACTCGTCCTCGGTCTCGCCCGGGAAGCCGACGATGATGTCCGTGCTCAAGCACAGCCCGGGGAGGCGATCCCGCAGGCGGGCCGCCAGGTCGAGGTAGGTCTCCCTGGAGTACCCCCGGTTCATGCGGGCCAGGACCCGCGTGGATCCGGATTGGAGCGGCAGATGGACTTGGCGGCAGATCAGGGGCGAAGAGGCCATGGCCTCGATGAGCGAATCTCCGAAGTCCTTGGGGTGGGAGGTCACGAAGCGGATCCACTCCGGTCCCCGCAGGCGGCCCATCTCCGTCAGAAGCTCGGGGAAGCCGGCGCCGCTGGCGGGATCGTGGTAGGAGTTCACGTTCTGGCCGAGGAGCTGGATCTCCTTGTAGCCGGCCCGGACCAGAGCTCCGACCTCGGCCCGGATGGCCTCCAGGGGGCGCGACTTCTCCCGGCCCCGAGCCAGGGGCACGATGCAGTAGGAGCAGAAGTTGTCGCAGCCCTCCATGATCGTGACGAAGGCGCTGACGGGGCTGCGGCGGGCCGAGAGCGGAGGCGGGGATTCCTGCCAGTCCGGGCCGCGGTCCGTGTCGGCGACGGGGGCGTCCAGGGCCCGGGCCAGGATCTCGGGCAGGCGGGGATAGGACCCCGGCCCGGCCACGAAGTCCAGCCCCGGCCGGCGCCCGAGCAAGGCCTGTCCCTCGATCTGGGCCGCGCACCCGGTCGCCCCGAGAAGGACGCGGCGCGGGCCGGTCCGGCGGCGGCCGAGGCGGCCGAGGGCCGAGGCCATCTTCTCGACCGGCTTGGCCCGGACGGCGCAGGTGTTCAGGATCAGGATGTCGGCGTCATCCTCGCCCGAGGCCGGGACGGCTCCCGCGTCCGCCAGGATGCCGGCGATCCGCTCCGAGTCGTTCTCGTTCATCTGGCAGCCGAAGGTCTGGATATGGAAGCGGCGTCCCCGCAGCAGGTCGGACATCAGAGAGGCCCTTTCAGATGACCGCCTCGGCCAGCTCGACGGCCAGGCGGACGTAGGCGGCGCAGCGGGCGGCGAAGAGGCCCTTGGCCCTGGCTTCGGCCGCTCCCTCCGGCGTCCCCAGGTCGACCCCCAGGAGGCCGGGGCAGCTGATCGATCCGTGGCGCTCGCGGAAGCGGTCGGCGAGGATCTTCATCTTCTCGTAGGTCCGATCGCGGGCGGCCATGTCGTCGGCCCGGGAGCGGCCATGCTTGAGGGCCAGGGCCAGGAAGGCCCCGCTCACCGCGCCGCAGGCCTGGCCCAGGTGGCCCATCCCCCCGCCCATGGCCTGGCTGAGCTTGAGGGCCGGCTCGCGCTCGAGGCCGAGCTCCTCGGCGAAGGCCAGGAAGACGGCTTGCGAGCAGCTGAAGCCCTCGGCGAAGAGGGCCGAGGCGCGGGCGACGCGGGGTGACTCGGGCATGGGGCTCTCCTGGGGAAGGCCGGTCAGTCCCGGTCCTCCCGGCTCAACATCTCGCGGGCGCTGGCCCGGGCCGCGTCGGTGACGCGGCCTCCCGCCATCAGCCGGGCGATCTCCTCGACCCGGTCCTCGTCCCGCAGCTCGTGGACGTGGCTGAACGTCCTGTCCCGCTCGATCCGCTTCTCGATCCGGAAGTGATGGTCGGCCTGGGCGGCGATCTGAGGCAGATGGGTGATGCAGATGACCTGATGGTCGCGGGCCAGGCGGCGCAGCTTCTGGGCCACGAAGTCGGCCGTCCGGCCGCCGATCCCGGCGTCGATCTCGTCGAAGACCAAAGTCGGGGCGCCTTCCCGGGCCCGGCCGGCGGACTTGAGCGCCAGCATGATCCGCGACAGCTCTCCGCCCGAAGCGATCTTGCGGAGGGGCTTGAGGTCCTCGCCGGGGTTGGGGCTGATCAGGAACTCGACCTCGTCCCAGCCCGTGTCGCGGACGCCGTCGGCCGCCTCGAGAGAGAGAGGATGCGGCCTGACGTCGATCTGGAAGCGGGCCTTCTTCATGCCCAGAAGCCCGATCTCGCGCTCGATCACGTCCTGCAGGCCGGCCGCGGCGGCCCGGCGCCTCCGGGACAGATCTCCGGCTCTGGCCGCGTAGTCCTTGAACAGGGCGGCGATCGCCGCGTCCGCCTCGGCCAGCTTCTCTTGGATCCCAACCAGTCCGTCCCGCTCGGCCCGAAGGTCGGCCAGCCGGGCTTGCACGTCCTCCAGGGCGCCGCCGTACTTGCGCTTCAGGGCCTCGATCCGGCTGAGCCGGTCCTCGATCCGGTCCAGGCGCTCCGGAGCCGCGTCCTGGCGGTCCTTGGCCCGGGCCAGGTAGTCGGCGGCCTCCCGGGCGGCGATGACCGCTGGCGCCAAAGCGTCCCGGTAATCGGCGAAAGCCGGGTCGAATTCGGCCAGCTCGGTCAGGGCGGCCTGGAGCTTGACGGCCAGCTCGGCCAGGGAAGGCTCGCCGTCGCTGGCCAGGGCCAGGGCCTTGTCGAGGAGGCCTCCGACCCGCTCCGCGTTGCGGAGACGGTGGCGCTCGGCCCGCAGCTCCTCCTCTTCGCCGGGCTTGAGGGCAGCCCCGCTCAGCTCGCCGATCTGGTATTCCAGGTAGTCCAGCCGCTGCTGGCGGTCCCGCTCCCGGGATCTCCAGTCCAGCCGCTCCTGCCAGAGGGCCCTCAACCGGCCGGCCAGGGCGGCCGCCTCGGCCCGCATCCCGAGCGTCCCGGCCTGCTGATCCAGGTAGTCGAGGTGGCTTTCCAGGCGGAGGAGGAAGACGTGGTCGTTCTGGCCATAGACATCGATCAGCCCCGAGGTCAGATCGCGGAGCCTCTTGAGGGGGACCAGGACCCCGTCGCAATACGCCTTGGCCGCGCCCTCCTCGGCGACCACCCGCTGCACGGTCCGCTCGCCGGGTCCGGGCTCCCCGCCGTCTTCGGGGCGGGTCAGGACGGCTTCAACGACGGCCTCGCGGCAGCCGGTCCGGATGAGGTCCGGCGAGGCCTTCTCTCCGCCGACGAGCCGGAGGCTGTCGATGAGGATGGATTTGCCGGCCCCGGTCTCGCCGGTCAGGACGGAGAAGCCGGCGGCGAACCGAATCTCCAAGTCCTCGATCGTCGCCAGACTCCGGACGCGAAGGTAGCGGATCATGCCGGCTCAGTTCTTCTCCAGGCGCAGCGGGACGAGGGCTTTCTCCATGTTGATCCGGCCGTAGCCGAGCTGCTCGTCCTTGCCGGTATAGGCCGAGCCGTTGACGTCGTCGGCGGAGTAGCGGATGACGTTCATGACCTGATCGGGCGTCAGGTCCGGCTTCAGGCCTCGGATCAGGGCGGCCAGCCCGGAGACGTGCGCGGCGGCCATGGACGTGCCGTCCGCGTAGCCGTAGGGGAGGGAGTCCGCGGTGAAGAACCAGGTCGGGACCGTGGACAGGATGCGGACGCCGGGGGCCGAGACGTCGAGCGCCGAGCCGACGCAGGAGAAGGACGCCCGGGCGTCGTTATAGTCGGAGGCGGCCACGGCCAGGACGTAGCTGTCGTAGGCGGCCGGATACTCCACCGCCAAGCCGGTATTGCCGGCGGCGGCCACGACGACGACGCCCTTGTCATAGGCGTACTTGACGGCGTTGCGGAGGGTCTCGTCGCCGGCCGGGCCGCCGAAGCTCAGGTTGATGACCGAGGCGCCGTTGTCGACGGCCCAGGTGATGCCCTGGGCGATCTTGTCGGACGTCCCGACGCCGGCCGCGTCCAGGACCTTGACCGGCAGGTAGCGGCAGCCCCAGGCCACGCCGGCGATGCCCTCGCCGTTGTCCGAGACGGCGCAGATGACGCCGGCCACCCGGGTGCCGTGGGCGTTGTCGTCGGTGGCGTCGAAGTCGCCGTTGACGAAGTCGCGTCCGCTCGCCTTCATGTTCCCGGCCAGGTCCGGGTGGGTCAGGTCGACTCCGGAATCGACCACGGCCACGGTCACCGTGTCCAGCCCGGTCGTCTCCTCCCACGCGGAGGGCGCCTTGATGTCGGCGCTGGCGCTGCCGCTCGGGCTGCCCGGAACGCTGCCGATCTGCTGGCCGGTGTTGGACAGCCCGTATTGGTACTTGAACAGGGGGTCGTTCGGCGTCAGGCTGGCCCGGAAGTAGTGGTTGGGATGGGCGTAGGCGACGGACGGGTTCCGGCCCAGGGCGGCGATCATCTCCTCCAAGGGAGCCCCTTCGGGGGATCGGACGGTGTAGGCGCCGAGGGGGCCGATCTCATTGATCGCGGTCAAGCCGTAGGCGGCCAGGATCGCGGCCCGGCCTTCATCCGCCACGGAGGGGTGGAAGCCGACCAGGATCTGGCCCGGGACGCAGGCGGCCCCGATCAGCCGGCGGTCCTCCTGGAGTCCGGCGAGAGGGCCGCCGCGCCGGCCGGGGAGGGACGACGAAGCCGGGGCCGCCGCGGCCACGGCGGCCAGGAGGATGAGGGCCTTGCGCAGGTGGGTTTTCATGGTCGTCCTCCTAGAATCCCAGCCGGATCCGGACCGTGGCGCCGTAGTCCAGGCCCAGCCCGCCGTCGACCGGGGCGAAGGGGATCAGAGTCGCGCCGATCCCGATCTGGAAGGAGGCGGAGGGCTCGTAGACGGTCCCGAGCCGCAAGGCCCAGGCCCCTGCCCCGGAAACCTTCTTTTCCTCGCTGCCCTCCAGGTCCCCGATGAGCTCATCGGCCGTCATCCGGCCCCAGAGCCGGTCATAGCTGATGCCGACGAAGGGGGAGAAGAGCTCGAAGCCCCGGTAGTGGAGGGTCGGACCGGCCTCCATCCTCATCCAGGAGCCCTTCAGGTCGGCTTGGCCTTCGACCGCCAGGCCCTCCACGGGCAAGGACACGGTCCTGCCCAGGCAGGCGGTGAAGCGGGCTTCGAGGTCCAGCTCCCAAAAGCCGCGGACGAAGAGCGACTTGCGGATCTCGGCGCCGAGGATCGGGCCGCCGATCGAGCCGGCCCGGTTCTCGATCGAGAAGGGCAGGCCGCGGAAGGCCAGGCCGTCCCAGGAGGCCAGGCTGTATCCCAGCAGCAAGCCCACATCCAGGCCCGGCATGGCTTGATAGCCGATGGACAGCATGGCCTGGGGATTGACGAGGCGCGAGGACCGGGTCCCCTCGTCCCAGGAGAGGGTGCGGGACATCCAGTCCGCCTGGAAGGAGATCGTCAGGCGGGAGCCGCCCGCCGCCGTGTCGTCCTGGGCCGCCGCGGGCGAGGCCAGTCCCAAGACCGCGGCCGAGGCCAGGAGCAGGACCGCCGGGATCTGAGAGGGGCGCATGGGACCTCCTTACTTCTTGGCCGGCGGCTTGGCCGGCGCGGCCGGGGCGGGCTGGGGCTTGCGGGCCTCGGCCAGGAGCTTCTGGCCCTTGGCGGCCCGCTTGCTCTTCGGGTAGTCCGTGACCAGCTTGGTCAGGAAGGGGATGGCTTGGTCCGGCTTCTTCCAGCCCATATAGGAGACGCCCAGGCCGTAGTAGACGCGGTCCATACCCTTGAAGGAGGGGTAGGTGGTCAGGATCTCCGTCAGGCGGTCGACCGCCGCCGCGTAGGAGCCGACCCGGACGTAATGCTCGCCGATCAGAACGGCGTGCTCGGCCAGCCGCTCTTCGCACTCGACGATGCGCAGGCGGGCTTCCTTGACTTCCTCGGCCAGGGGGTAGGAGGCGATCAGCTTCTTGAACTCGGCCATGGCTTGCTGGGTCTTCTGCTGGTCCCGTCCGGGCTTGAGGGCTTTCTTGAAGTAGCTCATGGCGATGCGGTATTGGGCGAAGGAAGCCGAGGGGCTGGTCGGATGGAGCCGGATGAACTCGGTGTACTCGGCCGCGGCCAGGATCAGGTTGCCCTCGTCGCCCTCCTGGAAATAGGAGTCGGCGATGGCCAGCTTGGCCCTTTGGGCGTAGAAGCTCTGGGGGAACGTGTCGATGACCTGGCGCATGTAGAGGCGGGCCCTTTCCGGGTCCCGCTTGAGGTAGCCTTCGCCTTCCTTGTAAAGGGCCTCGTCGGAGGAGGCGGCCCCGGAGGTCGAAGGGCTGACTTGGACCGCTTTCTTCTTGCCGCAGCCGGGAGCGGCCGCGATGACGAGGAGGACGGCCAGCCCGGCGATGATCTTGGATTTCATGAAGCCTTTCCTTTGACCGCTCTCCGGCGGGAGGCCGGGGCGGGATAGAGGTTTCGGATGTAGTCCCATTCGGCGGCCAGGCCGTCGGCCAAGCCGGTCCGCGGAGCGAAGCCCAGCTCGCGGCGGGCCTTGCCGATGTCCGCCGCGGTGTGCGGCGCGTCGCCCTTCTGGGCCGGGCCGCGGCGCAGACGGACCGGCCGGCCGCAGACGGACTCCAGGACGCCGAAGAGCCGGTCGAGGCGCTCGCGGTGCCCGCCGCCGACGTTGTAGACTTGGCCGGGCCGGCCCCGCTCCAGGGCGGCCAGATTGGCGGCCACGATGTCGTCGACGTAGGTGAAGTCCCGGGTCTGCCGGCCGTCGCCGTAGACGGTGATCGGCGCGCCCTCGTGGATGGCCTTGAGGAACTTGTGGAAGGCCATGTCGGGGCGCTGGCCCGGGCCATAGACGGTAAAGAAGCGCAGCGAGACGGTCGGAACCCCGAAGCACTGGAAGTAGAGGAAGGCCAGGTCCTCGGCGGCCAGCTTGCTGACGCCGTAGGGCGAGAGGGGGTGGAGGGGGCTTGTCTCCTTGAAGGGCATGTCCGGCGTCAGGCCGTAGACCGAGGAGGAGGAGGCGTAGACGAAGCGGCGCAGAGACAGCCCCTTGGCCGCCTCCAGAAGCCTCTGGGTGGCCCGGATGTTCTGACGGATGTAGACGTCGAACTGGCTCCCCCAGGAGTCCCGCACGCCGGCCTGGGCGGCCAAATGGTAGACGGCTTCCGCGCCGCGCAGGATCCGGCGGAGCGGCAGGTCGTTGAGGTCGGCCTGCAGCCAGCGGAAGCCCCTCCGCTCCAGCAAGGGCGCCAGGGCGCGGCGCTTGATCCGCTCGTCATAGAAGTCCGTCAGACAGTCGATGCCGGTCACCCGGCAGCCCTCGTCCAGGAGGCGGCGCGAGAGCCGCGAGCCGATGAACCCGGCCGCGCCGGTGACGATGACGTTCATGACGTCTCCGCCCGTCCGATCAGGTCTTTCAAGCGGGCCGCGGCCGCCGTCGGATCCGGGC
Source organism: uncultured Eubacteriales bacterium (assembly GCA_964556755.1). Lineage (GTDB taxonomy): Bacteria > Acidobacteriota > Aminicenantia > Aminicenantales > UBA4085 > UBA4085. The sequence continues at coordinate 164,877 of CAZKXI010000004.1, forward strand.
CGTTGAAGACGGCGCTGCCGGCGACGAGGATGTCGGCCCCGTCGCGGGCCAGCCCGGCCGCGTTCCCCGCGTTGACGCCTCCGTCGATCTCGATCCGGGCCGGCAGGCCGCGCTCGTCCAGGGTCCGGCGGAGCGCCCGGATCCGGTCCCGCGAGCCGGGGATGAAGCGCTGGCTGCCGCGGCCGGGGTTGACGCACATCAGCAGGACGAAGTCGCAGTCGGGCAGGATCTCCTGCAGGGCGGCCAGGGGGGTGGCCGGATTGAGGACGACGCCGGCCATGCGGCCGGCCGAGCGGACGGTCTCCACGTCGCGGTGCAGGTGCGGCGTCGCTTCGGCGTGGATGGAGACCGCGTCCGCGCCGGCCTCGAGGAACCAGGGGACGACCTCGCGCGGGTTGTCGACCATGAGGTGGACGTCCAGCGGCAGGCGGACGATCTCCTTCAGCCGGGCCACCAGGCCCGGTCCGAAGGTCAGGTTGGGGACGAAGCGGCCGTCCATGACGTCGACGTGGATCCAGTCCGCCCCGCCGGCCGCGGCCGCGGCCGCGGCCTCGGCCAGCCGGGAGAAGTCCGCCGAGAGGAGGGACGCGGCGAGCAGGGCCATGTTACTTGCTGACCTCCAGGGCGATCTGGTTGCGCTTCTGGACCTTGAAGCCGGGGCTGGGAAACTGCTTGATGATGATGCCCGGCCCCAGGCCCGGGTAGAAAGACGGGTGGATCTCGGCGATCTTGAAGTCGAGGGCCCGCAGCTGGCGGAGGACGGCGTTGGCGTCCTTCTCGATCAAGTCGGGCATGATGTAGCGGTCGTCTCGGGCGCCCTGGCTGACCAGGAAATCCACGGCCGAGCCCCGGGCCACGGTGCTGTCGAGGGGAGGGTCCTGGGCGATGATGCGCCCGGCGGCGAAGCGGGCCGTGTGGATCTGGGAGACCCGGCCCCGGCGGAGCCCGGCGTCCTTCAGCGATTGGGCCGCCCACTCCAAGCTGCGCCCCTCGAGCTTGGGCACCGCGACCTTCTGGCTGCCTTCGCTGAGGGTCACCTTGACGGGCCGGCGGGACTTGATGCGCGACTTGGGAGGCGGGTCCTGGGCCAGGACCCGGCCCCGCTCGAAGCGGCTGTCGAACTGGTAGCCCTGCACGGTCAGCGAGGTCCGCTGGCGGGATGATTCGGCCCGGGCTTCGTTCAAGGTCCGGCCGATCAAATCGGGCACCGTGACCAGCTCGCCGCGCAGGAGGAGGCGCGAGACCCCCACGGCCGAGGCGAAGAACAGGACGAGGTAGAGCAGAGCGCTGGCCAGCCGGTCGACGGGCTTCTTGTGGGTCATCGGCGAGACGTCCCTGATGGACCGTTCATCTATACCATAGAACCCCAACGCTGGCAATCGGCCCGCCGTTGCATCGGCCCTGGCTTCGCGGCCGCGGCGGGCTTATAATGGCCCTTCCCGAAGGATAGGAGGCCGGACATGCAGCCATCGGATTTCCGCAGCGATACCGTGACCCAGCCGACCCCGGCCATGCGCCGGGCCATGGCCGAGGCCGAGGTCGGCGATGACGTCATCGGAGTCGATCCGACCGTCAAGCGCCTGGAGGCCCTGGCGGCCGAGACCATGGGCAAGGAGGCGGGCCTGTTCTGCCCCTCCGGGACGATGGGCAACTCCATCGCCGCCAAGGCCTGGACGCACGAGCTGGAGGAAGTCATCGTCGAATCCCGCTCCCATATCTACAACCTCGAGTCGACGCACCTGACCTTCATCTCCCGGGTCACACCGCGCCCCCTCCCGTCGGTCCGGGGGGCCATGGATCCGGCCGAGGTCGAGCGGGCCGTCCGCAAGCCCAACGACCACACCCCGAAGACGACCCTGATCTGCGTCGAGAACACCCACAACAACTGGGGCGGCGCGGTCCTGCCGCTGGACAACCTGAAAGCCCTGCGGGCCGTCGCCGATCGCCACGGGCTGCGCCTGCACATCGACGGCGCCCGCCTCTTCAACGCCTCCGTCGCCTCGGGCGTCCCGGTCCTGGACTACGCCCGGCAGGCCGATTCGGTCATGTTCTGCCTGTCCAAGGGGCTGGCCTCCCCGGTCGGCTCGATGCTGGTCGGGCCGCGCGACTTCATCGCCTACGGCCGCCGCGTCCGCAAGGCCCTGGGCGGCGGCATGAGGCAGGTCGGCGTGCTGGCCGCGGCCGGCTTGGTGTCGCTGACGGAGATGGTCGGCCGCCTGGCCGACGATCATGCCCGGGCCAGGCGCCTGGCCGAGGCCCTCTCCGCTCTTCCGGGGATCTCCCTGGATCCGGCCGGGGTGGAGACCAACATCATCATCTTCGGCTTCGAGCACCCGCGGCTGACCGTGGCCGCTCTGCTCGAGGAGCTCGGCCGGCGCGGCGTCTGGGCCTTGGCCGCTCCCGGCGGCTATGGCATCCGCATGGTCACCCACAAGGACGTCGGCGACGCCGACGTGGACCGGGCCGTAGCCGCCTTTCGGGAGATCCTTGCGGCCTGAGCCGCCTTGAGGCTAGCTCGTCGCTTCGTCCAGCAGCTGGGCGATATCCTTGACCTCCACGCTTCCGCCCGCGTCTTGCATGGCGTCGCCGAGCATGGTCAGGCAGAAGGGGCAGGCCGTGGCGGCCGTCCGGGCGCCGGAGCCGGCGATCTCCTCGGCTCGCAGAGCTCCGACGCGATGACCCGGCTTCTCCTCCGTCCACATCAGCCCGCCGCCGGCGCCGCAACAGAAGCCGTGCCTTCCGCTGCGGGGGAGGTCCCGGAGGCCTTGTCCGACCAGCCCGTGAAGGATGGCCCGGGGCGGCTTCAGGATCCCGTTGTGGCGCCCCAGATAGCACGGGTCATGGTAGACCCAAGTGCCGGTCCCTTCGAGGGGCCGCGGCGCGAGCCGGCCCTCTCCGATCAGGCGCCCGAGCAGCTCGGTGTGATGGACGACCTCCAGGGACCGGAGCCGGGCCCGTTGGTCTCCGGTCAATTCCGGGACCCGGTCGATCAGGGAGGGGTATTCGTTTCGGAGGGTGTTGAAGCCGTGCGGGCAGGCGGTCACGATGCGGCGGACGCCGCGCGCCGCCAGGACGGCCAGGTTGCCCAGAGCCAGGGTTTGGAAGAGATACTCCTGGCCGAGGCGGCGGGCGGAATCGCCGCAGCACTTCTCCTCCGATCCCAGCACGGCGAAGTCGAGGCCCGCCTTGCGCAGCAGACGAGCCAGCGCGGCGGAGACCGCCCGGCCCCTTTCGTCGAAGGAGCCCGCGCACCCGACCCAGAGCAGCCATTCCGCGTCCGGACGCTCGGCCAGGGTCGGAACGCCCATCGACTCGGCCCAGTCGCCGCGCCGGGAGAAGCCGATGTTCCAGGGATTGGCGTTGCCCTCGAGGCCGCGGAAGAAGCCGTTGAGCTCGGCCGGGAAAGCGCCTTCCGCCAGCACCCGCGCCTGCCTGAGGCCGACGATCTTGGGAATGTGCTCGATCTCCACCGGGCAGACGTCCATGCAGGCGCCGCAGGTCGTGCAGGACCAGATCTCGTCCTCGCCGTGAACCTGGGGCACGAGCGGGGGGAGGCCGTCCCTGGGGCCGCTGAGCCGCGAGGGGCCGAGGCCCAGGAGATGGGCTTCCTGGTCGAGGATGATCTTGCGGGGCGAGAGGGGCTTGCCGCTGGCGTAAGCCGGGCAGGCGTCCTGGCAGCGGCCGCATTCCATGCAGGCCAGAGAATCCAGGTTGTCCTTCCAGCTCCAGTCGGAGGCCTTCTCCAATCCGAAGGACTCGGCGCTCTCCAGGTCCAGAGCCGGGAGGGCCCGACCCGTCCCCGGCTTGGGGAAGACCAGGTTCAGCGAGCCGGTGAGCATGTGCAGGTACTTGGAGTGGGGGACATAGGCGATGAAGCCGAACACGGCCAGGGTATGAGCCCACCAGCTGATTTGGACGTGGGCGGCCAGAGCGGACGCCGAGGGGCCGGATTTCAGGATGCCGCGGGCCAGGGCGGCGCCCAGGAAGGACCAGCGCTCCGTTCCGGGGTGAGCGGCCAGGGCGAAGGCCTCGAAATAGAAATAGGACAGAGTGACCAGAATCAGGGAGATGTAGATGACGGCCGAATCGGCCCGGGAGACGGCGTAGGCGGCCGGGCGGACGAGGAACCTCCGGACGCTGAGGAAGACCACCCCGGCTAGAACCAGGATTCCGAACATGTCGACGGCGAAGGAGAAGACCCGGCCGAGCCCCGATCCGCCGAAGAGGGAGAAGCCGTCCAGGAAGCCCTCCAAGACATGGCTTACGGTCATGGTGTCGAAAGTCAGGGCTCCGTAGAAGATGAAGGCGTGCATCAGACCGGTGAACGGCCGAACGGGCTTGAGGGTGCAGCGTTGGAAGAGGATTCGCCCCAGGGCGCGGGCGATCCGGACGGCCAGGCGGTCGAAGCGGTTTTCCGGACGGCCGGCCCTGATCAGCCGATAGCGGAGCAGGAGCGGGCGCAAGAAGGCCGCGGCCGTCGCGGCGATGAGCAGCAGGAGGAGAGCCTTTCCCTGTGTCGAGAGCATGGCTTGGCTCCTAGAAGGAGATCTGGACGCCGGCCCGGATGACCCGGGGCGATTGGATCCGGGTGGCGTAGCGGAGAGGGAAGGCCGGTCCGGTCCATTCGCTCTCTTCCGTCGCCAGGCCCTGGTTGAAGACGTTGAAGACGTCGGCCAGGAGGCGGAGCGAGCCCCCCCGGCCGAGGCGGATCGACTTCTCCAGACGGGTGTCGACGGTCATGTTGAACTCGTAGCGGGCCACGCCGCGGGCGTGGGCCATGATGGCCAGCAAGCCCTGGTTCAGCCCCTCGACCACGATCATGCGGGCGAAGGGCTGCCCGTCGTAGTACTTGGCCACGACGGCCAGGCGGGCCCCCAGCGGCAGGGGCAGGCTGGCGCCGAGCCTGATGGTGTAGGCCCGATCGAACCTCATCCGGCCGCGGGCGTTGATCGAGGCGTTGGGATCGTCGTACAGGGCCCCGATCATGCCGTCGTCGTTCTCCCATTCCGTGTTGCCGGGACCGGTCGTGCCGACGATCTCCATGGCCGTCATGGCCAGGTAGAAGAGGAAGCGGCCGTCCCAGGCCTTCACCAGGCTCAGGTCGAGCCCCCGGTAGGTCGAGACCCTCGTTCCGGACTCGGGATTGGTCAGCAGGAAGAAGTCCTGGCCCAGAGCCGCCGGGCTCCTGTCGTAGACGGTGAAGGTCAGATCGTCGTAGCTGCCCGGGATGCGGTCGTCGCCGTCATCCCGGATCGTCAGCGCGGCGTAGTCGGAGTCCGCGACACCCGTATTGACGGTCTCCAACAGGCGGTTGGTCCGGCGCAGGAAGCCGGTCAGGGCGAGCCGCCAGCCGGCCCCGAAATCCCGGACGAAGCCCACCGCCAGCTCGTCAAGGCGCGGCCTTTGCAGGTCCTCGTCGACGGCCGAGAAAGCCGGTCCCTCGCGTCGCAGGAGGGCTCCCTGCTCGCCGGGGGAATAGGTCCCGTCCCCGTCGGCATCCGTCCAGGCGTAGATCAGGGCGCCCGGGGCATTCGGATCGCCCCACAGGAGAGCGCTCAGGGGAAGCTGGAGATCATAGCGGGCCAAGCTGAGCTTGAGGAGGGAGGTCCGGCGCCGCGACAGGGGCACGGTCAGCTCGGCCCGCGGCGAGAGGGACAGCCAGCCGACGGACGCGGTCTTGTTTCCGGCCGCCAGCCAGGAGGCGTGGAGGCCGAGGCGCAGGGTGAGACCGCTTCCGAACGTCAGGGCATCCTGGACGTAAGCCCGCGTCTCGAGAGAGGACAGGCGGGACCGGAAAGGCCCGGCGTAGAGGGCCGCCTCGGACGCGGCTTGGCCATAGTAGCGGAGGACGGCATGGTCCGGCACGGTCGTCGTCCTGTCGACCCAGCCGCCGAGAAGCCGGGCGCCGTACTCGAAGCGATGGTCTCCGCCGGGGCCATCAAGCCACAGGGCTTCGGCGTCGTACGTCAAGGCCAGCCTCTGGCGGAAGCTGTCCTCGAGGACGGAGGGGGAGCCGCTCGCGGCCGTGGTGAAGAGATCGACCCGGGGGAAGCCGCCGGCTCCCTCCTGAAGGTCGTCTCGGGCCCTGGCCGCCGTCCAGCTCAGTCCCAGCCGGCTATGGCGGAGGTCCTCCGAGCGGGTCTCGTAGACGGCCTGCAGGACGCCCGACAGAACGCTCCGCCGGGAGGTGGCCTCCCAGGCGACGTCGCGGTCGGCCCCATAGGAGCCGTAGGAGGCCGACTGGCCGATCCAGACCAGGTTGAGCCGGTTGTCCGCGACCGGGATCTCAGCCGCAAAAAGGCCGGAGATCAGGGACGTCTTGTCCTCCGGGTCGAAGCCGGCCAGATCGCGCCCGATCGAGCGCTGCGACCAGGCGGTCCAGAAAGTCGCCCCGCCTCGCGACAGCGGGCCTCCGAGGTGGAAATCGTACTCGCTGGCCCGGCTGAAGGAGTCGGACTCGAAGAGGCTTTCGGCTTCCAAGGCCGGGGTGACGTTGTCCGAGCTCAGCCGGGCATCGGTGTAAAAGGCCCGGAATCCGCCGTGGAAGGCATCCGTGCCCGAGCGGGGCGTCAGGCTCAGCTGTCCGCCGGGCGTAGCGGCTTGGATGGGGAGGACTCCATTGGCCAGGCTGACCGAGGCCAAGCTGAAGACGTCGGGCAGGACGAGAGCCCGCCCGCCGTCGTAGGGATCGCTGATATCCAGTCCGTTGAGGAGGGTGACGTTCTGGCTCCAGGAGACGCCGCCGCGGGCGCCGTAGAGCGTCGGGTACGCGGCCCACAGCCCGCCGACGTCGATTCGGTTCGTGGTGGCCGAGAAGTCCTGGTTCTCGATCAGGGAGCCCAGCGAATGGCCCGACGGAAGGAGCTCGATCTGCTCGGCCGCAAGGGTCGTGCGGGCTCCCGAGGCGGCGAAGTCGAGGCTCTCGGAGGACGCTCCGTCCAGCGCCCCGCGGGCGTCGGAAGCCAGGAAGACGTCGAGGCGGATATCCGAGTCGTCCGCGACCAAGAGCGCCTTCCTCTCCGCCGCGCCCAGGCCGCTCTTCGCGGCGCGCAGGGCGTAGAGGCCGGGCGGGACGGAGAGGAAGCCGTAGCGTCCCCGGACATCGCTGAGGGTTTCGGCTGAGACGCCACCGGTGCCCCCCTGCAGCATCAGCGAGACGCCGGACGCCGGCCGGCCTTGAGCATCCCGAACCCGGCCCCAGATCCGGCCCGCCGCCGCGGCGGGGGCGGAGGCCAGGAGAAGGCCGGCCAGCAGGAGGAGGAGCGGGGGGCGGCGGGGGATGGAGGCGGTTGGTCTCAGGAGGATCTCCGGTTTCAAAAAAAGGAGCCCTATTGTCCTTTTGTCCCCGGGCCCTGTCAAGGTTCCTTGAAATGCGCCTTCGACTCGGCTATGGTAGGGGCTCCGCGGGAGAGCGTCCGCGCGGACCGCGCGAGAGGAGAGAGCCATGGACAGCGCCAGAAAAGACATCGCGGTCATCGGCGGCGGCCCGGGCGGCTATGTCGCCGCCATCCGGGCGGCTCAGCTGAATCGCCGCGTCGTCCTATTCGAGAGAGACCGGGTCGGCGGGACCTGCATGAACTGGGGCTGCATCCCGACCAAGCACCTGCTGCACCAGACCAAGGTCTTCCGGGAGATCCGGTCCAGCAAAGTCATGGACGGCCCGCTGGCCCAGGTGGTCTGCAGCTGGAGCCGGGTCCAAGAGGAGAAGCGCAAGGTCGTCGACCGGCTGGTGCGGGGCGTGGAGTTCCTGCTCCAGAAAGGCGGCATCGAGCTGGTCAGGGGCGAGGCCCGCCTGGCCGACGCGCGGACCGTCGTGGCTCGGATCGGCGGGGAGGAAAGACGCTGGGAAGCCGACGCGGTGATCCTCGCCTCGGGGAGCCGGGCGGCCGACCTGCCTTTTCTCCGGGCCGACGGACGGGACGTCGTGACCAGCACCGAAGCGCTGGCCTTCGAGGCGCCGCCGCGCTCGCTCCTGGTGATCGGAGCCGGGGCCATCGGGCTGGAGATGGGGACCGTCTACTCCCGCCTGGGGACCGAGGTCACGGTGCTGGAGATCCTGCCCCAGATCCTCCCGGGAAGCGATCGCGAGCTGGCCGGCCGCCTGGAGCTGCTGCTGAAGCGCCAGGGGATCAAGATCATGACCCAGATGCGGATCGAGTCGCACCGCCTCGGCGAGGGCGGCTCCATCCTCTCCGGCGTCTGCCTCAAGACCCAGGCCCCCTTCGAGCTCCGGGCCGAGAAGGTCCTGCTGTCCGCCGGCCGCAAGCCCAATTCGGACGGGCTCTTCGACGGGGCGCCCCTCCTGCCCCTGGGCCGCGGCGGCTATTTGGAGGTCGACGCAACCCTGCGGACGGCAGTCCCCGGCGTCTTCGCCATCGGCGATCTCGTCGGCGGCAAGCTTCTGGCGCACAAGGCTTCACACGAGGGGTTGGCGGCGGCCGCCAACGCCGCCGGCGGGCGGGAGACCGTCCGCCACGACGCCCTGCCGATGGCCGTCTTCACCGATCCGGAGTTCGCCTCCGTCGGGCTGACCGAGGAGGAGGCCCGGGCCCGGACCGACAAGGTCCGGACCGGGACCTTCTCCTTCCAGGCCAACGGCCGGGCCCTGACCATGGACGCGGGCGAAGGCCAGGTCAAGATCGTGGCCGGCCCGGATGACCGCATCCTGGGCGCCCACATCCTGGGCCCCTGCGCCAGCGATCTGGTGGCCGAGCTGACTCTGGCCATGACCCGGGGGCTGACGGTCTCCGACGTGGCCGAGACCATCCACATCCATCCGACCCTGTCCGAGACGGTCATGGAGGCGGCCCTGAAGGCCGGGGGACGCGCCATCCACGCCATCAACTGAGGCGCCGGTCGGCGGCCGGGGAGGGCTGCGGTTGCCAATTCTTGACCTTTCCGATAAAATTCCTTGGCCGCGAGGACAATGACGTGATTCCGCTTGCCGCCGCCGTGGCCGTCTTCGGCCTTCTCAGCCTGGTCATGATCTCGCTGAACGCCCTTCTCGGCCCGCGCCGCCGCCCGGACCCGCTGCAGCAGACGCCTTTCGAGTGCGGCAACCCGCCCCTGCAGACGGACAGGCGGCCGGTTCCGATCAAGTTCAGCCTGGTGGCGTTCCTCTTCCTCCTCCTCGACGTCGAAGCCGTCTTCTATTTTCCCTGGGCCCTCGTTCTGCGGCAGATGAAGGGGCCGGCCGCGGCGGCCATGGCCGTCTACACCGCCGTCCTGGCGGCCGGGCTGGCCTACGCCTGGGCCAAGGGCGCCTTCACCTGGGATTGATGCGATGCCGGGAAGCTTCCTGACCACCCGCCTGGAAGCCCTGCTGGGCTGGGGCCGGAGCTACAGCCTCTTCCAATACCCCTTCATCACTGCCTGCTGCGGCATGGAGTACATGTCGACGGCTTGCGCCCACTTCGACATGGACCGCTTCGGAGCCGGCCTGACCCGCTTCTCGCCGCGCCAAGCCGACATGCTTCTGGTCGTGGGCACGGTCACCCACAAGCTGGCCCCGGTCCTGCGGACCGTCTACGAGCAGATGGTCGAGCCCCGCTGGGTCGTCGCTTTCGGCGCCTGCACGGTCAGCGGCGGCATCTACGACAACTACGCGGTCGTTCAAGGCATCGACCGGATCATCCCGGTCGACATCTACATCCCGGGCTGTCCCCCCCGTCCGGAGACCGTCCTGGACGGCCTCATCAAGCTGCAGGAGAGGATCCGGCGGGAGGGAACGGAGTGGCGATGGAAGAAGAAGGAATCCTAGAGGGGCTGGGACGGGCCTGCCCCCAAGGGGTCCTGGAAGCCGGCCGGACGGGGGATGAGCCCTGGGCCGTCCTGCGGCCCGAGGCTTTGCCCGCCGCCGCCGCCTGGCTCCGCGACGGCCCGCCGGCGATGCGCATCCTCCTCGATCTGACCTGCGTGGATTGGCCCTCGGAGCCGGAGCGCTTCGAGATGGTCTACCACTTCTTGAGCCTGGACTCGGGCATCCGCCTGCGGCTGAAAGTCCGCCTCCCGGCCGGGGACCCGGCCGTCGCCTCCTTGAGCGGCCTGTGGAAGAACGCCGACTGGCTGGAGCGGGAGGTCTTCGACCTGTTCGGGATCCGCTTCGCCGGGCATCCCGATCTGAGGCGGCTGCTGCTCTACGACGGCTTCGAAGGCCATCCCCTGCGCAAGGACTACCCGCTCCGCAAGCGCCAACCGCGCCTTCCCGAGCGGTCCGGAGGAGCGGAGGAATGAGCGGCCGGTTCGCGGACCGGGCCGGAGCCGACAGCCTCCTGGTCAACATGGGGCCGTCCCATCCGGCCATGCACGGGACGATCCGGATCATGCTGGAGCTGGACGGGGAGAAGGTCCTGGCTTCGGAAGTCGAGGTCGGCTACCTCCACCGCGGCTTCGAGAAGACATGCGAGTCCAAGACCTACTTCAACCTGCTCATCTACACCGACCGGCTGAACTACGTCTCGCCCCTGATCAACAACGTCGGCTACGCCCTGGCCATGGAGAAGCTGATCGGCCTGCGGGCCCCGGAGCGGGCGCAATACATCCGGGTCCTGATGAGCGAGCTGTCGCGGGTCTCGGACCACCTGACCTGCCTGGCCGCCATGGCCATGGAGTGCGGGGCTTTTACTGTCTTCCTCTACAACATGAAGGCCCGCGAGCCTCTCTGGGACCTGATCGAGCGGACGACCGGAGCCCGCATGACCACGTCCTACGTCCGGATCGGCGGCGTTCGGGCGGACCTGCACGCCGGCTTCGCCGACGAGGCCCGGGAGGCGATCCGCAAGGTCCGGGCCGTCCTCAAGGACGTCCACGGGCTGCTCGACCGTAACCCCATCTTTCTGGGCCGGACCAAGGGTGTGGCCGTCATGTCCCGGGACGAGGCCCTGTCCTACGGCTGGACGGGTCCCTGCCTCCGCTCGACCGGCGTCGCCTACGACGTCCGCAAGGCGCGGCCCTATCTGGTCTACGACCGGCTGGATTTCGAGGTGCCGGTAGGGGAGGCGGGCGATAACTATGACCGCTACGCCGTCCGGATGGCCGAGATGGAGCAGAGCCTGCGCCTGATCGAGCAGTGCCTCGGCTGGCTGGAGAGCCACCCCGGCCCGGCGGCGGAGGAGGGCGGCCTGATGCCGGCCGAGGCCATCCGAGCCGCGCGGCGTCGCAAGCCCGACAAGCCCATAGCCCTGTCGCCGAATCTGGAAGGCTCCGAGAAGAGCCGGCAGGAGGGCCTCTACGCTCCGGCCCACGGCTTCGTCCCTCCGCCCAAGGAGGATGCCTACGCCACCATGGCCGGCCTGATCAACCATTTCCAGTTCTATATGAAGGGCCGCGGCATCCGCCCGCCACGTGGCGAGGTCTACGCCTCGGTCGAAGGCGGCAACGGCGAGCTCGGCTACTACATCGTCTCCGACGGCAGCGACCGCCCTTACCGGCTCCATCTACGGGCGCCCTGTCTGCCCATCGTGGCCGCTCTTTCGGAGCTGATCCAAGGCCGCTTGCTGGCCGACATCATCCCGACCTTCGGCTCGATGAACATGATCGGGGGGGAGCTGGACCGATGAGCGGGCTTCTCTCGCCGGCCTTGGCGGCCCGGATCGCCGCTCTGGCGGCCCGCTATCCCGAGCCGCCGGCGGCCCTGCTGCCGAGCCTCCATCTCGTCCAAGCCGAGATCGGCTGGATTCCGGCCCAGGCCGAAGTGGAGGTGGCCGGCCTTCTGGGCCTGCCTCCCATCCGGGTCCGCGAGGCGATCACGTTCTACTCCCTATTCCGGCGCCGTCCGGCCGGCCGGCATCATATCCGGATCTGCCGGAGCCTGTCGTGCAGCCTGGGCGGAAGCGAGGCTCTCCTGGAGCGTCTGGGGACCCGCCTGGGAATCCGTCCGGGGGAGACGACCTCCGACGGGCGCTTCAGCCTCGAAGAGGTCGAGTGCCTGGGCCGCTGCGACAAGGGTCCCTGCGGCCTGATCGACCTCGAGGAGCACCCCCGGCTGACTCCGGAGGCTCTGGACAAGATCCTGGAAGGGCTGGACTGAGCCATGGAACCCCTGCTCTCTCCCGAAGCCGGCGGCGAGAGCTGGCGGCTGGCCGACTACGCGGCCCGGGGCGGGTACGCCCAGGCCCGCCGGGCCTTGACATCCTTGAGCCCGGCTGAGGTCCGGGAGGAAGTCCGGAGAGCGGCTCTGCGCGGCCGCGGGGGAGCCGGCTTCCCCGCGGGCGTCAAATGGGGCTTCGTGCCTCCGGAGGACGGCGGGCCGCGCTACCTCTGCGTCAACGCCGACGAGGGAGAGCCGGGGACGTTCAAGGACCGCCGGATCCTGACCCGCTCGCCCCATCTTCTCCTGGAGGGGATGATCCTGGCCGCTTATGCCGTCGGCGCCCGGACCGCCTTCATCTATATCCGCGGGGAATACGAGATGATCGCCCGCCGGATCGAGGCGGCCGCGGCCGAGGCCGCGGCCGGGGGCTGCCTGGGTCCCCGTCTGTGGGGCACGGACTTCGGCCTCGAGGTCCTGGTTCACCGCGGCGCCGGCGCCTACGTCTGCGGCGAGGAGACCGCCCTCCTCGAATCGCTGGAGGGCAGGCGCGGCTGGCCGCGCCTGAAGCCGCCCTTCCCGGCCACGGTCGGCGCCTTCCGCCGGCCGACGGTGGTCCAGAACGTCGAGACGTTGGCCAACCTGCCGCGGATCCTGTCCGGCGGCGCCGAAGCCTTCCTGGCCGCGGGCCGGCCCAAGGACGGCGGGACCCGTCTCTTCGGCGTCAGCGGCGCGGTCGTCCGTCCGGGCCTCTATGAACGCCCGGTGGGAACGAGCCTGCGGCGGCTGATCGAGGAGGACGCCGGCGGCCTGCCGCCGGGGCGCCGCCTCAAAGCCGTCATCCCCGGAGGGCTCTCGGCTCCTCTGCTCCTGCCCGACGAGATCGACCGGCCGATGGACTTCGAGTCGCTGGCCGCGGCGGGCTCCATGCTCGGATCGGGCGCCGTCATCGTGATAGCCGACGACACCCCCATCGCGGCGGTTCTGGAGCGCATGGCGTCCTTCTACGCCGGCGAGTCCTGCGGCCAATGCACGCCCTGTCGCATCGGGACGTCCTGGATGGCCGGGATCGCCTCCCGTCTGGCCGAGGGCCGCGGGCGCGCCGGCGACGCCGCGGAGCTGGAGCGGGTGGCCGGCCTGATCTGCGGCCGGACGCTCTGCCCGCTCGGCGATGCCGCCGCCCTCCCGATCAAAGCCTTGGCCCGGAAATTCGGGGCCGAGCTGGAGACGGGGCGATGATCCGGATCGAGATCGACGGGCGGCCGGTCGAGGCCCGGGAAGGATCCACGGTCCTGGATGCCGCCAAGGCGCACGGCATCCGCATCCCGCATCTCTGCAAGCATTCCTCCCTCCCGGCCGTCGGCAGCTGCCGCCTCTGCCTGGTGGCCGTGGAAGGCCTGCCCAAGCTGGAGCCGGCCTGCTCCACGATGGTCCGCGAGGGCATGAAGGTCGATTCGTCCGGGCCGGTCGTCCGGGACGCCCGCCGCGGCGTGCTGGAGCTCCTCCTGGCCGAGCACCCCTTGGACTGCCCCGTCTGCGACAAGGCGGGGGAGTGCAAGCTCCAGGACTACGCCCAGGAATACGGACTGGCCGGGGGGGCTTTCGCCGAGGCCCGCCGGCTGCGGGACAAGAGCGTCCGGATCGGAGCCCGTCTCCGGCTCGACCGCGAGCGCTGCGTGCTGTGCACCCGCTGCGTCCGCTTTCTGGCCGAGATCGCGGGAACCCGCGAGCTGGGCGTGTTCGAGCGCGGCAACGGATCCGAGATCGGCGTCTACGACGGGCGGCTCGTCACATCCATCGACGCCGGCAACCTGGTCGATCTCTGCCCCGTAGGCGCCATCACCGACGACTCCTTCCGCTTCCGAACCCGGGCCTGGTTCCTGGAGAGCCGGCCTTCGATCTGCCCTCTCTGCGAGCGCGGCTGCGCCATCGACGTGGACGTCCATCCCGGATTCCCCCGCCAGCCCGGAACAGGCGGCGTCATGCGCATCCGGCCCCGGCCGCATCCCGGCGTGAACGGCTGGTGGATCTGCGACCGGGGGCGCTACGGCGGATTGGACATCGAGCGCGGCCGCCTCTCGGGCGTCCGCCGGAATCGGCCGGGAATCGGGAGCGAATCCTGGACATGGGACCGGGCGGCCGCCTTCCTGGCCGAGCGCTTCCGGGACGTGCCGGCGGAGGAGACGGCTGTCCTTCTCAGCTCGAGGCTTACGGCCGAGGAGCTCTTTCTGGCTGAACGTCTCTTCCGGGCCGGGCGGGGCATCCGCCGGATCGCCTTCCTCGATCCATCCAAGTCCGGGGCCGAGGGCCTCCTCCTTCTCCCCGACCGCACGGCCAATGGCCGGGCGGCCGACCGGCTGGGATTCGATCGGGCGGCCGATCCCGTTGCAGCCGTCCGGGGAGCCTCCCTGCTCCTGGCCCTGGCGGCCGATCCGGGGGGGGCGGCTCCGCGTCCCGGCTGGGCGGAAGCCCTGGCTTCGGTGCCGGAGAAGATCCTGATCGCGCCCCAGGCAACGGGCTGGGAGGCCGAGGCGGATCTCGTCCTGGCATCCGCCTCCCACTTCGAGAAGTGCGGCACCTTGATCAACGCGGGCGACCGCGTCCAGGCTCTCCGGCCGGTCAAGACGGCCGGGCCGGATGTCAGGACGGAAGGCTCCATCCTGGCCGGCCTCGGCGCCGCCTTGGGCCTGGCCGACGCGGCCTTCGCCCAGCCCGAGAGCGAGGAGACGGCCGCCGCGGCTTTGCGGGCGGCCCACCCCGACTGGGAGTGGCCGCGATGAGGGGCCTCGGCCTCGTTCTGGCGAAGACCGGGCTGGCCCTGGCCTGGTTCATGGTCGTGACCCTCTATCTGACCTGGCTGGAGCGCAAGCAGAGCGCCGTGATGCAGGACCGCGTCGGGGCCAACCGGGCCCGCGTCCTGGGCTTGCGGCTTTTCGGGCTCTTCCAGCCCTTCGCGGATGCCGTCAAGATGATCTTCAAGGGCGACTTTTCGCCCCGCTTCGGCCGCCGGGGGCTGCACGCCCTGGCGCCCGCCCTGACCTTCTTCTTCATCTCCGTCACCGTCATCGCCATCCCCTTCGGGCCCGACATCCGCCTCGGTCCGTCCCGAGTCTCGCTGCAGGTCATTGACGCGGACGTCGGCCTCCTGTTCATCCTGGCCATGCTGGCCTTGGGCGTCTACGGCGTCATCCTGGCCGGGTGGGCCTCCAACAACCGCTTTGCCCTCCTGGGCGGAGTCAGGGCCGCGGCCCAAGTCATCTCCTACGAGGCGGCCCTGGGGCTGTCCCTGGTCGGGCTGATCCTGGTCTTCCCCAGCCTGCGCTTGTCGGAGATCGTCGCCTACCAGGGCGGCCTTCTGCTCGGCTTCCTGCCCCGCTGGGGGGTCTTCCTCCAGCCGCTGGGCTTCCTCCTCTTCTTCGTCGCCGCCTTGGCCGAGACCAAGCGGGTGCCCTTCGATATGCCGGAGGGAGAGTCCGAGATCATCGGCTTCTTCACCGAATACGGAGGCATGAAGTTCGGGCTCTTCATGTTCGCCGACTTCATGGAGCTCCTGATCGTGTCCTGCCTGCTGGCGACGCTCTTTTTCGGCGGCTGGCAGGTGCCCTGGCTGGGGGATGGCGGCTTCGTCTTCCCTTGGGGCGGGACCTGGCCCTGGCCGGCCTGGCTGGTCGCGGCGGCCCGCATCGCCTCCTTCCAGATCAAGGTGGCTTTCTTCTGCTGGCTCCAGGTGCTGCTGCGCTGGACCTATCCGCGCCTCCGCTACGACCAGCTGATGAGCTTGGGCTGGAAGGGGCTCATCCCCCTGGGCTTGCTCAACATCGTCGTGACGGCCCTTCTCGCGGCGGGGAGATGACATGAGGCGCGCCCTGGCCTCCGCGGCGGCTCTCTTGGGGGGAGCCTGGATCACGGCTCGGCATTTCCTGGTCAACATGGCTTTCCATACCTTGGCCCTGTTCGGCATCCGGACCCGGCGACGCGGCGCCGTGACGATCCAGTACCCCGAGCAGCGCAAGCCCCTGGCTTCCCGCCACCGCAGCCTGCACCGGATCGTGCCCCGGGAGGACGGCGGGCCCCGCTGCGTGGCCTGCCTGCTGTGCCTCACGGTCTGCCCTTCGGAGTGCATAGCGATCGAGGCGGCCGAGGATCCCGATCCCGAGATCCAGAAGCGCGCCGCACGATTCACCGTCGACCTCGGCCGCTGCTGCTTCTGCGGGATGTGCGTCGAAGCCTGCCCGGAAGACGCCATCCGGATGGACACGGGGGAGATCGAGCTGGCGACCGGCTCGCGGGCCGGGCTTCGGGCCGGTCTGGACAGGCTGCTGCGGCCGGACGGGTCGGACCGGCCCGATTGACACGCCCCCCCTTTGACATATAATAGCCATTCATCGCTTCCCAATCCAAGGAGGTCATCGGAATGAAGAAGGTCACCGTCGAAGAGCTGCTGGCCAAGGCCGCCCAGCCGGCCAAGGACGCCCCCCGCCTGCATAAGTTCTACAAGGGCAAGATGGGCACCAGCCTGAAGTGCCGGGTCCGCGACTTTAACGACTTCGCCATCTGGTACACGCCCGGCGTCGCGGCGGTCTGCAAGGAGATCGCGGCCGACAAGCAGAAGGCTTACGAGTACACCAACAAGTGGAACTCGGTGGCCGTCATCAGCGACGGGACGCGGGTCCTGGGACTGGGAGACATCGGCCCCGAGGCGGGCCTTCCGGTCATGGAGGGCAAGGGCATCCTCTATAAGTACCTGGGCGGGGTGGACGCCTTCCCGATCTGCCTCGACGAGAAGGACCCCGACAAGATCATCGAGATCGGCCGCGCCCTCCAGCCGTCCTTCGGCGGCTACAACCTGGAAGATATCGCCCAGCCGAAGTGCTTCCGCATCTTGGACGAGCTGCGATCGAAGTGCGAGATACCGGTCTGGCACGACGACCAGCAGGGCACCGCCTGCGTCACCGTGGCCGGCTTGCTCAACGCCCTCAAGATCGTCAAGAAGAACATCGCCGAGGTCCGGGTGACCGTCGTCGGGGCCGGCGCCTCCGGCATCAATATCGCCCACCAGATCATGCTGGCCGGGGCCAACGGCGACAACATGCTGTCGGTCGATTCCAAGGGCATCCTGTCCCGCGACCGGGCCGACCGCGAGAACCTGCAGAAGAACTTCAAGGAAAAGTGGGATATGTGCCTGCGGACCAACCCCAAGTGCAAGCAAGGGTCGGTCCCCGAGGCCATCGCCGGCGCCGACGTCCTCGTCTGCGTCTCGACCCCCGGCCCGGGGACGATCAAGCCGGAATGGGTGGCGACCATGGCCAAGGATGCCATCGTCTTCTCCGAGGCCAATCCGATCCCCGAGATCTGGCCTTGGGAGGCCAAGGAGGCGGGGGCCCGCATCGTCGCCACCGGCCGCTCCGACTTCCCCAACCAGGTCAACAACTCGCTCGGCTTCCCCGGCATCTTCCGCGGCGCCTTGGACGTCCGGGCCAAGACCATCACCGACGGCATGTGCATTGCCGCCGCCCGCGAGCTGGCCAAGGTCGCCGAGGACAAGGGGATCCACGAGGAATACATCATCCCGAACATGGATGAGTGGGAGGTCTTCCCCCGCGAAGCCGTGGCCGTCGGGACCAAGGCCATCGAGGAAGGCGTGGCCCGCTTCACCTTCACCGCCGAGGAGCGGTTCAAGATGGCCAACGAGGCCATCCGGGCCGCTCGCAACGAGGTCCAGTGGATGATGAAGGAAGGCTTCATTATCGACCCGGATAAATAAACCCCTTTTTAAGGCATCCTCCCGGGCCGCCGGGGCCGACCCCGGCGGCCCGTTTCATTTCCGGGGCGGGATTTGACACCTCTTTGAAAAAGTGCTAACGTGCCCTGCGTATTCGTCTCCACCGGGCACCCTTTTCCAATGGACAAGGCGAGTGTCTAGGCGGAGAAGATTTCGGTCGTGAGAAAGGAGGAAATATCCATGAAGAATCTCACGAAATCGCTGATTTTGGTTCTCACCCTGGCCGTCGTCCTGGTCGGCTGTAAGCAACCCACGGCCCTCGTCGACGCGGCCAAGGCCGCCGTCGACGACGTCATCAAAGCCGGCGCCGACAAGTATGCTCCCGAGGAGCTGGCCGGCGTGCAGGGCAGCCTGACCAAGGCCATGGACGAGATCGCCGGTCAGGACAAGAAGTTCTTCAAGAAGTTCGGCACCGCCAAGGAGATGCTGGACAAGGTCAAGGTCGATGCCGAGGCCCTCAAGGCGGCCCTCCCGGCCAAGATCGAGGCCGTCAAGAACGAGGCCCTCAGCCTGCAGGGCGCCCTCGGGACGATGATGACCGAGGTCAAGGACATGCTCAAGAAAGCCCCCAAGGGCAAGGGCACGGCCAAGGACCTCGAGGCGCTGGCCGGCGATCTGACCGGAGCCGAGACCGAGGCCGCGGGCATCCAGACCGCCCTTGACGCTCAGGACTACATCGGCGCCCTGAACACCGTCAAGGCCGTCACGGCCAAGGTCACCTCCGTCAAGGAGCAGATCCAGGCCGCCATCGACAAGGTCAAGAAGTAAGCTTGAGACTTCCAGCCGCCGGCCGCATCGCTACGGCGGCGGCACTGCTCCTTCTGGGGGGAGCCTGTCGGACCGCCCCGGTTCCGCCCGAGTTTCAAGAGGCCTTGCGCCTCGACGAAGCCCTCGGGGGAGCCGGGGCGTCTTCTTTTTCGCCCCAGGCCTACGCCCGTTTCCGCGAGGAGCTGGCCGGCCTGAGGGAAGAGGTTCGCAGGCAGGAGGCCCGCCTGGGCCCCTGGCGGAATTTCGGCCCCGCGGCGACCGCCGCCTCCGACCTGAAGCGGGAGGGCGGCCGTCTGCTGGAGGAGATCCGGGCCAGCCGCGAGGATCGCCGGCGATCGCTGGCCCGGGATCTGGACGGCTTGAGCCGGCGGCGCGACCGACTCGCCGACATGACCGGGTATTTCAACGACAACGAGATCGTTCGGCAGGCCTTGGCCCGGGCCGACATCACCTTGGGCCGGACGAGGCTTCTCCTGGCCGAGGGCAAGGCCGACCCGGTAGCTGCCCTGCTCGAGGAAGCCTCGGGATTCCTCGACGAGGCCCAGGCCGTCATCGCCCGGAGGCTGGAAAGATACCTCGACCCCGAGGTCCTGCGACGCTGGCGCGCCTGGGCCGACGAGACGATCGCCGACTCGCGCCGGTCGGGAGGGACGGCCTTCCTGGTCAGCAAGATCGAGCGGACCTTGACCGTCATCCGGCGGGGTGAGATCGCGGCGACCTACGGCATCGGACTGGGCAAGTCCGGGCTGGATGACAAGCTCTTCGAGGGCGACGAGGCGACTCCGGAGGGCCGATACCGCATCGTCCGCAAGTTCCCGGTCTCGTCCTTCTATAAAGCCCTGCTGATCGACTACCCGAGCCCGGCGGACCTGAAGGATCTGGCCGAGGCCAAGCGACGGGGCCTGGCGCCCGCTGGAAAGGCGGCGGGCGGGGCGATCGAGATTCACGGCGGGGGAAAGGACAAGCTGACCCTGGGATGCGTCGGACTCGAGAACAAGGACATGGACGAAGTCTACAAGGCGGCCGCGGTGGGAACTCCGGTCACGATCGTCGGGGCGCTGGGGGTCGAAGGGACCATCCTGGGCGACATCAGGGCTTTCGGACGATGAAGCCCCGCCGCCGCCCGGCCGGGAGGATCGCCGCTCTGGCCGGCGCCGCTCTCGCGGCGATGGCGCTGATCGTGATCCTAGCCGGGCATCTGATCGAAAGGACGGTCTTCGCCCGGCCGTTGGGGGAGGCGGCGGATGTCCGTCCGGCCGCGGGCCCCGCGACGGCGAGATCTCTTCGGACGCTCCAGGCCCGTCTCCGGGCGCTCGAGCCGCGCGGCCTCTATATCGTCATCGACACGGCGGAGAACAAGCTCACTCTCGTGAGAGCCGGGACGAAGGTCAAGGACTACGTCGTCTCCTGCGGCTCGGGCGGGCTTCTGGAGGATCCCAAGGGGGGCCGGTCCTGGATCTTTGATACGCCGCGGGGGGAGTACGCGGTCCAGAGCAAGCTGGTCAATCCGACCTGGATCAAGCCGGATTGGGCCTTCATCGAGGAAGGCGAGGGCATTCCGACCGACTACAACAAGCGCATCGACAACGATACCCTGGGCGACTTCGCGCTGGGCATCGGCAACGGCTATTTCATCCACGGCACCCTCTATACCCGCATGCTGGGGCGCAACGTGACCCACGGCTGCGTCCGGGTGGGGGACAAGGACCTCAAGGAGATCTACATGGCGGCGGGAATCGGGACGCGGGTCTACATCTACTGAGATGAGAGCTCGATCATGGGTTTTGGCTCTGGCGGCGGGAGCGGTCCTCGCCCATGCGGTCGAGGGTCAAGACCTCGGGCGAAGCGGCCGGGCCCTGGAAGAGGAGATCAAGATGGCCAAAGCTCCGGCGGTCTATCTGGTCGTCGATTCCGGAGCGGGGACGGTCAGCCTGAAGATGAGGGGAATGGCCCTCAAGACCTGGACGGCGGCCCGGATGACGTCTTGGGGTCGTCCGGTCGGAACCGCGGCCTTGAAAGTCGAGCGGAGATCGGGGTGGTCGGCCCAGGACAGGATCAATCTCACGCCGGGCAAGAAGAGAGAGGAGAAAGCCGGAGCGAAGAAGCCCAAGGACATCGGCGACGACGTCCTGGAGCTCGACGACATGCCGGTCCGCTTTCGGTTCACGCTGGAGAAAGGCGCCCGGCTCACGGTCAGGGCCAAGCCGGCCGGCTTTGTCGGAAGAGCCGCCTACGCCGTCGCAGGGCTTGGTCGCAGCCTAGGCCGCTCCATGCGGCTCATCGGGGCGGCCGTCTCGAGGCGAAGCCTGTCGGAGATGAGAATCATTCTCGATAATCCGAAAGACGCCCAAGCGATTTTTTGGGCAGTCCCGGAAAACACCATAATCCTTTTTAAATAGCCGTAAAATCAATAAAATCAACTATTAAAAACTTATAAGTATTTGCTAAAATATACTTGACAATAATCTGCTCATATTTTATATTACATCTGTTGCTCATATAGAATCAGGAGGACCATATGGCTAAAATCATAGGAATCGATTTGGGGACGACGAATTCCGTCGTGGCCGTGATGGAGGGGGATAATCCCGCCGTCATCGCCAACGAGGAAGGCGGCCGCACCACTCCGTCGGTCGTGGGCTTCACCCAAAAGGGCGAGCGCCTGGTCGGCCAGGTGGCCAAGAGGCAGCGTGTGACCAATCCCGAGAACACCGTCTATTCCATCAAGCGCTTCATGGGCCGCCGCTACCGCGAAGTGCCCACCGAGATCTCCCAGGTTCCCTATAAGGTCGCCGAGGGTCCCAACGGCGACGTCCGGGTCGAGGCCCAGGGCAAGAGCTTCTCGCCGCCCGAGATCTCGGCCATGATCCTGCAGAAGCTGAAGAAGGCGGCCGAGGATTACCTGGGCGAGAAGATCGAGAAGGCCGTCATCACGGTGCCCGCCTACTTCAACGACAGCCAGCGGACCGCCACCAAGGACGCCGGGCGCATCGCCGGCCTGGACGTGGTCCGCATCATCAACGAGCCGACGGCGGCCGCCCTGGCCTACGGCATGGACAAGAAGAAGGACCAGACCATCGCCGTCTACGACTTCGGCGGCGGCACCTTCGACATCTCCATCCTGGAGGTGGGCGAGGGAGTCGTCGAGGTCAAGTCGACCAACGGCGATACCCACTTGGGCGGCGACGATATCGACCAGCGGGTCCAGGACTGGATCACGGCCGAGTTCAAGCGCGAGTCGGGCATCGACCTGTCCCGCGACAAGATGGCCATTCAGCGCCTCAAGGAGGCGGCCGAGAAGGCCAAGATCGAGCTGTCCACGACCATGGAGACCGAGATCAACCTGCCCTTCGTGACGGCCGACGCCTCCGGCCCCAAGCACCTGCTCATGAAGCTGACCCGGGCCAAGCTGGAGCAGCTGGTCGAGGACCTGGTCCAGCGCTCGGTCGCGCCCTGCCGCCAGGCCCTGGCCGACGCCGGCCTCAAGCCCGGCGACATCCACGAGGTCGTGCTCGTCGGCGGCCAGACCCGCATGCCCCGCATCCAGGCCCTGGTCCGCGACCTGTTCGGCAAGGAGCCGCACAAGGGCGTCAATCCCGACGAGGTGGTGGCCGTCGGAGCGGCCATCCAGGGCGCGGTCCTGTCGGGCGACGTCAAGGACGTCCTCCTGCTCGACGTCACGCCCCTGACCCTGGGCATCGAGACCCTGGGCGCCGTCTTCACCAAGATGATCCCGCGCAACACCACCATCCCGACCAAGAAGGTCGAGGTCTTCTCCACGGCCTCCGACAGCCAGCCCAGCGTCGAGATCCACATCCTGCAGGGCGAGCGGGAGATGGCCGCGGACAACCGGACCCTGGGCAAGTTCCATCTCGACGGCATCCCGCCGGCCCCCCGCGGCGTGCCCAAGATCGAGGTCACCTTCGACATCGACGCCAACGGCATCCTCCACGTCTCGGCCAAGGACACCGGCACCGGCAAGCAGCAGGCCATCACCATCACCGGCCACGGCGGCCTGGACGAGAAGGAGATCAAGCGGATGGTCCACGACGCCGAGGAGCACTCGGCCGACGACCGCCGCCGCCGCGAGCTGATCGAAGCCCGCAACCAGGCCGACCAGCTGGTCTACAGCATGGAGAAGCTGCTGCGGGAGAACAAGGACAAGATCCCCGAGGCCGAGGCCGAGGCGGTCCGCCGCGAGATCGAGGCGACCCGGCAGGCCGTGGCCGGCGAGGACGCCGAGCGGATCAAGAAGGCGGCCGAGGACCTCCAGAAGGCCTCTCACAAGCTGACCGAGATGATGTACCAGCAAGCCTCCCAGACCCCGCCTCCGGGCCCCGGCGCCGGCGAGTCCGGCTCGGCCCCGGGCGGCGGAAGCCAGGACGGCGACGTCATCGACGCCGAAGTCGTCGACGACGGCAAGAAGCCCAGCTAAAGCCGGGCCGGAGCTCGAGAGCCGGGAGAGAGGCGAGCCATGGGCGGCGATTACTACAAGGCGCTGGGGGTCGACCGCAAGGCCCCCCTGGCCGAGATCAAGAAGGCCTATCGCCGCCTGGCCCGCAAGTTCCACCCCGACCTCAACCCGGGCGACAAGGCGGCCGAAGCCAAGTTCAAGGAGATCCAGGAAGCCTACTCCGTCCTCAGCGACGCCAAGAAGCGGGCCCAGTACGACCGCTTCGGCTATGCCGGCGACCATCCGCCCGGCGGAGGCCCCGAAGGCCCGGGACCCGGCCCGGGCTTCGAGGGCTTCGACTTCTCCGGCTCCGGCGGCGCCTTCGGAGATCTCTTTGCCAGCCTCTTCGGCGCGGCCGGCGGCCGGGGCGCTCCGGCCCCCGGTCCGGAGCGCGGCGAGGATCTCTTCTATAACATGACCGTCGGCTTCGAGGACGCCGTGCGGGGCATCCAGACCCGCATCCAGCTGAACCGCCGGGCCTCCTGCGAGGCCTGCGCCGGACGGGGCTCCCAGGGGAAGGCGACCAAGACCTGCCCTACCTGCCGCGGCACGGGCCGCGGCTCCCTGCAGCGCGGCTTCATGAAGTTCTCCTCGCCCTGCCCGGCATGCGGCGGGACGGGCCAGGTCCCGGCCGAGTCGTGCCGGGGCTGCCGCGGCCACGGCAGCGTCGAGCGGACGGAGACCATCACCGTCCGCATCCCCCCCGGCGTGGACGCCGGGTCCAAGGTCCGCATCGCCGAGAAAGGCCACGCCGGCCCGAACGGCGGCCCTCCCGGCGACCTGTTCATCACCATCGACGTGGCCCCCCATCCGCTCTTCCGCCGCGACGGCCTGAACCTGTCCCTCAAGGTCCCGATCACCGTCCCGGAGGCGACTTTGGGGGCCAAGATCGAGGTGCCGACGCTCGACGGGCCGACGGTCATCCGCATCCCGCCCGGGACGCGCTCCGGGCAGCGCTTCCGCATCCGGGACAAGGGCGTCCCCCTGCCCGGCGGCCGGTCGCGCGGCGACCAGTTCGTCGAAGTGGCCATCGTCCCGCCCCCCTTCGAGGACCAGCGGGTCCGCGAGCTGATGAAGCAGCTGGAGGCCATCGGCGGGCCCGATCCGCGGGCCGATCTGAGGAGGACCGGGTCATGAGACGGAAGACGGGCCGGGCCGCCGAGGGCCGGACGACCTACCACATCAGCAGCGTCTCGCAGCGCTACAACATCCATCCCCAGACGCTCCGCCTCTACGAGCGCGAAGGGCTGCTGAAGCCCTCCCGCAGCGAGGGCAACACCCGCCTCTACACCGAGGAGGATCTGCGGCGCCTGGAGATCATCCTGGCCCTCATTCGCGACCTGGGCGTCAACCTGGCCGGGGTCGAGGTCATCCTCAACATGCGCCAGAAGATCGAGCGGATCGAGGCCGAGGTGGCCGCCTTCCTGGACTATGTCCGGGCCGAGTTCGCCTCCGGCCGGGAGGAGGAGTTCGAGACGTCCTGCCGCAGCCTGGTGCCTTTGACCCCGCGCAAGCTGGTCAAGATCGACCGTGAGGAGTGAGGCGTGGACGCCCCCGACGCCTTGGATTCCCGCGCCCTGCGCCGCTATCTGGACGACATCAGCCGGTTCGAGCCGCTCGACGAGAGCCAGGAGAAGGCCCTCGGCGAGCGCATCCATCGGGGCGACGAGGCGGCCCTGCAGAGCCTCATCCAGTCCAACCTCCGCTTCGTCGTCTCCTACGTCAAGCGCTACCAGGGCATGGGGCTGGGCCTGCTCGACCTGATCCATGAGGGCAACCTGGGCCTGATCGAGGCGGCCCGGCGCTTCGACCCCAAGCGCAACGTCAAGTTCATCTCCTATGCCGTATGGTGGATCCGCCAGGCCGTCATCCACGCCCTGACCCAGTCGCAGCGGATCGCGCACGTGCCCCAGAAGCTCTCGGACCAGATCCTGCAGATGAAGCGGAGGGTAGTCCAGCTGAAGTCCGAGCTGGGCCGCGACCCGACCCGGGAGGAGACGGCGGCCCGGATGGGCCTCGGGCCGCAGGACATCGAGGACCTGGAGATGCTGGTGGAGAGGGACGTCTCCCTGAGCGACAGCTTCAACGACGACGACATGAAGATGGAGGAGAAGCTCAGCGACGACGTGACGCCCTCGATCGAGGACCAGATCGTCCGCCGCTCCATCCTGGGCCAGCTGCGGGACGTCCTGTCCGAGCTGGAGGAGAAGGAAGCCCTTGTGCTAAAATGGCGCTTCGGGCTGGACGACGACCAGCCCCTGACCCTGCAGGAGATCGGCGACCGGCTGCGCCTGACGCGGGAGCGGATCCGGCAGATCGAGCAGAAGGCCATGGGCAAGCTCCGCCGCTCGAGCCGTCTCCAGCAGCTTCGAGGCTATCTGAACTAAGGGACCCATGACGCCGCCGGAAGCGACCTGCCCCCTCTGCCATGACACCGGCTGGATCGTCTCGCTCGAGACGGGTGCGCCGCTGGCCCGCCGCTGCTCCTGCCTGGAGACGCGCTTGGTGCCGGACCTGCTGGCCAAGTCCCGCCTGCCCCGCCGCTACCGCGACTGCACGTTCGACAGCTACAAGCCCCAGGACAGGTCCCAGGTCGACGCCCTCAAGCTGTCGCGCCAGTTCGTCGAGCAGTTTCCCGGCGGGCGCACGGCGGGCCTCCTCTTCATCGGATCCTGCGGCGTCGGGAAGACCCACCTGGCCGCGGCCATCCTCAACGAGCTGATCCGGGGCAAGAGGCTGGACTGCGTCTTCTACGACTTCCGGGACCTGATCCGGGATATCCAGTCCACCTTCGGCAGCGGCTCCGATGTCTCCGAGTCCGACATCCTGGCGCCGGTCTTCGGATGCCCGCTGCTCGTCCTGGACGAGCTGGGGGCCAAGCGGTCGACCGACTGGGTCGAAGAGACGATCTTCTACATCATCAACCAGCGCTACAACCAGAGCCGGACGACGATCTTCACCTCGAACTACCCCGACGCCGCCGAGAAGGAGATCGAGCCGGTCCCCTGGGGACGGACGACGCCCCAGCTGAAGAGAGAGGAGGCGCTCGTCGACCGGATCGGCCACCGGCTCCTGTCGCGCATCTACGAGATGTGCCGGCTGGTGGAGATCAGCGGCCCCGACTACCGCCGCGTCAAGCAGGCCGGCTACCAGAGCAACAAGGGCTTGTGAGCCCTAGCCCATCGAGCGGTCCAGCTTCTCCAGCTCCAGCCGCAGCTCGTAGGGGATATGGCGGCCGAAGGGCTCGAAGAAGCTGCGGACCATGGCCGCCTCCTGACGCCATTCGGCCGGCTTGATGTCGAACAGCCGCTCGATCCGGGAGCGGGGGATGCCCAGCCCGTCCAGGTTCAGGTCGGCCATCTCGGGCAGGAGGCCGATGGGCGTCTCGCGGGCCCCGACCTCGCCGTGGACCCGCTGCAGGACCCAGCGCAGGACCCGCATATTGTCCCCGAAGCCCGGCCAGACGAAATGGCCCGCCTCGTCCACCCGGAACCAGTTGACGGCGAAGATCTTGGGCGGCCGGCGCATCAGGGCCCCGGTGTTCATCCAGTGGCGGAAGTAGTCGCCCATGTTGTAGCCGCAGAAGGGGAGCATGGCGAAGGGATCGCGGCGCAGGACGCCGACCGCTCCGGCCGCGGCGGCCGTGGTCTCGGAGCCCGTCCGGGCGCCCATGAAGACGCCATGCGGCCAATCGAAGGACTCCACGACCAGGGGCATGACGTGGGAGCGGCGGCCGCCGATGAGGATGGCCGAGATCGGCACGCCCTGGGGCGAGTCGAAGGCCGGATTCAGGGTCGGACAATTGGTCAGAGAGACCGTGAAGCGGCTGTTGGGGTGGGCGATCTTGACGCCGGAGCCGGGCGCCCAAGAGCGTCCCTGCCAGTCGAGCATGTTCGGCGGCGGCCCTTCCAATCCCTCCCACCAGGGCTCGTTCGTGTCGGTGGCCAGGCCGACGTTGGTGAACAGGGTGGGGAAGAAGTTCGAGGCCTTGACCGTCCGGATCATGTTGGGATTGGTCTTCATCGACGTGCCGGGGGCCACGCCGAAGAAGCCGGCCTCGGGATTGATGGCGTAGAGGCGGCCGTCGGGGCCGACGTTGAGCCAGGCGATGTCGTCGCCGATGGTGCTGACCTTGTACTCCGGCAGGGCCGACTGGAGCATGGCCAGATTGGTCTTGCCGCAGGCCGAGGGCATGGCCGCGGTGATGTAAGTCACCCGGCCCTTGAGGTCCTCGATGGCCATGATGACCATGTGCTCGGCCAGCCAGCCTTGGCGCAGGCCCAGGTAGGAGGCGATGCGCAGGGAGAAGCACTTCTTGCCCAGCAAGGCGTTGCCGCCGTAGCCGGAGCCGACGCTCCAGACCAGGTTCTCGTGCGGGAAGTGCATGATCAAGCGGCGGCTGGGGTCGAAGTCGCCGACGGAGTGGATGCCGCGGACGAAGCGCTCGGAGGTCCCGATCTTCTGCAGCACCCGCTTGCCCATGCGGGTCATGATCCGCATGCTGACGGCGACGTAGGAGATATCGGTGACCTGGACGCAGGCCTTGGCGTAGGGCGATTCCTCGGGGCCCATCATGTAGGGCAGGACGTACATGGTCCGGCCCTTCATGGCCCCGCGGGACAGCTTGGCCATGGCCTCTTTCGCCTTGGCCGGCGCCATCCAGTTGTTGTTGGGGCCGCTCTGATCCTTCTCCGGGTGGCAGACGAAGGTCAGCTGCTCGGTCCGGGCCACGTCGGTGGGGTGGCTGCGATGCAGATAGGACTTGGGCCAGACGCGGCCGTTCAGCTCCCGGAAGACGGGCTCGGAGCCGATCTTCTCCTCGCGCATCCCGGCTTCAATGATCCGGAATGCCTCGGCCTCCGAGCCGTCGCACCAGTGAATCCTCTTCGGTTGGAACAGGCGGGCCTGCTCTTCGACCCAGCGCTCGACGGGTGTGGCCATGGAAGACCCTCTTTTACCACGAATGGGGGTCAGGTCTCAACATTCAACATATCCCGGAACGGCTTCGAGCCTCCCCGGGGGATTCGACGCCCGGCCGACCGGCGCGCCCACCCTCGACCCCGGCTTTGGCCTCGAAGAGGGAGAAATGTCGAATGGAGAGACCGGACCCTTCCTTATGAAGAGAGGGCGAAGTCGACGGCGGCCCGGGCGTGCAGGGCGGTCGTGTCGAAGAGAGGCAGCGGCCCGTCGCCCTCCTTGATCAGCAGGGGAATCTCGGTGCAGCCGAGGATGACGCCCTGGGCGCCGCGGTCCCGCAGCCTCTCGATGACGGCCACGTACTGGGCCCGCGACTCGGCCCGGATCTCGCCCTTGGCCAGCTCCCGGTAGATGACGTCGTGGACGACGCTGCGGCCGGGCTCCTCCGGGATGAGGACGTTCAGACCGTGCTTGTCCTCGAGGCGCCGCCGGTAGAAGTCCATCTCCATGGTGTAGCGCGTTCCCAGCAGGCCGACGGTCCGCAGGCCCCGGCGCCGGATCTCGGCCGCGGCCGCGTCGGCGATGTGGAGGATGGGGATGCGCAGCACGCCGGTCAGGGCGTCCGCGGTCTTGTGCATGGTATTGGCGCAGATGACCAGGGCTTCGGCGCCGGCCGCCTGGACCTTCAGCGCGGCGTCGGTCATCAGAGCGGTCAGCTTCATCCAGTCGCCGGACGTCTGATGGTCCTCGAACTCCTGGAACTCGACGGAGTAGAGGGCCATGCGGGCCGAGTGGACGCCGCCCAGGCGCTCCTGGACGCCGGCGTTGATCAGCCGGTAGTAGTCGACGGTGGAATGCCAGGTCATGCCGCCGAGAAGGCCGAGAGTCCGCACGGCCTATCTCTCCGCCTTGGCCAGCTGGACGGCGCCCTCGTTGCCCGCTTGACTGAACGTCCCGGCCATCTTCTTGCCGCTCTCGTCCAGGATGGCCTTGAACGTCGGCTCGCCGGGGATGCCGTCGATCCAGAAGGTGATGGTCCGGCCCTCGACCTTGATGCCGGCCAGGGGCAGTCCCATGGCGCCCTGGTCGAGGGAATCGATGGTCCCGGCCAGGGCCTTCTGGTCGTCCAGCTTGAAGTGGACGGCGATGCGCAGCTGCATGCCGCCGATGTCGATCGTGCCGTCCCAGTCGCCCAGGAAGAGGGCGGCGTCGGGGGCCTTGTCCTGGGCGGCCAGGGCCGGGATCAGGACGGCGGCCATCAGGGCCAGGGCCAGGAGGGCGGTCTTGGGTGAGGTCGTGGCGCGTTTCATGAAGGACTCCTTGGAGGGAGGAAATCTCCCGGATTCTCGAAGGGCTATTATATACGAAAAGACGCGAGAGGGGGCCCCTCGCGGCCGACCTTGAATTCCGCTCTCATTCATGCTAGTTTACTTCCCGACTGCTCCCTGGTAGCTCAATAGGCAGAGCGGTTGGCTGTAAGGTTTGCAGCTTCCACGAGAGATCGTGGTCGAAGAATCGGGTGAACTCAGGGAAACCCGCCCTTCGCGGTCGCGAAGAGGGCGATCCTGAGCCAAGCCCCCGGCCGGTCCGGCCGCGGGGAAGGTGCAGAGACTAGAGCGCAAGCTCGTACTCCGGACCGCGCCATGCGCGCGGGACGGGGGAAGCGCCCGACACCCTCGCTCTCCCGCAAGGGGGAGACGGGTGAAGAGATAGTCCAAGCCCAAGAGAAATCTTGGGGCGCTTGTAACCAATAGGTTGCAGGTTCGAGTCCTGCCCAGGGAGCCAACCTTCTTTTCAATCATTGACCCATCCCGTTCTCCCGTTCGACGGAAGAACAGATCCTCGCGAAGTCTATTTTCCCAATGGCCCTGTCCTCGGGCTGCCGACACGAGTCATAAAGAAAGAGGCTGCAAGCATACGCCCGGCATGCAATATAGAGGGTTCTTCGCCAATTTCCGGGAAGTCTAAGCGCTTCGGTGTACACCGTCGGGGGCGACGGAGCCATAGGCCGTGACCGGATCGTGATGAATCAATGGCCTTGGGGGGATCAAAACGGCCTAGGGTCGGCCAACGGCGGAGAAGCGCCGGTTGAGCCCGTGTCGGTTGCTCCTCGATGGAGGGCCGCCAACACGATAGAGCCGGGACGGCATGGCCCCGTCAATAGGCCGGTGAAAGCTCAATCAAGCCGTCCTCGCGGAGACGGATGAAATATTCGTCTCAACGAGGGCTCCGCAAGCTTCGCCGGGCCGACATCCCAAACCGCTCTTCCCGGAATGGGGCGAAGAGCCAAAAAAAGCCCCGCCCCCGTCCCGGCGGCGGGACGAGGACGGGGCGGCAGGGCTGCTTAAAGAGCTCGGATCCTTACCGGTCGGCGAACTCGAACATCGTCAGATAGCCCATCTGGCTGATCTTGGCGATGAGCTCGCCGGAGACCTTCTCGACGCTGTCGGTGGGCTGGTGGTAGTCCGAGGTCATGGCCGCCATGTAGTAGACGAACGGCTTCTTGAACTGGGCGAACGAGGAGTGGTCCGATCCGCCGGAGCCTTCGCCCAGGGCGTTGAAGGTCATGGCCAGATCGAGGCCGACGTACTTGTTCATCTCCCGGGTCAGCTCGGCGAAGGGGGTGCCTTCGGTCAGGCTGACGGTGGCGAACCAGGGGGCCCGGACCTTCTTGACCAGATCCTCGGCCCCGGGCACGCTGTAGCGCTGCATGGTCCGGGCGATGGTCGCCTGGTCGTAGGGCCGGCTGATCATGTCGTAGTTCAGATAGCCGACCGTCTTGTCCATGGGAAAGGGCGGATTAAGGGTGTAGTAGCGGCTGCCCAGGAGGCCCTTCTCCTCGCCGGTCCAGAGGGCGAAGATGACGGAGCGCTTGGGCTTGACCGGATTGGCCGCCATGGCCTTGGCGATGTTCACGACTCCGATCGAGCCGGAGGCGTTGTCATCGGCGCCGTTCCAGATGTAGTCCTCCCAGATGCCGTTGTGGTCGAAGTGGCCGCCGATCACAACGAACTCGTTCTTCAGGACCGGGTCCGATCCCTCGATCCAGCCGATGACGTTGGCCGCCCGGATGAGGCCGGTCTTGGCCGTCGTCGTGGTGGTGATCTTGGTCCCGGGCAGGTCCATGGAGGCCGGCTTCTTGCCGGTCTCGATCTGGGCCTTGAGCTCGTCGACCGTCTTGCCCGTCCCTTCGAGGATGGCGTCGGCCATGGCCCGGGTCACCGAGGTGGCCGCGACCATGCCGCCGGGCATCCCGCCGCCCATGCCGCCGGCCGCGCCGGGGATGGACATGCTGACCCGGGGCTGGCGGGTGATCGGGCGCTCGTCGCTGGGGTGGGTGAAGGGGTAGGCGGACATGGCCCGGTAGGCGGCGGCGTCATCGGGCGTGTTGGCCACCTGGAGGATGGCCGCCGGGCCCTGCTTCTGGATCTCGGCCAGCTTGTTAAAGCGGGCCGGACCGCCGGCGCGGGGCCGGGCCATGGCCATGGCCATCATGTCGCCGCCGGCCGGGAAGTACTTGTCCTTGAGCTCCTTCTTGGCGTTGAAGGGGGAGCTCGGATCGTTCTTGCCGGGGGCCTCGGTCAGGACCAGGACGACCTTGCCCT
The DNA here is from genome assembly GCA_964556755.1 of uncultured Eubacteriales bacterium. GTDB lineage: Bacteria > Acidobacteriota > Aminicenantia > Aminicenantales > UBA4085 > UBA4085. The sequence continues at coordinate 196,430 of CAZKXI010000004.1, forward strand.
TGAGATTGAGCCCCTTGAGCTCGTCCCAGCCGATGGAGGGCTCCTGGATGCCGTAGCCGACAAACACGACCGGGGCGGTGAGCGTTCCGGAAGCGCCGCCGCCGCGGCCGAAGCCGGCCTGGTAGTCGACGCCGGACTGGAAGGTCCGGGTCTTGACCGAGGCGCCCTTGGCCACCTCCAGGCTCATCGAGCTCTGGACGTCGCTGGTCGTCTGCAGGGCGAACTCCTGGAGATAGCTGCGCTCGGCAGGGGCGGCCGGGGCGCCGCCTCGGGCGGCGCCTCCCATGCGGAAGCTCATCCGGGCCTGGGGCAGGTCGCCGCCGGGCTTGATGCCCCACATCTTGAAGAGGGAGGCGACATATTCGGCCGCGATGGCGTAGCCGCGGCTGCCCGTGTCGCGCCCTTCCATGAAGTCGGAGGACACGAACGTCAGCATGGCCAGGGTGTCCTTGGCGTTGATGGCCTCGAACCCGGCCTTGTACTTGTCGGGCACGGGCACCGGCTTGTCGACCAGGCTGAGGGCCTTCTGCACGTCCTCGAGCTTCATGGCTTGCTGGGGGGGCATCTGAGCCCGGCCCGCGGCGAGCATGGTGAAGAGGAGGACGACGATCCAAGCGTTCTTTCTCATAAAACCTCCTTGGGATTCAGACTTCGCCGTCATCTGGTTGGACGTTCGGCGGAGGCTTTTCTTCCCCGAGCCTCTGAAGGTCGATTTGGGTTCAGGCTAACATAAGCATAATCTAGCGGATAAGATCCCGTTTGCGATTCTTGGGGCGGAGCCGGGCACGGCTCTTACCGCCCCTCTCAGATGATCGAAACTTCATCCTCCCTTCACCTCTCCTTCACATCCCGGCCTTATCCTGACCTCCCCTTCATCGGGGTGGGCGCCTCTCCGGGGCCGGCGAATGGATCAAGGCGCTGGTCGCGGCCTGCGTGGCTCTGGCCACCCTGGCCGTTCCCGTCCTCCTGCCGGCCCAAGCCAAGATGCTTCAGATCAAGGGCTCGGACACCATGATCAACCTCGTCCAGATCCTGGCCGAGATCTACATGGAGAAGAGTCCGAAAGTCCCGATCGCCGTTCTCGGCGGCGGTTCCGGCACCGGCGTGACCGGCCTGATCAACGGCACCTGCGACGTGGCCAACACCAGCCGGGACTGGAAGAAGAAGGAGCTGGACCTGGCCTGGGAGAAGGGCATCCAGGTCCGCTTGTTCGCGGTGGCCGTGGACGGCCTCAGCATCATCGTCAACGAGAAGAACCCCCTGGCCAAGCTGACGATGTCCCAGGTCGGGGCCATCTACCGCGACGATGTGACCAACTGGAAGGCCGTGGGAGGCCCCGACGCGAAGATCAGCCTCTATGGCCGGCAGTCCAACTCCGGCACCTACGCCTTCATGCTGGAGCACGTCATGGGCAACAAGCCCTACTCCCAGGCCATGAAGGAGATGAACGGCAACGCCCAGATCATTGAAGGCGTCCTGGCCGATGCCTCGGCCATCGGCTACGTGGTCGACAAAGAGACGGGCCGGCCGATGAAAGGCCTCAAGATCCTGAATATCAACAAGGACGAGAAGGCCGAGGCGTTCTCGCCTCTGGACAAGGCCGCCGTGGACTCGGGCCAGTATCCCATCGCCCGGCCCCTCCTGATGGCCACCAACGGCAAGCCCAAGCCCGCCGCTGAGGGGGCCATCTCCTGGATCCTGTCCGTCGAAGGCCAGGCGGTCGTCGAGCGGGAAGGCTTCTACCCGGTGGGGGCCAAGTACCAGCCCGAGAACGCCAAGAACCTCAAGTAAGTCCGCCCGCGTCAAGATCGAAGCCACGAATCTGGATTTCTATTACGGCCCCAAG
>CAZKXI010000005.1:0-11087 GCA_964556755.1 uncultured Eubacteriales bacterium
CCGAAACGCCGTCGAATCCCCCCTTCATTGACATCCTCCGTCGTTTAGTTTATGGATTTTTCGTGATAAAGAAGTGTCTTGGTCTCGGGATTCTACTCTCCCTATTGATTCTATCCGCTGAGTGGCTCGGCGCGGGCCAGTCTGTTAACCCCCCGACCGAGATCGGCTTCTTCGACTCGAATGGCGTCAAGATCCGGTATGCCGTGGCGGGCGAGGGCGAGCCGGTCGTGTTGATCCACGGCTGGATGTCGGATGCGACCATGTGGGGGAAGGACGCCGCTGGAAACCCGAAGCTGGACCCCCCTCCGGGCTTCCGGGTGATCGCCCTGGACTGCCGGGGACATGGGCAGAGCGGCAAGCTTTACGACCGTGCGCTCTATGGAACGGAGATGGCCTGGGATGTGACGCGGCTGATGGACCATCTGAAGATTTCGAAGGCGCATCTGATCGGGTATTCGATGGGCGCGTTTATCGTCGGTAAGATCGCCGCGACCTACCCGGATCGCGTCATCAGCGCGGTTTACGGAGGCCAGGTCCCGCTGGTGATCGGAGCCCCGCCATCGGGGTCCCGGGAGACGGAGGTCTTCGCAAAAACCGCTGAGGAGGGGAAGGGCATGGGCGCTTACCTCCTTGAAGTCCTCCCTCCGGGAAGACCCAAGCCCACCCCGGAACAGGCCAACTCGTGGGCGGCGTTCATGCTCAACGGCAAGGATGTGAAGGCCCTGGCCGCAGCCGGCCTCAGCTTTGATGATCTCCAGGTTGCGGAGAAGGACCTTGCCGCCTGCCCCGCCCCGGCGTTGTTCGTCTACGGCTCGCTTGAATCGGAGCACCTCAAGGGCCGGGTGGAAGCGCTGCGGAAAGCTTTTGCCAGGGCGGACGTGGTGGTGATCGAGGGAGGCGACCACGTCTCGACCTTGGCGCGTCCCGAATTCGGGGCGGCGATTCGGGAGTTCTTGCATATGGCAAGAACCTGATCCCCCATCACGTCGAAACGAGTTCCTTGAAAGGTGGCTCATACCCCGCATGGAGGCAGGACCCATGACATTGATGCGGCGCTTACGGATCCTTGTTGCCGCAGCTTTCCTCTTGGTTGCCAATTCGCCGGCCCAGGACAAGATCGTCCGGATCGCCGTCGCCGATCCGGTTGTGATCGCGGCCTCGGTCCCGGCGCCTCTCTATCGCGATCCCGTCTATGACGGCGCGGCGGACCCGGTCCTGGTCTGGAACCCGACGAAACAGGCCTGGTGGATGCTGTATACCCAGCGCCGGGCCAAGCTGGATCTTCCCGGCGTCGAGTGGTGCCACGGCACGGAGATCGGAGTCGCCGAATCACGGGACCAGGGCATGACCTGGACCTATCTCGGCACCCTGCCCCTCTCTCACCCCGACCCGGCCTATTCGTTCTGGGCGCCCGATGTCATCCGCGACGGGTTCGGGCGCTTCCACATGTTCGTCAGCTATGTCCCCGGCCCCGCTTCGAGCCACCGGAATTGGGGAGGGGAGAGGCACATCCTTCATTACGCCTCCACGGATCTGTGGCGCTGGAGCTTCGAGCGGCGGATCCCGCTGAGCTCGGACTTCTGCATCGACCCGACTCTCTTCAGGACTCCCGCCGGGTCCTGGCGCATGTGGTACAAGGACGAGGGCCACGGCTCCCGAACCCTGGCCGTCGAGAGCCGCGATCTGAAGACATGGGCTCCGGTCGAAGACCCCGGCGTCTCCAGGCTCTATGGCGAGGGGCCCAAAGCCTTTCGCTTCAAGGGCTATTACTGGCTGATCAAGGACCCCAACTCCGGGCTCGACGTCTACCGCTCCGCCGACCTCGGCGCCTGGACGTATCAAGGCAAGATTCTCGACAAGCCTGGGACCCGCAACTCCGACGGCACCATCGGCAAGCATGCCGACGTCGTCGTGTGCGGCGAGAGAGCTTTTATTATCTACTTCACCCACCCGTTCACGGAGCAAGCCGTCGAGCGCGACGGCGTCTCGCCCTTCTCCAACCGTCACACCGCGATCCAGGCGGCGTATCTCGAGGTCGTCGACGGACGCCTCGTTTGCGACCGGGATAAGCCGTTCCGGATCGCCCTGACGCCTCCGGCCGATTCGCGCTGAGAGATGGTCGCGGCCACGGCGGGGACTACGACTTGGACGAGCTCTTCGCCTGGGTGGGGAGAGTCTGCGCGCGATAGCCCGCGCTCGTCCTCTCAAGCCGATCTGCCGGCCGGATCGCTGTCTCGCTGGATGTCGGTCAAGCGGCCGCCCCGGCGCCGGTCAAGAAGCTGCTGACCCGGTCCGCCAGACCCCGCTGGGACCTGACGTAGAGAGAGGCGGGGATTCCGGTCCGGGAGACCGCGGCCAGCACTCGCTCCAGAAGCCGGTCCGCCGGGTCGATCTGCCACGGCCGCGTCCGGGCTATCCGGGAGACGATCCGGTCGAGGAGCGCGCTCCCCGTATCGATGGTCAATGAATCCTTGGCCGATATCCAGCCGGACTTGTCGAAGAGCTGCCTCAGCCTCAGCGCCGTCTCGTCCTTCAGTCGCGGCAGGGTCAGGTCGGCCGGAACGATGCGGGCTTGTCTCTGGCGGATGCTCTCGAAGTACTCCCGAAAGGTCGCTCCGGGGGCCACGGTGAAAGCCCGGGCGATCTCCCCGACGTGGGTGTCGGTGGCCGCGGCCAAGCCCTTGCCTTTGGCCTCGGCCAGCCGCAGCGCCTGCTTGTTGAGACGGGCGATGCGGCCCATGTTGTATTCCAGCGCGGGGAAGAGATCGGCGATGTCCAGGACCGCCCGTAAGTTGATCTTCTCACCCGCTTCGTGCCAGAAGGGGTGGTTGAGGATGTAGGGAAGGCTCTCGCCCTTCAGGTAATCGGTCAGAAGCTCGATATCCTTGGCTGTTCGGGCGATCCTGAGGATCTCCCGGAGCTGGTTTCGGTCCAGGGTGTAGACGTTGACATGGACCGTGTGGCCGACCCGGCGTGGATCGTGGATCTTAACCTCGACCGCTGGTACAAGGCCCTCGCGGGTCCAGCCGATCCGGTCGTAGGCGTCCATGGTGTCGTGGTCGGTGAAGGCCACGAAGGTCATGCCCAGGCGCCGGGCCTCGAGGTAGAGCCGCAGCGGGTCCGTGGCCCGGGTGGGGATGACGTCGTAGGAGTGGAGGGTGTGGACGTGGAGGTCGGCCGCGGCCCAGCCGGAGGCCATCAGGCCCCACGCTCCCTCGGCGTCGATGAGGGGGGATGACGGGCGTCCCGTCGCTTCATGCTTTTTCATGTTTTTCACGTCTCCAGGATAGGCGGGCAGGCTATGGAATCGATGAAGAAAGGGTGAAAAATCGATGAAGACGGTACCGATGAGCGCGATTTGCCGTTTGACAGATCCGAGTCTTAGCCTTACGATTCCCAAAAGAGGGTTCGGAAACGGGGAGTGGGGGACGATTCGCCGCTCCAAGGAGGGGGACATGTCAGGCAGAGCAGTGAATCGGAAGACGCTCCTTTTCCTTTTGGTCGTGGCAACCGTCGGCCGGGCTTCGACACAAGACCGGTCCGCGACGGATCCCTGTCAAGCCATCCTTGACGCCTATCGGAGCGCCGAGGCCAAGCTCCAGGCGGCCCAGGATGTCTTCAACCGAACGCCCGAGCCTCCGACGACCCTCACGAGCCGATGGGTCGAGAAGGAGAATATCAAGCCGGCTGACTTCGAATCCGAAGCCGCCAAGAGGCGGGAAGAGATGAATTCCCTGCAGGCCAAGTGCTCGAGCGGCCAGGCCTTCAAAGACGAGAAAGAGAGGCTCGATAAGCTGAAATCGGAAATCATCCCCGAGCTTGACTCGCTGGCCGCCTTCTATAAGGCGAACGAGAGCCTTCAAGCGGCTCGGAAGGAATTCACCCAGGCTGAGGAGGCCTATGGAGGGTTGACGCGGGCCAAGGACGCGGCCATGACCAAAGCCAAGGCTGCCGTGGCCAAGGAGAAAGACTGGCTGAAAGCGGAGAAGGAGAGGCTGAGCTATCCCAACCTGAAAGATGCGGCCAAGCGCCAGGCGGCCCGCCGTCTGGCTTCCCATGCCGCCGATGCCCTCAAGCCGATCAAGGCTGATCTTGACAAGTATGGATGCCTCACTGATGCGGCCGGCTACCTCGAGAAGCTGCAAAAGAACATTCTCCGCTACGAGGGGCTCAGGGCCAGCGTCGCTTCCGATGCCGGCGAGAATCTGGCTGATTTGTCCGGGGAGATCGATCTATCGGATCTTGACGAGGCCGGCTTCTCTTGGCTCAGCCTGCCTGCGGCTGTGCGGGCGTCCTTGGCCGTCGCCCTCTGCGCTTATTCCCGGGACGATGCGCCTTCGCTTTATCAGGGCACCCCGACTTTCAATCCCGGAAGAGCCCCCTCTTACCTAAAGACCTATCGGCCGGGACAGTATTACTCTCTGACTCTCTCTAGGGAAGGACGGATTATCGAGATCTGCGTCTACCAGTTCGCCGATGCGGCGCTGGCCCAAGGCCAGCTTCGCGCCTGGCAGGGCTCCGGAGGGCCGGCCAAGGCGGCCCGGAACGCGGGCTGGTCGCCCCCCGGGCTTCCCATCTTCCTCAAGCCAATCGGCGTGCAGGACGAGACTCCGGAGACGCGGGATAATATCGTTGTCCGCGGCTGTTCGGGAGTCTGGATTCTCGAAGTTTCGGTGTTGACCAATCAGATGTCCCTGGCTCCGGCCAAGCCGGCAGCTGCCAAGGAAGAGACGGCCCGAGTCTACATCCAAAAGCTGATCGCCAACGCCCGATCGCTCCAGCTGATCTAGCCTTCCGTCCCACGGCGGGGAAAGGAAACGGGCGGGTCAACCGACCCAGCCCCGGCGGCCGAACAGGCGGACGAGCTCGTCCCGGATGGCTCGGGCGATGATCATGTGACCGCGGGCCGTCGGATGCATGGAATCGAAGAAATAGTCGTCCCGGGGGACTCCCTCCAGCAGGAGCGGCAGATCGATGAGCGGGACATCGCGGGCGGCCGCGAACTCGCGAAGCAGGGCTTCGTGCTCGGAGAACCGGGGGTACCAGGGCACGATGATGACGAGCTGGATTCCCCTTTCGCGGCATGTCTCCAAGATCATGGCCAGGAGCTTGCGGCGATCGCTCTCGGGCACTCGGGGCTTGTCGCTCTCCTCCCGGACGAGCTTCTGGGCGCTCCGCCGCCCAGCCAGGCTGGTCAGCCCTCGGACGAGGTTGCTTCCCCGGCGCAGCCCCATGGACAATCGCCAGGTCCAGGCTCGGCGCTGGCGCCCCAGCTCCCAATCATTGAGGCCTTTGCCGGCGACCATCCTGAGGGCGTCCCGATCGGCGAGATAGCCGACCGGTAGGAAGTCGTTCTGGCCGAAATAGAGCCAGACCATATCGGGCCGCAGGTCCAAGCCCTCGCGGCGCAGGAAGGTCGCGCCCTGGTAGAGGGAATATCCGGGGGAGCCCGCGTTGATGACCCGGAGCGGACGGCCGTCGACCGATCCCAGCTTCCTCTGGACGACGGCCGAGTAGGTCTCCCGGGCCTCGACCCGGTAGCCGAAGGTCGTCGACTCTCCCAGCGAGAGGATCCTGTACTCGCGGCCTTTGCGGCGCGGGATCTCGGGGCCGCGCAGTCCCAGCCGGTTGGTCTTGAGCATCGGCCCGTCGAGGTTCGGCTTGATCCGCCAGAAGAGGTGGGCGTCGAACTCGCGGGTGTCCCGCCACTCCGGGACGTCGGCGGTGACCAACGGATCGGGGCCCAGAGGGAAGGAATGGATGAGGCGGGAGCCGAATTCGAGGATCGTCAGAGGCAGAACGACGAGGATAAAGGCCGGAAGGAGCCTCGACAGGATCGGATGGCGCCCGGCCCAGACCTCCAGCCGTGGACGATCGGCTTCCGGGGGCGAGCTCTTCTGGGGGCCGGCTGTCGACATGGCGTTCGTGATCGTGGGGATTAGAGATCCCCCCGCCGGTTCGTCCGACGGGGGGATAGATGATAAGCTGGCTTATTTCTTGGGATCGAGCGCCTGGCTGATCTGATCCTTCAGATCGGCGATGTGCGTCCGGGTGAAGTCGTCGCCGGCGCCGGCCTCCAGGAGGCCCAGGATGCCCTTCAGCTCGGCCCGGATGGCGCCGCGGCTATCGTCCTTGATCGTCGCTCCGGCCGCCGAAGCCGCGGCCGGTGCGGCCGGCGGATTCAGCTTGGCGATGAGCATGTCGACATAGGCCCGCTGCAGATTGCGGCGGTAGGGATCGACCGGGGCCGCTCCGGCCAGCTCGGCGAAGATGCCGCTCCGCAGATCCGCCAGCATCTCGGCCGTGGTATAGGCCTTGGCGCCCAGGATGGCCTGATGCTCCTGCAGGCGCAGGAGGCGGGCCTGGCTCAGAATCGTCCCCAGAGCCGCCTGCTGCAGGGCCAGCACGCGGGCTTGGCCGCTGGTCGGCTCGAGCTTGCGCAGGATCTCGGCCGGCAGCAGCCAGTCGGGGGTCTGGAAGACGTTGGCGTTGAGGAAAGCGACGGCTTCCTTCTGGCGGTCCTTGCCGATCGGGGTGAAGCGCACGCCCGCGGCCGTGCCGGCCTTGGGCTCGCTGTCGTACCCGCCGATGATGTTGGCCACGTGGCCGATCTCCAGGCGGGCCTGGTCCCAGATGGCGCCGTACATATGCTCGATCTGGGTGTAGTCCTCGCCCGGCTTGAGGGTCGCTCCCGGGAGCATGGCCATGACCCGGTTCAGGTTCTTGAAGCCGAGCGTCGTGGCCTTGACGGCGTCGATATCGCCCACCGCCTCGGTCTCTTCGGCGGGATCGGTGCCGCGCGTGCCCGCGGTGCTGAAGCGCAGATAAGGGGTCTTGTCCTGGACCTTGATCCACTCGTTCAGGGTCGGCTTCTCCTCCTCTGGCGTTTTGGCCGAGGCGATCGGCGCGTAGCCCCAGTGGATGATGAAGTTATCGTACGGACCGATCTTGGGGATGAGGTCCTTGGGATCGATGCCGTCCTCGGGCTGGGCCACGTAGTTGAATCGGGCGTAGTCCATCAGGGTGGGAACGTGGCTGTTCTTCTTGACCCAGCCCTTGTCCCGGATCTGCTCGATGGTGTAGAGCCCAGAGGCCTTGAAGTTGTGGGGCAGGCCCAAGGAGTGGCCGACTTCGTGGGTGATGATGTAGAGCAGGATGTCGCCCATGGTCTCGTCGGACAGGGGCAGGGTCTTGGCCTTGGGATCGAGCGGGCCCGACTGGACCCAGTACCAGTCGCGGGCCAGCTGCTGGACGTTGTGGTAAATCTCGACGTCGGCCTCCAGGATCTCCCCGCTGCGCGGGTCGGAGACGTGGGGGCCCATGGCGTTGGCCGTGGTCGAAGGCACCCAGCGAATGACCGAGTAGCGGGCGTCGTCGGCCGACCAGTCGGGGTCCTCCTGGGGCGTCGGCGCTTCCTTGGCCACGATGGCCTTCAGGAATCCGGCCTCCTCGAAGGCGGGCTGCCAGGCCTCCACGCCCTTCTTGACGTAGGGGACCCACTTCTTGGGCGTGGCCGGATCGACGTAGAAGACGATGGGCTTGACCGGCTCGCTCTTGGCCGCGCCGGGATTCTTCTTCTCCAGCCGCCAGCGGGCGATGTACTGCCGCACCCGGGTCTCGTGGTCGGGCAGGCTGTAGTTGGTGTGGCTGTGGGTGAAGAAGGGGGCCCGGTTGTCGAAGAGGCGGCCCATCATCGGCTTCTCGGGCAGCTTGACGAAGGAGTAGTGAACCAGGGCCGTCGGGCTGGGCGGTGAGGGAAGCATGTCGGCGTACTGGGGCGGGAAGCCGGCCGGAAGAGTGGCCGGCTTGGGGTTGAAGGTCTGCAGCGCCTCGACGTTCAGGTTGAGGGGATAGGACCGGACCTTCTCCAGGAAGGTGCGGGAGGCGTCCAGGGCCTGGCCTCCGACCCTCTTCTTGACCGGGATCTCGTTGACGTCGGAGGTGAAGAGCCGGGTGGCGTCGATGACCGGCGAGCCGTCCGCGGCCAAAGCCTCGACGTTGAAGGCCATCATGATCGTGGCCGTGTTCATGGCGTCCACGCCCTTCTTGATCGGGTCGTTGGGGTCGGCGATGTTGGCGTAGGAGACGGCCCGCAGCAGGACCTTGTTCTCCCGCAGCTCCCAGCGGACGACCATGTCGTCCACGCTTTGGCCGGGGTAGCTCGAGCTGCTCGGGCTGCCCTTGATCTGGACGACGAGCAGGAAATCGCGGCCCAGCTCGGCTTTGGGCAGCTCCAACAGGAGCTTGCCCTTGGACGTATGGGCCTTAAAGATACCCGCCTGAGTCTTGAACTCGGGCGTGACGACCTTGTCGTAAGGCTTGGGCTCGCCCTCTTGCGGCTTGGCCGCGGGGGCGTCCGGCTTGACTTGGGCGGCGGCGGGGGCCGCCGGCTTGGGCGGGTCTTGGGGCTTGTCCTGGGCCATGAGGGGCAGCACGAGCGCCGCCGCCAGGACGACGATGAGTCCGCGTTTCATCCGAAACCTCCTTGAAGATGCTCTTGGGCCGGGCTGAGAAGGGCCAAGATACACCAATTCCGATCGACATGCCAATGGACGGGCGCGCGGGGACTTTCGCCCGCTCAGTCGCCCATCAGGGGTCGCGAGATCTCGTCCAGGCAGGCCAGGTCGGCCGGGCCGAGGGCAAGCGACATCGCGGCGGCGTTGGACTCGGCCTGGCTGCGCTTCGACGCGCCCGGGATGACGACGACCCCGTCGCCGTGGAAGGTGAAAAGCCAAGCCAGCGCCACCTGGGCCGGCGTGGCGGCGTGCCGTTCGGCCACCTGCTTGAGGGCCTCGATCAGCTCGCGGCTCCGCCGCAGGGCCCCGTTCCGATAGAATCCCCGCAGCTTGCGGATGCCCTTGATGGCCTTGACTTGGCCGGCATCTTCATGGAAGCGCCCCGTCAGAACGCCCTGCTCCAGCGGCGAGTAGGCGATGATCGAGATGCCCAGCTCCTTGGCCGCGTCCAGGACGCCGTTCTTCTCGACCTTGCGGTGGAGGAGGCTGTAATGGACCTGATTGGAGACGAGGGGGATGCCTTCCCCGGCCAGGACCCGATGCATCTCGCGCATCGCCTTCTCGCCGAAGTTCGACACCCCGACATGGCGAATGTGGCCGGACTTGACCAGGGCGGCCATGGCTCGAGCCTGCTTCTCGATCGAGGACAGCGAGGCCGGATTATGAATCTGGTGCAGGTCGATGGGAAACGGACCGAGGCACTCGATCCGCTCCCCGATCGTCCGGCCGATGCTGCCGGCCCGCCGCAGCAGGGGCATCCACTTGGTGGCCACGACGACCTCGCCGGGGCGCCGTCCCGCCCTCTGCAGGACCCGCGAGAGCTGGCGCTCCGACTCGCCGTTGCCGTAGGCCTCGGCCGTGTCGAACCAATTGATCCCGCCGTCGAGCGAGGCGGCTACGATGGCCTCGATCTCTTCTTCCGGCAGGGCGGGCCAGTACTTGTTGAGGCCGCGGCCCTGGCTGAACTGCCAGCAGCCCAGGCCGACGGGGGTGACTTCGATATCGGACTGGCCGAGCTTGCGCATTCGGACCGGCATGGCATCCTCCCGGGCGTCGGCGGGCGCGCCCTTACTTCTTGGCTTCGAACAGGGTCCAGGGGTTGGCCTTGAGGTCCCTGAGGTAGGGAGCCTGCCAGGCCCACTCGGGATGGGCCTTGAGGAAATCGGCGGCGATGAAGTCGCGCCCGCAGGGGTGGCCCATTCGTCCCCACATCTTCATCTCCCCGGCCAGGGCGCCGGTCGTGACCTTGCCCTGGACGGCCCCGCCCGGGTAGTAGGGGGCCCAGGAGAACTCCGGCAGCCCGTTGGGCTCGGTCTCGCCGTGCCCGCAGAGGGTGTTGACGTTGTCGGCCGCCTGCCCCGTCGCGGCGTCGATGTGGTCGCCGAGGAAGAGCTTGGCCGTGTCGGCGTCGATGCGGCCCTTGAACTCCTCCATCAGCTGCTCCCAGCGTGTCCGCCGGACACAGACCGATTGCTTCAGGTTCTTGGGATCAAAGGTCGTCTCCTCGGCGATCGTCTTCTCATCGACCGGGAAGTTAGCCCCGACATAGTAGCCGTCCTTGGTCCGCCAAACCCTCTGATTCTTGAGCCCCAGCTCGAGCCGGGCGATCTCGCCGGCGTTGAGGTCAGCCACCAGCCAGTCGTTGGCGTAGGCGCCGTTGTTGTCCTCGGTCATGATCCGGACGAAGTCGTCGATGTTGGCCGCGTACTGGGCGGCTGTTCGGGCCCGGGCGAACTCGGGCGTGCCCTCCTCGCGGAAGCCTTTAAATTGGCCCATCGTCGTTTCAGTGACCATCAGGCCGGCCCCGTTGACGACGAAGTCGTCGCCGCTGTGGATGTATCCGGGCAGGGCGTCCATGAGGATGCGCCGGCCCCTCTCGGGGACGATGTCCAGGACCGCGCTCCAGCGGCCGCCGATGATGTACTCGGTCCAGTTGTTGTGGGCCATGACGATGCCGCCGTCGCTGGTATACGACCCGACGGCGACGAAGGCGCTGCAGTACGCGGGGGCCTTGTTGTCGCCGGCCTCGGACTTGGCCTTCTCGGCCAGCCAGGGGATGTAATACCAGGCGATCTCGATCCAGCCGTTGAGGGCGGTGATGTCGATCTTGTCGTAGGCCAGGTCCGGCCGCCGGGCCCGCAGGCCTTCGGCGATGCCCTCGATCTCGTCACGAATCTCCGGGCTCAGCTTGGGCCAGAACATCCGCTCGGCCGCCTCGCGGAAGAAGGCCCAGTCCCGGCCCGCGGCCTTGGGAAAGTAGAAGGCCATGGTCTTGAGCAGGTCGTCGATCTCCGCGGCCAGATGCCAGCCGTGCTGGAAGCCGATGGTCCGGGGCTCGCCCTCGAGGTGGACGAAGGCCCAGCCGTCCTGGTCGGCGCGCGAGGAGCCGGCCAGGCGCGGATCGGAGGGGGAGACGGATTGATCGGTCCGGGGGCCGCAGGCGGGCAGGAACAGAACGGCGGTCAGAGCGAAGGCCAAGGCGATGCGGCGGGCACGGTTCATGGCGTCCTCCTGGGCGGCGTTGCGGACGAAGTGACTATATCCCAGGCCACCCGGGTGGGACAACTCCCG